>NZ_FUKO01000046.1 GCF_900163815.1 Microbacterium esteraromaticum | reverse complement strand
GGCTCTTCAGAGTTGAGGTGGGTCTGAGGGGGCTGGGCGCGGTGGCGGGGTGAGTGGGGTCGAGGCCTTCAGGATGGGTAGCGACCAAGCAACCCTTCACCGGAAGGCCTCGACGTGTCCGAGCCTACGGCCTGCACTGCTGCGTGCTGCCCCGACTCCACCTACTGCTCCCGATGTGATCTCCTCGTCGGCCTGGACGGGCTGCGGGTGATCGATGTCGCCCGCGCCGATGACGCACTCACCGTCACGGTTGAGTCGCCGCCGGGCGCTGCGGGGTGTCCGCGGTGCGGGGTGGTCGCGGCCTCGCGCGGGCGTCGGGACGTGACGTTGATCGATGCACCCAGCTTCGACCGTCCGGTGCGCACGATCTGGCGCAAACGGACCTGGCGGTGCGTGGAGGAAGCGTGCCCTGTCGGGTCATTCACCGAGCAGAACGAGAACATCGCGAAACGACGCGGACTGCTCACACGCCGGGCATGCTGGTGGGCGATCGGGCAGATCCGCCGCGAGCACGCGTCCGTGGCCGGGGTCTGCCGGCAGTTGGGGACAACGTGGAACACGGTCTGGTCAGCGATCAAGCCGCTGCTGGAGAAGATGGATCAGGACCCGGCCCGCTTCGATGGCGTCAGCACCCTCGGCGTCGATGAGCACATCTGGCACCACGTGTCCACCAAGCCGATCGGTGACGGCGGCCGAGGACCGAAGGAGCTGACCGGGATGGTCGATCTGACCCGAGACAAGCACGGCCGGGTGCGCGCGAGGCTGCTGGACCTGGTGCCCGGCCGATCCGGCCCCGCATACGCGGACTGGCTGAAACAGCGTGACCAGGCGTTTCGTGAGGGGGTGCAGATCGCGACGTTGGACCCGTTCCAGGGATACAAGAACGCCATCGATGACCAACTCGAAGACGCCACCGCCGTCCTCGACGCATTCCACGTGGTCAAGCTCGGCACGCAGGCCGTGGACGAGGTCCGCCGCCGGGTCCAGCAAGACACTCTCGGGCATCGCGGAAAGCGCGGTGACCCGCTCTACGGGATCCGCAACATCCTGCGCTGCGGGCGTGAACGCCTCACCGCGAAACAGAACTACCGGCTCTACACCGCCTTCGCCACACGCGACGAGCACGTCGAGGTCGAAGTCGCCTGGCAGTGCGCCAGCCAGCTCCGCGACGCATACCACGCCGGCGACCTCACCGAGGGTCGCACGATCGCCGAACGCGTGCTGAAATCGTTCCCGACATGCCCGATCCCCGAGATCCGCCGACTTGGGAAGACCCTGAACCGGTGGAAAGCCGCGTTCTTGTCGTACTGGGACACAGGGCGATCCAACAACGGCGGCACCGAAGCCGTCAACGGCCTCATCGAGTTACACCGCCGCGTCGCCCGCGGATTCCGCAACCGCGACAACTACCGACTACGCATGCTCCTCATCGGCGGCGCACTGACCAGCCCCCACCTCAAGTAGGAAGAGCC
>NZ_FUKO01000041.1 GCF_900163815.1 Microbacterium esteraromaticum | reverse complement strand
CCGCTCGCTGCAGGTTCTCGCGGCTGGTGACACGCTCGTCGCTCATCCCGGCAGCGCGCGAGCGCTCCTTCGCAGACTTCTTCTCCTCGTGGGCAGCGGTGGCCAGGTCCGCACGCAGACTGCGCATCGCCTCCTGCACGCTCTGCCGCACCTCGCTGGCGATGAGCCGCACCGAGTCGGACAGCCCCTCCTCGATTCCCACCAGGTCGGACTCGCGATCAGCCAGCTCGGCGCGACCGGCGTCGGTGATGGCATAGATCGTGGTGCGGCCGTCGACGGTCTTCGACACCAGACCTTCTTCTTCGAGCTTTGCCAGCCGCGGGTAGATCGTGCCGGCGCTCGGGGTGTAAGTACCGCCGGTGCGGTCGGTGAGCGCCTGGATGATGCCGTAGCCGTGCTGCGGCGCCTCGGCCAGCAGCGACAGCAAGTACAGCCGCAGGTCGCCGTGCGAGAAGACGGCGGGGCTCATGATTCCCACTCCGCGTCGTCGGCGACCGAGACCCGCGGGCGCCGCAGCACAGTGATGCCACCCGACACCGAGTTCGCGCGCACGTCGACGAAGCTACCGGCGAGTTCGCCCTTCTGCCCGCTGTAGTTGCTGGGTCCGCCGCTCGAGCGCTGCTCGCCATCGACGAGCAGCTTGCCGCTCATGCTGCGCAGCACGTAGTTCGCCGGCAAAGTCTCGTCGAGCCGGATGGTGGTCGCGCCGGAGACGGTGTTGAGGTTCACCGAGTTGATATTGCCGATCGCGTCGACGAGCGTCGCGCCCGAGACGGTGTCGACGGTTGCTTTGCGCAGTGTGCCGGTGACCGCGACATCGCCCGAGACGCTGTTGGCCGTGATCGTGCCGACGAGCCCGCGCACCTGCACGTCGCCCGACACCGAGTTCACCGAGAGGTCGCCCGTGACGCCGTCGGCGATGAGGTCGCCGGAGACGGTGTTGAGTCGGACATCATTGCGGATGCCGGAGACCAGCGCTCCAGCACTGACGACGCCGAGCGTGAGGGCGATGGCACGAGGCACGGCGACGCTGATCTCGGCCTTCGGGCCACCGGCGCCGAAGTTGCGGAACACCTCGAGGAAGTTGTCCCAGCCGATCTGCGGGTGGTCGATCTCGATCTCGCCGTCGTTGGATTCGATGCGCAGATCCTTGATGGTGACGCCGTGCACCTCGATGCGGATGCCGGGTTCGTCGTGCGCGATGACATCGACCTGCCCGCCGACGAGTCCGACCTTGAGCCGTGATGCCGAGGCGATGTCGATGACGCGTTCTTCGCCGGGGGCGATGAGCCACTTCTCGGTCATTTCCGTTCTCTTCCTGATTGCGGCGATATCGAGATATATCGCGTTAGAGGACAGTAACACGATATATCGCGAGTTGGCATGAAAGTTTGCTGAGAACAGCTTGACCTTGACGCGACGTCAACTTCTAAAGTCGCAGTATCGAGATCAGATGACGAACGCAGAGGAGGATGCCATGGACTGGTCGATTCAAGAGATCGCCCGGCTCGCCGGCACGACGAGCAGAACACTGCGGCACTACGACGACATCGGCCTGCTCGCACCCTCGCGGATCGCGAGCAATGGCTACCGGCATTACGACCAGGCGGCACTCGTGCGCCTGCAGCGCATTCTGCTGCTGCGCGAGCTCGGGCTGGGCCTGCCGCAGATCGCGGCGGTGCTCGATCCGATAGCGGATGCCGTGACCGAAGCCGCGGCTCTCAAGACGCACCTCGCCTGGCTTCGCCAGGAGCAGGACCGGGTGAGACGTCAGATCGACTCGGTGGAATCCACCATCATCGCTTTGCAGAAAGGAACGACCCTCATGGCCGAGAACATGTTCGACGGCTTCGATCACACTCAGTACAAGGACGAGGTCGAACAGCGCTGGGGAAAGCAGGCCTACGCCGACAGCGACCGCTGGTGGCGGGGCATATCGCCCGACGACCGCGCGGCCTGGCAGCAGCGCGTCACCGACCTGAATCACGACTGGATCGCCGCCGCGGAGAGCGGCGCCGAACCGGCATCCGCAACACCGCAGGAGATCGCGCGCCGACACGTGCAATGGCTGAGTTCGGTTCCGGGCACGCCTGCTGCCGCTTCTGGCGCCGAGCTCAAGAGCTACGTGCTCTCACTCGCGGAGATGTACGTCGCCGACCCGCGTTTCGCCGCGAACTACGCCACGGGATCCGGCGGCACCACGGGGGCTGAATTCGTGCGCGAAGCTCTCGTCGTATACGCCGAGACGAACCTGTAGGCGCGGGGAGGCGGCGGGAACGCTGCATCCCCGGGTAGTCTGGCAACACGATGAGCATCACTCGCCGCACTCTTCTGCTCGGCGCCGGAACCGGTGCCGTCGCGATGCTCCTTGCCTCGTGCACGCCCGAGCCGACACCGGAGCCGACCAAGACGAAGAAGCCCGTGCCGAAGCCGACCGCACCGTCGAACGTGCCGTCCGCTGCCGGGTGGGCGCGCAGCACGTGGTCGACGGATCCGTACTCGTTCGGCGCTGCCAGCTATCTGCCTGCCGGCAGCGATCCGCAGCAGCGTGACGTGCTCGCCGACCCGGTCATGCAGCGACTTTTCTTCGCGGGGGAGGCGACGGATGCGGGCAACCCCGGCACGGTGCTGGGCGCGGTCGACTCGGGCCGCCGCGCCGGTCTGGCGATCGTCTCCGCAGCATCCGAATCCGAACGCGTTGCGGTTGTGGGCGCGGGCGCCGCGGGCGTCGTCGCCGCGCGGCTGCTGGCGGATGCCGGGCACACCGTGACCATCCTCGAAGCGCGCGAGCGCACCGGTGGACGCATCCTCAGCCAATCCGATGACGAATGGCCGATGCCCGCGCAGCTCGGTGCGTGGCTTCTCGGCGAAGCACAGGTCGATGCCCTGCACGACCGGCTCATCTCGATGAGCACTGACCAGATCAGTTTGGACTCGGCGACCGGCTGGTCGAAAGACGGCGAAACCGAGACAATCGATGGCGAGCCGATCGCGCAGGCCGTCGAGAAGGCCAGTGGACTTCCCACCGACGTGTCACTCATCGAAGCCCTCACGCAGAACGGCGCCGACCCCGAAGAGGCTGAGCTGACAGCCGCGTTGGCTTGGCTCTCGGCGACCACAGGCGTCGACCCTGAGCGCGCCTCCAGCTGGTATCCACCCGACTTCGCGCCAGACGCGCTCAACGGGCTGACGGGGGATCTCGGTGAGTTCATCAACGAGCACCTTGCCGACCTCGAGGTGACCCTCGCCTCGCCCGTGGTGCGCATCGCCTATGACGACCGCGGAGCGAGCCTGCGCATCGGCACCGGTGAGTCGCTCTCGTTCGACCGCGTCGTCGTCGCCGTGCCGGTGGGCGTCCTCCAGCAGCAGGGAATCGAGTTCGCGCCGGCACTGCCGTTCGCGCACCGGGGCGCGATCGCCGCCCTGGCATCCGGGTTCATCGAGACGGTCTGGATGCGGTTCGAAGAGCCGTTCTGGGATACCGAGGCGCTGATCTGGCACGTCGTCGGCGGTGGCGGTCTCATCCGCACCTGGCTGAATCTGCAGCCCGCGACCGGCGAGCCTATCCTCGTCGGCCTCGTCGGCGGTCAGGCCGCCGAGCAGTTCGCGTCGCTCAGCGATGATGACGCACAAGTGGCCGCACGCGAGTCGCTGGCCTTCTTCGCCCCGGAAGAGGAAGCCGACAACTGATCAGGCTCCGAGGGGTGGCGGCAGTTTTCTGACGCCCGACCGCGCGGCATCCGCTCGCTTACGCGGCAGTTTCCGCCAGATCGCGTGCGAGACCCCCTCAACCGTCGGGTGCACCCGGCTGAGCACCACGAGCCCCGATGCGACCAGCGCGAAGATCGCCAGGGCGATTGCCGAGGTGATCGCCATCTCAAGCAGTCCCGACACCTGTCGCGGGTCGAGGAAGTAGTACGGGTACCACCCGATCACCGCTCCCCTCCAGATCGTGAACACGCCCCACACGATCGGGTACAGCAGCACGAACGGCACGACCCGCCACGATGCCGCGCGCCGGCCGGGTCCGAATATCCACGCCACGATGGTCCACGCGGGAATGATGAAGTGCAGCATCACGTCAGACCAGGGCACCGTGATCGGGATGCCGCGCAGCCCCGCCTGCCAGACGATGAGCGCGAAAGCGAGGCCGGCCGTTATCGTCCAGCTCAGCACGAGGGCGCGGGCGGTCGTCATCCAGGCCGGATCCTCATCCTGGCGCAGCGCAATGATTCCGGCGACGATCGCGACCACAGCGAACGCGGTGTTCGACTGGATCGTCAGATACGCGAAGAAGTTGTCGCTGGCGAGGGTCTGCGAGCCCATGCCCCAGATCATCCGGTGCGTGAGCGCCGTGATGCATATGGCCGCGGTCAGCAGACGCAGCCAGCCGAAGATCTTTCTGGTCAGCACTCGCGGGTCGTCCTCCTGGCGGTCTGAGCTCCTTCGGGCGGAGGCGTGACCGATTCGTCGAGTCTACGTAACGATGGCCGGGTTCCTGAGTGCTGGCTCTCCCAGCATCCGCACATCACAAAAATGTACAAAAGTACATGTACAGCCGTCCAAGGAGATCATGACTGACCAGGTGCGCCGAAGGCGCGATCCGCACGCCCGCCGCCAGGCGATCGTGACGGCCGCGGCCGAGCTCATCACCGAGGTCGGCGTCGATGCCATCACGCATCGGATGGTCGCAGCCAGGGCCGACGTGCCGCTCGGCGCGACCACCCAGTACTTCGCGACTCTTGACGATCTGCGCGATGCCGCGCTGCACCTTCTCGTCGAGCACGTCGATGAGAAGATGAACGCGATCAAAACGGTTTTGACCGAGCGCGGAACCACTCCGGCCGTCCTTGCCGGGCTGCTGCAGGTCGCGCTAGCCGACGCGAGATCTGTCCAGGCCGACCGTGCCGTGGTCACCGCCGCTGTGCACGACCCCCGCCTGCGTGAGCTTGCGAGACACTGGTCAGATGAGTTCGCCGCATTTCTCGCTCCTTTGTACGGGCACGACCGTGCGCAGGCCGCAGCCGTCTTCATCGATGGTGTGCTCTGGCACGCGCAAATCCACGACGAACCGCTGGCTCAGCATCTCATCGAGAGTGCGCTGACCGGCATCCTCACCCCGCCACCCGCCGCGCACACCCGCGCCACCGCCGACCACTGACTAGCCCGAGAGAATCACCTTGTCGAACCTCGCCGTTCTGAGCCTGCGAAACCGTGCGCTCATCGCCCTCATCACGATCGTGGCCGCTGTCTTCGGAGGTCTCGCGCTGACGAACCTCAAGCAGGAGCTGATCCCCTCACTCGAGCTGCCGGCGCTCGTGGTCATGACCACGTATCCCGGTGCGTCGCCGGAGGTCGTGGAGAACGACGTATCGACCCCCATCGAGAACGCGATTCAGGGCGTGCCAGGGCTCGAATCGACGACCGCCACGAGCACCACCAACGCCTCAGTCGTGCAGGCGATGTTCACCTACGGCACGAACCTCGCCACGGCTGAGCAGAAGATGCAGCAGGCGATCAACCGCATCTCGTCTCAGCTGCCCGAAGATCTGGCGCCGCAGGTGCTGTCGATCTCGATCGACGACTTCCCGGTGATTCAGATCGCCGTCACCGGATTCGAGGATGCCGAGAACGCCCAGGCTGAGCTGGAGAACGTGGCTGTTCCTGCGCTGGAAGACGTCGAGGGCGTCAACGCGGCCGAGATCGTCGGCGGCGTCGGGCAGCGGATCACGATCACGCCAGATCCGGCGAAGCTCGCAGAGCGGCAGCTGAGCACGCAGGCGATCAGCTCGGCACTGCAGCAGAACGGTACGCTCTTCCCGGGCGGCAGCATCACCGAGAACGGTGAGACCCTGACCGTGCAGACCGGCGCGAAGATCACGTCGGTCAAGGAGATCGCAGCCCTTCCGCTCGTCGGAACGGATGCCACGATCGGCGACGTCGCCACCGTCGCTCAGGCGCAGGACCCGATCACCTCCGTCTCGCGCGTCGACGGCAAGGACGCGCTCTCCATCTCGATCACGAAGCTTCCCGCGGCGAACACGGTCGAGGTGTCACAGGGCGTGCTCGCCGCGCTCGATGAGATCGGCGAGTCATTTCCGGATGCTTCGTTCACGGTGATCTTCGACCAGGCGCCGTTCATCGAGCAGTCCATCGAGACGCTGGCGACCGAGGGGCTGCTCGGCCTCGCCTTCGCGGTGCTCGTCATTCTGGTGTTCCTGCTGTCGGTGCGCTCCACCATCGTCACCGCCATCTCGATTCCGACCTCGGTGCTCATCACCTTCATCGGGCTGCAGGCGTTCGGCTACTCGCTGAACCTGCTGACGCTGGGTGCTCTGACAATTGCCATCGGACGCGTCGTGGACGACTCGATCGTGGTGATCGAGAACATCAAGCGCCACTACGTCGGGGACGCAGACAAGGGCAGAGCCATCATTCTCGCCGTGCGCGAGGTCGCCAGTGCGGTCACCGCGTCGACGATCACCACGGTGGCGGTCTTCCTGCCGATCGTCTTCGTCGGCGACATGGTGGGAGAGCTGTTCCGGCCGTTCGCGATGACGGTGACGATCGCGATGGCCGCGTCGCTGCTGGTCGCACTGACGATCGTGCCCGTGCTCGCCTATTGGTTCCTCCGGCCCGGCAAGCAGCTGGTCGATGAGAACGGCAACGCGATCGATCCTGAGCATCCGGATGCTCCGCCCACCCGCCTGCAGCAGGCCTACCGGCCGGTGCTGAGCTGGACGCTCAAGCACTCGGTGACCACGGTCGTGCTCGCCGTCGTCGTGCTGGCCGGAACGCTGGCTGCCGCGCCGCTGATGAAGATCAACTTCCTCGGCGACACCGGGCAGAACACCATGACCGTCACTCAGGACCTCGGGCCGACCGCGAGCCTCGAGACGAAGACCGAGGCATCGCTCGACGTCGAGAAGGCCCTGCTCGACATCGACGGCATCACCCACGTGCAGGCGTCGATCGGCTCAAGCGGATCTTCGGTGCGCGACGCTTTCGCCGGCGGTGCGGGCGTGACCTATTCGGTGCTGACCGACAGCGGTGCCGACCAGGAAGCGCTGCGCGCCGACGTGCAGAAGGCCATCGACGGATTGAAGGACGCCGGCGACATCTCGGTAGGCGGTGCGTCCGGCTTCGGATCGACCGATATCGCGATCTCGGTGACCGCGTCGACCGGCGCCGACCTCACCGAGGCCACTGAAGCCGTCGTGAAGGAACTGAAGGGCCGGGAGGGGATCGGTGCGGTCACCGACAACCTCGCCGCAGCCCTGCCGTACCTCGCCGTCGTCGTCGATCGAGACGCGGCCGCTGCGCGCGGGCTTTCTGAGGCAGCCGTCGGATCGATCGTGTCGAACTCGATGCGTCCGCAGCAGCTCGGCTCGGTCGAGATCGACGAAACGGCGCTGACCGTCTACCTCGCTGCGTCGGAGCCGCCCGCCACCGCGGACGCCCTGCGCGCACTCGTGATCCCGACACCGGCCGGCCCGGTCGAGCTGAAGGACATCGCGACGGTCGAGGAGCGCCAGGGGCCCACGTCGATCACTACCGAGCACGGCAGCCGGACGGCGACAATCACGGTGCCGCCGGCATCCGACAACCTCGCCGTGGCGACAGCATCCGTCAACGACGCGCTCGACGCGGTCGCCCTGCCCGATGGTGCACGCGCCGAGGTCGGCGGCGTCGCCTCGCAGCAGGCCGATTCGTTCTCGCAGCTCGGACTCGCGATGCTCGCCGCGATCCTCATCGTCTACGTGGTGATGGTGGCGACCTTCAAGTCGCTGCGTCAGCCGCTGCTGCTGCTGGTCTCGGTGCCGTTCGCGGCGACCGGTGCGATTCTGCTGCAGATCGCAACCGGAGTGCCGCTGGGGGTTGCGTCGCTGATCGGTGTGCTGATGCTGATCGGCATCGTGGTGACGAACGCGATCGTGCTCGTCGACCTGATCAACCAGTACCGGCTGAAGGGGCTGTCCGCCCACGACGCGGTCATGGCGGGTGGTGAGAAGCGTCTGCGGCCGATCCTGATGACGGCATTGGCGACGATCTTCGCGCTCACGCCGATGGCGCTGGGCATCACCGGCAAGGGCGGGTTCATCTCGCAGCCGCTGGCGATCGTCGTGATCGGCGGCCTCGTGTCGTCGACCGTGCTCACGCTGATCGTGCTGCCGACGCTCTACAACCTCGTCGAGGGTGCTCGCGAGCGTCGTCGGGCCCGGCACGGCGGCGGGGCGGCGGAGTCGGCGGATGCCGATGCTCCTGATTCCCCGGATGCTGACGCGCCTGGCGCCACTCTCACGCGCCGCCAGCTGCGTGCCCGCAGCATCCCCGCCGCGAATCCCCTCGACTGATGCCGCCCGCCCCGCCTTTGGCATCCCACTAGCGGCCGCGGCTCCGCCCTTCCGGTCGCAATTTCTCCCGCTTCGCCGCCGCGTGGGCGGGAGAAATTGCGACCGGAGTGCGCGGGTGACGGCGCGGGCGGGAGAAATCGCGACCGGAGTGCGCGACCGGAGCGTGCGGGTGACGGCGCGGGCGGGAGAAATCGCGACCGGAGTGCGCGATTGAGGCGCGGGTCAGGCGAAGCGGATGCCCCAGGTGAGCGTCCAGGACTCGTCACGTGCGAGGCGACGTAAGCCGCGCCCCGAGTTGAACGCCTCGGCGGGAGCGGTCATCGGCTCGATCGCCACGACGAGCGGTTGTCCGGGGTAGCTGGTCGTCGTGTACGCCTGCACATAGTCGAGACCCTCGCCCTGGTGCAGCGTCACCGTGCGACCGTCCGGCGCGGTGAGGGTGGTGCGCACCTGCCCGTCGGCATCGCGGTGCAGGTTCGCGAATCCGCTGTCCAGCTGCACGTCGCCGAGGCGGGCCCCAGCGCGCAGATCGGTGCCGGATGCCACCGGCGATTCGCCGATCGGCAGCATCCGCTCATCGGTCTCGAAGTATGTCTCTGCCGGGAGTCGCAGCACGAGCTCACGCGCATCGACCCCGCCGATCGTGAGGAAGGGGTGCGTGCCGAGCGCGACGGCGGCGGCAGCATCCGACCGGTTGGTGAGCGTGTGCGTGACGTCGATTCCGTCATCCGTCAAGGCATACCGCACCGTCGTCTCGACGAGGTACGGATAGCCGGTCTGGGGCACGATGGTCGCCGCCAGCGTGACCGCGTCGTCGGACTGCTCGACGACCTCGTAGGCGGTGAAGCGCAGCAGGCCATGGCTGGCGTTGTGCAGTTTCGGCTCGGTGACGGCGAGGGCTCGGGTCATATCGCCGTCCTGCCAGATCCCGTCGCGGATGCGATTCGGCCAGGGTGCCAGAACGACACCCGAGCAGGAGGGCGTCGGCTGATCCTCCGGGTACGGCGGCACGATGTCGACGCCGTCGACCCTCAGATGCCGAAGCGAGGCGCCCACCTGCGCGATCTGCGCAGTGACAGCGCCGAGACGAAGGTGGATCTGGATGCCGGTGGGAGAGCTCGCTGCGTCGGTGGGGGACATGGTGCCATCGTAGGACCGGCACTCTCTCAGCAAGGTCCGGTAAGCTACCGCAGTCGGCTTCGGGCACCCGCGCATCGCGGGGCGTTTGAACAAGTGTGAGCCCAGGGGCCGATGGTTCATAAACCATCACATGAATGGCCCCGGCCGATGAATGCTCGGGTATGTCCGCCGTGCGCTGATCTCTGTGCGCCGCCTGCGGACGCTGTTCTCGTGTCAGAGACAGTCAGGAAATACCATGCCCAAGAATGGCAAGCCCAAGGGCGGTCGCCCCGCTCGCAACTTCGAGCCGCGCTACGCCAAGAAGACCTCGTTCCACGATCGTCACCCCGGTGGCCGCGACGGTGGTCGTCCCGCCGGTCGTGACGGACGATCGGATGCCGGTGAGCGTCGCTCTTACTCCGGTGAAGGCCGCAACTTCTCGAGCGAGGGTCGCAGCGCCGACCGTCGCCCGGGCAGCGTCAGCCCGAAGCACCGCGGATACCGTGCCGCCGAGTCCGGCAGCGATGCGCCCAAGCGTCGCTGGACCGACCAGGAGCGTGCCGGCCGCGACGAATCGCGCACCATCCGCAACCGCGCGGACTCGGGTCGCCGCGAGGCTCCTCGCCACGAGGGCCGCGATGACCGCGGTGAGCGCCGCTTCAACGACCGTGGTGAGCGTCGTTACGACGGACCGCGCCGGGATGACCGTGCCGGTGGACGCGGCGACGACCGCTTCGCCCGCGGCGACCGCAATGAGCGCCCCCGGTTCGATCGGAACGAGCGTGGCGACCGTCCCGGCTTCAACCGCAGCGATCGCAACGACCGTCCGCGGTTCGACCGGAACGATCGCAATGACCGTCCGCGTTTCGATCGGAACGACCGCAACGACCGTCCGCGTTTCGATCGGAACGACCGCAACGACCGTCCCCGTTTCGATCGGAACGACCGGAGCGAGCGTCCCGGCTTCAACCGCGACGACCGTCCCCGCTACGACCGGAATGACCGGAATGACCGCGGCGGACGTCCCGGCTTTGACCGCAACCCCAGCGATCGCCCGCGTTTCGACCGCGATGACCGTGGTGGGCGCGGTGGCTTCGACCGCGGGAACGACCGTCCGCGGTTCGACCGCAACGACCGTCCGGCTCGCGACGACCGTCCCCGCTATGGCGACCGTCCCCGTTTCGACCGCAACGACCGTCCGGCTCGCGACGAGCGTCCCCGCTACGACCGCAACGAGCGCCCCGCCCGCACCGAACGCCCTGTGCGCGAGGACCGCGCTCCGCGCCAGAACCGTGAAGACCGTCCGAGCCGCAGCGACTGGAACCGCACCGCTGCTGCCCCGGCACCGCAGCACGCAGATGATGTCGTGCACGAGCGGCTCGAGGCGCAGACCGTCCAGGCCACCGAGGTCGCAGATGTGACCTTCGCCGACCTCGGCCTCGGCTCGAACATCGCTGAAGTGCTGCGCAACATGGGTGCGGAGAAGCCGTTCCCGATTCAGGCAGCATCCATTCCCGCTGTGCTCGAGGGCCGCGACGTGCTCGGCCGCGGACGCACCGGGTCCGGCAAGACGATCGCCTTCGGGGCTCCGCTCGTCGAGCGGATCCTGAAGTCGCAGGCGGGCACCCGCCGCGAGATCGGACGCAAGCCGCGCGCGATCATCCTTGCTCCGACCCGTGAGCTCGCGCTGCAGATCGACCGCACCGTGCAGCCGATCGCCCGCAGCGTCGGCCTGTTCACCACGCAGATCTATGGTGGTGTGCCGCAGGCGCGCCAGGTCGGTGCGCTGCGCAAGGGCGTCGACATCATCATCGGCACCCCCGGACGCATCGAGGATCTCATCGAGCAGGGCAAGCTCGACCTCTCCGACGTGCGCATCGCCGTGCTCGACGAGGCAGATCACATGTGCGAGCTCGGGTTCGTCGAGCCCGTGCAGCGCATCCTCCGCAAGACGGCGGACGGCAGCCAGAAACTGCTGTTCTCGGCGACGCTCGACCGTGAGGTCGCCGCTCTCGTCGACGAGTTCCTGGTGAACCCGGCGGTCTACGAGGTCGCAGGTGAAGACCAGGATTCCGGCACGATCGAGCACCGCGTGCTCGTCATCGAGCACCGCGACAAGGCCGAGGTTCTCACCTCGCTCGTCGACCGCGACGGCCAGACGCTCGTCTTCGCGCGCACCCGCGCCTATGCCGAGATGCTCGCCGAGCAGTTCGAGGATGCCGGAATCGCCGCGGTCTCGCTGCACGGTGACCTGAATCAGGCCAAGCGCACCCGCAATCTGCAGAAGCTCACTGCGGGCAAGGTGCAGGTGCTCGTCGCCACGGATGTCGCCGCACGCGGCATCCACGTCGACGACATCGACCTGGTGGTGCAGGCCGACGCACCGGACGAGTACAAGACGTACCTGCACCGTTCGGGCCGCACCGGTCGCGCCGGTCGTTCTGGCCGTGTGGTCACGCTGATCCCGCGTCAGCGCCGTCGCCGCATGGAGGACATGCTGCAGCGTGCTGAGATCGCGGCGCCGTTCGAGCTCGCACAGCCGGGCGACGACGTGATCGACGAGATCAGCGGCCGGGTCCCGACCGCTGCGGAGCTCACCGCCTGACCTCGGACACACCTCCGCAGGAAGTCGTCGCGTTCGGCCCGAAAGGTGCTGGATGCGGCGACTTCTTCGTTTCTTCAAGGAGTTGCGTACCGCGGTGGCAGCGCACGTGAACCTAGAATTGCCGGATGGATTGGCAGCAGACAGCGTCCGTCGGCAGCGCGGTGTGGACGTCGGTCGCTTTGCTGACCGCGGCAGTGGCAGGGATGCAGGGCCGCGGCAAGCTGTGGTGGTTCTTCATCACAATGATCTTCGGGCCGATCGCACTTTTCTTTCTCGCGATCTGGACGGAACCGCTGGAGAAACGCGACTCCGCGTGAACGGCCGCGTCAGGCGGCTTCGAAGCTGAACCGCACCAGCACCGCGGGGGTGTCGTCGTCGACGCGGAAGCCGGCATCGCCGAGGAAATCGCGGTATTCCGCACCGTGCCAGAACGTCTCATGTCCGGCGCGCCATTCCGCGACGGAACGGTACCCCTCGCCTTCGCCGAGGGCATGAGCGAGATCGACGTCGGCCAGGCGCACGACGCGCACCTCCTCGATCGTCTCGACGCCGACGTGCAATCCGGCTGAGTCGACCACTGAAGCTCGATGACCAGGCTCGGGCATCGGCTCATCATCGATCGCCAGCTCGCACAGCAGGAAGGTCGTCGTGGTCTTCTCGCCGTCGATGATCGCACCGACCAGTTGATCGCGCAGCGGGCCGGGAAACGCGTACTCCGAGATCGGCAGGTTGTCGTGCGATGGCATGCGATCAGCCTACGGCGCGGTCCGGTGACGGCTGGGCATCAGAAGAGCATCGGTGCGGGGGCCGGCGCGGCCGGTGCACTCGTGCTTCTCGCTGCCCCGGTAAGACGCCGAGACGCAGGGGCCTCACGCGAACGCTGCGCTTCCAACCCGTACATGCGGATCATCGGTCGCATGCGCTTCGCCAGCCATTGCCGGTAACCCTGGGGCGCCTCGGACGCAGCCCCTGGGTACAGGGCGCGATAGGACGAGACGAGGTCTGGTCGGTACGCTTCCAGCCATTGCAGAAACCACGGCTTCACGCCGGCGCGCAGATGCAGAGCGCCGTAGACGACGTGGTCTGCACCGCTGTCGCGGATGCGCTGCAGTGCGACGTCGATGGCGTCGATCGAATCGGTGAGATGTGGCAGTACGGGCATGAGGAAGACCCCGACCCGGAAACCGGCATCAGTCAGCGCACGCACGGTGTCGAGCCGCGCCTGCGTCGATGGCGTTCCCGGTTCGACCGACTTCTGCAGCTCGTCGTCGTACATCGCGATCGACATCTGCACATCGATCGACACCTGCTGCGCGGCGGCCGTCAGCAGGGGGAGGTCGCGTCGGATCAGCGTCCCCTTGGTGAGGATAGACATCGGCGTGCCCGAGTCGGCCAGTGCGCGAATGATTCCCGGCATCAGCCTGTATCGCCCCTCGGCGCGCTGGTAAGGGTCGGTGTTGGTGCCGAGCGCGACCGGCTCATGCTTCCAAGACCCGCGTCGCAGCTCGCGCTCGAGCACCTCCACCACATTGGTCTTCACGACGATCTGCGAGTCGAAGTCGGCGCCCCCGTCAAGAGCGAGATACTCATGGGTGCCGCGCGCGAAGCAGTACAGGCAGGCATGACTGCATCCGCGATAGGGATTGATCGTCCACGAGAACGGCATGCGCGATGCACCGGGCACGGCGTTCAGAGCCGATTTCGCCAGCACTTCGTGAAAGGTCATCCCGGCGAACTTGGGCGTCGTCACCGAGCGGACGATGCCGCTTCGATTCTCGAGCCCGGGCAGCGCGTCAGCATCCACATCATTGAGAGTCTGTCCTTGCCACCGCATCTGATTATTCGAACAAAGAAACGATGGAATGTCAACCAACAATAGAAATAAGCTTCTATGAGCGCGTTCCCTCCTGAGTGCGCGACAATGGAGCAATGAGTGTCACGCAGCCTCGCCATGCTGTGCGTGCACCGCTTGCCGTCCGGGTGGCCACCCCGATCGGCGTGCTGTTCACGGCGGCGGCGTCGTTGGCGACTCTGATGGGCATCAGTGCGATCGAGCCGATCGAGCTGCCCGCACCCGCCGCGGCTATGGTGCTTCCTGGTGTCGAGCTGGCGGAGACGACCGCGGCCAATCCCTGTGTCGATGATGACGTGACCGCCGCACTCGCCGCCGGCGATGACGCGGCCGTCGTGCACGCATTCGGTGGAGGATCGGAGTTCCGCGAAGCGGTCGTCGCCGGGAACGCCCCGTGTGTGACGCTCGATGATCCGAAGTACATCTGGGTCGTCGTGAACAAGATGCGCCCGCTGCAGCCGGAGAGCTTCGCGCCAGCATCCCTCACGGGCATCGGCCTGTACGCGAGCACCGGCTCCAACGAGCTGCGACCTGCCGCGACCGACGCTCTCGAGGCGATGGCCGCCGATGCCGCCGCAGCGGGCGCCGGCACTCTCGGCATCAACAACGGCTATCGCTCGTACCACGTGCAGCAGCGCACATACGGCACGCACGTTCGCGAGCTGGGGCAGTCGGGAGCGGATGCCATATCAGCGCGCCCCGGCTACAGCGAGCACCAGAGCGGTTTGGCATTCGATCTCATCGCATGTGCTTCCGGCTGCAGTAGTCTCGAGCAGTTCGGCGATACTTCCCAGGGCCGGTGGGTCGCCGAGAACGCCTGGAAGTACGGATTCATCGTGCGCTACGAGCGAGGCCACACCGGCACGACGGGCTATCTGCCCGAGCCGTGGCACATCAGATATGTCGGAGTCGATCTCGCCGCGGCGTATCACCAGGGCGGCTTCCACACCCTCGAGGAGTTCTTCGGTCTCCCGGACGCGCCCGACTACGCGCACTGATCCAGTGCTGCGCATCGCAGCATCCGTCCTGCTCGGACGCCGGATCTGCGGCATCCCACAATCAAGAAACGCAGTGTCACCTTTCGTGAGACGCATTCCCACAATGACCTGTTCCGCGCGAAGGTCAAGCCGTAGACTCGCGGTGCGAAGACGCACGAGCTGCTCAGGAGGAAGTCATGGAACGCGACATCTACGAGGAAGACCACGAAGCCTTCCGCGATCTGGTCAAGGATTTCGTCAAGCGCTACGCGACCAGCGAAGCGATCGAGCGGTGGGATGCCGCTGGCGAAGTCGACCGTGACACCATGCTCGCCGCAGGCGAGGCAGGCATCATCGGCCTCTCGGTGCCGGAGGAGTTCGGCGGCGCGGGGATGCTGCAGGACTACCGGTTCCGCTCGGTCGTGAACGAAGAGGTGATCGGCGCTGGTGCGGGTTCGCTCGCTGGCGCCCTCGGCATCCAGGACGACCTCGCGGTGCCGTACCTCGTGCACATGGGCACGCAGGAGCAGAAGGAGAAGTGGCTGCCGCGGATGGCGACCGGTGAGATCCTCGGTGCCCTGGCGATGACTGATCCCGGTGCGGGCAGTGACCTGCGCGGAATCAAGACCAACGCGAAGAAGGTCGACGGCGGCTACATTCTCAACGGCGCCAAGACGTTCATCTCCTCCGGCACCACCGCCGACATCGTGGTGACGTTCGTGAAGACCGGCGAAGGCAACCGTCCCGACGCGTTCAGCCTGCTGATCGTGGAGAAGGGCATGGAGGGCTTCGACCAAGGCAAGAAGCTCAGCAAGATGGGCTTCCACGGGTGGGACACCGCCGAACTGTCGTTCTCCGATGTGTTCGTGCCGGAAGAGAACCTGATCAGCGGCAAGGAGGGCATGGGCTTCGTGCAGCTCATGATGAACCTGCCGCTCGAGCGCCTCTCGATCGCCGTCTCGGCTGCCGCCGCCACCGAAGCCGCGCTGAAGTGGACCGTCGAATACACCAAGGACCGCGAGGCCTTCGGCGAGCGGATCATCGACTTCCAGAACACCCGCTTCAAGATCGCCGACATGGCCACCACCGTCGACGCGCTCTGGGCGTACGTCGACCGCGGCCTGAAGCTGTACGCCGCCGAGAAGCTCTCGGCCGAAGAAGCCGCACAGCTGAAGTACTGGGCGACTGAGCGCGAGTGGGAGGTGCTCGACATGGGCGTGCAGCTGCACGGCGGCTACGGCTACATCACCGAGTACCCGATCGCCCGTGCGTTCCTCGACGCCCGCGTGCACCGCATCTACGGCGGCACCAACGAGATCATGCGAGAGCTCGTCGGCCGTCAGATCGCGGGCAAGCGCTGACGCGCAACCCGTCACGCGAAAGGCTGGTTCCGGGCTTCCGGAACCAGCCTTTCGCTGTCAGCGCCGGCTGCCGATCAGCGGTGCGCTGTGCGGTCATGCTACCCGCTCAGCGGCCGCAGCACGGGAAGCTTTTGAAGCGGGGGCGGCTGCGCCGATCTTCCAGTAGCCGCAGAAGCTGACCTGGTTCCGGTCGATGCCGCGCTCGCCGACGAGGTGCTTGCGCACACCGGATGCCAGCGCCTGCTCGCCCGCGGCGTAGGCGTGGAACGGCGCCTCCGGCAGGGCGAGTTCGCGCAGCCGCGCCAGTGCCAGCTCGCCGGGAGCAATGCCCTCTGGCCGCACGAGGTAATCGACGAAGACGCGGTCCGGATGCGGGAAAGCCAGAGCATCCTCTTCCGACGGCACTTCGATAACGACCGGGCCCGATGCCGTCGCTGGAAGCGATGCGCAGATCGATGCGATCGCGGGCAGTGCTGTCTCATCGCCGATCAGCAGCACCCGGTCCTCACCGCGTTCCGGATTGAAGGTAAGCCCTTCATTGATGAGCAGCACGTTCTCGCCCGGCGCGCAGGTCTCCGCCCAGCGCGATGCGGGGCCGGCCGTGCCCTCGGCGGCAGAACCGTGCAACACGAAATCGACGTCGATCTCAGCGCCGCGATCGCCCTCCGCAGCCCGATAGGCGCGCACGGTGTAATTGCGCATCACCGGACGCTCGCCGTCGGGAATCCGCAGAAACTTCAGATAGCCGAACATCTTGTTCGCCTTCGCCGGGACGCGGTTCAGGCCTGCATCGCCGCCGATCGGCAGGAACAATCGGAACCACTGGTCGTACCCCATCGCCTGGAACGATGACGCGGCCTCGCCGCCGAGAGTCACGCGCATCCAGTGCGGCGCGAGCCGCTCGGTGCGGATCACGGTGAGAGGCATCAATTCGGCGGCTGCCGGTTTGACCGTCTTGCTGAATGCCATGAGAGCTCCGTTCAGGCTTGCCAGGGGAAGAAGACGATGAAGAGAACGACGGATGCCGCGACGAACGCCGCGATGAAGACCCAATCGCGCGCGCGGAAGGGCACGAGATACCGCTCCGTGCGGGTGGGATAGGCGCCGAACGCGCGGGAGTCCATCGCCAGTGCAACTCGCTCGGCATGTCGAATCGCGCCCGCCAGCAACGGCACGATGTAGCCCCAGCCGCGGGCGAGCCTGGCGAAGGGACCTCGTCCGCCGTGATGTCCGCGGATGCGGTGCGCCGCGCGGATCACCGAGAGCTCGTACCCGAATCGTGGCACGAATCGGTAGGCGGCCAACGCCGAGTACCCGATCCGATAGGGGACATGCAGCTGCTGGATGCTGGCACGGACCAGGTCAGGCCCGGTGGTGGTGAGCCCGCCGATGAGAGCGAGCGCGAGGATCGCCGCGAGTCGCAGAGCAGTGGCGAAGCCGATCTGCAGCGCCCCGCTGTAGAGCGTCCAATCGCCGATGCGGAACAGAGAAGCGGTGTTATCGACGATCCCGGTATCCACCCACAGCGAGAAGCCCAGCCCGATCGCGATGATGCCGATCGGCATGCCCAGGAACATCAACGCAGCCGTGCGCAGGCGCAGTCGGGCGCCGAACAGCACGATCAGGTACCCGAGCGCGAGGAAGGCCGCTGGCGTCGCGAGGTCGCGCACCATGATGAGCACGAGCATCGCAGGAGCGACGGCACCGATCTTCGACAGTGGATTCAGATGGTGCAGGAACCGCCACGCGGGCTCGGGCGGTGCCGGAGCATACGGGTCGATGACGATGGGTGCCGTCGCGGTGGTCATCGGATGCCCTCGGCGAGAATGCCGCGCAGTGCTGGCGGCAGCGCCCGATGCAGGGTGGGGAGCCGCAGTCCGGCCGATTCGAACAGGCCCGCGGTGGCGAACAGCTCAGCCGTGCGACCAGCGGCGTGCACGCGGCCGTCGGCGAGAATCACCGTGTGTGTGGAGTGATCCGCGACCAGCTGCAGGTCGTGCGTCACGATCACGATCGTCGTGCCCTCATCTCGGAGGTCGCCGAGCAGGCTCAGCAGCTCCGCGGCACGGGCTCGATCCTGACCGAAGGTCGGCTCGTCGAGCGCGAGCACACGAGGATGCGTGATGAGCGCGGTGCCGACGGAGAGGCGTCGCTTCTCGCCGCCGGAGAGCAGGAAGGGATGCACCCCGGCCTTGTCCTCGAGGCCGAAGCGCTCGAGCATCCCGTCGACGCGCTCCGCGATCTCCGCGTCATCGGTGCCGCGCATCCGGAGTCCGTGCGCGAGTTCATCGAACACGGTGTGGGCGATGAACTGATGCTCCGGGTTCTGGAAGACGAATCCGATGCGCGAGGCGAGATCGCGTGGCGACGCCGTACCCGGGTCGAGATCGTCGACGACGACCTGTCGTCTGGGCGGCGGAACCACCCCCGCCAGCGCCTGAATGAGCGTCGTCTTGCCGGCGCCGTTCGCTCCGACGATCGCAGTGAGCGTGCCGGCCGGGATGCTGAGGTCGATGCCGTGCAGGATCTCGCTCCGGCCACGGCGCACGGTCAGCCCTTGTGCGCGGATTATCGGTTTGTCATCGTTCTCCGTGGCGGACGGATGCAGGGCCAATGCACGGATGTCGGACGAATCCACGGCGTGTCGGCCTGCATCCGTATTTTCTCCCTGCAGGTGTGCCGGAGGTTCCGTCGGCAGCGCGGTGCGGGTGGCGTCCGCGAGCTCCTCCGGTGTGAGAGGGAGCGGTGTGTTCGGAGGCAGGATGCCGCGTTCGCGCAGCATCCGCCCCGCCAGCGTTGCTGCCGGCAGCCACACGCCCATGGCGACCAGTTCGTCGGTGTGCTCGCGCAGCACTTCATCGACCGGGCCGTCGAAGACGAGTCGGCCCGCGCGGTCGAGCACGAGCGCACGCGTGGCGAAACGCATGGCGGCGTCGAGGTTGTGCTCGACGAGGATGATGGCGCGATCCTCGCTGGCGATGAGGCTCGTGAGCGCGTCATAGACATCGTCGATGCCCTGCGGGTCGAGGTTCGCGGTCGGCTCATCGAGCACGATGAGCTCGGACCCCATCGCCAGTGCGCAGGCGATAGCCAGTCGCTGGCGCCCGCCGCCGGAGAGGCGATCCGGATTCCACGAGCGGCGGTCCCAGAGCCCGACTCGCCGCAGCGCGCTCTCGGCGCGGGCGAGCACTTCGCTGACCGGCAGCAGCAGGTTCTCGAGTGCGAAAGCGACTTCGTCGAGCAGCGTCCCCGTGACCAGCTGCGAGTCGGGGTCCTGGAACACCATCGACACGTGCGTGCTGAGCTCGGCGACCGGGGTGATGCCGGCATCCTTCCCCGTGACGGCGACCGACCCCGTGACCTCGGCGGTGACAGACTGCGGGATGAGCCCGTTGAGGGTGAGGGTGAGGGTCGACTTGCCGGATCCGCTGGGCCCCAGCACGAGCACGACTTCGCCGGGGTGCACGTCGAAGGAGACGCCCCGGGGAGAAGGGTGCTCGGAGCCTGCGTGGGTGACGCTCAGGTCGCACACGCGCAGGAGGGGTGCGGAAGTGCGCAAGGGGCCTCTCTCAGCTTTCGGTACCCCTCTAACTTAGCTGAGCCTTACCTGATGTGCGCGCGTGGGCCGCGTCAGCGATATCGTGAAGGCCGAGGGGCCGCCGGTCCCGTCACCCGAACAGGAAGTCTGAAGAAACGATGACCGCCGCAGCGCCGCAGAGAATCGCCTCCGTCGTCCGCCTCCGTCCCGAGAAGGAGGCGGAGTACATCGCTCTTCACGCCGAAGCGTGGCCGAGCGTTCTGGATCGGCTGGCGCGCAGCAACATCCGCAATTACTCGATCTTCCTGCGCGACGGCATGCTCTTCTCCTACATGGAGTACGTGGGCGATGATTACGCGGCTGACTCCGCCGCCATCGCCGCCGATCCTGAGACGCAGCGGTGGTGGACGTTCACCGATCCCTGCCAGGAGCCGGTGGACACTGCCGAGCCGGGAGAGCTCTGGGCGCCGATGCGCGAAGTCTTCCACCTGGATTGAGCGGGCGCCTCACTTCGGGGCGACGCCTGCTCGACGAAGCGCATTGCCGACGCCGATGCCGATGGCCGTCCAGATGACCGGCCCGAGCACCGAGACCGCGAGATAGAGGATGCGCGCCCACGGGTCGAGCGCTTCCATGTGGGCGGCGAACCACACCACGACGGCCACCAGGATGCCGATGATCACGGCCGAGACGAAGAAGCGCCAGCGGCCCCACAGTCGATAGCGGGTGAGCGCGGCGATGGCTTCTTGAATCGCGCCGAACAGCAGCGCGGTGCCGATGAAGCGCAGCGCCCAGGCCGGATTGAACGCGCTCGAGATCAGTGCGGCGATGACATGGGTGACGAGCGCGACCAGGGGCAGCCGCAGCACTTCCTGGGCGATGATCCCGGGTAGCACGTGGGCTCCGAGCACCAGCCCGTACAGGAACGGCACACTGACCAGCACGACCGGCGTGATGAGCCCGGCGATACCGCCGATGATGCCGGTGGCGACGCCGATTGCCGCGCAGACGAGCAGTGTTCGCGTGCTCAGCGAGGTTCGGGTTGCCACTGGACAAGGCTACCCTCACCTGCGGTGCACAGGCGCCTCACCAGTTGCGGGCGAGATCAGCTGTTGAGCCAGCGGACTTCGGCGCCGGGGATCTCGTGCTCGGTGAGATATTTCGCGATGAACGGGCAGTACGGCACGATCGTGTCGCCGGATGCTGCTGCCTCCGCGAGCGCCTCGGAGGCCAGCTCACCAGCGAGGCCCCGCCCCTGGAAAGCGTGGTCGATCTCGGTGTGCGTGAACCGGATCTCGCCGGGCCGGCGCTCGAACTCGGCAAAGCCGGCGAGCGTGCCGTCGGAATGGATCTCGTAGCGGGAAGCGTCTTCGTTGCGGCTGACGGTGATGTCGGGCATGGCTCCTCCTTCGGTTCCGTCCAACCTACGCGCTTCGCGAGAGTCCAGGGCCAGTGGAGGGCGGCGTCGATGTCGACGGCGGTGGCTACGCTGGTGGGATGCCGCAGACACCGCACGATCCGTATGACGAGGTGCCGTATGCGGATGAACCGTGGGGCGACCCGGAGGAGATGGACTGGGAGCCTCCCGCAGATGGCTACCAGTCGTCGGCGGATTGGTCCGGCTCGTCATCCGATGGGTTTCTGCCCCCGCCGAATGGGTCCCTGAGCCTGTCGAAGGGCACCGCTGCGTCGCAGCATCCGACCGCCATCGACGCGCTTCGCACCGTCTTCGGCTACGACGCGTTCCGCGGTGATCAGGCCGCAATCGTCGAGCACGTGATCGGCGGCGGGGATGCTGTCGTGCTGATGCCCACCGGTGGCGGAAAATCGGTCACCTATCAGGTGCCTGCGCTCGTGCGCGAGGGGACCGGGCTCGTGATCAGCCCGCTCATCGCGCTGATGCACGACCAGGTCGATGCACTGCGCGCCAATGGCGTGCGCGCCGCCTACCTCAATTCCACCCAGTCGATCGACGAGCGCCGCGAGGTCGAGCGGGCGTATGTCGCCGGTGAACTCGACCTCATCTACGTCGCTCCCGAGCGGCTGTCCTCGCCGCAGACCACGCAGCTGCTGCAGCGAGGCACGCTCAGCGTGATCGCCATCGACGAGGCGCACTGCGTCTCGCAGTGGGGCCATGACTTCCGTCCTGACTACCTGGCGCTGGGCGACCTCGGCGAGCGGTTCCCCGGTGTGCCCCGGATGGCACTCACCGCCACCGCCACACGCGCCACCCACCAGGAGCTCACCGAGCGTCTGCACCTGCCGAACGCCCAGCACTTCGTCGCGAGCTTCGACCGGCCCAACATCCAGTACCGCATCGTGCCGAAGGTCGACCCGCGCAAGCAGCTGGTGGCGTTCATCCGCTCTCAGCCCGAGGGATCGGCCGGCATCGTCTACGCGCTGAGTCGCAAATCGGTCGAGCAGACCGCCGCGCACCTGGCATCCCAAGGGCTCGATGCGCTGCCCTACCACGCGGGTCTTCCCGCCGAGATGCGCGCCGCGAATCAGTCGCGGTTCCTGCGCGAAGACGGTGTGGTGATGGTCGCGACGATCGCCTTCGGCATGGGCATCGACAAGCCCGATGTCCGCTTCGTCGCGCACATCGACCTGCCGAAATCCGTCGAGGGCTACTACCAGGAGACCGGTCGCGCCGGTCGCGATGGTGAGCCGGCGGTGGGCTGGATGGCGTATGGCCTGGGCGATGTGGTGCAGCAGCGCCGGCTCATCGATCAGAGCCCGGGTGACCGCACTTTCAAGATACGGATGGGGCAGCACCTCGATGCCATGCTCGCGCTCTGCGAGACCGTGCACTGCAGGCGACAGAATCTGCTCGGCTACTTCGGCCAGCAATCCGAGCCGTGCGGCAACTGCGACACCTGCCTCGAATCACCAGAGACCTACGACGGGCTCATTCCCGCGCAGAAGCTGCTGTCGACGATCGTGCGTCTCAAGCGCGAGCGCAACCAGGCTTTCGGTGCCGGCCACCTGATCGACATCCTGCGCGGAGCATCCACCGAACGGATGCGCAAGATGCGCCACGAGCAGATCGCCACCTACAGCATCGGCGCAGATCTCTCGGAACAGGATTGGCGAAGCGTCGTGCGGCAGCTGCTCGCCCGTGGCATCCTCGTCGCGCAGGGCGAGTACGGCACTCTTGCGCCGGGCGCCCCCGCCGAGGGCGTGCTGCGCGGCGAGACGGCGGTGCCGCTGCGCCGAGACACGATCGGCCGCACCACGACGACGCGCGCGCGCAAGGCATCGGCCGCCGACTCGCTCGGCGAGGGCGACCGGGGTCTGTTCGAGGCGCTGCGCGCCTGGCGTGCCGAGACGGCGCGCGAGCAGGGTGTTCCGGCTTACATCGTGTTCGGGGATGCCACGTTGCGCGCGCTCGCGGAACATCGGCCGGCCTCGGTCGGCGCACTCGGCGGCATCAGCGGCATCGGCGAGAAGAAGCAGGATGCCTACGGTGAGGCCGTTCTGGCGGTCATCGCCGCACACTGATCGAGCGAGCAGGCCGATCGAGCGAGCAGGCTGCTCAGCGAGCGACGTACTCCTCGGCGTGCACGTGCACGTTCGCGGCGGTGCGGAGCAGCTTGGATACCGGGCAGCGTGCGTGGCCGGCGGCTGCGAGTTCCTCGGTCTCAGCGATCGAGATTCCCTCGGCGGAGATGAAGGCGTCGACGTGGAACTCGTATCCGCCTTCCGCGGTGTGCAACCCGACTTCCACGCGCACCGCCGTGCGGTGCTTGCGCTCGACGATCGCCTGCAGAGTGGAGTTCAGGCACGTCACCCAGGCGAGTGCCAGCAGCTGCTCGGGGTTCGTGGCATCCGGGTCGGGATGCGCGCCCAGCGGTGACGAGACCGAAACCTCCATGCCGTCGACAATGCGGCTGGTGGCGTTTCCGCCCTCGGTGTTGATCGCTTCTGTCTGATATCTGAGAGCCACAATCCCACTATACGAGCGGCCCAGCGGGGCGGCGCCGCGCGCCGGCGTCGTGCCCAGACAACCTATACTTGGACTACGTACAGAAACGCTGCGTGACCCGCGCAGACCGAAGGAGCACTTCTCTGCGATGGCCACCGTCCCCTCTGCGATCGTGCAGTTCGACAGCATCACCAAGCGGTTCCGCGCCGAGCGCGACGAACCGGCTGCGCTCGACGACATCACGTTCAGCATCAGCGAGGGAGAGATCTTCGGCATCGTCGGCGAGAGCGGTGCGGGCAAGTCGACGCTTCTCGAACTCGTCAACGGGCTGACCGCGCCCACCTCCGGCACAGTGACCGTGCGGGGAGCCGATGTCGCACGTCTCGATCGTCGGGGGTTGCGTGCGCTGCGCCGTGACATCGGCGTCGTCTTCCAGGGCGTGCATCTGCTCAGCAACACCACCGTGCGCGACAATGTGCGGCTCCCGCTGCGGCTCGCCGCTCGCGCCGAGGGCACCCGCACGTCCCGGCGCGAGCAGCAGCGGGCGGTCGATGAGATCCTCGCGTTCGTCGGATTGGCTCACCGCGCCGACCACTTTCCCGCGCAGCTCAGCGGTGGTGAGCGCCAGCGCGTCGGTCTTGCTCGCGCTCTCGTCTCGGGACCGCCGCTGCTCCTGTGCGACGAGCCGACTTCGTCGCTCGACGCGTCGACCACGGGTGACGTGCTGCGGGTGCTGGCGGATGCCAGAGAGAAGCTCGGCACCACTGTGATCGTGATCACCCACGACCTCGACGTCGTGAAGGTGCTGTGCGACCGGGCGGCCCTGCTCGAGAAGGGTCGCCTGCGCGAGGTCTTCCCGATCGCCCGTTCCGGCGATCGGCACCTGCCCAGCTACTACGAGCAGGTCAAGCGCGAGTTGATGTCGTGAACTGGCTCACCGAACTCCTCGCGGAATACGGCGAGGACATCGCTCGATCGATGGCCGAGACCGGCTACATGATGCTCGTCTCGCTGCTGGCGGCCGTGCTGATCGGTCTTCCTCTCGGCATGACGGTGTACCTCACCGAGCGCGGCGGCCTCGCGGAGAACCGCGCGCTCGCAACCGCCGCGAATCTCTACATCAACATCGTGCGCTCGTTCCCGTTCCTCCTTCTCGTGGTCTTCCTCATCCCGTTCACGCGCACCGTCGTCGGCACGAGCTTCGGCACTCAGGCCGCCACCCTGCCGCTGTGCTTCGTCGCCGTCGCGATTTACGCCCGCCTGACCGAGCAGATCCTCCGCGAGATCCCCCCCGGCATCCCGAAGGTCGCGCGGGCGATGGGGGCGACGGTGCCGCAGTCTGTGTTCCGGATGCTGCTGCCCGAGGCTCGATCCGGTCTGGTCTACGCGCTGACCTCGGCCGCCATCAGCCTGCTCTCCTACTCGACGGTGCTCGGCGTGGTGGGTGGCGGCGGCATCGGCGATTTCGCGATGCGCTACGGCTACCAGGTCTACAACGACAGCCTCATGTACCTCGTCATCGTCATCATCATCGTGTGCGTGCTCGCCATCCAGGCCATCGGGCACCGCACCTCCGTCCGCCTGGATCACCGCTGAACTTGAACAACACACAGAGGAGAACACACGAATGAAGAAGTCACGCGTCGGTCTGCTGGCCGCGACCCTGGGAGTGGCGATCGCGCTGACCGGCTGTGCCGGAGGCGCAGACGACCAGAAGACGGATGCCACGGGCGACGCCCCGGTCACCCTGAAGGTCGCCGCGGTCACCGCGCCGATGACCGATGTCGTCGAAGCGGCTGGTGAAGCCATCGAAGACGGCTACAAGATCGAACTCGTCGAGGTGGGCGACTACGTCACCGCGAACACGATCCTCAACAGCGGCGACGTATACGCGAACTTCTCGCAGCACCTGCCATACATGGAGTCGTTCAACGCCGGCAACGACGGCACCCTCGTCGGGGTGCAGCCGGTCTACAACTTCGTCATCGCCTTCTACTCGAAGACGCTCGACGACATCGCCGACCTGCCCGACGGCGCGAAGATCGCGATCCCGGACGACCCGTCGAACACCGGTCGCGCACTCAAGCTGCTCGCCGCGAACGACATCATCACGCTCGACCCGAAGGTCGACCCCTACGAGTCGACGGTCAAGGACATCGTCGACAACCCGAAGAACGTCGACTTCCTGCAGGTCCCGATCGCGTCGCTGAACGCCGCGTATGAAGAGGTCGATCTGGTGTTCCAATGGCCTTCGCACATCGTGGCTCTGGGCCTCAACCCAGATGACGATGGGCTCATCGCCGAGCTCGATGACACGTTCGCGCTGAACCTCGTCGTGCAGCAGAAGAACGCCGACACCGAGGCGACCACCGCGCTGAAGAAGGCGTTCACCAGCGATCAGGTGCGCACGGTCATCGAAGGCAACGGCACGATCAAGACCGCGTGGTGATGCGCAGCATCCGCTCTCGTCGACGGCGGTGGAATCTGTCGCGAGGCGACAACCGCGGGCAGCGATGGGAGCGGATGCTGTTGTGTCATGCCGACAGTCGACTTCACGAAAGGTTGTTGAAGTCCTACCGTTTAGGTATCCACTTCCGCCGAGAGGAACCACCATGGTCGACGCTGCCGTTCAGTCCACATCCGTCGCGCACACTGAGGGCGGCATCGACGTCTCGCGCGTGAACGAGCTGCTTCTCGGCACCTGGGCCGACACGCGCCGCACGTCGCGCGAGCTCATCAAGGATTCCGCGTTCTGGCGCGACGACAGCCTCGGCATGGATGAGCACCGCGAGCGCGTGCTCTCGCAGCTGCATCTGCTGGTGCAGAACAACGCGGTGCACCGCGCGTTCCCGAAGGCCTTCGGCGGCGAAGAGGACAACGGCGCGAATGTCGCCGGCTTCGAAGAGCTCGTCGTCGCCGACCCCAGTCTGCAGATCAAGGCCGGCGTGCAGTGGGGGCTGTTCGGCTCGGCCGTGCTGCAGCTCGGTACCGCCGAGCACCACGAGAAGTGGCTGCCCGGCATCATGAACCTCGACATTCCGGGCGCATTCGCGATGACCGAGATCGGCCACGGATCCGATGTGGCCGCTCTCGGCACGACCGCCACCTATGACCCCGACACCGAGGAATTCGTCATCAACACCCCGTTCCGGGCTGCGACGAAGGAGTATCTCGGCAACGCCGGCCTGCACGGGGTCGCAGCGACGGTCTTCGCGCAGCTGATCACCAATGGCGTGAACCACGGCGTGCACTGCTTCTATGTGCCGCTGCGCGACGACGACGGCAATGACCTCCCCGGCATCGGTCGGGAGGACGATGGTCTCAAGGGCGGGCTGAACGGGATCGACAACGGCCGCCTCAGCTTCGAACACATCCGGGTGCCGCGCACCAACCTGCTGAACAAGTACGGCGACGTCGCTGTCGACGGCACTTACACGAGCCCGATCGACAGCCCCGGGCGTCGCTTCTTCACCATGCTCGGCACGCTCGTGCAGGGGCGTGTCTCGCTCGACGGGGCAGCATCCTGGGCTTCCGCCCTCGGTCTGCACATCGCGATCACCTACGGAACCCAGCGCCGGCAGTTCGATGGTGCCAACGGGCAGGAGACAGTACTCCTCGACTACGCCAAGCACCAGCGCCGACTGCTGCCACGGCTGGCCACCACGTACGCGCACCTCTTCGCGCACGATGAGTTCCTGCAGAAGTTCGACGGCGTCTTCTCCGGCCGCACCGACACACCCGACGACCGCGAAGACCTCGAGACCCTCGCCGCGGCGCTCAAGCCGCTGTCGACCTGGCACGCGCTCGACACTCTGCAGGAAGCCCGAGAGGCCTGCGGCGGCGCCGGGTTCATGTTCGAGAACCGTTTGGTCGGGCTTCGTCAGGACCTTGACGTCTACGCCACCTTCGAGGGTGACAACAACATCCTGCTGCAGCTCGTCGGCAAGCGTCTGCTGACGGATTTCGCGAAGCAGTTCCAGGGGAAGGATGCTGCGGCGCTCGCCAAGTTCGCCGTCGGCCAGACCGCGGGTAAAGTGTTCCACGGTGCAGGACTGCGCCAGTTCGGTCAGTCGGTCGCCGACCTCGGCTCGACCGCGCGCTCGGTCGAATACGGCCTGCGCGAAGAGCAGCAGCATGAGCTGCTCACCGACCGCGTGCAGCAGATGGTCGCTGATATCGCCGGGCGCATGCGCCCCGCCGGCAAGGACAAGGTGCTCGGCGAGAAGCTGTTCAACGAGAACCAGTCCGAGCTCATCGAAGCCGCGCGCGCTCATGGCGAGCTGCTGGAGTGGGAGGCGTTCACCGATGCCGTGCATACGGTTGAAGACGAGAGCACGGCCCAGGTGCTCACCTGGCTGCGCGACCTGTTCGGTCTGCACCTGATCGAGAAGCACCTCGCCTGGTACCTGATCAACGGTCGCCTGTCGGCGCAGCGGGCAGCATCCGTCTCGCGCTACATCGACCGCCTTTGCGCCCGGCTGCGCCCGCACGCGCTCGATCTCGTCAACGCGTTCGGCTATGAGCCCGAGCACGTGCGTGCGACCATCGCGAGCGGCATCGAGCAGCAGCGCCAGGACGATGCTCGCGCGTACTTCGCCGAGTTGGAGGCCTCCGGCAACGCCCCGATCTCAGAGAAGGCGCTCAAGAAGAAGAGCCGATAGCCCCCGGTGTCCGGAACTGCCGATAGCGTGATGGGCATGAGCAACAGCAACGTCACAGAGATGGGCGACCTCGACAGCTGGGCAGAGGCCGGCAAGAGGTTCGTCGAAAAGGAGATCGGCGCCGAGTTCATGGGCGTCTCGATCAATTCCACCGAACCCGGCGGAGAATCACCCTTCTGGCACCGGCACTCGGCGCTCGAAGAGGTCTACATCGTGATCGACGGGCAGGGCGAGTTCGCCCTCGGCGACGAGGTCCTTCCGCTCGCGCCGGGCACCATCGTGCGCGCTGGCCGCGATGCGTGGCACGCGCTGCGCTGCCTTCCCGACAGCGGCGCACCGATGCGGTGGATCTGCGTGCGCGCCGGTGGCGACACCCTTGCCGGAGTCGGCAAAGACGCCGAGCTCGATCGAGATCGTCCGTTCCCCTGGAACGCCTGATCGGATGAGCTCGCTGCGCATCGGCCCCGACGAGCGACACCGCTGCGGCTGGGTCGGCGACGATGCGGAGTACCGCCGCTACCACGACGAAGAATGGGGCACGCCGCTGCACGGCGATCGACCGCTGTTCGAGAAGATGGCGCTGGAAGGCTTCCAGGCTGGCCTGTCGTGGATCACCATCCTGCGCAAGCGGCCGAGGTTCCGAGAGGTGTTCGCGGGGTTCGATCCCGCTGTCGTCGCGGCGTTCGGCCCGGAAGACATCGAGCGGCTGATGGCGGATGCCGGGATCATCCGCAACCGCGCCAAGATCGAGGCCACGATCTCGAACGCGGCGCTTGTGCAGCGGCTGGCTGAAGGCGAACTGGACGCTCTGATGTGGTCGTTCGCGCCATCGGCATCCGCTCGCTCTCGACCTCGTGAGCTGGGCGACGTGCCCGCGGTGACCGACGAATCGACGGCTCTGAGCAAGGCGCTGCGCGCCCGCGGCTTCCGCTTCGTCGGGCCGACCACGATGTACGCGCTCATGCAGTCGGCCGGGATGGTCGACGACCACGTCAGCGGATGCTGGCGCGCCGGAGACGGCTGAGCCGCCGCGCGGAGGGTAGTTCTCCCCATGGTCGGGACTCAGGGTCGGCGAAGTGCCCCGGGTAGGATGGGCCCGGCGCGTCGCGTGCGCTGTCGAGGGGGAATTTCGAGATGAAGGCGATGAACTGGGTTCGTTCACGGCCGAAAACTCTGGCTTCTGCCGCCGGAGTGGCGATCGGAGCACTGACTCTGACGACGATGGCGGTCGCCTATGACGGCTTCCCGACGACGAAGGTCGACCTGAACGATGCCGGTGTCTGGCTGACGAAGTCATCGAGCCTGCTCGTGGGTCACTTCAACCACGAATCCACCGTTCTCGACGGCGGCCTCCGCGCATCCAGCGACGACTACGACGTGCTGCAGGATGCCGAGACGGTTCTCCTCGTCGACCAGGGCCAGGACACGGTCACGGCGATCGATCCTGCGCGGGTCTCGCTCACCGACAGCGCGCCGATTCCGGGCAACGCGAAGATCGCGCTCGGGCGCACGACGGTGGCCATTCTCGACAGCAAGTCGGGCGACCTGTGGGTGACCTCCGCCAAGGCGCTCTCGGGTTTCGACATCAAGGGCAAGAAGCCTCTCGTCGAACTCGGCAAGAACGCAGATGTCGCTGTGGGCAGCGATGGCACCGTATACGCGCTGTCGTCGAAGCGCGGCGAGGTCGTCACGATCCCCGCCGATAACGAAGGACTTCCGCTCGACCCCGAGACGGCGTCGGTGGGGAAGCTCGACCCGGCGGCGGCCTCGACGATCACCGTGGTCGGAACCACGCCGATCGTTCTCGATGCGGCCGCGGGCGTCGTCACCACTCCTGGCGGGTTCCGCACCGAACTCGATGACTCGAGGGATGCTGTGCTGCAGCGCCCATCGGAAGCAGCCGATGGGGTCGTGCTCGCCACGCCGACGGCGCTGGTGCGGGTGCCGTTCGATGGCGACGAGGCGACATCGACGCAGGCCGGCAACAACGGCAATCCCACCGAGCCCGTGCAGCTGCGCGGCTGCACCTATGCGGCCTGGGGCGGATCCGGAAAGTTCGTGCGGGACTGTGCGGGTGATTCGCTGGACGTCGCCGAAGACATCCCGGGCGCGAAGGAATCCGCTGAGCTCACCTTCCGCGTCAACCGCGACGTGATCGTGCTCAACGACATTCTCGGCGGCGCCGCCTGGCTGGCCGACGGCAGCATGCAGCGCGTCGACGACTGGAGCGTCCTGGTTCCGCCGAAGGGCGAGAGCGAAGACGAAGAGGACACCACTCAGGAGACGGTCGAGACCTCACTGCCCGAGCGCAAGGAAGAGAACACCAAACCGGTCGCCGAAGACGACGACCTGGGTGTGCGCCCCGGCGGCACCACCCTGCTCCCGGTGCTCGACAACGACAACGACGCCGATGGCGATGTTCTCGTCGCTTCGCTGCTCGGCAAGCAGCCGTCGATCGGCGAGGTGCAGCCGGTTCTCAACGGCGCTGCCCTGCAGATCATGGTGCCCGAGGACGCGACCGGCAGAGCCAAGTTCGACTACGAGATCGATGACGGCCGCAAGGGCACCGACACGGCGACCGTGACGGTGACCGTGTACGACTGGGACAAGAACTCCGCACCCAAGCCGAAGCGCACCACGAAGCTCGCGGTGGAGACCGGCGGGACGGTCGCTTACAACGTGCTGCCCGACTGGATCGACCCGGAGGGCGATGACCTCTATCTGCGCGATGTCGAAGCCGCGCCCGGCGATGAGGTCGAATTCACCACCGACGGTCAGATCACTTACCGCGCGGTGGCCAGTCTGCAGGGCCGCAAGGACGTCAAGGTGCATGTCGCCGACGCCCTCGGCAAGGTGTCCGAGGGCACCATCCTTCTCGATGTGAAGCCCGAGGGCTCGACGAATCCGCTCACCAACGCCGACCACGTCGTGACGCGCGTCGGTGAGACGGTCACGGTGGCCCCGCTGACCAACGACACCAGCGCCGGGCGTGAGCGCCTGCGCCTGGCTCGCGTCGAGGACACACCCGGCACGACCATCGTCAAGGATTACCCGAATCGGCAGTTCACGTTCCGCGCCGAGACCAAGGGCACGTACTACGTGCAGTACCTTGCCACGGCTGGTCCGAAGCAGGCGAAGGGCATCGTGCGCGTCGATGTGCTCGACGAGCGCGAGAGCGATCTCCCTCCAGTGGCGGTGCGCGATGTCGCGATGCTGCCCAGCGGAAGCGAAGCGCTCGTCGGCGTGCTCAACAATGACACCGACCCCTCCGGCGGCGTGCTGGTCGTGCAGTCGGTGAGTGTTCCACCGCAGAGCGGCGTCGCCGTCTCGGTGCTCAACCACGAGACGCTGCGCATCAGCGACCAGGGCGCATTGGACGAGCCGGTGCGCATCACCTATCGCATCTCCAACGGAGTGAAATCGGCGGAGGGTGATGTCGTCGTCATCCCGATCCCGGCACCGCCGAAGCTGCTGCCGCCGGTCGCGAATGACGACGAGGCGGTCGTGCGCGTCGGCGATGTCGTCACGATTCCCGTGCTCGACAACGATGTTCACCCGAACGGCGACGTGCTGCATGTCGCTCCCGACCTCGTGGAACCGCTCGTCGACCCCGAGGACGGCGAGGCATTCGTCTCGCAGGACACCGTGCGATTCCGGGCCGGCAACGAGCCGCGCACCGTCTACCTGACCTACGAGACGGTGGATTCGCGCGGGCAGAAGGCCGGCGGCCACGTCACCGTGCAGATCGTCCCGGTCGTGGATGGCACCAACGCGGCGCCTCGGCCCCAGGACCTCACGGCGCGAGCTCTGTCTGGTTCGCGGGTGAACATCCCGATTCCGCTCGATGGCCTGGATGCTGATGGCGACTCCGTCGAGCTGATCGGCGTCGACACCGCCCCGTCGAAGGGCCGTGTCAGCGAGCAGGGCGCGAACTATCTGACGTATGAGGCATTCGACGCGTCCACGGGCGTCGACACGTTCACCTATCGCGTGCGCGATCGCCTCGGCAAGGAGGGCATCGCCACTGTCCGGGTCGGCATCGCGCCGCCGGAGGCCATGAACCAGCCGCCGTATGCAGTGAACGACGCGGTGGTCGTGCGCCCCGGGCGGTCGGTGGCCGTACCCGTGCTCGTGAACGACTCCGACCCCGAGGGCGATCAGATCGGACTCGTCAAGGACGGTCTCACCCTGCCGAGCGACGTCGAGGGGCTGACGGCGAAGGTCTCCGGTGATCGGGTCATCATCCAGGTGCCTGATCGCCCGCTGGAGACCTCGCTGCAGTACACGATCCGCGATGCGAAGGGTGCCGATGCGACGGCCTCGATCCTCGTGACGGTGGATGAGGACGTGCCGCTGATGACGCCGATCGCTCGCGATGACCGCGTGCAGGTCGAGGACGTCAAGGACGGCGAGCTCGATGTCGATCTCGATATTCTGCGCAACGACGAAGACCCCGACGGCACGATCGAGGGCGTCGATGTCACCGTTGAGGCGGGCGCCCAGCAGCTGCCCGACGGCAAGGTGCGCGTCACGGTCGGCGAGAAGCGACAGCTGATCCGCTACACGATCACCGACCAGGACGAGCTGTCGGCATCCGCTTTCATCTTCGTTCCAGCGCTCAAGGAGATGCGCCCACGGCTGGAGTCGACGAAGCCGCTCGAGGTCATGAGCGGAGAGACGAAGGAGCTCCCGCTCGAGGAGTACGTCATCGTCGCCGGTGGCGGCGACGTCCGCCTCACCGAGGCTGCCAAGGTCAGTGCGATCAATGCGAACGGCGATCCGCTGATCAAGGATGAGACGACGCTGGTCTACACCTCGAAGGATCGCTTCTTCGGCGATGACGCGCTGACCTTCGAGGTCACCGACGGCACCGGACCGGATGACCCTGCGGGGCGCAAGGCCACACTGACCATTCCGATTCACGTGCTACCGCCCAAGAATCAGCAGCCGACGTTCACCGACAGCCAGATGCAGATCGCACCGGGCGAGGACGCGACCTCGCTGGATCTGGCGGCCCTGGCATCCGATCCGGATCCGGAGGATGACGGCAACCTGAAATTCACGATCTCGGATCAGCCCGGCCAGGGCATCAATGTGCGCATGGACGGCAGCACATTGCTCGCCGATACCGGCTCCAGCACGCCGAAGGGCACGACGGCGAGTGTCGGTGTGCGGATCAGCGATGGCACGACCGACCCGATCGAGGGCAGCGTGCAGATCGTCGTGACCGCGTCGACGAGAAATCTGGCCGTGGCGAGCCCCGACACGATCGACGAAGCCGACCAGGGCAAGACCATCGTCGTGCCAGTGCTGAACAACGACATCAACCCGTTCCAGGCCGAGGGGGACCCGCTGAAGGTTCTCTCTGCCTCGTTGGAGAGCGGCAGTGGAGCAGCGCAGGCCGTCGGCGATCAGGTCGAAGTGACGCCTGCTGCATCGTTCGTCGGAGTCATGGTCGTGCGCTACCGCATTCAGGACGCCACCAAGGACCCTGATCGCGAGGTCGACGGCCGCATCACGGTGGCTGTGCAGGGCGTTCCGGATGCTCCGGGCAAGCCCACTGTCAGCAGCGTCGAAGACCGCACTGTGGTCCTGGCGTGGGCATCGCCGTCGAACAACGGCGCCGAGATCACCGAGTACACCGTCACCTCTGTGGGAGGCCGCCCGTATTCGAAGACCTGCGCCTCGACGACGTGCACGCTCGATGGCCTGACGAACAACGTCGAATACACGTTCCAGGTGACGGCCCACAACCGCGTCGGCGAGGGTCCTGCCTCTTCCGCATCACAGCCGGCGCGCCCGGACACGCGGCCGGACAAGCCGCTTCCGCCGACGCTGAAATTCGGTGACAAGTCGCTGAAGGTCGCGTGGACGACTCCGACGTCCAGCGGGTCTCCGGTGGAGAACTACACCCTCGAGATCTCGCCTCCGCCGCCGTCGGGCAGCAGCCAGAAGGTCGGCGTGGTCGGCAACTCGCTGGTGTGGGAGGGTCTGGAGAACGGCACTGATTATGCCGTGCGGGTGGAAGCTCACAACCGGGCACCAGACCCGTCGAGCTGGAGCGAGTACTCCGCCACCGAGATTCCGGCTGGCCCGCCCGGCACGATGGGAGCTCCTCGCGTGAGCAGCGCCCCGTCGGTCGGCAGCGAAGCGCAGATGACCGTCAGCTGGGATGCCGCGGCGCAGAACGGCGACGCCATCCGCGGGTACGAGCTCACTGTCTACCGAGGAGGCTCCGTCTTCAAGACGGTGCCCGTCCCCGGTGGTGGCGGTGCACGCTCGCAGACCGTGCCGGTGCCGACGAACTCGACCGATTACACCTATTCGGTGCGGGCAGAGAACAAGGCCGGCTGGAGCAAGCTGAGTCCGCAGTCCGCCCCGCAGCGTGCGTTCGGCCAGCCGGGCGCGCCCTCGAGCGTCACCGCGACTCCGAAGAACAAGGCGATCAAGGTGGCATTCGTGCTGCCGGACTCGGCATTGAACGGAGCGAAGCGCGGCGAGATCCGCTACCAGTACCAGCTCAACTCCGCGGCGTGGACGAATTGGAACGGCACGTCGGACATCGCCGCGAACAACGGCACGACGTACACGGTCAAGGTGCGCGCGTATTCGGTCGTTGGCGGTCAGCAGTCCAACCCGGGCCCCGCGAAGGCCTCGAGCAGCGTTATTCCTTTCGGAGCGCCGCACGCCCCGACCGGTAGCGCGGCGAAGTCCGGAGACAAGGCGATCAAGCTGACCTGGAACGCGGGTGGATCCGACAACGGCCGTGCGGTGACCACGTACATCAGTGTCGACGGCGGGGCTTGGCAGAAGAAGGCCACCTCTGGGACGACGACCGTCGGCAACGGCTACGACCAGACGCACAGCATCAAGGTGCGCGCGGTCGCCGAGGGTGGCACGGCCGAGTCCAAGACGTACTCGGCTAAGACCAGCAGTCCGCCGCAGCCCACCGCGCAGACAGTGAAGGGCGCATCTGGATCCTGGCCTGTGGGCTGGGGCGGCACCGGATCCTGCACGGCATCGTCCTGCGCGACGATGGCGATCCAGGTGAAGGACTTCCCCGCCGGCAACTACAACTTGTACTGCAACGACGGACCTAGTGGGAGCCAGCGCTGGGGCGGCAGGTCCGTGTACGTGCCAGCCAACGGCAAGGCCACTCTCAGCTGCTTCTACGGCAACCCGGGCACAACAGTGTGGGTCACGATCGAGGGCTGGGGCAATGCGAAGGCGATGACGTGGTAGTAGCAGATTTCTCGAATAGAAGAATGGAACGAACACGATGACGATGACCCCCGAACAGGCCACCTGGTTCCAGGGCACCTTCCACCGTCTCGTCGAGAACGTCGACAAGGCGCTGCAGGGCAAGAGCGACGTGGTGAGTCTGGTCATCGCCGCGATGCTGGCCGAAGGACACGTGCTGCTCGAAGACGCCCCTGGCACGGGCAAGACGAGCCTCGCGAAGGCGCTCGCCGCGACCGTGCAGGGGAGCAGCTCGCGCATTCAGTTCACCCCTGACCTGCTGCCGTCCGACGTCACCGGTGTGACGATCTACGACCAGCAGTCGCACAAGTTCGAGTTCCACAAGGGCCCGATCTTCGCCTCCATCGTGCTGGCCGATGAGATCAACCGTGCTTCTCCGAAGACGCAGTCGGCGCTGCTCGAGGTCATGGAGGAATCGCGGGTCACCGTCGATGGGGTCTCCCACGAAGCGGGCCGACCCTTCCTGGTGATCGCCACGCAGAACCCGGTCGAGCAGGCGGGAACCTACAAGCTGCCCGAAGCGCAGCTCGACCGCTTCCTCATCAAGACGTCGATCGGCTACCCCGATCTGGCGGTCACCGAGCGCATTCTCGCCGGGTCGTCGCAGCGCAACCCCGCGGCCGCCCTGTCGGCGATGATCACCACCAGCGCGGTCGCCGACATGGCTGACCTCGCGGCAACCGTGCACGTCGAATCCGCGGTGCTGCGCTACACGGCCGAGCTCGCCGAGGCGACGCGCGCAGACTCAGCCACGCGACTGGGCGTCTCGGTGCGCGGCGCGATCGCGATGGTCCGCATCGCGAAGGTCTGGGCGGCAGCGCACGGCCGCCACTACGTGCTGCCTGACGACATCAAGACTCTTGCGCGTCCGGTGTGGCAGCACCGGATGCTGCTCGACGCTGAGGCTGAGTTCGCGGGCACCACCGCCGAGAGCGTCGTCGGCCGGGTACTCGAGAGCGTCACGGCTCCGCAGGCGCGAACGGCGGCCTGATGTCGGCGGGAACGATCGCTGCGGTCGAAGGAGGCGAACGCGAGGCCGGTTGGCGCGACATCGCGGCCGTCCTCGGCGGGCGCGTTCTCGACGGTCTTCGCCTGATCGCCTCGGCTGTGCGGCCGCTGGGTTGGGTGCTGTTCGGCCTGGCCGTCTCGTTCTGGCTCGTCGGTGCGCTGCTGGGCTGGCAGGAGCTGATCGTGGCGGCGATGGTGCTCGGCATCATCCTCGTCATCTGTGCGGCGTTCCTCATCGGCCGCACTGCGTACGACGTGTCGCTCGATCTCGCCCGCACGCGAGTCGTCGTCGGCGAGCGAGCTGTCGGCGCGTTGACGCTCGCGAATCATGGGTCGCGGGCTATTCTCCCCTCGCGCGTGGTGATGCCGGTAGGCGCGGGGCGCGGTGAATTCACGATCCAGCGTCTTGCTCCCGCGCAGGAAGCCGAGGAGCTGTTCACGATCCCGACGCAGCGCCGCGGGGTCGTCAAGGTCGGCCCGGTGAGCGTCGTTCGAGGCGACCCGCTCGGCGTCTTCGAACGCGCGCACCACCGTGATGAACCGGTTGACCTTTACGTGCACCCCAAGACGGTGCTCTTCGGCGGGCAGTCGCTCGGGTTCCTTCGCGACCTGGAGGGTCTGCCTGCGGCCGATCTCTCGCGTGACGATGTCTCGTTCCATACGCTGCTCGAGTACCAGCCCGGCGACGATCTCCGTCACGTGCATTGGCGTTCCACCGCCCGCACCGGGGTGATGATGGTGCGCCAGTTCGAAGAGACACGTCGCTCGCACTTCGTGATCGGGCTCTCTCGCTCCAGCGGCGACTACCGCAGCGACGACGACCTCGAGCTCGCCATCTCGGTGGCGGGATCGATCGGCCTGCGAGCGCTGCGCGACTCTCAGCGTGTCGACATGCGCGTGCAGGGCCGAGAGCTGGCATCCGGCACGGGCAAGCAGCTGCTTGACTCTCTGGCGATGGTCGAGGAGTCCAAGCCCCGCGAGGGCGGCATCGCCGATCTCGCCGGTGTTCTCAGCGCCAACATGCCGCTGGCCAGTGTGGTCGTGCTCGTCTGCGGCACCGCCGTGCGTGCCGAGGATCTGCGGCTGGCCTGCTCGCGCCTTCCTTTCGGTGCGCGCGCTCTGGCTGTCATCGTGCAGTCCGGACTCGCGCAGCCCGAGCTGCGCAAGATCGGCGAAGCCGATGTCGTCACCGTCGGAGCGCTGGAGCAGCTCCCCATCGCACTGCAGAGAGTTCTCGCATGACCGCCGTCTCGCCTTCACCGGCACTCTCGATCCGGCGCTGGGTGCTCGACTTGGCTGCGGTCGCTGTGCTGCTGGCGGTCGCCCTGCTCGGCTTCTGGCCCACCTTCGGCGGCGGCAGCTTCGGCCTCGCCGCCGCTGGCGGGGTACTGCTCGGCATCGCCATCGCAGCCGTGTGCACCTGGCGCGGCTGGGGCATTCTCATCGTCGCCGGTCTGACGATCGCCGCCTACTTCGTCTTCGGCGGAGCCTTCGCCCTCTCGCACACTGCGATCGCGGGGTTCATCCCCACCCTCGATACCCTCGGTGCACTGGCGCTCGGCGCTGTGACCGCGTGGAAGCAGCTGCTCACCACCGTCGCTCCGGTCTCGGCCGCTGATGGCCACCTGCTCGTGCCGTTCCTGATCGCTCTCGTCGCGGCTGTCACTGCCGCGTCGCTCGCGCTGCGCCTGCGCCACGTCGGCTGGGCGCTCGCGCCGATCATCGGTGCATTCGTCCTCGTCATCGCGCTCGGCGTTCCCGACCCGGCCTTCCCCGTGGTGCAGGGCATCATCCTCGCCGGTGGCGCCGTGACCTGGATGTCACTGCGCGCCTGGTGGGTGCCCAGCAGCAGCGCCGTCGACGTCTCTCAGGTCGATCCCACCCGTGCCGCGCACATGCGGCTGCGGCGCGTTCTCAGCGGTGTGGCAGTGGTCGCGGTCGCCGCAGGCGCGGGCGTGGCGGTCAGCGCGGCATCCGCCCCCGCCGAGCCGCGCCACATCTTCCGCGATGCCATCGTGCCGCCATTCAACGTGCGCGACTACGTGAGCCCGCTGCAGTCGTTCCGCAAGAACGTGCGCGATCAGAAGGAGAAGACGCTCTTCACCGTCTCGGGCCTTCCCAAGGGTGCGCGAGTGCGTCTCGCGGCGATGGACGAGTGGGACGGCGTCGTCTTCAACGTCGCCGACGGCGGCCCCGGCTCGTCGAGCGCCTTCACACCGCTGCGTTCGAACATGGCGGCGGATGCCGAGGGCGTGCCGGTCTCGCTCCGCTTCGAGATCGGCGACTACGACGGCGTCTGGGTGCCCAGCGTCGAGGTTGCCGACGACTTCGCCTTCGATGGCGACCACGCCGACGCTCTGCGGCGCAGCGCCTACAGCAACACCGGAACGGGCACCACTGTGGTCGTCGACGGACTGAAGGAGGGCGACGCGTACACGCTGCGTGCGATCGTTCCGGCGGCGGTGAGCGATGAGCAGCTGAAGGATGCCGCGTTCGCGAACATCCGGATGCCGAAGGCGACCAACGTGCCCGAAGATCTCTCGAACATCGCCGCCGACGCGGTGACCGATGCCGAGACTCCTATCGAACAGGTGCGGGCACTCGAGACCCACTTCGCCGAGGACGGCTTCTTCAGCCACGGTCTCGAAGGAGAAGTGCTCTCGCGAGCCGGACACACCGCAGAGCGCATCGCGACCCTCCTCGGGGGTGACCAGATGATCGGCGACGACGAGCAGTACGCCGCCGTGATGGCGCTCGCCGCTCGAGAGCTCGGCATCCCGGCCCGCGTCGTGATGGGCTACTACCCGGAGGAGGAGCAGGCCGGCGATCCGGTCTTCACCGCGACCGGCGATGACGTGCACGCGTGGGTCGAGGTCGCTTTCGAGGACTTTGGCTGGGTGCCGTTCTCGCCGACCCCGCCCAAGGACAAAGTCCCCAACGACACGAACACCAAGCCCCGGGTCGATCCCAAACCGCAGGTGCTGCAGCCGCCGCCCCCGCCGCAGGAGCCGATCGATCTGCCCCCGACGGTTCCTGATGACCGCAAGCCGCAGGATGAGACCCCCAATATCCTTGGGATCATCGGTGTCATCCTCGCCATCGGAGGCATCTCGCTCGGCGTGCTGCTGCTGCTCGCTTCGCCCTTCATCGTCATCGGCGCATGGAAAGCATCGAAGCGGCGTTCGCGGCGCAACGCCGACCGCACGTCGGATCGGATCAGCGGCGGCTGGGATGAACTCACCGACCGTGCTGTCGACTACGGCGCGCGCCTTGCGCCGGGTGCGACGCGCATCGAAGAGGCGGCGACGGTGTCCGCCGCTCTGACCGTGCCCTCGGTCACCGCGCTCGCTGATCGCGCAGACGGACAGGTCTTCGGGCCGGATGAGCCGAGCCAAGCCGAGGTCGACTCGTTCTGGCAGGAGATCGAGACTGTGGTGGGTGGACTGGGCAAGGACGCCGGATTCTTCAAGCGCATGAAGGCCCGCGTCAGCATCCGCTCTCTCACCGGCTCCGGCCGGATGAGCGTCCGGATGCAGGAACTGAAAGCCGCCGCGACCGCGCGCGTTCGCCGCGAACCTGGCAACATCGAACACAACAGCACGACCTCCGAGAGCGAGACCCCATGACGATGCTTCCCTTCGGTCAGGTCGCGCCGGTCAAACGGCGCGCGGTGGCGTACATCATCGATGCGCTGATCGCCGCGGTGATTCCGGTGCTCGGCGCCATCATCGCCATCGTGATGACTGTCAGCGCTCTGAGCAGCGGCGAGCCCACCGGCACGCTCTTCGCGCTCGGTTTCGTCGTCATGCCGATCGTCGGCATTCTCGCTTTCGGCTGGATGCTGGTGTACACCTTCATGCAGACCGGCAGGGGATCGGTGGGCATGCGCGCGCAGGGCCTGAGGCTGGCGTCGGCAGCCGATGGATCGCCGATCAGCTTCTGGCGGGCGCTGCTGCGCAATATCGTCTTCGGCCTCGCCGGTTCGATCGTGGTGGGCTACTTCTCGCCGCTGTTCGACGGGTCGGGTCGTTTCCAGGGCTGGCACGACAAGGCCGTCGGATCCGTGATGATCGATCAGAAGTCGTACCGTGCGGAGAGGATGCCGCAGGAGATGAATGCGGCCGCTGCGCCCTTGGTGCCAGATCGTGGGCCTGCCCCGATGATGTCGTCGGCGCCGACCTCGATGCCTGGTTTCGCCGCTCCGCTCGCACCGACATCCATGCCTGGTTTCGCGGCGCCATCGCCAGCCGCAGCGCCGGCGCCCGCTGCCGATCCGGCGTCGGTTGTCCCGCCCACGCCGCAGGCGGCGGTATCGCCCGATCATGCGGCGTCTGAAGCTGTCATGCAGCCATCAGTCGATGAGGAAGTCGCCGAGCAGACCGTGCTCACGCCGCACCTCACCCGGGATCTTCCGGATGATCCGCTCATCTCTTTCGTGCCCGGCATCACCCAGGAGCCGGTGCGACGCGAAGAGCCGCCCGCGCCGGCGGCCGTCGCGCCGGAGCCGGAGCCGGAGCCAGCGCCGGAGCCGGAGCCCGAGCCGCACCCCGAGCCGGACGCCGAGCCGCATCCGCAGCTGGAGCCGGAGATCTTCGAAGACGAGGACTTCGAGTCCACGCGGATCAGCGTTCCCGGCCATCGTCTGGTGTTCACCTGGGACGATGGTCAGCGCGCAATGGTCTCGGGCCGCACGGTCTTCGGTCGCAATCCCGAAGAAGGCGACGGTGCCGCGAATGTCGCTGTCCGCGACGAGACCCGCTCACTCTCCAAGACGCATTTCGAGGCCGGCGCGGACGCGCGCGGCGGCTGGGTGCTGGATAGGCAGTCGACCAATGGAACATCGATCGTCCGCGATGGCGTGCGCATCGCCTGCCCTCCGGGTCAGCGCGTTCCGGTACGACTGGGCGATGCCCTCGAGATCGGCGACCGCATCGTGACGATCGGCGGGTACGCATGACTGCTCCCATCATGACCAGGAGCGCCAGCGCCACGGATGTCGGCGCCCGACGCAGACTCAACGAGGATGCATTTCTCGCAGCAGCGCCACTGTTCATCGTGGCCGACGGCATGGGCGGACACGATGCCGGCGAGGTCGCCAGCGCGAAGGTCGTGGAGCATTTCTCGACCCTCAGCGGGCAGGAATCGCTGAGCATAGGGCAGGTGCGCGATGTGCTGGCATCCGCTCGCACAGCTGTCGGAGCCCTGGGACAGCAGGGCACCGCCGGCGCCGGTACGACTCTGAGTGGGGTTGTGATTGCCAGCGTCGACGGCCTCGGCTATTGGCTGGTGCTGAACATCGGCGATTCTCGCACCTACCAGTTCTCGAACGGCATGCTGGAGCAGATCACCGTCGACCACTCCTACGTTCAGGAGCTGATCGACGAGGGTGAGATCACCCCAGAACAGGCCAAGTCCGATCGGCGTCGGAATATCATCACTCGCGCGATCGGTGCGGGCAGCGTCGGCGATGCCGACTACTGGCTGTTCCCGGCAGAGAGCGGAGATCGGATGCTGGTCTGCTCGGACGGGCTGACGACGGAGCTGCCAGACGAGCGGATCGCCGAGGTGCTGGCGACAGAGCCGGATCCGCAGCGGGCCGCCGACATGCTTACTGCAGAAGCAGTGCGCGCTGGTGGCCGCGACAATGTGACGGTGGTGATCGTCGACGCGCTGACCGTGGCCTCGGCGCGGGGCGTTCACGTGCACGCAGATGAGGCCGATGAGCTCGACGACACGCGTCCGCGTGCCGCCGTGGATGGAGGAATGCGATGAGTGACGTGATCTACCGTTCGGGTGAGTGGCAGGTTGTCATCGAGGAATCAGGCGTCGCGGCCCTTCCCGCAGACGCGAGCGCTGACAAGGTCGTCGCTCTGTCGGCGATGCTTCGACAGGGCGTGCCCGCTCTGACCGAGGTCATCGATGTGCTCTCCGGCGGCGCCATCACCGGGCTCGGCTCTTTCGCCGTCGCACTGATCGGAACGAACGGCGTGCGCTTCGCCGTCCGCGGGCCAGTGACGGTGAGCACCGGCCACGACGAGGGCTTCTCGGGTGAGGACATCACGACCTGGAGTGAACGCTTCATTCCAGGCGCCCCGCAGTTCGAGATCACCTTCACGGCACTGCCCGACGCTGTCGAGTACCCGATCCGCTCCGGTGTCGTTCTCGCTTCCGGTGTCCGCGTGGGGGAGGAGTTCACTGCCCCCGACGTCGAAGATGCGGATGCGGATGCGGATGCCGCAACACTCGTGTCCGCAGAGCACGTCGCTGAGCCAGCGGTCGAGCCCGAGCCAGAGGCCGAACCCGAGCCTGAGCCTGAGCCTGAGCCTGAGCCTGAGCAAGCGGCAGCCGCCGAGTCGGCGGACCCGCCGCAGGACACCTATGCCTCCACCGACACGATCACCCCTGATGAGGTCGTCCTGGCGCGCGGCGACGTCAGCGACCCCGACGACGCGCGCAACGCGCCGCCCGTGCCCCCCGCACCCCCCGTGCTGCCCGACGTGGCGACAGAGGCTGCGCCGGCACCGGCGCCGATGCTCGCGGACATCGGTGACCATGATGGTGCCACGATCTCCGTTGCTGAGGCGCGGCAGCTGCGTCAGCGGTCATCCGCGCCCGACGCGCCGACGGAAGTCATCCCGGTTGCCGACACAGCGTCACCGGCACCCAGCTCGGCGCGGATTCGGCTGTCGACAGGACAGGTGGTCGACCTCGATCGTCCGGTCATCATCGGCCGCAAGCCCCGCTCGACCCGGGCCAGCGGCAGCACGTTGCCGCATCTGGTCGCCGTCGACAGCCCCGAATCCGATATCTCCCGCAATCACCTCGAGGTGCGTCCCGAGGGTGATTCGGTCGTTGTGATCGATCTGCACACGACCAACGGCTCGACCCTGCTGCGTCCGGGCGCCGACCCGGTGCGCCTGCACCCCGGCGAGCAGACCCTCGTACTGGGCGGCGACGTCATCGACATCGGCGATGGCATCACCATCGCCGTCGAGGAATTCGGATGACCCGCGCGCCATCGCCACCACCCGAGCTGAACGGATTCACTTACCTCCGCCCGCTCGGAACCGGTGGCTTCGCAGACGTCTTCCTCTATGAGCAGCAGCTGCCGAAGCGAGAAGTCGCGGTCAAGGTGCTGCTGGCCGACCGCCTCAGCGCGGGGGCCGCCGAAGAGTTCACCAACGAGGCCAACGTCATGGCGCTGCTCTCGACGCATCCGGCGATCGTCACGATCTACCAGGCCGGCGTCGCCGCCGACGGTCGTCCGTACCTCGTGATGGAGTACTGCCCGAAGCCGAACCTGCAGATCCGCACCCGCAAGGAGCCGTTCTCGGCCGCCGAAGCGCTGCGCGTCGGCGTGCAGGTGAGCGGCGCGGTCGAGACCGCGCACCGCGCCGGGGTGCTGCACCGCGATATCAAGCCGGCTAATATTCTGGTCACCGCATACAACCGTCCTGCCCTCACTGACTTCGGTATCGCGTCGACGACCGGAGCATCTGGCGCTGCAGACGAAGCCGAAGGGATGTCGATTCCGTGGTCGCCCCCGGAGTCGTTCGCCGAGACCCCCACTACCGGGGTGCGCACCGATGTCTACGCGCTGGGCGCGACGGTCTTCACCCTGCTGTCCGGCCGCTCGCCGTTCGAGCGCAAGGGTGAACGGAACACCAGTGTCGACCTGATCGAGCGCATCGAGCGCATGGCGGTTCCGTCGCTGGAACGCGCAGATGTTCCCGCCAGCCTGCAGGCGACACTTGCGCGAGCGATGGCGAAGCGTCCGGAAGACCGCTACCCGAGTGCCGTCGCATTCGCCCGCGCGCTGCAGAAGGTGCAGATCGAGCTCTCGCATTCGGTGACGCCCATCGACATCGTCGACGACCACCCCGCCCACGAAGACGAGCAAGACGACGATGACGGGCTGACGCGGGTTCGCGAGATCCGATCGATCAACCCGGACACGCACTCCGCGACGCGGCCCTCGGCCACGACAGAGCGCAAGCGCCCGAGCGCACCCGCTCCTGCGGGGCCGAGATTCGAGCATCCAGCCGCTGCAGAAGCCCTCGACGAGACGCAGCGACGAGCGCCGGGCGTCGCGGCATCCGGCGACCCGGATGAAGCCACGCTGCTGCGCAGGCCGACCGTGGTCGCTCCCGCACCGTCCGCAGCATCCGCACGTCTGCCGGCGGCAGCCCCCGGTGCGGTCGAACCGGCGCCCGACCTGGCGCACGAGCGGACGCGACGTGGCATGCCGTGGTGGGGCTGGGTCGCCGCAGCGCTCGGGGTGGCGGCCGTGGTGATGGGGATCGTCTTCGCTGGCAGCTTTGCGGGCACGCTGAGCCCTACGCCGCAGGCGACGGCGTCGTCGGATCCCGATCCGAAGGATCCGATCGCGGGCGTGGTGCCTCCGGTGACTGACGTCGTCGGCACGCGCGATGGCGATGAGGTCGTTTTCACCTGGAAGAATCCGGCACCGGAAGACGGCGACGTCTACCTCTGGTACGAGATGTCGCTCGACGGACCGGACAAGACCCAGACCACAGAAGAGACGAGTGCCGCAGTAAAGAGCGGGCCCTCGGACCGCACCTGCATCGAGGTGCTCATCAAGCGGGCAGACGGGCGCTCCTCGCCCGAGCCGACCAGGGGGTGCGTGAACTGATGGATGTCACGATCGAGTACGCGGGGGAGTACTTCTCTCTCGCCGAGGAGAAGCCGTTCTACGTCGGCAGACAAGGCGACCTGGAACTCGACGACAACCTGTTCCTGCATCGTCAGTTCCTGGAGATCTCCAATTCCGACGGACTGTGGTGGCTCTCGAACATCGGCGCACGCCTCACCGCGACGGTGACGGACTCGTCGGGCGGCGTCAACGCCTGGCTTGCGCCAGGCGCGCGGCTGCCGATCGTCTTCGAGCAGACCTCGGTGGTGTTCACCGCAGGGCCGACCACATACGAGTTCACGATTCACGCCAAGACGCCGGAAGTGAAGATCACGCCGCGCGATGCGACGGATGACGGTGAGTCGACGATCGGACACGTGCCGCTGACCGCAAGTCAGAAACTCCTCATCCTGTCGCTGGCCGAGCCGCTGCTGCGGCGCGAGGGCACCGGGACGAGTGAGATCCCCAGCTCGGCGGCTGCCGCGAAGCGGCTCGGATGGACGAGTACGAGGTTCAACCGCAAGCTCGACAACGTGTGCGACAAGTTCGACCGCATCGGAGTGCAGGGCATGCGTGGTGGTCAGGGCAAGCTGGCGACCAACAGGCGGGCTCGTCTGGTCGAGCACGCGGTATCGAGCAGGCTGGTGGAACGAGATGATCTCGTGCTGCTGGATGCCGAAGCAGCAAGCAACGACGGCACCGGAGACAGCTGAGCGCACGTCGTGCGCTGAACAGGCAGAACAGTCAGGCAAGCGATAATGTGAAGCGCGCGTGCCGAGAGAAAGCGGGGATCGATGTCGCCTCAGACGACAGCTGTCGCGCCGGCGCAGCTACTGCGTATTACGGTGCAGTGGGAATCCCAGCGCATTGACGTGGGTGTTCCTGGGGGCGTCCCCGTCGCCGAGATTCTCCCCTCCCTCACGCGACGGCTTCGGGTGCTCGACAACGTCTCCGCATCCTCCGGCTTCCGACTGGTTCGCGCCGAGGGCACCTCGCTCGATGGTGATCGCACCCTGGCAGCGCAATCCGTGCACGATGGTGACTTCCTTGTGCTCGAGCAGGGCGCTGCCGTCGCCGGATCGAAGCGCTATGACGATCTGGTCGAGGCCGTCGCAGACGTCGTCGAAGAGAGCGCGCCGGCCTGGACCGCGCAGAACTCGGTGACCACCGCTACCGTCGTCGCGTCCGTCCTGCTGCTTCTCGGGCTGGTGCCGATGGTCTGGTCGTGGTTCGACACCGGGACGATCGTCACCGCGGCGGGCGCCGGCGCAGCAGCAGTCGTGCTCATGGTCTGCGCGTTGGTCATGGATCGCACCGGTGCTCCGGAACAGGCCACGATGGCGCTTGCGCTGGTGTCGTCGGTCTATGCGGGAGTCGCGGGATACACCATTCTTCCGTCAGACGGCGGGTGGGGACTGCCGCTGGTCATCGGCAGCGGCGCCATGCTGCTGTTCGGCATCGTCACCATGCTGGCGCTGAAGCGCATGCGCGAGTACGGACTCATCCCGGTGGTCGTCGGCGGGGCGCTCCTCGCAGTCAGCGGCATCGTGGTGTGGCTCGCCGCGCCCGTGGCATCCATCCTCGCCGCAGCCATGGCCATCGCCGGGATCGTGGGGCTCGCCGCTCCCTGGATCGCACTGACATCGGTGCCGCTGCGCGTCGTATCCGCGCGGGATGACTCCGAGGTGTACGACGCGCCCACGCGCATCCTTCCGGAGGACGTCGCGAAGCTCTATGTGCGCGCGCACCGGTACCAGGTCTCGTTGCGGATCGCGGTGAGCCTCATCGTGCTGGTGGCGACGGCACCCGTGGTCGCTTCCGGCGTCTGGGGCCTGCTCCTGTGCGCGGTGACGTACATCGGAATGTTTCTGGGGAGCAGACAGGTGTATTCGCGGTTCGACATCATCGCCGTCGCATCCGGGGTGCTCTCCGGGGTCGTGCTCAGCGTGGTCACTGCGATCATCTCGCACCCCGACTGGATCGGCGCACTGGTCATCGCCCTGACGGCTGCCGCCGTCTGCGTCATCGTGATCGTGCTGCTGAGCTCGAAGGTGCGGTTGGGTCTGACGCGCTTCGCCGACTTCGCAGAATGGCTCACGATCGCCCTGCTGCTGCCCTTGGCCATCATCGCCGGAGGCTGGTTCTAAGTAAATGGCGTCCAAAACCGAGCTGATGCAGGCGCAGGCCTTCAACCGGCGCCGCCTGCGCACAGCTTTCACCAGCGGTGCGCCGGGCGGGCGTGAACTCGCACCGGGCAAGCCCCTCCGCGGCGTCGTGGTCAGCGTTGCGCTGGCGATTCTCACCATCATCGTCTCGCTGCTGATCGGCACGTTCACCGGAACCCTGCCCAAGGGCTGGGGCGACGGCTCAATCATCGTGGTGAAGGGTGAGGGATCGCGATACGTCGCCCTCGGTGACACGCTCTACCCGGTGAAGAACCTGGCAAGCGCACGATTGCTCGTCGGATCCACCGAGATCACTTCGGTCCCGGCCGACAAGCTCGATGGCATCGACCGCGATCCGACCCCGGTCGGGATCGACGGAGCCCCCGATCATCTTCCGGCTCCTGACCGGCAGTACACCGACCACTGGCTCGCCTGCGTCACGGCATCCCGTCCTCTGGAGATCTCCACCCGTCTGCTCAGCGATCCGAGCGGACCGAAAACGCAAGCCGCTCTCGTCAAAGACGATGACGGTGACTACTGGTACATCCAGGGCGCGCGCCGCTTTGCCGTCAGCAAAGACAGCGTCGCTGTCGTCGCGAGCGTCTTCCTCGGAATCGATGATGTGCGCACCGTTCCGACAGCATCGGCACTCTGGCTCAACCTTGTGACTCCGGGCACACCGCTGGACATCACGCTGGGCAGCGAGTTGGGCGAGGACGCCGGCACCGCGGGACTCATCGTCGGACAGGCCGTGCAGACGCAGGTCGACGGTGAAGTCGTGGCGGAGTACATCGTAGACGGTCGCGGGGATCTGGTTCCTGCGACGCCGTTCGCCCGCACCCTGCTCACCGCATATGTGGGCGTGCCGCCGGTGACGATGACCGTCGCCGAAGCCACCAGTCTGCGCAATGTGAACTCGACTGCGGTGCCAGAGGACTGGCCCTCGGCGGTGCCTGTGCCATCGGCTGACCCGTCGGGCGCGTGCCTGCAGATGACCCCGACCGCTGACGGCCCAGTGGTCTCTGTGGCAGCTTCTCCGGAAGAGCTCGAACCCGGCACCAGGGTCAAGCCCGGATCGGGATTAGCTGTCACATCGCGGAGCACGGGCGAAGGCGCGACATACGGGTTCGTCTCCGAGGCCGGGGTGTACTTCCCAGTCGCGTCGGCGACTGATCTTCAACTGCTCGGATACAGCACCGCTGACTCGATGACGGTTCCCGCATCATGGACCCAGCTGCTCGAGGAAGGGCCGACACTCAGCCAGTCGATCGCGCAGCGGACGGCGCCGAGGCAGGAGAAGTGACGCGCGTTCCTGCCAAGCTCGCCGCCGCTGCTGTCATCGGCATCGTCGCGCTGCTCGGCACGGGTGCCGGTGCGGTGCCACCGGCCGAGTCTGCAACTGCGCTGACATCGATGGTGCAGTCGCCGAGCGCGCCTGCCGATGCTCCGGCTGTTGACGCGGCCACGCAGAAATGCACGCCCGATAAGCGCGCACTGATACCCGGCACCAGCTACCTGGTCGGTCGGCTCGGGCTCGAAGAAGCCTGGGCGCTCAGTCGCGGGCGCGGTGTCACAGTAGCTGTGGTGGATTCTGGTGTGCAGGCGGGGAATGTGCATCTGAAGGATGCTCTGGTGCCCGGCCACACCAGTTTCGGCAACGGCTCTGCTCGAGCGGATGCTGACCTCTTCGGTCACGGCACGGCGATCGCCGGAATCATCGCGGCGCGGCAGGTCAAGGGCTCCGGTGTGATCGGTATCGCGTCGGAGGCGAAGATCATGCCGATCCGCGCATTCGAGGCAGGGCCGGAGGACGGCCAGTCGTCCCGTGACCTCACGCCGCCGTCGGCAGGGACAGTGGCCGCGGGCATCCGCTGGGCTGCTGAGCACGGAGCGCAGATCATCAATGTCTCGCTATCCGACGCGCAGTCTTCGGCACAGTACCGAGATGCGGTCGCCTACGCGAACGCCCGAGGCTCCCTGGTCATAGCCAGCGCAGGAAACCGCAAGACCGCCGCACCGAATCAACCCGACCCCACCCACTTCTATCCCGGAGAGCTCGACGGCGCGCTCGCCGTGGCCGGCGTGCTGAGCGATGGCACCTGGGACGCCGAGTCGTCCTATGCGGGCGAGCACGTCGATATCGCGGCTCCGGGACAGGCTGTGCCGTCCACGTATATCTCCGGCGGTGACTGCGTCTTCAACAGCGACTCTGCGTCATCGAGCTACGCCACCGCGGTCGTGTCGGGTGCGGCGGCGCTCATCGCCGCACGGTTTCCCGAAGAATCTCCTGACCAATGGGCGTTCCGGTTGATGCAGTCGGCGATGCGCGTCGCCCCGGCAGAGCGCAGCAATACCGTCGGCTGGGGCGAAGTGAGGCCGGCCGCGGCCCTGGCACTTATTGACGATGGGATGCTGCCGGGGCCTCCTTCGGCCGCGCACCCAGCACCGGCTGATCAGCCGGAGAACCCGCGCACGGTCTCGCTCGACCCGGTGCCGGATGCACTCGATCCCGCGCGGACGATCGTGGGATGGACTCTCGGCGCCGGCGCGACGATCTCCGTGATCGTGCTTCTGCTGGCCCGCGGGCGGGCGCGCCGAACGAGCGCCTGAAACGTCTTCGAACGTGGGTGCCGCGATGTCGCGCTTGCGGCTCTCGCGGCTCGTTCTGAAGCGCCGCATGGGGACTCCTCCCCCTATGTCGGTTCGAGTGTGCTCCGTAGGATTGCCACATCGGACCACAAGAGAAGGAGGCCATCGTGAATCTGGATATGGCGGATGCCGGCCGGCTGATGGCAGAGCTGCGTGAGAGCGCGGCGAACCTGCAGCGTGAACTCAGGGCGGTCGCGACGGCAGCGGACGAGTTGACGCCTGTGACGGTCGAGGATGACGAGAAGGCCGTGAAGCTGACCCTCGCGAAGAATGGCTCCGTGGAGGCGCTCGTGCTCGATGAGGACTGGCGCGACAAGATCGGCGAGGAGAGCCTCGGCGCATCGGTGAGCATGTGCTATCAGACGGCGCTCGGCAAGCGGCTCGATCAGATGATGACCGCGGTCGACGAGCAGCCTGAAGATGACACCCGCATCACGACTCCGCCACCCGCGCCGTTCACTCTGGGTGACCCGACGACAGCTTCGGCGGAGGAGGGGCGCAGCAACATCCTCGACGCCATCCACCAGGCGCGGGATCAGCGCGAGGCCTACCTCGCCAAGGTGAATCAGAAGGGCAGCGAAGCTCGGGCTGCAGTGAACTCGGCCAAGACCGTCATCGTGTCGCGCCGCGGGCCGGCCATCACCGGTGTAGCACTCGACGAGCGCTGGGTGCGCAACGCGAACGACGGCATGATCGAGCGTGAGATCGTCCGCGCGATGAACAACGTCATGGCGATGTCGAACCGTGACCAGCAGAACACGTACGAAGGCTTTCCGGCTGTGCAGCGGTTGATGGACATGACGAAAGATCCTCGCGAGATGCTGCGCCGCATGGGCAGCGTTCGCTGAGATAAGGAGCAGAGACATGGGCCTTTGGGATAACTTAAAAGGAGCAGGGGGCGACCTCCTCGACGCGATCACTCCGATCGACGAGGGGATCGATTTTGTCAAGAACGTCGCGGAGGGCGATTTCATCGCCGCGGGGGGTAACGTCCTCGACGCGCTGACCCCGATCGACGAGATCGTCAGCGCTGGATCCCACCTGCTCGGCGGGCCGGACAACTTGGGGATCTCGGACCTCACCGACGGCGTGTACGAGAAGCTGCCGGTGGTCGAGGGCGAGTCGGTTCTTCCCGAGCCGCCTGCGCAGCCGGCCGCATCGTCGTTCGGCGCCGAGGGGGAAGTCGATGTCGAGACCTCGTTCTTGCGCAAGGACGCAACTCTCTGGGATGCCGGTGCATCCACCTATGAGGGCATCGCCGGAGCGGCCGACGGGCTGACGATCGACCCGTCAGCGTTCACCTTCTTTGGTCAGGACGCGGCTCAGGCGTATGCGGATTTTCAGGTGACGATGTCGCAGCTGCTGCACACCGCGCCTGAGGCGCACACCGGATTCGCGGACTCGCTTCGCTTGACAGCGGATGCCTATGACCAGACCGACCAGACGTCGGCGACGGATCAGAAGAAGGAAATCCCGGGCGGGGACTCGTACACACCTGGTGGCGGGGGTGGATCTACGGGCGGTGGAGGCTCCAGCGGCGGTGGCGTCGGGGGCGGCGGCAGCGGTGCAGGCGGGGGAGAGCCCGGCGGAGGCATCGGTGCAGGCGGCGGAGGCGTCGGCGGTGGCATCGCCGAGCAGCCGAGCGTCGACGGCAGCGTCGACGGCGAGACTGGAATCGACGATCCGCGTCTGGATGCGGAAGCCGACCAGATGGATGCGCGCGCTGATGCGCTGGACCGGCAGGCGGATCAGGCCGACAAGCACGCCGAAAAGGCCCAAGAGCAGGTCGACGCCCTCGAGACGCAGATCGATGCACTCGAGGACCGGGCCGCCGAGCTCGACCGGAGCGCCACGGATCTGGAGCGACGCGCGACCGAGTTCGACCTCAAGGCCTCGCAGCAGGATGAGGCCGGCGACTCCGCGGGTGCGCTGCAGAGCCGCACGGAGGCTGCGGCATTGCGCGTGGATGCGTCAGCACAGCGCGCGGAAGCCGCAGAACTCAGGCTCGAAGCGGAGAAGCTCGAGGGCCAGCAGGACGAGGCCTATGAAGAGATGACGGACGCTCGAGAGGATGCTGCAGAGCTGCGCGACAAGGCTGCAGACCTGCGCGACCAGGCCGCGGAGTTGCGCGACCAGGCCGCGGGCGGCGAGTCGGGCGTTGATTCCGCAGCAGATCTCGAGGCCGAGCCCGCCCCCGAGACGGACATCGATGTGGAAGTCGCTCCGGATGCTGAGATCGATGCTGATGTGACCCCGGAAACGCCCGTTGAAGGCGCACCGGTGGATGGTGCGCCGGTGGATGGTGCGCCGGTGGATGGTGCACCGGTGGATGGTGCACCGGTGGATGGTGCACCCGACAGTGATCTAGCGACTCCTCCTCTTGAGGGTGACATCGGCATACAGCCTGCCGCTGCAGCGGACAGCACCTCCGCATCTGCAGGTTCGTCTTGGCAGAGCCGGCTCGGCAATTGAACGTGAATCGACGAAGCAGAAAGAAGGTTTGACATGGTCACCACTATCGGACCCAGCGGCGGCAGCGACTCCACAGCGCAGAACGCACAGGAGTCGAAGTCGGAGTTTGACAGCTTCACGGGCTTCATCGACGGTGTCGTCGACATCATCAACGGCGGCTTAGGTCTGGTGAACTTCGTGCTTCCCGACGGAATCATGGACAGGATCAACTCATGGCTCGAGAAGATGTTTGCCAAGGTGCAGGAAGCCATCGATAAGGTCGCGCAGGTCTTCGCCTACGTCGGAAGCCCGTCCACGCTGCGTAATACGGGGCTGGACTGGGTGCGCGACGTCGGCACGCCGGCGCAGCAGTGCACTGCCACTCTGCTGCCGACGGTGCTCCCGACGACGGGCAACTGGGAGGGCAAGGCGTACGACGCGTACCAACTTCGCGTCGACCAGCAGGGTCCCGCCTCGGATGACGTTCTTGCGAAGTGCAATGACATCAACACCCAGCTGGACAGCTTCGCCGGTGCTATCGAGAACTTCTGGATCGGAATGCTCGGTGCTGTCGTCAGCCTGGTCATCGGTGTCCTCACGACTGCTGCCGCGCTTGCGGGCGTCGTAACGGCACCGGTTGCGATCGGCACGATCATCGGTGCGGTCGGCGTGTTCCTCACCTTCCTGATCGATGGCATCTCCGCCATCATGACGGCGAACCAGGGCACTTCGTCGTTCGTGGTGGGTGTCACGAACACGCTGTCGTCGACCAGCGCATTCCCCGGCGGCGCCTGGCCGCGTCACGCGGCGGCGTGACCATGCCACAGGAAGCGCAGCCAGCGACGATCAATGCGGAGACGGCCTCACCGGGCGCGCTGCTGCTCGATTTCGGCGGGAGAGTCGATCGCATCCAGCCGGGAACTGCGTTCACGATCGGACGCACCGCGGATCTCTCCATCGATGAGAATCCATACATCCACCGGCGGTTTCTGGAGGTGGCGGAGCGGGACGGCATCTGGTGGCTGACGAACGTCGGATCGGCGCTCGCGGCATCGGTGACCTCGGCGGACGGCATGGCGCAGTCATGGCTGAGCCCTGGCGCGACGATGCCGCTGGTGTTCAGCGCGACGACCGTGCTGTTCACGGCGGGCTCGACGACGTACGAGTTCTCGTTGACTGCGCAGCAGCCGTTCTATCAGATGTCGACGTCGTGGACATCTGGGGCCGACGCGCGCACGGTCGCCGAACTGCTGTCGCCCATGCAGAGGATCCTGCTGACCTCACTGGCAGAGCCCCTGCTGCGCCGACGTGCAGAGGGGTCGGTGCCGCTGCCGTCGACGGAGCAGGTGGCGACTCGATTGGGCTGGGCAGTGGAGAAGGTCGAGCGACGCGTAGGCGCACTGTGCGATAAGTTCGCTCGGCTGGGCATCAGTGGCCTGGAGCGTTCGGGCGCGGGAGAGATCCTGTCTTCGCAGCGCTCTCGGCTCGTTGAACATGCGGTGGGAGCTCGGATCGTGACTGCCGACGACCTTCCCCTGCTCGACGCATTCGCGGTCTGAAGGACGACGGAACCGGTGACCGCGGCGTCACCCCGACGCACTTCTTTCATGTGCGCCTGGTATACAGAGACGGTCGTTTCTGACGTCGAGTGACGTCGGATACGAAGGCATAGAGGATGTACACGGAGGGTGTTGCATGGGGGTTCCTGCTGGTTGGTATGACGACGGTGCGGGGCGGCAGCGTTGGTGGGACGGTGTGCAGTGGACGGAGGACTATGCGCCGGCGGGCACGGGCATAGCTGACGTCGCATCGGATCGCTCCGCGCCGACAGTTCCTGCGCCGCGGAGGGCGCCCGTCTTGGGTTTCATCGCTCTGGGTCTGGCGGTGGTGGGTCTGATCTTGGGCTGTGTTCCGGTGGTTCCGGTGATCGTGATCGGCATGGTTCTGCTGTTCGCGGCGCTGGTCGTGGGCATCATCGCCTTGTTCGTGAAGCACACGGCGAAGTGGCCGGCGATCGTCAGTATTGTCGTGTCGGTCATCGGTGGTGTCATCGCCGCTGTCGTGCTGCTCGTCGTGGCGGTCTTCTCTATCGCGCAAGGCCCCGTCGACAGTGGCCCCGTGAGCTCGCCTGCGCCGAGCATCTCCGCGCCTAGTGAACAGCCGACCGACGCACCGGAGTCATCCGATCGCCCGACTCCTGCAGAGATCTCCGAGGGGTATCTCGCGATCATGCACGCCGATGGCGTCCACGATTACGATGACCCCGAGATCGCCGAATGCATCGGACAGAAAATGTATGACTCCGACGTCAGCGATGAAACTCTGTGGGCGGGCATCAAAGACGAGTACCCGGGCGCGGATGAATTCGAGCATGCTCGAGACGTGTTGACCGATGTTCTTCTCTTTTGCAAGCCATGATCCGGTGTCAGCGCAGGATGGGGAATGCTCCCCATGGATCGGCGAATCGATGCGGGCTAGCATCGACTGACATGGCATGTGCGGAGGGGATCGATTATGACAGGTGAACGCGGCATTCAGCTTGACCTGGAAACGGCGGAACGCCAGGTCAAGCTCCTTGAGCGATGCCAGCAGAAGCTCGATGAGTCGGTGGAGCAGATGGAAGAGCTCCGCGTGGGGCAGACCGAGCAGGTGTGGACCGCCGACGGCAAGTCGGTTGATCTCGCGGCCAAGCTGACAGCGAAGTATCTTGCGGGCAGGGAGCAGCTGAACGCCATCCAGAAGGACATCGCCGAAGCACACGAGAACCTCAAGCTCGCCATTGAGGAGACGAGGCTTCTGGATGAAGAGCAGAAGAGAGCTTTTGCCGCCATGCTCAAAACCATCAATCTCGGCTTCCCCATCAAGCTCTCACCTTTCTGACCGGAGGCACCATGGGACAGTACACAGACCGGGTTGCCCGGTTGCAGGCGAATCGCACCAGCTACGTATCCTCAGCGGTGCGGGACGCGCAGGATCAGAGCAGCACTGGCCTGATGGCGGCCGTCACCTCAGTGCACTCCGGCATGCATGCCGCCGCGAGGACCGAAGGCTTCGAAGGGGATCTGGGCGACAAGATCTACGCCAAGATCTCTTCGATCAACAAAGACCTGAACGAGCTCGGCGGGTTCATCCATAAGATGCATTCGGCGGTCTCGGCAGCGAACCACGTGCTGGAGACGGCGGCGTTGCAAGGCCACGATCTCCCCAGCACCAACCTGACGCCGACGCAAGAGAGCACCATCAAGATGGCTCAGGAGACGGGCAGCCCCGTTCAAGTGACACCCGGGGTTGCGCTCACTCCGACGCAGGCCGCTCAGTGGTACACGCAGCAGGCGGAATCCGCGCAAGAGGCTGAAGCGCAGAAACTCGCTGTGCATGTGGACACCCGGCTTCAGGAGATCATCGACGGTCTCCCCGAGTCCAAATTCGACCCGGACGAGCCCGACAAGGAGCCTTCCGACGAAGACGGCTCGGGCAGCGGGCCCGGCGTCGACTACCCCGGAGGGGGTGTTTCCGGCCCCGGCGGCAGCGGCTCCGGAAATGGCGGTGGCAACGGCAATTACAACGGACCTGGCGTCACCGGTCCCACCGGGCCCGGCCCGAAGGACTCCGTGGGCGTTGCCCCGAACCCTCGATACCCCAATCCTTGGTACCCAGACTGTCCGAGTGTCGATGGTGGTGGCGGCGGAGTTGTGCCCGGAACACCTCCGGGCGGTTCGCTGACGCCTCCCGGTGGCGGAGTCATACCCCCTGGCGGCGCCGGCGGTGCCGGTGCTGGCGGTGGTGGCGGTGCGGTTGGTCTGCTCGGCGGTGGCCGAGTCGGCGGTGCAGGCGTTGGCGGTGGTGGCGGCGTTGGTGGTGTTGGTGGTGTCGGCAACCTGAGCGGCGGCAGCGTCGGCGGAGCAGGCGGTGCTGGCGGTGTCGGTGGTTCCGCCGGAGCCGGATCCGGTACCGCAGGCGTCGCCGGGGGCTCGGGGGGCGCGCGCGGCATGATGGCCGGTGGCGGCGCCGCTGGCGGAGCCGGCAAGGGCAAGAAGAACCGCCGTCGTGGTCAGGACCTCTTCGCATACGAGATCGAAGACGAGGATGGGATTGCGCCCGATCTGGGGGCGGCCGGCGCTGCCGGCAGTGCAGATTCCGAAGACCGGGAAGAACTCGGCTGGTAACCCTTTTCGACCGATGAAAGTCGCCCACTCGCATTGCGCGGGTGGGCGACTTTCGTGAGCGCGTCCTTCGATCCGTCAGCGTTCAGACGGCTCGCAGGCTCACGAGGCGATGACCCGGATGACGCAGTCACCGAGCTGCAGCACCATGCCGGGGACCAGGCTGAATCGCTGGTTCGGCGTCATCGGGCCGGAGCGGCCATCGCCGGTGCGCAGCGCCGAGCCATTTCCTGAGCCGAGGTCTTCGAACCAGGTCTGGTTGTCGACGATGCCGAATCGGCCATGGGTGCGCGACACCGAGCGGTCGCCGTCGGGGACGGTGACAAGCACAGCATCCGCCTGCTCCCCCTCCGGCAGGCTCGGAGCGCGACCGATGTAGCCGCTGCCTCGAATCGGCACTGTCGTACCATCGTGAAACTGCAGTGCGATTCCGGGGGCGGTCCGCGTCAGCGGAGCCGGTTCAGGAGTTACGGGTGCGTCGGGCACCGCGGCAGCGGTGGGTGCGGCGGTCGGTTGCGCCGGAGCAGCGGATGCTGCTGCTCGATCGACTCGACGGTGGAAAGCCAGTTCGGCGTCCCCGCCGAGGATCAGCACGTCTCCCGCCACCAGGAAGTACGGGCTGCGCGAGGTGAGTTCGGTGATACTGCCGCCGAGGTGACGGATGGATGCGCCGTTGGCCGAGCCGAGGTCCTGCACCCACAGCCGGTCGTCTTCGATGCCGAACGACGCATGGGTGCGCGAGAGCGAGCGGGCGCCATCGGGTACACGCACGAGGATGGCATCCGGCACGGATTCGGGTGCCCGTGGGGCACGCCCGATGAACCCCAGCCCGGTGACTCGAATCACCGTGCCGTCGCTCAGTTCGAACACCGGAATCGTGCCCGGGCCCGAAAGTGTCTGCGGGGCGGGCGTCGCCGCAGGCACAGCCGCAGGGCCGGGGGCGGCAGGGACAGCGGCAGTCGTCGGCACGCGCGTGATGGGGCCTTGACGCTGCGGCATCCCGGCCGTCGAGTCCGCGTGCGCAACCCGATCCTCGAGGTGCGTTCTCGTACGCACTTCTCCGCCGGGCGACTGCCGCAGCTTCTTGACATCGACGACTCGAGCGCGGACGACGGCATCCAGTGCACCGGACGCGGCCAGGCTCACCGGGAGCAGCACGGGAATCACATGGGCGGCGCCCATCAGCAGGCTGCGCGGAAGAAGGCGAACGGCACCCACGGTGAGCGCGCTGCCGCGCTGCACGGTGCGGATGCCGCAGAGCAAGTTTCCCGGGGTGGCGCCGGTGTGGCCTTCCCAGACCCAGCCGATCGCCCACAGCTCGATAGCGGCGACGCCGGTCAGCAGAATCGATCCGGTCAAGAACCACGCGAGCACACCGATGATGGCCACGATGGCGAAATCGATGAGGTAGGCAGCTGCACGCTTGCCAGCCGAAGCATCGACACGGGCAGTGCCCACGTCCTGCGGCGGGAGCGATGTGCGCCGAAGCGGGGCAGGAGCGGCGAGCGTCATGAGAAGGCCTCCAGGATCTCTCCGGCAATTCCCGAACCATAGATCAGAGCAGCGGGCGAGAACGCGAGCAGCATCGCTTCAATGATGTCACCGGTGCGAGACCAGCCGAGTGAACGCCAGTCAGCGGCGAGCGGCACGGTCATGCTTCCGACGATCACACCGGCGACGATCAGAATGACGGCGATGAGCAGAGGGGCGATCTGCAGGGAGGCGGTCAGCGCGGCTGTCGCGAGTATGACGATCAGAGCACCGGTCAAGAGTGCAGCACCCTGCGCCAGTCCGCGTCGTTGCTTCCGTGAAGTCAAGAGGAAATAGCATCCGACTCCGAGGGTTCCGCCGAGAACGCACCAGGCCCCGATCGTCCCGCTTTCGACGGTCAGCACGGCGTAGAGCGAAGAGAGCAGGGCCAGTGCGCTCGCAGTGACGGTACCGGCATCGGAGCGCTGCTTCGCAAGCTGGTACTGGCGTGCTGCCGAGCTGGGATCGATCGGCGAGGGCTCGGCTGGCACGCGAGCGCGGAGCCCAGGGGCGTCGCGGATGACGAAGGGCGTATCGATGAGCTCACCGGCGTCGACGGCGAGTGCGCTGCCGCGCATGTAATGAAAGAGGGGTGCCGCCACGGCGACCTGCAGTGCGGTGATCGCTGTGGCGGACACATCGCCGATGAATGCCGCGGCATTCACGATCGCGAAGATCGACCACAACGCGGCGATGACCGCGGTCGCGTTGGAGGTGTCGCTTCGACGAATGCTCGTGAGGGCATGTCGGATGCAGGCGACGGTCGCGCCCGCCACCATTCCGGTCGCCATCATGGCGCCGGCATCACCGAATCCGGAGATCGCGACGGCACCGGATGCTGCGGCGAGCAGCGGCGCGAAGAACGCCACATATGCGTTGTCGTCGCGAACAGGCTGCATGAGCAGCGCGGCGGAACCCGCCAGCAGCGGCACCGCCGCCACCAGAATCGTAAGCGGTGAAGGTGCGAGGAACGCGCCCGCGATCATGCCCACGGCGATGCAGACGAGCAGACTCAGCGTCACCCAGCGTTGACGGGCGAGTGGCGTGCGAGGGGCAACCCGTGAGGTGGGCGCTGCGGGCGCGACGCTGGTCGCGGTGCGGTCGAACAGCCAGATCACGCCGCCATCGCCCGGAGTCTCAGACACCTCGCTGTCGAGTTCGATAGCGGTGCCGGAGGTCGTGGTGCTGATGTACTTGTCGAGATCCACTCCGCCGACGGTCAGCAGCTCCGCAACGGTCGAGTCAGCAGGAACCACCAGGTCGTGCCGGCTATGAGCATCGGCGATTGTGAGACGAACCGTCTTCACTGACATGCCCAGCCCCTTGAAGATCTTCGGCGTGACGCAGTTTCACGCCCGTACCCTGACACAATAGTATGCGACTCGAGGAGGGCCTGTCGTGAGCATGATCGCTAACCGCCGTGCGCCGAAACCCCCGGCTGGCGGCCAACTCACTCTTCAGCAGGCTCCGGAGCTGCCTAAGCCCGAGGGCGCAACGAATTCGCTGATGATGGCGTTGCCGATGGTGGGCAGCATGGGCTCGATCGCTCTGCTCTCGCTGACGCAGGGCGGTGACGCGACCCGCACGTACATCATGGGCGGCATGTTCCTGTTCATGGCGCTGTCGATGGTGGGCGGCCAGATGTGGCGGCAGAAATCGCAGCACTCCACGAACGTCGAGAACACTCGCCGTGAATACCTCGCCTACCTGGCGGAGACACGAGACGCGGTGCGAGAAGTCGCGGATCGTCAGCGCCGCTACGAAGAGTGGATGCTGCCCGCGCCGGCCACACTGCCGTTCATCGTAGAAGAGGGCTCGCGGGTCTGGGAACGCCCGGCGAACGACAAAGATCTGCTCGCGGTCCGATTGGGGGCCGCCACGCAGCCGCTGGTCATGACGCTCGACGAAGCGCCCATCCCGGCACTGGCGCAACTCGACCCGGTCAGTGCGTCGGCTGCGCACCGCTTCGTGCTCACGCACGATCAGTTGCCCGACCTGCCGTTCGCGATCAACATCGCGACGTGCGCGCGGCTCGAAGTGGCCGGTGACACAGTGCGCGCTCGAGGGCTCGCGCGTGCCATGATCGCGCACCTGGCGACGTTCGTGGCGCCGGAGGACCTGCAGATCGCGGTGCTCACGACCGGTGAGAACGCCGCCTACTGGGAGTGGATGAAGTGGCTTCCGCACGCCCAGGCCGAAGAGGCGTCGGATGCTGTCGGTCGCGCTCGCCGCATCGGCTCTTCGTGGAGCGAGATCGAACCCCTTCTGGCGAACATCCGCTCCCGCGGGCCCGTCAGCGGTCAAGGCGGGGGAGTCGGGCCGCACGTGCTCATCGTCACCGACGGCATGGAGATGCCTGCCGGCCACCAGTTGGCGGAAGAGGGCGGTATCGAAGGTGTCACTCTGATGGATCTCCCACGTGCGTGGGATGAGCTCACCGACCCGTTCACGATCCGGTTGCTCGTCAACGAACAGGCAGACCCGGATTCGCAGCTGACGGTCGTGCGACGCGGCGTCGGTGTGATGCAGTCGTCAGCGGACTTCATGGGCATCGCCTCGGCGGAGGCGGTCGCGCGACGGCTCACCGGGTTGATCGAGTCGGAGGATGCTGAGGACGCTGCCGGTGGGGCGCGTACGATTTCGGCCGAGCTGACCGATCTGCTCGGGCTGCCGGACGTTCGCGATTTCGACCCCGACGTGGCGTGGAAGCCGCGATCTGCGCGCGATCGCCTGCGCGTGCCGATCGGGCTCACCGCAACCGGTCAGCTCATGCACCTCGACATCAAGGAATCCGCTCAGCAGGGCATGGGTCCGCACGGCATGCTGATCGGCGCGACAGGTTCGGGTAAGTCCGAGGTGCTGCGCACGCTCGTGCTGTCGCTCGCGCTCACGCATTCATCCGAGGCGCTCAACTTCGTTCTGATCGACTTCAAGGGTGGTGCGACCTTCGCGGGCATGGCAGACATGCCGCATGTCTCCGCGGTGATCACGAACCTCGGCGATGATCTGACGCTCGTCGATCGCATGCAGGACGCGATCTTGGGCGAGATGAATCGCCGCCAGGAACTGCTGCGCGATGCCGGCAACTTCGCCAACGTCACCGACTATGAGGCTGCGCGCAAGGGCGGCCGCACCGATCTGAAACCACTCCCGGCTCTGCTCATCGTCGCGGATGAGTTCTCCGAGCTGCTCGCGGCGAAACCGGATTTCACCGAGACGTTCGTGGCCATCGGTCGTCTTGGCCGCTCACTGCAGGTGCACCTGCTGCTGTCTACGCAGCGCCTCGAAGAGGGCAAACTACGGGGTCTGGACTCGCACCTGTCGTACCGGATCGGTCTGAAGACCTTCTCGGGGGCTGACTCGCGTGCGGTGATCGGCGTACCCGATGCATTCACGCTGCCAGGTGGTGGTGGGCACGGCATCCTGAAGTCGGATGCTGAGACCCTCACGCAGTTCCGTGCTGCATACGTCTCGGCTCCGCCGAAGACGCGGCGTCGCAGGGCAGGCACTGCCCAAGGCGGGGTAGAGAGTGCTCAGCCGATCCGCGCCATCGAGGCCAGGCCTTTCACCGCGGCGCCTGTCATCGCCGAAGAGACGCCGGACACACCGGTCGCGGCACCGGAGATCGCCGGTGGTGAGCCCGCTGAGAAGCGGGTGACATTCGACATCGCCGTGTCGCTGATGAAGGGAAAGGGCATGCCGGCGCACCAGGTCTGGCTGCCGCCCCTGGACATTCCGCCGACGTTCGACGAACTGCTGGGAGACCTGGTCGAGGATCCCGAACTCGGCTTGATCTCGCCGAAGTGGCGCGCGGCCGGGCCCCTGACGATCCCGCTCGGCATCGTCGACCTGCCGCTCGAGCAACGCCGCGAGAGCATGAGCATGAGCCTGGTCGGAGCAGGCGGTCATCTCGCGATCGTCGGCGGGGCGCGCAGCGGTAAGAGCACGCTCGCCCGCAGCGTCCTGACTGGCATCGCGCTGACGCACACCCCGCTGGAAGTGCAGTTCTACATCATGGACTTCGGCGGTGGCACGTTCGTGCCGTTCGGGAAGATGGCGCATGTTGCGGGAGTCGCGGGCAGAAACCAGCCCGATGTGCTGCGCCGCCTGTTCCAGGAAGTTCTCGGAATCGTGAACGCTCGCGAGCGCTACTTCACCGCGAACGGCATCGACTCGATCGAGACATACCGGCGACGACGAGCACAGGGCAAGGCTGATGACGGCTACGGCGATGTATTCCTGCTCATCGATGGCTGGCCGACGATTCGCGCCGAGTTCGACGAGATGGAATTCCAGATCCAGGAGCTCGCCGGCCGTGCTCTGACGTTCGGTGTGCACCTGGTGGTGACGACGACGCGCTGGATGGACTTCCGCACGGCGATCCGCGACACCTTCGGATCGAAGCTCGAACTGCGCCTCGGCGATCCTTCGGACTCCGAGATCGATCGCAAGATCGCTGTCAACGTGCCGCAAGGTCGACCAGGCCGAGGACTCTCGCCGTCTAAACACCACATGCTCACGGCGCTGCCGCGCATCGATGGCTCCGGCGACGCGGGTCAGCTGAGTGAGGGCGTGGACGACCTGATCGAGCGCGTGAACGCGGCGTGGCAGGGCCCCAGCGGACCCAAACTGCGGCTGCTGCCGGAGATGCTCGACTACTCCGAACTGCATCAACGCGTGCAGGGCACGCCGTTATGGAAGCAGATCCTGCTGGGTGTCGACGAGGCTGAGCTGGCTCCGACCGCCTTCGATATCGCGCGCAACCCGCACGTGTATCTGTTCGGCGATAGTCAGTCGGGCAAGTCGAGCTTCCTCCGCGGATTCGCTCGCGAGATCATACGCACGATGACCCCGAAAGAGGCACAGTTCTTCGTCGTCGACTATCGGCGCGCCCTCCTGTCCGAACTGCCGGATGACTACCTCGCGGGCTACTTCACGACCGCGCAGCAGGCGACGGAAGAGCTGCAGGGCCTCACTGAATACCTGAAGACTCGTCTGCCCGGCCCCGACGTCACACCGCAGCAGCTGCGGAGTCGTTCGTGGTGGACGGGTGCCGAGGTCTTCGTGCTGGTCGATGACTACGACCTGGTGAACACCCAGTCGGGCAACCCCATCGCGGCGCTGCAACCGCTGCTGGCACAGGCGACCGACGTCGGCCTGCATCTCACTCTGGCGCGACGAACAGGTGGAGCTTCACGATCCACCTTCGAGCCCGTCATGCAGACGCTGCGCGACATTGCCGCGCCCGGCATCCTGCTCTCGGGCGATCCGGATGAAGGTCAGCTGATCGGAAATCTCAAGGCGTCGCCGGCGGTTCCCGGTCGGGCCAAGGTGGTCACCCGCGAGCGGGGTCTCCAGATCATGCAACTGGCGTATTCACCGTCCTCGCATTTGTGACGTTGATCTGGGCTTCTCTGCCGAAAATTCCCACGTGGGCAGACCTACCCATAGGCAGGTTCGGCACGAATCCGTATGGTTGTACTTGTCGCCGGGCATCGGCGTCACGGCCCATCAGGGCTGAAGCATTCAGGGCGGACAAGCCCTCAGGACCAGGAGGTGACCGTGGTCGGAGAAGTTTCCGCAGCGGATGGAGCCCTGCAGCGTGGCGCCAGCATCGTTAGTCAGTCGAAGACCGAGATCGTTACAGAGCTGAACTCGATCAGCAACCAGCTGTCCGGTATCGGTGCAGCATGGACCGGAGCCGGAGCGACTTCTTTCCAGCAGACGTTCCAGGCGTGGGCCGAGAAGTCGAAGCGCATCACAAACGCGCTCAACGAGTTCGAGCAGAACCTGCGCGACTCGCAGACGACTTACACCGCCACCGACGACACGTCGAAGGCGGCTCACAACAAGTTCATGGGCCGTCTCGGCTGAGACTGGAAGGATACGGATTATGGGTGGCAACGGCTACAAAATGAATTTCGGTGCCGTCGACGCGGCGGGCAGCGACCTCGTCCGCGGGGCGGGCAACATCGAAACCAAGCTCAACGACATGGACACCGCACTCAAGCCGCTTCAGGCCGACTGGACCGGTGAGGCTTCCGCGGCGTACGCCCAGGCGAAGGCCAAGTGGAGCGCAGCGCTGACAGAGATGAAGGTGCTGCTGAACGACATCGGTCGTCAGGTCTCGCAGGACTCTTCCGAGGGTCAGGCCAACGAGAACCGCAACAAGAACCGTTGGTGACAAGTTCTGTGCACCGCCATTGACGGTGGTCGCATGAGCCGGCCCTCGCCCCGAATCACTCGGGCGCGAGGGCCGGCTTTCGCCTTGCTGAGATCGACGACAAACGGGCGACAAGCCCAGGACCGACGAGCGGGACAGACGCATGACATCGACGACTGAAGCCCATTGGGCACGCCTCTGCGTACTGATCGATGACGACCCTGTCACGCTCTCGGCCGTGCAGCAAGCGGCCGTCGATCCGCAACTCGACACCTGGCTTGTTCTCATCGACGGTCTCGACGATTCGGGTGCGCTCGCCTATCTGGAGTCGCAGGACTCGGGCGTGGAACTGTCCGACGCGCTCGCCGGCGTTCCTCGGGTGTTCCGCTCCCACGCGGATCTCGACAGAGTTGCCGATGTCGACGGTGATTTGGCGGACGCCATCGCCCGCGCCGATGGCATCCTCGCACCTCACGGGCTGCGCATCATCTACCTGGCTGAGGAATCGGAGGCATACCCGCTCGTGGTCGTGCCGATCGAGAATGTCGACGAGATTCTCACCATCGCCACCCGCCTCGAGCATGAGGCCCGCGCATTCAACTGAGCTGTTACGACGCAGCATCTACCTGGTCATCGGCACCGGAGGCCGTGCGGAAAGGCGTCAGACCACCGCGTCGACGAGGTGCCTGGCGTGGTGCCCGAGCACCTTCACCATGATTCCTCGCTGGCGCAGTTCGGAGATCGTGCGTGATTCCTCTTCCGAATCGCGGCCCAGAGCGTGAGCATTCGCCACAACAAGCACGTCGCCGCGCTGCAGGGTGTTGATCAGACGGGCTAGGCGATCGCCCCAGCTCTCGAGAATGTCTGGCGCCGGATGCCGGAATCCCTCGATCGGCACGCCGAAGCGGGTGAGGTCTTCGCGCTGCTGAGTGACGGAGGGCATCCCCTCACGGGAGACCACCAGCCCGACCAGTCGGGCGCCCTCTGGACGGGCTGACCACCAGTCGTGATCGTCGTTCGCCAGGCACTTCGGGCAGGACGACGCCGCGTGCGGGAGAGTCAGTGGGCTCGTCAGAGCAGCCTCCACGGTGATCTCCGCACCGGAATCCGCCCGTCTCATCGCGTCGCTCATCGTCGCACCTCCAGCAACCATTCTGCCCGACGCCGCAGACAAACGGGGTTTACAGCATCCCGAGTCCGCGCACCGTCTCGCGCTCCTCAGCGAGCTCTGTGACCGACGCGTTGATTCGCGCTCGCGCCCAGTCATCGATCTCGAGCCCGTCGACGATCTGCCAGGCGCCATCGACCGAGCGCACCGGGAACGACGAGATGAGTCCTTCGGGCACACCGTACTCGCCATGCGAGACGACCCCGGCGCTGGTCCACTCCTCGGTGCCCCGCACCCAATCGCGCACGTGCTCGATGGCGGCATTGGCGGCGGATGCCACCGACGATGACCCCCGTACGGCGATGATCTCGGCGCCGCGCTTCGCGACCCGCGGGATGAACTGCTGCTCCTGCCACGCGCGCACATCTCCGACCTTCTCGTGAATGGCCTCCGCGACAGGAACACCGTCGACGGTCGCGTGTGAGATGTCGGGAAACTGAGTCGCCGAGTGGTTGCCCCAGATCGGCACTCGACGGATGCTGTCGATCGGCCGCTCGAGTGTCAGCGCGAGCTGCGCACGGGCCCGATTCTCGTCGAGACGCGTGAGCGCAGTGAATCGTTCGGCTGGCACTCCGTCGGCAGCGGATGCTGCGATGAGCGCGTTCGTGTTCGCGGGATTCCCCACCACTGTGACACGTACGTCGGATGCCGCGTGCTCGGCGATCGCCGCACCCTGGGGACCGAAGATCCCGGCGTTGGCCGCGAGCAGATCGCCGCGTTCCATACCCGGGCCACGCGGGCGAGCGCCGACCAGCAGTGCCAGGTTCGCGCCATCGAATCCGACCGTGGGGTCATCAGTCACCTCGACGTGCTCCAGCAGGCTGAAAGCGCCATCCTGCAGTTCGAGCGCCGCCCCGGCGGCGGCATCGAGGCCTTGAGGGATCTCGAGCAGCCGCAGCCGCACCTTCTCGTCTGGACCGAGCATGTCTCCTGCCGCGATGCGGAACAGCAGTGCGTAGCCGATCTGTCCGCCGGCCCCCGTGATCGTGATCGTCGTCGCCATAACTCGAGCCTATTGTGCACGCAGTGTCGGCAGCAGGGTACCTTTTCTCCATGACTTTCAATCCGAATGCCGATATCTCGGGCAACACCACCCGCCGCCGGGGCCGCAACGTCGCCATCGGCGCGGGAGGCGTCGGCGTGCTCGGTCTGCTCGCCCTGATCGTCGGCCCGATGCTCGGGGTCGACCTCTCCGGTCTCGTAGGCGGTGGCGGTGCACCGGCTGGCGATTCGGAAGGAAGCGGCGGCACGCTGATCGAATGCAAGACCGGTGATGATGCCAACACGAACGACGACTGTCGAATGGCCGGTGCCGAAGTCATTCTGAACGACTACTGGTCGGCGCATGTCGACGGGTACGTCACGCCCACCCTGACTGTGGTCGACGGCCAGACGCCCACGCAGTGCGGCACCGCCTCCAACGCCGTCGGGCCCTTCTACTGCCCGCCGGAGCAGGGCGTCTACATCGACCCGACCTTCTTCCAGCTCATGCAGCAGCAGTTCGGGGCGTCAGCCGGGGAGCTGGCCCAGCTGTACATCGTCGGTCACGAGTGGGGGCACCACATTCAGAACATCACCGGCACGATGAGCGAGCATCCGAACAACGGCACCGGACCCGAGAGCAACGGCGTGCGGATGGAACTGCAGGCGGATTGCTACGCGGGTGCCTGGCTGGGTGACGCTGCCGAGCTGAAGGACGACGACGGCGTGCGGTATCTGAAGACCCCCACCGAGGCGCAGCTGGCGGATGCCGTGAACGCGGCCTACACCGTCGGCGACGACCACATTCAAGAGCAGTCCGGGTTCGTGAACCCGGAGAGCTTCACCCACGGCACGAGCGAGCAACGCAAGTTCTGGTTCGCCAACGGCTACAAGAACGGTCTCGGCGTCTGCGACACGTTCGCGGTGGCGGGCGACAAGCTCTAGCTACCGCTCACCGAGTACCGCCGTGCAGGAGTCAGGCGCGCAGCGCGGCCAGGAGCGTGCGCACCAGGCCCACCACTCCACCGCGTGCGCGGAACTTCGTCAGGCCCTCGCTCACCTTCGCACCCGTGCGCGCGGTGACGAACCACGGCGGAGTCGGCAGGATCGTGAAGCGGCCACCGCCGTTGAGGACGGGCAGCGAGCGCGGGAACGGGCGGAACGGGCCGCGCACGATCGAGCGCTCGACGCCGTCGAGCAGCAGCGCGTTGTGCACCACACCGATACCGCTGCCGACATCGTCGATGGTGCTGCCGGGGAAGGCGCCCCAGCTGAGGGTGGGGATGATGAAGCCCAGAGCGGTCCACGCGTTGATCGCGATGGAGCCGTAGCGGAACTCGGCGATCGCGCGCTCGAACCCGGTGCCCAGCGATTTCTCGGTGGCGGGGTCGATCAGGATGTTGCCGCCGAGTGTGCCGTGCAGCTCATCATTGGCATGCTCGACAGCAGCATCGAGGAATTCCTGGCCGGTGCCGTCGATCTCGACGATGCCCAGAACAGGAGCGAAGTACTCTGTCGTCTGCAGTGCCGTGGCATCCGCTCCGTCTTCGATCTCGACGAGCAGTCGATCCGCGAGCACCAGCGCATCGGGGTAGTCGTCACTCGCCTGTCGCATCCGCGCGGGCGATCCGGGATACCAGATCGGCCGTTCTGGGGCGCGTGCGTATGCGCCGCGCAGCGCCGTCTTGAACTGCTCTGCCTGCGCCCAGTCGCGTGACATGATCACGACTTGGCCGGCGATGCAGTTGTGTCCGCAGTTCTGCAGCCGCATCGTGGCGATGTGCTCGGCGTGGTAGGTGAGGTCGGCATCGGTCCACTGGCCCGGCACGACGATGATCGGAGCCACTCCGCCGAGCTCCGCCGTGATGGGCTTCTTCATCAGCGGACGGTTCTCGCGTCGTCGACGCGTGGTCGCGCCTGCCCCGGAGCCCGAAGACGGGCCCCAGACGATCGCATTGAAGGTGGCCTCTGACCCGGTGATGTGCACGTGCTCGAGGTCACGGTGCGCAGTCAGATACGAGCCGACCGCCGCGGCGCCGCGCACGATGCGCAAGAAGCCGGGTTCGATCAGCGGCGCGAGTGCCCGCTCGAAGATCGGCACCAGAGCATCCTGCGTCGGATTGACCTTCAGCAGCGCCACGCGGTTGTGCGCAAGCAGCTCGTACATCACGTCGAGCACGGGAATCGCGGTGATGTTGCCGGCCCCGAGCACAAGGCCGACCCCACCGGACGTGGATGGTGTCAGTTGACCGAGCCCCGCCGAGCTGCGGGCCGTGTTGGGGGTGATGCCCGGCTCGAGCCATACCTCGCCGGTGAACCCGGAGATCAGAAAGCGGTCGATGCCGGTGAGAGGAAAGGCGCTGATTCTCGTGCGTCCGCCCGGAGCACGGCCGATCTCGACCTCGTCGAGAGCGCTCCGCCCGGCGGCGAGCTTGCCGAGAGTGTCGGCGTAGGCATCGATGGCGCCCAGCAGCGAGTAGGGTCCGCTCAGCCACTCCTCGCCGCGCAGCGGATGATTCGCGCGGAGACCCTTCGAATCGGCCGCGGTGTTCGCCCAGTCTTCCGCGCTCGCGGAGACGCTCGTGCGCAGGGCGTGCAGCAGCGTCACGCGCTGCGAGATGGTCAGACTGGCCCACGTCCGCGCGCCTTTGCGCAACTCGGCGATATGCGCGTCGAGTTCTGCGCGATCGTCATCGTCGAGTTCCGGAACAGCGGATGCCGCAGTGCGCGCGGTCGTGGAAGTCATCATCGTCTCCTTCAGGCCTGGCTACAGCGTATCGCCGCGCTCATTCCGTGCCAGCGGGCGACGAATGCGTCCCGCACGTCTGCCGTGCGGGCGCCGGTCAGATCAGCGACAGCTCGCGCAGCTTCGCCTCGACGTCAGCGTTGGAGGGCTCGACGTGGTGCGATGAATCGGGGTACACGACGACGGGAATGTTCGTCCGTCCCGAGATCTCCTTGGCGACGTCAGCGGCGGCAGGCTCAGCGGCGAGGTCGACGTAGGTGTATTCGATGCCGAGCTCGTCGAGCTGCTTCTTGGTGCGCCGGCAATCGCCGCACCATTCGGCGCCGAACATGGTGATGGTGTCTGCAGCAGGAGTAGTCGTCATGCTCCTAGCCTACGACCGCCGCCGGCACCCGGCACCCGGCACTGACGAGCGGATCGCCGCCGTCGCCAACTCATGAAACGATGGAGCGTGCATCACAGCGTCGCATCGGGGGAGGAGCGCGTATGACCGTCGCAGTCACCGTCATCGTGCCCACTTTCAATGAACGCGGAAACGTGGCCGAACTCGTCGCGCGCACGGCCGCGGCGCTCGCCGAGTACGACGCGGAGATCCTCTTCGTCGACGACAGCTCCGACGACACGATGGCCGAGATCGCACGGGTCGCGGCCACGGCGCCGCTGCCGGTTCGTGCGATCCACCGCGACGCGAACGTCGGCGGGCTCGGAGGCGCGGTGGCACTCGGGCTCGCCGAGGCTGCGCACGAGGTCTGCATCGTGATGGATGGCGATCTGCAGCATCCGCCCGAGCTGCTGCCGGCCATGCTGGAGCGGTTCGTGCAGGGCGGTGCCGACGTCGTGGCCGCGTCGCGCTATGTCGGCGGTGGCGACTCCCGCGGCCTCGGAACAGCGGTGCGGTTCGGGGTGTCCAAGGCGGCGACCGCGATCACGAAGGCGATGTTCCTGCGGCGGCTGTGGCACAGCACCGATCCGATGACTGGCTTCTTTCTCGTCGACCGCTCGCGCATCGAGGTGTCGACGCTGCGTCCGCAGGGCTTCAAGATCCTGCTCGAGATCCTCGTGCGCGGCGGTCGCGGCGGCGAACGGGGTGACCTGCGCATCGCCGAGGTGCCGATGGCGTTCGGGCGCCGACGTCACGGCACATCGAAGGCCAGTCTGCGACAGGGTGCGACGTTCATCGCGCATCTCGCACGATTGCGGTTCGGCAAGATGGGCCGCTTCGCCGTGATCGGCGGTATCGGAGCACTGGCGAACATCGGCATCATGTGGGTGCTCACGCACTTCGGCATGGATTACGTGCTCGCGGCGATCATCGGTGCCGCGGCCACGATCGTCGGCAACTTCGTGCTGCAGGAACTGTACGTCTTCGGCGATATGCGCGACGATGCCTCCCAGCTGTGGGTGCGCTTCGTGGCATCCGTCACCTTCAACAGCGTCGAGGCGGCGCTGCGCATTCCACTGATGGCGCTGATGGTCGAGACCTGGCACATCTCCAGCGTGATCGCGACGGCGATCTCGCTCGTGGTCGCGTTCTTCGCCCGCTTCCTCTACCACGCACTCGTCGTCTACCGGCCGCGACGCCGGCGCGCGGACGCCGCGCACGAGCCCACCACCGATTCCGCCGCGATCCGGATCATCCGCGCGATCGACGCCGAGGCGATGCGACCGGGCGAGCTGTAAGCAACTCGTCCGGAGCGTCAGCGGCGAACCCGCGAGCGAGACTTCGCCACGCTCGTCAGCGTCGCTCGCACCGGCGTTCCCATGTAGAGGCCCAGCGAGCTGCCGGCGGCCAGACCGATGCCGATCATCGCCGCCAGCACGAGTGGGGCTGCGCCGGTCAAGAGGCTCTCTGCGGTGCCGTCGGAGTGCATGACCCCCAGCAGGCCACGGAAGACGGCGAGCCCAGGTACGAGAGGCACGATGGCCGCGGTCGTCACGGCAACCGATGGCACGTGCAGACGGCGGGCGACGAGGATGCCGACGAAGCTGGCCAGAAGCGCCCCCACGGCGCTGGCGGCCGCCACATGCACATCGAGCAGCGCGAGCGCGTTGTACCCGGAGATCGCGATGAGGCTGAGCACGACGCTGACGACGACGATGCGCAGGCCTGCGCCGTTGAACACGGCGACCGCGATGGCGATGATCACCGCTCCCGCGAGCTGTCCCGCGAAGGAACCGAGCGGTATCGCATCGGTCGGCAGCACCATCCCGAGTCCGAGCACCCGAGCGAACTCGAGGCCGATGAGGATGCCGAGAACGACGCCGATCGTCTGCATCGTCAGGTCGAGGATGCGGCCGCCCGCCGTGACAGCGAAACCGTCGATGGCATCCTGCGCGGCGGCGACGACGGTGAGGCCCGCGAGCATCAGCACGATGCCGGACGCGACGATGATCGTCGGGCGGATTCCCATGAACGGCTCGACCCCCGCACTTCCCAGCGCCGCGACGATCAACGCCACCATCGTCGTCACGAACGCACCGGCGATCTGGCTGAAGAACGATGGCACGCTCAACCGAGCGAGGCCAGCCTGGACGAGCGCTGCGCAGAGCGCTGCCACGAAGCTGAGTCCGACGATGATCGCCGACGCATCGAACAGCACGGCGACGCCGGCCGCCAGCACCGCGCGCGAGACGATCACGACGGGGGACCGGTAGAGGAAGGGTGTACGGCGGATGCCGCGGAACGCATCACGCGCAGCGTCGAGAGCGAGCCCGTCATCGATATCGACCACCAGAGCCTGCAGGCGCTGCAGCTTCGCGTGGTCGGGAGAGGCGACGCGCACCACTCGCAGCAGTGTGATCGGGCGGCTTTCGTCTCCGTGATGATGCGCGGCGGTGATCGAGTTGTACGTGACATCCACTTGCACGCTGTGCAGATGGTAGGCATTCGTCACGCGCGTGATCGCGAAGGTCACGTCGTGCGCCGAGGCGCCGACGGCGAACAGCGCCTCGCCGATCCGCATCGCGAGGTCGAGGATTCTTCGGGTCAGCTCGTCCGAGATGACAGGAAGAAGCTCGGTGGGCGCGACACGAGACGGATCATTGCGGATGACACTGTGGACGGTGGCGAGCAGTCCTTTGCGGCGGGGGACGACCATGCTTCCAGGTTCTCACGAGAGGAGCGTGTGTCGCGCGTGCTGTACATCTCGGAACACCGGACGCCGTTGTCAACCCCCTCTCGCCCTCGTGAGCCATGCGACAGACTGGCGCCCGGCGGTGCACAGCGTCGCCTGATTGAAGGGAATGCACATGAGTATCGGTACAGGAATCCTTCTGTTCGTAGTCGGCGCCATTCTGGCCTTCGCGATCAATGTCCAGGTGGACTGGGCAGATCTGCAGATGATCGGCTACATCCTGATGGGAGCGGGCGTTCTCGTCGTGCTTCTCGGGATCATCCTGATGGCGCGTCGCCGCAGGACCGATGTCGTCACGCGCACCGAGGCCACCCCTGACGGCAATGTCTCTCGTCGTTCGGTTCGCGCACCTGGTGAAGGCGACGAAGTGCTCTGAGCCCGCCACAGCGGCTCCGTCTGAACCAGCGCGCGCCGATATCTCTGTAGAGGGGTAACGGTGCGCGCTGGCTACTCTGATCGTGGAATTTTCAATTAGACAGCCGTTCAGTCAGTGCCTGGAGGGGACATGGCGAGGTTGCTCGGGCGATACGACGCCCTGCGGGTGGTTCGCGTGGGAATGCTCACCGGGCTTCTGTTCGTCGCAATGCTGTTGTCAGGATGCGGCTTGACCATCCCCACCGATCCGAACGGAGCCCTCGACCGGGCGACGGGGTCGATTCTCCGGGTCGGCGCTTCTCTGGAGCCAGGACTGGTCGAGCGGACCGGTGATGAGTTGCACGGGCCGCTGGTGTCGCTGACCGAGCGGTTCGCAGATTCGATCGACGCTCGGGTCGAGTGGACGGTGGCCGCTGAAGAGACACTGGTCGGCGAACTCGAGAGCGGTGATCTCGATCTCGCTATCGGTGGCTTCACCGACGAGACGCCCTGGGTCGACCGGGTGGGTATCACTCGCGGCTACTCGAACATCGCTGGCTCTGACGAACGATCTCTGGTCTTTGCTGTCCCGCTGGGTGAGAACGCGCTCCTTTCGAAGCTCGAGTCGTTCCTCGACAAGGAGCTGCAATGAAGTGGGAGCAGTTCGGGCGCACTGACCTGCCCGAAGAGCAGGCAGATGCACTACGCAAAGCAACGCGCTGGGAGATCTTCACGATCTGCTACACGAGCGCCACGATCGCGCTCGTCGCCTTCGTCGTAGGCAACTCGCAGTCGATGAAGACCGCATGGATCGAAGACATGCTGTCGCTGCTGCCGCAGATCGCCTTCCTCACCGCTCTCATCTTCGTGCGTCGCCGACCCACCGTTGGTCGGCCGTATGGCTGGCACCGTGCGATGGCTACCGGCCACGTGGTTGCGGGAGTCGCGCTGCTGGCTGTCGGCGTGAATCTGGCCATCGAGGCCATCAAGAACTTGGTGACTTTTGAGCATCCCACCATCGGCACGGTGCGGCTGTTCGGCCACACCATCTGGCTGGGCTGGCTGATGATCGGCGCCATGGTGCTGGTGATCGTCGGGCCGCTGTTCTACGGTCCCGCCAAAGCGAAGCTCGCCCCCGTCTTGCACAACAAGCTCATCTACACCGATGCCGACATGGCGAAGGCCGACTGGCAGACCAACGTCGCCTCGATCGTGGGCGTTCTCGGAATCGGCGTCGGGTGGTGGTGGCTCGATGGCATCGCCGCGCTCTTCATCTCGTCGGGAATCATCATGGACGGCCTTCGCAACACGAAATCCGCCGTGGCCGATCTGATGGATCAGCGAGCGCGCACTCACGACGACAAAGAGCCGCATCCGCTTGGTGGCGAGATCGTGTCGCGGCTGAGGGAGTTGCCATGGGTTGCGGATGCCGCGGTGCGCATGCGCGATCAGGGCCAGGTCTTCCACATCGAGGCCTTCGTGGTTCCCCGCAAGCGCAAGGTCTCTCTTCGTCAGATCACGGAGGCGTCGGAGATGATCGTCGCGATGGACTGGAAGTCGCAGGACGTCGTCGTCGTCGCATCGGAGCGCCTTCCCGATGTCGCCGACAAAGCCCGTTGATGCCGACGGCCGCCAACCGCTGCGTGCGCCCACAGGCGGTCAGGGGATGATGACGAGCTTGCCGCGAGTGTGCCCGGAACTGCTGGCGCGGAAGGCCTCGGCCACCTCATCAAGACCGTAGGTGCCCGCGATATCGATGCGCAGCTCTCCGGCATCCGCCATCGCGGCGAGACGCGCCGTCTCCGAACCGTCCGGGCGCACCCAGATGTAGCGGCCACCATGGTCGCGGACCGTCGCGTCAGCGATCGACGCGTGCACTCCGTCGGGACTGAGCACATCGAGTGTGACTGTCAGTACGTCGCCCGCGAAGTCGGCGACGGCATCGACCTGGCCGCCCGCAAGCGCGCGTACCCGTTCGGCGAGGCCGTCGCCATAGGTGGTGGGCTCCGCTCCGAGGCTGCGCAGGAAGTCGTGGTTCACTTCGGATGCTGTGCCGATCACGCGCGCTCCGCGGGCGACGGCCATCTGCACCGCGAGACTGCCGACGCCACCGGAAGCACCGTGGATGAGCACCGTGCGCGCATGCAGTTCACCGAGTGCGTCGATCGTGCGCAGGGCGGCACCGCCGACGAGCGGGAGCCCGCCGGCCTGTTCCCAGGAGAGAGACGCGGGTTTCGCCGTCACGGCGGAGACCGGAACAGCCACGCGCTCGGCGAAGGTGCCCGTGCTCAGCACATCCTTGCGGGCGTAGGCCATCACCTCGTCGCCGATCTGAAACTCCGGGGTGTCGAAGCCCGTGCCGACGACGACGCCGGCGACATCCCATCCCGGAATCACCGGGAACTGCGTCGGCACGATCGCATCCAGGTAGCCTGCCATGAGCTTCCAATCGACCGGATTCACGCCCGCTGCGCGCACGTCGATCAGGAGGGATGCCGGAGGGAGCTTCGGCTCGGGAACATCGCGCACGGCGAGCTCATCGAAATCCTTGGTGAACCGGTCGTAGACGACAGCGCGCATGATGCTCCTCCGGAAGATGGTGCCATGTGGCATCCACTCTTCCACGCGGAGCGCGACTTCGGGCGCGCTATTCGGTGGCGCGAATCCGCCCGCGGCCGAAGGGCAGCGCCGGAGCCTGGTAGACGAGGGTGGAGGTCTGGCCGGGCGCGACCGTGAACTCCGCCGCACCGAAGCGCCACACTCTGTTGAAGAGGAACACGCCCAGTGTCACCGCCTCGTCGGCGGGCATCTGCCAGGTGCCGAGGCCCCATTGGGTCGGCTGGCCGCGTCCGCCGATGACGAGAGTCGGGCGGATGCCGGCATACAGCGCGAACCACGGCTTGCGCAGCATGAGTTCGATGCGGCGGGTGCCCGTGCGGTCATCGCCCATCGCGCTCAGAGCCCCTGTCCGGCGTCCCACAGCCGCTCGGTCCGGCCGGACAGCAGCGCGTCGATCGAGAGTGCCTGCGCGTCGGTGAGTGAGGCCACGTAGTCGATGATGCCGCGGCCGCGAGCGAGCGCATCGAGATCGTTGTCGGTGTGGGATTCGACGAGCTCTGGGGCGTCCTGCCGCAGTCGGCGGTAGTCGTCGGTGGCCAGCTCGACCAGGTCGATCAGTCGGCGCGGAGCGCGTCGGGCGTCACGCGGATCGTCGAGCCAGGCCGTGAACCCGTCGACGAGCCGTTCGAGCACACTCGCCTGTCCGCGCTGGTAAACCGTGAGGTCGGGACGCTCGAGAATGAAGCGCTCGTGCAGGAACTTCAGCACCGCGACCTCATGCCACGCCTGCCGGTTGAGGCTGACGTGACCCGAGCGCACGTCTGGGTGGCGACGCACCTCGACCGACGATTGCAGGCGCGCGATCCAGCCGGTGGTGAATCGCGCGAGCGCGCGCTCGCTGGAGAGAGATCCGTCGAACGGCTCGGCGACGAGACCATCGATCACCTCGGCGGCGACCTTGGCGACGGCCTCGCCGAACGCATCGGCATCGGCGATCCAGGCATCTTTGCTCTGCAGTCGGCGCCAGAGAAGCTCGAGCGAGTGGCCGGGAGTGCGGGTGTCGGTGGCGAGTGTCTCGGTGTCGGATGCTCGAAGACCGGCGAGCTCGCGGTGCCAGGAGCGGAACTCGGCCGAGAGCGTGGCCGGGTTCAGCAGCCCGGCGCGGTAGAAGTCGTCGAGGTCGTGCAGCGAGTAGGCGATGTCGTCGGCGATATCCATGATCGAGCACTCGATGGTCTGCTGCCCGCGTTCGATCAGCGGGTACGCGGAGAGTGCCTGCGCGGCATCCGGTCCGTCGATCGCGTAGAAGTTGAACTTGCTGGCCCCGCCGCGGCGCTCTCCGCCCTGGCCGCGCCGCCACGGGTACTTCAGCACTGCGGCGCGCACCGCGGCGGTGAGGTTGAGACCGACACCGGGGCGGTCGTGCTCATCGAGGCGAGTGATGATGCGGTAGGTCTGCGCGTTGCCCTCGAAGCCTTCTCTGAGGCCGAAGCGTTCGCGTGCCAGACGATCGAGCGTCTGCTCGCCGAGATGGCCGAACGGTGGATGTCCGAGATCGTGCGCCGCGGCTGCCGCCTGCACGACCACCGGGTGTGCACCGCCCAGCTCTGCGACGATCTGTGCAGACTCATCGGTGCGCGACGACAGGTGGGTGGCGATCGCCCGTGCCACAGCGGCGACCTTGATGGAGTGGGTGAGTCGGTTGTGCACTGCTAGACCCGCCCCGGTCTGCGAGATCACCTGGGTGACGGCCGACAGTCGCGAGTAGAACGGCGAGAACCGGACGCGCTCGACATCCAGCCGGAAGTGCGGGTGCCCTTCGGCCTGTTGGAATTCGTTCAGGGTCTCGGAGAGACGCCGCGCCTGGCGCGGGTCTGTCGGCTGCTGCGGCATGGATGCCAGTGTGGCATGCTCGCCTCGCCGACATCGACTAGCGCTTAGCGGCTTACCATTTCTACGGTGCGGATCGCGGCTGCGCCGTCGTTCAACTGTGCACGCTGCGTCGGATTCACTCTGAAATATTCGATGATGCGCGCAACCACCGCCGGGTCAGAGCCAAAGTGATGTGCTTCAAGGGCAATCGGCCCTTGGTTGCTCGTGAGCAGCATGAGCTGTGGTCCGTGGCGCCCGAACGCCGCTGCGCTCTCGAGGTCGTCCCAGCGAAGATGCACCTGCTTGGTGCCGCGAACACCGCTGAGCCCCTCCGCGTCGACCTGCAGGCCCGCCGGGGTCCGCGCAGACAGGATCTCCTTCACGAGCAGCCAGAGCCCGAGCGCCGCAAGAACATACGGGCCCACGGCTGTGAACCGTGAAAAGCCCTGCTGGGTCGGCAGGTCGACGAGCGTGATGATCAGTGAGGCGCTAGCGGGAATGAGAAATGCGATCGCAACACACAACGCACCGGCGCGGGTGGAACCTGGTGGCAGGAACCGCAGCCCGCCAGACGCGGCAATACGAATATTTCCAGTTCGCAAGGTGCGGCTACGGAAATATAGCGCGAGCGCGAGAACCAGCATGGTGATTCCGACACTGGCCATGAGCAGCCTGAAACCGACACGAGAGTCGGCAAACGCGATAGCGAACGCTATGGCAGGAACTATGAGGAGCCACCCGATGAAGCGGGCAGGGTTTTTGCCCTTTGGAAATACTGACCGACCACCAGTCGAGATCGTTGGCGTAAGTAGCAGTGTCTTGGTCATCGCTTCACTCTTTTCATGACCTATCTTCGACCCGCCCCGGCGTGTCTGGAGAGCGTTTTGCTGGTGTCAGCCGGTGTGTTCAACCGGCTCGATGCGAGCGTAGTCGAGGTGCGACGACGAGTGGCGTGAGGTCATCGATCGAGTCGCCCTTCCCGTGCCGGGGGAAGACGCAGTCCGCGGCCTCTGCTGCGTGCTCGGAGAGTTCGACGGCGGTGGTGTCCCCGAACTTATTCGCTTCTTTTGGCTGATAGGCCTCAAAACCTCACCTCACCCGGGCAAAGCAAAACCCCCGCCATGTAGAAGCTAGGCGAGGGTTTCTGGGATCACTGTAATGATGATCCGTGTGGCTCCGACCGGCATCGATCCGGTGACCTTTCGATTTTCAGTCGAACGCTCTACCAACTGAGCTACAGAGCCGCGCGGCTGACTATAGAACTGCCGCGTCCGAAACGAAAGGCCTTCTCGAAAGAAGGCCGATCGCTAGGAGCGACCCTGACGGGACTTGAACCCGCGACCTCCGCCGTGACAGGGCGGCACGCTAACCAACTGCGCTACAGGGCCATAACTATTAAATTGTATCGGATGAGTGACCCCAACGGGATTCGAACCCGTGCTACCGCCGTGAAAGGGCGGCGTCCTAGGCCGCTAAACGATGGGGCCGCAGGCGAATCCCGAGGGTTGTCCTGCCGACGCTCAAGCATAAAGGACGCTCAGACGAATCACGAAATCGGAGGCATTCCTGCCGGCATCCCGGGCGTTTCCGATGCACGATAGAGATGCACGACAACGACGTGCGGTATGCGCGCGCAACCCGTCAGCCGCGCAAACCTGGTGCAGATGTGACGAATGTTGTTAGTGTGGCACTTGTGAATATGGTGGAAGGGCGCGTGTGAACAACGATCAGCACCCGGATGCGCGGGCAACATCCGACGATTGCGGTTGCGCACCGACCGCCGCCGAGCGCCGCGCGCTCTGGCCCACCAGCCCCATCACCCGCCGCGGAGCGATCACGGTCGGCGCACTCAGCGCCATCGCGCTCAGTGCCTTCGGCATCTCGGCGAGCACCCAGTCTGCGCACGCGGCCGATTACCCCAGCTGGGATGACGTGCAGCGCGCGAAGGCCAGCGAATCCGCCAAGGGCGCCGAGATCAGTCGCATCGAGACGCTGATCCAGTCGCTCACCCAGCGCGCCGCCGCAGCCGAAGCCGCGGCCCGCACCGCCGGCGACGAGTTCTACGAAGCGCAGCAGGCGTTCTTCGACCAGGCCGCCAAGGCCGCCGATCTGCAGTCGCAGGCCGACGATCAGTCCAAGATCGCCGATGAGACGGCGCGCAAGGCCGGTCAGGTCGCCACCCAGCTGTACCGAAACGGTGGCGACGACGCCGCCCTCGAACTGTTCTTCTCCGATTCCGCTGACGCCGACGGGCTGCTGTCGCGCCTGGGCGGCATGGACAAGCTGCTCGGCTACAACCGCACGGTGTACGAGAACGCCGCTTCGGCGCGTGACGCCGCGCAGTCGCTGAGCGACCAGGCGACAACTGCCCGCGATGAGCGCGACCGCCTGCAGAAGATCGCCGAAGAGAAGATGATCAAGGCGCAGCAGGCAGCGGATGCTGCGCAGGCCGCTCTCGATGAGAAGCAGGCCAACCTGCAGACGCTCGAAGCCCAGCTCGCCGCACTCAAGGACAACACGGCCGCCACAGTCGCCGGGTACCAAGAGGGCGAGCGCGTGCGCAAGGCCGAGGAAGAGCGGCGCCGCAAGGCCGAAGCCGAGCGCCGCCGCCAAGAAGCGGAACGAGCACGCAAAGCAGCCGAAGAGGCCGCGAAGAACAACCAGGGCGGCGGAGGCGGAGGACGCCCCAGCTCGGGTGGCGGATCAGGATCCGGCGGCTCGGGCTCCGGCGCCTGGCGACGCCCGCACGGCGGCTACATCTCCTCGGGCTATGGCCCGCGCCCGCCGCAGTTCAGCAACGGCGTCTGGCGCTCTACCTACCACCGCGGAACCGACTTCGCGAACGGATGCGGAGCACCCATCTACGCGGCGTCTTCTGGCCGCGTCGATGCAGCGTTCTACAACGGCGGCTACGGCAACTACGTTCGCATTCAGCATGGCAACGGCATCGCCACCGGCTACGCGCACATTGCGCGCTTCGCCGTTTCGTCCGGCCAGCACGTCAGCGCCGGTCAAGTGATCGCCTACGCCGGCAACACCGGTGCATCGCAGGGATGCCACGTGCACTTCGAGGTCTACACGGGCGGCGGCACTGTCAACCCGTACAACTTCCTCGCCGCTCGCGGCGCTATCTGAATCGCTTCGAGTCACGACGAAACCCCCGGCCGACCGACCGGGGGTTTCGCGTTGCTGCGCTGTAGAAAGCTCAGTGGCCTTCGGTGCCGAAGCGCTCGATCGCCTCGTCGAGGATGCGCTGCGCCTCAGCGGCATTGCCCCAGTCGTCGACCTTGACCCACTTGCTGGGCTCGAGGTCCTTGTAGTGCTCGAAGAAGTGCGCGATCTCCTTCTTCGTGTGCTCGGCGATGTCGTCGATGTCCTGGATGTGCTCCCAGCGCGGGTCCTTCGACAGCACGGCGACGAGCTTGTCATCGCCACCGGCCTCGTCGCTCATCTTCAGCACGGCGACGGGACGCACGCTCACGACGACGCCCGGGTAGATGCCGTGGTCGAGCAGCACGAGCACGTCGAGCGGGTCGCCGTCTTCGCCGAGCGTGTTGTCGAAATAGCCGTAGTCGGCGGGGTAGCCGAACGTCGTGTACAGAACGCGGTCGAGGTGGACGCGACCGGTCTCGTGGTCGACTTCGTACTTCACGCGGCTGCCGCGCGGAATCTCGATGATGACGTCGTGTGCGCCCATGCGTGTGCTCCTCAGGAAAGACGGGGTGGATGCCGCAGACCAGCCTACTCGCGCCCGCCGCTTATCACCCGCGCGCAGGGCTTCAGCGTCGAGCGCTGTGCTCTAGCGTGGAGAAGTGCCCTCACTCGATCCCGCCATCGCCGAAGTGCGCCTCGCCGTTCGCAACGCTCTGGTTGCCGTTCCCGAAACGCGCGTCATCGTCGGACTGTCGGGTGGCGCCGATTCGCTGGCGCTGACCGCGGCCGTCGCGTTCGAGGCGACCAAACTCGGCATGAGCGTTGTCGCGGCGGTCGTCGACCACGGCCTGCAGAGTGGATCGGATGCTGTCGCCCAGCGCGCTGCGACACAGGCGCGCGAGCTCGACGTGGAAGCGATGGTGCTGGCCATCGAGGTCGATGATCAGCATCCGGACGGTCCGGAAGCCGCGGCTCGAGCTGCGCGGTACGCCGCGCTCGCACGCTTCGCCGCCGCAGAGAACGCGACGGCTGTTCTGCTTGGCCACACCCTCGACGATCAGGCCGAGACCGTGCTGCTGGGCCTCGCCCGCGGCTCGGGTGCGGCGAGTCTGCAGGGAATGGCGCCATCACGCCAAGACGGCGACGGGATGCTGTGGCTGCGCCCCCTGCTCACGGTGCGGCGTGCGACGACGGTTGCGTTCTGCGCAGCATCCGCTCTGCCGTTCTGGAATGACCCGCACAATCTCGACACCCGCTACGCGCGCGTTCGCGTGCGCACGCAGGCGCTGCCTGTGCTCGAAGCCGAGATCGGGCCGGGGATTGCAGAGGCGCTGGCGCGCACCGCCGAACAGCTGCGGGAGGACGCCGAGGCATTCGACGAGATGATCCACGAGACGATCGAGGACATCGTCGAGCATGCGGAGGCGGGAATATCTGTCAGCGTGGCCGCACTCGCCGCCAACCCTGCGGCATTGCGGAACCGGATCCTCCGCTTCGTCGTCGACAGCGAGTTCGGCGTCAGCCTCAGCCGCTCGCAGACCGTCGAAGTCGCACGCCTCGTGACCGACTGGTCGGGACAGGGGCCGATCGACCTGCCCGCCTGCTCGGCGCGCCGAGCAGGCGGGCGCATCGTTTTCACCGCCCGCTGAGCGGGCAGCGGCGACGCCTACTTCTTGCCGAAGAGGCCGCCCAGGATGTCGCCGACCACGTTGCCGCCGGAGTTCGAGCCGCTCTGCTGGCCGCCGCCGAACATGCCACCGAGCCCACCGAGGATGTCACCGAGGCCGCCGCCACCCGATGACTGCTCGTTCTGGCCGCCGCCGAGCAGCCCGCCGAGAATGTCGCCGAGACCGCCGCCGCCACCGGTGCTCTTGCCCTTGGTGGCGTTCGCGATCAGGCCCATGACGATCGGCGCGAGCACGGGCAGCAGTTTGCCGAAGTCGATGCCACCGGCGGTCTTCTTCGACTCGGTGAGGCTGTTGACGACCTCCTTCTCCTTGTTGCCGAACACGTGCTTGACGATCTTGTCGCCGTCGGCGGTGTCGATGTCATCGACCTTGGAAGCGCCGTTGAAGCCCTCATGGCGGCTGAGCGCCTGCTCGATAGCGGAGGAGCCCTCTGCGGTCTCCGCGTTCTTGGCGAGGCCCCCGAGGAGAGCTGCACCGCCCTCCTGCACCGCCTGACGGGCGACATCCGGGCTGACGCCGAAGCGCTCCGCGATGTCGCCGATCGGCACCTGCTTGAGGATTGCGTCGAAGTCCATGTCTTCCTTCCCCGCGGGCGCGCGCCCGCTCCTGTGCTCACAGTAGTGCGGATGTCCAGCTCGATTCGACCTACACTCGATGCATGCGCGCAGCGGATATCCAGGACGACCTCACCCAGATCCTCGTGACCGAGGAGGAGATCCTCGCCAAGCTGCAGGAACTCGCCGACCGCGTCGCCGCCGACTACGAGGGCAAGGATCTCGTGCTCGTCGGCGTGCTCAAGGGCGCGGTGATGGTGATGGCCGATTTCGCCCGCGCTCTGCCGATGCACGCACCGATGGACTGGATGGCGGTCTCCAGCTACGGAGCGAGCACGAAGTCGAGCGGTGTCGTGCAGATCCGCAAAGACCTCGACACCGACCTGCATGACAAGCACGTGCTCATCGTCGAGGACATCATCGACTCCGGTCTCACCCTGAGCTGGCTGCTGGAGAACTTCGAATCGCGCGGTGCCGAATCGATCGAGGTGCTGGCGCTGCTGCGCAAACCCGAAGCGGCGAAGGTCGAGATCGACTGCAAGTACGTCGGCTTCGACATCCCCGTGGAGTTCGTCGTCGGCTACGGGCTCGATTACGCCGAGCGGTACCGCAACCTGCGCGACGTTGCCGTGCTGGCTCCGCACGTCTATATGTGACGACCTGCGCGCCTCTCCCCGACGGCGTACGCCAATGGTGAACGCACAGCGGCCCCCTAGTGCCCGAGCGGTACGCTGAACGCATCATGGATGTCAAGAAGGTCTCCCGGAACCCGCTGATCTACGTTGCGTTGATCGGCGTGCTGCTTTTCGCTGGTTTTCTGCTGATCTCGAACCTGTCGGCGCCGAAGCAGGTCACGGTGCAGCAGGGTCTGGAACTGCTCGACGGCAAGACGGTCACCGAGGCCATCAACACCGACGGCGATCAGCGAGTCGACCTGACGCTCTCGAAGGAGTTCGAGGGCTCGAAGAACGTCCAGTTCTACTACGTCGAAGCCCGTGCCGACCAGGTCGTTCAGGCCATCGACAAGGCCGCGCCCAAGGACGGGTTCAATGACGTCGTCCCGCGGGCGACCTGGTTCGACGGCTTCCTGTCTCTCCTGCCGCTGGTGCTGCTCGGACTGCTGTTCTGGTGGCTGCTCTCGTCGATGCAGGGCGGCGGCAGCAAGGTCATGCAGTTCGGCAAATCGAAGGCGAAGCTCGTCAGCAAAGAGACCCCGACGGTCACCTTCGCCGACGTCGCCGGTGCCGACGAAGCGATCGAAGAGCTCCATGAGATCAAGGAGTTCCTGCAGGATCCCGCCAAGTTCCAGGCGATCGGCGCCCGCATCCCGAAGGGCGTGCTGCTGTACGGCCCTCCAGGAACCGGAAAGACCCTGCTCGCCCGCGCTGTCGCCGGCGAAGCGGGTGCACCCTTCTACTCCATCTCGGGCTCCGACTTCGTCGAGATGTTCGTCGGCGTCGGCGCCTCGCGCGTTCGCGACCTGTTCAACCAGGCCAAGGAGAACGCCCCCGCGATCATCTTCATCGATGAGATCGACGCCGTCGGCCGCCACCGCGGCGCGGGCATGGGCGGCGGCAACGATGAGCGCGAGCAGACGCTGAACCAGATGCTCGTCGAGATGGACGGCTTCGACCCGAACGCGAACGTCATCGTCATCGCGGCGACCAACCGTCCCGACATCCTCGACCCCGCACTTCTCCGCCCCGGCCGCTTCGACCGGCAGATCGGCGTCGACGCCCCCGACCTCAAGGGTCGGCTGCACATTCTGCAGGTGCACGCCAAGGGCAAGCCACTCGCCGAATCGGTCGACCTCGAAGTCGTCGCGCGCAAGACGCCGGGCTTCACCGGCGCCGACCTCGCCAACGTCCTCAACGAAGCAGCCCTCCTCACCGCACGCTCGAACGCGCAGCTGGTCGACAACCGCGCTCTCGACGAGGCCATCGATCGTGTGATCGCCGGCCCGCAGCGCCGCACGCGCGTGATGAAGGACAAGGAGAAGCTCATCACCGCGTACCACGAGGGCGGGCACGCGCTCGCCGCAGCGGCGATGAACTACACCGACCCGGTCACCAAGATCACGATCCTGCCTCGCGGCAAGGCGCTCGGTTACACGATGGTGATGCCGCTCGACGACAAGTACTCGATCACGCGCAATGAGCTGCAGGACCAGCTCACCTACGCGATGGGCGGGCGCGTCGCCGAAGAGATCGTGTTCCACGACCCGACGACCGGTGCCTCCAACGACATCGAGAAGGCGACGAGCATCGCCCGCAAGATGGTCATCGAGTACGGCATGACCACCGAACTCGGTCCGGTCAAGCTCGGTTCCGAGGGCGGCGAGCCCTTCGCCGGTCGGGACATGGGTCGTGGCCGCGAGTACTCCGAGAGCATCGCCGAGCGCGTCGACCAGGAGGTGCGCGCCCTCATCGAGCAGGCGCACAACGAGGCCTACCAGGTGATCAGCGAGAACCGCGACATCCTCGACCGCCTCGCGCTCGCGCTGCTCGAGCTTGAGACGCTCGACCACAACCAGATCGCCGAGATCTTCACCGAGATCCGCAAGCTCCCCGAGCGCCCGCAGTGGCTCTCGAGCGAGGGCCGCCCGGTGTCGCAGCGCCCGCCGATCGACGTGCCTCGTCGCGCCGATCAGGGCGTCGCTGCCCAGGCCCCGGCTCAGACCGACGCCGCACGCACCTCCACGGCGCGGACGACCGGGGGACAGGCCCGGCCAGCGACGGCCTGACGTGACCGTCGACAGGCCGCGCGTCGAGCAGCTCACCCGCGAGCTGCTCGAAGCCATCGGCGAAGACCCCGAACGACCCGGCCTCACGCAGACCCCGGCGCGCATGGCGGCACTGTACGCGGAGTTCTTCGCCGGTGTCAGCGAAGATCCCGCCGAGCATCTCGCCCGCACCATCAGCGTCTCGCGCGGTCCGGCTCCAGACACGCTGCCCTCGGGCGCGGTGCTGCTGCGCGACATCCGGTTCCGGTCGGTCTGCGAGCACCATCTGCTTCCTTTTGCCGGACACGCACATCTCGCCTACCTCCCCGGTGAGCAGGTCGTCGGGCTCGGAGCGCTCGTCAAGGTCGTCGAGACTCTCGCCGCCCGACCGCAGGTGCAGGAGCGCCTCGGCGAGCAGATCGCCGATACGATCGCCGACAATCTCGACACGCGAGGGGTTCTGGTGATCCTGGATGCATCCCACGGCTGCGTGACGATGCGCGGCGAACGCCAGAGCGCAGCATCCACCCTCACGATCGCCGCCCGCGGCGAGTTCACCGACCCGACCGCCCGTGGCGAGCTGATCACGCTGATCGGCGCTGCGGGCACCGGCTCGACGGCCCATACGCGCACCGCGGAGACGCCCGAATGACCGGCATCTGGGGGATCCTCAACGTCACCCCGGACTCCTTCAGCGATGGCGGCCGCTACGCCGACCCGGTCGACGCTGTCGAGCACGCTCGGGTGCTGCACGCGCAGGGCGCCGGGATCATTGACGTCGGCGGCGAATCGACCAGACCTGGGGCCATGCGGGTCTCCTTGCCCATGGAGCAGCAGCGTGCGCTGCCGGTGATCGAAGCGCTCACCGACGCGGGCATACCGACCTCCATCGACACACTCAACGCCGACACCGCGGTCGCGGCCGTGCGCGCGGGCGCCCGCGTCGTCAACGACGTCTCGGGCGGGCTCGCCGACGAGCGGATGCTGGCAGCCGTCGCTGACTCCGGCGCCGACATCGTGCTCGGACATTGGCGTGGCCCATCGACCGACATGTACGCGCGAGCTCAGTACGAACGAGTGGCGCGCGAGGTGGCTGCCGAACTGCGGGAGCGCATGACCGCGGCAGCATCCGCCGGGATCGCGCCCGACCGCATCATCGTCGACCCCGGCATCGGCTTCGCCAAGTCGGGGGAGCAGAACTGGCAGGTGCTGCGTGGGCTCGACGAGCTCACCGCGCTCGGCTGCCGGGTGATGATCGGCACCTCACGCAAGCGGTTCCTGACCGAGACGCTGGGCGGCGGCAGCGTCAGTGAACAGCGGCGGGACCTGTCCACGGCGGTCACCAGTGCGCTCGCCGCACGGGCCGGTGTGTGGGCCGTGCGCGTGCACGACGTCGCCGCCACACGAGATGCGCTGGCGATCGTCGGCGCGTGGGATGGAGTCTGACATGGAGCACCTCGACGAGATCTCCCTCACCGGCCTGACGGTGTTCGGTCACCACGGTGTGTTCGACCACGAACGCCGCGACGGCCAGAACTTCATCATCGATCTGCAGCTGCGTCTCTCGCTTGCGGATGCTGCCGCATCCGACGACGTCGCCGACACAGTGCATTACGGCGAGCTCGCCGACCGGGTCGCGGCGGTGGTGGCCAGCGACCCCGTCGACCTCATCGAGACGCTCGCGCAGCGCATCGCCGACGTCGTGCTCGCAGACGAGCGCGTGCAGTTCGTGACGGTCACGGTGCACAAGCCGCAGGCGCCGATCGCTCAGACGTTCTCTGACGTCGCGGTGACATTGCAGCGAGGGGGAGCATGATGGATCGGCGTCTGACGCACCTGCCACAGCCCCCCGATCCGCGCCCCGGCCGCGAGCCGCAGGTCGCCGTGATCGCGCTGGGCTCGAACGAGGGCGACCGCGGCGAGATCCTGCAGGCCGCTGCGGCTCGACTGCGTCGACTCCCGCTTGTCGATGACCTGGTGATGAGCGACCCGATCGAGAGCATCGCGGTGAAGCCGGACGGACCCGACCCGGATGCGCCGAGGTACCTGAACGCCGTTGCGCTGGTTACCACGCGGTTGGCACCGCAGGTGCTGCTGGGCATGCTGCACGCTGTCGAAGAAGAGCAGGGTCGGGTGCGACACGAGCGCTGGGGCGACCGCACCCTCGACCTCGACCTCATCGCCTACGGCGATTTCGAGAGCGACGACGAGCACCTCCTGGTGCCGCACCCGCGCGCGGCGGAGCGACTGTTCGTGCTGGAGCCGTGGTTGAGCATCGATGCGGATGCTGTGCTGCACGGTCATGGACGCGTCGATGAACTGGTGCGCCGACTCAAGGACGCTGGGGGAGGCACCGGGTGAAGCGCACCTCGAGCAGCGTGCTCGCTGTGCTCGCCCTGCTGGCGGCGGGCTCAGGCTTCGGCTTCGATCATCTGCTCACCGTCAGCGGCCGGGCGACATTCGTCCCATCTGGATTCCTCCCCGTACTGCTGCTCATCATCGCCGGTGCGGTCCTCTGGCTGGCCTGGCCCGTCCGTCGCAGCAAGCGCGGTGGCACGCGGATCGACCCCTTCCGCGCGCTGAGAGCAGCCACGCTCGCCCAGGCCTCCAGCCTGCTCGGCGCGATTCTCGCCGGCTTCGGAATCGGGCTGCTCGTGTTCTTGGTGTCCCGGCCGATACCCGCGCCGGTAGGGTCTATTGTGGCGATGGTCGCGCTCGTCATCGGCGCTCTAGTGCTGGTCGGGGTCGCGCTCGTCGCGGAACAGTTCTGCACCCTGCCGAAGGACCCTGATGACCGACAGCCAGACGCCCCCTCCTCATGAGCCGAGCGCGCCGCTGACCCCGCCGCCCTATTCGGCGCCGCAGCCGGGGCAGGCGGAGGTTCCGCCCGCCTATCCGACGGCTCCTCCAGTGCCGGCATCCGCTCCGTCTGCTCACTCGGCATCCGCTCCGTCGCCGGAAGCCGCACCGTCTGCATCCGCTCCTGTGACGCCCGATGCGCTCGACGCTGGCACGTACTCTGCGCTGCGCACTCCGCGCAGCGCCTCGGCGCTCGCGCTCGACGGCACGTGGCACCAGATCTCGCCCCGCTGGGTAGCGTCGCAGTTCCTGCAGAACGGGCTGTTCCTCGCCCTCGTCATCGTGGTGATGCTCGTGATGGCCTTCGCCTTCGAGCAGGCCTGGGTCTGGATCCCCGGTGGCATTGTGATCTTGTTCACGCTGATCACGCTCATCATCCTGCCCCGCCAGGCGAAGGCCACCGGGTACATGCTGCGCGCCGATGACATCGTGTTCCGCCGCGGCATCCTGTGGCAGCGCATGGTCGCCGTGCCCTACGGGCGCCTGCAGCTCGTCGACATCACGCACGGCCCGCTCGATCGCGCGTTCGGCGTCTCGCAGCTGAAGATGGTCACCGCCGCGGCAACCACCGGCGTGCAGATCCCCGGGCTCACGCAGCCCGCCGCCGAAGCGCTGCGCGACACCCTGATCGAGGTCGCCGAGACCAGGCGGACTGGCCTGTGAGCATCCCCTCCGCTCCTGCCCCCGAACCTGGGGTTCCCACCGGAACACTGCCGGATGGCGGATCGTCGAGCCTTGCTGATGGCGAATGGCACCGGATGCATCCGCTCACGCCCCTGTTCAAGGGCGGGCTGGTGCTTCTCATCGTCGCCGGCATCCTGGTCGCGAACATGCGCGATCGGATCATCAGCTGGTTCGTGAAGCTGTTCGCGCCGGAAGAAGCCGACTACCTCTCCTACGGCGGAGATCCCGTCGACTGGGTCCTGGCCAACAACCTGCTGCTCATCGCGCTGCTCGCCGTGGTGGGACTGATCATCGTGCTGGTCGTCATCTTTTGGGTGATCTGGCGATTCCACCAGTTCCGCATCACCGGCTCGCACGTCGAGGTGCGCAAGGGCCTGCTGTTCCGCTCGCAGCGCCGCGCTCCGCTCGATCGCGTGCAGGGCGTGAACCTCACGCGTCCGTTCCCCGCGCGCCTCATCGGGCTCGCCAAAATCGAGGTCGTCGGGGCAGGCAACGACTCGAACGTCGACCTGGAGTACCTGGCCACGTCCAAGGCCGAGGCCGTGCGCAAGGACATCCTGCGGCTCGCGTCGGGAGCTCGGAACGCGCGACTGGTCGCATCCGGTGGCGCCCCCGCCCATTCCACCCCCGCCCAGGCCGGGCATTCGGGCGTGGCCGGGATGCGCGACGAACTCGTCGGGTCGATGAACGCCGGCGTGACCGGGCTCATCGCGGGGGTCGACCTCGACGATGTCGCCCCCGAGAGCGTCGTGAAGATCCCCACCGGACGGCTGATCGGCTCGCAGCTGGTCAACTCGCTCGTCTGGGTGGGAGTGTTCGGGATCATCTACGCGGTCGCGATGGTGATGAGCTGGATCGGGATGACCTCCGAAGGCGATTCCGGTGAGGACGTCCTCATCGCGATGCTGGCGATCACTTTCGGCATGGGTATCCCGCTGGTGATCGCCATCGTCGGCATCACCTGGGCACAGATCTCGCGATCGCTGCGGTATGCGATCGCGCCGACGCCTGATGGCATCCGCCTGACGTTCGGTCTGCTCACGACGATCACCGAGACGCTGCCACCGGGCCGCATCTTCGCCGTGGCTGTCACGCAGTCTCTGCTGTGGCGGCCGTTCGGCTGGTGGTCTGTGAAGATCAACCGGATGTCGGGCAAATCTGCGTCGCAGCAGCAGTCCGGCACCGCTCAGCAGTTCAACATCGTGCTGCCGGTCGGCAAGCGCGCCGATGTCGAGCGCGTGCTCGGACTCATCCTGCCGGATCTCACCGCCTCCGACCTCGCCGACATCTGGGAGCGGGGCGTGGAGGGACGCAAGACAGGCGAGCCGTTCCACACGATCCCCGCACGCGCCGCCTGGCGGCATCCCTTCACCTGGAAGCGGCAGGGATGGGCACTCACCCGGGCGGGCCTGCTGCTGCGCAAGGGCTGGGCGTGGCGTCGCCTCGCCATCTTCCCGCTGGCTCGACTGCAGGGCATCTCGGTGACGCAGGGCCCGCTGTCGCGCGCACAGCGCATCGCATCGGCTCAGGCGCATTCGGTAGCTGGCCCGGTCAGCGGCGCGGTCGCGTCGCTCGACCGCAGTGACGCCATCGCACTGCTCGACGACGTGGCACGAGCCACCGCGAATGCCGTGTCTACGGATCACAGCCATCGCTGGGCAGAAAACGCCTCGGTGCCGGTGGGCGCTGCCGCAGATGCGCCGTCTGCCTACGCCGCACCTGCATCGGCATCCGCACCGGCCGCCGCTGCGCAGCCGACTCCACCGCCGTATGCGCCGCCGGCATCCCCGGCGACCCCGCCACCGTTCAGCGGCGACTGAGATGACTGCACCCGGACGCCTCGGCGTCGGCATCATCGGCGCCGGCAAGGTCGGCCCCGTCATCGGGGCCGCCCTCGCCGGTGCCGGCCATGCCATCACCGGCATCACCAGCGGCTCAGACGATGATCGGGCTGCTGCAGTGCTGCCCGGTGCGCCGGTACTCGACGCCGTCGAGGTCGTGCGGCGCAGCGAGCTCGTCGTGATCGCCGTGCCGCACGATGAGCTGCCGGCACTCGTGCAGGGCATCGCGGACGTCGGCGGATGGCAGATGGGGCAACTCGTGCTGCACGTCGATCCGGCCTACGGCATCGACGTGCTGCGTCCCGCTGCCGAGCATGGCGCGATTCCCCTGGCCGTGCATCCGGCGATCCTCTTCAACGGCACCACGCTCGACCTGCGACAGCTGCAGGCCTCGTTCGCCGGCGTCACCGCTCCCGCCGCGGTGCTGCCGATCGCGCAGGCGCTCGCCGTGGAGATGGGCTGCGAACCTGTCGTCATCGCCGAACAAGACCGCGCTGCGTACGCGGAGGCGATCGCCACAGCATCCGAATTCTCACGATCGATTGTGCAGCAGGCGACGGGACTTCTGCGCGGCATCGGCGTGGGGAACCCCGGCGGCTACCTGTCTGCGCTCGTGCAGTCGGCTGTCGAGCGCGCGCTGCGCGATGAATCCGATTCGATCGGCCCATCGCCTGCGCTCTGAGCGCTACGCGTCAGCGCCCGCCGGAGAACCCGCCGCCCCCGCCGCCGCCCGAGAAGCCGCCGCCCATCGAACCACCCGACGATGACGACGACGCCGAATAGCTGGCCGCCGAGCGGACTGACTGCGAGTAGCGCGAGAGATTCGCGCCGATGCTGATGTTCGCTGCGTGGGCGATCCAGATCGGGTGCGTGTCCGCCGTGTCGTACGCGGTCTGCAGCACCTGCGTCCAGGTCTTCTCCTCGCCGAACAGCATGGCGTAGGGGAGCAGCTTCTCGTAGAGGTGCACCACATCGACCTGGCCATCACTGCGCCGCTCAGCGCCCTGGTATGACTGCAGCATCCGCATCCGGTCGGCCTCCGCGACGCGGATGAACTCCTTCAGGCCCATCAGGTACTCGTAGCGCTCGGCGCCGTCGCGAGTGAGCACGGTGTGCTTGCCGAAGGCCACGAACGAGGTGATCACGGCAGCGGTGAAGGTGAAGATGACCGCAGCGACCGACAGCGGCAGCATGTCTCGGTCGAGTGTGAGGTTCCACACCAGCAGCGCGACCGCGCCGAGGAGCAGGGCGATGCCCACCCCGGCCAGGGCCATCGCTGCGCGACTGCGCTCGGTCGTCACCCATCCGTGCGTCTTCGCCGCAGCCTTCCCCTTGGCCGCGAGCTTCGTCATCCGCTTCGCGAACTTCTCGTTTGTGCGCGGAATCACGCGCAGCCGGGACCCGCCGGTGAACACCGCATCGAGAGTGGCGAGGTCGAGGGGAGCTGTGACGGCCTCGCGATCGAGCAGCCGCACGGAAGGACGTTTGCTGTCTGCTTCTTCTTCGAGGCGCACCGCGCTCTGCACGGCCAGATGCACCAGCTCGGCGGGGATGGGGTTCGGAGACCGCGGGATGAGTGCGGCGGCGGTCAGCGGCTCGAGCTCGTCTGGCACGTCGAACTGGGCCACGATGATGCCGGTCGCGATGCGGCGCTTGCGTGCCAGGCGTGCGACGGCGAACCACGAACCGGTGAGGAGCGCGAGGGCGCCTGCGCCGAATCCAGCGGCACCGAAGTCGGCCACCGGGTCGGGCTGACGGGCCGCGGGTTGCGTAACGGTGCCTGCGTCGAAGCCGATGGCGAGGGTGATGCCGTCGCCGGCGTCGCGTTCACCTGACGTCACCCGGAACACCTGGGCGTCTCCGTCGGTGCGCGGTCCATCGAGGTCGCAGCGACGGCTGCTGCCGTAACCGCCCTCATAGCAGGCGCTATCACCGGTGAAGGCATGCGCGAGCGCGCCAAAGAACGACAGTTCGATGTCGACACGGTCGATCGGCTGCGTGCTGTCGAGGGGGAGCAGATCCCAGTAGAACTCGTCGTTGTGCGACTTCGAGCCGGTGACCATGAAGTCCCGCATCGTGTACTCGATCACGTAGGTGGTGGCGCCGTGCACGTAGTCGTCGTCGCCGGTGAGCACGTAGAGCATCCCGTCGTCGGATTCCGTCTCATACGGCATGGGCTGCCCGTCGGCATCCTTCACCGAGACGATGTCGAGGCTGATGCCCGCACCCTCGTAGCGCTCCGGATACCCGCGCACGATCCCCTTGTTCTGATCGGCGTCGGGAAACTCGGCCACCAGCGTCTCGGTGACGTGCGCTACGGCTCGGCCCTCGGCATCGAGCGATACGGCGTAGTGCGCGTCCCACGACGAGTAGGAGAAGTCGTCGACGTCGGCGGATGCTGCGGATGCCGGCAACAGCACAGCCGCCAGCAGCCCGACCATCATCGTGAGAACGGTGAGGATCCGCTTTTGACTGTCAGAACGGTGGTCACCTCGGTGGACTCGCATGGTTAAGAGGCTAACGCGGGGGAGTCGGCGGCTTCGGGACGGTGCGGGCTCGCCGGTAGACTGGACGAGACTTTCTTCAAGGAGCCCCACCCATGACTGACGCGTCTGCGCCGATCCCCGAGGACGACATCTTCGAGCAGAAAGCGGTTCGCCTCGCCAAGCGCGACAAACTGATCGCGAACCGAGTGGATGCCGGTGGCGGTGCCTTCCCGGTATCGGTGCCCGTGACCCACAGCATCTCTGCCCTCCGCTCGGAGTACGGCGAGATCGAGGCCGACACGCAGACCGGACTGGTCGTCGGCATCGCGGGCCGCATCGTCTTCAGCCGCAACACCGGCAAGCTCTGCTTCGCAGCCCTGCAGGCCGGCGACGGATCGCGCATCCAGGCCATGGTGTCGCTGGCCAACGTCGGCGAGGAATCGCTCGCGGAGTGGAAGGAACTCGTCGACCTCGGCGACCACGTCTTCGTGCACGGCGAGGTCATCTCCAGCCGTCGCGGCGAGCTGTCGATCATGGTCGACAGCTGGCAGATCGCCTCGAAGGCGATCCTCCCCCTGCCGAACGTCTACGGCGACCTCAACGAAGAGACGCGGGTGCGCAGCCGCTTCCTCGACCTGATCGTCCGCGACCAGGCGCGCACCACCGTGCGCGCTCGCGCTGCGGTGAACGCCAGCCTGCGCGCCACCTTCACTGCGCGCGACTTCCTCGAGGTCGAGACACCCATGCTGCAGGTGCAGCATGGCGGAGCATCCGCTCGTCCGTTCATCACGCACTCGAACGCGTTCGACACCGAACTGTTCCTGCGCATCGCCCCCGAGCTGTATCTGAAGCGCGCCGTCGTCGGCGGTATCGACCGGGTGTACGAGATCAACCGCAACTTCCGCAACGAGGGCGCCGACTCCACGCACAGCCCGGAGTTCGCGATGCTCGAGGCGTACCAGGCATACAGCGATTACAACGGCATCGCCGATCTCACGCAGGAACTCGTGCAGAACGCAGCGGTCGCCGTCACCGGATCCACGACGGTCACCTGGGCAGACGGCACCGAGTACGAGCTCGGCGGCGACTGGGACCGCATCTCGATGTACGAATCGCTGTCTGCCGCCTGCGGACGCACCGTGCAGCCGGGCGACGCGGTGGAGGATCTGATCGCGTTCGCCGAGGCGAACGACGTCGACATCCCCCCGCACCCCACGCACGGCAAGCTCGTCGAAGAGCTCTGGGAGCACTTCGTGAAGGTCGACCTCGTGCGTCCCACGTTCGTGATGGACTTCCCCGTCGACACGTCTCCGCTGGTGCGCGAGCACCGCTCGATCGCTGGCGTCGTCGAGAAATGGGACCTCTACATTCGCGGATTCGAGTTGGCGACGGGCTATTCCGAGCTCATCGACCCGGTCATCCAGCGCGAGCGCTTCGTCGAACAGGCGAAGCTCGCCGCCCGTGGCGACGTCGAGGCGATGCCGGTGGACGAGGAATTCCTGCGCGCGCTCGAGCACGGCATGCCGCCGTCAGGTGGAATGGGGATGGGCATCGACCGCCTGCTGATGGCCATCACCGGCCTCGGCATCCGCGAGACGATTCTCTTCCCGCTGGTCAAGTAGCCCACCAGAACTCACGGTCTGCGCAGCGACCATTCCGGCAGCATCGCGGCCGACAGCATGGTCGAGATGAGCGACGCCATGCTGTGGTGCGGATCGATCGCCAGCGCCTGATCGACGTACTCGCCAGCGTGCGAAGAGCGGCCCAATGCCCATGCCAGCCATCCTGCTGCGGTGAGTGCGCCGACCTTCGCAGGCTGCGGCGCGCGGGCGATCGCGAACCGCACCACCTCCAGTGCGCAGCCCAGGCGGTCGATGTCGGGTCGGGACCCGCGGCCGAGGAACACCTCGCCGACAGCATCCGGAACACCCGAGCCGCGGTCTGAGAACTCCAGCTGCGCATCGAGCGCGTGGTAGCCGAAGTCCAGGTCAGTGGCCCACTGCACCAGGATCGCGTCGCGCAGCACCGGGCGGTTCAGACACCAGAGCAGCGCGGCACAGGAATACGGGGCGGCGTCGGACGGCATCTCCAGCAGCGCCTCGGCGAAGCTCGGCAGATCGTCGAGAATCACCGCCGCCACGTCGAGCGCGATCGGATTGTCTCCCGCGCCGATGTGCGCACGGCCCTGCTCGTGCCGCTCCAAGACGTGCGTGAGTTCCTGCAGGGCCCGACCGACCTGTTCCCGCTCGACGAGGTTGCTCGGCGGCAGTGCGGCTCCGGCGAGCTGATCGCCGCTGACATCGCCGATTCCTGGCAGCGACGGCGGGCCGGGGATGTCTTCCAGCGACTCGATTCGCGCCTCATCCGTCAGATAATCGCCCCAGCCGTCCGGTGTCACGCACAGCGCCTCGACGAGACGCAGACCGGTCTGCACGCAGACGTCGAGCAGTGCCTCCGTCATCGCGAGGTGCGGCAGCAGCGTGCCGTCTGGCACCGACACAGCGCATTCGTCGGTGTAGACGACGAACGCGACCGCATCCACGCCACTGACCTGCAGCAGCGCCTGCAGCGCGACATCCGCGAAGGTCTCGGCCTCGATCTCGGTACCGGGCAGGTCTATGCGCATCGCGCCGTGCGTGCGCTTGCCGTGGAACGGCAGCATGACGAGACTCTGTCGTGGTGTGAAACCGGCGAGCGAGGGAACAAGGCCGAGGAACTCGGCCGGATCTGTGGCTTTGATGACTGTGCTCATACGGCGAGTGTGGCGAGGGCCACCGTCACGCACGAGGGCAGATCCCACGGATTGTGCGGTGGAGGCGTTATCGCGCAATGGTGCAGACGGAATGGGGCGAGCGGATGCTGCTCCGCGCCCACCCATAGCCTCGGGGCGTATCATCAGAATGTGGAGAACTTCTGGGTCGCGGCGGCATGGTCGATTCTGCCGACCATCGGCGTGTGCATCGTTTTTGTCGTAGTGCTGCGCGGCATCCTGCACTCCGACCGCACCGAGCGGAAGGCCCACGCTCGCATCGAGGCCGAGGAGCGCGCTGCGCGCGGACTCCCGCCTCGCGCCTCTTGATCCGCTGAGCCCTGCGCGCGGGCCCGCCTCCGTCTGAAACCGCCCGACAGCTCGCAGGTGCGGGCGAAGTCGGTCGCTGCGGCTACTCTGATCCCAGGCACTAGTCGGCATGGCCGAGATGAAGGAGCGCGCACGGTGGATACCGCAACGCTTGTGGCCTCTTGGCCGTGGTGGGCGGCATTCGGATATATCGCTATCGATCTGACCGTCCGCATCGTCGCGGTCATCGTGATTCCTCGCAACCGTCGCCCTACTTCTGCGATGGCGTGGCTGCTGGCGATCTTTTTTATTCCAGTGTTCGGGGTGCTGCTGTTCCTGCTGATCGGAAACCCGAAGCTGCCGCGCGCTCGGCGGAAGAAGCAGGAGCGCATCAACGAGTACATCCTCGACACGGCCAGCCACCTGAAGTTCGGCACGCTGCGCCCGAATGCGCCGGAATGGTTTCCGCCACTGGTGACGATGAACCATGCCATGGGCGCTCTGCCGCTCTCCGGCGACAACGGCGCGCACCTCATCAGCGGCTACCAGGATTCGCTCGATGCAATGGCGGAGTCGATCCGCGATGCGCAGGAACACGTGCACATCGAGTTCTACATTCTGCAGTCCGACGAGGCGACCGATGGCATCTTCCGGGCGATGGAGGATGCGGTGTCGCGCGGCGTTCCGGTGCGAGTGCTGCTGGACTACTGGGCGAACCGCTGGAAGCCGAGATATCGCGAGACCATCCGACGCCTTGAGGCCATGGGGGCTGATTGGCACCTGATGCTGCCGGTGCAGCCGTTGCGCGGACGCATCCAGCGCCCCGATCTGCGCAACCACCGCAAGTTGCTCGTGGTCGATGGCCGGGTCGGATACGTCGGCTCGCAGAACGTCACCGATTCGACGTACAACCTGCCCAAGAACATCAAGCGCGGTCTGCACTGGGTCGATCTGATGGTGCGCGTCGACGGGCCGGTCGTCGCGAGCCTGAACGCGGTTTTCTTGACGGACTACTACGCCGAGACCGACCGCGTTCCCGAGGGGATCGACATCACACGGGTTGAAACCGGTGAGGGCGATCTCGACTGCCAGATCGTGCCATCCGGCCCCGGATTCGAGGTCGAGAACAACCTGCGGCTGTTCCTCGCGCTGCTTTACGCGGCGAAGGATCAGATCATGATCGTGAGCCCGTACTTCGTGCCCGATGAAGCGCTGCTGCTCGCCGTCACCGGTGCCGTGGACCGTGGTGTGCGGGTCGAGCTGTTCGTGTCAGAAGAGGGTGACCAGGCGATGGTCTACCACGCGCAGCGCAGCTACTACGAGGCGCTGCTGCGAGCCGGAGTGCGCATCTGGCTGTACCCGCGCCCGTACATTCTGCACACGAAGAGCCTCACCATCGACGACCAGACCGCCGTGATCGGGTCGAGCAACATGGACATGCGCTCGTTCGGTCTGAACATGGAGGTGTCGATGCTCGTGCGCGGTGAGGAATTCGTCGCCGAGATGCGCGAGCTCGAAGACACCTACCGCACGCTCAGCCGAGAGCTGACCCTCGAGGAATGGTCGCAGCAGCCGCTGCGCTCGACCGTGCTCGACAACCTCGCTCGGCTCACCTCTGCGCTGCAGTGAGTGCGCGGTTGCTCGGCGACAGATTCCGAGCCCGGGTAGCCTGAGCCCATGACTTCTTCTCGACGGCGTTCCGCCTTCTCGGCTCTCGCCCTCACTGCCGCGGCTGTGCTGATCGCTGGCTGCGCGCAGTCTCCGGCTTCGCCGCCGCCCACCAGCACGCCGGGGCAGAGCGCCAGCGCGAACCCGACCGTTCCGGGCAGCGATGGCGGCGACATCGAGACCGCGTGGATCGACGACGGCCGCGGATTCGCCATCATCACCTGGGGTTCATCGACCTGTGTTCCGGTGCTGGGCGACGTCACCGCAGACGGACAGACGATCGCCGTGACGCTCAGCAACAACGACGAGAAGGTCTGCACCGACGACCTGGTGCCGCGTGGGCTGTTCGTCAGCACGCCCGATGGCGTCGACGTCACGCAGGATGTCGACGTGCAGGTCGATTACGCTCCGCGCAGTCAAGGCGTCGATCTCGACGCTCTGGCAGAGGCGCCGCAGGGCATCAGCGAACAGCAGCCATCGGCCGGATGGTTCGAAGACGACGGCATCACCCTCCTCACCTGGGGATCATCGACGTGCCCGCCGGTCATCGAAGACATCGACCACACGGATGCCGGTGCCACGATCACCTTCGCCACCGTCGATCGCGTGTGCACGATGGACTTCGTTCCGCGCGTCACAGCGATCATGCTGCCGCGCGAGCATGACGACGATGCGCCGTTCGAGCTCACCCTCCGTGGGGACAACCTCGACGGAAAGGTCGCCGTCGTCGGCTGACAAGCAGCATCGGCAGTATCCGCTGACCGGCAGCATCCGTTGGTCGCGCAGCATCCGCCGTTCGCGGGGACCTCAGAAACGCGAGACGTCGTGCCCGGAGGGGAGCACGATGCGCAGGCCGCCCTGCTCGATGCGGCAGGTCATCCGCACTGCCGCGCCGAAGGCATCGCCGTCGAGTTCGATCGAGGTCGGTGCGACCATTGCGGTCTCGGCGACGTGGCCGTGCAGGTAGCGGATCGACGCATTTCGGCCGCGGCGCTCAAGCACGCGTCGGCCGGCGCGTGAACGGGTCAGCACCGAGTTGTCCCACCAGACCTTGCGCCATAGACCCAGCCAGCCCAGCGGCCCGGTCGGCTGGATCACCGCGATGTCCATGCGGCCGTCGTCGAGTGAGGCATCGGGCATGAGTGCGATGCCCGCAGGCAGTGCGCCGCAGTTGGCGAACAGCATGCTGTGCACCTTGGTGGAATGCAGGCGGCCGTCGTCGATCTGATACACGACCCGGAATGGCTTGGCTCCGGGCAGCGAACGCGCGGCACCATCGATGTACGCCACCCAGCCGACCGACTTTTTCAGTTCAGTCTTGGTATTGGCGATCATGTCGGCGTCGAGGCCCATCCCGGCGAGCACCACGAAGGCATGTTCGGTCTCGGTGTCGTCTTCGCGGGTGAGCTTCGCCCAGCCGATGTCGACCGGGTGGGTCATCCCGGTGAAGACAGCATCCATCATCGTCTCGGGGCGCGCGAGCGGCAGCGACAGGTTGCGCGCGAAGAGGTTTCCCGTGCCGCTGGGGATGACGGCGAATGGGATGCCGGTTCCCGCCATCGCCTCGGCGGCGGCGCGCACCGTGCCGTCGCCACCCGCCGCGAGCACGGCGGATGCCCCGTCATCGAGGGCGGTGCGCGTGATGAGCTGGCCGGGGTCGTCGACGCGGGTCTCGTAGAACCGCGGCGGCGCCCAGCCGTGATCCTCGGAGAGAGTCAGCAGCGCGGTGCGCAGTCGGTGGGCGTCGACCTTGACGGGGTTGAGAACGAGTGCCGCGTGTGTGCGCGGAGTCTCGGATGCCGTCATGCCGCCACTCTACGGCTGAACGCGCGGGGAGGACGCTCGATAGACTTGCCTGATGATCGATCTCGCCCTTCTCCGTGATGAGCCTGACCTCGTCCGACGCTCCCAGCTGGCGCGCGGCAATGCGGTTGACACCGTTGATGCCGCAATCGAGTCGGATCGTTCGCGTCGCAGCGCGCTCAGCGCGTTCGAAGAGCTGCGAGCCGAGCAGAATGCGTTCAGCAAGACAGTCGCGAAGGCGCCGAAGGACGATAAGGCCGCCCTGGTGGCGCAGGCCAAGGATCTCGCGGAGCGCGTCAAGCAGGCGCAGCGGGCATCCGGTGAGGCGGCTGAGGCTGCGGCATCCGCTCTGTCGCGCATCGAGAACATCGTGATCGACGGGGTTCCTGCCGGTGGCGAGGAGAATTTCATCGAGCTGCGCCACGTCGGCGAGGTTCCGAAGTTCGACTTCGAGCCGCGCGACCATCTCGAGCTCGGCGAGCTGCTGGGCGCCATCGACATGGAGCGCGGCGCGAAGGTGTCTGGCGCTCGCTTCTACTTCCTGAAGGGCATCGGCGCGCGGCTCGAGATCGCGCTGATGAACCTCGCGCTCGACAAGGCGCTCGCCAACGGCTTCACGCCGATGATCGTGCCGACCCTGGTGCGCCCGGAGATCATGCAGGGCACCGGTTTTCTCGGCGAGCACGCCGACGAGGTCTACCACCTCGACAAGGACGACCTGTATCTGGTCGGCACGAGCGAGGTTCCGCTCGCCGGTTACCACAAGGACGAGATCGTCGACCTGGGCGACGGCGCACTGCGGTATGCCGGATGGTCGACCTGCTATCGCAGCGAGGCTGGCTCGTACGGCAAGGACACTCGCGGGATCATCCGCGTGCACCAGTTCAACAAGCTGGAGATGTTCGTCTACACGACGCCTGAAGATGCCGAGGCCGAGCATGACCGGCTGGTCGCACTGCAGGAGGAGATGCTCACGGCGCTGGGACTCGCGTACCGAGTGATCGACGTCGCCGCGGGCGATCTCGGCTCGAGCGCTGCCCGCAAGTTCGACATCGAGGCGTGGGTGCCGACGCAGGAGGCGTTCCGTGAGCTGACGTCCACCTCGAACTGCACGACCTACCAGGCGCGCCGGCTCGACATCAGGTATCGCCCCGAAGACGCGCAGAAGACCACGAACGTCGCGACGCTGAACGGAACGCTGGCGACGACGCGCTGGATCGTCGCGCTGCTGGAGACGCATCAGCAGGCCGATGGCTCGGTGACGGTGCCGGAGGTACTGCGACCGTATCTCGGCGGGATGGATATGCTGCGCCCGGTGGGGTGGACGGAAGCGGTTGCGGATGCTGACTCCGCGGGTGCTGTCGAAGCGCAGGCGACGGAGTGACCGCTCGCGGCCTCGTCGGCCTGGATATCGACGGCACGATTCTGCTGCAGGACGAGACCCTCAGCCCCGGAGTTGCAGAGGCGGTGGCCGAGGTTCGGGATGCCGGGTATGAGGTCATGCTCGCCACCGGCCGCAGCTGGTCGGCGACACAGCGGTACCACGAGCTGCTCGAACTGACCGCCGAGTACGCGGTGTGCTCGAACGGTGCCGTGACCATGCGCCGCGTCGGCGATGAATGGGAGCGGTGGCACGTCGAGGTCTTCGATCCGAAGACGGTGCTCGGGCTCCTCACGGAGCGCCTTCCGGAGGCACGGTACATGGTGGAGCTCGGCTCGGGGCAGCGGCTGTACACCCAGCTTCTGCACGATTGGACGCTCGACAACGGGCGCGAGGTCAGCATGGAAGAACTCGCCGCACAGCCCGTCTCCCGTGTGGTCGTCGTATCGCCGGAACACGATGAGGCCGATTTCCACCGGCTCGTCGCCGAGGCCGGCCTCAACGAAGTCTCGTACGCCGTCGGCTGGACGGCCTGGCTCGACATCGCACCGCACGGAGTGAACAAAGGCACGGCGCTCGAGCGGGTTCGCGACGTGCAGGGCATCGCTCGTGACCGGGTGCTTGTGGTCGGCGATGGTCGCAACGATATCGGCATGTTCGAGTGGGCGGTCGACGGCGGTGGCCGCGCGGCGTCGATGGGGCAGGCACCGGAAGACGTGCACCAGGTCGCCGGCGAGGTGACCGGGCACGTTGATGTCGGTGGCCTGGCCACGGTGCTGCGCACGCTGCTGTGATCCTGCTTCGGGGCTGTTGAGCTGGCCTCTGACGGTGGCGAGGGCACAGGGTCTCCCCAGGTGATCAGGGCAAAATGGGGCGTTGGTGAAAAGGCTGCCGCGCGAACCGGATAGACTCGACGCCTGACTCGGTGTGAACCGAGCCAGGAGGGTTGTCCGAGCGGCCGATGGACCTGGTCTTGAAAACCAGTGGGCAGCAATGTCCCGTGGGTTCGAATCCCACACCCTCCGCAGAAGATCGAAAGGCACCGAGTGAGCAGGACTCCCCAGCTTCCCGTAGCCCAGCATGGCCAGCTTCGCTCACCGTCTGCCATGGGGCAACTGCTGAAGCTGATCGGCATAGCCTTGGCGATCGTGCTGGTGAGCGGTGTCGGTGTCGTCGGGTACGTGCTCACGAGCTGGGGAACCACCGTCAGTGCGAACGCGGTAGACCTGGACGGGCAGAAAGAACTCCCGCCCGACATCGCCGCCTACCCGGGCGGGTTCGACATCCTGCTGGTCGGTGTCGACACCTGCGAGCCGAAGTACGCGCACCTGTTCGGTGAGCGTTGCGACGGCAAGGATTCTGAGGGCTCGCTCAACGACGTGAACCTTCTCGTCCACGTCTCGGAAGAACCGCGTCGGATCACCGCGGTGAGTTTTCCCCGCGACATGATGATCCCGATTCCCGAGTGCGTCGATGAGAATGGCAATACCCGCTCAGCGATGAGCAAGCAGCCGTTGAACTCCGCCTACGCCGATGGTGGTCTCAACTGCGTCGCGAAGACCATCACCGAGCTCACCGGTGAGGATATTGAGTTCGCTGCAACAGTCACGTTCGGCGGCGTGATCGAGATCACAGATGCCATCGGCGGTGTCGACGTGTGCCTCGCCAGTCCTATCAAGGACAGCTTCACTAACCTCGACATGGCCGCAGGCACGCACACCATCAAGGGCCTGGAGGCGCTGCAGTTCTTGCGCACGCGCAAGGGCGTCGGCGACGGAAGCGACCTCGGCCGCATCGGCAACCAGCAGCAGTACATGTCGAGCCTCGCGCGCAAGCTCATCAGCGGCGAGGTCCTGGGCAATGTGCCGGTCATGCTGAAGCTCGCCGACACCGGACTGAACAACATCGAGCCGTCGTCTTCGCTGACCGACCCGATGAAGATCGTGCAGATCGCGCTGGCCGTGAAGAGCGTGCCGTTCGAAGACATCGTCTTCGTGCAGTACCCGACGCTGGAAGACCCGGACAACCGCAACAAGGTCGTTCCGAACCAGACCGCGGCGACCGCGCTCTGGGACGCGATCTCAGCGAACAAGCAGCTGCAGATCACCCACCAGAACACCAAGTACGACGGTGTCGTCGTGGCCGAGCCGGAACCGGGCGCCACGCCTGACCCCACGCCCAGCGCGACGCCGACACCTGGTGACGTCGTGGAGCTGCCATCGTCGATCAAGGGCAACTCCGCCGCCCAGCAGACCTGCTCGAACGGCAACGTGCGGCGCTGACCACCGCGATTCGTGGCAGCGGCCAGGAACCGTTATGATTGCAAGGCGCATCCATGCTTTCTGAGCTGGATGCACGGAGACGTCGCATAGTCCGGCCTAGTGCACCACCCTGCTAAGGTGGAGTCCTCTTACGGGGACCGAGGGTTCAAATCCCTCCGTCTCCGCCAGTTTTTCCCTGGTCAGAACCTGTTTTACGAGGTTCTGTCGACCGCCCTCCTTCCCGCGAATCGTGATTCGATACGTTCTCAGGGGAGTGTGAGGGGACCGGCGAGTTCAGGCGGTGCAGCGCTTCGATGTCCTGCGCCTCCCCAAGAACGTGCGCATAAATCTTCAAGACGGTGCGCGGATCGTCGCCCAGCCAGGCCGCAACCTGGTTGATCGGGATACCTTGCCGGAGCCAAGTGCTCGCAGCGTAGTGCCGGAGATCGTGAATCGTGTGCTCTGGAGAGGTCATCGTCCACGCGACCGCCCGACGGAAGTACGTGCCGCGCAGTTGCAGACCTGTCGCGCTTGTTGCCAGGTAGTTCGTCGGGCCTTTGCCAGATGCCCACTCCCTCGCGATGTCATGAGCACGCGCAACGAGCGGCACTGCTCTGCGTCCACGCGCAGACTTTGGAGCCTTCTCCGCATACCCGTCGCTCTGTGCCCGCAGAACCCGCACGGCGGGAAACGGTACATCTTGATCTTGCAGGTCGCCGACCCGCAGCGCCCTCAACTCAGACCAGCGCAGCCCCGTAAGGCTCAGCCATTCAGTGATGAGTGCGCCATGTGGCGACCGTTCCCGCTGAACGTCGAGCATGAGCCTCAAGACCGAAGCCGTCAGCGGAGCACCCTCGTGAGCTTGCACAGCGCCAGACGGCATCCGCACACCACGCACTGGATTGGACGGAGTAAGACGCTGCCGAACCGCCCACGACCAGAGCGCAGAGAGAGTCGTCCGAATCCGCGAAACCGTCGAATGCGCGCGGCTACCCAGCAGATCAGTGAGTAACGAAAGCACATCCGCCTCAGACACCGACCCGATAGGACGAGCGGCGAACTTAGGCGGAAGAGCCGCCAGGTTATCCCGATCCGTGCGCAGAGTGTGCGGGGCAACCTGGCCAGACCGTGCTTCGAGGAACGCAGCGGCGACCTCGGAGACAGGCGTGCGCTGTCGCTGAGGGGAGACGAACCCGCCAACGTGCAACGCTTCCTTTTCCTGCCGTTCGTATATCTCGGCCGCACGCCGAGTCGTGAACGTCTTATCCGCCACGACCCGGCCACCAGCATGCAGCCGAACGCGCCACCGAACACCCGATGCCGTCTCACGTCGCTCAATGCTCAACAGTCAGCCCCGCGAGTTGGTGTACATCCTGAACGGCCCACAGACGACGCGAACCAAGCACGAGGGGAGTCAGCGGGAAGGTACCGTCCTTGAGCCGCCTGGAGATAGTTGACCTGTCCACGCGCATAAGAGCCGCCAATTCCTCGGTGGTGTACCAGAGCGGCGTATCCGTCGTCTTACTCATCACGCCACCTCCGTATCTCCGCCACGATGCGGCGTTGTTCCTCAGTGAGCACGTACGAGAGATTGCCACCTATCGCGGCGTTTCCACCATCGGCGGCAGGCACAATCTCGATGAGCGTCGAGATGCTGAGCACATTCCCGTACGTCGTGACGTGCACAGGCCCGAAGTCCCGCATGCGCCACCGTCCAGGAGGATCAATGCCAGGGAGCGGGCCAGCATTGAGCTGGAAGTTGCCGTTTTCGTTGAATGTCCGCTGGCCCGGAATCAGGCCCTCGAAAGGAGAACGCCACTCATCACTAGGAACGCGCGGTGCGTCATTCATCATCCGATCCCTTCTCCTCGTAGCGGCATCTGCGTTCGTCGTATAGAGCTATTAGCGCTTCGCCATCTGTATTCGTCCATCGCCCGCACATCGCCTTACCTATCGCGGCACGTTCCGCACGCCCAATCCGTGCGTTGAGGTCGTCGACGGTCATACGTCGTCTCCCTCTGTGAACACAGGCTGTCTTGCCGTCAGCTGCTCGAACGGGATACGCAGGCTGGCGTAACGCTCAGCAATGGCAGCGGCCTCAGCCTCCGGCGTGTACGAGAATCGTGCGCGCACCCACTCGCCACCACGCTTGACCGTCACCCCACCAGGGCGAGTCTCGGGAATGAGCGTGGGCGAAGCACTGTCCGGCGTCCCGTCCGGGCGAGCACCAAGAATGGACTCCTCAGCAGCCCGTGTCTCTACACGGCACGCCCACTTCACGCCGCAGTTTGCGGAGAGTGCCGACGGGATGCTGTCCGAAGTCGGCTTCTGCGTGATCGACATCACGAAGATGCCCGCCGAGCGACCCTTCTTAACCAGATTGACAGTGAGCGCTGCAATCTCCTGCGAAAGCTCCTTCGCTGCCTTCGTCATGTGCTCTTTCGGGTCGAAGAAAGACTGGCACTCGTCCACCACCACGAGGACGAATCCCTCTTCGGCTGTCGCTCCGGCGTGCCAGAAGTTCGACGTACCCCGACGCTCCTTCTGCGTCTGCAACCGCCACCGCATCAGACTCGTGACCGCAAGTAGCTGCGCCTTCACCGCCTCGAGGTTTTCGTCATCCGTGTTCAGCAGCGCTGCACGCGGAGCGACCCACGACCAGTCCGAACCGCCTTTGCCGTCGATCACGACGAACTGCGCAGCGGGGTCAGCGCACAGCTGGGCGATGATGCTCGTTGCCCCGGCGCTCTTGCCTGAGCCAGGAACGCCCCCGACGACCGCGCCCGATTGATTCGCGAAGCTCGCCAGTAGCGGCGAACCATCCTCCTGCACACCGCACGGAATACCCGCCGCAAGTGAACCGCCAGACGACTTTGCCGCCCCCTTGAACGGATCACGAGTGCGCGCCGTGACCAATACCGACGACGCGCCAGCAGGGCTGATTTCGACATGGAAGCCGACCGCCGAGCTAACCCGCGCCACATCCCAATCGCCAGCGGTCACGCCCGGGGGATTCGCGAATCGTGCAGCCGGCCCGAGCGGAGTCAACTCGACACCAGCTAACGCCGGCCATAGGCGAACCCGCTGCCCCTTCCGGTCTACGGTTTCCCTTGTCAGCGCAGCAGCCATACCCCATGCTTCCGGGCGACGCAGTACACCAAGCGCCTTCAGCTCGTGAGGTGACAACGCGGCAGCGTCAGCGCGGGCCAGACGTGGCGCAAACAACCGCCCGAGCAGCCGACTACGCCCGAGCATCCGCCGACGCAGGGGAGCGACAGCGACGACCAGCACCGCACCGATGATGAGTATCGTCCACAGCGCACGACCGAGCACCGCCACGGACTCCATGCCACTCGGCGCACCGAACAACCCGAACCCGAGCAAGAACACAGCCACAACTACTGCGACTACCGCCGTGATGAACCTGTTCATCGCCGACCACCTTCCCCTTCATCACACGAACCGTTCGTGCTGCAGAACTCGGAGTAGGAATCGAACCCACCAGCGCACACAACGCGCCCACCTTGCCGAGCATCACCGTCAATCAGAAGTAAGCAGATTCCCCAACCTGTGAACCGCACGGTTGCCATGCTCGGCATCCAAAGCGCCATCCTCCAAGCGGATCAGTCCCCGCACATCGATCTCGTAAAAGTCGGTGTCAGGAATGTCTTGCAGGAAAAGCAGCACCCCATCTAGCCCATATCTCTCGTCGGGGTCCAACGGCTCCACGACGCACACGCCTTCTGTCACCGCCACGTCCTCCACAACGACGTGGCACAACTCGCGAGACTCAGTACCCTCGAGCACTGAAACCGTCACGGCAGCACCGTCTTGGAAAACGGGCAAGTACATATCTACCGAAGCGGTGCCAGGTTCGGAACCGACGACCACCCTCGAAACACGGGATGAGTACGGATCGTGTTCAACGACCGGCGGCTCCGGGGAAGCAGTCGCGTGACTATCCACCTGCGAGGCCGGTGAACACGCGACCAAGATGCCGAGGGCAGCCGCAGCCGCTACCGGAACGATGACGATCCGGTAGCCACCACGACGAAAAACCCGTACTACACGCATCAGGAAGTAGCTCTCTTGCCGCCCTGCCACGAGCCGCTGACGCTCACCCTCAGATCAAAAGAATCCTTCTGGTTGCTGACCGTGATTCGCGCGTCTGCAGCATCCAAGGTGATCTCCTGAAATGCCCCGAAACCTTCTTCGCGATCAACCGTGAGATTCACGTCGATGACGTCGGCTCCGTCGGCAAGCTGAAGAAGGGCGGGATGCCTGAACACCGCTGCCCCCCGAGCGTTGCGCTGAGGACGATCAGACGACTTCCCAGCCTCTTTGTCGAATTCATAAGCTGCGCGTCCGGGCTGACCGCTCTTAGCAAGCAACTTGACCCCTGACCCGAAGGGCAGGCTGACCGACCCGGCCATCAGCAGAATCCCCAAACGCGAACAGCGCCACGCTGAAGACGCTTCATCAGCGTCACCGGCTTGATCGTCGTACTCGACTCACGCAGGAACTCCGTCTTCACTGCTGCAACCGCCGCGATCTCCACCACCCGCTGCCAAATCAGCAGCTTCTGCAGCGTCGACAAGCTCTTCAGGCTAACCTCGCGCGGCATACGAGCGTTCTTTCGCGCTCGCGCCTCCACCTCTTCACGAAGCTTCTTCACCTCCGGCAGCTCGAACAGCTGCCGAATCTGCTCGTTCTCCGAAACCTTCTTCTTGTTGCTCATGATCTATACTCCTTGGGTAGTAGTTACTCCGTAGCCTCGGTAGGTTTACCTGGCTACCAGTAAAAACTATAAGCCTAGAACGATGAGTGTCAAGCCGGAGGTCGCAATGAACGTCAATGAATTGCACGACGACGCGATTAGCGAGCTTGTCGAAGGTGCGTTGCAGCCAGGGCTGGAGCAGGCATCCTCTGTCGCCACGTCGCGCGCTGACGGAACGCAGGTGCCGGAGCTTGACGGCATCGAACTGCTCCGCAACACGCAGGACGCCACCCGCCGCTTGCAAGCTCGAACCGTTCTAGTCGCCGCCCAGTTGCTTAGTTCGGGCACGCGGCAGACGACCCTTGCAGCTGCCCTAGGATTCTCTTCTGCTTCGAACTTCGCCAAGGATGCGCTTTGGCAGCAGTTGAAGCGACTAGCAGACGCGCTGACCGAAGCGCGCCGCAACGGGCAGCGAGAACTTCCGGTCGTCGAAGTGCAGGTGCCCGTCCGCCGTCAGGAGTTCCGCACCTACCGATTCGTCAATGTCTCTACGCGACTTACAACCCTGGCAGAGTGACAGCCAGCCTGACCGGGGACGATTGCTGATTTTGTACGTTCCAACCGGCCTCCGAGTCATCACTCGGGTAGCCCGCTCTGAGATTTTCTCTACCAAGCGAACACAAGAATGCCCTGATTTCTCGATGAGATCAGGGCATTCTCTTGATATCACGACGGTACGGGTCGGAACTAGTAGCCGATAACGTCGCGGCTAACTGTCGCTACGACATCGGCGGGCACGTCCGCAAGTGCGATTCGATACACGGCGTTCAGGCGTGGATTGAATACCCCCAAATGCGTGATGCTCTTGAACTCCGGTTGGCCCGAGCGTAGACCCATGAGTAAGTACATGAGTATCTGGAGGGTGTGATCTTTCGTGGGGCCGTTCACCGATACCTTGAAATCCCAGAGCGTGTCCGCAGTGAGGAAGTCGCCGTCACCTGCCGTGACTAGATCGCTGTAGCCGCCGGGGAATGTGAACCCGTCGAGCGTGACAGGCCCGTAGCTCTGAAAGAAAGTTAGTGAGCGCTCGACCATCGCTGCGATGTGGTCGGTCGTAATTTTGTCGGGTTTCGTACGCGCGTCCGGGTTGTACGCCATCGGTCCAACTCGATAGCCCACGTCGTAGCCCGCGAGCTTGCAGGCTGACAAAATCGCATAGCTATCCACCTTGCCCGCGACGAGACTGCCGACTTCCGCCTCAGCGGTCGCAAGTTCAGCACGCCCGATGTATGCCGCGCCCCTAATCGATATGGCAAACGCATCCCGAGGATCAGAGCCAGTCGCAAGACGCGTGAGGTAGTCCACGGCCATGCCCACCAGCGAAGCGTGGATGTTCTCGACCTTGTGATCGATAGGTGATGGCCCACCGTCGTCCAGTCGCCGCACCTCCATTGACCTCGCGTTGATGTACCCGCCGCGAGGCTGGGTCACCTCCTGAATGCGTCGCACAACTGTAGTCACGTTGGTCTTCCTCTCGTCTCTGGCAAACCTATCGTCCGCCTCCGACATCATCGGTACGACCACCATCACCGACTAAAGTTCCTATCCATGAATAAAGCGACCGCTTCGCGGTCGCAGGGCGGGACGGGGCACGGCTGCGCGTGCGGCTGGCGCCGTTCTCGCCGTGCCCCGTCCCGCCCTCGCACGAACCCGACCTTCTCATGTCGGCAATTTCCGGCGAATCACTGCCCCGTATCGGGCCTGCCGCAGGCGCTAGCGCCCTTGCCCTCGACTAGGAACACGCCGACTAGCCCCACCGTCACCAGCGAGGCCATTCCGAACAATTGCCGTTACGGTGCGCGGGCGTGCTGTCGAGACTCCCAAGACTCCCGAGCACGTCGCGCCCTCAGGTCAGCGGCGTAATTAGCCCACCAGACCTCATCGTGTCCGATCCCGCCAGCGTCATCGCGTGTCGAGTTTGAAGCGGCCCACGCCATTCGTTCTTCGCGGATGCGCTTCCGGGTCAGATGAGCGAACGACCAGCCTGGACGCTGTTTCGTTGGACGGCTCATCGTCACCGTGTGCCCGCCATACCCCAGCGAACGATGCGCACGCTTCGAGCAATCCGCTGCACCAGATGGCGGACAGTCCTTGCAGCGCACCTGAAACCGCGCAGCGTGCCGCAGGCGACGCACGAACTCGAACCGGTCGGGCGATGGGTTGCTGTCAGCGGCATCCTGTCCCGGTGTGATGTCCTTCAGGCTGTAATTCAGAGCTTTGGACACGTACCCGATGACGCGAGCCGCCGCCGTAGACATGTCGGGCGGCACGCCTTCCTCACGAGAATGTCGTGGCAGAATCTCCCGATCTTGCACGCCCTTTTGCCCCCATGCCATGACTTCTCCGGTTACCGGATGCGCAGCCGTTGCGCTTCGAGCAGCCGCACCCATCAGTGACGCATTGACCGGCGACCCTTCCGGCACCCGCACCACTGCGTGCAGATGCAGCGCCATCCGAGCCTGAACCTCGCGCACCACGAAGTACTCCATCGAGGATGCACGCCGTCGCATCGCATCCACCGACGACGCCCACAGGCGCGAAACTGTGCCGTGCCACTCGACTTGACCGCTGTAGTCGTATCTGTCCTGGTCAACCGGGATGCCGCGCAGATCAACGTCAGCGGGCGCATGTGTGACACCGCACGCGCACATTCGTCCGGCATGGTCCCAGGGCTTCGGGATTCGGTGAACAGCGCCAAAGCTGGGAGCACTGAGCGTGATGAAGAAGTAGCGGAAGCCCTTCACCGGCTGCCCGTCAGCATCGTACATGCCCGAACGCGCGAGCCGCTGCCAATCACCCCGATACTGTGCCGCGCACGATGGGCACACTGCCGATCGCCGTGATTGACAGCGAACGAACACGCCAGGCTGAGCCTCATAGGGGCGAGCGCAATTCGAACGCCGCATCGCTTCTGCGAAGGCATCCGCAAGACCTGTATCCGACATCGCAGTCGGTCGACCCAGGGGAGCAGCAGGGGAGTCGCACCGCCGAACACGCCGAAACCAGGCGTGCATTCGGTGCACGAGTGAGCACGATTACGCGGCCAATGTGACTCCCAAGGCACTGCTAAGGTGGAGTCCCCTTATGGGGACCAGGGGTTCGAATCCCCTCGTCTCCGCCAAAGAATCTGCCAACCCTCCTACCGGCATAATGCACGGTGGTCAAGGCGGTTCACCCACTAGATCAATCGCGACAAACTTCTGGTAGACCCAGAAGTGGAGATTGATCGTGTCGCAGATCACCGTCGCCCCGGAGACCATCCGCCTTCCGTTCGTCGCGCGCGGGCCGCTCAGCAGTTGCGTGTTGCACAGTCTGACCGACTCCTCGGCAGATCGTGAGCACACGGAGTTGGCTCGACTTGCGGTTGCTGAAACATCGGACGTAATCCTCGATGACGACATCCAGCTCGCCCTGTTCGCACTGTACGCCTCGGCCTACGGATCGTTTCAGCAATTCGATCCCGCGCTCGAATGGGACCCGGATCTGATCGAAACTCGGCGAATTCTGGAAGAGCATTTTGAACGCACCCTTCGAGAGAAGATCTCGACGCCAGACTTGCCGCATCCGACGGTGGATACGGTCTCCAGAGCGCTGTTCGCGCTGGCTGAAGCTGACTCCGGTCCGAGCCTGTCGCGTTACGTCGCCAAGAAGGCGACGAGAGAGCAGGCTCGAGAGTTCCTGATGCAGCGCTCGATATATACGTTGCATGAAGCGGATCCCCATTCCTGGGCGATTCCGCGCCTGCATGGGCGTGCGAAGGCAGCACTCGTAGAGATTCAGGCGGACGAATACGGCGGCGGCCGACCGGATCGTGTTCACGCGACGATCTTCGCCGCTTCCATGCGCGGTTTCGGCCTGGAAGACACGTATGGCGCCTATGTCGACGACGTGCCGGCGATCACCCTTGCCTCGCACAACATGATGTCGATGTTCGGCATCAACAGGCGCCTCGTCGGAGCCATCGTCGGCCACCTCGCTGCATTCGAGATGACATCCTCGGTGCCCAACCGAATGTATGGTGACGGCTTTCGACGGCTCGGCTTCGGGGACGACGTCACCGACTACTTCGACGAACATGTCGAGGCGGATGCTGTGCATGAGCAGATCGCCGGTCGCGATCTCGCGGGCGCTCTCGCTGAAGACAGGCCGGACCTGCTGGAAGACATCATGTTCGGTGCGGCCGCATGCCTCGCCGTAGACAGCTGGGCCGGCGCTCACATGCTTCGGGCCTGGTCCAATGGCGAATCGTCTCTGCGGACGGGCGCAGAATCATGAGCGAAGAGCGCGCAACGATCACTCCGTATCCGGATGGCCCCTTGCTATTGCGCGGAGATGTAGATCTGCGCACCGCCGATGGGGCGATCATCGAACGCCGCCGTCGCACGGTGGCACTGTGCAGATGTGGGCTGTCTGCAATCAAGCCGTTCTGTGATGGCACACACAAAGCGGCCGGCTTCCGCACAGACGACTGACGGCTCTGGAGCGTTCCGCCGACGGTTGGCACAACACAGCATCAGAGAAGGAGTGCGCAGTGACTAAGCCTCGATTCACCGATGAGCTTGGGTTCTGAGCGAGCGTCGTGACATAGAAATG
>NZ_FUKO01000023.1 GCF_900163815.1 Microbacterium esteraromaticum | reverse complement strand
GCATGCTCCTCATCGGCGGCGCACTGACCAGCCCCCACCTCAAGTAGGAAGAGCCCCTTTACATCGATCAGGGGGTCTCTGGAGCGCGGGCGTCACGTCCACAATTCGACCGTGCGGTCGATGCCCTCGAGGAGGGCGACACGCTCGTCATCACCACACTGGACCGTCTCGGACGGTCCACGCAGAACATGCTCGCTTTCGCGGAAAGGGCTCCGCCAAACCGGTGCTGGCCTTCGAGTCCTGAGTCTCGGCGATGGCGACGTGGACACATCGACACCAATGGGGTCGATGCTGTCCACAATCATGGTTGCTCTTGCGCAAATGGAACACGACATTAAGAGCGAACGGATCACCGACTCCATCAACAAGCGACGTGCCGCGGGGAGCGATCTCGGCGGAAGACCTCGGCGGATCACCGACAGTCAGATACGCAGCGCCCTCCACCTCATCCAGAACGGCGAAACCACCGCACAGGTCGTCCGCGACCTCGGTATATCGCGCTCCACCTTCTAACGTCGCGCCGCAGAACTCACGCCCAGCACGGCATCAGGCGCGACAAAGAGCGATCACAGAACACCGTCACAATGCGCCGAACTCCACACCCCTGCAGGCGCGCATGCTCGTAATCTGGACAGATGAGCGAATCCGCACAGCACCGTCAGGCAGGTGCGGTCACGGCGCGAACTGCGGCGGCCGCGGGTGCTGCCGCAGCCCTCCTCGGCGCGGGCATCGGTGAGATCGTCGCCGCATTGCTCGCACCATCCTCCAGTCCGTTCGCCGTCGTCGGGGGCGCGCTGATCGACGCGGCACCGGCGTGGGCGAAAGACACCGCGATCGCGTGGTTCGGCACGTCCGACAAGATCGCCCTGCTCATCGGCATCGGAATCGTGCTGCTGGCGGCGGGGGCTGTCCTCGGCATCTGCGAATCGCGCTGGACGCGCTCGGGGCTGATCGCGTTCGCCGCAATCGGCGGCATCGTCGGCATCCTCACTCTCACCCGGCCCGAGGCGAGTTTGATCTCGTGGCTGCCGTCGCTGCTGGCGGGAGCCGCCGCCGCGATGGCACTGCACCTGCTCCTTCGCCGAGCGACCGCCGAACAGCTGCAGCCAGATACCGGCGGAACGTCCCGCCGCGGGTTCCTCGTCTGGGCCGCGGGCACAGCCGCGGTGGGCGTCACGATGGCAATCGTCGGCTCGGTCGCCCGCGCGGGCAGCACAGCGGTGGCGACCCTGCGGGAGGCGATCCGGCTGCCGAAGGCCGCGACACCGGCATCCGCTGTTCCTGCCGGCGCCGCCCTCGACGTGCCCGGACTTGCACCGCTGTTCACACCGAACGACGATTTCTACCGCATCGACACGGCGCTCATCGTGCCCACCGTCGACCCGGCTGACTGGCGACTGCGCATTCACGGGATGGTCGCACACGAGGTCGAGCTGACCTGGGACGAACTTCTCGCGCTTCCCCTCGTGGAGAAGGCCGTGACCCTGTCGTGCGTCTCGAACCAGGTCGGTGGCGGCCTGGTCGGCAACGCCCTGTGGCTGGGATACCCCATCCGTGAACTGCTCGCCAAAGCGCACCCCGATGCCGACGCCGATATGGTGCTCTCGACCTCGGCTGACGGCTTCACCGCGGGCACGCCGCTGGAGACGCTCACCGACGACCGCGACGCGCTGCTGGCAATCGGCATGAACGGCGCCCCGTTGCCGCTGGCGCACGGCTTTCCGGTGCGGATGGTGGTTCCCGGGCTGTACGGCTACGTCTCGGCGACGAAGTGGGTGACCGACCTCGAAGTCACGCGCTTCGACCGCAGCCGCGGCTACTGGACCGACCGCGGCTGGTCGGCCGAGGGCCCCATCAAGCTGCAGTCGCGCATCGACGTGCCGCGCGAGCGCAACGGCGTCGATGCGGGCGACACCGTCATCGCCGGCGTCGCGTGGCAGCCGGGCACAGCGATCTCAGCGGTCGAGGTGCAGATCGATGGCGGCACGTGGCAGCAGGCAGAGCTCGCGCCCGCGGTCTCGGATGACACCTGGGTGCAGTGGCGGATGCCGTGGCGCGCCGATCAAGGTGACCACGTGCTGCGGTGCCGGGCGGTCAGCGCCGATGGCTCCACGCAGACGGATGCCGTCGCCGCTCCGGCTCCCGACGGCGCCACCGGATGGCACACGATCAGCGTGACGGTCTCCTGACCGCCCATTGATCGGCGTCAAGCAGGGTCAGTCCGCGAGCACCAGGCGCAGCTGCGCGACGGCCCAATCGAGCTCGGTGGCGCGGATGACCAGCGGCGGGGCGATGCGAATGGTCTGTCCGTGCGTGTCTTTCACGAGCACGCCGCGCCCGCGCAGGTTCTCGGCGATCTCGCGGCCCGTGCCGACCTTCGCGTCGATGTCGACGCCGGCCCAGAGCCCGGCGATGCGCACGCTCGTCACCCCGTGACCGACGAGCGGTTCGAGGGCGGATGCCAGGTGTGCGCCGAGTTCGCGGGCGCGCGCTTGGAACTCGCCCGTCTCGAGCATCTCGACGACCTTCAGTCCGACGGCCGCCGCGAGCGGGTTTCCGCCGAAGGTCGAACCGTGCTCGCCCGGACGGATGACGCCGAGAACGTCACGGTTTCCGACCACCGCCGAGACGGGCAGGATGCCGCCGCCGAGCGCCTTGCCCAGCAGATACAGATCCGGCACAACGCCTTCGCGATCGCAGGCGAAGGTCGCGCCGACCCGGCCGAGCCCCGCCTGGATCTCATCGGCGATGAACAGCACGTTTTGCTCGTCGCAGATCTCCCGAACCCGCCGCAGATAGCCCTCGGGCGGGATGATGACGCCGGCCTCGCCCTGGATCGGCTCGATCAGCACCGCGGCGGTGTCATCGGTGATGGCTGCCGCGATGGCATCCGCATCTCCGAACGGAACCGTATCGAACCCGGGCGTGTACGGGCCGAAGTCGGCGCGTGCCTGCTCGTCATCGCTGAAGCTGATGATCGTCGTGGTGCGCCCGTGGAAGTTGCCGTCGGCGACGATGATGCGCGCTTTGCCCGCCGCGATGCCCTTGACGCGGTAGCCCCACGCCCGCGCGACCTTGATGCCGGTCTCGACCGCCTCGGCGCCGGTGTTCATCGGCAGCACGAGCTCTTTGCCGCACAGCCGCGCGAGCGCCGCCGAGAACGGTTCGAGCCGGTCATTCATGAATGCGCGGCTGGTAAGCGTGACGCGGCTGAGCTGCTCGGTCACGGCGGCGATGAGCTCCGGATGCCGGTGACCGAAGTTCACCGCCGAGTAGGCGGCCAGGAGGTCGAGATAGCGCCTGCCCTCGGCATCCGTCACCCACGCGCCATCTGCGGTGGCGACCAGAACCGGCAGAGGACTGTAGTTCTCCGCGACGTGCGGCTCGATCGAGCCCTCTGCCGGCTGCAGGGTCATTACGCGCCCCGGAGTTCCAGGGTGCAGCACTTGATGCCGCCGCCGCCGAGCAGCAGCTCGGAGAGATCGACCATGATCGGGTTGTAGCCGCGCTCGCGCAGCTGCTTCTCGAAGCCGGTCGCACGCGGCGAGATGATGACGTTGTAGCCGTCGCTGGCCGAGTTGAGTCCGAACACCGCGCCGTCTTCGTCGGCGACCAGGATCGCGTCAGGGAAGCGCTCGGCGAGGATCTTGCGCGATGCTTCGTCGAACGCGTTCGGCAGGTAGGCGACGTTGGCGCGCTCGGGGCCGCCGTTCTCGACGCCCTGCACCGGGTCGAGCACGGTGAGCGCGGTGTCGAGGTGGTAGAAGCGCGGGTCGACGAGAGTCAGCGTCACGACCTCGCGGTCGAAGACCTCGTGCACCTCGCGGTGGCTGTCTCCGGCCGACCGGAAGCCGGTGCCGGCCAGGATCACGTCGCCGGCGAGCAGGAAGTCGCCCTCGCCCTCGTTGACCTCTTTCGGCAGGACCGTGTCGAACCCGTTGGCGCGGAACCACTCGGCAAAGGCCGGCGACTCGCCGCGACGCTGCTCGTAGTAGAACTCCGGCACATACGCGCGGCCGCCGATGACGAAGCCGCCGTTGGCGGTGTAAACCATGTCGGGGTAACCGGCGAGCGGCTCGATCAGTTCGACCTCGTGGCCGAGTTCGAGGTACAGATCGTGCAGCTTCTGCCACTGCTCGACAGCCTTTGCGGTGTCGGTGGGCGTGGCCGGCTCCATCCAGGGGTTGATCTTGTATTCGACTGTGAAGTGCTCAGGGCGGCACATCAGGTAGCGGCGGTGGTGGGCGACGCGGGTCGGCGCGGGGGCGGTCGCGATTTCAGGCGTGGACATGAGTGCTCCTCGTGAAGGTGCGGCGGACGCTGTCCATAGGCCTGGCGGAAGTTCGACCCGAGCACCTCTGAGAGGCGCGGGGAAGATGCGACACAGGCACACCACCTACATTTTTACATCCCAACCCGCGAAAAACCAGTATCCCGACAATCCTGCCTCGGGCGGGCGGGCGGTCGGTCAGAGTCAGCGGTCAGATGACGGACGCGCTCCAGTCGTCAGGGTTGCCGAAGCGGTGCGCGGTGATCGAGATCGCCTGCTCGTGCACGAAGGGCAAGAGTTCGAGGCGCCCCGCCGAGGTCACCTCGCCGTCGTATACCGCCAGGTCGGGATCGCCGGAGACCGCGGCCGCGAGCTGCGCGTGCAGCGCCGCCACAGCATCCCGTCCCCCGACCAGACGCACGCGGCCGTACTCTGGCGTCGCCGCTTCCAGCGCGTCGTCGGAGCCGCCCGTGCGCAGCATCCGCTCGATCCACTCCGCGTCGCTCTCGACGGCGAGCATCACGCCCAGCGCACTCAGCTCTGCGCGCACGCCCGCCGGCACACCCTCGGGTGCTGAGACGAAGAATTCCGTACCGGAGCGGATGCCGGCGATCACCGTCCGCAGCACCTCCTGCAGCCCCGCGTCGGTCGTGGCGCGGATCATCACCGGCACCGGCCGGTAGCGGAAGAGGTTGCGCTCGACGCCGAGCTGCGAGACATCGCGCACCTGGCCGAACTCGCGGTCCCAGGCGACCGCATCCGACAGCGCCGACTGACGCAACCACTCGAACGCCTCGAAGTCGAGCGACGACTGCGCCGCCTCGATGAGACCGGAGATACGGGTGTCGAGACCGCGCAGGTGCAGGGTGCTCGAGGCCTTGCCGCGTGGCTGCGACCGCCACGAACCGAGACCGACCAAATAGTTCGGACCACCGGCCTTGGCGCCGGGCCCGACCGATGAGCGCTTCCAGCCGCCGAAGGGCTGGCGTTGCACGATCGCTCCGGTGATGCCGCGGTTCACGTACAGGTTTCCGGCTTGCACCTCATCGAGCCAGAGTTCGAGGTCGGCAGGAGACTGCGTGTGCAGCCCCGCCGTGAGGCCGTAGGCGACGGCGTTCTGCAGCTCGATGGCCGCCGAGAGAGTGGGCGCGTGCATGATGCCCAGCATCGGCCCGAAGAACTCCTCGAGGTGCGTGCGCGATCCGGGCTGCACACCGACGCGGATGCCGGGGCTCCACAACCTCCCGGAATCGTCGAGGGAGCGCGGGCGCACCAGCCACTTCTCCTCCCCCTCCAACTCGTTCAGAGCCCAGGCCAGCTTGCCCTGCGGTTTCTCGATCACAGGACCGACCTCGGCCATGGCATCCGCGGGCCACACCACCCGCATCGTGCGGGTGGCGTCGAGAAGCTGCCGGGCGAACCGCTTCGAGCGGCCGACGGGACCGACCAGAATCGCCAGCGATGCGGCCGAGCACTTCTGACCGGCGTGGCCGAAGGCGCTCTTGACGAGGTCGGCGACGGCGAGATCGAGGTCGGCCGTGGGGGCGATGATGAGTGCGTTCTTGCCGCTGGTCTCGGCCAGCAGCGGCAGGTCAGGACGCCACGAGCGGAAGAGGGCCGCCGTATCCCACGATCCGGTGAGGATCACCCGGTCGACCGACGGATGCGAGATGAGCTGCTCGCCGAGCTTGCGCTCACCGAGTTCGACGAGCGCGAGAACATCACGCGGCACGCCGGCCTGCCAGAGCGCCTCGGCGATGACCGCCGCGCACCGGGCGGAGAGGTGTGCGGGCTTGAAGATGACACCCGATCCTGCGGCGAGCGCCGCCAGCACACCACCGGAGGGGATGGCGATGGGGAAGTTCCAGGGCGGGGTCACGACCGTGACCCGCGCCGGCTCGAAGACGGCACCGCTGACCCCGTCGAGTTCGCGGCAGGTCGCCGCGTAGTACTTGGCGAAGTCGATGGCTTCGCTCACCTCGGTGTCAGCCTCGGCGAACACCTTGCCGGTCTCGATCGCGGCGATCTCGATGAGTTCGCCGCGCCGGGCGGCGAGCGCTGCGGCCGCCCGCAGCAGGATCGCCGAACGTTCGGATGCGGGGCGCGCACCCCAGTCGGCCGCGGCGGTGTGCACGCGATCGATCGTGTCGCGCAGCATCCGCTCGTCATCGATACGGGCCGCGCGAAGCGCAGCGACACCGAGCGTCGACTCTTCGGGCCGGCTGACGCGGTCGAAAATCCCCCGCGCCCAGTCGCGGTTGGCGGGCAGAGAGGGGTCGCTGTCGGGAGTGTTCTCGAATCCCGGCGCCCCGGATGCGGCGCCGTTGCCGGCGAGCTCCTGGCGCGCGTACACCGCGGTCTGCAGGAACGGATCGCTGTCGCCGCCGTCTTCGGAGGACCCGCGCGCGATGCCGAGCACGACTCCGGTGAGGTCTTCGTCGGAGGCCTGCGGTTTCATCGCCGGCCGCACCGACTCGTGTGCGGGCGCCGCCCTGTTCTGCACTCGGCGAGCCCCGGTGAGCAGCGTGCGGTCGCTCATCCGGGTCACCGAGTCGACGAAGCGCAGCCGCTCGCGCTCGAACAGCGACGGATCATCGGCCAGGTGGAAAGCGGCCGAGAGGAAGTTCGATGACGATGCGTTCTCATCCAGTCGGCGCACCAGATAGCTGATGGCGACATCGAACTCGTGCGGACTGACGACCGGCACGTACAGCAGCACCTGCCCCACCGTGCGGGAGACCGCTTCGGCCTGGCCCTGCGCCATGCCGAGCAGCATCTCGAACTCGACTGCTTCGCGCACGCCGCGCTCACCGGCCAGCAGCCACGCGAACGCGATGTCGAAGAGATTGTGCCCGGCGACGCCGATGCGCACGGCGGCCGCGTTGCGGGGCTGGAAGGCCTCGTCGAGGCAGCGCAGGTAGTTGGCATCGGTGTCGAGCTTGGAGCTGTACGGGGCCTGCGGCCAGCCGTGCATGACAGCATCCACCTTCTCCATCGGCAGGTTGGCACCCTTGACGAGCCGCACCTTCAGCTGCCCGCCGCCGTGCGCGACACGCTCGCGCGCCCACGCGGTGAGCTGCTGCAGAGCGGGCAGCGCATCGGGCAGATAGGTCTGCAGCACGATTCCGGCCTCGAGATGCTTCAGCCGCGGATCCTCGAGGATGCGGATGAGCACCGCGATCGTCAGATCTAGGTCGTGATACTCCTCCATATCGAGGTTGATGAAGGTCGCCGTCGCCGGATTCGCCGCGGTCAGGTACAGCGGCAGCAGGCGCTCGACCACGGCATCCACCACCTCGTCGAAGGCCCAGACCGAGATGCGGCTCATGACCGCAGAGACCTTCACCGAGACGTAGTCGACGTCGGGTCGGCGGATCAGATCATGGATGCCATCGAGTCGGCGCTTCGCCTCGGTTTCGCCGAGCACGGCCTCGCCGAGCAGATTGAGGTTCAGACGCACCTGGGATCCGGACTCCGCGGACGGGCGTCGCAGCTTCTCCAGCGCGGGTCCGAGTTTCTCGGGTCGGGCGTCGACAACGAGGTGGCCGACCATCTCGCGCAGCACCCGCCGCGCGATCGGCACGGTCGGCACGGGCAGCACAGGGGCGATGCCCCCGCCGAGACGCACGATGCCGCGCAGGTACCAGGGCAGGAAGTCGGGTGCGAGGGGCGCGACGCGATGCAGATTGGATGCTGCCGCCGACGCGCTCTCCGGACGCATCACGCCGTCGACGAACCCGAGCGTGAACGGGAGCCCCTTCGGATCGTGCAGCACTCCGGCCAGCCGCTGCGCCGCGGGGTCGGTGTCAACGGCGGCGGATTCGAGCACCCACCTTCCCGCGAGTTCCACAGCGGCGTCAGCGAGACGCGGTCCGATCGGAGACGTCGACTGCTCTGACATGTCCCCAGCCTAGGCGCGGGGCAAGTTCAGGCGTGGTTCATCTTCGTCATGCTGTGCACGCGTCCGGCCGACCCCCGCGGCGCTCGCAAGAACTGCTGCCGTCAGTGCCACACGCTCGGCGCCGGCGCTTTGGTCGGCGGCAGAGCGGATGCGGATGCCCAGTCATGGATCCAGCCCTCCACGTCCGGCACGCCCTCCGGCTGTCCGAGCGCGGCGAACAGCTCGTCGTGCGGAACGGTTCCGCCCGAGCGGCGCAGCATCCGCGCCCGCACGAGAACGCGTGCGTAGACCTCGCCGTCAACCACGGCGCGATGCTCGGTGAACAGCGCCTTCTCGTCGTGTCCGATGAAGCGCGACTCCACGTCGAAGCGCTGCCAGAGCTCAAGCGACTTGCGGAACGTGACCGTCTCGCTCGAGACGACGGCATACCAGCCTCGCTGCTTCATCGCGTCGAAGAGCCCGGTGCGGATCAGCAGATCCCACCGACCCAGGTCGAACAGCGACAGGTAGCGGCCGTTGTTCATGTGGCGCAGGATGTCGAGATCTGTGGGGAGCGTGGTGAGGCGGATGCTGCCCACGGCGCCTGCCTCGAGACTCTCGCCGCGACGTACGCGCTGTCGAGCTCGGAAGATCACGAGGAGGGTGCGCCAGATCACATTCACAAGGGGCGATGGTAGTGATCCACGACGAACCGGCCAACTTGATTGGTGGAAGCATACAGAGGCGGGGGTATGTGACCAGGCGATTTCACCTGTTGCGCTGGCGCGCGTAGAGTCACGGCATGAGCGCCGAAGCCCAGCCTGAGATCATCGTCCGCCCGGTCCGCGATGTGGATGCGGAAGCTCTCGGTCGCGTGCATGCACGCACCTGGCATGAGACCTACGACCATCTCATCAGCAAGGCGGCGCTCGAGCGCATCTCCCCGCGGCGCATGGCCGAGCTGTGGACGAACTGGGCCCGCCAGGGTGACGACTTCAAGATGAGCGCCGCGCTCGTCGACGGTGAGATCGTCGGATTCGTCGGATCCGGCCCCGCACGCGACAAGGATGCTCCCGCGATGCGCGAGCTCTATTTCATCTACCTGCTCAGCACGTGGCAGGGCACCGGGATCGGCCAGAAGCTGTTCGATGCCGCGGTCGACGAGGCTGAGCCGCTGTACCTCTGGGTCGCCGAGGACAACCCCCGCGCGCACCGCTTCTACGAGCGCAACGGATTCGCGCTCGATGGCGCCAGCCACACCGAGCCGTTCCTGGGCGAGACGCTCACCGAGGTGCGCTTCGTGCGCTGATCTCGCGCCGACACCCCGTCTTCACGTCGACACCCCCTGCTGCGGGCGTCCGCAGCAGGGGGTGTCGACGTTTTCCCAGGGTCTCGGCGAAGCGAGTGGGCGCGGACCGGGTCAGAGCGCGCGGATGATGTCCTCGACGCGATCCTTCGCATCGCCGAACAGCATCTGCGCATTCTCGCGGAAGAACAGCGGGTTCTGCACGCCGGCGTAGCCCGCCGCCATCGAGCGCTTGAAGACGATCACGTTCTCGGCCTCCCAGACGCGCAGCACCGGCATCCCGGCGATGGGGCTGGACGGATCTTCGGCGGCAGCCGGGTTGACCGTGTCGTTCGCACCGATCACGAGCACGACCGAGGTCGCGGCCAAGTCGTCGTTGACCTCTTCCATGCTGAGCACGATGTCGTACGGAACCTTGGCCTCGGCGAGCAGCACATTCATGTGGCCCGGCAGGCGTCCGGCCACCGGATGGATGCCGAACCGCACGTCGATGCCCCGCTCGCGGAGTCGTGCGACGAGATCCGCCACCGGGTACTGCGCCTGGGCGACTGCCATGCCGTAACCGGGTGTGATGACGACCGTCTGCGCGTCGGTGAGCATGGCTGCGGCAGCATCCGCAGTGATCTCGCGGTGTTCACCGTACTCCTCATCGCTCGATGTGGATGCCACAATGCCGAACCCGCCCGCGATCACTGAGATGAATGACCGGTTCATCGCCTTGCACATGATGTACGACAGGTAGGCACCAGAAGAACCGACCAGAGCACCGGTGACGATGAGCAGGTCGTTGTTGAGCAGGAATCCGGCGGCGGCCGCGGCCCAGCCCGAGTAGCTGTTGAGCATCGAGACGACGACCGGCATGTCGCCGCCGCCGATGGATGCCACCAGGTGCCAGCCCAGAGCGAACGACAGCACCGTGACGGCGACGAGCAGCCAGAGCTGCTGATCGATCACGAACAAGACGGTCAGCACGAGGAAAGCGACCAGCGCGAGCACGTTCAGCAGGTTCTTGCCCGGCAGCATGAGCGGCTTGGAGGAGATCTTCGCCGACAGCTTCAGGTACGCCACGATCGACCCGGTGAAGGTCACGCCACCGATGAAGATGCCGATGAAGACCTCGGCGTTGTGGATGCCGGCAAGCTCCGGCGCGATCTCGAGATGAGCGAGGTGTCCGTTCCAGCCGACGAGCACGGCCGCGATGCCGACGAAGCTGTGCAGCAGGGCGATGAGCTCCGGCATCCCGGTCATCTGCACGACCCGGGCACGCCACAGACCGATGGCTGCGCCGATCAGAACGGCGACCCCGAGCAGGCTCAGGCCCAGAAGCGACCCGCTGCCGCCCCAGGCGTCGGCGATGGTGAGGGCGAGGGTGGCGCCGAGGGCGATCGTCATTCCGGCGATGCCGTAGACGACGCCCGAGCGGGCGGATTCGTGGCGGCTGAGACCGGCGAGGCTCAGGATGAACAGCAGGGCTGCGACGATATAGGCCGCGCCGGCGAGTGCGTCAACGGTCACTTCTGGCCGCCCTTCGTGAACATGTTGAGCATTCGGCGAGTGACCGCGAAGCCTCCGAAGATGTTGATGCTGGCGACGAGCACCGCGACCGCGGCGAGCACCTGCACGACGGGGTTGCCGTCGGTGATCTGCAGCATGGCGCCGACGATGATCACGCCCGAGATCGCGTTGGTGACCGACATCAGCGGGGTGTGCAGCGCGTGGTGCACCTTGCCGATCACGTAGAAGCCGATCACCACCGAGAGCATGAGCACGGTGAAGTGCTGCGGAAGCGGAGCCGGTGCGAAGGCGTTCACGGCGAAGAGCGCGGCGATGCCGACGACGATCAGCGCGATCTTGCGGCCGACCGACATGCGCTTCGGTTCGGCGACGACGGCTGCCGGCTTCGGCGCGGATGCTGCCGGAGCGGCGGCGACCTGCACGGCGGGCGGCGGCCACGTGACCTCGCCATCGCGCACGACCGTCACCGACCGCTGCACGACATCGTCGAAGTCGAGGGTGAGCTGTCCGTCTTTGAGAGGCGTGAGGAGAGTGACGAGGTTGGCGACGTTGGTGCCGTAGAGCTGCGAGGCCTGCGCCGAGAGGCGCGAGGCCAGGTCGGTGTAGCCGAGGATGATCACGCCGTTGTCGGTGACGACCCGCTCCCCCGCGACCGAGCCCTCGACGTTGCCGCCCTGCGCGGCTGCCATGTCGACGATGACGCTGCCCGGCTTCATCGCCGCGACATCGGATGCCGTGATCAGGCGAGGCGCTGCGCGCCCTGGAATGAGTGCGGTCGTGACGATGATGTCGACGTCAGCAGCCTGCTCGGTATAGATCTCCGCAGCGCGGCGGTCGTAGTCCTCGCTCGTCGCCTTGGCGTAGCCGTCGGTGGTCTTCTCGACCTCGACGTCGACGGGGATGTAGGTGCCGCCGATGGAGGAGACCTGGTCGGCGACCTCGGGGCGCGGGTCGGTGGCGCGGACGATCGCGCCGAGACTGGATGCTGCACCGATCGCGGCAAGCCCCGCCACACCTGCGCCGGCGACGAGCACCTTCGCGGGGGGCACCTTGCCGGCGGCGGTGACCTGACCGGTGAAGAAGCGGCCGAATTCGTGAGCCGCCTCGACGATGGCGCGGTAACCGGCGATGTTCGCCATCGAGCTGAGCACGTCCATCGACTGTGCGCGCGAGATACGAGGTACCGCGTCGAGAGCGAGGGCGGTGATGCCGCGCTGTGCGAGCTTCTCGACCAGGTCGGGTCGGAACGCCGGTGCGAGCAGCGCGATGATGGTCGCGCCGTCAGCGAGACGGGTGATCTCCGCATCCGTCGGGGCGTTGACCTTCAGGATGATGCCGCTGGCCCACGCCTCGGCGGTGGGCACGACTTCGGCTCCGGCCGTGCGGTACTCGTCGTCGGGATAGGACGAACGGTGCCCGGCTCCCGCTTCGACGGCCACGTCGTAGCCGAGCTTTCTCAATGTCTGCACAGTGGCCGGGGTGGCGGCGACTCGCGCCTCGTCCGGCCCTTCCTGCACTATTCCGATCTGCGTCACTGCGATCCTTCCACCCGACGGCGACGTCGGTTCGTCGGCCGCACTGGGTGTGTGTATGCGGCCTTATGCTGTGCTCACCCTACTGACCAAGATCGAAGGAAACGCACCGAAAATGCTCTTATGACGACGGAAGAAAGCCGATTCTTGCGCGTAGCGAAAGCCCGTGTTGGTCGCTCCGATGCACGGTTGAGGAAGGCAGGGTGTCCCCCTGCTCACCCCACGACCTCAGCGCCCCGAGACCTGCCCGAACAGCTTCGCAATCGGCGCGATCACCAGCGGGCGCGCGGCATACCAACCGGCCACCACAACCGCCATCGAGAGCACGAACACCCAGAATCCGGTCCAGTTGGCGGCGTATTGAACGCCGTCGACAGACCCGAGCGAAGCGAACATGTGGTTCAGGTTGCGCAGCGCCCCGGTTAGGAATACCAGTGCGACGTGCACGATGATGAACGCGACGAAGTACAGCATGATCGGGAAGTGCAGCGCACGCGCCCACTCCACCGGATACGCCTTCGACAGCTTCTCGGCCTTCTTGGGCCACAGACCCGACATGCGAACACCAGTGATGATCGCCAGCGGAGCCGCGATGAACACCGTCGTGAAGTAGGCGAGCTGCTGCAGGCTGTTGTAGTTGACCCAGCCGTTGTCGGTCGGCCAGTCGAACGAGATGTACTGCAGCCCGGCCGACAGCGCATTCGGGAAGACTTCCCAGCTGGTCGGAACGATGCGCACCCAGTGGCCGGTCACGACCAGCAGCACCACGAAGATGACACCGTTGACAAGCCACAGCACATCCAGCGCCTGGTGGAACCACACCGTCAGACTGACCTTGGCGCTGTTCTTGCCGCGTCCCGTCCAGAACGCCGTCGGCCGGCTCTCGCTGCGCACGCGCAGACCCGAGCGGATGATCAGCACCATCAGGAAGATGTTGAAGAAGTGCTGCCAGCCGATCCACGGTGAGAATCCGGGCGCCACGTCGACTGTCGGGTGATATTCGCCGGGGTACGTCGTGAGGAAGTCCTGCATGAACGGAGTGCTCAACAGCATCCGCACGAAGAAGACACCGGCCACGGCGATGAGTCCGAGCCCTGCTGCGGCGAGCAGTCCGCCGATGGCCTGCGGCCAGGTCGGGCGGAACTTGGATGGCTCAGGCTCCGGCGCCCCGTGACGCGGGCTTTTTCCCTGCCAGACGGAGCGCGTGAACGGAAGCGGCGTGGAGATGTCGACGCGGGCAACCTCTGCCGCCAGCGCAGTCTCGACGAGAGCGGCTTCTGCGCCTGTTGGAGTGCTTTCGGCCACCGCCTGCGGAACCGCAGCATCGGTCGCGCGAACTGCGACCCGCGCTGCGCCAGCCGGAGGCCACGGCTCGCCGCCTGGCGTGCGGGGCAGGCCGCGCCGCAGCGGCGCACCCTCGCCAGCGATGGCGGGGGCGGCGGCCGGGGCGTCGACTGCACCGGATGCCGTCGACTGCACGGCTTCATCGAGCGGCGATTCGGTGCTCTCGGCGAGATCCGGTGCACTCGGAGAGGCGGCCGGAGCGGCCGAGGCCGCCGGAGCGGATGCCGCGTGGGCCGAAGAGCTGGATGCGGGGGGCCAGGGCTCGCCGCCTGGTGTGCGCGGCAGACCACGCCGAAGAGCGACAGCAGCGGCAGGTGCAGGTGCAGCGTCAGGCTGCGCGGCGAGTGCACCGGATGCCGTCGACTGCACGGCTTCTTCGCGCGGCGATTCGGTGCTCTCCGCGAGATCCGGTGCACTCGACGAAGCTGCCGGGGTCGAAGGAGCAGCTGAAGCCGCGGGCTCGGCAGCATCGAACACGTGGGAGGCAATAGCCGTGGCCGGTGGCCAGGGCTCGCCGCCCTTCACGCGCGGCAGGCCGCGGCGCAGCATCCGCTCGACCATGGCTACTTCTTCCGTGCTTCGAGCGCCTCGATCACCTGCGGCACGACGGCGAACACGTCGCCGACGATGCCGAAGTCGGCGATGTCGAAAATCGGAGCCTCGCCGTCCTTGTTGATCGCGACGATGGTCTTCGCCGTCTGCATGCCGGCACGGTGCTGGATCGCACCCGAGATGCCGAGCGCGATGTACAGCTGCGGTGATACCGAGACGCCGGTCTGACCGACCTGATGCGCGTAGGGCACGTAACCGGCATCGACGGCGGCGCGCGACGCGCCGATAGCTGCGCCGAACGCGTCAGCGAGCTGCTCGACGAGCACGAACTGCTCCTTCGAGCCGAGGCCGCGACCACCGGCGACGACCTTCGGGGCGCCGCGGAGGTCGGGGCGCGAAGAGGTCTTCTCGACGGCGGCGATCTCACCGGCGGATGCTGCGACCGCGCCGGATGCCGTCACCGACAGCTCTTCGATCGCGGGCGTCGCAGCTTCTGCCCTGGCATCCACCGCACCCTGACGAAGCGTGATCACCGGTGCGCCGAACGTGGGGGCCGACTCGGTGAGGTAGGACCCGCCGTACACGGAGTGCTGCGCGGTCACGCCCTCGTCGTCACGGGCGACGCCGACAGCATCCACCGATAGGGCGAGCTTCTCGCGCACGGCGAAGCGGCCGGCGACGTCGCGCCCGGCGATGGAGTTGGAGATGAGCACAGCATCCGGCTTGACCTGCGCGAACGCGGCCTGGAGTGCGTCGACAGCGGGAACCGTCAGCGACGAGCCATCGCCCGCAGCGGTGAGCACGGCCTGCGCACCAGCCGAAGCTGCGGCGTCTGCAGCCGCTTGACTGCCACCGACGACCAGTGCGACGGGCGCACCGATGGTCGAGGCCGCGCCGATGAGGGCGGCCGTGCTGCTGGCCGCAGCGCCGGCGGGGTCGACGTCGACGAGGACGAGGATCGGGTTCTCGGGATAGCCCATGTCACACCAGCCTGTTCTGTGCGAGGAACTCGACGAGCTGCGCACCCGCGTCGCCTTCATCGGTGATCTTCACACCGGCAGCGCGCGGGGGCTTCTCGGAGACCGTGGTCATGATCGTGCGGGGAGCGGCGGCAGGATCGGCGGAGACGCCCAGGTCGGCGAGGGAGAGCACCTCGAGGGGCTTCTTCTTCGCGGCCATGATGCCTTTGAAGTTCGGGAACCGGGCGTCTGGCAGAGCCTCGGTGATCGAGATGACGGCGGGCAGGGTCGCGGTGACCTGCTGCGTGCCGTCATCGCCGGCGCGCGTGCCCGTAATCTGATCGGCACCGATCTCCACCGAGCTCAAGGCCGTCGCCTGCGCGAAGCCGAGGTGCTCAGCGAGCATGGCGGGGATCACACCGCCCGAGCCGTCGGTCGAGAGGTTTCCGGTGATGACGAGATCGGGCTCGCCGCGACGGATCGCCGCGGCGAGTGCCTCGGCGGTCAGTCCGAGGTCGGCTCCACGCAGCTCTTCGTCGGCCACGTGCACGGCGGATGCTGCGCCAATCGCGAGCGCGCGGCGCACGGATGCGGTCGCCGTCTCCGGCGCCATCGAGAGCGCGACGACCTCTGTGTCCGGGTTCTTGCCCGCGTAAGACAGGGCCACCTCGAGTGCGCGCTCAGTGATCTCATCGAGCACGACGTCGCCGGCAGCTCTGTCAGCCAGCCCCGTCTCGAGATCGAGCTTGCGGTCACCGTAGGTGTCGGGCACTTCCTTCACCAGGACGTAGATCTTCATCGAGCCTCCCTCATGCCGGGTACGAGTCTATCCGGCAATTCTGTCTGTTCCCAATCGCATTTCCACGCTCTATGTAGACAATACGAAGAAATCCGAGCCCGCCGCGGCCGGTTTCTGTGCGGAATGTATCCATAGCGGCTACGCGGGCTGATTCTGCAATCCCGCAGATGGTCTTCACGGGCTCCTCACCCCCTGCCCTGCCGAGCACACCGGCTCCGACCCGATAGCGTGGGCACATGGCGCAACTTCGCCCCCTTCCGATCGATCCGCTCGCTGAGGCGAAGCGGCAGTGGCTGGCGCATGGCTGGACAGATGCCGCAGACGGCATGGCTGTCGTGACGTCGGTGATGCGGGCCCAGCAGTTGCTGCTGGCGCGAGTGGATGCTGCGCTCAAGCCGTTCGGCGTAACCTTCGCGCGTTTCGAGGTGCTGCGCCTGCTGGCTTTCAGCCGATCGGGCACGCTGCCGCTGTCGAGCGTCGTCGCACGGCTGCAGGTGCACGCCACCAGCGTCACGAGCACCGCTGAACGCCTGGTGCGCGACGGTCTGGTGCTGCGCGAACCGCATCCGCACGACGGCCGTGCCGCGATGCTCACTCTGACCGACGCGGGGCGTGCACTGGTCGAGAAGGCCACCGCCGCGCTGAATGCCGAGGTGTTCAGCGCACCCGGTATCAATTCCGACGATGCCGCGGCGCTGGTCGGCATCGTGGCCCGACTGCGCAAGGATGCGGGCGATTTCGCCGACCCGCGGCCCACGCCCGATCCGCTCTGATGTCGACATTCGTTCTGGAGCGTGTCATCCCCGCACCACCAGAGGCGGTCTTCGACCTTTCCCTCGACGTCGGACTGCATGTCGCTTCGCAGAGCTCTCGCGGCGAGCGTGTCGTCGCCGGGCCGACAGCGGGGATCCTGGAGGAGGGTGATCAGGTCACCTGGAGCGCTCAGCACTTCGGCATCCGATTCCGGATGTCGTCGATCGTCTTCGACGTCAACCGGCCGCACCGCTTCCGCGACCGGCAGACGAAGGGACCGTTCGGTTCCTTCCTGCACACGCACGAGTTTTCGGACGCCGATGGCGGGACGCTCATGCGCGACACGATCGAGTTCCGGTCGCCGCTCGGCCCGCTGGGACGCCTGGTGGATGCCATCGTCATGCGCCACCACCTGATCGCCGTGATCACCGAACGCAACGAGGCGATCACTCGCCACTTCGCCTGACGCCGCCCGCCGCACCCCGCCCCCGCCACCGCCCCCACTGACGAGAAACCACTTCCCGCGTGAGAAACCACCGCTGCAGTGGTTTCTCGTGCCAGAAGTGGTTTCTCGCGGGGAGGGTGGCCGGGCAAGCGGGCGAACGCACGTGTCGGCCCCGGACCTCGATCAGTCGCCGTCGTAGACGTACTGGTCGAAGCGCTCGGGCACCTGCTGCCGCTGCCAGGCGAGCTCTTCATCGCGCCGATCGCGGTCGCCGGGAAAGGCCTTCGCCGTGTAGCGCGGCACCTGCCTGGCGTGCCCTGCCATGTGCGCGACCGCTGCTGCCTGCCCGCACACTCGCGCGGCGGCCAGTGCCGACGGGTCCTCCGCGGCACGGGCCGCAGCATGGCAGGCGAATGCCTTCTCGCGCACCGCGTCGATGCTGAGTTCGCCCCGCATGAACGCCTGCGCGGCATCCAACGCCTCCCGGGGCCGCTCGTCATCCGGACGCTCGGCGAGGAACATCGGCAGCAGCCGCTCCGCGCATGCGATCGTCCACTCGACGAGCGCCCGCCGGTCATGTACGGAAAGGGTCAGATCAGCATCATCCGGCAGTGCGTGCATCACGGTGCTCACCGGTGCACGAAGTGAGGGGGGCGCTTCTCGCGGAATGCGGCCATCCCCTCCTTCTGGTCAGCGGTGTCGAACAGCGCCGCGAACTCGCGCTTCTCCACCGCAAGACCCTCGGCCAGCGACAGCTGCATCGCAGCATCCAGCGTCGCCTTGGCCGCCCGCAGCGATGTCAGCGACTTCGACGCGATGGTCGTCGCGAGCGTGGTCGCCTCGTCGAGCAGATCGGATGCCGGCACCACGCGCGACACCAGACCGATGCGCTCTGCCTCTTCGGCCTTGATCAGGCGTCCGGAGAGGATGAGCTCGGCAGCCTTGTACGAGCCGACAGCGCGGATGAGCCGCTGCGTGCCGCCCATGCCGGGGATGACACCGAGGTTGATCTCCGGCTGGCCGAAGGTCGCCGTGTCCGCGGCGAGGATGATGTCGCACATCATCGCCAGCTCGCATCCGCCGCCCAGTGCGTACCCGGAGACCGCGGCGATGACCGGCGTGCGCACCGCCGCGAAGCGATCCCATGCGCCGAAATGATCTGTCTCGCGCATCTCGGAGGCGGTTTTCGACTCCATCTCTTTGATGTCTGCCCCGGCCGCGAAAGCTTTCTCCGACCCGATGACGACGATCGCGCCAATGCCATCGTCGGCGTCGAACGCCTCGGCAGCCGCGGCCACTTCTTCCGACACCTGCGCGTTCAATGCGTTCAGCGCGTTCGGCCTGTTGAGGGTGATCCAGCCCACTCGTCCTCGCTGTTCGACCAGGATCGTCTCGTATGCGGCCGTGTTGTGCTCAGCCGTCTCTTGATCAGCCATGTTCGCTCCCTCCGCCGCGACGCTGCGGCCCCTCCAGTATTCCAGGCTCGACGGACATCCCGGGCCACTCCGCGTTCGAAAGGTCGACCTCAGTCGGCGTCGCGGATGTCGGTGATGATCCCCGAGAAATCGCGGTGCCCGCCCTCTCCGGCGGCGAAGGCGGCGTAGAGCTCCTGCGCGAGGCGGCCCATCTTGGCATCCGTTCCGGTGCCCTCGATCGCCTGCAGCGCGAGGCCGAGATCCTTCGCCATCAGCGCACCCGCGAACCCGGGCTGGTAGTCGCGGTTCGCCGGGCTGGTCGGCACCGGGCCCGGCACGGGGCAGTTCGTGGTGATCGCCCAGCACTGGCCCGAGGCCTGCGAGACGACGTCGAACAGCGCCTGGTGTTCAAGCCCCAGTCGCTCCCCCAGCACGAAAGCCTCGGCGACGGCGATCTGCGAGATCGCGAGCACCATGTTGTTGCAGACCTTGGCTGCCTGCCCGAGCCCCGGCCCGCCGCAGTGCACGATGCGCTTGCCCATCGCTTCCAGCAGCGGCAGCGCCGCCGCGAAATCGGCATCCGATCCGCCCACCATGAACGCCAGCGTGCCGTTCTCCGCACCGACCACGCCGCCGGAGACAGGCGCGTCGACGTTGCGGTGACCGGCAGCGATCGCCAGCTCGTGCGCGGTGCGCGCCTCATCGACGGCGATGGTCGACGACTCGATGAACAGGGTCCCCGGTTTCGCCGCGGCGAGCAGCTCGTCCTGGTACGCGGCGATGACGTGCCGCCCCGCGGGGAACATGGTGATGACGACGTCCGCCTCGGCGACAGCATCCGCGCCGCTGGACGCGATGGGGATTCCGGCAGCTGTCGCCGCATTGATTGCCGCAGGCACCAGGTCGAAGCCGTGCACCTCGTGGCCGGCCTTCACAAGATTCACGGCCATGGGAAGCCCCATATGGCCGAGCCCGAGGAACGCGACGCGCGTCATGATGCGTCTCCGGTGGGGGTGCTTCGCATGGATGCTGATCCGGCGGGGCGCAGCATCTCGCGCCCGACGATGAGTCGCATGATCTCGTTCGTCCCTTCCAGGATCTGGTGCACGCGCAGATCGCGCACGACCTTCTCGACCCCGTAGTCCTGAAGGTACCCGTAGCCGCCGTGCAGCTGAAGGGCCTTGTTGGCCACGTCGAAGCCGGCATCCGTGGCGAACCGCTTGGCCATGGCGCAGCGCATCGTGGCATCCGGCGCCTTGTCATCCACGGCCTGTGCGCCATCGCGCACCATCAGACGCGCGGCCTGCAGATCGGTGCGCATGTCGGCGATGGTGAACAGGATCGACTGCTTCTCAGCGAGGGGCTCCCCGAAAGCCACTCGTTCGTGCACGTACTGCACCGCCTTCTCCAGCGCCCACTGGGCACCACCCAGCGAGCAGGCGGCGATGTTCAGCCGGCCGCCGTTGAGCGCAGACATCGCGATCGCGAAGCCGCGTCCCTCCTCGCCGAGCATGGCGGATGCTGGCACCCGCAAGCCGTCGAAGATCACCTGGCGGGTGGGCTGCGCATGCCAGCCCATCTTCTTCTCCAGCGCGCCGAAGCTCAGGCCCTCCGCGTCACCAGGCACGAGGAAAGCGCTGATGCCGCGAGCGCCGGAATCAGCGTCACCGGTGCGCGCCATCACCACGTAGACGCCGGCTTCGCCCGCACCGGAGATGAACTGCTTCACACCGGTTAGCACGTACTCGTCGCCGTCGCGCACCGCGCTGGTGGCGATGTTCGCAGCATCCGACCCGGCACCGGGCTCTGTCAGGCAGTATCCGCCGAACTTCGTCATCGCGGTCAGTTCCGGCAGCCACTCGGCGCGCTGCGTCTCGTCGCCGTAAGTGTCGATCATCCAGGCGACCATGTTGTGGATCGAGATATAGGCGGCCACCGCAGGGTCGCCCTTGGCGAGTTCTTCGAAGATCGCGACGGTGTCGACTCTGCCGAGTCCGGTGCCGCCGAAGTCCTCTCGCACGTAGATGCCGCCGAGGCCGAGCTCACCCGCTCGGTTCAGGGATTCGCGGGGGAAGATGTGCTTCTCGTCGCGTTCGGCGGAGTGCGGGGCGAGTTCGGTCTCGGCGAAGTCGCGCACGGCATCGAGAATCGCCTCGCGCTCTTCCGTGGTGACGCTGGTGGGGGTGATGATACTCATCGGGTTCTCCGGTGCTCGTGGGGGCGACAGCTTCACTGCATGGTGGGGATGACGAAGCTTGCTCCGTCACGCACCCCGTGGGAAGGCCAGCGGCTCGTGACCGTCTTCGTCTTCGTGTAGAAGCGGAAGGCGTCGGTGCCGTGCTGGTTGAGGTCGCCGAATCCGCTGCGCTTCCAGCCGCCGAAGGTGAAGTAGGCGATCGGCACGGGGATCGGCACGTTGACGCCGACCATGCCGACGTTCACGCGGGCGGTGAAGTCGCGGGCAGCATCGCCGTCGCGGGTGAAGATCGCCACGCCGTTGCCGTACTCGTGATCGGATGCCATCGCGAGGGCTGCTTCGTAGTCGTCGGCGCGGGCGATCACCAGCACCGGGCCGAAGACCTCTTCGCGGTAGATCGCCATGTCGGTGGTGACGTGATCGAAGAGGGTGGGTCCGAGATAGAACCCCTGCTCGTTGCCGGCGACGGTGAAGTCGCGGCCGTCTGCGAGAAGTGTTGCTCCTTCATCGACACCCTGTTGGATGTAGCCCGTGACACGGTCGACGGCATCCTGCGTGATGAGCGGGCCGTAGTCCACGCCCTCGTCGAGAGAGGGTCCGACCTTCAGCTCGGCAACGCGTTCGGAGAGCTTTGCCGCGAGCGCATCGGCGGTCTCGTCACCGACTGGGACGGCCACCGAGATCGCCATGCAGCGCTCACCGGCCGAGCCGTAGCCCGCGCCCATCAATGCATCCGCGACCTGGTCGAGGTCGGCGTCGGGCATGACGATCATGTGGTTCTTCGCGCCGCCGAAGCATTGCGCGCGCTTGCCGTTGGCGATGGCGGTCGTATAGATGTACTCGGCGATCGGCGTGGAGCCGACGAAGCCGACCGCCTGCACGCGTGGATCCGTGATGAGCGTGTCGACAGCCTCTTTATCGCCGTGCACAACGTTGAAGACCCCCGCAGGCAGGCCCGCCTCGAGGAACAGCTCAGCCAGGCGCACCGGCACGGAGGGATCGCGCTCGCTGGGCTTGAGGATGAAAGCGTTGCCGGATGCCAGGGCAGGCCCCGCCTTCCACAGCGGGATCATCGCCGGGAAGTTGAAGGGCGTGATGCCAGCGACCACGCCGAGGGGCTGACGCATCGAGTACACATCGATGCCGGTGCCGACACCGGTGGAGTATTCGCCCTTGAGCAGGTGCGGGGCGCCGATGCAGAACTCGATGACCTCAAGTCCGCGCTGCACGTCACCCTTCGCATCGTCGAAGGTCTTGCCGTGCTCACTGGACAGCAGACGGGCAAGATCGTCCATGTCGCGGTTAACGAGATCGACGAAGCGCATCATGACGCGGGCGCGCTTCTGCGGGTTCATCGCCGCCCAGGCCGGCTGCGCGGCTTCGGCGTTCTCGATGACCGAGCGCACCTCATCGGCCGACGCGAGCGGCACTCGCGCCTGCACGGCTCCGGTACTGGGGTCGAAGACGTCGGCCACGCGGCCGCCGCTCGCTTCGACAGACTTTCCGCCTACGAAATGGGGGATATAACGGGTCATTGTGTGACACTCCTCTGCACCGTCGTTGGCACAGTGGCCATTCTAATCGGCCTACAGAGGATTTACTAGGGCTCCCAAGTATTGGCCTGCATGCCGTCGCAGATGCTCAGAGATAGTCGTCGGCATGCAGCTGGCGCACGCCAGCGTCGTGCACCACGAACTGGGTTCGCAGCGGAACCCCGATGCTGACGGCATGCTCGACCATGGCCCGTGCCCACGCACGCTCCTCATCGCGCACTCCACTCCCGCCGACGCGCTCCCAAGCGAGCACCGCCTGGGCGTTTCCGGTCAGCTCGATCAGCATCCCGATGCGATGCATCAGGACGTACGCCTCCTCGACGTCTCGGAGGTCTTCGATCGGCACGATGGCTCGCGGGTCCGCGGGATAATCGGCCATCGGCATGATCGGTTCGCCGAGCCGGCCATGCTCGTCCATGAAGAGCAGCCACATCTGGCGCTGATTGGCCTTCTGCAGCAGCAGTTCGAGCATGTCGCGCAGCTGGTCGTCGGTGTGCAGTACTCGGTTGTGAAGATCGCTCTCGGTGTTCATGCCTACACGCTGGCGCACCAGCCGACGCGCCGGAGGCGGAATCGACCGATTGTGGATAACTGGCGACCTGTGCAGGAAGAGTGGATGTTCCCGTCCGGTTCACCGGCCGTCCACATGCGGCGCGTACAAATATCTCAGCGCGGATGAAGGCTCAGACCGGATCGGGTGCCGTCGGCCCCGCGCTGCGGTGAGCACATCTGGCTCCCGCCGCGGTCACAGACCGCAGGACCCCCGCCGAAAATCGGGTCGGCGGGGGTCCTTCTTCTCTGCGGTTAGCCGTCAGGGCAGGATGTGCCCGTTGATCGTCACCTTGCCCTTCGAGATGCTGACGATGGTTCCGGGGCCCGTCGGGTTCCCGCCCTCATCGGTCGCCGCGGCAGTGGCAGCCCACAGCGTGCCGTTCGAGGAGGTCGAGACCGCCAGTGCGTTCGGCAGCGGGATGAAGCCCTCGTGCTCACCCGACGTCGACACCTTCGCGATGCCGCCCCCGAACAGCTGCGCGACGTAGAGCGCGTCGGGGCCCGCCATCGAGATGCTCGTCGGCCCCGCAAGACCCGAGGCGATCGCAGTCGGCTCGCCGCCGCGATCGATGCGCCACAGCTGACCGGCCCCCGTCACCATGCCGGGGAAGCCCGGGAGCGTGCTCACGTAGACGACGTTGCCAGGCCCCACAGCAAGCCCGGTCGGCACCGACTCGGCATTGAACGTGGAACCGAGTGCGCAGTCCGGCAGGCCCATCATCGCCTGCACCTGCGCGTCGACGGTGATCGGGATCACCGGCAGCACCGAGAACACGCTGATGTCACCATCGTTGGTCACGTGCCACACGACGTTCGCTCCGGCATCCGCTACCAACCACGCGCCACGGTACGAGACCGCGGTATACGCGTGCGAGTCCAACACACCCGGATTGCTTCCGCCGTCGGCCAGACAGCCGTCGACGAAGCCGTAGGTGTTGACGCCATCCGGGTTGTTCGCGTACTCGTAGGCATGGGTGTCGGCGTAGATCGTGTCACCTTTGGGCCCGCGGATGTTCAGCCCGCTCTGCAGCGGTGGCTGCTCTTCACCCTGCTCCAGCGAGGTGGTGTATGCCATCCACTTTCCGCGCGTAGCGACGCTGGTGGTGCCGTCCGCACCTTCGATGATCGGCGCGATCGATCCGTCCGGCTGAAGTTGCCCGATGACCCCGGCCGCACCGTCGGCGACCAGTACGCGATGACCATCCATTGTGAGGCTGTAGGGCATGGCCACCTGGGTGGACCATTCCTGCGGCGCAGGTGGGTCGGATGCCGCTGACGCGAGCGTCGGTGCGGTCAGGACGAGTGCGGCCGCAGCTCCTGCTGCGATTAACGCACGAATGGTGCGCATAATGTCTCCGTTCTCGGAGCGGCTTCCCTGCCACTCCGCGTCGCCGAACGGAGCTCCCCCAAGACGCTCGGATGCTGTGGATCGGCCCCAGCGGCGATCCTGGCGTCATTCTCCGCCTGACTGCTCGGCACCGCAAGGGGTTCTCTGCTGGCCGGTTGCGCCTCCGCAGCTCAGCGGGTCATCCGTCAGCTGCCCACGGCCTCCCGCGCCCGCTCGGCCAACCGCATCCACGTCTCCACGACCGTGTCGGGGTTCAGCGACATCGATTCGATGCCCTGATCGAGCAGCCAGTCGGCGAGGTCGGGATGGTCGGAGGGGCCCTGCCCGCAGATGCCGACGTACTTGCCGCGACGCAGGCACGCCTCGATCGCCATCGCGAGCATCTTCTTCACGGCCGGGTCTCGCTCATCGAACGTCTGCGCGACCAGCGCGGAATCGCGATCGAGACCCAGAGTGAGCTGGGTCATGTCGTTCGACCCGATCGAGAATCCGTCGAAGTGGTCGAGGAACTCGTCGGCAAGCAGCGCATTCGAAGGCACCTCGCACATCATCACGACCTCGAGTCCGTTCTCGCCCCGCCGCAGCCCGTTCGCGGCGAGCAGGTCGACGACCGCCGCCCCCTCGGCGACGGTGCGCACGAACGGGATCATGATCTTCACGTTGGTGAGCCCCATGTCATCGCGCACGCGGCGAAGCGCCTCGCACTCCATGTCGAAGCACTCTCGGAAGTCGGTCGAGATGTAGCGCGACGCGCCCCGGTAGCCGATCATCGGGTTCTCCTCGTGCGGCTCGTACCGCTCGCCACCGAGCAGGTTCGCGTACTCGTTGGATTTGAAGTCGCTCATCCGCACGATCACGGGCTCCGGCGCGAACGCGGCCGCCAGCATCGCCACGCCTTCGGCGACGCGCTGCACGAAGAACTCGCGCGGTGACGGGTACGCCGCGATGCGACTCGAGACTTCGCTCTTCAGCTCTTCGGGTAGTTCGTCGAATTCGAGCAGTGCGCGCGGGTGGATGCCGATCTGCCGGTTGATGATGAATTCGAGCCTCGCCAGCCCCACCCCGCGGTTCGGCAGGCGCGAGAACGAGAAGGCCTGATCGGGGGTGCCGACGTTCATCATGATCTTCACCGGCACCGACGGCATCCGATCGAGATGCGTCTCCTCTTCGCGGAAGTCGAGGAGTCCCTGGTAGACGAAACCGTCGTCGCCCTCAGCGCACGAGACGGTGACGTCGAGCCCGTCCGTCAGCACGCGCGTGGCGTCACCGGTGCCGACGACAGCCGGGATGCCGAGTTCACGCGCGATGATCGCCGCATGGCACGTGCGTCCGCCGCGGTTGGTGACGATCGCCGAGGCCTTCTTCATGATCGGCTCCCAATCGGGGTCGGTCATGTCGGCCACGAGCACGTCGCCGGCACGGAAGCTCGCCATCTGATCGATGGAGCGCAGCACGCTGACCGCGCCCGAACCGATCTTCTGCCCGATCGCCCGCCCGGTCGACAGCACCTCGCTGCGCTCGGTGAGCACGAAACGGCGCATGACGTTCGCATCCGCCCGCGAGACGACCGTCTCCGGTCGCGCCTGCAAAATGTACAACTCGCCGTCCACACCGTCGCGGGCCCACTCGATATCCATCGGCCGCCCGTAGTGCTGCTCGATGGTGACCGCATGCCGGGCGAGTTCTTCGACCTCGGCATCCGTGATGCTGAACAGCCCGCGCTCGTCGGCGGCGACGTCTTCGAAGACCGTCGTGCCGCCGACCTGCGCGCTGTCGGTGTACCGCATCGCGATGGCCTTCTCACCCACCGCGCGCTTCAGAATCGCGGGGCGGGATGCGGCGAGCGCGGGCTTGTACACGTAGAACTCATCGGGGTTGACCGCCCCCTGCACGACGGCTTCGCCGAGCCCGTACGAGCTGGTGATGAATACGGCATCCTCGAAGCCCGATTCGGTGTCGACGGTGAACATGACCCCGGATGCACCGATGTCGGAGCGCACCATCCGCTGCACGCCGACAGATAGCGCCACGTCGTGGTGATCGAAGCCGTTGTGCACGCGGTAGGCGATCGCGCGGTCGTTGTAGAGCGACGAGAACACCTGCCTGACGGCTTGGAGGATGTGCTCGATCCCCGAGATGTTGAGAAACGTCTCCTGCTGGCCGGCGAACGAGGCATCTGGCAGGTCTTCGGCGGTCGCCGATGAGCGCACGGCCCACGATACGGAGTCCGGCGTCGGGTCGTTCTCGACCAACCGCGCATACGCCGCGCGAATGTCGTTCTCGATGTCCTCCGGCAGGGGCTGCTGCTCGATCCATTCGCGTACGGTCGCGCCGACGCGAGAGAGCTGGGTCACGTCATCGACGTCGATCGCCTCGACGGCGACCCGGATGCGAGTATCGAGCCCACTCGCGGAGAGGAAAGCGCGATAGGCATCCGCCGTCGTGGCGAAGCCCCCTGGCACCCGCACGCCGAGCTCGGAGAGGTTCGAGACCATCTCACCGAGTGAGGCGTTCTTGCCACCGACCTGCGGGAGGTCGGCCATCCCCACCTCGTGGAACCAGAGGACGTTGCTCATAGCGATGCTTCTTTCATCAGGTCACGCACGCAGCTTCATGGTCTGCATGATGACCGCGGACATCTCCTCGACGCTTTTCGTCGCGGAGTTCAGGAAGGGAACACGGTTTCTTCGGTAGAGGTCTTCGGCGCGGCGCAGCTCGATCGTGCACTGCTCGAGGCTGGAGTAGCGCGAGCTCGGCCGACGCTCGTGCCGCACCTGGCTCAGCCTCAGCGGTGTCGTGGTGAGGCCGAAGCAGCGCCCGGCATACTTCGCCACCGAGCGCGGCAGCCCCTCGGTCGGGAAGTCGTCATCGGTGAGCGGATAGTTCGCCACGCGCAGCCCGTGCTGCAGGGCGAGGTACATCGTCGTCGGGGTCTTGCCGCAGCGCGAGGGCGCGATGATGACGACATCGGCCTGGTCGAGCGCGCGCGAACTCTGACCGTCGTCATGCTCGATGGCGTACTCGACGGCGCGCATGCGCGCGAAGTACCGGTCGGTGTCGCCGAGGCCGTGGTAGTTGCCGAGCTGTTCGGATGCTGTCGTGCCGAGCGCCTGCTCGAGCTCGGTCAGGTGACCCGCGAGCAGATCGATCAGCACCGCTTTGGAAGCGGCGAGCACGCCGCGGACAGCGGCCTGCTTAACCGTGACGAAAAGCAGCGGGTCGAGATCCGCGGCGTGGTCGGCCTCGATCGCCGCCACGACGCTGCGCGCCTCGGCATCCGTCACGACGAACGGAATCGTGTGCTTGATGAAGCGGATGCCGGGAAAGTTCGCCAGCAGCGCGCTACCGAGCGTCTCGGCCGTGACCCCGGTGCTGTCCGACACGAAGTACGCGGCGCGCGTGAGCGCGCCAGCGACGACAGGTGAGGTCATGACAATAACGCTAGTTAAAGAATGGCTACTTGATCGCGCAATTCACGCAGAAGAAATAGCCATTCTTATGCAACCGTTAATTGGCTGCCAACGCCGTGGACGGCTGTCAGCCGCGCTTGAGCAGCGCAGCCAGCGCCTGCCCGCCGCCGATGCACATGGTGACGATCGCGTATTCTCCGCCGGTGCGCTGCAGTGTGAGCGCCGCCCGGATCGTCAGGATCGCACCGGTCGCACCGACCGGGTGGCCCAGCGCGATCGCACCGCCGTACGGGTTCGTTCGAGCAGGATCCAGCTCGGCATCGCGGATGACGGCGAGCACCTGCGAGGCGAACGCCTCGTTCAGCTCCACGGTCGAAATATCCGCCGGAGTCAGCCGCGTCTGCGCGAAGAGCTTCTTCAGCGCAAGCGTGGGCGCATAGCCCATGATCTCGGGCTCGAGAGCCGCCGTGGTCACGGCCTCGATCGTCGCCAGCACGGGCGCACCTTCGGCGCGCGCATCCTCTTCGCGCATCAGCACGGCCGCCGCGGCACCATCGTTGATGCCGGAGGCGTTGCCCGCCGTGACGGTCCCGCCTTCGGCGAACGCGGCGGGGAGCCCAGCCAGGGTCTCGAGCGTGGTGTCCGGGCGCGGATGCTCATCCTTCGACACCTCTACCGGCTTGCGGCCGGAGCTGGTGACCGTGACGATCTCTTCCGCAAATGCCGCGTGCGCAGCATCCGCCGCCGCCCGCTGCTGGGATTCGAGGGCGAAGGCGTCCTGCTCTTCGCGAGTGACGCCGAAGCGCGTTGCGACGTTCTCGGCGGTCGTTCCCATGTGCTTGTTCGTGAACGGGTCGGTGAGCATCGAGATCGTGCCGTCGAGCAGCTGGCGGTGGCCGAAGCGGTCGTTGAACCGTGCGTTGAAGTCGTAGAACGGCATCCGGGTCATGTTCTCGGCGCCGCCGGCGACGACCACGTCGGTGCTGCCCCAGAGCAGCTCCTGCGCACCCGACCAGATGGCCTGCAGCCCCGAACCGCACAGGCGGTTCACGGTGAAGGCGGGGGTGTTCACATCCAGTCCCGCAGCGAGTGCGATGCGACGGGAGATGTAGGCGTCGCCGGCGACCTGACCGATCGTGCCGATGACGACCTCGCCCACGCGCTCGGGCGCGATGCCCGAGCGGCGCAGTGCCTCCGCGGTCGCGGCCGCGCCCAGCTCATGCGCCGCGGTGTCCTTGAACGCGCCGCCGAAGCGACCCACGGCCGTTCGGGCACCCGCGACGATAGCGACTTTGCCCTGCGCGGGAGCCATCAGCCGGCCGCTTCCTCGGGGCGCTCCTGCACGTCGATGGCCGCGGTATCCGGCTCGTATTCTTCGATGTGCCGCTCATCCGGACCGTTGTAGGCCGACAGCGGGCGGATCAGCGCGTTCGAGGCCTGCTGCTCGAGGATGTGCGCGGTCCACCCGGTGATGCGTGCGGCGATGAACAGCGGCGTGAAGGTGAGCGTGTCGTAGCCGATGAGGTTGTACGCCGGGCCCGACGGGTAGTCGAGGTTCGGATAGATGCCCTTGCGCGAGACGAACTCACTCTCCAGGGTGTCATACAGCTCGGCGACGTCGGGGCGGTCATAGTGCGCGACCAGCGTGTCGAGGGCCGCCTTCATGGTCGGCACCCGCGAGTCGCCGCGCTTGTAGACGCGGTGCCCGAAGCCCATGATCTTGCGCTTCTCGGCGAGAGCGGTGTCGAGCCAGCCGGAGACCTCGGAGGCGGAGCCGATCTCATCGAAGACGTGCATGACGGCCTCGTTGGCTCCGCCGTGCAGCGGCCCCTTCAGCGCACCGATCGCGCCGACGACAGCCGAGTACATGTCACTGAGCGTCGAAGTGATGACGCGCGCAGTGAACGTGGAGGCATTGAAGGAGTGCTCGGCGTAGAGGATCATCGAGCGGTTGAATGCGTCGACGACGACGGCGTCGGGCTCCTCGCCGAACGTCAGCCAGAGGAAGTTCGCGGCGTAATCAAGATCGTCACGCGACTCGACGGCCTCGAGGCCGCGCCGACGACGCTGCCCGTAAGAAACGATCGCCGGGAGTGCGGCGAACAGCTGCAGACTGCGCTGCAGGTTCTGCTCGGGCGTGCCGACGGCATCCAGCACGTTTCCGACCCCGGCCGTCTCGATCGCGCCGATGACGCTGACGGCGGTGCGCACCTCGTCCATCGGGTGCGAATCCAGCGGCAGCGCGTCGATCGCGGTCTTCACCTCGGCGGTGAGGGCGCGGTGCGCGCGCTCGATCGCCCGGAACTCGGCCAGCTGCGCGGCGCTGGGCAGCTCACCGTGCCACAGCAGGTAGGCGACAGCCTCGAACGACTGGGTCGCCGCGAGCTCCTGCACCGGATAGCCCCGGTACAGCAGGCTGTTCGTCTCAGGGTTGACCTTGCTGATCGCCGTCACATCGGCGACGACCCCGGCGAGACCCTTCTTGATGTCGTTGTCAGCCATTGCTCACTCCTTCGTGATGGTGAAATTGAAGACGCCGGAGTCGAAATGGTTGTACGACTCGTAGTCGATCAGATCGTAGAGATCGGCGCGGTGCTGCATCTCGCCGAGCTTCGAGGTCAGGTGCCCGTCATCGATCAGCGTATCGAGTGCACGCCCGGCCGCACCCATCGCGATGCGCAGCATCGACACCGGCCAGATGACGATATTCACGCCGACGTCGCGCAGCTGGTCGGCCGAGAAGAGGTCACTCTTGCCGAACTCCGTCATGTTGGCGAGGATCGGCACGTCGACGGCATCTCGCATCGCCGCGAACTCCGAAAGCGAGCGCATCGCCTCGGGGAAGATCGCGTCGGCACCGGCATCCACCAGCGCCTTCGCGCGATCCTTCGCCGCTTCGATCCCATCGACGGCGGCGATGTCGGTGCGCGCCATGACGAGGAAGTTCTCGTCGCGGCGGGCATCGACCGCAGCCCGGATGCGCTTCAGCGCCGTCTGCTCGTCGACGACGGCCTTGCCATCGAGGTGACCGCACCGCTTCGGGTTGATCTGGTCCTCGATGTGGGCACCGGCGAGGCCGGCATCCTCGAGCGTCTGGATGGTTCGAGCCACGTTCATCGGCTCGCCGAAGCCGGTGTCGGCGTCGATGATCGCGGGCAGCTCGGTCATTCGCGCGATCTGCTGCCCGCGGCCGGCGACCTCGGTGAGCGTCGTCAGTCCGATGTCGGGGAGCCCGAGATCGGCAGACAGCACGGCTCCGGAGATGTAGACGCCCTCGAAGCCCTTCTGCTCGATGAGTCGAGCGCTGAGCGGGTTGAACGCACCGGGAAAGCGCAGCAGCTCACCGGTGGCGAGGCGCTCCCGGAACAGCCGTCGCTTCTCGGCCGGTGGGGTTGTCGCGTAAAGCATCAGAAAGCTCCTTCCAGCGCGGGCGTTGAAGCATGTCCCAGAAACGGTGGGTTCCGTCTGCTCACACCGGCCTTTTCTGAGACATGCCCCGCAAGCGTGTCCCAGAATGCGCGGGTCCGCTCGCCGCGCTCGCGCCGCTTCTGAGACATGGTCGACGGCGCACCCATCAGAACAGTCCGGCAGGGGCGGGGGCGGATGCCAGAAGTCCCGGCTTCGCGATGATCGACAGCTCAGCGACCTCGGCGGCGGTCAGCTCGGGCAGGCGCTGGACGAGCTCGAGGAAGCGCTCGATCTCGGCAGCCTCGAGCACGGGCTCCGCGAGGACGCGGAACTTGTTGATGTAGTTCTCGCGGGCGAACGGACGAGCGCCGAGCGGGTGCGCGTCGGCGACGGCGATCTCATCGACCACCTTCGTGCCGTCGGTCAGCGTGATCTCCACCCGACCACCGAATGCCTTCTCGCTGATGTCGAGCGAGTGGTAGCGGCGGGTCCACTCCGCGTCTTCGAGCGTGCTGATCTTCTGCCACAGCGCCACGGTGTCCTCGCGGGCCGCGCGCTCAGGAGCGTAGGAGTCGACGTGGTGCCAGCTGCCGTCCTGCAGCGCGACAGCGAAGATGTACGGAATCGAGTGGTCGAGCGTCTCGCGCGAGGCCGTGGGGTCGTACTTCTGCGGGTCGTTGGCGCCGGAGCCGATCACATAGTGCGTGTGGTGCGACGTGTGCAGCACGATGCTCTCGATGTTCGCCGGGTCGCCGAGCTCGGGGCGCTCGCCGTGCAGCTTGCGGGCGAGGTCGATCCAGGCCTGCGCCTGGTACTCGGCCGAGTGCTCCTTCGTGTACGTGTCGAGGATGGCGCGCTTGGCCTCGCCAGCGGCGGGCAGCGGCACGTCGTAGGCGGCGTCCGGGCCGTCCAGCATCCAGGCGATGACACCGTCTTCGCCTTCATAGATCGGCGACGGGGAGGTCTGGCCGCGCATCGCACGGTCGACGGCTTCGACGGCCATCTTGCCGGCGAAGGCCGGGGCGTGTGCCTTCCAGGTCGAGATCTCGCCCTTGCGGCTCTGACGGGTCGCGGTGGTCGTGTGCAGCGCCTGCGACACGGCCTGGTAGATGGTCTCGGCGTCGAGACCGAGGAGCGTTCCGATGCCTGCGGCGGCGGAGGGTCCGAGGTGGGCGACGTGGTCGATCTTGTGCTTGTGCAGGCAGATGGCCTTGACCAGGTCGACCTGGATCTCGTAACCGGTCGCGAGGCCGCGCACCAGTGCCTGGCCGTCGCTGCCGACGTGCTGGGCGACGGCGAGGATCGGCGGGATGTTGTCACCGGGGTGCGAGTAGTCGGCCGCGAGGAAGGTGTCGTGGTAGTCGAGCTCGCGCACGGCGACGCCGTTGGCCCACGCGGCCCATTCGGGGCTGGTGTGCTCGTCGAGCGCGGCGCCGAAGACGGTGGCGCCCTTGCCGCCGGTGGAGACGGGGTGCGCGAACGCCTGTGCGCGGGCGGCGTTGATCGGTGCGCGGGTGAGCGATGCCGCAGCGACCGACGCGTTGTCGATGATGCGGTTGATGATCATGTCGACGACGTCGGCCTCGACCTCGACGGAATCGGTGGCGACCTCGGCGATCTTCCACGCGAGCTGGTTCTCGCGGGGCAGGTCTTCTTCGGAGCGGTAGACGCGGACGTGGTGGTTGACGGTCATCGTATTCCTTCGTTCGGAGCGGAGTTCGTGGGCTGGATCACGTGAGAGCGGGGCTCTGGAGTGATTCGAGGATGCTGTCGAGCGCGTTGTGCAGGTGCACGTGCGTGGCGTGCGCGGCGAGGTCGGCGTCGCGGTCGGCGAGAGCGCGCGCGATGAGGCGGTGTTCGGAGGCGGATGCTGCCAGGCGCTCCGGCTTGTCACGGGCCATCCGCCGCACCCGCACGAGGTGCGTGCGCACGGTGCGCAGCGCCGAGCTGAGGTAGTCGTTGCCGACGGCGGCGTCGAGGACGGTGTCGAAGCGGGCTATCAGCGCGTAGTACGCGTCGCGCCCTTCGGCACGGGCCAGGTCGACGTGCGCGAACTCATCGGCGAGTGCGGCGAAGGCGGCAGCATCCCCTCGCTCGGCGGCGAGTCGGGCCGAGCTCTCTTCGAGTGCCCGGCGGATCTCGAACAGCGCGCGGATGTCGGAAGCATCGAGGCCAGCGACGACGGTGACTCGCGGCGATTGCTGCACGGCGAGCCCTTCGGCGACCAGTCGCCGCAGCGCTTCGCGCATGGGGGTCCGGCTGACCCCGAGGCGCTCGGACTGCTCGACCTCGGCCAGAACGGCACCAGCGGGCAGGGCGCCGGACTGGATCTCTTCGAGCAGCGTGACGTACGCGCGATCACCCGCGCGGACCCGATCGACGACGACGCTCATACCGTCAGCGTATACACAGCGGGCCAGGAAAGCCAGTGGATGCGACATTTCTGACCATTGCGTATACATAAGGTGAGCAGATCTGCCTGCGCGCGCCGCCACGGCGTTATGCTCGACGCATGCCGCAGGATGAGCTTTCGTTCGACCGCGAGAGAGCCGAGTTGCGACCGGGCGCGGTGCATGTTCCGGATTGGCTGGATGCCGATGCGCAGAGGGATCTGCTGGCGATGTGCCGCGAGTGGGCGAGGCCCCCCGCTGGATTGCGTGAAGTTCGCACGCCGGGTGGCGGCAAGATGAGTGCGCGCCAGGTCTGTCTGGGGTGGCATTGGGTTCCCTACCGGTACACGAAGAACGCCATCGATGGCGACGGGGCTCCGGTCAAGCCTTTTCCGGTCTTCCTCAACGTTCTCGCCCGCAGAGCGGTCGCAGAGGCGTATGGCTCTGACCATGAACTCTCCGGAGACTACGACGTCGCGGTGATCAACTTCTACGACGGCAGCGCGCAGATGGGCATGCACCGCGATCAAGAAGAGACCGCACGAGACCCGGTCGTCTCCCTCACCCTCGGCGATGCCTGTCGGTTCCGATTCGGCAACAACGAGTCGCGGACCAAACCCTACGACGATGTGCGGCTGGAGAGCGGCGATCTCTTCGTATTCGGTCGCGAAGCACGGATGGCCTATCACGGTGTGACGAAGGTTTTCGCGGGCACCTCCCCGGCATTTTTAGGGCTGACCGGACGCGTGAACGTCACGCTTCGCGTGAGCGGGTTGCAGCCCTGGACGGCCGAGGGCTGAATCGCGGTGTTCCTGCGTGCGATCTGCCACTCGCCCGAAGGCAATGTCGGTGGCCCTGTTCATACTTGAAATATGAGCCCGAGCCCGCGCTCGTACCGTTCTGAGGCGTTCAGGTCGATCTGCTCCAGTTCGCACTCACTCCCCGACCATCCCCTCGAACAGGCCGATCTTGTTTCCGTCGGGGTCTACGATCACCGCCCACGAGCTGGTGCCGGTGATCGCCTGCTTCTCGGCATCCACGGTCGCCCCCGCCGCTTTCGCCGCGGCGATCGTGTCATCGATCGAGTCGACCTCGACGTACGAACGCGGCTGATCGAAGCCGTCAGCGCGCGGCGCGAGCCCACCGCCCGAGACAGTGCCCCGATCCGCCGTTTCCGAGAGTGGGACGCAGCCATTCGCGACCCTTGAAGCAGAACTGACTCAAGGCAAACCAGAGCAGGCGAATGACCCCGAAGAAGCCGTCAGGCCTTCCGGTAGCCGGTGTGGTCGGGGTTCGGAGTGAGCATCCACCCGTCACCATCGGCGACGACGAGGCTCTTCATGCCTCCAGCATCCGCAATCAGGGCGTAATCCTGACCCGCATCGGCCGCGTAGCAGAACAGTGTCACGAACGGCTCGTCGCCCACGTTCACGCTGCGGTGAATCCAGTGGCCCGGAACGTTCACAGCCTTGCCCGGGGTGAGCTCGACCGCCATGGACTGTCCGTCGACCGTCTCCAGCAGCATCACGCCGTGGCCGCTGAGGCAGTGGTAGAGCTCGGCCCGGTCGGCGATGGCGTGCAGGTGGCCTCGGGTCACGGCGAACTCATCGCCGATGCGGCCTGGCAGCAGCGTGCTGGTGCCGACGATGAGCGCACCAGGGCCCTCTTGATAGCGGTGGTCGTCCACCCAATACACAAGTTCGTCCGCGCCGCGCGCGCTGACGGCCGCCTGCCACGCCTCGGCATCGCGATAGACGCCCGCCATGTCGCCGAGAAACTTCTCGTACCGGCGGGAGCGTCCGTCGATGCCGCCGTCGGGCGAGATCGTCAGAGTGACGGGGGTGTCAAGGGTGGGCATGGTGCTCACGATAGGCCTCCTGCTAACTTGTAATTACAGGTATACTCCAAAGCGACCCGATCCGATAATCCGACAGGTACGAACTGTGATCATCGCCCACGACCTCGGCACCACCGGCAACAAGGCATCGCTGCACAGCGATGATGGCCGGCTGGTCGCATCCGTCACCGTGCCGTACCCCGCGCACTTCGCCGCCGGCGGCGTCGCCGAGCAGAACCCGCAGGACTGGTGGGATGCCGTGGTGCGCGCCACCCGTGACCTGCTCGCACGCACCGAGACCGCGCCGAGCGAGATCACCGGTCTAGTCGTGAGCGGCCAGATGATGGGCGCCGTGCTGCTGGATGCCGATGGCGAGCCCGCACGCCCCGCAATCATCTGGGCCGACACCCGATCCGGCGCGCAGCAGCGCCAGCTCGAAGATGCACTCGGAGCCGAGCATGCCTACCGCGTGCTCGGCCACCGCCTGAACCCCACCTACTCGGTCGAGAAAGTCATGTGGGTTCGCGACAACGAGCCCGACGTCTGGGCGCGTGTGCGCCGCGTGTGCGTTGCGAAGGACTTCATCGTGCAGCGCTTGACCGGGCGTCTGGCGACGGACAGATCGGATGCCTCCGGCACGAACGCCTACGACCAACTCGCCGGCGACTGGTCGGATGAGGTGCTCTCCGCCGCTCGCCTCGACCGCTCACTGTTCCCGGAGATCCTCGAGGCCACCGCAATCGCGGGCGCTCTGACCACAACTGCGGCCGAAGCCCTCGGCCTGCACACCGGCGTGCGCGTCGTGATGGGCGGCGGAGACGGCCCGATGGCGGCCGTCGGCTCCGGCATCGTCGCACCCGAAGACGGCGCCTATGTGTGCCTGGGCACCAGCTCGTGGATCTCGTTCGCGGCGAATGCGCCGCTGCACGACCCGCAGATGCGCACCTTCAGCTTCAACAACGTGGTGCCGAATCGGTTCGTGCCCACCGCCACGATGCAGGCCGGCGGCGCATCGGTGCAATGGATCGCCGAGGCGCTCTCTCCTGACCCGGCCCGCCCCGAGACCGGACGCCTCACGGCCGAGGCCACTGAGGACATCGACACCGAAGACCTCTACTTCCTGCCCTACCTCCTCGGCGAGCGCTCACCGATCTGGGATCCGGATGCGCGCGGCGCGTTCGTCGGCCTGGGCCGCCACCACACTCGCGCACACCTCATGCGTGCTGTCCTAGAAGGCACCGCCTTCAACCTCCTCACCGGCATCCATGCATTCCGCGAGTCGGGAGCGACGATCGACCGCATCGACGCAGTCGGCGGCGGCGCGCAGAGCGACGCGTATCTGTCGGTGCTCGCCGATGTCTGGGGTGTGCCGGTCAGGCGGCGCACGATTGTGGGCGAGGCCAACAGCCTGGGCGCCGCGATCACTGGCGCGGTCGGCCTCGGGCTCGCCGAGTTCTCTGCCGCGCGCGCGCTGAGCGAGGTCACGGCGGAGTTCACCCCGGATGCCGATCGGCACGCCCGCTACCTCACCCGGCACTCTCGGTTCACCGATGCGTACACGGCGCTGGCGCCATGGTTCGCAGGAAGGCCACGCTGATGGCTGTCATCCTCGTCACAAGCCGCTCCTTCTCAGACGGCGACCTCGACCTCGTCACCCGGGCGAACGATGCTGGGCACCGCATCATGCGCGGCCCGGCGCACCACGACCTCGCCGAGCTGCGCCCTCTGCTGCACGGTGCGGATGCATGGATCGCCGGCACCGGCGCCGTCACAGCCGAGCACCTCGACGTCGCCCCGAAACTGAAGATCATCGCCCGCTACGGTGTCGGTGTCGAGGCGGTCGACCTCGATGCGGCCGCTGACCGGGGCATCCTCGTCACGAACACTCCCGGCGCGAATGCGGCCGCCGTCGCTGATCACGCCGTCGGGCTGATGCTGGCAGCGCTGCGCACCATTCCCGATGGTGACCGACGGGTGCGCGACGGAGACTGGTCGGTCAGGCGAGGTCGCGAGCTGGGAGCTGCGACAGTCGGCATCGTCGGCTTCGGCCGGATCGGACAGGGCGTCGCCGCACGGCTGGGCGGTTTCGGGCCGCGCATCGTGGCATCCGATCCGTTCCTTCCTGACGAGCGCGTGCGCGCGGCCGGTGCGGAACCACTCGAGCTCGACGACCTCTTCCGCACGGCCGACGTCATCACGCTGCACGCGCCGGGTGGCCAGCAGCTGGTCGATGCCGCCCGCCTCGCCGAGATGCGCCTCGGCACCATCCTCGTCAACACCGCCCGCCCGGACCTGATCGATGAGGATGCCGTCGCCGCGGCCCTCGCCGACGGCTCTCTCGCCGGCTACGCCGCCGATACGCTCGACGGCGATACCGCCGCGAGCAACAGCCCGCTGCTGGACGATGAACTCGCCGACCGTGTCATCGTGACCCCTCACCTCGGCGCGCAGACCACCCAGGCCGTCGACAACATGGGGCGCATGTCGCTCGACGACGTGATCGCCGTTCTGCGTGGCGACGACCCCCGCTACCCCGTCAGGAGAACAGCATGACCGCCACCTCTTCCGACGCCCTGCAGGCAGACTGCATGGGCTTCGTCGGCGTCACCACCGGCTCGTCGTCGATCATGAAGGTATTCCCGCTGTGGGCCGACATCCTCCGCCTGCCCACCCGCACGCTCGTCGGGCACGATCTGCCGATGGATGCCGACCCGGCGCAGTACCGGGCGATGGTCGAGCAGATCCGTGACAACCCGCATCACCGCGGCGCCCTGGTCACCACGCACAAGATGAACGTCTTCACTGCGGCATCCGATCTGTTCGACGAACTCGACCCCTTCGCCGTCTCGTGCTCCGAGATCTCCAGCATCTCCAAGCGCGGTGAGAAGCTGATCGGCCGCGCGAAGGACCCGATCACGGTCGACCTCGCGCTGAACGACTTCCTGCCCGCCGAGCACTTCGCGCGCACCGGCGCCGAGGTCGTCATTCTCGGCGCCGGCGGCTCGGGCACGGCGCTCAGCTGGGCCCTCGCCGAGCGCGCCGACGCACCGTCGCGCGTGACGGTCACCGCCCGCTCGCAGGACAAGCTCGATCACCTGCGCGAGGTGCACCGGCAGCACGGCACGCGGGAAGACCTGATCCGCTACGTGGTGACGGACACCCCGGAAGAAGCGGATGCCATCGTTGCCGCCGCTCCCGCCGGCTCAGTGATCGCCAACGCGACGGGTCTCGGCAAGGATGCACCCGGCTCGCCGCTCACGGATGCTGTCGTCTACCCCGAGAACGCCTGGGTGTGGGAGTTCAACTACCGCGGCTCGCTGGAGTTCCTGCACCAGGCACGCGCCCAGCAGGAGGCCCGCTCGCTGCAGGTCGTCGATGGCTGGCGCTACTTCATCCACGGCTGGTCGCAGGTCGTCGCCGATGTCTTCGAGATCTCACTCACCCCCGCGATCGTCGAGCAGTTGGCGGATGCTGCGGAGTCGGTGCGCTGATGTCTGCGGTTCGCACGGTCCTGGGCGATGTCGACCCGGCCTCGCTCGGACGTGTGAACTACCACGAGCACCTGTTTCAGGTCTCACCGCTGCTGGTCGGCGACGAGCTCGACGATGAGGATGCTTCGGGAGCAGAAGCTGCGCTGCTGAAGGCGAGCGGCTTCGAAGCGATGGTCGACGCGACGCCGTTCGGGGTCGGGCGGGATGCTGCCGGTCTCGCGCGGATCAGCGCGGCGACCGGACTGAGCGTGGTCGCGACCACCGGACGCCACCGTGAGGCGCACTACGCTGCGGATCATCCGACCCGGCAGTGGGATTCACCCCGCTTGGCCGCGCTGTTCACGGCCGATGTGCTCGAGGGCATGCCCGCCGATGATGCCGCACCCGAGGGCGCACGCGCTCTGACCGACGCCGGCGACCCGGTGCGGGCCGGGATGCTGAAGGGCGGCATCGACTACTGGCGCATCAGCGATTTCGAACGCACGACACTGGATGCGCTGGCACAGGCACACCGCGCGACCGGCGCCCCGGTCATGGTGCACCTGGAGTTCTGCACGGCCTCCCACGAGGTGCTCGATCTGCTGGAGACGGCGGGCGTGGCATCCGATCGCGTCGTGCTCGCGCATGCCGATCGCGACCCGGATGCCGGGTTGCACCTCTCGCTCGCCGAGCGCGGTGCCTACCTCGGCTACGACGGGTTCGCCCGCCCCCGCACGCACAGCGATGCGCGTCTGCTGGAGCTCACCGCGGCCGTCGTGGCCAGCGCCGGCGACCGGATCGTGCTGGGCGGCGATGTCGCCCGCAGCACCCGCTACATCGCCTACGGCGGCATGCCCGGCCTCGCCTACCTCGGAGAGCGGTACGTTCCGCGCCTGCGCTCGCTCATCGGCGATGACGCTGTCGATCGGATGCTGGTCGACAACCCCGCACGTCTGCTGACCCTGAGCGCCTAGCGGACCGGCCACGGCCCCAACCCGCCACACTTTGGGGGCCGACACGCCAGATGTCGGACGGTTTGCGCCATTCGGTCCGACATCTGGAGTGTCAGCCCCCAGACTGTAAAGTGCGCAGAGCCAGAAACCGGCCCCCACCCGAAGGTGAGGAGCCCGTTCCGGAACTGTCAGATCACTCGTACAGAACTGCAGCGATCTTCGGGTCGTTGATGTTGGTGGCGTCGTACCAGTACGAGCCGGTGTCGTAGAACTCGTCGAGCTTCTCGCCCTTGGCTGCAGCGACAGCCGACTCCACGGTGCGGGCGCCGATGCCGATCGGGTCCTGGGTGATGGCGCCGGCCATCAGGCCCTCCTTGATCGCCTTGATCTGGGCTGCGCCCGAGCCGATGATGGTGAGCTTGCCCTTTGCCAGGCCGAGCTCGTTGGCGGCGTTCACGATGCCGATGGCCGAGCCCTCGTTGGTGCCGTACAGGCCCTTGAGGTTCGGGTGCGCGGCGATCATGGCCTTGGCAATGTCCGCCGACTTCAGGTGGTCGCCGTCGCCGTACTGGATGTCGACGATCTTGATGTTCGGGTAGTCAGCCTCGATCTTGTCGACGAAGCCGTCACGACGCTCGACACCAGTCGAGTTGATCTGCGAGTGACCGACGATAGCGACCTCGCCCTCGCCGCCGATCAGGTCGGCCATGTGCTCGGCGGCCAGCGCGCCGGCAACCTTGCTGTCGGTGGCTGCGAGGCTGAGGCCCACGTCGCCGTTGCAGGGTGCGTCGAAGTAAACGACCGGGATGTCCTTGGCCTTAGCCTGCTCCAGCGGAGCAACGCATGCCTCGGGGTCCAGAGCGGCGTAGCCGATGGCATCCGGGTTCTGCGCGATCGCCGTGGTGAGCATCTCGAGCTGCTGGGTGATCTCGGTCTCGGCGGCCGGACCCTCGAACGTGACGCGCACGCCGAGCTCCTCAGCCTTCTGCTCTGCGCCCTTCTTCACGGCCTGCCAGAACTGGTGCTGGAAGCCCTTCGAGACGAGGGCGACGTACACTTCGCCGTCCTGACTCGCCCCATCGCCGCCGTTGCCGGCGCCTTCGTCGATGACGCCGCTGCCTGAGCAGCCGGCGAAGATGAGCGCGGAGGCCGCGGCGAGCGCGACGAATGCGGTCTTCTTACCAAATCGCATGGAAACTCCATTGTTCTGTGTGATGTCGACCTCGCGGCCGACGGTGATTTTTGGGACGGGATACTCCGGTGGTGTGTGCCGGTGCGGATCGCTCCGCGGGTTCGGCCGAAGCCGATCGGATCGGTGGCGGGCGGCCGCCGATCCGAAGATCACGTTCGCTGGCGGTTGCGCAGCGAGTCGAAGAACACGGCGATCAGGACGACGATTCCGATGACGATGTCGCGCCATTCGGTCTTGATCGACAGGATGCTGAGACCGTTGACGAGCACGCTCATGATCAGCGCACCGATCACGGTGCCGATGATCGAGCCGCGGCCGCCGAGCAGCGAGGTGCCGCCGATGATGACGGCGGCGATGGCCTGCAGCTCGTAGCCCATGCCGATCTGCGGCTGAGCGGAGTCGAGCCGCGAGGCGATGATGATGCCCGCGACTCCGGTGAAGGCACCGGAGAGCATGTAGACGAAGATCGTCCAGCGGCGCGTGTTGACGCCCGAGAGGCGGGTGGCCTCTTCGTTCGACCCGATCGCGAAGGTGTACCGGCCCAGCAGCGTCCGCGACAGCACGACGAAGGCGATGATGGCGAGCAGAGCGGTGACCAGCACGGCGTTCGGGATGCCGGGGATGATCGTTCCGAGCGCGATGAGCTTGAAGCTCGGCGCCGACGTCGAGAAGTAGATCGGGGCGACTCCCGAGATGACGAGGGCGAGACCGCCGGCGATCATCATCATCGCCAGCGTGGCGATGAACGGGGGAAGGCGAAGGTACGTGACGTTCACGCCGTTGACGAGGCCCATGAGCACACCCGTCGCGATGCCGCCGAGAACGCCGACCCAGATGGGCAGCCCCATGTTCGTGATGAACACGCCGGTCATCACGGCGCACAGCGCCATGCCGGTACCGAGCGACAGGTCGATGCCGCCGGTGATGATCACGAAGGTGGTGCCGAGGGCGAGGATGCCGATCACCGCGGTCGACAGCAGCACCGAGGCGATGTTGCTGAAGGTGAAGAAGTTGGGGCTCGCGATCGAGAAGATCAGCACGAGGACGACGAGGGTGCCGAAGGCGAGCGACTGCTGCAGCTGACGCTTCAGCATCCCGCTGACGTCGCGCTTGTCGGTGTTCTCCGAGACCGCCTGCTGGACGACCGTGGTGGTCGAACCGGATTGCTGTGGGTTGCTCATTCGTCTTCCTCCCCGTGTGCGGCAAGCTGCATGATCTTCTCCTGGCTGGCTTCCTCGTTGCGGAGCGTGCCGGTGATCTGTCCGTTCGCGAACACGGCGATGCGGTTCGCGACGCGGAGGATCTCGGGCAGTTCCGACGAGATGACGATGATGGACTTTCCTGAATCAGCGAGCTGCTGCATCAGACGGTAGATCTCCTCTTTCGCCCCGACATCGATCCCTCGGGTCGGTTCGTCGAAGATGAGGATGTCGCAGTCGCGCATCAGCCACCGGGCGATGACGACCTTCTGCTGGTTGCCGCCCGAGAGCAGCTTCACGACCTGGTTCACCGAAGGCGTCTTCACGCGCAGCTGCTGCACGTATTCCTTCGTGCGGGTCTTGGCCTTGCGATCACCCATCCAGCCGATCGCATTGGCGTAGGAGTCGAGCGAGGCGAGCACCGTGTTGAAGGTGACGTCCTGTTCGAGCATGAGTCCGAGGAGCTTACGGTCCTCGGAGAGGTAGCCGATGCCGCGCTTGACGGCATCCTCTGGCTGACGGATGCGCACGGGGCGCCCGCCGATGCTGACGGTGCCGCTGTCCTTATGGTCTGCGCCGATGACGGCTCGTGCGGTCTCGGTGCGGCCGGCGCCCATGAGACCGGCGAAGCCGAGGATCTCGCCCTTGTGCAGCTGGAAGGAGACGTCCTTGAGGAGCGCCTTGGTCGACAGGCCCTGCACGTCGAGCACGATCGGATCGTTCGCGTGATCGCGGGCGGTCGGGCGGGTGCCCTCGTCGATCGCACGGCCGACCATCATCTCGATGATCTTGGGAACACTGATCTCGCTCTGCTCGAGCGAGCCGATGTAGGCGCCATCACGGAGCACGCTCACCCGGTCGGCGAGGCGGCGCAACTCATCCATGCGGTGCGAGATGTAGACGATGCCGGTGCCGCTTGCCTTGAGCTGCTCGATGAGTACGAACAGGGTCTCGACCTCGGTGTCGGTGAGCGCTGAAGTGGGCTCATCCATGATCAGCACCTTGGCGTTGAAAGAGAGCGCCTTGGCGATCTCAACCATCTGCTGCTCGGCGACAGTCAGGTCGCCGACGAGCTTGCGTGGGTCGAGTTTGATCTTCAAACGCGTGAGCAGATCGGAGGTCTGCCGGTTCAGGGCGCGCTCCGAGAGGAAGGGCCCTGCCGTCGGGCTCACGACCGATGAAGATGTTCTGCGCGACGGTGAGGTCGGGCATCATGTTCAATTCCTGGTGGATGATCGTGATGCCGAGCTGCTGCGCCTGCAGTGGGCTGGTCAACTCGACCGGCTCGCCCTCGAAGGTGATCGTGCCCTCGTCACGCGTGTAGATACCCGAAAGGATCTTCATCAGCGTCGACTTGCCGGCACCGTTCTCGCCGACGAGCACGAGCACCTCGCCCGCTCGCACCTCGAGATCGACATCCTTGAGCGCTTGCACACCGGGGAACCCCTTGCTGATTCCCTGCACCCTGAGGATGGGATCACTCATGCCAGCACCTACTCCCTCGAAGGTTATTGCTTTCGGCGAACCGATGTTTAAACATCGGATCAATTGTGCGCCTGCGACGCGTTCGGCGCAAGTTGTAGATAAATGTAACCAACCAGCAGCCCGATGTACAGACTTGTAACTACAACCGTAGCCGACTTGTAATAACATCTTGATATCGGGGCGTTCCGTCTCGTGTTCGCGCACACGCGCGTCACCCTCGAAGGAGAGCATTCATGCAGATCGGCGCACACGGACTCGTCTTCTCCGGGCAGTTCAATGAACCAGGCCTTCGCCGTGCGATCGAAGGCACGAAGAACGCAGGCTTCGACCTGATCGAGATTCCGCTGATGGATCTGCAGGGGTTCGACTCTGCACTGGCCGCGCGGATGCTCGCAGACAACGATCTCGCTGTCTCATCTTCACTCGGCTTGACCGCCGACACCGACCTGAGCAGCGAGGACTCGAAGGTCGTTGCCGCAGGAGAGGACGCTCTCGAGCGTTGCCTCGAGCATGTCGCGGTCATGGGCGGTGACATGCTCTGCGGCGTCATCTACTCCGCGATGCGCAAGTACATGGCGCCGTCGACCGAACGCGGTATCGCCAACAGCCAGGCGGCGCTCGCGCGCCTTGCCGAGAAGGCTTCGGCCCACGGCATCCGCTTGTCGCTGGAAGTCGTGAATCGCTACGAATCGAACATCTTCAACACCGGCCGCGGCGCGCTCGGGTTCGTGGACGGCATCGGCCGCGACGACATCTCGGTGCATCTGGACACGTACCACATGAACATCGAGGAGTCGGATCTGTTCCAGCCGGTGCACGATGTCGCGGCTGCCGGCAAGCTCGGCTACGTGCACATCGGCGAGAGCCATCGCGGATACCTGGGCACCGGCACCGTCGACTTCCCCACCTTCTTCCGCGCACTGCATGACGTCCAGTACGACGGCCCGATCGTCTTCGAGTCGTTCTCCTCGGCCGTCGTCAGCGCTCAGCTCAGCCACACCCTGGGCATCTGGCGCAACCTCTGGGAGGACTCCGACGACCTCGCCGCGCACGCGAACCGCTTCATCCGCGACGGCCTGCACGCTGTCCGGACGATCGACCGCCACTGACCCCTGCCCCCGGTATCAGCCGGGGATCAGGGCCTCGGCGGCGAGATTCGCCCAGAGCTCCTCGGGAATCTCCAGCGCCGCATAGTCGGCGTTCTGCTGCAGCTGCGCAGGGCGGCTGCCGCCGACGACCACCGCGCGGACGGATGCTGCCCGCAGTGGGAACTGGATGGCAGCAGCCGGCAGCGGCACATCGTGCTCCTTGCAGACCTCCGCGATCCGCACGAGTCGATCCCACAGCTCCTCCGGAAGCTGACCGTACTCGTACCGTCCATCACGGCGCGGCTCGCTCTGCGCGAGCAGCCCCGAGTTGAAGACGGATGCCGCGACGATTCCGGTATCACGTGCCTCGCACGCAGGGATCACATCAGCCGCAGCCGGCTGCTCGAGCAGCGTGTAGCGACCGGCGACCATGATGATGTCGAGGTCGGCTTCTCGGACCGCCCGGGCCAGAGCATCCGATGCCATCGCCCCGATCCCCACGGCCGTGACGAGCCCTTCTGTCCGCACCTTCTCAAGCGCAGGGAATGCCTCGGCGAGCGCGAGCGCGAGGTCGTGCCGCTCGGGATCGTGCAGGTACAGCAGGTCGATCTTCTCGATCCCGAGTCGCTCCTGCGACTCGGCGATGCTGGCACGGATGCCCGCTTCGCTGAAGTCCCACACGCGGCGCCGGTCGTTCGGCACGTGGAAGTCGTTGTCGGTGTCGAGTCCACCGTCGTACTCCGGGTTGGGTCGCAGCAGGCGCCCGACCTTCGTCGACAGCACGAACTCGTCGCGCGGCTTGGTCTGCAGGAAGGCACCGAGGCGCTTCTCCGACAGCCCCAGCCCGTAGTGCGGAGCCGTGTCGAAATAGCGGATGCCGGCGTTCCACGCCGCTTCGAGAATCGCCCACGCTTCGTCGTCGCTGAGCTCGCGGAACAGGTTTCCGACGTTCGCGGCGCCGTAGCCGAGCGCGGGCATGGTCAGCTCAGTCGATGACATGCTGTCCCTTCCAGGTGAACTTCGCGATGCTCGCGGCCTTCATCTCCATGCTGGTGCCCGGCTCGGTCGGAGCCATGTAGGAGCCGCCCTGAATGTCGGTGGGAACGACGAAGTGCTCGTGCAGGTGGTCGACGAACTCGATCAGACGGCCTTCGCGGGTACCCGTGATGGCGACGAAGTCGAACATCGACAGGTGCTGCACGGCCTCGCACAGACCGACACCGCCGGCGTGCGGGCACACCGGAACACCGAACTTCGCGGCCAGCAGCAGGTTGGCGATGTTCTCGTTCACGCCCGCCACGCGCACCGAGTCGATCTGCATGACCTCGATAGCATTCGCCTGCAGCAGCTGCTTGAAGATCATCCGGTTCTGCGCGTGCTCGCCGGTGGCGACGCGGATCGGTGCGACGCCGCGCGCGATCTCGGCATGCCCGAGAATGTCGTCGGGGCTCGTGGGCTCCTCGATCCAGGCGGGGTTGAACTCGGCGAGCGCGTTCACCCATTCGATCGCCTCTGAGACCTCCCAGCGCTGGTTGGCATCAATCGCGATCGGGAAGTCGGGTCCGCAGACCTCGCGGGCCTTGCGGAAGCGGCGGATATCGTCGTCGAGGTCGGCGCCGACCTTGAGCTTGATCTGGGTGAAGCCGTCGGCCATCGCCTCACGGGCCAGCCGCTCGAGCTTCTCATCGGAGTAGCCCAGCCACCCGGGGCTGGTCGTGTAGCCCGGGTAGCCGGTGGCGAGCAGCTCCTGCTCGCGTTCGGCACGACCAGGCACGGCGGCGCGCAGGATCTCCAGCGCCTCGTCGCGGGTGAGCGCGTTGGTCAGATAGCGGAAGTCGACGAGATCGACGATCTCCTCCGGGCTCATCCGCGCCAGCAGCTGCCACAGCGGCAGCCCGGCGCGCTTGGCCTTGATGTCCCACAGCGCATTGATCGCGGCGCCGATGGCCATGTGCATGACGCCCTTCTCCGGGCCGAGCCAGCGCAGCTGCGAGTCGCCGATGATCTCGCGGAAGATGCCGCCCATGTCATCCAGCAGCGGCTCGAGTTCGCGACCCACGAGGTGATCGGCAAGCGCCGCGATCGCTGCGACCTGCACATCGTTGCCGCGCCCGATCGTGAACACGAAGGAGTGCCCCTCGATGCCGTCTTCGGCGTCGGTGCGCACGATCACGTACGCGGCGGAATAGTCCGGATCCGGGTTCATGGCATCCGAGCCGTCGAGGCTCAAAGACGTGGGAAAGCGGATGTCGCTGGTATCCAGCGCGGTGATGCGGCTCACTATGCTCCTTCGGTGCGTCAGAAAATAAGACGCAGACACTTGGAGTGTAAACATCCGATGTCTATACTGTCAACGGCGGCCGCTGCGATAGCATCCGCTTCAACGACGATAAGGAGAACCATGAAGTTCGCGCGCCTTGGCGAGTCTGGAAGCGAGATTCCGGTTGTCATCGACGGAGACCACACGTTCGATCTGCGTTCCGTGACATCCGATGTGAATGGCGAGTTTCTCGCCGACGATCCGGCCGGGCGCACTCAGGCCGCGCTGAATGCCGGATCCCTCCCCGTGCTGGAGAACGCCGACACCCTGCGCATCGGCGCCCCGATCGCTCGTCCCAGCGCCGTGGTCTGCATCGGCCAGAACTACGCCGCGCACGCACGCGAGTCTGGTTCTGAGCCGCCCACCGTGCCGATCCTGTTCCTGAAGACGCCGAACACCGTGATCGGCCCGAACGACACCGTCACCATCCCCCGGGGCAGCGATAAGACCGACTGGGAGGTCGAGCTCGGCATCGTCATCGGCAAGCGCGCAGCCTATCTCGACTCGGCCGACGAGGCCGACGCCCACATCGCGGGCTACGTCGTCGCGAACGACGTCTCCGAGCGGGCGTTCCAGATGGAGGTCTCCGGCGGCCAGTGGTCGAAGGGCAAGATCGCCTTCGGCTTCAACCCGACCGGCCCGTGGCTCGTCACTCCCGACGAGGTCGACGTCGACAACCTGCGTCTGCGCAGCTGGGTGAACGGCGAGGACCGCCAGGACTCCAACACGAACGACATGATCTTCGACGTGCGCACCATCGTGCACCACCTCTCGCAGTACGTCACGCTCGAGCCGGGTGACCTCATCCTCACCGGCACGCCGCAGGGCGTCGCCTTCGGCGGGAAGTTCCCGTACCTGAAGGCCGGCGATGTCGTCGATATCGAGATCGAGGGCCTCGGCCACCAGCGCCAGGAGTTCGTCGCATGGGAGGCGTCCAAGTGAGCGGGCAGATGGAAGGGCTCGTCGCGATCGTCACCGGCGGCGCCTCGGGGATCGGTGCGGCCATCGCCGCGAAGCTGCACGACGAGGGTGCGCAGATCGGCGTGCTCGACCGCGATACCACCGGCGCGGATGAGCGGTTCGCCGCCTTCACCGCTGACGTCTCGGATCGCGCATCGGTCGATGCTGCTGTCGCCGGGGTCGCGGAGCGCTTCGGGCGCATCGACATCGTCATCAACAACGCCGGCATTGGCGCGCAGGGCGACGTCAGCGCGAACGACGACGACGAGTGGGCGCGCGTGCTCTCGATCAACGTCACCGGGATCGCCAGGGTGACATCGGCGGCACTCCCCTGGCTGCGGAAGTCGCCGTCGGCGGCGGTCTGCAATACGGCATCCATCGCCTCGACCACCGGGCTGCCGCAGCGGGCGCTGTACTCCGCGTCGAAGGGGGCCGTCTCGTCGCTCACCCGCGCGATGGCCGCTGATCACCTGCGCGAGGGCATCCGCGTCAACGCCGTGAACCCCGGCACCGCCGACACCCCCTGGGTCGGGCGACTGCTCGATTCCGCCGCCGACCCCGCCGCCGAGCGCGCCGCGCTGCAGGCCCGCCAGCCGCACGGCCGGCTGGTGTCGCCCGACGAGGTCGCCGCCGCGGTGCTGTACCTGGTGAGCCCCGCGTCGGGTTCGACCACCGGCACGTTCATCGAGGTCGACGGCGGCATGGCCGCCCTGCGCCTCCGCTCGGAGTAGCCCGTCTCAGCATCCGCGCCGCGCAGCGGGAGGGATTGCGACCGGAACGGCGTCTCCGGGGCGGGCTGTGGATAACCGCATCGGCAGACACGAAGAAGATGCCATCGTTGGCGGATGCCGCGACCACGCCCGCTCCCACCAGCACTCGGTGCGCGCTTCACCGTGCGGGATGCCGCCGCAGCAGGCGTCAACCGCGGACGCCTCCACCGCGCCGATCTGCATCGCCCGTTCCACGGCGTCCGCTCAACAGGCGAGGGGGTCCTGGACGAAGACGATGATCCCTTCCAGCGACAGCGCGCGGAACGTCGCATCCGCGCCCTGGAGTACGCCCCACGTCTGAAATCGGATCAGTTCCTCAGCCACGAGAGCGCGATCGCGCTGTACGGCGGCCCACTCCCTCTCGTGATCGCCGAGGGCGAGCCGGTCGACGGGCGATCGCTGCCCGTGCATGTCAGCACGAGGGGAACTGGTCCGCTCGTGCGCGCCGTGGGGGTACAGGGACACCGCATCCGAGCCGACGCCGCGGGACTGCGCCACCGGAGTATCGTCGCCGTGTCACCGGCGATCGCGTGGGCGCAGATGGGCGCCTGGGACCTGACCGATCTCGTCGCCCTCGGCGACTATTTCTGCCGCGCACATCGCGCAGGTCCGGGCAGGAAAGACGTCGGCAAGGCTCCATGGAGCACCATCGCCGAGCTGCATGCGACGATCGCGAATGGTCGCCGCGTCGGTATCGCCAGGCTGCGTGAAGCGGTCGAACTGATCCGCGAAGACTCCTGGTCTCCTCGAGAATCGATGCTGCGCTGCCGCATTGTGCTCGCAGGCCTTCCCGAGCCATTCCTGAACCACGACGTGTACGACCAGCAGGGACGCTTTCTCGGCTGCGTGGACCTCGCCTACCCGCATCTCAAAGTCGCGATCGAATACCAGGGCACGCTGCATCACGAGCGCTACGCCGCCGATGTCGAACGAATCGCGGCGCTGCGCGCAGCCGGCTGGACGGTGATCGAGGTGACCAGCACGCTCTTTCACCGTCCGGACGAGCTGATCTCCCGCATCCGAAGCGCTTTGGGCGCCTGACCGCTGACGCTCCGGTCGCAATACGTGCCGCCCCATGCGTCGACTGCCGATCTCCGGTCGCAATATGTGCCGCTGCAACCCGTCTGGTGCGGGACAAAGTGCGACCGGAACGTGGTGGCTGGCGAACGCGGGGCGGATGCCGCAGGCAGGTCAGCGGATGCCGTAGAACGCCAGCGCATTCGACCAGAAGATCTGCTCAGCATCCAGACCCCGCGTGTCGGCCCAGTCGGCGACGGTGCGGAACCACCGCTGCCTGGCGCCGATGAGATAGGCGCCCCCATCCGCAGCACTGAAATCGATCGACGACACCGGCCAATCGCTGCCCCACATCAGGCGATCCGGGCCGAAGGCGTCGGCCACGCTGTCCAAGAAGGGAGCGACCTGCTCATCGGCCCACACTCCACCGGCTTCAGCCGGCAATCCGGACAGCTTGCAGAACACCTGCGGGCTCGACGCGAGCTCGCGCACGTCGCCGAACCATTCGGCGGTGGGCTCCAGCGGAGCGTCCGCCGTGCCGATGACCGGCTTGCCGAGGTGATCGAGCACGATCGACAGCTCGGGAACCGCCGCGGCGAGTGCCGTGACGTCGGGAATTTGATGCGTCGTGACACAGGCGTCGAAAGTCCAGCCGCGTGCGGCCACGAGCCGCGCTCCGTCGATGAACTCCGGCCGCCGCGCGAAGCCGTCCGGCTCGGACTGCAGCAGATGCCGCACCCCGATCACCCGTTCGTGCTCAGCGAGCGCAGCCAGGTGCGCCGCGGTCTCAGCACCGCGGTCGAGCCGTGCACCGGCGACGATGGCGACAACCCCTGTCGCGTGCGCGATCGAATCCACCCAGCGCACCTCATCGAGCTGCTGACCCTCGCTCGGGTCGGCCTGCACGAAGATCGCCGCTTCTTCACCCGGACCCACAAGCTGCTCTTCGATGAGCTCGGTCTCGGCGAACGCCCAGTCGAGCGCTCCTTCGAGCCAGGAGTAGGTGAGAACTTCCGGATCCCACAGGTGCAGGTGAGAGTCGAGTACGCGCATGCGCCCATCCTGCCGCATCCGCTCCGCGAAGCCGGGCAGCCCCGTCGGCAGACATCCGATCATTGTGGGAAGATGTGGCCATGGCTGTCACTGATGAAGCGATCGAGAAGATCAAGAAGATGATCGTCTCGGGCGAGCTCGGTCCCGGTGATCGACTCCCCCCCGAGAAGGAGCTCGCCGAGCGTCTCGGGCTGTCCCGCAACTCGATGCGCGAGGCCGTCAAGGCGCTCGAGGTGATCCGCGTGCTCGACGTGCGCCGCGGCGACGGGACGTACGTGACCAGCCTCGAACCGCACCTGCTGCTCGAGGCGATCAGCTTCGTCGTCGACATGCACGACGACGACTCCCTGCTGGAGCTGTTCGCTGTCCGGCGGATGCTGGAATCCCAGGCCACTGGCCTGGCCGCCAGCAACGTAATGGCAGAGGAAGCGCAGGCGCTGCTCGACGAGATCGGGTCGGTCGATCAGAGCACCGTGTCGATCGATGATCTGGTCGCCCATGACATCCGGTTCCACACCGAGATCGTCCGCCTCACCGGCAACGGCTATCTGGCGAGCCTCATCGAGGGGCTCGGCAGCCAGACGATCCGCGCCCGAGTATGGCGCGGGCTCACCGAGCAGGGCGCAGTGGAGCGCACGCTGTCAGAGCACCGCGCGATCGCGGAGGCGATCGCCGATCACGACTCCGCGCTGGCCACATCGCTCGCCACCGCGCATGTCGCCGGGGTCGAACGCTGGCTGCGCCAGGCCACCGCGGTCTAAGACCTCGAGGCTCAATTCGGGAAGGCTCACTTGATGGATGCCGCACAGGAATGCACGCCCCAGGAGCTCATCGCGGCGGCAAAGGCGTTGCCTGCCGCCGGTATGCGAATGCTCGGGATCACGGGTGCACCCGGCGCTGGCAAGACGACGATCGCCGAGGCGATCACGGCCGCCGTTTCCGGGAGCGTGCTCGTCGGAATGGACGGCTTCCACCTGGCTGAGGCCTTGGTCATCGCGCGCGGCATTCGTGATCGCAAGGGCGCGCCGCACACCTTCGATGTGCACGGCTTCGTCGCCATCCTGGATCGCATCCGCGCGCAGCTTCCCGATTCACCGACCGTCTATGCACCCCGCTTCGATCGCGGTCTCGATGATGCGATCTGCAGCGCTGTCGAGGTTCCAGCCGCAGCCCCGCTCGTGATCATTGAGGGGAACTATCTGCTGCACGACCGCGACGGGTGGGAGCTCGTGCGGCCCGCTCTCGACGCCGTCTGGTTCCTCGATCCGCCTGAGCGGCTGCGACACGAGCGGCTGATCTCGAGACACACGCAGTTCGGTCTGGATCGCGATCACGCTCGAGAGTGGGCACTCGGCACTGACGAGCACAATGCTGTGCTGGTGCGCGCTGGCCGTGCGCGAGCTGACCGCATCGTCAGTGTCGTCTCCGGTGTCTCTTTCGGAGACGACACCCGCACGGAGGCTGAAGTCCCATGAGTGCCGAACTGCGCGACCTCACCGACACCGTCGTCGTAGTGACCGGCGCAGGATCCGGTATCGGCGCCGAAACTGTTGGCCAGCTGCTTGAGGCGGGTGCACGGGTGGTTTCCGGCGACATCTCGGCAGCGGGCCTCGACAGCCTCCGCGCGAAGCACGGCGACGAATGCCTGCGCACGGTAGTCGCCGATGTGGCGGATTCGGATGCTTGCGAGAAACTGTTGCATACCGGTGTCGCCGCATGGGGTCGCGTCGACAGCGTGATCTCGAACGCCGGCATCGGCTTCTTCGGCGGAGTGCTGGATGCCGAAGAGACACAGGTGCGGGCGATGGCGCAGGTGAACTTCCTGGGCACCGTGTGGCTCAGCCGAGCCGCGCTGCGTCACTTCCGCGAGCGCTCCGGCGGTGGCGACGTTATCGTGCTCGGGTCAGTGGCGGGTCTCGGCAGCGGTGGCGGCGGCGAGGCCATTTATGCCGCGACTAAAGCTGCGCAGATGCAGTTCGCCACCTCGCTCGACCGCGAGGTGCGTCATGAGGGCATCCGGGTCTCGGTGGTGGCACCTGCCGGAGTCAACACCTCGTTCGCTGCGGCGACAGGTCGGTTCGGCGATCTGAACCCGGCGGACGCCGACTTCCTGCACACCGCCGATGTGGCCCACGCGCTGGTCAGTACGTTGCGTCAGCCTCGACGCATCCGCACCGCGCTGTGGAGCCTATGGAGTGTGTCCGAGCCAAACGGCTGATTTCCGTTACTCCCCGGTTCATCACACCTGCGTCACGCCTGCACCACGACCTTCACCTCAGCGCCGCCGCTCGAGAGGCGGAACGCGTCGGCGACGTCATCGAGCGGCAGGCGCCGCGTGATCATGTCGTCGGCGCGCACCCCGCCGGCACGGATGATATCGATCGAGGTCTGGTAGTCCTCCGCCAGGTAGGTCGCGCTGCCCTGAATGCGCATCTGGTGATCCTGGATGAGCGGCAGCGGCACGATAACATCCTTCGCGGGCACGCCGACGATCATCACGGTGCCCGCCTTGTCAGCCAAGGCGATCGCCTGGTCCACGGTGGGCTGGATGGCCACGCAGTCGAACACCACGTCAGCGCTCTCACCGAGCAAGCCCCGAATTTGGGCGACCGCATCGGGAGCAGCGGCGTCGACCGCGGCGTCGGCCCCCATCCGCACCGCACCGTCGCGCTTGGCCTCGAGCATGTCGGTCATCACGACGGCGCGCGCCCCGGCGTGCTTGACGGCGGCGAGCACGAGCAGCCCAATCGTGCCAGCACCGATGATCACCACGGCGCTGCCTGAGACGTCACCCGCGAGCCGCACCGCGTGCACAGGCGTCGAGAGCGGTTCGATCAGCACCGCCTGCAGATCATCGAGGTCATCGGGGATGCGGTGCAGGCGAGACGAGGGAACGGTGAAGAAGTCGGCCATGCCACCCTGCTCGTACCCGCAGCCAAAAAAGCGCAGGTTCTCGCAGAGGTTGCTACGCCCGGTGCGACACATCTTGCAGTCGTTGCACGGAAGCGTCGGCTCCACGGTGACGCGGTCGCCCACCCGCCAACCGGCGACCTCAGGGCCGACCTCGCTGATCACTCCGACCACCTCGTGGCCGGGAGCATACGGCAGTGGCACGAACGGGTGCGAGCCGTGAGCGGCGTGCGTGTCAGATCCGCACACGCCCGCCACGGTCATGCGCACTTGCACCTCGCCTGCCGCCGGCTTCGGAACCTGCACCTGGTCGACGCGGAACGTGTTTACTGCTTCAACAGTCACTCGTCGCATGGTCTCTGTCATCTCTGTCTCCTGTTCGATCACGGCGTCGCAGGCCGATTCATCCCGCGGGGCGGCCCCGGGTCCCGGTCGTCTCGAAACTCGTCAGCCGGTGACGACCATGAGCTCGATGCCAGCGCCTTCAAGGTCGTCGCGCTCGTTCTCCGTGATGCGGTCATCGGTGATGATCTGTTCGAACTCTTCGACGTCAGCGAATCGGCAGAAGGAAGTGACGCCCACCTTCGGTGCGGTGACCGCGAGCACGCTTCGGCGAGCTGTGGTGATCATCTGGTGCTTGATGGCGGCCTCGGCAGGAATGGTCGTCGTGGCTCCAGCTGAGGTGAGGCCGTTGGCGCCGAGCAACGCGAGGTCGACATTCAGCCCTTCCAGGCGAGCCCGCGCGCGCTCGTCTACCGTCGCTTGCGTCAGACTGCGCACCCGGCCCGGCAGTGCGATGACCGTGAGACAGGGGTGTGCTGCCAGAACGACAGCAGCCGGCAGGTTGTTCGTCACGACGACAAGGTCACGGTCAGTGGGAAAGATCTCCGCAACCGACAGCATCAGCGCACCGGAGTCGAGCAGCACTACGCCGTCGTCGGGCAACAACTGCACAACGGCTTGGGCGATGCGGCCTCGCTCTGCGGCATCCGTCGCCCTGCGTACCAGAAGCGCCGGTTCGAACGGTACGGTGCGCACGAGCTGCGCGCCGCCGTGCTGGCGGCGCAGCACACCGTCTCGCTCAAGGTCGTCGAGATCGCGCCGGATCGTCGTGGAGGTCACACCGAGACGTGCACTGAGCCGAGCGACCGAGACTCGTCCATCGCCGGAGCGCGCCTCAGCGAGGATGGCCAGCTGGCGTTCAGCGGGGTACATGCGGCTCCTTTGACGTTTCACCGTGCGGCGATGACTGCAATTTATCGATTAGATGCCCGATATTTCATCGCTTACCGTCTCCAGTCTGCCCGAAAGTGTTGCATTACGAAAGGTTTCGAGCCAAACTGGGCATCACACCCACCGAGTGTTCCCCATTTCAGGCCGCAACCAGAACGATGAAGTCTGTGCCTGGATCGATCAATGATGAAAGGAAGACCATGGAGCTCTCCCGCAACAGACGAATTCTCGTCTCAGCAGCTCTGCTCTCCGTGACCGGTCTCGTGGCCAGCGGCTGCGCAGGCGCAGGCGCCCCCACTGGCGGCGGCGACCAGGACGGCACCACCACGCTCACGCTCGCTACCGTCAACAATCCCCAGATGAAGGACATGGAGGAGTTGAAGGGCGAGTTCGAGGACGCACACCCTGATATCAAAGTGAAGTTCATCCAGATGGAGGAGAACGACCTTCGTGACGCCGTAACGAAGGATGTCGCCACCAAGGGCGGCCAGTATGACATCGTGACCGTGGGCTCGTACGAGGTGCCGATCTGGGGCCAGAACGATTGGCTCGTAGACCTCACCGACAAGGCGGCCGACGCCGAGGGCTACGATGTCGACGACATTCTTGCACCCGTGCGCGAGGCTCTGACCGTCGACGACAAGCTCTACGCAGTGCCCTTCTATGGCGAGAGCTCGTTCGTGATGTACAACAAGGAACTACTCTCTGCCGCAGGTGTGACGCTTAGCGATCACCCCACCTGGCAGGAGGTCGCGGATGCAGCGAAGAAGGTCAAGACTGATGACGTGGCTGGCATCTGCCTACGCGGCAAGCCCGGTTGGGGCGAGCTGTTCGCGCCGCTGACAACAGTCGTTCAGACCTTCGGGGGCGGCTGGTTCGATGAGGATTGGAACGCGACCGTCGATGACGAGGGATTCACCGACGCCGTGCAGTTCTATACCGATCTCGTCAAGGAAGCCGGACAGCGCGACCCGGTGTCGACCGGATTCACCGAGTGCCTGAACCTGTTCACGCAGGGCAAGACAGCCATGTGGTACGACGCGACGTCGGCAGCGGGTTCGATCGAGTCACCCGAGCTCAGCGGCGTCGCCGGCAAGGTCGGCTACACCCACGCGCCAGTCGTCGAGACCGATGAGTCCGGCTGGCTTTGGTCGTGGAACCTCGCGATTCCGCAGACCTCACAGAAGCAGGATGCTGCCTGGGAGTTCGTAAGCTGGGCCACCAGCAAGGAGTACATCTCGCTCGTCGGCGAGAAGCTCGGCTGGAGTCGCGTTCCTCCGGGGTCGCGCAGTTCGACCTACGAGCTGCCGCAGTACCAGGAGGAAGCGGGAGCCTTCGCTTCGCTCACCAATGACATCATGAACTCGGTGAATCCGAAGCAGCCCGGCGTCAACCCCCAGCCCTGGGTGGGCATCCAGTACGTGACCGTGCCGGAATTCCAGGACCTGGGCAACCAGGTGTCACAGGAAATCGCCGAAGTCTTCGCCGGCCGCGCCACCGTCGAGCAGGCTCTGGCCAAGGGTCAGAAGCTCGCCGAAGAAGTCGGAGCGAAGCAGAAGTAGCAGCAACCGGGGAGGCCGGCCACGCCGGCCTCCCCGCATACGTCCCACGCGGTCGAGGAGGACCTGGACATGACCACAACCGCTCTGGTCACGCGGCCGGCTACCCCCGAGGGGCGCCGAAAGAAGAAGTTGATCCTCACCCAACGCGATCGCAGCTCATTGCGTCTGGCCCGCGCACTGGTCTGGCCGGCGCTGGTCGTGGCGATCGTCATCACTCAGGTTCCGTTCCTGGCCACCATCTACTACTCAATGCAGCGGTGGAATCTGCAACGGCCAGGAGATCAGGCCTTTGTCGGGTTCGAGAACTACGGCCGCGTGCTCAGCAATGGCGCTTTCCTGGAGTCTCTGCTCGCCACGGTGCTAGTAACAGGCGGTGCCGTGCTGTTCTCGGTGCTGCTCGGTTTGGGGATGGCCATGCTGCTGGACCGCAGGTTCATAGGGCAAGGAATCGCGCGCACACTGCTGATCACCCCGTTCCTGATGATGCCCGCCGCGGCGGCGCTGATCTGGAAGTGGTCGATGCTCGACTCGAACGTCGGCATGATCAACTGGGCGTTCTCACTCCTCGGCATCCCCCCGATCGCTTGGAATACCGACCTGCCCATCGTCACCATCATCATGGTGCTCACCTGGCAGTTCAGTCCGTTCATGATGCTGATCATCCTGGCGGGGCTGCAAAGCCAGCCGCAGGATGTGCTTGAGGCCGCATCGGTGGACGGCGCTGGCCCCGTGCGTTCGTTCCTGTTCATGACCCTGCCGCATCTGCGCACTTATATCGAGCTGGCCGTACTGCTGGGTACGATCATGCTGCTGCAGGTGTTCGATCCCATCGCCATCATGACTCGTGGTACGGGCGGCACCAAGACGCTGCCTTACTTGCTCTACGAGCGTGCATTCGTGGGACTCGAAGTCGGTGAAGCCGCCGCCTACGGCGTGCTCACGGTTATCCTCACGATCATCGTGGCGACCGTCGCGTTGCGCACCCTGTTCAAAATCTTCCGCACAGAAGGAGTCCGCTGATGTCCGCCGCGACAATGACTCGGTCTTCCGCGACCGCCACCGCGACTGCGAAACGCCGCTCGCCGGTGATGCGCCGCCGCAAGCCGCTGCGCCGTCGCATCACCGGCGCTGTGACCACCACCATCACCTGGGTCCTCGTTCTCGGCTTCTTCTTCCCTGTCGCCTGGATGGTCTTCACCGCTTTCAAATCCGAGGCTGCCGCTGCAACGTCCACTCCTACCTTCATCACCGAGCTGAGCTTCGATCGCTTCCAAGACGTCTTTGACCGCGGTTTCACCGCTTATCTGCTCAACTCGATGACGGCGAGCGTCATGTCCACGCTGATCGTTCTCCTTCTGGCAATTCCCGCGGCTTACGGGCTGTCGGTGCGTCCGCTGATCCGCTCGACCGACGCTCTGTTCTTCTTCATCTCCACGAAGTTCATGCCGATCGCCGCGGCGATTATTCCGATCTATCTTCTGCTACAGAACTTCGGTGCACTGGACAACATCTCTGCGCTATCGATCTTGTATGTCGGCATGAACCTGCCTCTGGCCGTGTGGATGATGCGCTCGTTCTTCAGCGAGGTACCACTCGAGATCATCGAGGCAGCTCAAATCGATGGCGCTGGCTTCTGGACCGAGCTGGTGCGCGTGGTGCTGCCGATTGTCGCCCCCGGCATCGCGGCGGCCGCATTGATCTGCTTCATCTTCGCGTGGAATGAATACTTCCTGGCGACGATCCTCACCTCCACGACAGCCCGCACGACTCCGCCGTTCCTCGGCAGCTTCGTCGACGGCAGGGGCAGCTTCCTCGCTGTCCTCTCTGCGGCGGCCACGCTTGCGGTGCTGCCGGTGGTGATCGCCGGGTGGCTGGCACAGAAACGCCTCGTGCGGGGTCTCGCCATGGGCGCCATCAAGTAGTGGCGATGTCCGCACCTCTTGTGCTCGGGATCGACGCGGGACAGACCGCCGTGAAGGCTGTCGTGCACGACGCAACGCTGCGACCGGTTGCGACCGGTCGCAGCGTGAGCCCTATCGATCGCAGCGGCGACGGATACGCCGAGCGCAGTCATGAGGCCCTGTGGCACGCCGTGCGCACCGCCATCGCCGGAGCGCTGCGCAGGGTCGATCCGGCACGCATCGGAGCCGTGGCCGTCAGCGGTCATGGAGACGGCTTGCACCTAGTCGATGCCGCCGGCCGCGGAGTAGGTCCGGCCATCACGGCGATGGACAGCAGAGCCCGGCACGAGGCGGACGAGATCGCGGCGGACCCAGCTCGCAGCGCCGTCATCCTGGCGCGTTCCGGTCAGGCCAGCGGCGCGTCTTCACCGGGTGCGCTGCTACTGTGGGCGCAGCGAAACCGACCGGAGTGGATCGATGCTGCCCAGGCGATGGTGTTCTGCAAAGACGTGGTGCGCTTGCGACTCACCGGTGACATCGTCACGGACTATTCCGACGCGACCGCGTCGTTTCTCGAAGTGGATGCCGCGACGTGGAGCCAGGAAGTACTCGACGCCTACGGGGTGGGAGGGCTGGGCGGGCTGTTGCCGCCACTACAGGGCAGTGCGGCCCCCGTAGGCGGTGTGACCCGCACCGCAGCGGAGCAGACCGGTCTTCCGGAGGGGGTTCCGGTGCTAACCGGCCTGCACGACGTGCAGGCGAGTTCGATCGGAATGGGTGCGCTGCGCGTCGGCCGGCTCGCGTGCGTGGCGGGCTCCTTCAACACGAACGGTGTGACTACCGACCGCACCGATGTCGACGCACGCTGGCAGTCACGCTTGTCGATCACTCCCGATCTGCGAATCGCGATGTCGACGTCGTCGACCGCCTCGCCGACGCTGGACTGGGCACTGCGGCTACTCGGTGCGCAGCACTCCGAGGATCGGGATCGCCTGATATCCGCCTCTGCCGCGTTGGCGCCGGAGTCCGAGACCCCTGTAGTACTGCCGTTCTTCGCCGGCTCGCCCGCCGGGCTGGAAGCGTCGGGCACGATTTCGGGTCTGCGATCCTGGCACGGGCCCGAGCATCTCATGCGCGGCGTGCTCGAGGGCATCGCACTCATGCACCACTGGCATCTGTCGGCGCTCGCCGAAGCCTTCGACTTCACGGGTGACGTCGCGCTCGGCGGCGGCATATCGCGCTCCACGCACTACGCGCAGCTCGTGGCCGACGTACTCGGCCGGCCAGTACGCGTCGCCTGCGAGGACGAACCGGGTGCATTCGGCGCAGCTGCTCTCGCTGCCGTGCACCTCGGCCTGGTTGAGAGTATGGATGCGGCCCAGAGCCTCGCTCAACTCGACCGTCCGATCTTTCCGGATGCTGACCACATGCGCTGGCAACGTAAACGCATGGACTTCGACGAGCTGATCAGAGCTAACGTCCCGTGGTGGAAGGAGCAGTCCAGTGCACGATGACAACAGCCCCTCGACGAGCACCGATTCGTCGTACGTGACAATCGCGACGGCCCGCACCAGTGCCGCCGAGCGCCACATCGTGATCCTCGAGTTGCTCGCGAGCCACGGCCACGTGCAGGTCACCGACCTCGCGAACCGCCTGAGCGTCTCGGAAGAGACCATCCGCCGCGATCTGCGTGTGCTCGAGAGGGCAGAGCGGCTCTCTCGAGCACACGGTGGGGCGGTGCCCGTCCGTGTGACATCTCTTGCCGCGGCTGATCCCGAGGGACGGGCGCTTGTCGACCAGATCTCGAACCAGCTGCCCGATGAGGGTGCCGTCTTCCTTGGCGGCGACGTCACAGGCGAACAGGCCACGGCGATGCTGGCCGACGCCTCCAAACTCGAGGTGATCGTCTCGCGACTCGATGTGGCGATCAGCCTCAGCTCACTCGTCGACCTTCCGGTGCGCTCGCTTGGCGGCGAGGTGTCGTCGTCGGGCGAGCAGTCCGGCGAGTGGTCGCGGCTTGAGCTCGAGCACATAATGGTCGACACCGCGGTGGTCTTCGTCACCGGATTCACGGAACAGGGCGAACTGATGGCGCGTCCGTCCGATGCTGCAGTATTGCGCACTGCACTGCGCCGCGCCCACACCCGCGTGCTGGCTCTCGACTCGGGATCGATTCCGGCATCTCATTTCACAGTCTTCGCCCACCTGACCGACTTCGATGTCGTGGTGACGAATGCCGAAGCACGGACCGACGAGTCATCACCGCTGGCTGCGGTGCCGACGTTGATCGTAGCGAGCGCGCCATGATCGGCGTCGTCACGATCACTCCCGCCGCGGCGATCGACCGCACGTATCGCATCGAATCAGTCACACTAGGCGTGGTGAATCGCGCCACCGAATCTCACCATGAGCTCAGCGGCAAGGGTGTCAATGTGGCGCGCGCGATAGCTCACACTGACGTGTCCGTGCGTGCAGTAGTGCCGCTCGGCCCCGTGGAGATGCCCACAGCCCTCCTCGACCCGGTGCTCGTGCCGGTGCCGATCCGACGCGAGATCCGACAGAACATCTCGGTGATCGAGACTGACGGCACTTCTACCAAGATCAATGCGCCAGCCACTCCTTTGGAGTTGACAGAGTGGGAGGCCGTGATCGAGGCGGGGTTGACGACACTGCGCAAGCTCGACGGTGGCTGGCTGGCGCTGTGCGGCAGCATCCCGAACGTCGCGGGCACGAATGAACTGGTTCCTTTTGAGCCGCTGCTCGAGGCCGCAGCGCGCGCCGGCGTGCGGATCGCAATCGACTCCAGCGGCGCCGCGTTCGAGCGCGTTCTGCGCCTCGGTGCGCAGGTCGATCTCGTAAAGCCGAACACGCATGAGCTCGCCGAGGCCGTAGGGCGCAGGCTGCACACCGTCGGCGACGTAGCCGATGCCGCCGCCGAGCTGCGCGATCGCGGCGTGCGCACCGTGTATGTGAGCATGGGCGCTGACGGCGCCTTCGTCCTGGGCGAAGATGGCTATCGCGTCGCATCAGCGGCGGCCCCCACGATGACCAACACGGTGGGAGCCGGCGACGCTTCACTGGCGGGGTTCCTCGCGTGCGTCGCACGACGGGGAGCGGATGCTCTCGACGAGGCCGCTGCGGCCGCGGCATCCTGGGGGGCCCTCGCCGTGTCGCAGTCGACGACAATCCTGACCGACCCCGATACAGCCCCGCTGGCGCAGGTGAGCGTACCCGCGCGGCACACACCATTGTCGGAGCCATCGCAGCCGTGACGACTCTGTCTGCACGTCTGCACCGACCCAGAATCCTCAGCATCCGTCTCGCGAAAAGAGAGCACCATGACGAGCCTGTCGTCCACAACTCTGCACGAAGCCGCCATTCCGGTACCGCAGTACGATCGTTCTGCGCTCACCGCTGGCATCGCACACTTCGGCATCGGCGGGTTCCACCGTGCACACCAGGCGCTGGTGGTCGATGAGCTGCTGTGCCAGGGGCTCGCCACCGACTGGGCGATCATAGGTCTCGGAGTGCGCGCGCAGGACTCCGCCATGCGTGCCGCCCTAGCAGCACAGAACGGTCTCTACACCCTCGTGGAGAAGCACGCCGACGGCACACGCGGTGCACGGGTGATCGGGTCGATCCTGGGTATGCTCACCGTGCCCGAGGACGGCGCCGACGCAGTGCTCGAGGTGCTGACGGCGCCGTCCACGCGCATCGTGTCGCTGACGGTCACCGAAGGCGGGTACAACATCAACCAGACCACGGGTGAATTCCTGCTCGACACCCCCGATATCGCCGCGGACCTGCTCGCAGATGCCGTACCGGCGACGGTGTTCGGGCTGATAGTCGAGGCGCTTCGCGTCCGGCGCGCGGCGGGCACAGCGGCATTCACTGTGATGAGCTGCGACAATCTGCAAGACAACGGCCGCATCGCGCGCCGAGCGCTGGTGTCCTTCGCACGGGCGAAGGACACCGAGCTCGCGCAGTGGATCGAAGCGCACGTGCACTTCCCGAACTCGATGGTCGATCGGATCACCCCTGCTACCACCGATGAGGATCGCGCCGAGACGGCCGCGCTCACCGGGCTCGACGACGCATGGCCGGTGGTCTGCGAGCCATTCTTCCAATGGGTGCTCGAAGATTCCTTCAGCGATGGCCGCCCGCCCTATGAAAAGACCCGCGTGCAGGTCGTCGATGATGTCGAGCCCTACGAGCTGATGAAGTTGCGTCTGCTCAACGCCTCGCACCAGGCCATCGCCCATCTCGGCTGCCTGCGTGGATATGAGCTCGTCGACGATGCGATGCGCGACCCGCACATCGAGGATCTGCTGCGCCGGTACATGCTCGACGAGGGCACGCCGACGCTGCAGCCGGTGCCGGGGATCGATCTCGCGGAGTATCGCGATGAATTGATCGGTCGCTTCTCCAACCCCGAGATCAGAGACACGATCGCCCGGCTGTGCGCCGAGGCGAGTGAACGCATCCCGAAGTGGCTCGTGCCGGTGATCTCCGAGCGTCTGGACGCCGGTGGCGAGGTCACGCGCTCCGCGGCGGTGATCGCCGGATGGGCACGTTGCGCAACCGGAATCGACGAGCGGGGCGATCCGATCGAGATCGTCGACGATCGCCGCGATGAAATCATGGCCGCCGCCGCACCGAACGACGATCCACTCGCGTTTGTGCGCGATCCGGCGCTGTTCGGTGACCTAGCGGAGCGCGAGGGTTTCACGAAACCGTACCTGCACGCGTTACAGGTGCTGAATACTGCCGGATCCAAAGCGCTGCTGGCCGAGCTGACGGACGTCGAATGACCCTCGTAGCGGGAATCGACAGCTCGACGCAGTCGACGAAGCTTCTCGTCGTCGACGCTGAGACAGGGCGCGTCGTGCGCTCGGGTCGAGCCCCACACCCACCCGGCACCGAGGTAGATCCGGACGAGTGGTGGAATGCTCTGCAGCGCGCGATCCGCGAAGCGGGTGGGATCGATGACGTGGCCGCGGTATCTGTGGGAGGTCAACAGCACGGCATGGTCGTACTCGACGCCAACGGTCGCGTCGTGCGGCCCGCGCTGTTGTGGAACGACACGCGCTCAGCATCGGATGCCGAAGCGCTGGTGCAGCAGCGCGGCGGCGGGGACGTTCAGGCCGGTCGGCAGTGGTGGGTCGACAATGTTGGGCTGGTGCCGGTCGCCTCTTTCACAGCGACGAAACTGTCATGGCTGGCCCGTGCTGAGCGGTCGAACGCGGCGCGCGTGGCTGCCGTGTGTCTACCGCACGACTGGCTCACCTGGCGGCTTGCTGGCTACGGGCCCGAGAACCCGCGTCTCGACCGACTCGTGACCGACCGCTCGGACGCTTCGGGGACGGCCTACTTCGATCCGAAGTCCAATAGCTACCGTCCCGATATCCTGCGGGACACGCTCGGGCACGTGCCGCTGCTTCCCGAGGTGCTCGGCCCGTTGCAAGCCGCTGGCTGCACACCATCCGGCACGCTGCTCGCAGCCGGAGCCGGCGACAACGCCGCGGCGGCGCTGGGGATCGGTGCCGAGGCGGGTGACATCGTCGTATCGGTCGGTACATCGGGAACTGTGTTCGCGGTGTCGCAAGAACAGGTGCATGACCCGACGGGAATGGTGGCGGGGTTCGCCGACGCGGCGGGGGGATTCCTACCGCTTGCGGCGACGCTGAACGCGTCGCTGGTTCTGGATGCTGTCGCGCGGTTGCTGGCGCTCGATCCCATCGCGTTCGACGAGCTCGCCAGGCGTGGACCGTCGTCAGGCCTCAGAATGGTGCCGTATCTGTCGGGTGAGCGCACACCAAATCTGCCAAATGCCACTGGCACTCTGCTGGGGATCACGCTCGATAACCTGACTCCCAGCCACCTCGCGCGCGCGGCGATCGAGGGTGTCGTGTGCTCGCTGGCCGATGCGTGCGCGGCCGTCGAGGCGTCGGGGGTGGCCGGGGCACGCGCGATCTTCGTCGGTGGCGGTGCGCGCTATCGCTCGCTGCAAGAAGTAGCCGCACAGGTGTTCTCCATGCCGCTGGTGTTTCCGGAGCCAGCAGAGTACGTGGCGCTGGGCGTCGCCCGCCAGGCCGCGGGGACGATCAAGGGTGCCCTACCGGGCTGGACCGCGCCGCGAGAAGAGCTCGCACCACGAAACAGCCCAGAGCCGCTTGCCGGTTACCGCCGTGCAACCCATCTGCTTTGGTCCGACTCGGCGATCCCGTCTCCGCCCGCCTGAACGCGGTTGCGGCAACGGTGTCAGCTGCTGAGGCGCTCCATCGCGGCATCGAACTCGACGGCTGACGAGTCGCTCACCGGGTGGAACAGCATCTCGTCGAGCACATCGGGCGCGGCGGTGAAGTAAGGCACTCCGGCCAGCCGCAACGATACGACGTCCGCCGGCGAGCGCAGGCTGGCAGCCAGCACATTCGTCGCACTGCCTTCGCACATCGCCTGCATCTGAGCGATGACAGCGTCGCCGTCCATGCCGGCGTCGCGCATGCGCCCCAGATACGGGGCGATGTAGTGCGCGCCGATGCTTGCGCACGCCAGCGCCTGCGCGACCGAATACACGGCAGTCACGAGCACAGTCGCGCCGTCGCGGACGAGAGCGGATGCTGCCGCAAACCCCTCTGCGGTGGCAGGCACCTTCACCGCGACGCGGTCGCCCAGCGCCCGGATGCCCTCCGCATTGCGGAGGAATGACGCCGTGTCGCCGCCCCACGTCTGGAAGAACACCTCGTGCGCGCCCTCGTCGACCCAGCGCTCGTACAGCGCCGGAATCTCTCCTGCCGTGCGGCCGCCGCGCTCGAGGATCGTCGGGTTCGTCGTCACACCATGCACGACACCGGCGCGCAGCAGGCGTCCGACTCGATCGACATCGGCACTGTCCACATACAGCCGGGGTGCGGTCATCCTGGTCTCCTCATACGCCCAACATGTCGTTACAAGTGGGGATGCGGCTAATGTAATGACAGCATCCGTCTAAGTCAAAGACGATCGGGAGACCATGACAAGCCACCAGCCTGCCCGCACCGGCGTCGTCATCGTCGGCAGCGTGACAGCCGACGTGACCACCTTCTCGCAGCGCCTTCCTGCACGCGGCGAGACCATCCTCGGCGACCAGTTCACCCTGCTCCTCGGCGGCAAGGGCGCCAATCAGGCCGTGGCCGCCGGGCTCGCCGGCGCGCGCACCAGCTTCGTCGGCTGCGTCGGCGACGACCTGTTCCACGACCTCGTCGTCGATGGCCTCAGCAGCGCCGGCGTCGACCTCACTCACCTGCGCACCGTCCCCGGACCCACCGGCATCGCGCACATCCGCGTCGATGCATCGGCGCAGAACGACATCGTCATGGTGCCGCTGGCGAATGCCCAGCTCAACCCCGAGCAGATCGACGCGGCACTGGCCGCGCTCGCGCCGACCACATCGGTGCTGCTCACACAGCTCGAGACTCCGGCATCGCTCACCCTGCACATCACCTCCCGCGCCCGCGAACACGGCATGACGGTCGTGCTCGACCCGGCGCCGGCTGCACCGCTGGATGCCGAGGTGTGGCGCTACATCGACATCGTCACTCCTAACGAGACCGAGGCCTCGTTGCTCAGCGGCATCGAGGTGACGGATGCGGCATCCGCCGAGCGAGCCGGCTACTGGTTCCTCGCCCAGGGCGTCGGCGCAGCCGTCATCACGATGGCAGAGAAGGGCTCCTGCGTCGTCACGCCCGAGGGCACCACTTTCATCGACCCGATCCCGATGGAGCCGGTCGACACCACCGCCGCTGGCGACGCCTACGCCGGCTACCTGGGCGCCGCGCTCGCAGAGGGCGCTGACCTGGCATCCGCCACCCGACTCGCGAGCGCCGCCGGCGCGATCACCGTCACCCGCCAGGGCGCCTCGCCGAGCCTTCCGCACCGTGCCGAAGTCGACGCGCTGCTGGCAACCAGAGGCTGAAGCAGCCGAACGGCTGAAGGAGAGCAGCAATGCGCAAGACATCCACCACCATCAACCCCGCACTCTCGCGGGTCATCAGCGAGACCGGGCACACCGACCTGATCGTCGTGACGGATGCGGGGCTACCCATCCCTCCCGGCGCCGAGCGGATCGACCTCGCCTACCGGCCGGGGTCGCCGGCTTTCCTCGACGTGCTCGACACGGTCCTCGCCGAGCTCGTCGTCGAGGGTGCCACGGTGTCGGCCGAAGTGGCCGAGCAGAGCCCGCACGTGCTGGCCGCGCTGCGTGAGCGGCTGCCCGGCATCGAGATCGATCTCGTGCCGCACGTCGAGTTCAAGAAGCAGACGCACGGGGCACGGGCGTTCGTGCGCTCCGGGGAGTTCACTCCCTACGCGAATGTGATCCTGCACGCCGGCGTCGCGTACTGAACGCCGCTCATCGGGGGAATGTGATGACCGAAGGAATCGACCGCCGATCAGCGGCACCGATGTACGACCAGCTGCGTCAGCTGATCATCGACAGCATCGAGGCGAACGGGCTGAAACCGGGCGACGCGCTGCCCGGCGAGCACCGGCTGTGCGAGCAGTACGGCATCTCGCGCACCGTCGTGCGTCAGGCGCTCGCGCAGCTCGAGCACGAGGGACTCGTGGAGCGCGTAAAGGGCAAGGGCACCTTCGTCGCGCGCCCGCGCACCGCGGAATCGCTCGTGCACACCCTGGCCGGCCTGTATGACGAGGTCGAGCGCCGGGGCGGTCACGTTCGCAGCGACGTGCTGCGACACGAGCGCATCGAGGCGGATGCCGATGTCGCCGCCGCTCTGGAGATCGAGATCGGCGACCCCGTGATCGTCCTCGAGCGACTGCGGCATGTCGACGAAGAAGCCTGGTCATTATCGACGACGTGGATGCCGGATGCTGTCGGTCAGTATTCCCTCGACGTCGACCTGCGCGACACCTCGCTGTACCGGCTGCTGGCCGAGCGCGGGATCATCGCCACGCGGGGCGTGCGGTCGGCCGAGGCCACGATCGCCACGCATGAGCAGGCGCAGCTGCTGGGGTTGAGCAGCGGATCGGCGTTGCTGCGACTGCGCAGCGTCAGCCGCGATGAGACCGGTCGCCCCATCGAATTCTTCCTCGCGTATCACCGGGGCGATCGCTCGCGGTTCGAATTCCAGCTCGGCGGCGAGCACTCGCAGGCATCGCTGCTGCACACCGAGGCCGGTTCGTCGACGATTCACAGCCGATGAGCTCTCCCGACCGTTCGGACCGAGATCCAGACGGTTCGGATCGGGTCGTCCCTCCCCCGCCGGTCGGCTCCCTGCCTCCGCTGCCGAGCACGGCCTACGATGCCGTCTCGACGGCGGCACCCGATGCGGAACCACCGGCACCGGAGACACCGCCGAAATCGGTTCGCGAAGTCAGCATGCCGACGGCGGATGCTATGCCTCCCAACACGTTCGTGCCGGCGCCGCCCGAGGTTCACTCTCCACTCGGACCTCGAATCGGCAGAGGCATCGCCTTCACCGCGCTGGCCTTCGTCGGTCTCATCCTCGTCGCAGCGTTCGTCGGTGGGATCCTCTCCGCCGCCTGACTCGCCATCGCCGAGCGGATGGGTGGCCGGCGCCGTGCGCTTCGGTCGGTTCCGCCATTCGTCTGGTTATGGTGAAAGGCATGCTCAGACAGACAGCTCTTCTTGGTGTGCCCTTGCTCGCGGTCGTCGCACTGACCGGATGCAGCCCGACCGAACCGGAACCGACCTCTGCGCCGTCGGCCCCGACAGACCAGACCGCCGGTGAGACGACGGGTGAAGAGGGTGCCGACACCTCGCTGGCCGCGGCGCTCGCTGCGACCCCGGCATCCGACGCGGCGAAGACGCTCTTCTATTTCAGCGATCTGAGCAGCCCCGCCGCCGCGTCGCTGCTGGACTGGATGGGCGAACTGAGCACCACGCCGACGTTCCGCTCCAGCGCACTGCTCGGCATGGATGTATTCGCCGTCGTGGCAGATGATCTGGCCGGCATGCTTCCTGCCCCCGGAACGCCGGGTGCGACAGCGATCACCATCAGCAACGGGGCCGACCAGGCGTCGCGCTTCACCGGCGCCGCGGACCCGGCATCCGTGTTCGAAGGTGCCGCGGGCGAGCGCTCGGATCTCGGCGATGGCACACTGCTCGTGCGGCGGGCAGACGGCGAACTCGATCTCGCCGGCGACGAGTTCCCCGCGCAACTCGGCGCCCGGTTGAACGTGGCATGGCTCGGCGCCGATACCTCGATCAGCGGCACAACGCGTACGACGGTCGAGCAGTGGGCATCGATGGACGGCACGTCTCTCGCCGAGCACTACACCGGCATCGCGGCATGCCTCGGCGATGTGTTGAGCGCCGCAGTACTGTCGGCGACCTCGGCCTCCACCGGTTCCGATGTGGGTGTCGGCGTGGGTCCGTTCAGCGATGGCGACGCGGCGGCGCAGACGCTGTGCATCCGCACAGACGACCCAGACGCGACCATCGCCTCAGTCAAGAAGGCGGCCGCAGAGGGAACCCTGCCGGATGGCACCGCAATCTCGGACCTGCTGGGCACGCCGACGGTCGAAGACGCCGGGAGCGGCTGGGTGCGGCTGCGCACGGCAGACGGCAAACCGGATGCCCTGATGCAGATGATGCTGCGAGACGACCTGCGCGCGTTTGCAGGCTGATTGCGCGGGCTGATTCTGCTCGCTGATTTCGCTGGCCGCCCCAGCATCCGCCGTGGCACCCGGCTACGCTCGAATCATGAGCGAATGGGTCAGTTCTGCCATCCGCGTGCTCGAAGCCGACGCCAACCGCTCGGCCGACACGCATCTGCATCTCTTTCCGCTGCCGGCTGAGTGGGGCATCGACCTGTACTTGAAAGACGAATCGGTGCACCCCACCGGTTCGCTCAAGCATCGTCTCGCCCGCTCGCTCATCCTGTACGGGCTCGTCAACGGGCTGATCGGCGAGCACACGACCCTGGTGGAATCCTCCAGCGGGTCGACCGCGGTATCCGAGGCGTATTTCGCGCGGATGCTGGGGTTGAAGTTCATCACGGTCGTGCCGCAATCGACCAGCCAGGAGAAGATCGACCTCATCGAGTTCTACGGAGGCATCTGCCACTTCGTCGAGTTCGCACATGAGATCTCGCCGGAAGCGCGCCGCCTCTCCGCCGGCTGCAGCGGCCATTACCTCGACCAGTTCACCTTCGCCGAGCGCGCCACCGACTGGCGCGGCAACAACAACATCGCCGAGAGCGTGTTCAGCCAGTTGGAGCAGGAACGGCATCCGATCCCCCGCTGGATCGTGGTCAGCGCGGGGACCGGCGGCACCAGCGCCACTTTCGGCCGCTATGTGCGCTACCGCAGGCACCCCACCGAAGTGGCCGTCGTCGACCCGGAGGGCTCGGCCTTTTACGCGGCGTGGAAGGGCGACCTAGACGCCACAGGTAGGCCGAGCATGATCGAAGGCATCGGCCGCCCGCGGGTCGAGCCGTCTTTCGTGCCGAGCGTAATCGACGAGATGATCCAGGTTCCCGACGCGGCATCGATCGCCGCCATCCGCCTGCTGCGCGAGCGCACCCTGCACTGGGCTGGCGGTTCGACGGGCACCAACCTCTACGGTGCGTTCGAGCTGATCAGCCGGATGCGGGATGCGGGCGAGACCGGCAGCGTCGTCACCCTCATCTGCGACAGCGGCGTGCGCTACGCCCAGACCTACTACGACGATGACTGGGTCGCCGCGCAGGGCTGGGATCTCGCGCCGCACCGCGAGCGGATGGAGCGATTCCTCGACGGTGGCGCGTGGAACTGACCCGCTCGACGCGCACCGGGCTACGCTGATCGCATGACCTCGCTCATCCTCACGGTCGCGGGGGCGGATCGCCCCGGACTGGTCTCGGCTGTGGCCGACATCGTCGATGCTCACGGCGGCAACTGGGAGAACAGCCAGCTTGCCGAACTCGGCGGCACGTTCGCCGGCGTGATCGAAGTGTCCGTTGTGCCGGAGCACATCGACGAGCTGCAGGCGGCGCTGCGCGGCCTCGATGGTCTGCTCACGGTGACCGTGCACGAAGGGGCGGATGCTGCCGCACCCCGTGACGACGCGCAGCGACTCTCGATCACTGTGCTCGGCAACGATCGCCCCGGCATCGTCCGCGAGATCTCGGGCGTGCTGAACACGCACGCGCTGAGCATCGAGAGCATGACGACCGAGACGCGCGATGCGGCGATGGCCGGTGGCCGGCTGTTCGAGTCGATCGTGACGGCGACGGTTCCGGCATCCGCCGATCTGGGCGCGCTGCGCGCGGCACTGGAACGTCTCGCCGCCGAGATCCAGGTCGACATCACACTCGACTGACCTGCTGACGCAAGGACTTCTGTGACCTCCCACCCCGTCATCGACGCGTTGCTCGCCGAGTTGGGCGCTGACGCCGTTATCACCCACGCCGACTCGCTCGAGGCCTATCGGCACGACCGCGCGAACGACCCGAACGCTGGCACGCCGCTCGCGGTCGTGCGGGCCGCGAGCACCGAAGACGTGCAGGCGGCGGTGCGCATCGCCGCCCGCGAGGGCGTGGCGATCGTGCCTCGAGGGGCCGGCTCCGGTCTGTCTGGTGGGTCATCGGCCGTGGACGGCGCGATCGTGATCTCGCTGGAGCGGATGCGCCAAATCGCCATCGACCCGACCGTGCAGATGGCTGTTGTGCAGCCGGGCGCCTTCAACGCCGAGGTGAAGGCCGCCGCCGCCGCACATGGGCTCTGGTATCCGCCCGACCCGTCGTCGCAGGAGTTCTGCTCGATCGGCGGCAACGTCGCTACGAACGCTGGCGGGTTGTGCTGCGTGAAGTACGGCGTGACGACGGACTACGTGCTCGGATTGACGGTGGTGCTCGCCGATGGCCGGGCTGTGAAGCTGGGTGGACCGCGGCTGAAGGATGTCGCAGGTCTGTCGTTGACGAAGCTGTTCGTGGGGAGCGAGGGCACGCTCGGCATCGTGACCGAGATCGTGCTGCGGCTGATTCCCGCTCAGCAGCCGCCGACGACGCTGGTGGCGATGTTCCCTACACTTGCCGGCGCTATGCAGGCGGTCGTCGACATCAAAGCGGCGATGCGCCCGTCGATGCTCGAGTTCATGGATCAGGTGGCGATCAACGCCGTCGAGGATGTCATGCGGATGGAGCTCGACCGCACGGCCGCGGCGATGCTGCTCGTGCAGTCCGACGAGTCGGAAGCGGTCGCTGCCGCACAGATCGTCGCGATCGAGGCGTTCTGCGAGGCGGCGGGTGCGACCGAATGCTACGCAACCAGCGACCCTGACGAGAGCGAGGCGCTGATCGAGGCCAGGCGCATGGCGATCCCGGCGGTCGAACGCCGCGGCGCGCTGCTTTTGGAAGACGTCGGCGTGCCGCTGCCGCACCTGGGTGATCTTGTCGAGGGCGTCGCGCAGATCGCCGAGCGCAACGGCGTCGAGATCTCGATCGTCGCGCATGCGGGCGATGGCAACACGCACCCGCTGCTCGTCTTCGACCGTGAGGATGCCGTGCAGAGCACCCGCGCCGAGCGCGCCTTCGGCGAAGTGATGGATCTCGCGATGGAGCTGGGCGGCACGATCACCGGCGAGCACGGGGTGGGGCGATTGAAGCAGCCGTGGCTCGCCGACTATCTCGGCGACGATGTGCTGGAGCTCAACCTGCGCATCAAGCGCGCTCTCGACCCCGACAACATCATGAACCCGGGCGCCGTCTTCGGCCCCCTCTGATGCCAGTCATTCCCAACCGGCCAACTCCGGTCGCAATTTCTCCCGCTGCAGCCTGAAGTGAACGGGAGAAATTGCGACCTGGTTGAGCAGGGCCCAGAGGATCGTCAGTCGGTGAGGCCGATCGCGTCCGGCTGCAATCGGCGCAGCCAATACTCGGTCTGAGCGACGTGGCTGGCGGCTGCGGCCGATGCCGCGATGGGATCGCGCGAATCCAGGCCCCGCAGGATCGCTCGGTGTCCGGCATCCGAGAGCAGTTTGATCTCGCCGGCATCGTCGGTGCGGAAGATCCGATACGCTCTCGACCTCGCGCGAAAGACGGCCAGCAAACTGGCGAGCGCCGAATTGCCGGCAATCTCGGCGATGCGCATGTGGAACTGATGGTCCAAACGGGATTGCTCGTCATCATCGACGGTGGCCTCGAGCTCGAGCAACAGTGACTCCAGTTCAGCCAGCGAGTCATCGTCAATGCGCGCTGTGGCGAGAGCTGCGGCGTGTGATTCCAGCGCTCTGCGCAGCTCGTACAATTCCAGAATCGACGCGAGCGGCAACAGACCGACGGTCAACGAAAGGCTGCCGATGAGGTCCCCCGCGTTCAGATCGCTGACATAGCTGCCCGAGCCGTGCCTTGTTTCCAGGACACCGAGTGCCGCAAGCATCCGGATTCCTTCGCGCAAAGACCCGCGCGAGACTCCCAGCCGCTCGCACAACTCGCCCTCACTGGGAAGCCGGTCGCCAGGCCGCAAGGTGCCTTCCGCGATGAGCGCGCGCAATCCGTGCACTGCGGTGTCCAAGGCACTCATGCTGTTCCTCCTGGTGCGGTGTGCTGACAGCGAGTCTGACGGATGCCACGCCTCTCGCCAATTCGTATAACAACTATGTCGATTTTTCGCCGTCAGCTCGCCTTGGAACGGAATCTGTGGCAATGTTGTGCAACAACTTACTGTAGAGACAGAAGAGGACCAATGACGGCCACACGTTCCCCCGCACCGCTCCGGCTGAGTTCTTTTGCCCGGGCGCGCGATGCGTGGCCGCTCGATCCTGCCGTCGTTCACCTCAACCACGGTTCGTTCGGAGCGGTGCCGACCGCTGTCGTGGCCCATCAAGACGCGCTTCGCCGCCGCGCGGATCTCAGCCCAGTGGAGTGGTTCCCTCGAATTGCAGAGCGTGTGCGCGAGGCGCGAGAGCGCACCGCACCGTTCGTCGGAGCACGCGCCGACGACAGTGCGTTCGTTCCCAACGCATCGGCTGCTGCGACGGTTGTGTACAACGCGCTGCAGTTGAAGGTCGGTGATGAGATTCTCGTCACCGACCATGGCTATGGCGCCGTCACGATGGGAGCGCGCCGCCTAGCCCGCCGCTTCGGCGCGACGGTGAAGACCGTGTCGGTGCCACTGCTGGCAACGGACGATGAAACCGTTCAGCATTTCGAGGATGCCCGCACCGATCACACGCGACTCATCGTGGTCGATCAGATCACGTCGTCGACGGCACGCCGATTCCCGACCCGCCGCATCACAGAGGCCGCTGCTGACCATGGAATTCGTACCCTGGTCGACGGCGCACATGCACCGGGACTGATCCCAAATGCGGCGATCGCTGGCGGCGGCGACTGGTGGTTCGGCAACATGCACAAGTGGCCGTGCGCTCCGCGCGGATCGGCGTTGCTCGTCACGCAGGCCGATGACCGCCAAGATCTCTGGCCTCTCATCGACTCGTGGGGCGCACCCGAGCCGTTCCCGGGGCGCTTCGACACCCAGGGAACGATCGACGCAACGACCTACCTCAGCACTCCCACTGCAATCGAGTTCATCGAGCGCGAGTTCGGTTGGGCCGCGACCCGCGAGGCCATGATCGAGATGGCGGATGCCGGGGCCGAGGCGATTGCTGGCGCACTGCGCCCGTACAGCACGGATGAACCGCTGACTGCTCTACCCGCCCCGGTCCCGTCGATGCGACTCATACGCCTCCCCCCAGGCTTGGGCGCCACTCGCGAAGATGCTGACGAGTTGCGGATGCAGCTACTGGATGAGACCGGCGTAGAGACCGCGTTCACCAGCTTTCAGGGCGTCGGCTATTACCGCATGTCGGTACACCTCTACACCGAAGGCACGGACTTCGACGCGTTTGTCGAACGATGCGTGCCGCAACTCTTGCAGCGAGCGGGCATCCGCACCGGCATCCACTCATCCACCACCATCATCTGATCAACAAATCCACCCATATCGAGAGGCATCTCATGAAGCGCAGGATCTTGACCGCCGCAGCGGGAATCGGCACCGTTGCCGCTCTCGCCCTCACCGGCTGCTCCTCAGGCGGAGGCCCCGCCGCGGACGGCACTGTCACACTCCAGATGGTTGAGAGTCTGACCAACCCCGCACGCACGGACCTGCTGAAGGACCTGCTCGCCCAATTCGAGAACGACAACCCGAAGATCAAGGTCAATCTCGTCTCGCCTCCCACAGAGCAGGCGGACCAGAAGATCCAGCAGATGCTGCAGTCCGGCAAGGGCGTCGACGTGCTCGAAGTGCGTGACATCACCGTCGGGCCGTTCGCGAACAACGGCTGGCTGTACGACATGAAGAGCGACCTCGACAAATGGGACGGGTGGAGTGACCTGACCGACAACGCGCAGTCTGCATCCGTCGCGGAGGACGGCAAGACCTACTTCGTGCCATACGGCTTCTACGGGCTGTCACTGTTCTACCGCACCGACCTCGTCAAGGAGGCCGGTTTTGACGGCCCGCCGCACAGCTGGAAGGACCTGCTTGAGCAGGCCTCCGCCATCCAGGACCCGTCGAAGAACATCTACGGCTACGCCTTCCGCGGCGGACAGAACGCCAACAGCAACGTCGTCGCGGCGATCGAGGCGTACACGATCGATGATCTCAATGCGGATGACGCATTCCTGCTCAAGGACGGAAAGACGATGTTCTCGGCGCCCGAGGCGCAGGAGGCCGTCGACGACTACTTCGACCTGTTCAAGAAGGCATCGCCGCCGTCTGCTGTCTCGTGGGGCTACCCCGAGATGGTCGAGGGCTTCACCAACGGATCGACCGCATTCCTGCTGCAGGACCCGGAGGTCATCGCGACCGTGCAAGAGTCGTCGCTCGACACTGATCAGTGGGACACTGCTCCGCTGCTCGTCGGCCCGAGCGGCAAGGCCGCGCAGCCGCTGGCCGTCGCCGGCTGGGGCGTCGCCGAGAAGAGCGAGAGCAAGGAGGCGGCCGTCAAGCTCGTCGAATTCCTCTCCTCCAAGGAGCCTGCCACGAAGTTCGCGCAGGCCAACAGCCTGGTACCGATCATCGCGTCCGCCTCGGACGATGAGTTCTACAAGACCGGCCCCTGGACCAGCTATGTCACCATGACCGAGAACCCGGACACCTACGTCAATGTGCGCCAGCCGCGCGGTGTCAGCTGGTGGACCGAGTGGATCCAGAAGTCCGATCAGGACGTGCAGAAGGTGCTGCTGGGCAACATGTCCACCAGTGACCTGCTGAAGTCCTGGGACGAGTTCTGGACGGAGAAGTACGCTTCGGAGAAGGGCTGACCGTGGCTCGTCCCACACGTTCGGGAGGCTTCGTCGGCTCTGCCGGCGCGGCCTCCCGGCGCCCCTTCCGTGCACGACACGCGTGGACCCTGCTGGCATTCATGCTGCCGGCCATAGTCTTCGTGTGCTGGTTCACGTACTTCCCCATGCTGCAGGGTGCGCGCATGGCATTTCACGACTGGAACCTGTGGGACCTGACGTCCACGCCCTGGGTCGGCTTCGACAACTTCATCGCCGTGTTCCAGAACCCCGCATTCCCCACGATCGCGTGGAATTCGGTGCTCTGGGTGGTCGGCTCTCTCGTGCCGCAGCTGGTGATCGGCTTTCTGATCGCGCTCGCGCTGCGCAAGAAGTTCCGCTTCCGCGGGCTCTACCAGGCGCTGGTGTTCTTCCCGTGGGCGGTGTCGGGATTCCTGATCGGGATGCTGTTCCGCTGGATGTTCAACGCCGAGTTCGGAGTGATCAACGACCTGCTGATGAAGGTCGGGATGATCTCGCAGCCGCTGCCCTGGCTGGCCGATCCGAAACTGGCGATGTTCGCGGTGATCGTTGCGAACATCTGGTACGGCGTGACCTTCTTCGCGATCATGATCCTCGCCGCGCTGCAGTCCGTACCGGATGACATGCTCGAGGCCGCCAGCCTGGACGGCGCCGGCAAGGCTCGTCAGCTGTTCTCGATCATCATCCCGTACATCTCCATGACGCTCTTCCTGACGGTCCTGCTGCGCGTGATCTGGATCTTCAACTTCCCCGACGTGATCTGGGCAATGACCCGAGGCGGCCCGGCCAGCCAGACGCACATCATCACGACCTGGATGATCGATTACACCCAGCAGGGCAACTACGGCATCGCGAGTGCGATTGGCCTCATCGTCGTCGCGTTCCTCTTCGTGTTCTGCGCGTTCTACCTGATGGTGATGAGGAAGGTGCAGAAATGAGCGCTCTGACTGCTGAGGCGGCGACCTCCACCCGCGCGATGACCGTGCCGAGCCCAGCATCTGCTCCCCGCGGCCCGCGCAAGGTCACCGTCGGCGGGGTGGTGCGGGTCGTCGGACTCGCGCTCTGGCTGATCATCACGCTGTTCCCGCTGTACTGGATCGCGCTGACCTCGTTCAAGGCGCCGGGCACGGTCAACACCTATCCGATCGAGTACTGGCCCAGCCAGCCCTCTCTGGAGAACTACGTCAGCCTGTTCGAGAAGAGCTCTTTCGGCGTCTTCCTAGGCAACTCAGCTCTGGTTGCGCTTACCGCGGGCGCCGTGGCAACGCTGATCGCGCTGCTCAGCGCCTACGTGATCGCGCGATTCGAATTCCGCGGCAAGGGCCCGGTGTTGATCGCATTCCTGCTGACGCAGATGATCCCCGCGTTCATCGCGCTGGGGCCGCTGTACTCGATGATGAGCGATCTGGGTCTGGTGGACACCAAGCCAGGCCTCATCCTGGTGTACATCGCGATCTGCATCCCGTTCTCGACCGTCATGCTGCGCGGCTTCTTCGAGAACGTCCCCGACGCCCTCGAAGAGGCGGCGATGATCGACGGATGCTCGCGTCTGGGCGCCCTGTTCCGGGTTCTCGTGCCGGTGATGACTCCTGGCATCATCGCCGCGTTCATCTTCAACTTCGTGAACTGCTGGAACGAGCTGTTCCTCTCGGTGGTGCTGATGAACACCGATGCGAACCGCACGGTGCCGTCCGCGCTGAACGGCTTCATCTCGACGTTCAACATCGACTGGGGCTCGATGTCGGCAGCGGCCGTGCTGACGATTCTGCCGACGATGCTGATGTTCGCCCTCGCGAGCCGCTGGATCGTTCAGGGTCTGACCGCCGGCGCCGTCAAGGAGTAACCCGCGCACCTTGTCCAGCTCCAGTCGCAACTTCTCCCGCTCACCTCGCGGTGCAGCGGGAGAAATTGCGACCTGAATGAGCGGATCGCCGCCTGGGGTCAGGCCACGCGCTCCTTCGGCGAAACCGAATAGGTGTGCTCGGGGTCGTCGTTGACGACGCCCTTGAGCGCGGCGTCGATCGCGTCCATGACATCGTCTTCCAGCGTCACGCCCGAGGCCTTCACCGTGTCGGCGAGCTGCTCGGGTCGCGAAGCGCCGACCAGAGCCGCGGCGACGTTCGGATTCTGCAGCACCCAGGCGATCGCGAGCTGCGGCATCGTGAGGTCGGCAGCAGCGGCGATCGGCTTCAACCGCTGCACGGCGGTGAGGATGTCATCGCGCAGCAGGCCTTCGATGAAGTGCGCGCCGGAGTTCGGATCGGTCGCACGCGAACCCGCAGGAACGTCCTGACCAGGAAGGTACTTGCCGCTGAGCACGCCCTGCGCCATCGGCGACCACACGATCTGCGAGATGCCGAGCTCTTCCGACGCGGGCACGACCTTTCCCTCGATGACCCGGTGCAGCATCGAGTACTGCGGTTGGTTCGAAATCAGCTGGAAGCCCAGCTGCTTCGACAGCGCGTGCCCCGCGCGCAGCTGCTCGGCCGTCCACTCCGAGACGCCGATGTAGAGCGCCTTGCCCTGACGGACCACATCGGCGAACGCCTGCATGGTCTCCTCGAGCGGAGTCTCGTGGTCGTAGCGGTGCGCCTGGTACAGGTCGACGTAGTCGGTGCCGAGACGCTCCAGCGAGCCGTTGATCGACTCCATGATGTGCTTGCGGCTGAGTCCCGTGTCGTTCGGGCCCTTCGGTCCGGTCGGGAAGTACACCTTCGTGAAGATCTCCAGGCTCGCGCGCCGCTGACCGGCGAGAGCCTTGCCCAGCACGACCTCCGCAGCCGTGTTGGCGTAGGTGTCTGCGGTGTCGAACGTGGTGATTCCGGCATCCAGCGCGGCGTGCACGGTGGAGACGGCGGCGCCGTCATCGACCTGCGAAGCGTGCGTCACCCAGTTGCCGTAGGTGATCTCCGAGACCTTGAGGCCGCTGTTTCCGAGATAGCGATAGTTGACCATGCGTCCACGCTACTGCGCCGTGCGCCACCCGGCTCGGAATCGTCAGGCGGATGCTGTCGCAGCCGGCGCCCCAGGCGGTGCAGCATCCGCTCCGGTGACGATCGCCGCACGATCTCGGAAGCCCTCCGCGGTAACCCGATCGAGGTCGACCTGCTTGCGGATCGCGGCGGTCTTCTCGTACAGCGACGGCTCGCCCCAGCTGGTGAGCACCTTCACGAGCACCGGCAGCAGCTCGATCATGAAGAACAGCGCCGCGATCAGCCAGTGCGCCCACAGGATCGTGGGCTCCTTCGCAGCCAGCCGGTTGAGCCCGGTGATCTGGCTGAGCAGTCCGACGGCGCCAGCATTGCCCTGCGCGACGGAATCCGCCCGCGCGTTGTAGGCGGCGAGCGCCTGATCGTAGCTCTTGTTCGCGGCCGGCAGCTGGTCCTTCGCCTGCTGGCGGTTGGCGGTCTCCGATGCCGAGGTGTTCTGCTTCGCCTCGGAATCCGCAGCCGACAGGTCGTCGTTGGCACCGCGCAGCTGCTCGGCCAGCCCGTCGTAGGTCTGCTGCGCCTGCGCGAGCTGCGCCTTCGCGGCATCCGAACTCGAACCCTGTCCGTTCACGCCGGTGCAGCCGGGCACCTCGCCGACGCCCTCTCCGGTGAGCTCGCACTGGTACAGCGCGCGCGCGGAATCGATGACCTTCTGCTGATCGGCCATCTTTCCGGTGAGATCGTCGACCGTCGACTGCGCCGCCGTGGTCGAGGCGGAGCCCGAGTCTGTGCCCGCCACGACGCCGGTTGCGGCCTGGTTCTCGAGAGCGGCGACGCGCTCGGATGCGGCATCCAGCGCCAGTTTCTCCGGTCCCTGGTCGAGGGCGTCCTGATCGGACTGCGACTGGGTGATGTTGGTGGATGCTACTTCGCGAGCGATGTCGTTGTGGAACACCTGCAGCACGAGCGGCTCGGCGACCAGGAAGCCGATCAGCATCGCCATCGCGACACGGGGCAGCGCGAGGCTGAGCATCTTCCACACGCTGCGCGTGGAGGTCATGGTCGAGGTGAGGAAGCGGTCGAGGTTGAAGATGATCGCCGCCCACACGAGCGCGAGCGGGATGGCGACCCAGATCGCGACCTGCACGCCGGTGGTCAGCGCGAATAGCATCGAGATCGCGGAGACCAGCGCGGTGCCCAGCAGCACGAAGAACATCTGCACGAACCGCGGCGTCTCACCGGGCACGCGGTCGAGAATCGGGCCGTCAGCACCGCCGAGGATGGCGATCGTGCGCAACCGGGAGCCCGGTGCGCGTGGCGGCCGCTGGCGCTTCGGTCGGGGCAGCCGCGGTGCGGGACGGGCGGATGCTGCGGGCGCCTCCTGCGCGGGCTCGCGCTCGACGACGGGTGCGGGCGTCGGTGCGGTTTCGGTCACCGGGGCCGGCTCCGGCACATCGGGAGACTCGCTGCCGGTCGGCTCGAAGGTCCGCAGAAAGTCGAGGTCGTCGTCAGTCACCGTGCCGCCAGGGCCGTCGGTTTCGAACGAGATGCGCCCCTGGGAATCCATCTGGCCAGGGCGATGCGCGGAATAAGACATCCCACCAGGTTAGAAAACTCCTGCTGTGGGACTCCCGGAAGATGCCTGCAAGCGCTCTCAGCTTCAGCCGAGCTGTGCGGCAGCGGCCTCGTCTTCGGTCGTGGCGACCAGCTGGCCGCAGGCCCCGTCGATCTCCTTGCCGCGGGTGTCGCGCAGTGTCGTCGGAATGCCCGCGTCGTTGAGGCGGCGCACGAACTCGTTCGTCACCTCGCGGGTGGAGGCGGTCCACACCGACTCCGGCGTCGGGTTCAGCGGGATCGGGTTGACGTGCACCCAGCCTCGGCCGCGCTCGTTGAGCTTCTCGGCCAGCAGATCGGCACGCCAGCCGTGGTCGTTCATGTCCTTGATCAGCGCGTACTCGATCGAGACGCGGCGCCCGGTCTTCTCGTAGTACTCGCGGGCAGCATCCAGCGCCTCATCGACCTTCCACTTCGAGTTCACCGGAATGAGCTCGTCACGCAGGTGATCGTCCGGGGCGTGCAGCGAGAGGGCGAACGTGACGGGGATGCCCTCGTCGGAGAGCTTCCGGATGGCGGGGACGAGACCGACCGTCGATACCGTGATGCCGCGGGCGCTCATGCCGAGCCCGTTCGGCTGATCGGCGACCATGATGCGCACAGCATCCATAACCCGCTTGTAGTTCGCGAGCGGTTCGCCCATGCCCATGAAGACGATGTTGCTGACGCGCTCCATGGAGTGGTCGTCGGACTTCTTGCCGCCCAGGCCGCCTTCAGCGATCAGGCGGTTGGCGCGCACGATCTGCTCGATGATCTCGGCGGTGGACATGTTGCGGGTCAAGCCCGCCTGGCCGGTGGCACAGAACGGGCAGTTCATGCCGCAGCCGGCCTGGCTCGACACGCACAGCGTGATGCGGCCCGGGTAGCGCATGAGCACCGATTCGACGAGAGCCCCGTCGTGCAGGCGCCACAGGAATTTGATCGTGTCGCCGCGGTCGGTCTTCAGCTGTCGCACTTCGGTCAGCAGCGGCGGCAGCATCCCGGCGACGAGCTCTTCGCGCTGCGCGGCGGGGAGGTCGGTCATCTCGGCGGGGTCGGAGGTGTAGTGCGTGAAGTAGTGCGTCGACAGCTGCTTCGCGCGGAAGCCGGGCAGGCCCAGCTCCTTGACCTTCTCGACGCGCTCGGGGGGCGTCATGTCGGCCAGGTGCACCGGCGGCTTGCCGCGCTTGGGGCTGGCGAACTGCAGCAGCGGGCGGCCTTCGGCATCCTTCTTCTGCGTCCAGCCCTCGGTGCGCGGGCGCGTCTGACGCACGCCGGTGTTCGCGGGGCGCGCAGGAGAAGTCTCGGTCATGTACTCCAGGGTACGGGAGCACGACAGGGAAGGCGCTGGAGGCCCAGCTTGTAATTACAAGTTGTCAGGAGCACAATGGGGCTGACGAATGGAGTCCTTCATGACCGACCGCCTCACCCGTACCCGCGCCGCAGGCGTGCTCGCCGTGCTGCGTGCGCCGTCGCCCGAGGCTGCGCTGGATGCTGCTGACGCGATCATCCGCGGTGGCATCACCGGCGTCGAGGTCACCTACTCCACTCCTGACGCGCCAGCGGTGATCCGCGAGCTGATCGCCCGCCATGGCGAGCGCGCGCACATCGGCGCGGGCACCGTGACCACCGCAGCGCAGGCCGCAGCCGCAGCCGACGCCGGCGCGGAGTTCCTGGTCAGCCCCGGCACGCTCCCCGACCTGACTCGCACGATGCTCGATACCGGCCGCGTCGTCATGACCGGCGCTTTGACGCCGACGGAGGTCATGGTCGCGCTCGACCTGGGCGTCGATGTCGTGAAGATCTTCCCCGCGTCGCTCGGCGGCCCCGCGTTCCTGGGTGCGCTGCGCGGACCGTTCCCGGATGCTCCGCTCATGCCCACCGGTGGCGTGAAGCCCGACAACCTCGCCGACTGGTTCGCCGCTGGTGCGGTCGCGGTGGGTGCAGGCGGCGACCTGGCGAACTCGGCATCGATCGCAGCATCCGACTGGGCTGATCTCGAGGCGCGCGCGGCGCGGTTCGCGGCTGCACTGGCGACCGTTCGGGGCTGACGCCCGTCTCCGCGCCCCGCTCCCCGCACGGATGCAGGGAAAATGTACGCTCGCAGGCGAACACGCCCGTGTTTCTCTCGCCAGGCGTTCAAACTCCCTGCATCCGTACGGTTGGGCGCGGCCTCAGTCCAGGAAGATGTCCGGGAACAGCCGGTCATCCGGCGTACCGGGAACCGCGGCGTACTTCGAGAAGTCCGTGACTCCGGCCTCTTCCAGCACGTCCTCCACGATCAGCGTCTGCCCCGTGCGCTGGCTCGCCGACTGACTGATCACGGCGTACGCCGCATCCGCATAGATCTCGGGCGTGCGGCTGGCGGCCATCACGCGGTCGCCACCGAGCAGGTTCTGCACCGCGGCGGTCGCGATCGTCGTGCGCGGCCAGAGCGTGTTGGCGGCGATCCCGGCATCCGCGAACTCTGCCGCCAGCCCCAGCGTGACCATCGTCATGCCGTACTTCGCGAGCGTGTACCCGGTGTGCGCGCCGAGCCACTTCGGCGAGATGTTCAGCGGCGGCGACAGCGACAGGATGTGCGGGTTCGACGATTCCTTCAGCAGCGGGACCGCCGCGCGCGACAGCATGAATGTGCCGCGGACGTTGACGTCCTGCATGAGGTCGTACTTCTTCGCCCCCAGGTCGAGGGAGCGTGAGAGGTCGATGACGCTGGCGTTGTTGATGACGATGTCGACGCCGCCGAACTCGCCCTGCACCTTCATCACCGCCTCGGTGATGTCGCTGTCCTCGCGCACGTCGCCCACGATCGGCAGCGCCTGCCCGCCCGCGGCGCGGATCGCGTCGGCGGCGGTGTGCACCGTGCCCTCGAGCTTCGGATGCGGGGTATCGGTCTTGGCGAGCATCGCGATGTTCGCTCCATCGGCCGCCGCCCGCAGAGCGATGGCGAGGCCGATGCCACGGCTGCCGCCTGACATCAGGATGGTCTTTCCTGCAAGTGACATGGGTTCTCCTTAGACTTTCACGGATGCGGTTCCCGAGGGGCGGTTTACTTCGGGGCCATCCGGATGGCACCGTCGAGGCGGATGGTCTCGCCGTTGAGGTAGCCGTTCGCGACGATGTGCTCGACGAGCCCCGCATACTCATCGGGTCGGCCCAGGCGCGAGGGGTACGGCACCTGCTGGCCGAGCGATTCCTGCGCCGCTTCGGGCAGACCGGCGAGCATGGGGGTCTCCATGATGCCGGGGGCGATGGTGCACACGCGGATGCCGTAGCGAGCCAGCTCGCGGGCGATCGGCAGTGTCATCGCGTGCACGCCGCCCTTCGACGCGGAATAGGCGGGCTGTCCGATCTGCCCGTCGAAGGCCGCGACGCTGGCGGTGTTGACGATCACGCCGCGATCCCCGCCCTCGGTCGGCTCGTTCTGCGCCATGATCGCCGATGCCTGTGATGTGACGTTGAAGGTGCCGACGAGGTTGATGCGCACGACGCGCTCGAACGCGACGAGGTCGGCGGGGCTGCCGTCGCGATTCAGCACTTTGGCGGGCGGGGCGATACCCGCGCAGTTCACGACGACGCGCAGCGGCGCAACAGCCTGAGCGGATGCCACGGCCGCGGCGACCTCTTCGGCACTGGTGACATCGGCCGCGGCGAAGATGCCACCGAGCTCAGCCGCACGTTCCGCACCGGAAGAGTTCGGCAGGTCGACGATCGTGACCTTCGCGCCGGAAGCGGCGAGTCGGCGAGCGGTGGCGAGGCCGAGTCCGCTGGCGCCACCGGTGATGAGGGCGCTCTGTCCCGTGATCTGCATCGAGTTCTCCTTCGAACGGCTCCAGTCTGACGGTGATCCAGCTTGAAGGCTGCTCACGCCGACCGATGATTGCGACTGAGTTCCAGCATACGTGAGCCTGAGTCTCCCATGGGTCTGCATGCAGGACTGCGCCCAGATTAGGGCAGACCTGCCCATTGCGCACCCCGCACCGGCGCGAACTAGGATCCATGCAGAGACGACTCGCATCTGACACAGCATGCAACGCCCCATCTAGGACATGATCAAATATGGCCGTTAGCCGCTGGCTCACCACGTCTGCTGCGCGAGGGGTACATGCCGAACGCGACCATCGACATCCGGGTGCGCGTGCCGGAGGGCACCACCTTCGACGTCGCCGCAGCGGCAGCGAGCGCCGGATGGACGTCGGATGCCGCCACGACCGAGCGCGGATTCAGCTCGGTGCCGGTGTCGGTGTCTCCCTCCAAGGATCAGGGAGAGAGCAATCTGGAGCGCCTCGGCGACTGGCCGGGCGCGGTCCCCGCGGCCCCCAGTGACATCGCCGCCCGCGACTGACCGCAGGGATCGCGAGCCCCCTCCCGGGGCCTGGCGGGAAGATCCTCCGCGGTGCGATGCTGAGGGCATGGACCTGCGTCGGAAGCGAGCCTACGAAATCGCCTCAGCGGAGGACGGGTTCCGCGTGCTGATCGATCGGCTGTGGCCGCGCGGCGTCTCGAAGGAGAAGGCGGCGATAGACCTGTGGGCGAAGGACATCGCTCCGAGCACGGAGTTGCGCCATGACTGGCACGCGGCTCCGGATGCTGATTTCGAGATCAACGCCGAGCGCTATCGACAGCAGCTGGCGCACGAGAGCGCCGAGGCGCTCGATCAGCTGGTCGCCGAGCTCGCGCAGCATCCGGTCGTCACACTGGTCTACGCACTGCACAACACCGAGCACAACCACGCGGTCGTGCTCGCCGACGTGCTGCGGTCTCGCCTGAGCTGAGCCGACAAGCGGAGCAGGTCGGGTCAGGTCCAGACGAAGCGGAAGGTGCCGGCGAGCACGGCCGCGGTGAGCGCGAGGGCCATGATCGTGGCTCCGCCGAGCAGCGCCACCGCATCGCGCGCGTGCAGCCGTGACGGGCGCGCCCATGTGCGAGGGATGTCGGAGCCAAAACCGCGTGCCTCCATCGCCATCGCCAGCTTGCTGCCCCGCCGCACGGCGAAGACGAGCAGAACGAACGCCATCGAGAAGAATCGGCGGAATACCCCCGTGTCGCCGACGCCGCGAGCCCTTCGGGCGAGACCCATGGTGCGCCAGTCATCGAGGAAGAGCCCGAGCATCCGAGTGCCGGCGAGGATGCCGAGCACGAAGCGACTCGGCAGCTTCGCCACCTGCGCCAGCGCGTCGGAGACCTCGGTGGGGTCGGTGCGGCCGAATAGCAGAATCGTCGGCACTCCGAGCGCCAGCACGCGCACCCCCACTGCGAGTGCCAGCGCGATCGAATCGTCGCTGATCGTGGCGAAGGCGAAGCTGAAGTAGATGCGGCCGGCGGGCTCGGCGTAGAGCAGCATGCTGATTCCGGCGATCGGCGCGAAGACCAGCAGCGGCAGCAGGCGCTTGAGGACCGTGATCAACCGCAGACCAGTGAGCGGCAGGCACAGCAACTGCAATGCGATGGCGGTCAGCGCGCTGACGACGTCGATCGACGCGAACAGCGGAATCGACAGCAGCAGCGCGAGCACGATTTTGGTGACGGGGTTCACACCGCTCAGCCACGTGCGGCGTTCGATATCGAGGTCAGTCATGCGGCATCCACCTGTGCCAGAGCGATGCGATGACCGCCGAGGTGCTCGACGACGCCGGCGTCGTGCGTGACCGCGACGACCGAACGGCCGCGCGCGATCTCTTCCTGCAGCAGCGCGACGAGCGAGATCCAGCCGCGCCGGTCCTGTCCGAAGGTGGGTTCGTCGAGCACGATCACTTCGGGGGATGCTGCGAGCACGGTCGCCACCGAGAGCCGCCGCTTCTGACCTCCCGACAGCGTGAAGGGGTTGGCGAGCGCCAGCGCAGACAGCCCCAGACGCTCGAGCAGCCCGTCCACGACGGCTTCGGTGCGCGCGTCGTCCCACCCGAGCGCCTTCGGCCCGATCGCCAGCTCATCGCGCAGAGTCTGCGCGAGGAACTGATGCTCGGGTTCTTGAAACACTGTGCCGATGCGGGTCAGCAGCTCGCGCGACGCCCAGCGGAAGGGGCGGCGCCCGTTCTTGCCGGCGAGGCTCGGCGCCGAGACGACTTCGCCGGCCTGTTCGGGGATGAGACCCGCGAGCGTCAACGCGAGCGTCGACTTGCCGATGCCGTTGGGTCCGGTGATGACGGTCGCGGCACCGCGCGGCACTGTCACATCCAGCCCGGACTGCACGGCGGTGCGCCGGTCGCGGCTGATCGCCAGACTCTCGGCTGAGAGGATCGGCGCGGATGCATCGACAGCATCCGCCATCGGAAGCATCGGCAGCTCGACGTCCTGATCGGGCACCCAGACGCCGGCATCGGCAAGCGTTCGGCCGTGCTCGGCGAACACCTGCGCCGGGGATCCGTCAGCCAGGAGCCCGCCGTCGGCGGCGAGCACGATGACGCGGCTCATGAGGTCGACCCACACCGGCGTGCGATGCTCGACGACGACCAGCGTGGCTCCGGTGGACTCGACGACGCGCTCCACACTCGCGCGCACCTCGGCGACGCCGTCCGGGTCGAGGTTCGCCGTCGGCTCGTCCAGCAGCAGCAGCCCCGGCCGCATGGCGAGCACGCCCGCCAGCACGAGCCGTTGCTTCTGTCCGCCCGACAGGGCCTTCGTCGGGCGCCGCGGCGGCACATCGAGTCCGACGGCTTCCATCGCTTCGGCGACCCGGTGCGGAATATCGGATGCCGGAACCCCGAGGTTCTCGCACCCGAAGGCCACATCGTCGCCGACCTTGGAGAGGATGATCCCGGCATCCGGATCCTGCAGCACGAGTCCCGTACGACCCCGCTGCGACTCGGGAGCCGCACCGTCGATGAGCAGCGATCCGGTCCGCTCGCCCTCGTCGGCGTCGCCGAGCACCCCGGCGAGCCCCGCGAGCAGAGTGGACTTGCCCGCACCCGAAGCTCCGAGCAGCAGCACCCGCTCCCCCGGTTCGATCGTGAACGAGACGTCGCTCACCGCGGGAAGGCGCCGACCGGCGTAGCGCCATCCCCAGCCCGCGGCAGTGACGCGGGCCGGGCTGGCAGCGGTCATACTCAGACCTCTCGGACGAGTTCTCGTCCGGCAGCGAATCGACTGAGCGCGCCCGTGACGGCGAGCGCGCGCACGAGCAGCCAGCCCACGACGCCGGCGAGGATCGCGCCCGAGATCACCAGGGTGACCAGGTAGATCGAGTTGTATTCGAAGGTTTTGAGGATGTTCGGGGTGCTGCCGTAGAACAGCTCGAAGACCCACGCCGCGGCCGCCGCGCCGATGCCCGCGAGAGCAGCCACGACGATGCCGAACCGACGGTAGAAGAACAGCGCGAAGATGAGTTCGGCACCCAGGCCCTGCACGATGCCGGAGAGCACGGTCGAGACGCCCCAGACGTTTCCGATGAGCGCCGAGACGATCGCGGCGACGAGCTCGACGACGAGCGCGGCGCCGGGCTTGCGGATCACAAGACCACCGATGACACCGCCGATCAGCCAGATGCCCACGGCGATGCCGCCCAGGCCGGGGGTGACTGCGTCGGCCGCGCCGAACCAGGCGCCGCCGATAGCGTTCCAGCCCCAGAAGACGAGACCGATCGCGACGCCGAGCACAGCGGCGACGACGATATCGACGACGCGCCAGCGCCAGGGATTGTGCGCGACCCCGGTCGAGACGGGGGTGGGCGTGGATGTAGACGTACTCATGTGAGCTCCTCCCTGCGCTGGCATTATCCAGATCAGGTTCGACGGTCGAAGCGCTTTTCGCTTCCTCTCAGCCCGGCTATCCGGACTCCCGTGGTGATGCGGTCAATCTTAGCCGGGTCGCCGCAGAAAATCTGGCGGACGCCGCGGGACGGATGCTGCCACCGGATGCGTCTGGATTCGATAGCGTAGGCGGGTGACTCCCTCCTCCGATTCGGCGCCTCCAGCCTCGCGCCGTGCCCGCCGTGAGCGCGCGCGATCACGGTCGACGACGACGGACGCCACGACGAGCGAGTCGACAGCCGTCGACACGATCGAAGGACGCGAGTGGGACGCAGATCCGGCTACCGATGCGGATGCGGATCCAGGGACAGCTGAGCGCGCGGCCCCGGCGAGGACAACGCCGCCGATTGCCGAGTGGTCGGATGAAGAGCGCCCGCCCACGGCGCTGACCTGGCTCGATCCGAGTGTCGTTGCGGCAGCATCCGACCCCCGGGCAACGCCCGCGCCCGCTCTTTTCGCCGGCGCTCGTCTGACTCCCGGCTGGCGGCGACCGCGGGTACTGGTTCCGATCGGGATCGTCGCGGCACTGTGCGCGTCGTATGCCGCCACCACTCTGCTCTGGCCGCTGGATGCCGTCGCCCCGACCGTGCAGACGGCCGAGGTCACGATCGAACCGGCACCTGTGGCCACCGCCGCCTGGCCGACCACCGGCAGCGCGGCCGTGACCGTGCAGGGTTTCGCGCCACTGGCCTCGAGCACGGATCGCGCCGAGATCGCGAGCATCACCAAAGTCGTCTCGACGCTGATGGTGCTAGACAAGTTGCCGCTGAAGGTCGGCGAGCAGGGCCCGAGCTTCGCATTCACCGCTCAGGACAACCGCGACTACTGGAGCTACCGCAGTTCGAACCAATCGGCACTGGATGTGCCTGTGGGCGGCAGCCTGACCGAATATCAGATGCTGCAGGGAGTGCTGCTCGGGTCGGCGAACAACTACATCGACCGGCTCTCCGACGAGCTATGGGGATCAGATCGAGCGTTTGCCGAGGCGTCGGAGAGATGGCTCCGCGATCATGGGATCACCGGAATCTCGCTGGTGTCGCCGTCAGGCTTCGATGAGGGCAACGTCGCTGCCCCGCCGGCGCTCATCCAATTGGCAGAGCTGGCCATGCGCAATCCCGTGTTCGCGGAGATCGTCGGCACGCACTCCGCGGAGATTCCCGGGGTCGGTACGGTCACGAACACGAACCGGATGCTCGATGACGAAGGTGTCATCGGCGTGAAGACCGGCACCCTCTTGAAATGGCACCTGCTCACGGCCAAGGATGTGCAGATCGGCGAGACCACGGTGCGACTGTTCACCGCGGTTCTCGGCCAGGACAGCGATCAGGATCGTCTCGCGGTGACGAGGCAGCTGCTCGCCGGCGTCGAGAGCTCGCTCACGGCTCAGCCGGTGTCTGTGCCCCAGGGCACCGCGACTGGGCATGTCACCACGGAGTGGGGCGACCGCGTCGCGATCGTGACGGATGCTGACACCAGCGTGACGCTGTGGAATGGTGCGGATGCCACCGCCACCGTCGACTTCACTTTTACAGACCAGACCGCCGCCGGCGCGAAGGTCGGCACGCTCAGCGCTCAGGGGCCGATCAACGATGCCCAGACATCGGTTTCGCTCGCCGACGAGGTCCCTGCCCCGAGCGCCTGGTGGCGGCTCACCCACCCGCTCGAGCTCTTCGGTCTCCAGGGCTGACGCGAGAACGCCCGCCCCGGGAGGGAGCGAGCGCTCGTGCGATCAGCCGCGGCTGCCCCGTTCACCCGGATGCGGCACGCCCGGGTGCGGCTCCGCAGAATGCGACTCCGCCGCCGACTCCGCGAGGAGCTCGGTGACCGGCAGCACGGGCGCCGCGCTGTAGCCGGGAACCGGAACCTCTCCTACGAGAGATATCGAGCACAGTCCCTGTCTTCTCCATCAGAATCACAGGTGTTGACTGTTCGTTCAAAAATCAACCAACAGCCCTGCCAGCCTGCCGCGCGACACGACGATGCCGCAGACCTCATAGTCGTCACTATCGTCCTCAACGGCATACAGAGCAGAATCTAGAACGCGCCTGTCGTGATCCCGGCGGAACCCGATGGTGGAGTGTTCAGCACGTTGTTGCCTCCCGGCTCCCATGCATCGGCCGTATTCGGATTGCCTGCCTCTTGCCGTTTGATGCACTTCCACTCGATCCCGCTCGAGGGCGGAAGATTCTCGATCTCGCCGGTCCAGGTGGGATATGCACTCGGATTGAGCTTGATTGCGCTTGCCGGCGACCAGTTGCCCAGTTGCGGGATGTTGCCCACGACGTAGACCGACTGGCCGACGGTGGTCGTCGCGGACTCGCACGCGAAGGTTGCCCATACGGGGTCTTCGCCCAACGTGAAGGCGAAGGCCTTCGCGGTGCCGGCCGACCTGCTGGCCGCCTTGGCGATCACGATGTTGCCGCCCGCGTTGTACCAGCCGCTGCTCGCGGCGTCGAAGGCGGCTTTGTTGGCGTGCTCGGTGAGGGTGCTGCCGTTGAGAGTCACCGAGGCGGCCTGTGTGTCGTCGGTGACGAGCTTGACGACCGTCGGGCGTGATGACGGGGCGCCGGTGTACGTGCCCGAGGCCGCACCCACCGTGACGGTGGCGACGCTCCCGGTCATCGACTGGCTGATCTCCGTCGTGCGCACCGCGCCGCTCTGGTAGGCCGTGCTGGCGCCGTCGTCCTCGTACAGCGTGAAGCTGGACGCGTTGCCGTCGGCGTAGACGGTCGTGATCTGGTCGTTGTGCACGGTTGAGTCCGAGCGTAGACCCGTGATGTCCTTCGTCTCGGCATCGACGTACGCCTGCGGGATGATCGCACCCGCTCGGGCATAGGCGGGGAGGGTGAACACTCCATTGCGCCACAGTGGCACATCGGAGATCCACTGACCCGTGCTCGAGATGCGCTCGTTCGTGTGGATGTCAATCCAGTCGCCCGCCGGCAGGTACACGTCGCGCTCCCGCTCGCCGGATCCCGCCACGATCGCCACCATCAGATCGCGGCCCAGCATCTTCTGGTGACCCATTTCCCGCACGTTGTCATCGTTCTGGTAGTAGTACACGAGCGGCGGTGCCAGTGGTTCGCCGTATCGGTTCGCGCGGTGCGCGAGTGAGTACGTGTAGGGCGCGTTCTCGTAGCGGCGCATGAGGTTCGCACGGTTGCTGTCGACGTCGCCGATCGCGTCGGGCGTGGTCTCCAGGCAGTTGCAGAGGTTCTCGGTGTGTGGACGCAGGGGAGTGTCGAACCAGGCGCTGTCTGCGAACCACTGAGTGTAGAGTTCGTCGGCGTCGACGTCGAGCATCTCGCGGCGGAAGCCTCCGACATCGGAGCCGTAGTAGTCGATGCCCGACATCGACATGTGCATCTGGGTGTTTTGCTGCGAGGCGAGGGCCTTCATCGTCGAGCCGATGTCGGCCGACCACATGGCCGTGCCGTATCGCTGGATGCCGCCGGCTGCAGCCCGCGAGAGCAGGAACGGGCGGGCGTCCTCGTCATTGCGGTCGTAGCCGTCGGCGATGCTCTTTGCCCACAGGAGGTTGTAGGCGTTGTGGTAGTCGGCGTGCGCGTGCTTGCCGGGGATCACTCCTGCGGTCCAGTCGTTCGTGTCGTACATCTCGGGCTCGCCAAGGTCGAGCCAGTGCCCGGTCACGCCCTCGTCTAAGAGGTGCTGGCGCTGTTCGTCGTGCCAGGTGGCGCCGGCGGCGGGCTGCGTCCAGTCGATCATCCCGCCCTTGCCCCACCACGGGTTGCCCGTGAGGTAGGCCGGTGTGCAGGTGGAGCACCCAGAGCGCACGAGGTATCCGTCGGCGGCCATGTCGGCGTGCTCCGGCAGGTTCTTGCCGACGTACGACTCCTCGATCGGGATGATGCCGACGCCGTCCGCCTTGAGCGCGGCGATCTTCGACGCCGGGTTCGGGAAGTTCGTCGTGTCCCAGTCGAGGGTGCCCATGCGGGTGTCGTCGGAGTCGGCGTCGACGCCCCCGAACCACTGGACGTCGAGCATGGCGCCGTCCACAGGGAAGTCGGCTGCGCGCAGACCGGAGATGGTGTCGTCGAGCTCTGACCAGTCGTCGTAGCCGAACTCCGACACCCACAGCCCGAACGCCTTCTTCGGGGGCACCGGCGGCGTGCCGGTGAGCTCCATGTAGTCCTCGCGCAGATCCGGCAGGTCCGGCCCCGACATCAGGTACCACCGCACCTGGTCGCCCCACGTGCGCATCGTCCACGGATCGCCTGTCAGGTTCCACTCCTGCTTATAGAGCTGGTCGACGAACAGGCCGTAGTTGGCGTTGTCGTCACCCAGGGCGAACAGCACCGGGATCTGCGTGTTTCCCACCGGGCCGTTCTCGGCGTCGTAGACCATCGCGTTGCCGTACGTGCCGCCGGGGAAGCGGACGCGCCCCACCCAGTCACCGTCGGCGCTCGCACCCGTGAAGAACTGCTGGCCGAGACCGTAGGCGTTCTCCATCGACGACTTCGTGATGTTCAGGCCCTTCCACGCCTGCGTGAGGTCGACCGGGCAGGTCGTCTGCAGCACGAGGTTCGGCGTGCGTGTGATGTCGGTCGCGGTCACGCACAGCGTCGACGTGTTGACCTCGAGCCGTAGCCCCGCCGTCTGGATCGTGCCGCCGCTGCGCGAATAGGTCTCGGGCCCAGGGTAGTTCGTCCTGGCGATCTGCGGCGTCGTGAACAGCGCCGTCGACGTTCCCGGCGACGTGCCGCTTCCGGCCACCTCAAAGTGCACCAGGTCGTCATCGAGCACCTCGACCACGAGGTAACTCGAGCCGGAGGTGAACTGGGCACGCTGCACACCCAATGGCGCTGCTGTCGCGGACTCAGCATCTATCCACCCATTCAGCGTGGTCAGGAAGGCCGCCACAATCGACGCGATAGCGAGCGTCGCGACGCGGCGACGCGTTGTCACAGTATTCATAAGGGGTCTCTCCACGATTCCGGCTCAGCGTGCGAGCACGAGGTTGTCGAGGTTGATGCCGCCCGTGTCGCTGCTCGCATACTCGATGCGGACGGTATGGCGGCCGGGAGTGAGGCTCGCGCTGATCGACGCCGTGCCCCAGGTGCTCCAGGAGCCGGTCGAGGGCAGGGTGACCGTATCGATGGACGTTCCATCGACGCGGACGGTGCGCACGGCCGAGGCGGACGCGCCGTTGCCGTAGCGGAAGCGAAGCTGGTGCGTCGCGTTCGCCTCGACCCACACGTCAAACTGCACGGCGTCGCCACTCGAGGCGAACCCGTCCACGAAGCCAGACCCGGTGTAGCCGGGGTGGTCGGTGTTGGTGCTCACGCCGGTCTGTGCGGCGAACTCGGCCTCGTAGGCAGCCTTGTCCACCCCGCTCAGGGCGATCGTACGGGCGGAGGTGCTCGCTCCCACCTTCACGTAGGTCAGCTGCTGCACCGAATCCTAGAACCAGCCGGTGCTCGCCGAGGCAAGCGCCGACACCGAGCTCACCTCGGTGAGCGCCGAACCGGCCACCGAGACACCCGTGGGCTTCGTACCCGAGACCTGGTAGGTCGCCGCGGTGGTCAGCGCCGGAGCGGAGACCGATACGGTGCGCGCCACGCGGTCGGACGTGACCGAGATGGTGCGGTGCGCGTCGGCCGAGTCCTCGAAGTAGTCGTATGTGCTCGACGCCAACGGGTAGATCCGGAACACGAGGTTGTCGTAGGTCTCGACGTCGTTGCCGATCGTGCCGCCCAGCTGGTACGCGTCGTTCAGGTTGAGCGGAATGACCGCTCCGGCCCGGGCGTAGACGGGGATCGTGTCCTTCCCGGCGTAGTACTGCTTCACGCCGTTGCCGATCGCGCGTCCGCCGTTCCAGAAGTCGTACCACTCGCCCGAGGGCAGGTAGACGTCCTTGACCGTCTGCCCCTGGGTCGTGATCGGGGCGACCAGCAGCTGCGAGCCGAACAGGTACTGCTGGTCGTAGGTCGCCGCCGTCGCGTCGCCGGGGAATGCGAGGCTCATCGCCCGCATCATCGGCACGCCCGTCGAGGCGCTGTCGTCGGCCTCGGTGTAGAGGTAGGGCACGAGGTTCATCCGGACGTTCGCGAACTTGGTGAACGTCGGCACGACGCTCGTGTCGCCGGTGCGCGCCTGCACGTTCCAGGGCGTGCGCGCCTCGGAGGGCGTGGGGTCGGCTTTCTCGGAGTGGTACTGCATGATCGGCGAGAAGGTCGCCTGCGACGCGGAGCGGAGGTAGAGCTCGGAGCTGGGGAACGAGCCGGTGAAGCCGGCGAGGTCCCACGCCCAGAATGGAACGCCCGACTGCCCGGCGCTCTGACCCGCCCGCACCGCCTCCTGGAAGGCGCCGAACGTCGACGACTGGTCGCCCGCCCAGAAGATGGACTGGCTCTGGCCCCCGGAGGTGCCGGCGCGGCTGAAAATCGTGCCGTCGCCGCCGGTCTTCTGCTGCACGAAGTCGTTGTAGGCGCGGGTGTACTCGTTCGGATAGGCGTTGTGCATCTCGTCGCCTCGGCGGCCGTCGGCCGCCTGGAGGTCGCGTCCGAACAGGGCCTCGCTGCCGTCGGTCTTGAAGCCGTCGACGCCGAGGTCGTCGAGCAGGTATGCGCGTTTGCTCATCCACCAGTCGGTGGCGGCTGTGCTCGTGAAGTCGGGCACCGTGCTGTCACCGAACCACTGGCCGGTCGGGATGCGGTACGGCTGGCCGTCGCCGTCCTTCACGAGGAAGTTCTGCGCCGCAGCGTAGGCCTTGTCGTTGAGGTGCTGCTGCGGGGCGGTGGAGGGGTTGGAGGTGAAGTTCTCCTTGAGCACCGGGATCTGCCACAGGATGACCTTGATGTTCTGGTCGTGGGCGTCCTGGATCATCTGCTTCGGGTTGCTCCATGCGCCGCCCGAAGGGAAGGTGAGGTCGGCGTAGTCGAGGGAGCCGCTCCCCGAGGTGGGCGTGTACTGCGCGTCTTTCCAGAGGTAGAACGTGGCCTCGTCGCTCCATTGCTCGAGGACGAGCGCGCTGTGCGGGATGCCGGAAGAGTCCACCTGGTTCAGCCACGTGTCGACCTCGGCCTGCGTGTTCCACTCGTTCGCCGAGCCCCAGAGACCGAAGGCCCACTTGGGCGGGAGGAGTGGTCGGCCGGTCTCGGCGGTGAGGTCGTCGAGCATGGCCGTCTGGTCGCCGGTGAAGAACTGGTAGGTCATGGTCGAGTTCAGGGCGCCGCCGGTGTCGACGGTGAAGCCGGCCATGTCGGAGCGGTAGGTCGCCAGGTTGAAGATCGCGTACCGGGTGCTCGGCACGTGCACGCCGTAGCCGGCGGAGTTGGCGAAGTACGGCACCGAGTAGTAGGTGCGACGGGAGGTGCCCTGATCCTGGTACTGGTTGTAAACGTAGTTGTGCACGTCGGTGCCGCGGTGGTCGAGCCGGTCGTAGCGCTCGCCGAAGCCCTCGAATCGCTCGCCGGCGGGGCTCAGGAAGTGGTCCTCGATCTTGGTCACGGTGGAGCTGCCATCGCTCGCCCATCCGATGTTGCGGAACTGCGCTGGGTCGTACTGGCGGGTGATCAGCGTGGTTCCGTCGCCCTTGTAGACCGACAGGCGGTACGGGCTCTTGTCGATCTTGAGCACGAGCTGGCTCGTGGCGATGGTCACCTGCGATGCGCCGTTCGTGACACTGTAGCTCGTGAGACCGCTGAGGTTCAGGCCTGATCCGTTCGGTGCGATCTGCACGTCGTAGCCGTCCAGGCGCGGGAAGGCGAAGCGCACCTTCGGGGTGAAGTCGCCGGCGCTGTCTCCTGTCACGATGTCGACCGAGGTGCCGTTGTCGATCACGTTCGTGACATCGGTGACGGTACTCCACGAGGTGGTCGCGAACGAGAACGGGCCGATGTCGCGCTGCACGCCGCCGTTGACGTCGGCGTGCACCGTGTACTCGACGTCATCGCCGCGGGCGAAGGAGCCGAGATCGATCTTCCAGTAGGTGTTGTTGCCGGAGTTGTAGTCCCAGCTCGCGCCGCGCGGAGTCTGGGCGACGCCGTTGACGCTCCATGTGACCCAGACCGACTGCCCCGAGGCGATGGGCCAGGTGGTGGCGCGGACGGTGACGTTCTCACCCGCCATAGGGTCGCGCGGCGATCGTTCGGTGGGCTGTGTGGCGTACAGCTCATCATTGCCGTAGGGGTTGTGCCACACCCCGTCCAGCGTGTTCGCGTGTGCCGGCGTCGCTGCGAGAAGGGCGATGACGAGGGCCATCACGACACCCGCGGCGAGCACGATCGCGCGGCGGGGACCCGCGGAGGGAAGAGTCCGTGCAGCAGAAGACATGGGAACCTCTTTGTTCAGGTCTGAATATAGTGGAGAGTGTGGACTATCCATGAGTCCAAGATCAACCCTTTCCATGAAACCGATATTTGGTGCGTGGCTTTCGGGCTCGTCGGTGAAGTTCCAGTTGACGTCCGCGCGCGTCGTGTCCTAACGTTCATTCAGACCTAAACAAAGGGGTTCACGTGCCGTCTTCTTCCGCCCGCGCCGATGTCACCCGATCGGCCGTGCTCGCCTTCATCGGCGGCAGCGGCCCCACCTCGCGTGCCGACCTCGCGAGGGAGCTTGATGTCTCGCCCGCCCTCATCACTCAGCACACGCGTCAGCTGATCGCTGACGGACTGCTCGTCGAGCTCGACCACAGTCCTTCCAGCGGCGGACGCCCCGCGCGACTGCTCGGACTCGTGGCCGACGCCGGGCGAGCGATCGGCGTCAAGGTTGTCGCCGACCACATCACCGTCGTGGAGGTCGGGATCGACGGAACCGTCGTCCGCTCCGCGACCGAGCCCTTCGACGCCGCCTCGGGCACCGCCACCACGCGCCTGGCTGAGAGGCTCCGCGCCTTCATCGGCGGGGGAGACGGTGCGCCCCTCCTCGGCGTCGGCGTCGGGGTGCCCGGCAACGTCGAGGAGCAGGCGGTCGGCACGGTCGACTCGACGCAGCTCGGCTGGCAGCGCGTGCCCCTGGGGGAAGCCCTCCGCCGTGAGCTCGACCTCCCTGTGCTCGTCGAGAACAACGTCAACGCGCTTGCGATCGCCGAGGCCCTGCACGGCCAGGCCCGCGGCCACGAGAACGTCCTGGTCCTGACGATCGGCACGGGTGTCGGTGCCGGGCTGGTGGCGGACGGTCGTGTGCTGCTGGGACGAAGCGGCGGCGCGGGCGAGATCGGGCACGTGCCGGTGGAGGAGGACGGTCCCCTCTGTCAGTGCGGAGGTCACGGCTGTCTCGAAGCCCTGGTGAGTCAGGAGGCCCTCGTCCATCGCGCGCGCGAACAGCGCGTCATCGGTCGCGACGCCGGTATCGCGGTGCTCCGCTCCCTCGCGGATGCGGGCGACTGCGGTGCCCAGCAGCTCTTCTCGCACGCGGGGCACCTGCTTGGTCGGGTGCTCGCCGGCGTCGTGAACGTCCTCGATCCGGAGATCGTGATCATCCTTGGCGAAGGCGTCGAGTCGTGGCGGCACTGGTCGTTCGGGTTCGAGCCGGCGTTCCGTGCCGGTCTCATCCCGCGCAACCGCGCCGTTCCGGTCGCGGTCGAGACCTGGCAAGATGACCGCTGGGCGCAGGGAGCGGCCTCGCTCGTGCTCTCGACACCGTTCGACGACCAGGGACGCTCCGGTGAGCAGGGACGCCTCGTGCGCGAGCGACTCGGCGTGGCGCGTTCGGTCGCTCCCGGTGAGAGCGGCGGCGCGAAATGACCCTCGCGGTCCGGCCCCTGCCGACCGACGTCGGGCGCGAGCCAGCCCAGGCCCCGCCCGTCCGCCGCCCCCGACGTCGCATGCGCTATGCCCTCACTGTGCTCGCCTTCCTGCTGCCGAGTGCAGTCCCGCTCGCGCTCTTCACGGTCTACCCCATGTTCGGCGCGCTGTGGACGAGCCTGCACGAGTGGAACCTGCTCGCGCCTATGAAATGGGTGGGCTTCGACAACTACGTGCACCTCGTGCAGGATCCAACGACGCAGCGGGCGTTCCTCAACACCCTCTACTACCTCGTCGGCTATCTGCCCCTCGTGTACGTCGGCGGAGTCGCCCTCGCGCTTGCTCTCAACGTGCGGCTGCGCGGTCGCAACATTCTGCGGGGCGTGTATTTCCTCCCCGTCGTGACGAGCTGGATCGTGGTTGCCCTCGTATGGCGCTGGCTGCTCAACCCGTCAGTCGGAATCGTCAACGCGACCCTCGCAGTGTTCGGCATCGACGGACCCGGGTGGTGGGCGGACCCCGCATGGTCGATGCCATCGATCATCCTCGCCTCAGCGTGGAAGGACCTCGGCTTCGTTATGATCATCCTGCTCGCGGGTCTCCAGTCCATCCCGCAAGAGATGTACGAGGCAGCGAAGGTCGACGGTGCGGGGCCGTGGCGGCGCCTGTTCAACGTGACCCTCCCGCTGCTGTCGCCCTCGACGTTCTTCGTCGTCGTGATCTCCCTCATCAACGGCTTCCAGGTCTTCGACCAGGTCTACGCCATGACCGGCGGCGGACCGGCGGGGTCGAGCACGGTTGTCGTGCAGCAGATTTACGATCTGACCTTCCGCTACGGCGCCGCCGGGGAGGCGTCAGCCCTGTCGTGGATGCTGTTTGTCCTGGTCCTCGGTGTCACGGTAGTCCAGATCGTCGGTCAGAAGAGGTGGGTGACCTATGCGTGAGAAGACCCAGCGCGCTCTGCTCACCACGGTTCTGATCCTCGGCGCCATCGTGATGTTCTTCCCGTTCTTGTGGACGCTGTCCACGTCATTCTCGTCTGGTGCCGGACTCGACGCGACCCCTCAGCTCATCCCTGATCAGCCGTCATTCTCGGCCTACCAGACGCTGTTTTCCGAGCTACCGTTTGCTCGGATAATCGTAAACTCGCTGGGGCTCGCCGCAGCTACCGCGGTTTTCCAGCTGATTACCAGCTCGATGGCCGCCTATGCTTTCAGCCGTCTCCCGTTTCGCGGCCGCGGAGCAGTGTTCGCGGTGTACCTCGCGACGATGATGATCCCCATTCAGGTGCTCATCGTGCCGCTGTTCGTTCAGATGCGCGATCTCGGTCTCGTCGACACGTATCTCGGCGTCCTGCTTCCGGGGGTCGCTAGCGCGTTCGGCGTGTTCCTGCTCCGCCAGGCCATGAACGGCGTGCCGCGCGAGCTCGACGAGGCGGCCACGCTCGACGGCGCCGGCCACTTCCGTATCTTCGGTACGGTCGTCCTTCCGCTCGTGGGGCCGGCTCTCGCGACACTCGCGGTGTTCTCGTTCATGAACAGCTGGAACGGTTTCCTCTGGCCGCTCATCATCCTGCGTTCGGCTGAGCTCAAGACGCTGCCGCTGGCGCTGGCCGGGCTCCAGGGGCAGTACACGACGCAGTGGGATGTGATGATGGCGGGCTCCGTCGTCAGTATCCTCCCCATGCTCGCCATCTATCTGTTCGCTCAGCGCTACGTCATCCAAGGCGTGGCCTCCAGCGGCATCAAGTAAACCCGCACTACCTCACCTCGCACACCGTATCGAAGGAGATATCCCATGAATCGCACAGCACCCCTCACCGGGATCGGCATCTTCGCCGTTACCGGGCTCGCCCTCGCAGGTTGCGCCGGACCCACCAACCCCACTGTGGAGGATGACGTGACGATCACGTACTCCAATTTCATCTCGGCCGGCGGTAATGAGAAGAATCTCGAGGCGATCGTCGATGCCTTCGAGAAGGAGAACAAGGGCATCACGGTTGAGGTGAAAACGCTGCCCTACGCCGACTACTTCACGGCACTGCAGACCGACCTTGCCGGTGGGACGGTCGCTGACGTGTTCGATATCGAATTCGCGAACTACGCCGCCTACCAGCAGAGCGGTGTGCTCGCGCAACTTGAGGGTGTGGATGCGAGCGTGTATCAGGCGTCGCTCGCGGAGGCGTACGCCACCGATGGCACACAGTATGCGCTCCCGAGCTCGTTCTCCAACGTCGTCCTGTTCTACAACTCCAACCTGTTCGATGCGGCCGGTCTCGACTACCCCACCGCCGACTGGACCTGGGCCGATGAGAAAGCCGCCGCCGAGAAGCTCACCGACGTAGGCGCGGGGGTGTGGGGTGATTACCAGCCGATCTCGTATCACGAGTTCTACAAGGCCGTCGCGCAGGCCGGTGGAGAGTTCCTCAAGGCGGACGGCTCGCTCGGGTTCAACAGCCCTGAGGGAATCGCGGCCGCCGAGTGGCTGGTAAGCAAGAGCGGCACGACGATGCCAACCGCCGAGCAGGGGGCTGGAACACCTGACTTTGACAGTGGGCTTTTCGCCGATGGCAAGCTTGCGATGTGGCACAGCGGCATCTGGATGTTCGGCGGTCTCGCTGACGCCGGTATCACGTGGGATATCGCCGTTGAACCCGGTGACGCGCAGCACGCGAGTGCGATGTTCTCCAACGCCGTCGGTGTCTCAGCGGGCACCAAGCACAAGGACGCAGCCACGAAGTTCGCCGAGTTCCTGACGAGCTCTAAGACCACTGTCGACACGCGTCTGACTGCCGGATGGGAGCTCCCACCGATCGCTGACGAGGCTGCACTGTCCGCCTACCTCGACATCACTCCGCCGACCAACCGTCAGGCCGTGTTCGACTCGCTCGACGAGGTGGCACTCGCTCCTTCCATCGGCGACGGCCAGGCCCAGATGCAGGACATCGTCACTGAGGAGCTGACTGAAGCGGCCGCGGGCCGCAAGACCGTCGAAGATGCCCTCGCCGACGCCGAGAAGCGCATCGCGCCTCTCCTCGGCTGACATCCGCTTACTGGCCGGGGCGGGAGCACTCCCCCCCGGCCATCGTGACTCTCCCCGAAATGGATTGAACGGACTCATGACCACCACACCCCGCGTCGCCCTCGACGCGCTCCTCGACCGCTCTCGCACCGTCATCACCTCGCTGCAGGAGCCCAACGGCGCCTACCCCGCCTCACCGTCGTTCTCGGCGTACCGTGGCTACTGCTGGTTCCGCGACGGCTCGTTCATCGCCGACAGCGCCTCCGCTGCGGGGGAGGTGGCCTCCGCCTCGGCGTTCCACGACTGGTGCGCAATGGTCCTCACCCGCTATGCCGACCGCATCCGCGACATCGTCGAAGCCGCCGACGCGGGCACCCCGCTCCCAGACGAGCAGATGCTGCCAGCTCGCTTCACGTTCGACGGTGCCCTGGGATTGGACGACTGGTGGGATTTCCAGCTCGACGGCTACGGTACGTGGCTGTGGGCCGCAGCCACCCACTCCGAGCGACACGGCATTGACCCGGCACGATGGGCCGACGCCGCCGCACTCGCAGTCGACTACCTCTTGAGCTCGTGGGAGCGCCCATGCTACGACTGGTGGGAGGAGCATGACGAAGCCGTCCACGGATCGACACTCGGCTGTATCGCAGCGGGCCTGCGCGAAGCGGCGGAGTCCGGACTGGTGACGGGTGAGCGTGCTGAGCGCGCCCGAGCGGGAGCAGCCGAGGTACGCGCCCGCCTCACTCGCGACGCTGTCGTCGATGGCCACCTCGTGAAATGGATCGGTTCGGACGCTGTGGACGGCAGTCTCAGCGCGCTCATCGCGCCGCTCGGTGTGATCGACGCCAGCTCTGCACTGGCCGCGGGAACCCTTCACGCGGTGTCGGAGCAGCTGGAGGTCGACGGGGGCGTGTACCGCTTCCGCGCCGACACGTTCTTCGGCGGCGGCCGCTGGCCACTCCTGTCGTGCTTCCTCGGGTTGGCCTATGCCGCGGCCGGGGAGCGAGACGAAGCCCAGCGTCTGCTGGAATGGGCCGCGTGCACTGCCACTGACACCGGCATGCTGCCGGAACAGGTCGCCGGGTACCTCCTCGCCCCCGAGTATCGAGAGGAATGGCTGGAGCGTTGGGGACCAGTCGCGACGCCTCTGCTGTGGAGTCACGCGATGGTGCTGCGCCTGGCCACCGAACTCGGAGTCGATGGAACGGAGCTGGCAGCATGATCCGTCACCGCCCTTCCGGGTCCGGGCACCCGTACTCCGACGACACCGAGCAGCGCAGTCCCGTCCAACCTGTCGCCGGTGCTCCCCTCCGACTCGGTGTCAGGACTTCCGGCGACGTCGACGCGGTGGTGCTCCAGCTTCGGGTAGACGACGGTGACGTGACGACCCTGCCGCTCGAGCGCGTCGTCAGGTCGTCGCGCGGGCAAGATGTCGATGGGGGACACCTCGCTTCGGCGCAGGCGCGCACTGCGCGGACCGCGGGCGGATGGCAGGTGGCGTTCGAGACTCCGACCGCTGGCAGCATCATGCGTTACCGCTTTGCCGCAGCCGGTTCCGACCGTGTCTCCCGCACCCGCTGGTTCGAGACGCGGGTCGCCGCCTGGCGCGCCGCGGATCCCGCGGCGCTTGCGGTGGACGGGACTGCCGTCCCCGTCATGGCTGGCACAGTCGAGGTTCTCGACGACGGTGAGCGGATCCATCGCTTACGGTTTGCCCTTCCGCTCGCCCCGGGGGAGCACGTCACGGGATTCGGTGAGCGTTACGACGCACTGGACCACCGTGGCACGCGCCTCGACTCCGTCGTGTTCGAGCAGTATAAGAGTCAGGGGGCGCATCGACGCACCTACCTGCCCATGCCGTTCGCCCACGTCGTTGGTGGTCGGGGCTGGGGCTTCCATGTGCGCACCTCGCGACGCGTCTGGTTCGACGTAGGCGAGCGGCACCCCAACCGGCTCGTGATCGAGGCAGAGGTTGACGCGGCTTCCGGCAACCCGCAAGCCCTCTCCCTCGCCCTGTACTCGGGCGACCCCACGTCTGTGCTCGATGCGTTCCTCGCAGAGACAGGGCGTCCGCGCGTGCTTCCGGAGTGGGTGTTCGGGCTCTGGGCCAGCGGCAACGAGTGGAATACACAGGCCGAAGTCGAGCGGCAGATGGCACTCCATCGCGAGCACGACATCCCAGTGCGGAACGTCGTGATCGAAGCATGGAGCGACGAGAAGAGCTTCACGATCTTCCGCGACGCGCAGTACACCGTACGTGAGGACGGCGGTCCGATGCGCCTTGCCGACTTCACGTTCCCCGCTGGCGGTGCGTGGCCCGACCCCAAGGGCATGGTCGACGCACTGCACGAGCACGACGTGCGCGTGCACCTGTGGCAGATCCCACTGCTCAAGCTCCGCCCGCATCCGACCGGGCAAGCCGCAGCCGACGCACGTGCCGCGCTCGCGGAAGACGTGGTCATCCGGGAGAAGGCACCGGATGGCACGCTCCGCCCGTATCGGAACCGCGGCTGGTGGTTCCCCCTCTCGCTCATGCCCGACCTCACCGACGAGCGTGCCGCCGCGTGGTGGACCGAGAAGCGGCGCTACCTCGTCGACGAAGTGGGTATCGACGGCTTCAAGACCGACGGCGGCGAGCACGCGTGGGGCGAGGACCTCGTCTACCTCGACGGTTCGTCCGGCGACCAGTCCAACAACCGGTTCCCCGTCGCCTACGCCGCCGCCTACGGACAGCTTCTCGAATCGTCGGACAAGGCGCCGGTGACTTTCAGCCGCGCCGGATTCACGGGCTCACCCGCTCACGGCGCGTTCTGGGCGGGAGACGAGAACTCCACATGGGAGGCTTTCCGCTGGTCGATGCTCGCCGGGCTCTCGGCGGCCTCCTGCGGAATCGTCTACTGGGGGTGGGATATCGCGGGCTTCTCCGGTCCGATCCCCGACGCAGAGCTGTATGTCCGGGCGATGGCTGCGAGTGTCTTCGTGCCGATCATGCAATACCATTCCGAGTTCAACCACCACCGGTCACCTTCCAACGACCGCACACCGTGGAACATCGCGGAGCTGACGGGAGACAACGCGGTTATCAGGGATGTTCGGGCCCTCGTGCAACTGCGGGAACGTCTCGTGCCATATTTGACCGACGCGGCCGCGTATGCCGTTGAGTCGTCGGCGCCACTGATGCGACCGCTGTATTTTGATTACCCGGCCGATCCGGCCGTGTGGGAGCATCCGCTCCAGTGGATGCTCGGCCCCGATGTCCTTGTGGCCCCCGTACTCGAGCCGGGCGCTCGCGAGTGGTCGGTCTACCTGCCCGCTGGTTGTTGGGTCGAGGCTCGCACTGGCGAACAGATTGCTGGCGGTCGAGCGGTATCGGTGGACGTGTCCGAGCGGACTTCCATTCCCGTTTTCGTCCGAGATGAGTCCTGGCAGGGTCTGGCACCCATCCTCACACCTCTGAGGTGAAGCCAGGTGCGGTTCCATCCGTACGAGAGCGGTGCCGCCACCGCAGATCTGAGGAGGCTGATGCTCTGGTAAGTGAGCAGAGTACCTTTCGTGGGATCTGCCCGGCTGGTCCGATGTCGGGTCGACCCGACCCCGACCAGCCACTACGGGACTTTGGACGGTTTATATGTGACCTGCCACGGTATAGGAATCTGCCTTGTCGAGCGAGAATGCATCCTTTTTGCAGGTGGGTGGACACCGGCGAGTGCCCCGCCGGTGCGGGCGGTGCGCTGGCGCTTGTGTCAGCGGGCCGCGGAGTTCATGGGCTTCGTTGGCGGTGGTGACGGGCCTGTGCGTCGTCTTGCGGAGCAGGCGGTGGCATCCGGTTGAGGCAGCGCTGGTGATCTGTGCCGAGGCCGCGTCCGAGAGATGCGGCGTGGTCTGCGATGTTGTGCGTGCCCGAGCGCCATCCGCTCTCGATCACGATGGTCGCGGCGGCGGTGGCCGCGATGACCCGGTTCCGAGAAAGGAAGCGCCACTTGGTCGGGGTCGCGTCGGGTGCGACCTCGGAGGAGAGACCGCCGCCGGCGCGAAGGTCGGCACGCTCAGCGCTCAGGGGCCGATCAACGAGGCCCAGACATCGGTTTCGCTCGCTGACGAGATCCCTGCCCCGAGCGCCTGGTGGCGGCTCACGCACCCGCTCGAGCTCTTCGGTCTCCAGGGCTGACGCGAGAGCGCCCGCCCCCGGAGGGAGCGAGCGCTCGTGCGATCAGTCGCGGCTGGGCGGTTCACCCAGGTGCGGCTCACCCGGGTGCGGCTCACCCGGATGCGACTCCGCAGTGGACTCCGCGAGGAGCTCCGTGACCGGCAGCACCGGCGCCGCGCTGTATCCGGGAACCGGGACCGGCACCAGCTCGTCCTCCGCCTCGCCGGTGACGATCGTCGGGATCGATCCGGTGAGGGCTTCCTCGGCGTCGATGTCGGTCACGGCCTGTTCGAACTGCGACTGGTACAGCCGCCAATATGCACCGCGGCGCGCGATCAGCGTCTCGTGGTCGCCCTGTTCGACGATGTCGCCGTGCTCCATCACCAGGATGAGGTCGGCGTCGCGGATCGTCGACAGGCGGTGCGCGATCACGAACGACGTGCGTCCCTGTCGAAGCGCCGCCATCGCCTGCTGCAGCAGCAGCTCGGTGCGGGTGTCGACCGCACTCGTGGCCTCATCGAGGATGAGGATCGAGGGCCGGGCGACGAACGCCCGGGCGATCGTGATCAGCTGGCGCTCGCCGGCCGACACGTTCGAGGCGTCTTCGTCGAGCACGGTGTCGTAGCCGTCGGGCAGCGAGTGCACGAAGCGGTCGACGTAGGTCGCGGATGCCGCGGCCATGATCTCGTCGTCGGAAGCCGACTCGTTGCCATAGCGAATGTTGTCGCGGATGGAGCCGGCGAACAGCCACGGGTCCTGCAGCACCATGCCGGTGCGCGAGCGCAGGTCGTCGCGGGTCATCTCGGAGATGTCCTGCCCGTCGAGCAGGATTCGTCCGGAATCGAGCTCGTAGAACCGCATGATCAGGTTCACCATCGTGGTTTTGCCCGCACCGGTCGGTCCGACGATGGCAACTGTCTGCCCGGGCTCGACCTGGAATGACAGATCGCGGATGACGGGACGGTCATCGGTGTACGAGAAAGCCACGTGTTCGAACTCGATGACACCACCTTGTGCGCTCGACCCCTGAGCCTGTCCCACGGCCGGCTGCTCAGCATCCGGATCCTGCTCTTCGGCATCCAGGAAATCGAAGACGCGCTCCGCCGACGCGGTGCCGGACTGCACGACCGCAGCCATGCCGCCCAGTTCGCTCAGCGGCTGGCTGAACTGCTGCGAGTACTGGATGAAGGCCTGCACGTCGCCCAGGCGCAGGTTGCCGCTGGCGACCATCAGGCCGCCGAGGACGGCGATGCCGACGTAGGTGAGGTTTCCGACGAAAGTCATCGCGGGCATGATGATGCCCGATAGGAACTGCGCCTTGAAGCTCGCCTCGAACAGCTCTTCGTTCTCGACCTGGAATCGGTCGAGCGCATCCTGCTCGCGGCCGAACACCTTGACCAGCGCGTGGCCGGAGAACGCCTCTTCGACACGGGCGTTCAGGCGCCCGACCTTGCGCCACTGCGTGCCGAAGGCCTTCTGCGAGCGCGGTCCGATGACGCCGAAGATGACGGCCATCAACGGCAGTGCGACCAGAGCCACGAGAGCCAGCTGCCACGAGATCGAGAACATCATGATCAGCACGCCGACCACGGTGAGCACCGAGGTGAGTGCACCCGACAGCGATTGCTGCATGGTCTGCGTGATGTTGTCGATGTCGTTGGTGACGCGCGAGATGAGCTCACCGCGCTGAACCTTGTCGAAGTACGACAGCGGCAGCCGGTTGATCTTCGCCTCGACGCTCTCACGCAGGCGCCACATGGCGCGCACCATGATCACGTTGATGACGTAGCCCTGAATCCAGCTCAGCAGCGCCGAGACGATGTAGATCGCCAGCACCGCGACGATGATCCAGCGCAGCCGCTCGAAGTCGACGCCATCGCCGACAGAGAAATTCTGCATAGCGCCGACCATGTTGGCGAAATCGTCTTGGCCCGAAGCGCGCAGCGCTTCGACGACCTGGTCCTTGCTCGTACCCGCGGGGAACCCCGGCGCTCCACCGACGCCCGTGCCGAGCACGTGCGAGATGAATCCCTCGTAGACGATGTTCGTCGCCTCGCCGAGCACCTTGGGCGCGGCCACGGCCAGCACGACGCCGATGGCCCCGAGGATGGAGACGAACACGAACCAGACGGCAGAAGGCTTGAGCAGACCGATCATCCGCGCGAAGCTCTTGCCGAAGTTGTCGGCCTTGCCGGGGGCAGGGCCATCGAACATGCCGCCGCCGTCGAGTCGCGCCTTCTCAGCGAGCTCGGCTTCTTCCTGCTCGGCCGCCGTCATGGGGGTGCCATCGCTCATGCGTCCACCCCCAGCTGCGATTCGACGATCTCGCGATACGTCTCACTCGATGCGAGCAGTTCGTCGTGCGTGCCGATGCCGCTCATCCGGCCGTCTTCGATCACGATGATGCGATCGGCATCGGTGATGGTCGAGACGCGCTGCGCGACGACGATCTTCGTAACGCTCGGCAACTCACGCCAGAGCGCCTGTCGAAGCCGCGCATCGGTGGTGAGGTCGAGCGCCGAGAACGAGTCGTCGAAAACGAGGATCTGCGGTCGATGCACGATCGCGCGTGCGATCGCGAGCCGCTGGCGCTGACCGCCCGAGACGTTGGTGCCGCCCTGCGAGATGCGTGAGTTCAGCCCCTCGGGCATCTCTTCTACGAAGTCCCGCCCCTGCGCGATCTCGAGCGCGTGCCAGAGCTCTTCATCGGTAGCCTCCTCGCGGCCGAACCGGAGGTTGGACGCCACCGTGCCGGTGAACAGGAACGGACGCTGCGGGACGAGCCCGATGCTCTTCCACAGCGCGTCGACGTCCGCCTCGCGAACGTCGATGCCGCCCACGCGCACGCTGCCGCCGGTCGCATCGAACAGCCGAGGGATGAGCGAGACGAGCGTGGTCTTGCCGGACCCCGTGGATCCGACGATGGCGACGGTCTCGCCCGGTGCCGCAGTGAAGGCGATGCCGGAGAGCACCGGAGACTCGGCGCCCGGGTAGGTGAACTCGACATCGTCGAAGTCGACCGCGCCGGGGTTCGGGAACTCGGTGACGCCCGCCTCAGGCCGGGTCATGGACGACTCCGCGTCGAGCACCTCGCTCACACGCTCAGCCGAGACGGCGGCGCGGGGAATCATCATGGCCATGAAGCTCGACATGATGACGCCCATCATGATCTGGCCGATGTACTGCATGAAGGCGAACAGGGTGCCCACCTCGACGCCGCCGCTGTTGATCTCGATGCCGCCGAACCAGATGACCGCGACGACAGTCACGTTGAGGATCAGCATGAACAGCGGAAACAGCAGCACGAACAGCGAGCCGATCTTGCGGCCGAGGATCATCAACTCGGTGTTCGCCTCGCGGAAGCGCCCCTCTTCGATGCGCTCGCGCACGAAAGCTCGCACGACGCGCACGCCGGTGAGCTGCTCGCGCATGATGCGGTTCACTGCGTCGAGCTTCTTCTGGTTGCTGCGGAACAGCGGCACCATGCGGCCGATGATGAGCACAGCGACGATGAGCAGCGCGGGCACCGAGACGGCGATCAGCCAGCTCAGGCCGACGTTCGTCTGCACGGCCATGATGATGCCGCCGATGGCGAGCAGCGGCGCGGTGACGAACATCGTCGCGCCCATCATCGCCAGCATCTGCACCTGCTGCACGTCGTTGGTGTTGCGGGTGATCAGCGAGCCGGCGCCGAACTGCGACACCTCTCGCTCCGAGAAGCCGCTCACTCGCGAGAAGACGTCGGCGCGGATGTCGCGGCCGACCGACATGGCGGCGCGCGCCGCGAAGTAGGTGGCGATGATCGAGGCGACGATCTGGCCCAGCGAGACGATCAGCATGAAGGCGCCGTGCGACCAGATGTAGCCGATATCGGCCTTGGCGACGCCCTGATCGATGATGTCGGCGTTCAGACGCGGCAGGTACAGCGAGGCCATGGCGCTGGCGAACTGGAACACCAGAACCGCCAGCAGCAGCCATCGGTACTTGGAGAGATAGCGGACGAGGATTTTTCCCAGCACGGGTCGACTTCCTTGAATGAGGCGAAGCGGGCCGAGAATCGGCCACAAGAAAGATTGCCACGAACGGCCGACATTGGTAATAGCGCATCGCAATCCTTCGCTGACAGCAGAACAACCCCCGGGTCAGTAGGGAGTTCGCCCTCCACTGCGGACAGCGTGTCGGCGCCCGCGCATAGACTCGCTGAAGCGAGGCGAAGGGAACACATGGGCGAGAACAAGACGACCGCATCGGCCGTGCTTATGGTGTGCGACTATTCGCTGAAGTATCTCGGCGGTGCGCAGACCGCGTTCCGGCGCCAGGTCGAGGCGCTCGCGAGTCAGGGCATTCCCGTCGTCGTCCTCGCACCCGATGCCGACGCGCTGCAGCATCCGGTTGCCGGAGCGGATGCCGGGCAGCATCCGCTCGTCACGATCGCACCGCCTCGTCGCGGCACGATCCCCGTGCTCGACCTGCCGCTGCTCGGCCGCGCCCGCGACCTCGAGCCCCTCGTCGCGGCGACGATCCGTCGGCACGACGTCGGCGCCGTCGTCGTGCATTCCGAATTCGCCTTGGCATCCGCCGCGATCGCCGTCGCGAAGCGGCTCGGGATCCCCTCGCTGCACACCGTGCACACCTTCTTCTGGCGTGCGCCGGCGGCGCTTGCCCCCTTCGCACCGCTGGTCTCGCGGGTGCACAGCACGCTGACCGGCATCCGCGGCGGCAACCGGAGCACCGACAGCCACCCGATGAACAACGCGCTGCGCACGATGACCCTGCGCATTGCACAGCGGGCTGACATCGTGCTGTCTCCGTCGCAGCACCAGGCCGAAGCACTGCGCCGTGCGGGCGCCGGCCGGGTCGAAGCCTTCTCGAATGTCGCGCAGCCGCTGCAGCTGTCCGCCCCGCGTGACGGGGGTGGCCGGCTGCACCTGCTCTGGGTGGCGCGCTTCGCGCCCGAGAAGAGGCTCGCTGTCGCGCTCGACGCGATGCGCCTCGTCGCCGAACGGATCGGACCGGACCGCGTGCACCTCGATGTCGCAGGCGGCACCCACCGACCGGTTCCGGGCGTGACGTTCCACGGCCCGGTTTCGGGCGAGCGGGTCGGCGAGTTGATGGATGCCGCAGACGCGGCGCTCATCACGTCTCTCGGCTTCGACAATCAGCCGATGGTGGCCCTGGAGGCGTTCGCTCACGGCCGCCCGGTGATCGTCAGCGACCCGGTGCTGGCGACGGAATTCGCGGATGCTGCGATCGGCTCGCCGACTCCGGATGCCGAGGGGCTCGCCGAACTGGTCATTCAGCTGGAAGCCGATCGCGCACTGCTGGCGGGGCCCCGCGACGGCGCGGTGGCCTACGCGCGCGAGCGACAGCCTGCCGCACACGTCGCCCGGCTGCAGGAGCTCATCGCGTCGGTGCAGCGCTGAGCGGCGGGCTCAGAACAGCGGTACCTCGGGCACGTACGCCCTCGCATCGGCACCCGGGTCGGCCGACAGCTCGGCGATCGTCGCGGGCTGCCACTTCGGCTGCCGATCCTTGTCGACCAGTTGCGCGCGAATGCCCTCGACCAGGTCGGGGTGGTGGTTCCCGAACCACATGACGCGGCGGTACTCGCCCTCGAGTGCGGGGCGGATACCGGTCATCTCGCGTGCTTCACGCACGGCGTCGAGGGTGACGGCCAGTCCCGTGGGTGCCAGTTCCCGCAGGGTGGCGAGGGTGGCTGCCGCATCCGGAGCATCCGATTCCTCCAATCGCTGCACGATCTCGCCGAGGGATGCCGCTGAGAACACGTCATCGATCCATGCGCGCGCTTCGGGCAGAGTCGATGGGTCGGGTGTCTCATCGAACAGCAGCGTCATCTCGTTCGGGGTCGCCGGATCCGCCCGGTACGCGAGCGCCTCGCGCAGTGCGTCGAGGTTCTCCGACGGCACGAAGTGGTCGGCGAAGCCGAGGTAGATGGCATCCGCTCCGTTCATGCTCTGACCGGTGAGCCCGAAGTACTCGCCCAGCCGACCAGGTGCGCGCCCGAGCAGCCAGGTGCCGCCGACATCGGGGGTGAAGCCGATGCGCGTCTCGGGCATCGCGAGCCGCGAGCGCTCAGTGACGATGCGCACCGCGGCGTGGCCGGCGAGGCCGATGCCGCCGCCCATCGTGATGCCGTCCGCGAAGACGACGATCGGCTTCGGGTACTCGGCGATGAGGGCGTTCATCGCGTACTCAGCGCGGAAGAAGTCGCTGATCTGCTCCGGCCGCCCCGCGGTGATCTCGTCGTACAACGCGCGCACATCACCGCCCGCGCACAGGCCGCGATCGCCCTCGCCGTCGATGAGCACGGTCTGAATATCGCTGTCGTCGACCCAGGCGGTGAGCGCGGCGATGACCTGCTCGATCATGCTGAGATCGAGTGCATTGATCGCCCGCGGGCGGTTCAACGTGATGCGTCCGAGCGAGTTCTCGGTACGGACAAGGACGGTGGCAGCTTCGACATCGGTCACGCTGGCCAGGCTACTCTGCTTCGCGACCGGGCATGTCACACCCGATTTCCGCACGAGGATCCCGTTTTTCGGCAGGTGAAGCCAGGATTCCGGCGGATTTCCGGGAAGATGGTAGGAACTGCCCCGAACAGGAGAGGTCGCCATGCCTAAAGGACAGGTGCTCGAGTTCAGCCGGGTCACGAAGCGCTTCGGCGCCGTGACCGCGGTCTCTGATCTCTCCGTGCGCGTCGAGCCAGGAGTCGTCACCGGCTTTCTCGGCCCGAACGGCGCCGGCAAGACCACAACTCTGCGGATGCTGCTCGGCCAGATCCGCCCCTCATCGGGAACCGCCACGATCGGCGGCGTCAGCTACGCCGAACTGCGCAACCCGCTGCGCACCATCGGCGCCGTGCTCGAAGAGGTCTCGTACCGCCCCCGCCGATCCGCTGCCCGCCAGCTGCTGATCGCGGCGAAGGCGAACGGCATCCCCACTGAGCGCGTCGATGAGGTGCTGCGCCTGGTGGGCCTGCACGGCGACGCCGACACGCGTATCGGCGGCTACTCGCTCGGCATGCGGCAGCGGCTCAGCGTCGCCACAGCGCTTCTCGGAGACCCGGGTGCGGTCGTTCTCGATGAGCCCGCCAATGGTCTCGATCCCGAGGGCATCCGCTGGATGCGCATGCTCATGCGGCGCCTCGCCGATGAAGGCCGCACTGTTCTCGTCTCGTCGCACGTGCTCAGCGAGATCGAGCAGGTCGCCGACAACGTCGTGGTGCTCTCGAAGGGCCGCGCGGTATATTCCGGGAGCATCGATGACCTCGCCGACCCGACGGGCGGCGCGGTGGTGGTGGATGCCGACGATCGCGACGCCCTCGCAAACGCGCTGACCGCGGCGGGACTCTCGTTCGATCTGCTGCGCTCCGGCGTGACGGTACGGGGTTCGGATGCTGCCTCTGTCGGTGCGATCGCCGCCGCGGCCGGTATCGCGCTGACCATGCTGCAGCAGCGCAGCCCCAGCCTCGAAGAGGTCTTCCTCGATCTCGTCTACGGTCGTCGTTCGGACAGCCCTCGGCTCGACCAGGTCGCGAACCCGGTGGCGCACGCGCCGCTGAGTCAGGCGACGGATGGAACCGCCGAAGATGCCGAGCTCGTTGCCGGCACCGTCGCGCTGACCGGCGCGATAGCCGTCATCAGCGACGGCGGTCCGGTCGCAGCCGCCACCGGTGCTGCTGCCGCTGGTGCCGCCGCGGTGGACGTGGATACTGCGGATGCGGTCGGCACGGACGCTGAGGGCACGGATGTCGGTGCGAGCGCGAACGATGCTGACGCCGACGCTGCACCGGAGGACTCGAATGCCGCACAGGCAGATACCGACAGTGCTGATACCGACAGTGCTGACACCGAGGCTGCCCCCGCGGAGCCTGACGCCCCGCAGGCAGATGTCGACGGTGCGGATGCTGACGAGACAGATGCTGGCGCGACAGCTGCCGATGACACGGTCGCCACGGCAGGAGACCCGGATGCGGCGCACGCAGAAACCGAAGAGGCGAACGCCGAACCTCTGAACGCTGACGACGCTGATATCACTGACGACGCCGGAGAGGTCGAGGCCGCAGAGATTCCGCAGACGGAGCCGGCCGAGCCCGTCGCGGACGCGGCTGATTCGGATCTGGGCTCTGAATCCGACGAAATTTCCGCCGCTGGCCTGTGGGCGCCACGTCGCGCTGAGTCCCTGGCTCCCGACGGTGACGAACAATCAGACTCTTACGAGCAGTCCGACTCGGAGGATTCCGACTCTGAGGAATCCGACTCCGACTCCGAACAGCCGGGTGGCAGCGATGAGGCTGAAGTCGAAGCCCGCATCCTGCCGCTGGCGACCGAGGCCGTGTCACTCCCGACAACGATCGATCACACGAGCTTCACCGCGCTGATCACCGGCATCCCGGCAGTGAACCCGATCGATCCCACCGATGATTCCTCTCCGGCGACCGAGGCGATCCCGGTCTTCTCGCCGAAGTTCGCACACGACGACGATGACGATTCTGCTGTCGACGACGACGAGGACCCGCGCCTGGCGGCGATGCGCACGTCGCTTTCCAGCGCGGCGAGCCGGTTCTTCGACGGGCCCGCTCCGGACTACCCGTATGGCACGCTCTCTTCGAGCGCGCTCCGCGGCGACATTCGCCGGGGTGACGACGCCGCAGCCGCCGGTGACGCCACGGAGGACGACGAAAACGCTGAGCCCGCCGACGCCGCTGGTCACGACGACACGGCTGAGGCGAGCGACACTGCTGAGGCGAGCGAGAACACCGAACACGAGAACACCGAGCACGACGACAATCACCAGGGCTGACCCGCCGATCGCTCCGAACCGTCCGGACAACCCCGAACGGGGTTACTGGCGGGGCGTCAGGCGGGGCGCGGGCGAATAACCGGGCGGGAACGGGGCTTCTGCACGGGGATAGGTGCGGTCGACGCGATGTCGACGACATCGGCCGGCCGGTCCGAGACCTCCAGTCGCAGTGCCTGCGTGAGCGAGAGACCGTGCCGCGTGGTGAGAATCAGCCGCTGATACTGCTCGTCGCCGTCGAGGTCGATGACCACGCTCGGCCGCCGTCGGCGGATCAGCACGAAATCGGTGGTGCCAGCACCCTTCCACGTACCTGCGGCGAGAACGCCGGGAATGTACGTGCCCGGCCCCGGAACACCGCGCAGCCATGTCCAGGCATCGTCGGTGAGCTGCACCTTCGTGATGTGCTTGCGCACGATGCGAAGGTTCCTGCGATGGAACGTCGACGCCCGCTCGATCGGCGACAGCACGATCTCGAGCTGCGTCTGATCCAGCAGGAGCGTCACCATGCACCTAGTCTGCCAGCGCACCCCTGCAAGATGCCTGCGACTTGCTCACAGGACCACAACGATCCTTCTGTTCAGCCTCCACAACACCGCGGAGTCATGCCGTGACGGATGCGGATGCTGCCGCAGCAGCGGCCAGCGGAAGCGCCGCCTCGATCGCGGAAAGCTCTTCATCGCCATGCGCTGCGGTGAGGAACCAGGCCTCGAACACACTCGGGGGCAGCGCGATCCCCTGCTCGCGCATGGCGTGGAAGAACGGCGCGTAGCGGAGCGATTCCTGCGCCTGAGCGGCCGCATAGTCGCGCGGGGTCTCAGGTGCGAAGACGACGCCGAACAGGCTGCCCGCTCTGGGCACGGCGTGCACGACGCCGGCGTCGGTCAGGGCAGCATCCAGCGCATCCGCCAGGCGGTCGGCGGCAGCATCCACCCGCGCGTAGACCTCAGGCGTCGCGAGCCGCAGCGTCGCGATGCCCGCGGCGACCGACAGCGGGTTTCCCGACAGCGTGCCCGCTTGATAGACCGGGCCGAGCGGGGCGAGCTGGTCCATGATCTCGGCGCGACCGCCGAGGGCTGCCAGCGGCATGCCGCCGCCGATGACCTTGCCGAAAGTGATGATGTCGGGCAGGTACTGCTCGCCTGCCTCCTGCTGCAGGCCCCAGAACCCGGCAGCATGCACGCGGAACCCCGTCAGCACCTCGTCGAGGATCATCAGCGCGCCATGCGCGTGCGCGGTCTCGGCGATGAGCCTGTTGAAGCCGGGCAGCGGCGGCACGACGCCCATGTTCGCGGATGCCGCCTCGACAATGACCGCCGCGATGCGATCACCGTGCTCGGCGAAGACCGCCGCGAGAGCGTCCGGGTCGTTGTAGTCGATCACGAGCGTCTGAGCGGCGATCGGAGCAGGCACGCCGGCCGAACCGGGCAGCGCGAGCGTCGCAACACCCGAGCCTGCCGCGGCCAGCAGCCCGTCGGAGTGCCCGTGGTAGTGACCGGCGAACTTGACGAGCAGATCACGGCCCGTGGCGCCGCGAGCGAGCCGGATCGCGGTCATCGTCGCCTCGGTGCCGGTGGAGACCAGGCGCACGCGTTCGACCGGGCGGGCTTCGCCATGACGCACCCGCTCGGCGATCATCTGGGCGAGCTCGACTTCGCCCTCGGTCGGCGCTCCGAACGAGAGTCCGCGCGTCGCAGCATCCTGCACAGCCTGCACGACCTCGGGGTGCGTGTGCCCGAGCAGTGCCGGCCCCCACGACGCGACCAGGTCGATGTACTCGCGGCCGGCGGCGTCAGTCACCCGCGCGCCGGAAGCGGATGCCAGGAAGCGCGGTGTTCCGCCCACCGAACCGTAGGCGCGCACCGGCGAGTTCACTCCCCCGGGGATCACCGCACGCGCGGAGTCGAACAGGGCAACGTTGCGGTCAGTCATGCGTTCAAAAGTACGTGAACGACCTATGAGCAGGGAGCGAGAAGCGGGTGGGTCAGCGGAGCCAGCGGGCGGCCTCGACAGCCCAGTAGCTGAGCACGACGTCGGCGCCGGCGCGACGAATCGACAGCAGCGACTCGAGCACCGACACACGGCGATCGATCCAGCCGTTGGCCGCCGCGGCCTCGATCATCGCGTATTCACCCGACACCTGGTACGCCCAGACCGGCAGGTCGACCGCGTTGCGCACCTCGCGCAGCACATCGAGGAACGCCATCGCCGGCTTCACCATGACGATGTCGGCGCCCTCGTCTTGATCGAGGAGCGCTTCGCGCACGCCTTCGCGCCGGTTGCCCGGATCCATCTGATAGGCGCGACGATCGCCCTGCAGTTGCGAATCGACGGCCTCGCGAAATGGGCCGTAGAACGCACTGGCGTACTTCGCCGAGTAGGCCAGCAGCAGTGTGTCCTGGAAGCCCTCGGCATCCAGCGTCTCTCGCGCCGCCGCCACCTGGCCGTCCATCATGCCGCTGAGCCCCAGCACCTGCGAGCCGGCGCGCGCCTGCGCGAGCGCCATCGAGCAGTAGCGCTCGAGGGTGGCATCGTTGTCGACTGCTCCGGATGCCGAAAGCACGCCGCAGTGGCCATGGTCGGTGAATTCGTCCAGACACAGATCGGTCTGCACGACCAGCGCGTCGCCGACCTCGGCTGCGACGGCCCTCGTTGCGACATTGAGGATGCCATCGGGATCATCTGCCCCGGAGCCGATCGCGTCGCGCGCCGACGGCACCCCGAAGAGCATCACTCCACCGACGCCAGCTTCAGCAGCATCCGCTGCCGCGCGCTTCAGCGAATCGAGCGAGTGCTGCACGACCCCGGGCAGCGAGCCGATCGCCGCGGGTTCGGCGAGTCCCTCGCGGACGAACATCGGCAGCACGAGATGCCGGGCTTCGAGCGAGGTCTCGCGAGCGAGTTCCCGCAGCGGCGCCGACTGACGCAACCGCCGAAGGCGCGTCTGGGGAAAGCGATTCACGGAGCGAACTCGTCGGCGGCGTGCGGCAGCGTGAAGTGCGAGACGGTGTCGATCAGTGCATCGACGGTCTGCTTGTTTGCGATAGCGGCGATCGGAAGGCCCGCCTTGCGCGCATCCTTCGCGGTACGCGGCCCGATCGCTGCCAACAGGGTTGTGTCGGGGATCTCCGGGAACTGTTCGCGCACCTGGCTGGCCACCGAACCGCTCGTGATCAGGATCGCGTTGATGCGGCCGTTCTCGACGTCGCGGCGAATGCGCTCGGTGACCGGAACACCGACGGTGCGGTACGCGATGACGCTGTCCACATCGTGCCCGGCCTCAGTGAGCATCACCGAGAGCACCGGCTTGGCGATCTCGCTGCGCAGCGACAGCACCCGCCGGGCATCGGGCTCAAGCGCGATCATCTGCTCGGCCATACCCGCCGCCGAATTATCGAGTTCGGGCACGAGCGCGACCTCGTAGCCGACAGCCTGCAGGGCCGCCGCCGTGGTCTCGCCCACTGCGGCGATCTTCGTCTTGCGCGGCACCTCGACGCGGTGCGCGAAGAGCACATCGACCGTCGTGGCGCTGGTGACGGTGAGCCAGTCGTAGTGACCGGACTGCAGGCGATCCAGCGCAGCATCCAGCGTCTCTTGGTCTGTCGTCGGCGCGAAGTTGATCAGCGGTGCGACGACGGGCACAGCGCCCTGCGCGCGCAGACTGGCGGCGACGCCGTCGCCCCAGGGGCCGCCACGGGGCACAAGAACTCGCCAGCCGTCCAGCGGCCGTTCCGTTTTCGATTCGGTAGCAGTCATCAGGATCACTCTCGCGGGAGGAAGTCGGCCGCTCCCTGTTCGAGCAGCCGATGGGCTGCAGAGTCGCCGATGTCACGGGCCGTGCGCATCGGGTCTGCACCATCGGCAGCATTCGCTTCGTTGCCGCTGCCGTTCCGTCGAATATACCCCCGGTTCAGGGACTCCGTGACGTCGAGGCCGATTCGGCCCTCTCCGTTGGGCTCGTATACGACGGCGCGGACGCGGACGCTGTCGCCGCTGACGACCGCGTGCGCAGCCATCGGCGCCTGGCATCCGACGTCGAGTCCGGCGAGGATCGCACGCTCGACGGTGATGGCCAATCGGGTGTCTTCGTCTTCGAGTTCGGCGAGCGCTGCGAGCAGTTCGGCAGGGGCGTCCACCGTGGTCTCGACGGCGAGTGCACCCTGTCCGGGGGCTGTGGGCCACTCGGCGAGCCCGAGCTCCTCACGGTGCAATGTCGATTCGGAGCCGAGGCGCGACAGCCCGGCAGCGGCGAGGATCACAGCATCCAGATCTCCGGATTCGACGCGCGCCAGACGCGAGTCGACGTTGCCGCGGATATCGACGACCTTGGCGTGCGGTGCACGGCGACGCACCTGCGCGATGCGGCGCGGCGCCCCGGTGCCGATCGCGCTGCCGGTGCGCAATTCGTGCAGTGGGGTGCCGTCACGCGTGATGACGACATCACGCGCATCGACGCGGGCGGGTGTGGCGGCGATCACGAGTTCGGGCGGCATCGCGGTGGGCAGATCCTTCAGCGAGTGCACGAGGATGTCGCACTTCCCTGCGACGAGCGCCTCCCGGAGCAGGTTGGCGAAGATGCCCGTGCCACCGATCTCCGACAGCGATGCCCGGTTGGTATCGCCCTCGGAGACGATCGGAACCAACTCGACCGGTCGGCCGGCGATCGCGGAGAGCGCTTCGGCCACATGGCCGGACTGCGCCTGGGCGAGAGCGCTGCGACGCGTGCCGAGGCGGATCGGAGCGGTCGTGCTCACTGCAGCACGTCGGCAATCTCGTCGAACCGCAGGCGTCGTCCCGTGTAGAACGGAACCTCTTCCTTCACGAATCGGCGCGCTTCGGTGTAGCGCAGGTCACGCATCAGGTCGACGAGCTCGGTCGGGTCATCGGCCTCGAGCGGCAGCAGCCACTCGTAGTCGCCCAGCGCGAAAGCGGCGACCGTGTTGGCGGTGACGCCCTTGAACGCGGCACCGCGACGACCGTGGTCGGCGAGCATGCGGCGTCGGTCGGCATCTTCGATGAGATACCACTCGGGGGTGCGCACGAACGGGTACAGGCACAGCCAGCCCTTCGGCTCGATGCCGCGCAGGAAACCAGGCACATGCGCGCGGTTGAACTCCGCGTCGCGGTGCACGCCCATGACGTTCCACACCGGCAGCAGCGAACGCAGCATCTCGGTGCGGCGCAGGCGGCGCAGCGCGCGCTGCAGTTCTTCTGCCGTGGGGCCGTGCAGCCAGATCATCAGATCGGCGTCTGCCTTCAGACCGCTGACGTCGTAGAAGCCGCGGATGGAGACGCCGGAATCTTCGATGTAGCCGGCGATCGTCTCGAGCTCCGTCGCATCGGCCTCAGCGACCGGCGAATCGGGGTTTCGTCGCCACACAGCCCACAGGGTGAATCCGGACGGGTTTTCTTCAGAAACTTCCGACATGATTCCAGTCTGCCTCTTCTGTGCGAAGACGGCGAACCGTGAGTCAGCGGGCGGTGCGTTCGCTGTTCAGCACTCGCTGTTCAGCGTGCGACGGCGCGGGCGATGACCCAGACGAGTCCGCCGACAGCCGCAGCGACCCCCGCGACGGCGCCAGCGGCAGCAACCGGATTGCGCCGCGCGAAGGTGCGCGCACGCACGATGCCCCGCTGCGACGCCTTCTCGATGCGACGCGGGAAATTGCCGCGCACCTCGATGGCGGCGAGAGCGGCCTTCAGCTCCGCACGGGCGGATGCCACAGGATCGACGATCCCCGGAGGCACAGCAGTGCGGGGCAGCGCGGTGCCGCTCACGAGTTCCTGGTTCGAACGCGGGTCAGAGCTGGTCATCGCCGGCCTCCTTCACAAGTCGAACGTCGGTCGCCACAGCCTGTCCTGGATTCTCGCGTTTGGAGAGTCTGCGGAATCGCATCACACCCAGCAGCGCGAAGATGGCGATGATGAGGAGCAGGATGCCGACCGTCGCCAGTGCCGCAAGCCACGCCGGCCACCACGAGGCGAGACCGATGATGGTGAACGCGAGCAGCGCGGGAATCATCCAGAACAGGAAGAACAGCGCGAGGACGAACCAGACGCTGCCGATCCCGGCATCTTTCGCCGTGCGCGATACCCAGGCCTTCGCCGCGTTGATCTCGGCCGTGACGAGATTGCGCACCAGCTCGGGCAGATCGCCCAGCAGCGTCAGCAGGCTGTCATCGGCGCGATCGCGGTATCCGCGGGGCATCTCAGGCACCGCTCTTCTTCGGCGTGCTCTTCGACGAGGCCTTCGATGCCGTCTTCGACGACGAAGAGGCCGTCTTCGCGGCGGGCTTCTTCGTCGTCGCGGAGTTCGATGACGAGCCCGTCGAGGCCGAGTTCGTTGCTGCGGTCGACTCTGCGGCGTCCTTCGCGGCATCCTTCACCGCATCGGCGACATCGCCAGCGGCATCCTTCGTCGCGTCGACCGCGGTCTCCAGACGCTCACCGGGTGCGCCAGTGGAGTTGGCGGCCGCCTTGACCACCTTGACGGCGCCATTCCAGAGCGCGCCTGGTACGGCTGCCGCCTGGGCCTTCGCGAAGTCCTGCACGCGAACGACCTGGTGCTGGACGGGATCGAGGTGCCAGACCTTCAACCACTGCGTTTTGATCTGCTCATAGCGCGCTCGTCCTGCACGCGTGCCGAGCACATACCCTGCGCCGAGTCCGACGACGAGTCCGATCTTCCCCTTCATGGGAGCCTCCTGACGTTGTTGCGGCGTCTGCGCCCGGGTCCGGAACTGTTCCGCTCCCGCACGATTGACTTCTCAGGGTAGTCGCATATTCCGAATTGGGCATCTACCCTTGTGCGCGCCACTGATCAGAGGTAAGGAGCGGCGAGCGCTCAGTCCCAGAGCAGTTGGCCGCGCAACCGGTCGGCTTCAGCCGCAGCATCCGGGATCACCTGGGCCAATCCCGTGCCGGAAACCCACGCGCCCACGACCGCCAGGCCCGGCGTCTTCTGCACCGCCTGCCTGGCCGCCGTGCGACGCTCTGCGGCACCGATCAGCGATGTCGGCTGCGCCTGCACGAAGCGCGCACGGTGGGCCGCGACAAGCTGCTGCGGCCGCAGATCGACGCCGAGCAGAGCGGATGCCTCGGAAAGGCCGAGCTGGGCCGCGGCGTCGTCGTCCAGCGTCGCTGTGGCGGCTGCCTCACCCTGAGTGCCGAACGAGACGCGCACGAGGTGTCGGCCGCCAGCTGCACCTCGCAGCCACCCCCATTTCGCGGTGGAGTGGGTGAGCGCCTTGGCGATATGGCTGCCCGGCACCGTCAGCACACCGCTTCCGCGAGGGGCGGGGTCGAGCTCGGGGGCATCCAGCAGCAGGGTGACGATCTCGATCTCGGGCGCGGGCGACGCATCTCCGAGATCCGTGACGTGCGGGTCGAGCAGCATCCGCGCGGCGGGCTCGGCCGTGGCGACGATGACGGCGGTGGCACTCAGCGGGGGCGGGGTCTCGTCCGCTGGTTCGGGTTCGGACTCGGGCTCGAGTGCGGGCTCCGCAGCATCCGCTTCCGACGTGCACTGCACCATCCAGTTCGTGCCCGCACGGACGAGAGCGGTCGCGCGGGTCGCTGTGCGCACCTCGACGCCGTACTTCTGCAGGTCTTCGCGCAGTGCGTCGACCAGGCGGCCCATGCCGCCATTCAGACCCAGCACCGCTGAGCCGGGAGCCTTGCCCGTCTTCTCGGCGCGGTCACCGAGCAGCGCCATGACCGCACCGCTGAGCGAGCCCACTCGGGTGAGCGCCGCGTTCAACCCGGGGGCGGCGACGTCGGTGTCGACGTCGCCGGGGAGTGCCGAGTAGACGCCGGCTGTCACCGGTGCGACGAGCCTGTCGTGCACGCGAGAGCCCATGCGGGTGCGCACGAGCTTGCCGAGGCTGCGCTCGTGGCCGATCGTGAGCGGCGGGCGCAGCCGATCGAGGTAGGCTCGCCAGACTCCGCGCCAGCCGATGATCGCGCGCACATCTTCTTGGAAGGGATTCGCGGGGATGCCGAGCAGCCCGCCGACGGGGAGCGGAGAGTCCGGGGCATCCGGATTTCCGCTGAGCCACGCCCCGCCGCCTTCGGGTGCGACCACCCGATCGCCGAGACCGAGTTGGTCGATCAGTGCGCGCACGTGGCCGCCACGGGTGGCGAAGCTCTCGGCGCCCGCGTCGACGATGATCCCGTCGAGTTCAGCCGAGCGGATGCTGCCGCCCAGGGCCGTCTCGGCCTCGATCAGCGTCACGCGCATGCCGACCTTCGCGCACTCGCGTGCCGCGATCAGGCCGCCGATGCCGCCGCCGATGACGACGATGTGCTGCTCTGCGGCGCGGGCGGCGAGTTCAGCCGATGGCTCTGCGGTCATGTGTCGATTCTTTCATCGCGCGGCTCCGGGGTCGGCTGGGATCAGCGCTCGCCGTGCGCGACCTCGACGATGCGGGTGAGCTGATCGGGGTCGGTGTCCGGCGGCACGCCGTGACCGAGGTTGAGGATGTGCCCCTTCGCGCCGCGACCGCGGGCGATCACATCGCGCACGTGCGCTTCGAGGATCGGCCACGGCGCCTGCAGCATCGCCGGATCGATGTTGCCCTGCACGGCGGTGTCCGGTCCGACGACCGAGATCGCCTCGTCGAGCGGCATCCGCCAGTCGACGCCGACAGCATCCGCAACACCGTCGAGACGCATGTCACCGAGGAACGGCCCCGTCCCGACACCGAAGTGGATGCTGGGCAGCCCGATCCCCTCGAGCGCGGCGTGCGAGTGCGGGGCGATGTGCGTGCGGTAATCAGCAGGGTTCAGCGAACCCGCCCAGGAGTCGAAGAGCTGCACGACGGATGCTCCGGCATCGCGCTGGATCTCGAGGAAGCGACGAGAGATGCGTGACAGCCACCCAGCAAGGCGATGCCAGGATTCGGGGTCGGCGTGCATCATGGCGCGGGCGCGCATGTGCTCCTTCGAGGGGCCGCCTTCGATCAGGTACGCCGCGAGCGTGAAGGGTGCTCCGGCGAAGCCGATCAGCGGGGTGTCGCCGAGCTCAGCTGTGGTGAGACGCACGGCCTCGGTGATCGCGGTGCCGTCGAGGTCGGCGGGGTCGATCTGCGTGATGCGCGCGACATCGTCGGCCGTGCGGATCGGGCTTGCGAACACCGGTCCGCGGCCCGGCTCGATCACGACGTCGACCCCGGCGAGGCGCAGCGGAATCACGATGTCGCTGAAGAACACTGCCGCGTCGACCTTGTGCCGGCGCACCGGTTGCAGGGTGATCTCGGAGGCGAGCTCGGGAGTGAGGCAGGCATCCAGCATCTGCGTGCCGACACGCAGCTCGCGATACTCGGGCAGCGACCTGCCCGCCTGACGCATGAACCAAACAGGGGTGCGCTCGGGGGTCTCACCGGCGAGCGCGCGCAGCAGATCACTCATGTGCACATCGTGTCATCGCTGGCTATGGGTCTTCCGGTCACGACGCTGGGGTGCGCTTCATATGACCCTCATAGCCACCGGCCTTATCATCGGTGCGTGCTGCTCTGCGTAACGGCGAGTCATAAGACTGCCTCCTTCGACCTGCTCGAACGCCTCAGCCGCCACCCCGAAACCGTTGCGCCCAAGCTCGTGGATGCGGGCGCTGACGGCGCTGTCGTGCTCGCGACGTGCAACCGGTTCGAGGCCTACATCCAGTTCTCCGATGAGTTCGGGCCGGATGCCGTCATGGATGCTGTCGCTCAGTCCACCGATATTCCCGCAGCCGACCTCGACGGCTCGTACCGGATCGTCAACGACCGCCATGTCGCCGAGCACCTCTTCGCGGTCGCGTCGGGCCTGGAATCGGTCGTCTCCGGTGAGGGCGAGATCGCCGGGCAGGTGCGGCGCGCGTTGACCGATGCCCGCGAACAAGGCACCACGTCACCCGAACTCGAGCGCCTTTTTCAGCGGGCGAGCCAGGCGCAGCGCAAGGTGAAGAACGTCACCGCGCTGCACCGCGCAGGCCGATCACTGGTGCGGCTCTCGCTGGAGCTGGCCGACAGCCGCATCGCCGACTGGTCTGCCGAACGCGTGCTGCTGGTCGGTACCGGCGCCTACGCGGCAGTCACCCTCGCGACGCTGCGTGAACGCGGAGCCATCGACATCTCGGTCTATTCGCCGTCGGGGCGCGCTGAACTGTTCGCCAAGAAGCACGGCATCCGATCGGTGGATGCTGAGGAGTACGCGAATGTCGCCCAGCGCTCATCCCTGCTGATCACATGCACGACGGCGACCGAGCCGGTGCTGGGCCCCGTGCAGCTGCAGCGACAGGAGCGCGCAGCCAGCGCGGGCTGCCCGATGGGCAGTGCGCCTTCGCAGCTGGTGATCGACCTGGGCATGCCGCGCAACGTCGACCCCGCCGTTGCGAACCTCGAAGGCGTCGCGCTTCTCGACCTCGAGACGATCCGTCTGCACGCTCCGCTCGAAGAGCTGCAGGCGACGGATGCCGCCCGCACGGTCGTGCGCGAGGCCGCGGAGAGCTTTCACCTCGACGGATCCCGCCTGAGCGTGACGCCTGCCGTGGTGGAGCTTCGCACGCACATCTTCGGCCTCCTCGAAGCAGAGATCGAGCGCGCCCGGCGACGTGGCGACGATGGCGGACTCGTCGAGCAGGCGATGCGTCACCTCGCCGGCGTGCTGCTGCATACCCCTACTACTCGCGCACATGAACTCGCCGCCGCGGGTCGGGCGGATGAGTTCATCACTGCCCTCGAGACGCTGTACGGGCTGTCGCCGGATGCTGGCGACGCCGCATCCGACCAGGCCACCGCCTGAGGCTCGTACCCAGCAACAGCTTCTAAGCGCTCTCAGAAGGCTGACTATTGCCGTCGACCCTCAACTCATAGTCACTTTCCCGATAGGGAAGAGTCACTGGCGTTAGTAGTACTGGACGCTTGTGAGCAGCGGCGTACTCTGACTGAAACTCGTAGGCGTCTTCTTCAACATCAAACACCCCAACGAATCCCGGTTCGTCTTCCAGATAAACAATCCATACCTGCATAACGCGAAGATACCCGTTCTGAATCGTGCCCCGTCTGCGCGAGCCGGGCCCCGCCTGCGAGACTGTCCCCATGGCCCTTCACATCACCGGAGACCCCGCGGCCGACGAACTGCTGACCGAGAACCCGCTCGCACTCCTGGTCGGCATGCTGCTGGACCAGCATGTTGGCTAACCACCTACAGGACTGGAGCCTTAGAAGTCTCTACAGCTGAGCTTTTCTAGCTGCGAACAACCGCAGAAGAGCGCCCAGACACCTGCCATTGCCACACTCTCTTCGCGAGCGATGCGCCCGTCGCTATCGCATGCTTCTCCACGAGGTGCCAGGACAAGTACCCGAGCGCCGCGCTCAGAGCGAGCACCACAACGATGTTGCTCCAGAGCGGCAGCACTCCGAATTGCCCGATGATGATCTGTTGAACCAGGAACGCCCAGAGGTACATCCCGTACGACGGATCACCACCCCGGTGGAACCACGTCGCAAATCGAGAGCGTTTCCCGCCCAGGGTTACGATCGCGATCGGCAGAAGAAGCCACGTGGCGATCACACCGATGGCGCTCTCGAAGAACAGTGGCACGACCACCAAAATCGGAATCATCCACGCCGGGATACGGAACTTCGCCGGCAACTCGGCCATCAAGGAGCCGATCGCGAAGAAGACGACCGCGATCAATGTTGTGCGCAACGTACCGGTGATCGGAACAGCGAAGATCGCCACTGCGAGGCCAACAGCGGTCCCTACGCGCATCACCGCGCTCACGCGATGCGTCAATAGTCCAAGCGCAACCAATGCGAGGTAGCAGCAGAACTCGGGGCCGAGACTCCACAGTGATCCGTTGACCGCCGGCGATGGATTGCTGTGGAAGACGCCCGGCAGCTCATAAGTCGGCATCAGGGCGACACCTTGTAGGTAGCCCCACGCTTGCGGGTTGCCCCAATAGTCCTTCGCCGACATTGCGGTCGCAACGGGGCCGATGGCGAAGGTCGTGAGCACGACGGTCACCACAAGCGCGGGAAAGATCCGAAAGACGCGCCGCGTCAAAAACGGAAGAGGTTGCGGCGCCCGCGACCAACTCCGAGCGAGGAGATAACCGCTGATCGTGAAGAACACATATACGCCAAGGTGATGGATGCTGATCCCCGCGTAGGTCGGAACGCCGCCGATTCCGAGGAGGGGCCAAGCGTGGCCGACGACTACGGCAGCAGCGGCGACCACGCGAAGCAAATCGAAGAAGTTTGCTTCACGCCGCATCGTCATCGCCTCACCTTATCGTTCTGCCGCGCGTAGCCGACGCCTGCGAGACTGTCCTCATGGCCCTGCACATCACCGGAGACGACGCCGCCGACACGCTGCTCACCGACAACCCGCTCGCGCTGCTCCTAGGCATGCTCCTCGACCAGCAGATACCCATGGAGACCGCGTTCGCGGGTCCGCTCAAGATCGCGCAGCGCACGGGTTCGGTCGAGGCCGAGGCGATCGCCGGGATGGATCCGGAGGCGTTCCTCGAAGCTTTCCGCCAGACACCGGCGGTGCATCGTTTTCCCGGATCGATGGCCACCCGCGTGCAGACACTGTGCCAGACCCTCGTCGACGAGTGGGATGGTGATGCGGCGGGGCTGTGGACGCGCCCTTCGCCCGGCTCAGGGACCCACCCGGATGGCCCCGAGGTGCTGAAGCGGCTGAAGAAGCTGCCCGGATTCGGCGAGCAGAAGGCGAAGATCTTCCTTGCCCTGCTCGGCAAGCAGTACGGTTTCACGGGCGAGGGATGGCGAGAGGCTTCCGCTCCCTACGGCGAGGCCGATGCCTACCGCAGCGTCGCCGACATCGTCTCTCCGGAGTCTCTGACGAGAGTGCGCGAGCACAAGAAGGCAATGAAGGCCGCCGCTGCCGCGGCGAAGAGCAGCACGTCAGACAGTTAGGACTGAGATGCAGACTCCGACTCACCGGCCCCTTCGCTTCGGCGCGAACTACACGCCGTCGAAGAACTGGATGCACTCCTGGCACAACCTCAACCTCGACGACGTGCGCCGCGACTTCGCGGGGCTGGCAGAGCTGGGTCTCGACCACGTGCGGATCTTCCCGCTGTGGCCGGTGCTGCAGCCGAACCGCACTCTGATCCGTCCTGAGGCGGTCGCTGACGTGCGCGCGGTCGTCGATGTGGCCGCGGAGTTCGGGATGGATGCCAGCGTCGACGTCATCCAGGGGCATCTGTCGAGCTTCGATTTCATTCCGTCGTGGCTGTTCACGTGGCACGACAAGAACATGTTCACGCACCCCGAGGCGCTGAGCGGCCAGGTCGCGCTCGTTGAGAAGCTGGGCGAGTCGCTGCGCGGGGCGGACAACTTCCTCGGCTTCACGCTCGGCAACGAGACCAATCAGTTCTCGGCTGAGACGCACCCGTCGCCGTGGCCGGTGACCGAAGCCGAGGCGGCCAACTGGATCACCACGCTGCTCGATGCCGCCGACCGTTCGGCGCCGGGCCTCGACCACCTGCACAGCGAATACGACGCCGCCTGGTACATGGACGGGCACGGGTTCACCCCGGCGCTCGCATCGCGCCTGGGCGCGATGACGACGATCCACTCGTGGATCTTCAACGGCACCGCCCAGCGCTACGGCGGGCGTTCGGTGGCATCCGACCGGCACGCCGAGTACATGATCGAGCTCTCGCGCGCATTTCAGACCGATGCGAATCGACCGATCTGGCTGCAGGAGGTGGGCGCGCCGTCGAATTGTCTGACGCCAGACGAGATGCCCGGCTTCCTCGAGGCGACCGTGCGCTCTGCCGCCCGCACCGCCAATCTGTGGGGCGTCACCTGGTGGTGCTCGCATGATGTCAGCCGGTCGCTCGCCGACTACCCCGAACTCGAGTACTCCCTCGGTCTGATCGACAACGATGGCACAACGAAGGCGATCGGACAGCGGTTCGCCGAGATCATCCCAGAGCTGCGTGAGCGCCGTGCGGTGCCGGCGCGCTCGCTGGGCATCGTCATCGACGTCGATGACGTCGATGTGCCTCTCAGCCGCGCCGCGCTGAGCCCGGGTGGGGCGGTCTTCCAGGCCTGGGTGGATGCGTGCGCAGACGGCGCCGATCCCACGTTCGTGACCTCGACGGACGCGGCGGATGCTGACCGGCTGACCACCCGCGGCATCAGCGACCTCGTCCGGCCCGACCTCTCCACCGGTGTCGGCGTCTACTCGTCGAACAACACCGTCGTCTGACCTCCCGCGCAAGGAGCCCTGCTGTGCACGAAGAGACCTCGCTCACCGTCGGACGCGTCAACCGCGTTCTCACAGAGCGGGTGCGCCCCGCGATCCATTCCGCGCGGATGCCGCTCGATATCGCCGTGCACGCGCTGCCCGGCGAGCCCATCGCCCCCGCCGACGGCCTCGCCCTGACCTACGAGCCCTTCTCAGCCGGCAGCATGTGGGGTCCGGCCTGGGGCACGACCTGGTTCCGCGTGCGCGGCGAGGTGCCTGCCGAATGGGCTGGCAAGCGCGTCGAAGCGATCATCGACCTCGGCTTCGACATCAACATGCCGGGCTTCCAATGCGAGGCGCTCGCGTACCGCCCCGATGGCACTCCCCTGAAGAGCATCAACCCACGCAACCAGTGGGTGGCGATCGAGGCCGAGCCCGCCGGTGCGGTCGAGTTCTACCTCGAGGGCGCAGCGAACCCGGTGCTGCTCGACTACCACCCGTTCCTGCCGACGCAGGACGGTGGCATCCAGACCTCCTCGCCCGAACCGCTGTACCGCGTGCGGCATATGGATCTCGCCGTCTTCGAGCAGGACGTCTTCGACCTGTCACTCGACCTCGAAGTGCTCATCGAGCTACAGGCAGAGCTCCCCGAGACAGCACCGCGCCGCATGCGCATCCTCAAGGCGCTCGATGACGCGCTCGACGTGCTCGACCTGCAGCGCATCGTCGAGACCGCCGCAGACGCGCGCGCGCAGATGGCCGATGTGCTGGCATCCCCCGCAGAGGCGAGCGCTCACCGCATCGCGGCGATCGGGCACGCCCACATCGACTCGGCGTGGCTGTGGCCGGTGCGCGAGACGATCCGCAAGGTCGCCCGCACCACCTCGTCGATGACGACGCTGCTGGATGAGCAGCCCGAATTCAAGTACGGCATGTCCAGCGCACAGCAATACGCGTGGATCAAGGAGCACCGCCCCGAGGTCTGGGAGCGAGTGAAGGCCGCGGTCGCCGACGGACGCTTCCTGCCCCTGGGCGGCATGTGGGTCGAGTCCGACACCGTCATGCCCACCGGAGAGTCGCTGGTGCGCCAGTTCTCGCACGGTCAGCGCTTCTTCGAGCGCGAATTCGGCATCCGCTCGAAGGGTGTCTGGCTGCCCGACAGCTTCGGGTACTCCCCCGCACTGCCGCAACTGATGCGCCGGGCCGGGTTCGAGTGGTTCTTCACGCAGAAGATCTCGTGGAACCAGCGCAATGTCTTCCCGCACCACTCCTTCCTCTGGGAGGGGATCGACGGGTCGCGGATGTTCACACACTTCCCCTCGATGGACACCTACAACTCTCAGCTTTCCGGCATGGAGGTCGCCAAGGCCAGCCGCCAGTTCAAGGAGAACCGCGTAGGCACGATGTCGATCGCCCCGGTCGGCTGGGGAGATGGCGGCGGCGGCACCACCCGCGAGATGACGGGCAAGGCCGCGCGCCTGGCCGACCTCGAGGGCTCGGCGAAGGTCGAGTGGAAGCATCCGGATGCCTTCTTCGACGACGCCCAGGCCGAACTCACTGACCCTGCCGTCTGGGTCGGCGAGCTGTATCTCGAGCTGCACCGCGGCACCCTGACCAGCCAGCACGCCACCAAGGCGCTGCACCGCTGGGCGGAGCAGGCGCTGATCGAGGCCGAGCTGTGGGCGGCGACCGCAGCTGTGCAGACCGGCGCCGAGTACCCGCACGACGAGTTCGACCGGCTGTGGCAGGTCGTGCTGCTGCAGGAGTTCCACGACATCCTGCCCGGCACGTCGATCGCGTGGGTGCATCGCGAAGCGGTCGCGATGCTGACCGCTGTGGTGACGGATGCGGAAGCACTGTCGGATGCTGCGCGCACGGCGCTGGCCGGCGAGGGTGATGAGCTGCTGCGCTTCACGCCGACCTCGGTGATCGCCGGTGCCGGTCGAGGGCGCGCGCTCGGTGCGGAGCTGGTGCCCACCGAGTCGTACGTGCCGCTGCCGGCGGCCGTCACCGAGCTCGACGACGGCTTCCTGCTGGAGAACGGCACGGTCTCGGTCACGGTGTCAGCTGCGGGCTTGATCACCTCGGCGATCGACCGCGAGACCGGGCGCGAGACGATCCCGGCGGGCCGGCCTGCGAACCTGTTCCAGCTGCACCAGGACTTCCCCAATATGTGGGACGCCTGGGACATCGACCGCTACTACCGCAACCGAGTCGAAGACCTCACCGCGGTGTCGTCGACCACGGCATCCGCCACCGACGGCGTCGCCACGGTGGTCGTCACCCGCGAGTTCTCGGAATCGACGATCGAGCAGACGATCACTCTGCGGCCCGGTTCGCGGACGGTACTGCTGCGCAATGACATCGATTGGCATGAGACCGAGAAGCTGCTCAAGCTCGCCTTCCCGCTCGATCTCTTCGCCCGCGAGACGCTGGCCGAGACGCAGTTCGGTTTCCAGCGCCGGGTCACGCATGTGAACACCAGCTGGGAGGCGGCGAAGTTCGAGACCTCGATGCACCGCTTCGTGCTCGCGCAGGAAGACGACGGCTTCGGCGCGGCCCTGGTCAACGACTCGATCTACGGCTATGACACCTCACGCGAGGTCGATGGCGACGACGTCACCACCACGATCCGGCTGTCGCTGCTGCGCGCTCCGCGGTTCCCCGACCCCGACACCGATCACGGCAGTCACGTGATCACGGTGGGTCTCGTGATCGGAGCGGATGCTGCGACCGCCACCACCGAGGGAATCGGCCTGAACGCTCCGGCGAAGCTGGTGCGCGGCGCGAACGAGGTCGAGCCGCTGGTGTCTGTGAGCGGCGACGGCATGCTCGTATCGTCGGTGAAGCTGGCTGATGACCGTTCGGGTGATGTGATCGTGCGCGTGTACGAGGCGCTCGGCCGGCGCGCACGCGGCGTGCTGAACGTGGGCTTCGCGCACAGCAGCATCCGCGAGGTGTCACTGCTGGAAGATGACCTCGACGATGCGCGCACGGGCGACGAGCTCGTGCTGAAGCCGTTCGAGGTGCGGACGGTGCGCATCACGCGCGGCTGATACTCGGCATCCGCATCTTCTGAATTCAGGCGATCCGGCGAGAACAGGACGATTCCCTGGGGAAACGTCCTGATTCCGCCGGATCGCCTGTTCTCGTGAGCCGCGCTGCGCCGGCGTGGATGCTGCGTGGGGCGGGTCAGTCCCCGTAGCGGGTGACGATCTCGTCGGTGAGTGCTGGCCAGATGCGCTTGTGGTCGTCGCCGAAGGGCACGCCGGACAGGAACGCGGCGGCGAGGTCGCGCGAGCGGTCGATGAACAGGAAGCTGCCCAGCGCCCCGAAGTGGCCGGCGGTCTGCGCGGGCAGCGAGTCGCCCATCCAGTGCGGATGCTTCGTGCCCCTCACCTCGAAGCCCAGACCCCACTGGTTGTCGTCGAACGACCCGTAGCCGGGAACGACGCCGCGCAGCCCAGGCTGCGAGACGTCAAGCGCGAGATTGCGCAGCTCTACGGGAATGAGCGTGGGGCGCAGCACCTCGCGGGCGAAGATCAGCAGGTCGCCGATCGAGGCTCTGGCTCCGGCGGAGGGGCGCCCTGTAGCATCCGTCTCGCTCATGCCCAATGGTCCGGTGACCTCACTTGCCATCCATTCCGGAAAGGTCATGCCGACCGCCTCGGCGACATGAGCACCGAGCGCGTCGAACCCGACATTGGAGTAGATGCGGCGCTCACCGGGCGCGCGCTGCGGCTGGTCGCCCTCGAAGGGCAGGCCGCTGGTGTGATCGAGCAGGTTGAGCACGGTCGCCCCGGAAGGTCCCGCTGGTCCGTCGAGGTCGACCAGGCCGCGTTCGATCGCGATCAGCGCACCCCACGCGGTGAGCGGCTTCGTCACGGAGGCGAGCGGCATCACCGAATGCGAATCACCCTGCACTGCGAGGGATGCGTCGGGGCCGGTGACACCGACCAGGGCTGTGTGCGGGAAGTCTGCCGTTGCGGCGAATGTCGTCGTATCCACCGAGCCATCGTCCCATGGTGGGCAGTCGGCCGTCAGCGGCATCAGTGCACGAGCGACGGTTCGGATGCCGGAGCGACCGCCCGTGATCTCTCCACCACCGAGAACACGACGACAGCGATGCCGACGATCACCGCACCCGCCACCTGGATGTCGCCGAACAGTTCGGACCATTCAGCGCTGAACGGACTGTCCCAGATGTAAAGTCCCGCGCCGACTGCGACTATCTTGGCCGCGGCGATCAGAACACTGCCAGACATGAACACCAGCAGCACCCACGCCCAGAGTCGAGGCAGCACGCCCGCACGCCCCACGCTTACGGCCGCGACAAGGGCGGTGAGGAGCCCCACGGCTACGAAGCCGATGATGATCGACTTGATCGTGGCGACGCCCGGGTCCGTGCCGAAAAGACCGGCGAACATCAGATCGCCCAGGGCGCGCTCGATCGGTGCTGGTGCCGCTGCGAGCAGCACGGCGCACACCAGGATGGCGACAGTGCCCGCCGGGCGGCGTCGTGTGATGCTCGCCCCGTGTGTCGGACCGATGGCGAAGACCGCTGCCGCGACGACGGACAGGATGCCAGGGCCCAGCCCCGCCTCTCGAGAGACGTCGTCGAGCTGAGGCAGCAGGAGCAGGCCCGAGATGATCAGCAATGCGCCGCCGATCGCCCAGGCGATCCAGCGAAAACGAGCCGTGGCTACCTCAGAGCGGGCCATCAGCGGCGTGCCGGGGCGCGCACCGTGCGGATGGGCTGCTTCGGCCGGCACGCGCGGCGCAGCATCCGGCGCCCGAAAGTACTCGCGTGCGCCGAGACCCAGCGCCACGAGGCCGAGCATCACCGTGCCACCGATCTGAACCATGCTCAGCACTGCGTACTCCTGACTGAACGCGGCCATCCACGACAGGGCCGAGACGCTCGTGATCGCGGCTTTGAGCAGCGACGCGACGACACCACCCAGTAGCAGGGGCAGGGGCAGCCATGCCCAGGGCCGCGGCACGACGCCAGCCCGGCCGATGCGCACTCCCGCGATGCTCGCGAGTGCGATGCCGATGATGGCCAGGAGAAGCAACAGCACTCCCGAAACAACGAGGATGACCTCGGGGTGGATGTTGCCTCGATAGCTGAGGAACATCGACGCGACGGCCAGCTGCTCCAGCCCGGGGGCGACGAAGGCGATCAACACAGCAACGGTGATGAGCGCCACCCGTCCCAGCGGCGTCGTGCCGACCACGCTCCCGCCGCGGCCGATGCCCACGGCGAAGACCACGGCACTGGCGACGGCGAGAAGCGGCGCGAGCCAGCTCAGCGGCGAGAATATGAGCAGCCCTGCGACCGTGAGCAGGCCCCCGCCGATCGCCCACGTCCGCCACCGAAAGCGTGCGATTTCTGCATCCATCGTCTGATCCATGCCGGTGACGCTACGCATTCCTCGCCGACTGCCACGGAAGTTATCCACAGCCCGGCGAAGGCCTTTGGCGGCGCTTGGTCGCAAAAGATTGAGAAAGACGAAGGATCTTGTATTCTTTCGCTTGCTCCGGACGGTAAAAGCCGCGATGCCTGAGGGATGCTGAAGATGACATCGTTCACCGACGCAAAGGAGCTCCCATGGAACGCACTGACAGCAACGTTCTGGTCGACTGCGATGCGCATCAGCACATCGGTCGCCCTTACTGGTTCGACAAGCACCCCTCGCAGGCCGAGGGCGAAGATTTCTGACGGTCACTGACGACGACAGCGGGTTCCTGATTCACTCAGCGTGAATCAGGAACCCGCTTCGCGTTCGGGGTGCGCCCGGGGCGGGTTCGGTCAAGCCCCGCGCAGGCGCTCCGTCAGGTACTGCTCAAGGTTCTCGAGCGGCACGCGCTCCTGTGCCATCGTGTCGCGGTCCCGCACGGTGATGGCGCGGTCATCGAGCGAGTCGAAGTCGACCGTGACGCAGAACCTCACGCGTGTCGTTCCCGATCCGAGGGAAGCCTGGTGACAGCTGGTGCGTCACCGAAACAGGATCGTTACCGAGGACAGGGTGCGTTTCCGGCATCCGTCCTGTTCCGGGCAACGATCCTGTCGTGGACAACGGCCGCGGGCAGCCGCTACCCGAGATCAGGCCCCGCGCAGGCGCTCCGTCAGGTACTGCTCGAGGCTCTCGAGCGGCACGCGCTCCTGTGCCATCGTGTCGCGGTCCCGCACAGTGACGGCGCGGTCATCGAGCGAGTCGAAGTCGACCGTCACACAGAACGGCGTGCCGACCTCGTCCTGGCGGCGGTAGCGACGACCGATGGCGCCGGCGTCGTCGAAGTCAATGTTCCACTTGCCGCGGAGAGTGTCGGCCACCTCGCGCGCCAGCGGCGAGAGCCGCTCGTTGCGCGACAGCGGCAGCACCGCAACCTTGACCGGAGCCAGGCGCGGGTCGAGCTTGAGCACCGTGCGCACGTCGGTGCCGCCCTTGGCATTCGGCACCTCTTCTTCGACATACGCGTCGACGAGGAACGCCATCATCGAGCGGGTCAGACCGAACGACGGCTCGATGACATAAGGCGTGTAGCGCTCACCCGAGGCCTGATCGAAGTAGGTCAGGCTCTGACCGGATGCCTCGGTGTGGCTCGACAGGTCGTAGTCGGTGCGGTTGGCGACGCCCATCAGCTCGCCCCACTCCGAGCCCTGGAACCCGAACTTGTACTCGAAATCGATGGTCGCGGCCGAGTAGTGCGCGCGCTCATCTTCGGGAACGTCGAACTGGCGCATGTTCTCGGGGGTCACCCCCAGATCGATGTACCAGTCCCAGCAGGCCTGGACCCAGTGATCGAACCACTCCTGTGCTTCGGCAGGCGGCACGAAGAACTCGATCTCCATCTGCTCGAACTCGCGGGTGCGGAAGATGAAGTTTCCGGGCGTGATCTCGTTGCGGAACGCCTTGCCGACCTGGCCGATGCCGAACGGCGGCTTCTTGCGCGACGCGGTGAGCACGTTCGAGAAGTTCACGAAAATGCCCTGTGCGGTCTCGGGGCGCATGAAGTGCAGCCCCGATTCGTCGTCGACAACGCCGAGGTAGGTCTTGATCAAGCCCGAGAACGACTTCGGCTCGGTCCACTGACCGCGGGTACCGCAGTCAGGGCATGCGATGTCGGCCATCCCGTTTTCGGGAGCACGGCCCTTCTTCGTCTCAAAGGCTTCGATGAGGTGGTCTTCGCGGTGACGCTTGTGGCACTGCAGGCATTCCACCAGCGGGTCGGTGAAGGTGGCGACGTGGCCGGAGGCCTCCCACACGCGCTTGGGCAAGATGATGCTCGAGTCGAGACCGACCATGTCTCCGCGGCCGCGCACGAACGTCTGCCACCACTGCCGACGGATGTTCTCCTTCAGCTCGGTGCCGAGGGGGCCGTAGTCCCATGCCGAACGCGAACCGCCGTAGATCTCACCCGCTTGGAAGACGAACCCGCGGTGGCGGGCGAGGGCGATGACCTTGTCAAGACGGGACTGTTCGGCCACGGTGGCTCCAATGGTCGGATGCTACGGGGAGAGGCCCGTGATCACGGGCACGTTCAATCCTACCGTCGCCCCCGTTCCTGCAACTCGGCGCCCGCTGGGCGGCCGCGCGCACGCCGAGTGCGCTCGGTGACGGCAAGCGGCTTAGGCGGTGAAGAGGTAGCCGCGGCCGGCCTCGAAGCCGGCGATGCGACGACCCTCAGCGAGCTGCTGCTCGATGTCGGCGCGCAGGCGCAGGCGCCACTCGTGCGCAGCATCCGGATCCGTGGTTCGCATCGACTCGACGTCGGAAGGGATCTCGACGGTCGCGACGACGGCATCGGATGCCGGTGGCTTGGCGATGTCGGCCAGCGCCCATTCGACGTCGAGCCGGTCGCTCTCATCGCCCGCGTCACCGCCGCCGAAGATGCCGTAGCGGTTGATCGTGTAGCCGGTCACCCGGGCTCCGAGCACGGTGAGGAAGAAGTGCGCGTTGCGCGCGACGAGCGGATCAAAGGTCCACGTGATGCGACCGACCTCGCGGGAGAACGCCCACTGGCGCTGGTGCTCCTTGAGCTCACGGCCCCAGCCGCGGCCGCGATACTCGGGCAGCAGTGCGGTGATGTGCGAGTGCATGGTGCGCTTGCCCGGCTCGCCGAAGAAGGCGACGGATGCTCCGACCATGCGCGCCGCATCGTCGTCACCGCCCTCATCGTCGTACAGCCCGACGACATAGTTACCCGATTGCTCCAGGGCACGCAGGGTGCCGGCGTCGATGACCCGTTCGGGCCCGCGGATGGAGTCGAACAGCGCCTGGGCGTCGAGGATTTGTTCAACGGTGTCGAGATCACGGATAGTGCGCACGCACCCAGTCTGCCCCCGATCCGGTCGTCTGAGGGAATCGCGGCCGATATCCGTCACACTGCGCGCAGTGCATCCCGGTCGAGTTCGCCGATGGAGGTCAGCCCGGCGAGCCCGAGCGTGGTGTCGAGCTCGGCGAGCACGTTGCGGATCACCTCGCGCACCCCCTGCTCCCCGGCGAGCGCCAGCCCGTAAGCGTAGGGACGGCCGAGGGCCACGACATCCGCGCCGAGCGCGAGGGCTATCGCGGCATCCGCACCGCTGCGCACGCCGGAGTCGAAGATCACCGGCACGCGTTCGCCGACCCGCTCGGAAATCTCCGGGAGCACTGCGAGAGTGGGCACCGATCTGTCGATCTGCCGCCCGCCGTGGTTCGACACCCAGACTCCGTCAAGGCCGGCATCCACAGCTCGCTCCGCGTCGTCGGGGTGCACGATGCCCTTCAGGATGATCGGCAGCGAGGTCCACTCCCGCGCCTTGGCCAGGTCGTCCCAGGTGAGCGTCGGCGTCGAGAACACGTCGAGGAAAGTCTCGACCGCCGCGCGCGGCAGCGGCGAGCGCAGGTTGTCTCGCAGGCTGCGGCTACCGGTGAGGGTTGCGCCCTTGCGCGCGATCGAGACGCCGGCGGCGATGGCCTTCGGCGTCACTTTCACGCTCGCCGCTGCCGCGGAGCCCTCCGACGCGTCGGCCCGTTCCGTCACCAACCCCTGGAACACCGGATCAGATGTGTACTGCGCGATGCCCATGCCGCGCGTGAACGGCAGATACGCCAGGTCGAGATCGCGGGTGCGCCAGCCGAGCAGGTGGGTGTCGAGGGTGACGACGATGGCCTCGCATCCGGCCGCTTCGGCGCGGCCCAGCAGAGAAGCATTCAGCTCATCGGATGCCGACCAGTACAGCTGGAAGAGTCGCGGTGCTCCCGGCGCCGACTGCGCGATGCGCTCCACCGGAAACGACGCCTGGTTCGAGACGGTGTAGGGCACCCCGGCGGATGCTGCCGCGCGCGCGACCGCGAGATCGGCCTCAGGATGCACGAGTTCCATCACCCCGAGCGGAGCCAGGAGCAGCGGAGTCGGCCGCGTTCTTCCGAGGAACGTGACCGACAGATCACGGTCGGTCACGTCGCGCAGCGGACGCGGCCAGAGCTGCCACCTGTCGAATGCCGAACGGTTCGCGGCGACCGTCGCTTCAGTGCCTGCCCCGCCGGCGATGTACGCATAGGCCTCTTTCGACAGGACTGATGCGGCGGCAGCATCCAGAGCATGCACGTCGACGGGAACCGCCGGGCGCTCACCGCTGATACCGGCACGGAAGATGTTGGACTGCGTGCGGCGCGAGATTCCCCGCGCGGCCGCCGGATCGTTCGGAGCCACGTTGCTCATGCCGCCACCCTACCGAGCGCCGCGGACACCCGCATGCGGTCGCGGTTCAGCGGCTGAGCGTGCGGCCATCCGGGTCGTCCGCATGAGCGGGTCGCAGGCGCGCCGGAGCGGGCCAGGGCAGCGTGAACTGCTCTGCAGACGGCCGTTGCATGTCACCGAAGTCATCCAGCTTCACCACCACACGCCCTGCACGGTCAGCATCCGACGGCGTCACCTCGACGAAGCGCACGCGAAGCGGGTCAGCGGTCTCCCCCTCCAGCATCCACACATCAGCGAGCCAGCTGAGACCGACGGCCTCGAGCGCCGCTTCGGCTTCAAGCCAGTCGACCGGATCGGATGCCACGCGGCCGAGCACATCGACGGCGACCCGGTCGTTACCTTCGGGGCGAATCCAGCCGACCAGCTCGCCGTCGTCGCGGCGGTGCGGGGTCCAGTCGTCAGGGAGCATCCCCCAACGCTATCCCGTGCACTCGGCGGGGTGGGGAGCGGGGACGGGGAGCGGGAGCGGGCCGCGGAGGGTGCCCAGCCCGATAGCCTGCTCTGATGGGCAATTCGGATGACAGAGCGCGAAAACGGCTGTCTCGAGCCCCACGAAAAGGCGCCATCGTCGCTGTTCTCGCGTTCGTCGGTCTCTGCTCTGCGTTCATGTTCACCCTCGTCGTGCCGCTGCAGGCCGAGCTGCCGGTGCTGCTGAACGCCTCGCGGGAAGACACCTCGTGGGTGGTCACCATCACCCTGCTCGTCGCCGCCATCGCCACCCCCATCTCGGGGCGCCTGGGCGACATGTACGGCAAGCGCCGCGTGGTGATCGCGCTGCTGATCATCCTGATCATCGGCTCGGTGATCGCGGCGATGTCGGGCTCCATCGTCGGAGTCATCATCGGTCGCGGCCTGCAGGGTGCGACGACGGGCGTCGTGCCGCTGGGCATCGCGATCATGCGCGACGTGCTGCCGCCCGAGCGCCTCGGCACCTCGGTCGCCCTGATGAGCGCGACCATGGGCGTCGGCGGTGCAGTCGGGATGCCGGTGGCCGCGTTCCTCGCGCAGAATGCCGACTGGCATGCACTGTTCTGGCTGGCCGCCGGCCTCGGCGCGATCGGCGCGGTGCTGGTGCTGCTCGTCGTGCCGGACGACGTGCTGCTCTCACCCGGACGACTCGATCTGCTCGGAGTGCTCGGCCTCGCAGTCGGCCTCACCGGCCTGCTGCTCTACGTCTCGCGCGGCGCAGAGTGGGGCTGGACTGCGCCCGTCCCGCTGGCCTGCCTGCTCGGCGGCGTCGTCGTGCTGCTCGTATGGGGCTGGTACCAGCTGAAGACCACCGATCCACTGCTCGATCTGCGCGTCGCCGCCCGACCCGCTGTGCTGTTCACCAATATCGCGGCCATCTGCATGGGCTTCGCACTGTTCGCATCCAACGTGACCTTCCCACAGCTGCTCGAACTGCCCACGGCGACCGGTTCGGGGCTGGGTCTGGATATGTTCTCGGCGGCGCTCGTCGTCGCCACCTCGGGCGTCGTCATGATGGTAATCTCGCCGCTCTCGGGCTTTCTGGAGCGCACGGTCGGACCCCGCCCGCTGTTCACCGTCGGCACGGCCGCGATCGTGCTGGCATTCTTCTTCGTGCTGCTGTGGTCGAGCGAGGTCTGGCACCTGATCGTGGCCAACCTGCTCATCGGCGTCGGCATCGGCTTCTCGTTCGCCGCAATGCCGATGATCATCATGCGCGCCGTGCCCTCGCATGAGACCGGCGCGTCGAACGGCCTGAATGCACTCTTCCGCTCGGTCGGCACCTCGGCAGCATCCGCGGTGATGGGCGCCGTTCTCGCGTCGATGAGCATCCAGGTCGACGGCATCGCAGTGCCCACCCGCAGCGCATTCGAGATCTGCTTCTGGCTGGCGATCATCGTCGGCATCATCGCCTTCGTGCTGACGTTCTTCATCCCCCGGCATCCGCACGCCGAGCAGCACCCCGCCCTGCCTCGCTGACCCGCATCCGACAGGGCCGCGTGCCATCGTGGCCGCACCCGTGCGCGTACTCTGGAACCCATGACATCGTCGCCGAGCGCCGCTGAAACGACCTCCCCCGACACGCGCTTCTTCGGACAGCCGCTGGCGCTCGCGCACCTCTTCGGCGTCGAGATGTGGGAGCGGTTCAGCTTCTACGGCATGCAGGGCATCCTGCTGATCTATTTGTACTTCTCGGTCAGCGAAGGCGGCCTCGGCGTGCCGGCCGCGATCGCTGGCGGCATCGTCGGCGCGTACGGCGGCGCGGTGTATCTCTCCACGATCCTCGGGGCGTGGCTCGCCGACCGACTGTTCGGCTCGGAACGCGTGCTGTTCGGCAGCGCGATCGTCATCGTCGCCGGGCACCTCTCGTTGGCGCTGCTGCCCGGCCTCATCGGCGTCGGAGTCGGCCTCATCCTGATCGCGCTCGGCTCGGGCGGGTTGAAGGCGAACGCCACCTCGGTCGTCGGCACCCTTTACAGCGCGGAAGACACCAGGCGGGATGCCGGATTCTCGCTGTTCTACCTCGGCATCAACCTCGGCGCCTTCTTCGGCCCGATCCTCACCGGCCTGCTGCAGTCGACGGCGGGATTCCATTGGGGCTTCGGCCTCGCCGCGGTCGGCATGGTCGCCGGGCTCATCCAGTACTCGTTCGGCCGCAAGAAGCTGCCTGAGAGTGCGCACACGGTGCACAACCCACTGCCGCGCAATCGCTACCCGCTGGTGGTCATCATCGCGATCGCCGCGGTCGCGCTCATCATCGTGCTAATGCTGATCGGATTCGTGCGCGCAGACAACCTCTCGACCATCGTCATCGTCAGCGCGCTCGGCGCGACGATCGCATATTTCGCGGTGATCCTCTCCAGCCGGCACATCGAAGCGCAGGAGCGCTCGCGGGTATGGGCGTTCGTGCCGCTGTTCATCACGAGCGTGGCCTTCTGGTCGCTGTACCAGCAGCAGTTCACCGTGCTCACCGTCTACTCCGACAAGCGGCTCGACCGACACATCTTCGGTTGGGAGATGCCGGTGTCGTGGGTGCAGTCGATCAACCCGATCTTCATCATCGTGCTCTCCGGCGTCTTCGCAGTGATCTGGTCGCGTCTGGGCAAGCGTCAGCCGTCGACGCCGGTGAAATTCGCACTCGGTGCGATCGTGATGGGCGGGGCATTCCTGCTGTTCCTGCTCTTCGCCGATGGCGGCCCGGGATCGACGCCGCTGCTCGCCATCGTCGGCATTCTGTTCGTGTTCACGGTCGCCGAGCTGCTGATCTCGCCGATCGGGCTGTCGGCTGCCACGAAACTCGCGCCCGCACGCTTCCAGACGCAGATGGTGGCGCTGTTTTTCCTCTCGGTCGCCCTCGGCACCGCCATCTCGGGCTGGCTCGTGCAGTTCTACGACCCGAGCAACGAGTTGCCGTACTTCTCGATGCTCGGGGCCATCGCGATCGTCGTCGGCCTGGGTCTGCTGCTATTCGTGCGTCCTGTGCTCGCACTCATGCGGGGCGTGCGCTGACACCAGCGCACGCCGCGCGCACTCCTCAGTGCGTGTACTCCATGAGGTCGGTGCCGAGCACGCGGAAGGCGTCGTGCGCTCGCAGCCGGTGGCTGATCGAGAGGTCGTCGAAGCACACAGTCATCGCGTAGGCGACTCCCGCGCGGGGGCCGGCCAGCACCCCGGCCTCGGCGCGCACGCCGCGATCACGACCGGTCTTGTTGATGAACAGCAGCCCGTGCGCATCGTGCTCATGCGCAAACGGGTCCAGCCCCGTCGCCGACGCCACCAGGGTGAGATCCTGATTCAGGCTCAGCCATTCCGAGACCTGTGCACTGACCGCAGCATCCACGACCGAGGAATTGACCAGGCCGGCGAACAGCTCTGCGAACTCGCGCGTCGTGCCGACGGCGACATGCGGGGCGTCATCCGGTCCGCGCCGATCGCGGAAGCAATCGAGCACGGCGCTGCGCGGCATCCCGATGGCGACCATCCGCGCGCGCACGCGTTCATGTCCCACGGCAGCGAGCAGCGCATTGGCGGCATTCGGGTCGCCAGCGGTCGCGGCGAACACGGCGAGGTCGATCAGCGGCAGGGCCGGCGCACGCAGGTTGCGCCAGAGCCCGGAACCGGCGACGAAGTCTTCACTGTCGCGGTCGATGATCTCCAGCGGGTCGAGCCCGCCGGCATCCAGCCCGGCTGCCGTCTCGACGAGCACCGGGACGACGCCGAGGCCCGCGATCGGAAGCGACACATGATCATCACCGGCGAGCACCGAGCGCCCCGAGTCCAGGTCGTTCACGCGCACGGACACCTGAGCGCCCGACTGAGCGAGCTCGTCCAGCGCGCGCCAGGTGGAGCTGAACGACCGCCGCCCGACCGCCGCCCGGCGCGGAGCGCGCCGACCACCGCGCTGAGACCGGCGTCGAGCGGCGCGCGCGCCCTCGACAGGCTCAGGGACAGAAGCGGAGTGCGAGACCACGCATGTTCCTATTCGGGGGAGGTGGGGGAGGTGTGGGCGACCAAGACCTCATGCGCAATGCACGCGGCCCGGATCACCCCGTTATCGTAACCCCGCCCCCGCTCCCCCTTCTAGGGCATTCACCAGATAGTGACGCGCTGGTCGCCGGGAAGATACAAGCTGTCGCCTTCTGTCACATCGAAGGCCTCGTAGAACGCATCGATGTTGCTGAGAATCTGGTTGCAGCGGAACTCGTTCGGCGAGTGCGGGTCGATCGCCAACAGGCGGATCGTCTCGGCCTCGCGGCTCTTCTGCTGCCAGACCTGCGCCCACGACAGCAGCAGTCGCTGCACACCGGTGTACCCGTCGATGACGGGCGCTTCCGCTCCGTCGAGCGACAGCTCATATGCCTTCAGTGCGATGCCGAGTCCGCCGAGGTCGCCGATATTCTCGCCGATCGTGAGCGCGCCGTTGACGTGGTTGTCGTCACCGAGACCCAGCGGCACGAGCGCGTCGTACTGCGCGATGAGCGCCGTGGTGCGCTGCTCGAAGGCGGCGCGGTCGTCGTCGGTCCACCAGTCCTGCAGGCGACCGTCGCCGTCGTAGCGGCTGCCCTGGTCGTCGAAGCCATGGCCGATCTCGTGGCCGATCACCGCACCGATGCCGCCGTAGTTCGCTGCCGCGTCGCGCTCGGCGTCGAAGAACGGATGCTGCAGAATCGCCGCCGGGAACACGATCTCGTTCATCAGCGGGTTGTAGTAGGCGTTGACCATCTGCGGCGGCATGAACCACTCATCGCGGTCGATGGGGTTGCCGACCTTCGAGATCTGACGGTCGTGCTCGAAGACTGTCGCGCGGCGCGCGTTGCCGATCAGGTCGGATGCCGAGATCTCGACCCCGTCGTAGTCGCGCCACACATCGGGGTGGCCGATCTTCGGACGGAAGGTGTCGAGCTTCGCCAGCGCCTTCTGCCGAGTCTCGGGGCTCATCCATTCGAGTTTCTCGATGCTCTGCCGGTAGGCCTCGATGAGGTTGGCGACCAGGTCGTCCATCGCGGCCTTCGATGAGGCCGGGAAGTGCCGCTCGACGTAGATTTTGCCGACGGCATCACCCAGCGAGCCCTCGACGAGCGAGACGCCGCGCTTCCAGCGCTCGCGGATCGACGGGGTTCCGGTGAGCTCGGTGCCGTAGAACGAGAAGTTCTCGTCGATGAAGTCATCGGTCAGGAATGCGGCGAGGCCGTGCACGACCTTCGCGGTCAGCCAGGCTTTCCACTCGTCGAGGCGGTCTTCGACGAGCAGCGCACCGAGGCCCTCGAAGAAGCTCGGCTGGAAGACGACGAGCTCGTCGAACGCGGTCGGGTTGGCGGCCGCCACAGCATCCCGCCACGGGGCCATGTCGACGCCGACCAGCGCCTGGAACTCATCCCAGCTCTTCAGGTTGTAGGTCTTGACCGCGTCGCGCGAGGCGACGTTGTCCCAGTGGCTGCCCGCGATGTCGTGCTCGAGCGCGAAGGCGCGGTCGGCGACAGCGTCGGCGTCTTCGACCGCGGCGAGCGCGAGCAGACGCTCGAGGTGCGCCCGGTATGCGGCGCGCGTCTCGGCAAAGCTGTCGAGTCGGTAGTAGCTCTCGTCGGGCAGCGACAGCCCGCCCTGCACGGCAAACGGCACGTAGCGCTCGGGATTGCCGGGGTCGGGCTCGACGAACACGCCGATGAGGGCGGCGATGCCGTCACGGTCGAGTTCGCCGACGGTGGCGAGGAAGGCGGGGATGCTGTCGATCCGGTCGACCTTCGCGAGCTGCTCGATCAGCGGCGCGGTGCCGCGGGTGGCGATGCGGTCGGTGTCCATGAAGCTGGTGAACAGGTCGCCGACCTTGCGGGCGAGGGTGCCCGGGTCAGCATCCTGGGACTCCTCGATGATCGCCCGAACGTCTTTCTCGGCCTGCTCGGCGAGCAGGTGGAAGGAGCCCCAGCGCGCCTTGTCGGAGGGAATCTCGGCGGCCGCGAGCCACGGGCCGTTCACGTGGCGGTAGAGGTCGTCCTGCGGACGGATGGCGGAGTCGAACTCGGAGACGGCAAGGCCGGAGGGCAGTACGTCAGTCATGCATCCAGCCTATGCGCCGTCACCGACACGTGCTGTAGGGCTCGGTCCCGGCGAAGCGGTCGGAGGTCCATGCGACTGCCTCTTCCATGGCCGGAGAATCGGCCTCGATCAGCGAGTGATGCCTCAGTCCGCCATAGGCGCGGAAGTCGATCGTGGCGCCATCCGCGCACAGCTGGTTCGCGTAGTCGGACTGCATGCCGAAGAGCACGAGTTCGTCATCACCGCCCTGCCCGATCAGCACGGGTACCGCAGCCGCTGGCGGGACATTCTGCGCCAGACGCGCACCGAGAGGGCCGGCGTCGGGATCGCGAGCGATCATGCTCGGGTCTTGGCTGAGCGCGAAGAGGGTGAGAATCGAGACGAGCGTGGGCGGTTCATCAAGGCAGCGTGAGACTAGCTCGCGCACGCTCACCTCGGCATCTGCGCGGACATAGCGGCTGAACGAGACATCGGGATATATCTCGCTGTAAGCGCTGATCACGAAGGCGGCGAACACGCTTCCCTCGGGCACGTCGAATACACCGTCGACCATGCTGGTGAGATCGCTGGCGGGTGCGAGAGCCACCGCGCCGTCGAGCGGCACGTCCGGGGCGTAGTCGGACTCGATGGCCGCTGACCACAGGCTCGCCGCTCCACCTTGCGAATGCCCCCATGCGACGGTCTGACCCCCGAGCTTCGCGTCATCGAGCTGACGCGCTGCTCGGACGGCATCGAGTTCGGCGCGGGCACTGTCTTCACCGACCATGTACGGGTGCGGGCCTTCGGTACCGAGGCCGATGTAGTCGGTCGCTACGAGCGCCCAACCGTGCTCGAGCACGTCATCGAGCACGTAGAGCCCACCCGACTTGAAAGGCTGGGGTGCCAACGACGGCGCACATGCTCGGTCGAAGCCGGTGCTGCCGTGGTGCCACGCGACGACCGGATGCTGCTCACCAGCATCCGGCACTACGACGATTCCACTCGCGATGGCCGCGCGGCCGTCGCCATGCGTAGTCGTGTACAGAATGCGCCACGCTGAAGCACCCGACGGAACGCCCGTCGCGAACTCCTCAGCGCGGATCAGCTGCCCGGGCTCACCCGCCACTGTCCGCGGCGCGGCGTAGAAGTCGTCGGTCACACGCGTGCCTTCGCGCAGCGTGGCACTGGCGACGACCGTGCCTGCGACCAACGCGACCGCGCAGACCGCCGCGATCGTGCGCACCCAGCGGCGCGTGATCGTCTCCCGGCTGGCTTTCAACTCACGACGCCCGTGCAGCATCCGGATCAGACCCGCGATGCCGGCGATCGCCAGCGTCGCGCCGAAGACGACCGACACGATGAGCAGCGTGATGTCGGGCCAGACGATGGCGAGGATGCCGAAGGCGATGCCCGCCAGCCCCAGCAGCGACTCGGCGATGCGGCGGTCGAGCGTGCGGTCGCGGCGGATGATGAGAGCGCCGGCGCCGACCGCCCCGCGGACGATGAGCGCGACGCCGACGACCTGCGCGAGAACGCGCACGGTCAGCCCCGGCAGCACGAGCACGACCACACCCGTGATGACGAGAGCGGATGCCAGCAGCACCCGCATCCGCTCGCTGCCGGCGACCGGAAACAGCAGTTCGAGCAGTCCCGCCAGCACGAGACCCGCGCCGATCAGCAGCGCCAGCACGCCGAGCGCGGTGGTCGGGTGGATGATCAGAACCACGCCGACGGCGATGGCCGCCGCGGCGAGGAAAGCGGTGACTGCGCGGGGCAGGCGCTGCGCGTATCGGATCAGCAGGTTCACCGCGCCAGCCTATCCAGACGCGGCATCGACCCGACGACGCCATAGGCTCGACGCGTGGCCTCCTCCGCACCCTCGACGTTGAACCGAGAAATTCTGCACCTCGCCGTGCCGGCGCTCGGTGCGCTCGTCGCCGAACCCGCGTTCCTCATCCTCGATGCGGCGATGGTCGGTCACCTCGGCACGATCCCGCTGGCCGGACTCGGCATCGCGAGCGCAGTCCTGCAGACGATCGTCGGGTTGATGATCTTCCTCGCCTACTCGACCACGCCCGCCGTCGCCCGCCGATTCGGAGCGGGCAAGCCGGGCGATGCGGTCTCCGTCGGCATCGACGGCATGTGGCTCGCTCTCGGGCTCGGCGCGGTGCTCGCCATCATCGGCGCCCTCTCCACCCCGTGGCTGGTCGCGATGTTCGGGCCCACCGACATCGTCGCCACCGAAGCCCGCACCTACCTGATGATCTCGATGTGGGGTCTGCCGGCGATGCTGATCGTCTTCGCCGCCACCGGACTGCTGCGCGGCATGCAGAACACCATGACCCCGCTGTGGATCGCCGGCCTCGGCTTCACGGCGAACGCGCTGCTCAACTGGATCTTCATCTACGGGTTCGGCTGGGGTATCGCCGGCTCCGCGTTCGGCACGGTTGTCGCGCAGTGGGGAATGGTCGCCGCCTACGCCGCGGTGATCACCCGCCTCGCCCGTCGCCACGGCGCATCACTGAAAGCGCAGCGCAACGGCATCCGCGGCAATGCCCGCTCGGGCGGCTGGCTGTTTCTGCGCACCGTCAGTCTGCGCGTCGCCCTGCTCATGACCGTGGGGGTCGCCACCGGCATCGGCACGCAGGAACTCGCCGGCTGGCAGATCGCCTTCACGATTTTCTCGACTGCGGCCTTCGCCCTCGACGCCCTCGCGATCGCCGCGCAGGCTCTCATCGGCAAGAGTCTCGGTTCCGGCGACATGGACCAGGTGCACCGGGTGCTGCGCCGCACCGTCGCGTGGGGCGTGTGGTTCGGCGTGCTCGTCGGGGTCGTGATCGGCGCACTGTCGGGCGTGATCGGGATCGTCTTCACGGGGGATGCCGCCGTCGCGGCACTCGTGCAGCCGGCGTTCATCGTGCTCGCCATCGCCCAGCCGTTCGCGGGCATCGTCTTCGTGCTCGATGGCGTGTTGATGGGCGCCAACGACGCCCGCTACCTTGCGGTCGCCGGTCTGCTCAACCTCGTGCCGTTCCTGCCGGCGCTGTGGATCATCTCCGCCACCGGAGTGGACGGAGCGGCAGGTCTCGTCTGGCTCGCCGTCGCGTTCTTCGGCGTCTACATGCTCGCCCGCCTCGCCACCCTCGGCTGGCGCGTGCGCACCGACCGCTGGACGACGGTGGCGGCATGACGCGGCGCGGGCCATGGAGTGACGACACCCCGCCTGCAGCGGCGGGCTGGGTCCCCGCATCCTGGCCGGGGGATGCCTCAACGGTCGAGCGCTGGATCCGCGAAGAACTGCTCTCGAGCGTGGCGAGCACCGGCGACGTGCGATACGACGGCATCGATGGCATCCGTGTCGCCGCTCAGCTCGACGGAAACGACCTCGAGCACGTGCTCATCGACGCGACCGGGGTCGATCTCACCGCCCGGATGACCGAGGACGGCCAGTCGGCAGGGGCGGACACGACGCCCGCCGAGCCGCCTGCGATCGTCTCCCGCACATCCGGGATGCTGCGCACCGCCCGCATCGTCGCCGGCCCCGCCACCGTGCAGGGCTACGCCGTGCATCTCGACGTGACGGTGTCCGATGCCGCCTTCGACTGGGTCGAGTACGTATCGGCGCGGGATGCCGGACGCTCTGCGTCGGCTTTCGGAATCGAGGATTCGCCCGAGACGGCGAGGCTGTCCGGCAGCTTCTCGGCGCGGATGCGGGCGTCGGACATCGCGCCGCTCATCCGGGCGGTCGCCACCCCGATGCTGGCGACGACCGGCGTGCGGCTGCGGCGACTGGAGGGCACGGTCACCGTTTCGCGACGCCAGGTCGTCAAGGTGCGGGCTCTGGCGTCCGTGCGGTGGAAGATCTTCGGCGCGACGGTGCGCGCGGCGGTGTCGGTCCAGATCACCCCGGCGGCGATCGTCGATGTCAAGCGGGTGCGGCTGCGCAGCTGGAATCCGATCGTCGCGATCGCGCTGCTCGCGGCTCGTCGCCAAGTTCGTGCGGTCGAAGGCCAGAGGTTCGACCTCAACGAGGAAGCCGGAGCGACAGCGCCCCGCATCAGCAACCTGCGCCTGAGTGCCGGCGACGATCTGGCGATCTCAGCTCGCTTCGGCTGAGCGCGCCGCGCGCCCCAGCGGCTCCCGCGCCAGCATCCGCTGCAGAGATTCGCATCCGCTGCATCGATCAATGGCGCGGATGCCGCAAAGTGCAGCGGATACGGGGCGGGGCGCCGGAGCGGGACGCCGGAGCCGGATGCCGAGTACCAGCTACGAGCGGCCAGCCGGCCCGAGCCTCAGACGACCTCGCCGGCGGCGACGGTCTCGGCGAGCATGTGCACGCGCGGCAGGTGATGCGCCGCGTAGAAGTCCGCGGCGCGCAGGCGCGCAGCATCGGCTTCGTCAGCGCCGTCGTGACCGAGCACCGCGGCGACCGCGAGCGCGTGCATCCACCCACCGGCGAGCGTGCCCAGCAGCATCAGGTACGGCACGCTGACGCCGTACGCGTCGCGCGTCTGCCCGAATCCGACGACGGATGCTGTCGCCGCGCGTGCCGCAGCGATCGAACGCTCGAGCCGCTCGGCCATACGGGTTGCAACGGCGTCGTCGTGTTCGCGCAGTGCCGCGACCGTCGCGGTCATCTCGACGAACAGGCTCTCGGCGGTCGCGCCACCATCGCGCACCACCTTGCGGCCGATCAGATCATTCGACTGGATCGCCGTCGTGCCCTCGTAGATCGTCATGATGCGCGCATCGCGATAGTGCTGCGCGATGCCGGTCTCTTCGATGTAGCCCATGCCGCCGTGCACCTGGATCGCATCGCTCGTGATCGCGATCGCGTCTTCGGTGGCCCAGCCCTTCAGCACCGGCACCAGGAACTCGGCGAGCGCGAGCGTGCCGTCGGTGTCGGCGCGGTCGAAGAGGTCGCCGAGATACACGCCCAGCGCGCGCATCGCGAAGATGCGGCTCTGCATCGACAGCAGCAGACGCCGCACATCGGGGTGCTCGGCGATCGGCGTGCCTGCGGGGCGGTCGAGCACGGATCCCTGCAGTCGGCCGCCCGCGTATTCCACGGCCTGCTGGTAAGCCCGGTCCGAGATGCCGGTGGCCTGGAACCCCATTCCCGCGCGCGCCGAATTCATCATCACGAACATGCCGGCTAGCCCACTGCCGACCTCTCCGACGAGGTAGCCAGTCGCGTCTTCGTAGGCGAGCACGCAGGTCGGGCTGCCGTGGATGCCGAGCTTGTGCTCGATCGCAACCGTCGTGACCGCGTTGCGATCGCCCAGCGTTCCATCGTCACCGACGAGAAGCTTGGGCACGACGAAGAGCGACAACCCCTTTGCACCGGCAGGAGCGTCGGGAGTGCGCGCGAGCACGAGATGCACGATGTTCTCGGCCACATCGTGGTCGCCCCAGGTGATGAAGATCTTCTGCCCGCTGATGCCCCACGAACCATCCGCCCGAGGCATGCCGACGGTGCGAATCGCGCCGAGATCGGTGCCTGCCTCCGGCTCGGTCAGGTTCATCGTTCCGGTCCACTCGCCCGAGACGAGCTTGGTCAGGTACGTCTCGCGAATCTCCTCGGAGGCGATGGCGTCGAGCGCGTGGATCTGGCCGGCGGTGAGCAGCCAGCACAGGGCGAAGGCGGCATTCGAACCGTTCCAGATCTCACCGAGGCCCGCACGGATCGAGCCGGGCAGTCCGTCGCCGCCGGCAGATTCCGGCGCCTCGGCGGTGATCCACCCTGCCTCGACGAACGCTCGGTAGGCTTCCGCGAAGCCGTCCGGCATCCGCACCTGACCGTCTTCGAGACGCGCGCCCTCGCGGTCGCCGATCACCTCGAGCGGGGCGAGCACGGAGGCCGCGAATTCACCGGCGCCGGCGACGATCTCGGTGGCGTCTTCGGCGCTGAAGGCCCCACCCGTTCCGCGCGCGACGAGGTCGAGGCCGAAGGCCTCGCCGAAGAGGAAAGCGTAGTCCGCGACCGGGGGGATGTAATCGGATGCCATCGTGCACTCCATTCTGAGACTGAGGCTCAGTCTACGCGAGACTGCGTCCCAAGGGAATGCCTGCCGGCCGCCCGCTCAGGCGTGCCGACGACACCATTCGTACATCACGACGGCTCCAGCCGCGCTCGCGTTGATCGAGCGGGTGGAGCCGTACTGCGTGATCTCGATGTGGCCGGATGCTGCGGCGAGCGCCTCCTCGGACAAACCCGGCCCCTCCTGCCCGAACAGCAGCACGCATCGCTCGGGCAGGTCGGCCTGATCGACCGGCACCGCTTCGCCGACATTGTCCACGGCGATGATCGGGAGGCCTGCCTCCGCCGCCCACGCCGCGAATGTCTCCACATCGGGGTGATGCACGACGTGCTGATAGCGGTCGGTGACCATCGCGCCGCGCTTGTTCCACCGGCGGCGACCGATGATGTGCACGGTGTCGGCGAGGAACGCATTCGCACTGCGCACGATGGAGCCGATGTTCATGTCGTGCTGCCAGTTCTCGATGGCGACGTGAAACGCGTGCCGCTTGGTGTCGAGGTCGGCGATGATGGCATCCATCCGCCAGTACCGGTAGCGGTCGATCACGTTGCGCGTATCGCCGTGCTCGAGCAGTTCAGGGTCGAAATACTCCTCGATGGGCCACGCGTCGCGGCCGCCGGGATAGGGACCGACCCCGTGGGTGGTGCGCTCTGGGGTCTGCTCGTCCATCCCGTCAGGTTATCGCTCGCCCCCGCACCGGATGCCGACGACCACGGTATTTAGGTGCACCGAAATCTCGTTATGCTCTGCGTATGTCGAAAAGCGAGCTGAGCGACATCGGGGCCGTTCGGCCGCGCCCGCCGCTGCGCGGCATCTGGCTGCTCGGGCCGGCACTCGTCGCGGGCGTCGCATACCTCGACCCCGGCAACGTCGCCAGCAACATGACTGCCGGCGCGCAGTACGGCTACCTTCTGGTGTGGATCGTCGTCGCCGGAAACGTGATGGCCTGGCTGGTGCAGTACCTCTCGGCCAAACTCGGCATCGTCACCGGGCAGAGTCTGCCCGAGCTGCTCGGCACCCGCATCCGCCACCGCTGGGCGCGTCGCGCGTACTGGCTGCAGGCAGAGCTCGTCGCGATGGCCACCGACATCGCCGAGGTGCTCGGCGGCGCGGTGGCGCTGAACCTGCTGTTCGGCATCCCGCTGCTGTGGGGCGGAGTGATCACCGGCCTCATCTCGATCGTGCTGCTGATGGTGCACACCCGACGCGGCCCACGGCATTTCGAGTTCGTCATCATCGGCCTGATGGCGATGATCGTCGTCGGGTTCGTCGCCGGGCTCTTCGTCGGCCCGCCCGACCCGGCCGGTGTCATCGGCGGCATGCTGCCCCGCTTCACCGACAGCGGTTCGGTGCTGCTGGCGGCATCCATCCTCGGCGCGACCATCATGCCGCACGCGATCTACGCGCACAGCGCTCTCACCCGCGACCGGTTCAGCGCCACCAACGGATCGAGTCGACCGTCGATCCGGACGCTGCTGACCGCGACGCGCTGGGATGTCACGATCGCGATGGCGATCGCCGGTTCGGTGAACCTCGCAATCCTGCTGCTCGCCGCCGCGAACCTCCCAGGCGTCGAGGGCACCGACTCGCTCGAAGGCGCTTACGCCGCGATCTCGGCGAACCTCGGCGGTGTGATCGCGACGCTGTTCGCCGTCGGACTGCTCGCCTCGGGTCTGGCTTCCACCTCGGTGGGCGCCTACGCGGGAGCCGAGATCATGCACGGCCTGCTCGCCGTGCGCGTGCCGCTGCTCGCCCGGCGTCTGGTCACGCTCATCCCCGCCCTCATCATTCTGGGCGTCGGGTTCGATCCGACCCTCGCGCTGGTGCTCAGCCAGGTGGTGCTGTCCTTCGGCATCCCGTTCGCGCTGGTGCCTCTGGTCGTGCTCACCGCACAGCGGCGCACGCTCGGCACCCACGTCAACATGCTCGCCACAACCGTCGTCGGTGCGCTGTTCGCGGTGCTGCTGATCGCACTGAACGCCGTGCTGCTCTGGCTGATCGCCACGGGCGCATAACGCCTCAGGGCGTGATCGTCACGGTCGCGTCGGTCGGCACGGTCAGGGTGAGGATGCCGGATGCCGCGTCCCATGACCGCACCTGGCCACCGTCCACCTTCGGCTTCGCAGTGAATACCGTCGGCGGCAGGTACACCTCGGCAGAGCCCTTTCCGGCATCGACGTCACCGACCGTGAAGGTGAGCTTCTTCGGCTCGGACTCCCAGGATTGCAGCCCCGCAACGGCCCGCGGGTACGGCCGCACCAGCCAGTCGACGAGGGTGCGCGCCGTGCCATCCGTCTCGTAGGGACCCCAGCTGCCGGCGTCGCGCGACCAGTAGGCGACGCCCATGCCTGCGGCATCCGCCGTCTCGTAGACGAGCCGCACATACTCTTCGGCGCCCTCGCTCGTGGTGTCTAGGCCGAACTCGCCGAGGATCACCGGCACGGCCCCCTCGCCCTTGCCGAGCACCTCGGCGGTGCGCAGCACGTTGAAGGTCCATTGCGTGACCGTGCCCTCGACCAGCCCCTTCGACGAGCCGGCGAATCCCTCGCCGAGGTCCATCGGCAGCGGGTACAGGTGCGGGCAGAACGCGATGCGGGGGTCGCCGTCACGGGCGTCATCGATGGCGCCAAGGGCGCTGGGCAGCCCCCAGTTGAAGCCGAACGCCTGCGGTTCGACGCATACCCAGGTGCTCTGATCGACCTCGCGGATGGCGTCGGTCGCCCGCTGGTAGAGCGTCGTGAGCGGCCCCGACTCGAACGCGACGCCCTGCAGCGTGCCTCCGTAGGGCTCGTTCATCAGGTCGTACGCAACGACCGCGTCATTGTCGGCGAAGTGCTCGGCGACGGCTTTCCACGCGGAAACATAGTGATCAGTGAGCTCGGGGTGCGCGCCAGTGGTGTTCCAGAAGTTGTCGAATGCACGGATGGTCCCGGGTTCGAGATAGACCAGCTCCCACATGTCGCCGACCTCGACCGGCAGCTCATCGAGATGCGTCGCCCATGCGGGCGCGCCGTTGCCCGAGGTGCCGCTGGGCGTGATTGCCGAGCCCCACAGGTCTTGATGCATGTCGAGCATGACGTGGTAGCCGCGGTCGGCGTACCAGCCGACGCGCTCTTCGACGGCATCCAGATAACCCTCGTCGATGACGCCCTTCTCGGGTTCAACGGCACGCCACGAGATGAGAAAGCGCACGAAGTTCGTCCCCATATCGACGTGCTCGCGGTCGAGATCCTGCACGGTGAAGTCGGGAAGGCCGTCCGGGGATCCCTTTGCGCTGCCCGCCGTAGAGAAACCGTGCTGCACGAGGTCGCGTCCGGCAGCATCCGTGATGAACTGCGTCGTCGCCTCGGGCGCGACGCGGGTCGACGACGCCGCCGCCCCCACCGCCACGATGATCACGAGAGCACCTGTGAGCTGCCAGCGGCTCGGACTGCGCATGCAATTCCTTTCGGCGTCATTGCCAGGGAGTCTTCGACGGATGCTAGCATCACGCCCATGGCATCGGAGCCTTCTCTCGTCGCATCCGACCGACCCGCCGCGTCGATGGGCCGGGTGGGCTGGAGCGTTCTGCTCGCCCTGTTCGTGCTCGCTCTTCTCGGCGGATTCCGGCCCTTCATCGGCTGGCTGTCGACCTGGGTCGTGGCGCTTCTGTTCCCGCCCGCCGCGGGCCTTCCTTCGCTGTGGCCCCCGCTGCGGCTCACGCCTCTGGGCGATACGAGCGTCACGGTGTGGCTGATCGATCTGCTCGGCGCCGCGGTGATGCTGATCACCGCTTGGGTCTGGCTGCGCACAGCGTCGATCCGCCGGCCCTTCCCCGGCAGGGCACGCGCGTTCGGGCGCGGTCTGAGCGTGACGATCGTCGCGGTCATCGCCGGGAATGTCGTCCGTGGTGTGGCGCAGAGCTTCCTGCTGCATGCTGACCTCGGCACCTATCTCGGGCAGTTGCTCGGCAATTTGATCGTCTCCGCGCTCACCGGTCTGCTCCTCGGCGTGATCGTCGGGGCCGTCGCCGCGCTGGCCGCGCGGCAGGACGATACCCCGCAGATGGTCGGCATCGCCTCCGGTTCCGACGCTGCGGCGAAGCTGAGCACACAGGAGCCGCATCTCGACCGCCGGTAAGCTCGAACCATGCCCTCAGACCGCACCGATCGGCCCTCCCGCTCCGATTCCGAGGCCCGCCACGCCACACGGCTGAGCACCTGGTTCGCCCTCGTCGCCGCCGCCCTCGGCGTCGTGCTCGTCATCTGGCCCTACCTGCTGCCGGTCGGCGGCCCCTGGGTGCAGCTCGCACTCGGCGCGATGACACTCTTCTTCGCGTTCCGCGCGCGTGCCATCGGCATGCGCGGTGTCAAAGACTACGACGGGCGCCTCTCGCTGCTGGCCGCGCTCGCCGGATTCGGTATCCTCTTCTTCGCCGGCAACGCGGCCTTCAAGGTCCTGATGTCACTGGCGGGCTGACATGCGCTCCCCCGCGTTCGACGATTACCTGAAGACGGTCTACGCGCACACCGAGTGGCAGGATGCGCCGATCACCCCCTCGCAGCTCGCGGCGGCCCTCGGGATCGCGCCGTCGAGCGTCACCGAGATGGTGAAGAAACTCGCCGCCGCCGGCCTCGTCTCCCATGTGCCGTACGGCGCGGTTCGGCTGACTGATGCCGGGCGCGACCGAGCCCTGGCGATGGTGCGCCGCCACCGGTTGATCGAGACGTGGCTCGTGCGCGAGTTCGGCTACGCCTGGCACGAGGTGCACGATGAGGCCGAGGTGCTCGAGCACACCATCAGCGACCGGCTGCTCGAGGGCATCGATGCTCGTCTCGGTCGCCCGCGATTCGATCCGCACGGCGATGCGATTCCGGATGCTGCGGGCCACGTCGAGCGTGAGCCGTTCGTGCTGCTGGCCGATGCGGCATCCGGTCATTCCGGGCGCGTTCTGCGCGTCAGCGACCGCGACCCGGAACTGCTGCGCGAGCTGGAAGCCGCGGGTATCGCCGTGGGCCGCTCGCTCCAGGTGATGGCTTCCGGCATCCTGCTCGACGGCACGTCCGTGACGCTGCCCGACGGTGCGGCAGAAGCCATCTGGCTGACCGCATAGGCTGACCACGAAGGGGAAGACGATGACTCAGGACGATCTGCTGTTCATGGTGCTGATCGGCATCGGCCTCGCCACGCTGACGCTCATCGCGCTCCGCCTGCTGCGACCGCGCAAGCGCGACAACCGCGGCGAATGGTACGAGGGCCCCTGGGACGACGATGACCGCAAGCGCGGGCCGCGGCGCTGACCGCGCGGCGTCCTACGGGGCCGGCCGCGCCACCTCCCGTGATCGCTGTGGTCTCACCCGGCTCGAACTCGGCCGAGCCTCAGTGTCGCGTGTGCTCTTCCCCAGGATTCGGCACCCGGGTCCTTCGCATCAACCCGGTGTTTGTTGCCGACTGCCAGCGCCTACCATGAGCACATGGCACACCGCTCTGAGATCGAATGCTGGCTCACCGACATGGACGGTGTTCTCGTGCATGAGAACGACGCCGTCCCCGGAGCATCCGAACTGCTCGCGCAGTGGGAGGCCGACGACATCCCGTATCTGGTGCTGACGAACAACTCGATCTTCACCGCCCGCGATCTCTCCGCACGGCTGCGGTCGAGCGGACTGCACGTGCCCGAGGAGCGCATCTGGACCTCGGCGCTGGCCACGGCAGACTTCCTCAGCCAGCAGCTGCCCGGCGGCTCGGCCTTCGTCATCGGCGAGGCCGGGATCCTCACCGCGCTGCACGACGCCGGATTCATCATGACCGAGACCAACCCAGACTTCGTCGTGGTCGGCGAGACGCGCACGTATTCCTTCGAGGCGATCACCAGGGCGATTCGGCTCATCAACGCTGGCGCGCGGTTCATCATCACCAACCCGGATGCCACCGGCCCCAGCGCTGACGGGGCGCTGCCCGCGACGGGAGCGGTCGCCGCGCTGATCACCAAGGCCACCGGCCGGGAGCCCTATGTGGTCGGCAAGCCGAATCCGATGATGTTCCGCTCGGCGCTGAACAAGATCGGCGCACACTCGAAGCGCACCGGCATGATCGGCGACCGGATGGACACCGACATCGTCGCCGGCATCGAAGCGGGACTGCACACCGTGCTCGTGCTCACCGGAATCAGCGACCGCGCAGAGATCGAGAAGTACCCGTTCCGCCCCGACGAGGTCGTCGACTCGGTCGCCGACCTGCTGGCGACCGCGTCCGGCCGCGACTGACACTCGGTCGCGCACTCCACCAGTCGCGGTCGGTCGTTTACACGTCGATCAGGACTTGACGGAACCGCTCATCAGCCCGCCGATGAAGTACTTGCCGAGCACGATGTAGACCACCAGGGTCGGCAGCGACGCGATGAGTGCACCAGCCATCGAGGCGCCGTAGTTCGACAGCTGCGCGCCCTGTGACAGGTTCACCAGCGACAGCGAGACCGGCCCCTGGTTGGCATCCGAGAGGAACAGCGCGAACAGGTAGTCATTCCACGCCGAGGTGAACTGCCAGATGATCGTGACGACGAACCCGGGCAGCGACAGCGGCAGGATGATGCGCCAGTACGAGGCGAGCATGCCCGCCCCATCCATGCGCGAGGCCTCCATCAGCTCTTCGGGAACGCCTTCGTAGTAGTTGCGGAAGATCAGCGTGCAGATCGGCAGCCCGTAGATGATGTGCACCATCAGCAGAGTCGCGATGGTGCTGGGCAGGCCGAGCGACGTCTTCATCTGCACCAGCGGCACCATGATCGCCTGGTACGGGATGAACATGCCGAACAGGATCAGCGTGAAGACGAGGTTCGCGTACGGGAACTTCCAGCGCGACAGCACGAAGCCGTTCATCGATCCGAGCGTCGCCGAGATGAGCGCTGCGGGGATCGCGAGCAGGAAGGTGCGGCCGAGCGGTGCAGCCAGCGCCTCCCAGGCGGTGCCCCAGTTGTCGAAGCCGGTGACGCCATCGGCATCCGCCTGCCACGGCCACAGCGACGGCAGCGACCACGACGTCACGGCGCTGACGTCCGACGGCGGTTTGAAGCTCGTGACCACGAGCACGTACACGGGCATCAGCACGATGACGATGAACAGCAGCAGCAGCGCGTACTTCGCCGTGCGCCCGATGCGCGCCCGGGTCTTGTGTCCGGTCGGGATGTTGCCGCCGGTGCTGACCTTGCGCTCGATACCGGTTGCGACGCTCATTTGCGTGCCTTCCTCTCGGCGCGAGATGTGGAGATCAGGTACGGCACGATGAAGATGCACACCAGCAGCAGCAGAATCGTGGCGATGGCGGATGCCTTGCCGTATTCACCGCCGGTGAGAGCGATCCACATGTACGTGGCGGGAACCTCAGTGACGTAGACCGGGCCGGTGACCGCCATGATCAGGTCGAAGACCTTGAGCGACATGTGTGCGACGATCACCAGGGCCGACAGTGCGACGGGGCTCAGCTGCGGGAAGACGACGTAGCGGTACAGCTTCCACTCGCTGGCGCCGTCCATGCGGGCGGCCTCGCGGAGCTCTTCGGGGATGCCGCGAAACCCGGAGAGGAACAGCGCCATCACGTATCCGGAGAGCTGCCAGATCGCCGGCATCGCCATCGCGGCCATGCCCCACAGCGGCTGGTTGTACCAGTCGTTCTGCAGCGCACCGAGGCCGATCGAGTCGAGGATGCGGTTCAGACCCGAGGCGCGATCGCCGGTGGCGGAGCTGAGCAGCCAGCGCCAGACGACACCGGATGCCACGAACGACACCGCCATCGGGAAGAGGTAGATCGAGCGGAACACGCCCTCGGCGGTCACGCCCTTGTCGAGCAACCATGCCCACAGGAACCCGAAGAGCATGGTGCCGACCATGAAGAAGAGGGTGAAGATGCCGAGGTTGACCAGCGAGTGCAGGAACCGCGGCTCGGTGAGCAGATCAGTGAAGTTCTGGAGTCCGACGAACTCAGAGGCGCTGAGCGCGGAGTCCTTCGTCATCGCGGTGGAGAAGTTCACGCCGATCAGCACGTAGACGAAGATGCCCAGCAGCACGATCGTCGGTGAGATGAGCAGCAGCGGCGGCCCCCAGTTGCGGATGCCCTTGCGCATCGCCGTCCTCCTTCACGCGGGGATGTGTGCGGGGCGACGCGTTTCGCGTCGCCCCGCTCACGGTACGGATATTACTTGCCGAGGCCCTTGGTCTGCGCCTGGACGAGTGCGTCCTGCAGAACGCCGGCGTCCTTGGTGGAGACGAACTGACCGATCGACGAGGTGATGTCGTTCAGCCAGGAGACCTTCACTGCGGCGCCGTGTGCCAGCGAGCTGACCACGGTGTCCTTCGCGAAGGATGCCATGGCACCCTGCTGGTACTCCGGGTAGTCAGCCGAGTCGGCGTCGGTGCGAGCCGGGATCGAGCCCTTGGCGAGATTGAACGCCTTCTGGCCGTCAGCCGAGCTGATCGCCTTCAGCCAGTTCTTCGCTCCACCGGCGTGCGGAGCGCCCACCGGGAGAGTGAAGGAGTCGGCGAGGAAGTCGAACATGCCGTCGGTTCCGGGTGTCGGCCAGGTGATGTAGTCGGTGCCGTAGGTCTTGCCCTTGGCATCGAACTCGGCCAGCGCCCAGTCGCCCATCACGTTGTACGCGGCGGTGCCGTCGATGACCATGTCGGTCGCGACCGGCCAGTCCTGACCGGTGCCGTCGGTGTTCGCGTAGGACAGCAGCTCGGTGTAAGAGTCGATCGCGTCGGTGACCTTGGCGTCATCGAACTTCGTCGAGCCGTCCCACAGACCCTGGTAGCCCTCGGCCCCGAGGGTCGCGAGCAGCACGTTCTCGAACAGCTGCACCTGGGTCCAGTCGGTCGCCACGGAAAGCGGCGTTGCGACGCCGGCCGCCTTGAGCTTCTTCATGTCTGCGAGCCAGGCGTCCAGATCGGCGGGTCCCGTCTTCGGGTCGATACCGGCTTTAGTCAGCAGGTCGGTGTTGACCCAGACGACGTTGGCGCGGTGGACGTTGCTGGGCACCGAGTAGATCTTGTCGTCGACGGTCAGCCGGTCGATCAGAGTCGACGGGAACACGTCGTTCAGACCGTTCTCCTCGTAGAAGGAGCTGAGGTCCTCGATCTTGTCTGCCTCGATGTAGTCGGTGAGTTCAGCACCGGCGTGCGCCTGGAACGAGTCCGGCGGGTTGTTCGCCTTGAGACGGGATGCCAATGCGTTCTTGGCGTTCGATCCCGCACCACCGGCGACAGCGGCGTTGACGAACTTGGTGTCGGGGTACTGCTCGTTGAAGACCTTGACGAGCGCGTCAAGGCCGGTCTTCTCGGAGCCGGATGCCCACCAGGTGAACACCTCTACTTCGCTGGCGTCGTTCGATCCGGCCTTGTCACCGTCGTCCGCGCTGCTGGAGCACCCAGCGAGGACGAGACCGGCAACGGCAAGACCTGCGACTGCGGCAAGTGGTTTGCGCATGTGATCCTCCATTGGAACTGTGCTCCGCGGAAGCCCGCGGACCTCATGCCATGAAATATGAAAACGTTGCCAGAATCAACATGGCGCGTGTCACAAGCCCGTAACGGCCTGAATCCGGCATCCCCGCACTGGCCGCAGCAGTCACGCCGGCGGCAGCTCGCCGGACCCTCTCGTGATCAGCCGAGTGCCCAGCACGACGCGACGCTCCGGCCCGCCACGACCGGCGATCCGCTCGAACAGCAGCTCGGCCGCTGCTTCGCCGCTGGCCCACGGATCCTGCGCGATCGTCGTCACCGGCGGCGTCATCAGGTCGGCGAGCTCGAAGTCGTCGAAGCCGATCAGAGCCGGGTGCACGCCCATCAGGCGCATCGCGCCGAGCACCGCTTTCGTGGTGCGGCTGTTCGTCGTGAACAGCGCGGTGGGCGGATCGGGCAGTGAGAAGAGCTCGCGCAATGCTTCCACGCACGCATCGATCTCGTCCTCGACCTCGACGATCAGCTCGGCGCGATCGGGCAGACCGGCCTGCCTCACGCCTGCCCGGAAGCCGATCTGCCGCTGCTCTGAGGTGTACCGGCCGACGGTGTGCGCGATGCAGGCGATGCTGCGGTGCCCCGCTCGCACCAGCTGCCGCACAGCATCCGCCGCGCCGCGCTCGTTGTCGACGATCACGACATCCGAATGCAGGCCGACCGGCGGGCGGTCGACGAACACGATCGGCGTCCCGGCCGCGGGCTCCGCCGCGAGAAAGGCCACGTCGGATTCCTCATGCGCCACCACGATCAACCCGTCCAGGCGGCGACTCAGCATCCGCTTCAGCACGCGCTCGCTCTCGGCGGCATCGTCACCCGACGACGCGACGAGCACCAGCAGATCGCGCTCCTGCGCGCGGCTCTCGATGGCGCCGATGAGCTGCGAGTAGAACGGGTCCGAGATGCGCGTCACGACCACGCCGATCGTGCGCGCCGACCCGGTGCGCAGTGTGTGCGCGAAGTCGTTGCGGCTGTAGCCGAGCTCGGCGATCGCCCGTTCGACCGCGTTGCGCTTGGCCAGGCTTACGCCCGCCTTGCCCGACACGACGCGAGACACAGTCGACAGCCCGACGCGGGCATGCGCCGCGACGTCGTGCATCGTCGGGCGCGCGGTCACGTCAGCGCCTTCACTGGTCTTCTTCGTCACACCAGGAGATTTCCATGAAAACGTTGCCATGTCCAGCGCGGTATGCGCTGCGACCCGCGCCGTCAACGCACCAGACAGCCTGTTACTGCGGGTCGAGCCCCAGGTCATCGAGGTCGAACGCAGCCAGCCACTGCAGCCCCTCGGCCTCGATGGCTGCCTGGGCGCCGGTGTTGCGGTCGACGATCACGGCGACGGCGACGACTTCGGCGCCTTCTCGGCGCAGCACCTCTACGGCCTTGAGTGCCGACTGCCCGGTGGTGGAGGTGTCTTCGAGCACGATGACGCGCTTGCCCGAGACGTCGGCGCCCTCCACCTGGCGGCCGCGGCCGTGGTCCTTCGGCTCCTTGCGCACGACGAACGCGTCCAGCGGCCGGTCGGTCGCAACCGACGCGTGCAGCACCGAGTTCGCGATGGGGTCGGCACCGAGGGTGAGCCCGCCTACGGCGGAGATGTCGTGCCCGCCGATCAGATCGAGCATGATGCGCCCGATCGCGGGGGCTGCCCGGTGGTCGAGGGTGAGTCTGCGCATGTCGACGTAGTACGTCGCCTGCTTGCCGCTGGAGAGCGTGAAGTCGCCGTGGAACACGGCTTCTGCGGTGATCAGGTCGAGCAGGGCCTGGCGGTCTTCGGCGAGTTTCGTCACGGCATCCAGTGTATTCCCGGTGACGTCGACCCACGGATGCCACGAGCTGGCATAGCGTTGAGACAGGAGGCCACACATGTTCTCGTACGATCCCTATGCCGCCCTCGCCGAGCTGCGCCCCGTGCCCACGCTCGAACTGACCAGCCCGGATTTCACGGCTGGCGGGCCGCTCCCGAGTTTCGCCTGGTCGTCTGACCGGGCCGGCGAAGACCGGCATCCGGCCCTGGAATGGTCCGACCCGCCCGCCGGCACACTCAGCTTCGCAATCTCGTGCTTCGACCCGGATGCCCCGACGGGCTCGGGCTTCTGGCACTGGGCGGCCTACAACCTGCCTCCCGACTTGCGTGCCCTCCCCGCCGGAGACGGCACTGCGAAGAGCCTGCCGGAAGGGTCTGTCGTGCTCCCCAATGAGGCACGGCTCGAGCGCTACATCGGCGCCGCACCGCCCATGGGCACCGGCGTGCACCGCTACTTCTATGTGATTGACGCGCTCGATGTCGACCAGCTCGACCTCGAGATCGGCTCGACGCCGGCCGTGCTGGGCTTCAACCGGCACTTCCACACGCTCGCGCGCGGCGTCCTCATCGGCACCGGGGACCCCTCCGAGCGGTGACCGGCGCGAAGGCCAGCAGCGTCGGCGGCCCCGAATAGGCTGGATGCATGCGTCTGGCCACCTGGAACATCAACTCGATCCGCACGCGCGTCGGTCGCGCCGTCGACTTCGCCGTGCGCGAGGACATCGACGTGCTCGCCTTTCAGGAGATCAAGTGCAAGCCCGAGCAGTTCCCGTACGAGCCGTTCGAGGCTGCGGGGTACCACGTCGAGGTGCACGGGCTGAATCAGTGGAACGGCGTCGCGATCGCGAGCCGCCTGCCGATGACCGAGGTGAGCACGGGCTTCGATGGCATGCCCGGTTTCGAGAAGGGGCATGAGGGCCCGGATGCTCCGCTTGAGGCCCGCGCGCTCGGCGTGACCGTCGACGGTGTGCGGGTGTGGAGCCTGTACGTGCCCAACGGCCGTGCACTCGGCGACCCGCACCTGGCCTACAAGCTGCATTGGCTCGAGGCGCTTCGCACGGCCACTGCCGCCGAGATCGCCGCGAACCCGAGCCGGCCGCTGGCCCTCGTCGGCGACTTCAACATCATCCCGTTCGACCATGACAACGGCGACCCCGGCATCGTCGAAGGGCAGTCGACCCACGTCTCGCCGGAGGAGCGCGCGGCGTTCTTCGCATTCGAATCAGCCGGACTGACCGACGTGGTCCGTCCGCTGATCCCCGAAGGATTCACCTATTGGGACTATCAACGGCTGAAGTTCCCCCGCAACGAGGGGGTGCGCATCGACTTCATCCTCGGTTCGCAGCCCTTCGCGGATGCGGTGACCGGAGCATCCATCCACCGCAATGAGCGCAAGGGCGAGCAGCCCAGCGACCACGTGCCGGTGGTGGTCGACCTCGACCTTGGCAGCGACGGGGACGACGACGATCTGCCGATGATCTTCGCGTGAGCAGCGTGGGCGGTGGCGGCACGGGTGCGTTGCGCGACCTCTCCGGCATCCGTCTCATCGCGACGGATCTCGACGGCACGCTGCTCGATGCCTCGGGCGGGATCTCCCCGCGCACTCGCGCGGCGCTAGACGCGGCGCGCGACGCTGGCATCGCCACGATTCCGGTGACGGCGCGGCAGCCGATCGGGCTGCGGCCGATCGCCGTCCAGGCCGGATTCGACGACTGGGCGCTGTGCGGAAACGGCGCCTACGGCGTGCACTTGACCACCGGTGAGCACCTGTTCGCCGCTGAGATTCCGCCAGATATTCAGCGCGAGCTGGCCGATGCGCTGCTCGCCGTCATGCCTGACCTGGTCTTCGCGAGTGTGCGCGACGCCGGTGAGGGCTTCATCGCTCAGGACGGATACGCGGCGCTCGCGCAGCTGAACGACCACAAGCGCGATCCATCGACCATGGGCGGCGTGCCGCTCGCACAGGTGCTGGGCGATCCGAGTCTGAAGCTGGTGATCCGGCATCCGTCTGTCCCGATCGCCGAGATCTTCGACGCGCTGCAGGCGCTCGGGCTGACCGGCTTCGAATCGACGCTCTCGGGGGCGCCCTTCGTCGAGGTGATGGCAGAGGGCGTCACCAAGGCGACCGGGCTCGCGCAGGTCGCCACCCGGCTTGGCGTCGACCGCTCCGAGGTGCTCGCCTTCGGCGACGCGCTGAACGATTTGGAGATGCTCGAGTGGGCCGGCCACGGTGTCGCTGTCGCCAACGCCACCGACGTGGTCGCCGAGGCCGCAGATGAAGTCACGACGTCACACGTCGACGACGGCGTCGCGCAGGTCATCGAGCGGATGCTGGCGCGCTGACGCGCGACCGGCGACCCGCGACCCGGATCGGCGACCGCGCGACCCGGATCGGCCACGCGCGACCCGCGCGAAGTCCCCCACGGGGTGGATGTGAGAGTGCCCGCTCCGCCGTACGGTGGAGGGATGTCGGCATCCGCACCCTTTTCGCGCTCCCTCAGCGCGCGCGACCTGCGTCAGGATCTGCTGCTCGCGGGGATCATCTTTCTCGGCGGCATCATCAGCGCCGGGTTGTCGACCGTCGCGCAGCTGTACGGCAAGGACCAGGCGCCGATGTGGACCGCTCTGCTCGTCGTGCTCGGCGTCTCGGCGCCGCTTGCCGTACGACGGCGGTGGCCGGCCCCGGCGGCGATCTTCATCTCGGTCGTGTTCTTCGCCAGCGTCTCGCTGCATGTGCCCGAGGTCTACGTCGTCAACATCGCCATGTTCATCGCGCTGTACTCCGCCGGCGCGTGGATGAACAACCGCCGGGCGGCGTTCTTCGTCCGGGTCGGAATCATCATCGGTATGTTCATCTGGCTGCTCATCATCATGTACGGCGAGGCGATCAGCGAGGCCCATGAAGCAGAGGTCGCGGCGGGCGCCTTCTCGCCGTACCTGGCGTTCATGATGATCCAGCTGCTGCTGAACGGGCTCTACTTCGGTGGCGCGTACTACTTCGGCGAGCGGTCGTGGCATGCTGCGCAGGAGAAGGCGGCGCTCATCGAGCGCACGCATGAGCTCGAGCAGGAGCGCGAGGTGACTGCGGCCCAGGCCGTCGCCCTCGATCGGGTGAGCATCGCCCGCGAGTTGCATGACGTGGTCGCCCACCACGTGTCCGTGATGGGCGTGCAGGCCGGAGCCGCGCGACTCGTCATCGACCAGGACGCGGAGAAGGCGAAGCAGATGCTCGCCGGAGTGGAGGATGCCTCGCGTGATGCGATCCGTGACTTCCGCCAGCTGCTGGAGACGCTGCGGGCTCCTGGTGGATCAGGCGATGATGCGGCATCCACTCTTGGTCTCGACGACATTCAGCACCTCGCGCAGTCTTCCCGCGATGCGGGTCTGCCCACCGACTACTCGGTGATCGGCACTCCCGTGGCGGTCTCGAACACCGTGGGCGTGAACCTGTACCGGATCGCCCAAGAAGCGCTGACCAACGCCCGCCGTCACGCGGGCGCCGGCGCCACCGCCGATGTGCGGCTGCGCTACGAGCCGGATGCTGTCGAGCTGGAGATCGTCAACACCGGCCGCGCCATCTCGGCACTGCGCCCTGGGCTCGGCCAGTTGGGCATGCGCGAGCGCGCCGCAGCATCCGGCGGCACGATCGAGCTTCTTCCACGCCCACAGGGCGGCTTCCGGGTGCGTGTGAACGTGCCCTTGTCTGCCCCTTCGCTCCAGATCTAGAAAGCCGATATGACAGACTCGCCCACCCGCGTGCTGCTGGTCGACGACCACGCGATGCTGCGCGCCGGGTTCCGCACGATCCTTGAGACGCAGCCCGACATTGAGGTGATCGGCGAGGCGGCGACCGGCGCCGAGGGTGTGCAGCTCGCACAGCAGCTGCATCCGGATGTCATCACCATGGACGTGCAGATGCCCGATATGGATGGTCTGGAGGCGACCCGTCGCATCATCGCCGATGAGTCGCTCTCGGGTGCTGTCGCGATCGTGACGACGTTCGATCGCGACGACTACCTGTTCGACGCGCTCGACGCCGGCGCGAGCGGGTTCCTCTTGAAGAACGCCGGGCCCGAAGAGCTCATCGCGGCGGTGCGCGCGCTGGCCTCCGGCGAGGGGATGCTGGCGCCAGAAGTGACGCGCCGCGTGCTGCAGCGGTTCCGCCGCTCCGCGGCACCCGCCCCCACGGCACCCACTCCCGCAGCATCCGCCTCACCATCGGTCCCGTCACTCGATCGCGTTCCCAGCGAGCCGTTCACGGGGCGTGAATACGAGGTGCTGGCGCTCATCGCCGATGCTCGCAGCAACGCCGAGATCGCCGCGGCGCTGTTCATCGGCGAGGCGACTGTGAAGACGCACGTGTCTCGGATCCTGCAGAAGCTCGGCGCCCGTGACCGGGTTCAGGCCGTCGTGCTCGCGCACCGCCACGGCCTCACCTGACCCGGGGCCTATCCCCACCAAGCACCTTCCATCGATGAGGAGACGATGACCGACGTCGCCCGCACCTCTCTGTCGCGCCCGATCACGGCGGGAGTCGTCACCGCGCTGGTGGGATTCACCAGCTCATTCGCCGTCGTGCTCACCGGCCTCGACAAGGTCGGGGCAACACCGGCTCAGGCTGCCAGCGGGCTGCTCGCCCTGAGCATCACGATGGGCGTCGCCTGCGTCGTACTGGCATGGCGATATCGGATGCCGATCACCGCCGCCTGGTCGACGCCGGGCGCCGCGCTGCTCGCCGCGACCAGCGCCGTCGAAGGCGGATGGCCCGCCGCAGTCGGGGCGTTTCTCGTCGTGGCCGCGCTGATCCTGCTCACGGCTCTCGTGCCGAGGATCGGCGCTCTGATCGCGGCCATCCCGCCCTCGATCGCACAGGCGATGCTCGCCGGAGTGCTGCTGCCGCTGTGCCTCGCTCCGATCACCGGAATCGTCGCCAATCCGTGGGGCGTTGTGCCGGTGGTCATCACCTGGCTGCTCTTCGCGCGCCTCGCTCCGCGGTGGGCGGTGCCTGCGGCGTTCGTCGCTGCCACCATCGTCGTCGTCATCGGCGTCGCGTCCACCGGAACCGATGTCGACCCGGCGCTGCTGATGCCGACCTTCGTCTTCACCGCACCCACCTTCACGGTCGGATCGATCGTGGGCATCGCCCTGCCGCTGTTCATCGTCACGATGGCCTCGCAGAACGTGCCCGGCATCGCTGTCATGCGCAGCTTCGGATACGAGGTGCCATGGCGCCCGGCGATGCTGGTCACCGGCATCGGCTCAGCCCTCAGCGCCCCTGCGGGAGGCCACGCCATCAACCTCGCCGCCATCAGCGCCGCTCTGGCAGCATCCCCCGACGCCGAGCCCGACCCGAAGCGCCGCTGGGTGGCAGGGGTCTCGACGGGCGTCTCGTACATCGTGCTCGGCGGTTTCTCGGCGGTGTTCGCAGCCCTCGTGCTGCTCGCTCCCGCCGCGGTCATCCCCGCGGTCGCCGGGCTCGCGCTGTTCGCGGCATTCGGCGCATCCGTGCAACAGGCGATCGACGACCCCGGAGAGCGGATGCCGGCAGTCGTCACCTTTCTGGTCGCCGCATCCGGTGTGGCGCTGCTCGGCATCAGCGCCGCGTTCTGGGCCCTCGTCGCCGGTCTGCTCGTGCGGGGCGTGCTGCACCTCCGTCGCCCCTGACCCCCAGCATCCACCCCCATCTCTTTTC
>NZ_FUKO01000037.1 GCF_900163815.1 Microbacterium esteraromaticum | reverse complement strand
CGAACCTCGATCACGCCAGCCCGCCCCACCTGCAGCTCGTCGGTGGATCGAGGCTTAGCTCTTCCGCCACCAGCGATTCACGGGCACCGCTTGGCCAGGCGAGGCATCAAGCATCGGACGCGCGAGCGGTCCGGGTGCATTTTCGTCTGTGGCGGCCCACCATCGCGTCTTGGTGATGGTCGACGCGTCCGGTTTGTAATATGGCTTGACCATTGACAAATGAGGGCGTTCCCAAGCGACATCGCGCCGGACGATTCGAGCCGGATTCCCTGCTGCGACGGCGTTGTTCGGGACATTGCGGGTGACGACCGACCCCAGGCCTACGACGGAACCGTGGCCGATCACGACTCCCCGAGTACCGCCGAATTGTAGCCGAGCCACACGTGCGCGCCGATCACGATATCGCGAGATACGTTAACCCGCTTCTCCGTGTGCACATCGAAGATCGGATGCCCGTCGTCGGCCCGAAGCTGAACACCGATGGCTAGCATGCAGTCTTCGCCCAGGCTGATGGTGGTCCCCTCGGTCGCTGAGATTCCCACCGTGCTCGTTGTCGACACGTTGCGGCCGATCAAAACACGGGAGTCCTCTCCAACCCGCACGGTGGCGGAAAAGGAGGGCACGCCCCTACTCGATCCGACTTCCATGAGGCCGTTGTTAGCGTCGAACTGAACAGATAGATTGCCAATGCGGGCCCCGCTTTCGACGCGCAGGGTGTTATTGGATCCTGTGAAGGTCACTCGCGTGTTCGGAATCTGTTCACCGTCCCAGCAGATACGATTGCCGCGATCGTCACGGAATTCTGCGATAGGCACTGACATGGTTGTCTCCTCTACCCAGCCGCTCTCACCAGCGGTCGCGCGCTGCGGGCTTGATCCGCTCTGACAGCGGCCGCTGAGTTGCCGCTTCCCGCATGGCTTCGAAAACGCGTTCGCGATTGCGCCCATCTCGCACGGGGAAAGTTGCTTCCATGCGCCTGAGGTATTGCTGACGGGGATGGCCCCTCAGAATGTTCGAAATCGTACCCACCGTATCGGAGACAGTCGTCGTCACAGGTCCGAAACCATCCCTTTCGTAGTCAAAATATCCGGGTCGCTCGGTGTGATGTACCTGATATTCTTCCTGATCGAATTGGAAATAAACAACGGGAAGCCGCAAGTACGCAGCATTGAAAGCAATGGACGAATAGTCGGTCACAAGCGCGGCGGCACGGGTGATCATTTCGCGTACATCTGTGTCCTCGTAAGAACGCACCTCCACGTGCTCAGGGACGTCGAAGTCCTGCAAGTACGGTCTCATATTGGGATGAGGCATGAAGATGAGACGTTTGCCGCCGGTGCTCATCGCGGCGGCGAGCGTCTGATCACGCAGCAGATCTCCTAGCGAACTGGCGTATGGTGTCTCTTCGAAGCCACCGACGCGCTCACGTTCGTTGGATGCGCCCTTCATGCCGCTGACGAGGTAGTCGCGCCAGGTCGGCATCACCAGCACCAGATCGCGTTCTGCTTCCGGTACTTCCTTGGACCGCTCCAGGAGCATATCGAAGCGTGGGAGGCCAGTCAGACGCACTTCTTTCGGCCCGAACTTGAAGGGCGAGTCGCCAGTCACATAATCGTACTCATCTTGTGTTGACGTGATGAAGACCTGGATTGACTTCGTGTTCAACCATCCCGAGATGTCGCCTTTGATGACGCCGTGCTGCAGAAAAGTGAAGACATAGTTAGTAGGAACATGTTTGCGTGGCACGGCATCTGTGATGAATCGGTCCGCGTGGCTTGAGGCGAGATGGGATGCATGATGCATCAGTGCGCCGAAGTCCGGTGAGCCGTAGTCGACGAGGCGCGCACCGTGGACGGACATGCGGTCCCAATCCTTCGTACCTTTGCGGAGCGCGAACCAGGAATTGATTTCGGGCTGGTTGTCGCGAACCCACCAGTACATGTCCTCGGCGCTATCGCCAGCATCGACGTCGCGGTCGATGAAGACCCATGCATTCGCGAACATACGAGCCTTGCGTGGATCCGCCATCGCCACCCTGCGGGCGATGTTCATCGACCCACCTCGTGTGAACCGGCGCGCCAGAGCAGCGCGTACGCGAGCCGGGGTAACGCCACCCGCTGACCGCTTCTGCGTGGCGGGAAAAGCGGAGCGGACCACGGGAGGGGCATCCAGGATCTGCCGCGGTTCGCCATCGATGATGAGGGTGATGTCCGAATCATCAGGCACCCATAGCGAGAGCTGGCGAATGATTGGCTTGCCGACGTACTCGAGCCCTAGATCCTTTTCGAAGCGTGCCTCGGCGGGCACACCGTTCACGCGGAGGGTGAAAGATGGTCGCTCTCCCCTATACCGAATGAGCACACTCCGCAAGCCACGCTTCTTATCGCGCGCACCCCAGTAAAGGGAGGCGACACCACCGCCAGCTTTGACGAGCAGAAGAGCTTCCCGCATCCACGGTGCGACATGCATGACATCGAACGTGCGGATCCGCTCCTTGTCGATCGCCTCGAGGAACTGGGGTAGCAATTCGTCCAGTTCCTCGTACATGGATTCCGGAAATGTGTGTTTGCGGACCGAGGGGCCTTGCGATGCACGCAAAATCCAGAACTGGTCGTAGAGAAAGAGGTTTTGCAGCCAGCGAGGAACACTCCGCTCGTCTGATGCGAGTGCTTCGATGATCGGCAGATAGCCAAATCGTATGGTGTCGGTATACTTCTGCGGATTCGCACTGCTCGACTGGATGGTCGATGAACTGTCGGCACGCTGACGGTATAGATATTCCATCTCACCGCGGAAGGCGACGACGGGTGACGCGAATTGGAGGAGGTAGCGGGCGACGAAGCTTCCGTCCTCGAACCGTAGCCGAAGAGCGTCAGGGAAACGCAGCTGTGCGTCTCTCACGACGGCGTTCTGAACGAACCCGCTCGTGATATGTGCTTGGATCCATGACGGATACTGATTCAGATCACGGTCGCTGTCTCCTCCACGGAATCGCCCCGTAAGCGCGTGGTTGTCTTCGATCCGTCCGTCGATCTCGTGCCACATAAGCAAACGCGCAGAGATCATCGCAGGCTTCGTTGGCGCCGAAGCGGCCGAGTGGGCGATCAGGAAGTAGTCGTCGCCGAGGACGTCGTCAGGGTCTGGGAACGTCAGCCAGGTGCCAGTTGCCTCTGCAAGTGCAGCGTTGCGCGCCGAGGCTTGCCCGCCGTTCTCCTTGCGGATGACCCGCACGTTCGAGTACGTTGCGGCGAACGCATCGGCAACCGCGGCGGTGTCGTCGGTGGAGCCGTCATCGACGAGAATTACCTCAAGGCGTTTAAAGCCGTAGGTCTGACGCTCCAATGATGCGAAGTAGTCCGGGAGATACCGGGAAACGTTGTACATCGGGGAAATGACCGTAAATTCAGGCTCCAAGGTGCGAGCCTCCTTCCGAGCTGACTCGTGTGTAACTACTTGCGCGTCGGGCAAGCGCGCTCGCGACGGACGCCGCCTGGCGTTCCTTGACGATTGCGACATCGACGGCCGCCAGTCCGATCCCAGCCAGGAACGGCAGGTCGACCTCCTCGGGGGTGATCACAAAGTCGGGCGTGAAACGCCGAATCGAGAGCGCGTCAATTGTGTCGAGATTGCCGCTGGTCACTAGAACCCTCACGCCGCGCAGCCGTGCACGCAAGGACGGTCTCCCAGTCGTCCGCGAGCTGATCAGCATGCGGGCACGGGCGCGCACGACTCGATGCGTGAACGAACCGAAGCGTAGAGCACCGGGGACGTGTGGGCCGCTCTGTGCGTCGGCATGTGCGACACGGGATACCCGCTGCAGCGCAGTGACTAGTTCCGCCGAGCGCTCCGAATCATCGGCCGGATGCTCGACGAGTATCGTCCGTCCGGGCCGCAAGATGCGCCCAATCATCGCATCCTTGGACCACAGCCCACGCCGGCGAGCTTCGCGCCGAATCGGACCGGTGGCGCGGGCCCACGGTCGCGTGCGGCGGACATACACCTCGCCCTCTTGGGCAGGAAGAAAGGTCCCCTGAAACCCGGCGAGTCGGCGGCGGTGCCGGTCCTGTGTTTGTGACAAGGATTCTCCTGGCCGGGGCCAGACAATGTTGTGACCGTCAACCTTTCGCACGCGGCGGTCTGCCCGCAGCCGAGTCGCAAACAGCACGCGCTGGCCGAAAACGTCGGGTGCCCACACGACTAGGCGGCGTGACGGCGCGTCCGTCCGAAAATCAGGTTCCGAGCGGGTCGAGTACGTGATGATATCGACGTCTTCGCGCCATCCGTGCGGCATAGTGGCGAACGCGCCGGGCCACAGCGGCCGGTCGGTGAGCGCAAGGATCAGCAGCCGCGACTCGAGCGGTAGAGCGCTGGCGTCATAGTTGAGCAGGTGATCGTCGTCGACGTGCATCAGACACTTTTTAAGGCCCGCTAGCGTCTCGAATCGCTGGGCAGAATCGAGGTCGGCCGCATACCGCCGCGGATCCATCTGCACAGGCAGCAGCCACTGCATCTCGTAGAGCACCATCGACTGCAGCCAGCTTGGCACCGGACCGCGCGCAGCCGCGGATTCCAGCAACGGCGCATAGCCCTCGTGGAAGCGCACCGTGTAGGTGCTCGGGTCGGAGCGGTACCGGTCGACCGCCGATGTGCGCGCCTCACGCTTGCGGTATCCGTACCTGGCATCCGAAACGAAACCGGCACGAGGCGCGCGGCCCAGGCTCAGCAGATACTCGACCACGAAAAGAGCATCTTCTGAGGCGTGCAGCCCCGTACGGAACCTCGCTCCTGATTCGCGCACTGGCGCCATAGGGAACGCCACGGATGCGGCATTCATCACGAACACGTCGTCGCTCAGTTCGGTGACCCTGTTTCCCCCGGCGAAGCGAAAGCGCAGGGGGTGGGTGTCCCGCAGATGCCGATCGGGTTCCTGCAGGCGCAGGAGGTTCGTCGCCGCGAGGTCGACATCGGGGTGTGCGGCGAGAAATTCCCGCAGTGCGGCGAAGTACCCTGGCGCCAAGACGTCATCGGGGTCGAGGAAGAGCGCCCAGTCACCGCTCCCGGAATCCATGCCGGTGCTCCTGGCCGCGCTCACTCCCATATTCGTCGTGCGGATCAGCTGCGCCTGTGGATGTCCGGATTCGACCCAGGCCTGGATCAGCGCACCGCTTTCGTCCGTAGACCCATCGTCAACGAAGATGACATCGTCCGGCAGGTGGTCGCCCTGAGCTTCCAGGCTCGACAGAAAATCGGGTAGGTACGCCGCGACGTCGAACACGGGGATGATGACGCTGATGGAGTGCGCGGAGCGAGTGGCCACGGTCACTGCACCTTCGGTGCTTCCTCAACCCGTACGGCCACGATCTGGCCGGTCAGACCGCTGTCCAGCACCTTGAGGCTCACCTCGGCGACCTGCCTGGGATCGAGCAAGGTCTCCACCGGTTCCTCGCCAAAAGCGTGCGTACGCATGGGTGTGCGCGTGCGCTGAGGGTTGATGCAATTGATGCGCACACCGTCTTCGGCCCACTCTTCGGCTAGGGCCTGAGTGAGGTTGACGACGGCGGCCTTGCTGGCTGAGTAGATTCCATAGTTCGCCCGGCCGCGCGTGTGCGAGCTCGAGGTGAACAGCAGCACCTGGCCGCCAGTCTCCTTCAAGTACTTGTGCGCTGCGCGCGACACGACGACCGGTGCGACGAAGTTAGTTTCGATGCTCGACTCGATGTGCTTGACCTTGGTCTTGGTCAGCGGTCCCATCCGCAGCACCCCTGCGGACATCACCACTGCGTCGATGCGACCTGAGGCCGCGAAGACTTCCTTGAGGGCTTGCTTCACGGCACCGCGGGAGCGCACATCAGTGCCGGTGGTCGACCGACTGAATTGATGCACATCGGCCCCGGCCTCGCGCGCGACCTCGACGACGCTCGCGCCGATGCCGTAGCTGCCGCCGAATACAACGACGACCTTGCCGGTGAGATCAGGCATCGCCACATCCGATGCCAGGCTCGCCGACTGCAGCTGGAACAGCTTGTCAGCGATGTGCACATCGATCGGTTCCGTGACCTTCATGTTCTCGGGAGTACCGTCAACGACAAAGATCGGCGTGTCCGGCAGGTAGGTGAAGACGACACCGCAGTCATCTGTGGCGTGAAAGGTTTTGTCTTCGTTCGCGAGTGCGTATGCCCGACGAATAGTGCCGAGACGGAACGCTTGGGGCGTCTGCCCGCGCCGTAGAACGGATCGATTCGGGATAGCGGTGATGTGGGACGCCGAGTCGACCTGGATGATTGTGTCGGCGGACGGTATTGCGGTGTCCACCGCTTCGTAATGGTCGAGCGCCTCGACGCACTCGTCGAGAATCCGTTCGTTCACGAACGGGCGGACAGCGTCGTGGAACAGCACCTTCGTGTTCGGGTCATCATCGAGCGCGGCCAGCGCAGCTTGGGTGGAGTCGTTGCGGGTTTCGCCACCTGGGATGATGCGTGTCAGCTTAGGGAAGCGCTCGTCGTTCTGCAGAGATGTGAGCTGGTCGATCGCACCAGCGTTCATCACGATGATGATCTCGTCGATCACTCCACTCGCGTTCATCACTTCGAGCGTGTGCTCGACGATTGCCTTGCCGGCGATCTTGATGAGCTGCTTGGGGATGCCGAGCCCGACACGCACTCCGATGCCGCCAGCGAGGATCACAGCCACAGTCCGGGGTCGCGCACGTTCGTCAATCATCGTGATCCTCTCGTGAACGCTCATCCTCGACCATGACGGTCCGCGCGAGATGCTCGGCCGCTGTCTCAGTGACGGAGCCGGGTGATGCGATAAATGAGTCTCGGAGAGCTGCCATCGCCACAGCATCCGCCGCGCCTGCTCGCACCATCTCCGCCAACTCCGCTGGCGTCGACGCCATCGGCAGACCAAGGTCATCAGGGAATTTCAGATAGAAGTCCCGACGCTGCGCATATTCGTCCAGATCCGGTGCGATCAGATAAGACGGCACCTCGGCGACAGCCGCTTCGAAGACAGCCGACGAATAGTCGGTGATGAAGACGTCGGCGATCAGCAGTAGATCCTGCGTCGAGATGCCCGGAGCCGTGCGAACGCCATCGGTCGTCGGCGCTGGCACCAGGGGGTGCAGCTTGGTGATCGTCGCATAGCCAGCATCCGCCATCGCCTGTGTCAGTTCGAGCGGATCGACCGTGGCCATGCGGCCCTCGGTGCGGAACGTCGGGGCGAACAGCGCAACTTTCTTGCCGATCAGGTCGGGGTACAGGTAGTCGAAGCGCTTGCGCACCTTTGCCCGGTGAGCAGGGTCGCGCAGGCGGTCGACGCGGGGCAGCGGAGCAACCGCAACCTTCGACACATCCACGCCGAACGCCTCGGCGAACGGCGCGCGGCATCGTTCAGCGCTCGAGATCACCAGGTCGTATCCCTCGTGCATCCGCATAGCCTTCGCCAGCCGCGGGTCGCGCCCGCCACGCTGCCCGACGATACTCAGACCGAACTTCTTCAGCGCGCCCAGCGCGTGCCACATCTGCACGATCTTCAACCCCGGAGCGTGCCGCGTCGCCGAGGCGATGATCGAGTAGCCGTCGACGACGAGCACGCGCGAGGTGGCCGCGTGATACATCTCGACGAGCAGGTGCGCCGCATACGCGAACTTGCGAACAATCCCCGGGGGAACCATCCGAGAGATCACCACGACCTCGATTGACGAATCCAGCCGGACGATCGCATCGCGCAGCATCACGAAGTCAGACGGCGCACGATTGCTCTGCCGGGTCAGCAGCGTCACCTTGTCGCGCCGAGGAAGCGGCCGCATCACGACGCTCACCAGCGTGAGCGCAAGCCGCGCTGCATACGCGGCGACGATGTCCAGCCGCAGGCGCTGCGCCAAGACCATCATGCAGTCGCCTTCGCAACACGCACAGCGAGCAACTCGCCAGCGATCCGCTCGCTGGAGCGACCATCGAGACTCCCGCAGAACTCCTCGAGGAAAGTGCTGAGGCGGGTTTCATCGACCTCAGCGGTGCGGATCGCTGCAGCGAGGTCGTCGGCAGAGCGCACCACGGGCCCGATCGCATAGTCATCGAACGGTCGATAGAAAGACCTCGCGGCCTCATAGTCGTCCAGGTCCGGCACGAAGAAGACCACCGGTCGGCGCAGCAGCGCGTACTCGAAGATCGACGAGGAATAGTCGGTGACGAGTACATCCGCCGCCATCAGCAGCTCGTTCATGTCTGGCTCGGCGGCAGCATCCACCACTCCGGCTGGCAACGGGCCGCTTGTCACGAACGGATGCTGACGCACCCCGAGCCGCCACCCATCGCCGAGCGTGCGAGCGATGCTCTCCCAATCGGCCTCGGGCGCCGTGACCGCGCTGCGTTGCCCATTGCCGCGGAAGGTGGGCGCGTACAAAACAAAGCGCTCCGACGCGCCGATGCCGAGCCGCGCCCGCACCGATGCGCGCGCCGCCTTGATCGTCTGCTCCTCGAAGAACGCGTCAGAGCGCGGCATCCCCCACGCGTGCACCCGTTCGGCAGGGATGCCGAACGCTTCGGCGTAGTCGTCGACGATCCCGGCTGAGCTCACCACGGCATCCGTGTAATTGCGGTGGATCTCTGAGCCGGGCGTCGGCCCACCCGGCAGGCCTGCGCGGCTGTGGCCAACCTGCTTGAATGCGCCGGCGGCATGCCAGATCTGCACAAGACGCGCACCATCGCGAATCCGAAAACGGTAGATCAGAGGGTAGAAATCATCGAGCACGATGACCGCACTGGTGGCGATCAGATACGGCAGACGCAGCACGTCGCGCAGCGACCGACGCGAAGACAGGCTCGACTTGAATACGCCGATGATCTCGGCATTCGAATCCTCGCGCAGCATCGCGTCGCGCAGGAAAAGCATGTTGCCGACGAAGCCATCATGCGAGTCGGAGAGGAACAGCACCCGGTTTCGGCGCACCGGTTTCAGGGTCGTCCAAGCGGCGTAGGGGATGAGATACGGAAGAAAGCGGATGCTACGAAGCAACCGACTCCCGCGAAGCAATTGCCGCACGAAATGTTCACCTGATAGTCATGAGCCGTAATTCGACTCAGTATATGAGGTCGACATTCGAGTAAGCCGAGCGAACCATGAGGTGTTGCCGTCTCCGATTACACGCCGACGTCCTTAGGGAACCGTACGAACAGCAGCATCACGAGCCCGATGAGCAGGATCAGGCCGATGCCGAGCACGCCGTAGACGATCCCGCCGAACCACAGCAGGAACAGCGACCACGCCAGTGGCGACAGGAACGAGGCGACGCGGCCCGTCGTCGCGTACAGGCCGAAGATCTCACCCTGCTGGCTCGGCGGGGTGAGGCGGGTCAGCAGGCTGCGGCTTGCGGCCTGAGTGGGCCCGACGAATGCGCACAGCAGCAGGCCGCAGATCCAGAACACGATCGTGCCGAAGTCTTTGAGCGCGAAGACCACGAACGCCATCGCGACGAGGCCCGCCAGAGTGATCAGGATCAGGCGGCGCGGCCCGATCAGATCATCGAGGCGCCCGGCGAGCAGCGTCGAGATGCCGGCGATGAGGTTTGCGGCGAGCCCGAAGACGATGACCTCGAGGAACGAGAATCCGAAACCCTGCGCGGCGAGCACGGCCCCGAACGCGAAAACGCCCGCCAGCCCGTCACGATAGACGGCGGCCGACAGCATGAACCAGAACGTCGGCCGGTTCGTGCGGAACAGCTTCGCGACGTTCCTCGCCAGCACCACGTACGAGCGGAAGAAACCCACTTTCGCCGACTCTTCGTAAGAGGGTGACTCCGGCACGTTGCGGAACATCGGAATAGAGAAGGCCAGAGTCCACACCGCGCAGATCACCGCGACGAGCTTGAACGACAGCGGGTTGTCCTGCCCCACGGTGAACAGCACCGGGATGCAGACGATCAGCGCCACCACGCCGCCGATGTATCCGAGACCCCAGCCGAGACCCGAGATGCGCCCCACGTTCTTGGGCGTCGACACCTCGGAGAGCATCGCGTAGTAGCTGACGTTGCCGATCTCATTGACCACAGCGGCAACGGCGACGGCGAAGGCGCCGAACCAGAAGAACTTCGGGTCGGCCTCGACGAAGAAGAGCGCGAACTGGATCAGCGCGACCCCGATCGTCGCACCGATGACCCACTTCTTCTTGTTCCCGCGGGCGTCGGCCTGCTGGCCCAGCACTGGCGCCAGCACGAGGATGACGATGCCGGCGGCGAAGTTCGCCCAGCCCCACCACGCCGACAGGTCAGTGAGCCCCTGACAGTACGCCGAGCCCATGAACTCGCTCTGGTTGCAGTTCATGTAGCTGCCGTCGGCCAGCATCCCCGACTCGCGCACGCTCGGCTCGAGAAACATCCGTGAGGTCAAGTACAGCGCGATCCAGACGAATGTGAGGATGACCGTGTTGAACGGCTGCAGCGCCCAATCCCACATCGCCCACGAGAGAACCTGCTTCCGCGTCGCTTCGGGGCCGACGTGCTCACGGCCGAAGGCGGTCATCGCCGCGGTGTTGATCGGTGTGTCCGCCGCGGATGCCGGCTGCTCATCGCTCATGCTCGAAGTCTGACCGCGCTGAGTGAACGGGTGGTGGCGGCGCGCCGCATGAGCGGGGCGGATGCCAGCATCCGAGCCACCCTGCCCCCACCCGAGCGACCTCTTCTCACGCGAGCGACACCCCGCTCACCCGAACGACGCTGCCAGCAAGTCTCCGAACAGCTCCTCCGGATCGCGCTCCAGGCGGCGCCGACCGAACCAGTCGCAGATGTTCACGCAGTCGCGGTGCAGCAGGTCGAGGCCCTGGGGATTCGCGACTGTGTCGACGATCTGCGGCAGGTCGATGACCCGCACGCGGCCATCGTGCACCAGCAGGTTGTACGCCGACAGGTCGCCGTGCGCGAAACCTGCGCCGGCGAAGAGACGCATGATGTCGGCGATCTGCGCGAACAGGTCGGCCAGATCCACGGCATCCGCTCTCACCTGCGCCAAACGAGGTGCGGCGGTGCGCCCGTCTCCGACGAACTCCATCAGAATCTCGGTGCCGCTCACCTGCACCGGATACGGCACCGGCGCGCCAAGCTCGTGCATGCGACTGAGGGCGGCGAACTCGGCGAACGACCACTGTGCGGCTGCCACCTCGCGCCCGTGTGCGGACTTCTTGGCCAGCGCCCGGGTGTCGCGGGTGTTCCGAGTGCGGCGCCCCTCGGTGTAGGTCGAGGAGCGCTGGAAGCTGCGGTGATCGGAATCGCGGTACCGCTTCGCGGCGAGCAGCGTGCGCTGGGTCGCGTCGCCAGGCACAGCGCGTTCGATGAGGAAGACATCCGCCTCTTTGCCTGTTTTGAGGATGCCGAGTTCGGTGTCCACTGCGGCGGCGCTCGCCACGACCCAGTCGGGCCGGGGTAACGGTCCGCGTTCGGTCGGTGTGCTCGCTGGCCAGGTGGACCAACGCTGGTTCTCGACGAGCCGAGTGTCGGCGAACGAGAGGGATACGTCGAAAGGGGATGCGTCGAAAAAGGATGCGTCGAGGGACGCGGAGTTCTGAGGATTCACGATGTGGCTCCGGAATACGGGCCACACGCGGATCAGAAGCGGGTGGCCTCGGCGAGAAGAAGGTCGGCGGCTGTGGACACGACGAAGATGGCATTCATCGTTCGCTCCTTCCGCTCGGGCCTCCGGACTGATTCCGGTGCGGGATCGAGCTTACGGCGAAGGGCGACGCGTGCACGACGGGAGCGCGGCCGTTCGTTATGCACTCGTGACTTCTAGGGGCCGCAGCCTGAGCTGAATCTTCGTTCGAATGTCGGTGGCCTCTCTGATACTGGAACTATGAACGCGATGGTGGCAGCGACAGACGAAGAGGTGGCGACTCTCGACGCCCTCGTGTCGTCGCTGCAGGGCGTCGAGCAGACCCTCGCTGGGATGCTCGCCGCACGCGACGGGCTGCTGGCGCTTGCTGAGCGACTCGCTCTGTCGATGGCCGAGAACGGCGACGGCATCGAGGCCTCCGACCTGACGATCCGCAGCGTCGCTGCCGAGTTGGGTGCGGTGCTGAGGGTCAGCGACCGCACGATCCAGCGACGGATGGCCGATGCGTCGACCACTGTCGAGCAGTTCCCGCTGGTCTGGGCGGCGCAGGGCGCCGGCCGGATCGGCGCTGGTCACACCCGAGTGATCGTGGATGCTGGCGGCCACCTGCACGACGCTGAGGCTAGGAATGCTTACTCCGCGCGAGTGCTGGAGTTCGCCGAAGACGAGTCGCCCAACCGGCTGCGGCCGATCGCGGCGCGGATCGCAGAGCAGTACCAGCCGAGATCGCTCGACGAGCGCCACGCTGAGGCGCGCGAGCAGCGGGGCGTGTGGGTGAAGGATGCTGCGGATGGGATGGCCGAACTCGGCCTCCTCGGCCCTGCGGCGCTCGTGCACGCGGCGTTCGACAGGCTCACGGAAATGGCGAAGGCGGATGCTGGATGCCCATCTCGCGCAACCAGCGCCGTAGCCAGCAACGCCGCTGGCGCCGCGGGCGCGGAGCGTGTGCACGGAGCCGCCTTCGGCCTCGCCGCCGCACCGGAATCGGCCGAATCAGTGGGACCGCTGCGATCAGCGGGATCACCGCAATCCGTGGGATCACTGCACTCTGAGAGATCACCGCAATCAGCGGAGGCGGCAGACCCGCGCACGCTGTCGCACAAACGGGCCGATCTCGCCCTCGACCTGCTGCTGACGGGCGCACCGGCCGGGCACGACACCCCGGAGGGGCTGCTCGGTGCGATCGTGCCGCACGTGAGCGTGACGGTCCCGGTGACCACTCTGATGGGCACCGACGGCGTCGAGACCACACCTGCCGAGGTGAATGGCCGCGCTCCGATGGACCTCGAATCCGTGAGGCTGCTGGCCGGATCCGCATCCGGATGGGATCGCATCCTCACGTATCCGATCAGCGGGGAACTGCTGGCGGTCGATCGGTACCGGCCGAGCGCCCATCTGCGTCGTCACCTGCGCGCCAGGGATCAGCGGTGCCGGTTTCCCGGTTGCGGCATGCCATCCCGTTCCAGCGACCTCGATCACACGCTTGATGCAGCCTTCGGCGGGTCCACCGACGAGAAGAATCTCGCTGAGCTGTGCCGCAGGCATCACGTTCTGAAACATCACTCGCCGTGGCACGTCATCCAACTCGGCGGCGGGCTCCTTGAATGGACAAGCCCCACGGGTCGTGTGTACATCGACAGACCGCCGCCGCAGAATACGGTCATGTTCACGGAGCCATCCACTCACCCGGAGCCGCCCCCTCGAGCGGAGTCGCCCCCTCGAGCGGAATCGTCCCCTCAATCAGAGCCGACCCCGCGAGCGGAGCCGACCCGTCGAGCGGAGCCGCCCCGTCGAGCGGAGCGCGACACCGATCCTTGGGCTTCGGTCTCCGAAGAATTGCTCGCACCGTTTTGAGCTCGCACCGTTTTGAGCTCGCACCCTTCTGAGCGGATCATCAATGGTGCGCCCGACGGGCCCAGGGCGGTCGGCGGGCCACAGGTCGCTGACGGGGTGGGGCCGTGCGCTCTCCACCTTTCGAATGATCTTCGAGGCCGATCGGTCGTTTTCAGGCCCGATCCCAGCAGATGAAAGGGAACGTTGTCCTAGCGTGGTGACAGATCCACACGAGGAGAACCATGTTCCGCAGTCCTGCCCGCCTGTTCCGCGTTCTCGCGATCGCCGAGGCGATCACCTGGACGATCCTGATTTCGGCGCTCATCGCACGCGCTGTCGGCGTCCCCGCCGTTGTCGTCACGATCGGCGGCGGCATCCACGGGTTCGTCTTCCTCTCCTACGGTGCAACGGCGATTCTGCTCGCGTTCAACCAGCGCTGGAAGCCCGGCGTCGCCGTGCTCGCCATCGCCAGCGCCATCGTGCCCTACGCGACGATTCCGATGGAGATCTGGCTGCACCGCACAGGCCGCCTCGCCGGTGACTGGCGCCTGACCGAGACCGACGACCCGCGCGACCGCACCTGGTACGACCGCACCATGCGCTGGTTCCTGCACCGCCCATGGGTGCTCGGCGCACTGATCGCCTTCGCGATCGTGGCGCTGTACGCGATCCTGCTGCTCGTCGGCCCTCCCGGCGGCCGCTGAGCGCAGTTGCGGCTCAGTCGCGGCTCAGTTGCGGCTCAGTTGCGGTTCGGGCGACGCCTCAGCCGCAGTTCGGCCAGTGCGTGAGCTGACGATGCACCTCCAGCCTCGCTGACGCCTCGGCTCCATATTCGCCGATGCCTCAGCCGCAACTCAGCCGACGCCTCAGGCCTAGCTCGGCTGGCGCCTCAGACCCCGCTCACCCGACGCCTCAGCCGATGACGACGGGGCTTTTCTCGAAAACTTCGCCCGCGATGTTGCCTGCCTGGTCCGAGGCGCAGTCGACGATCACGTACACGGCTGACTCCAGCTGGGCAAAGCCGCGCGCGGCGACCACCCAGCTGCGGTTGGGCTCACTCCCGACGGCGAAGCGCTGTTCGACGTCGGTGTTGCCGCGGGTCATATAGGTGAAGGCGCCGGTGTCGGCCTTATCGCCCAGCACCGACGGCTCGATGCCCAGGATCGCGCCGAGCACGAAGTCAGACGCTTCCTTGTCTTCGGTCGCAGTCATGTCGAAGACCGCGCCCTGCCAGAACGTGGCAGTGCAAGTGCCGTCAGCGGTCTTGTACTCCCAGCCGCCATTGCCGTCGTCGGCTTTGCTGATGCCCCAGTTATCGTCCATCATCAGCCCGTCGCCCCACTGTGCAATCGTGCCAGGAGCCAGCGCCGCACCGTCTGCAAAGGACAGTTCCGGGGGAAGGACTGACGAGTCGGGTGGCGTGATCGGGGCTTCGGTGGCATCCGCTTCTTCGGTCGTCTGGGTCGGCCCGGGCTCCGGTGTCTTGACGGGCTGATCGGGAATGCTCGCGCTGATGCATCCGCTCAGCGGAAGAGTGATGGCGATAGCCGCGGCCCCCGCCACAGCTCGCAGGGTGATGTGGCGCATTCTCCGGTTCATGGTCTCAGCATAGGCGGGCCCCAGAAAACGGAGTTGAGTCGTGTTGTATCAACTTTTTTGACAGCATCCGATGTCGTGCATATACTTGAGTCATCACGACTCAGGTTTACTGAGCTGTCTCACGAACTCTCACCATATAAAGGAGAAACACATGGCACGTGCTGTCGGAATCGACCTGGGTACGACGAACTCCGTCGTCAGCGTCCTCGAGGGCGGCGAGCCCAAGGTCATCGCAAACGCCGAAGGCTTCCGCACCACCCCGTCGGTGGTTGCGTACACCAAGGATGGCGAGGTGCTCGTCGGAGAGACCGCGAAGCGCCAGGCCGTCACCAACGTCGACCGCACCATCTCGTCGGTCAAGCGCCACATGGGCACCGACTGGTCCTTCGACGTCGACGGCAAGAAGTGGACGCCGCAGGAGATCTCCGCGCGCATCCTCATGAAGCTGAAGCGCGACGCCGAGTCCTACCTCGGTGACACGGTGACGGATGCTGTCATCACCGTCCCCGCGTACTTCAACGACGCTGAGCGCCAGGCCACGAAGGAAGCCGGAGAGATCTCGGGCCTCAACGTCCTGCGCATCATCAACGAGCCGACCGCGGCTGCGCTCGCCTATGGCCTCGACAAGGGCAAGGAAGACGAGCTCATCCTCGTCTTCGACCTCGGTGGCGGAACCTTCGACGTCTCGCTGCTCGAAGTGGGCAAGGACGACGACTTCTCGACCATCCAGGTGCGCGCCACCTCCGGTGACAACCGCCTCGGTGGCGATGACTGGGACCAGCGCGTCGTCGAGTACTTGAGCAAGCAGTTCAAGGAGACCACCGGTGTCGACGTCTCGGGTGACAAGATCGCGCTGCAGCGCCTCAAGGAGGCCGCTGAGCAGGCGAAGAAGGAGCTCTCCAGCTCCACGTCCACGAGCATCAACCTGCCGTACCTGTCGCTGACGGAGTCGGGCCCGGTCTCGCTGTCGGAGACCCTGACCCGCGCGAAGTTCGAGGACCTCACCAAGGACCTCCTCGACCGCACGAAGAAGCCCTTCGCCGACGTCATCCGCGAAGCGAACGTGAAGGTCGACGAGATCGACCACATCGTTCTCGTCGGTGGATCGACCCGCATGCCCGCCGTTGCCGACCTCGTCAAGAGCGAGACCGGCAAGGAAGCCAACAAGGGCGTCAACCCGGACGAGGTCGTCGCCGTCGGCGCCGCCCTGCAGGCCGGCGTCCTCAAGGGCGAGCGCAAGGACGTTCTGCTCATCGACGTCACCCCGCTGAGCCTCGGCATCGAGACCAAGGGCGGAATGATGACCAAGCTCATCGACCGCAACACCGCGATCCCGACCAAGCGCAGCGAGACCTTCACCACCGCCGACGACAACCAGCCGTCCGTGGCGATCCAGGTGTTCCAGGGCGAGCGCGAGTTCACCCGCGACAACAAGCCGCTGGGCACCTTCGAACTCACCGGCATCGCCCCGGCTCCCCGTGGCATCCCGCAGGTCGAGGTCACGTTCGACATCGATGCCAACGGCATCGTGCACGTGTCCGCGAAGGACAAGGGCACCGGCAAGGAGCAGTCGATGACCATCACCGGCGGCTCGTCGCTGTCGAAGGAAGACATCGACCGCATGGTGCGGGAAGCGGAGGAGAACGCCGCTGATGACAAGAAGCGCCGTGAGGCCGCTGAGGTGCGCAACCAGGCCGAGACCCTCGCCTACTCGATCGACAAGCTGATCAAGGAGAACGAGGACAAGCTGTCTGACGAGATCAAGACCGACGTGCAGGCTGACGTCGACGCTCTGAAGACCGCGCTGGCCGGCGAAGACGACGACGCGGTGAAGACTGCTTTCGACAAGCTGAATGAGTCGCAGGGCAAGCTCGGCGAAGCGATCTACGCGCAGGCGCAGGCGGATGCCGCATCCGAGGCCTCGGCCGAGGGCGACGCTCCGGCCGAAGACGCAGCTGCCGAAGAAGACGTCATCGACGCTGAGGTTGTCGACGAGGACGAAGAGACGAAGTAATGACAGACAAGAACTTCGACGACAACAGCGCCGAGGTTACCGGTGAGGGGTCGGATGCTCAGGCATCCGGCCCCGAGCCGCAGAACCCGGAGAATCCTGACTCCACCGAGGCTGCGGCCGCCGAGGGGTCGGACGACGAACTCACGGTCGACGACATTCTCGGTACCGCGCAGGATGACGATGTGCCCGACGACGGCAACGGTATCGCGGATGCAGAGAATGCTCTGCTGACCGACCTCAAGCGGCTGCAGGCCGAGTACGCCAACTATCGCCGGCGCACCGAAGAGCAGCGCCACATCGAGATCGCCCGAGCCAAGGGCGAGGTGGCCAAGGGCCTTCTTCCCGTGCTCGACGACCTCGATCGTGCCGAGCAGCACGGCGATCTCGTGGAGGGCTCGCCCTTCGCCGTCATCGCCGAGAAGCTGCGTGCGGTGGTCGATCGTCTCGGCGTGGCCGCCTATGGTGCCGCAGGTGAGGAATTCGACCCGCAGCATCACGAGGCCATCTTCCAGCAGCCGACACCGGGGGCTGAAACGTCGACGATCCTCGAGGTCGTCGAGGTCGGCTACCGACTCGGCGATGTCGAACTGCGCCCCGCGAAGGTCGTCGTCGCTGTTCCTGCGGCCTAGTAGGGGAGGGCCATGGCAAGCCAAGACTGGTTCGATAAGGACTTCTACAAGACGCTCGGCGTCACCAAAGACGTCTCCGCTGCCGATCTGAAGAAGACCTACCGCAAGCTCGCCCGCAAACACCACCCGGATGCGAATCCAGGTAATGCCGCGGCCGAGACGAAGTTCAAAGAGATCAGCGAGGCCTACAGCGTGCTCAGCGACGCTGACCAGCGTCGCGAGTACGACGAGATCCGCGCGATGGGGTCGGGTGCGCGTTTCACCGCGCCCGGCTCCGGCGGTGCGGGCGGCTTCGAAGATGTCTTCAGCCGCTTCGGTCAGGGCGGCCACGGTGGTCAGCAGGCCGACTTCGACGACATCTTCTCGATGTTCTCGCAGGGTGGTGGCGGATCGTTCGGCTCCGGCCGATTCGGCCAGACCTCGGGCGGGTATCGAGGATTTGGCGGCCCTCAGAAGGGCACCGACCTCACCGCCCGCACGACGATCGATTTCATCACCGCGGCCAAGGGCGACACGATCACCCTGCAGGCCGAAGACGGCAAGCCGTTCAAGGTGAAGGTGCCGGCTGGCGTCGCAGACGGGCAGAAGATTCGTCTGCGTGGCCGTGGGCGCCCCTCGCCCGATGGCGGCGAACCCGGCGACATCGTCGTGCAGGTGAAGGTCAGGCAGCATCCGGTCTTCACTCGTGACGGTCTGAACCTGCGCCTGACGGTGCCGGTGACCTTCACCGAGGCCACGTTGGGAGCCACCATCGAGGTGCCCACTCTCGGCGGCGATCCGGTGAAGCTGCGCGTCGCGCCCGGCACACCGTCGGGCCGTGTGTTGCGGGTCAAGGGCCGTGGCATCGCGTCGTCGAAGGGCACCGGCGATCTGCTCGCCGAGCTGCAGGTGGCGGTGCCGTCGCATCTCGACGATGCGGCGCGCGAGGCTCTCGAGAAGTTCCACGAGCTCGAGCCGAAGGAGAACCCTCGGGCCGAGATGATGTCGAAGGCTCGGGCCTAGGCCATGGATGCCGACGCACCCGTCTTCGCGATCGCGGTCGCCGCGGAGCTGGCCGGAATGCACCCCCAGACGCTGCGGCAGTACGACCGCATCGGCCTGGTGGTGCCCGGTCGCACTCGCGGCGGCTCGCGGCGCTACTCGATGCGCGACATCGAGCAGCTCCGCGAGGTCGCCCAGCTCTCGAGCGAGGGGATGAGCCTGCCGGCCATCGCCCGTCTGCTCGACCTGGAAGACGAGGTGCGGATGCTGCGTCGGCGCGCCATCGAACTCGAGAACGCGCTGCGCGCCGAGCGCGAGAACCGTCCGGGCGTACGCGTCTTCGCGGCCGGAGCAACCGGCTCGATCGTGCCGGTCGGTTCGGGCCGCCGCATCCGCCGAGCGACCGAGGTCGTGCTCTGGCGCCCGCGTTCGGCATCCGACCCCGACCAGGGCTGACAAGACCCGAAGCGATCACGTAGTCGGCGAACCGGGTGTTCGCCGCGTGTTCACCGCTGACCTCTCCCAGCCGGGCTACCATGGCGCTGATACCCCGGAATGACGGGGATGGAGAGAGCATGCGCACGGCTGAGCACCGAGAACCGCAGCGGACCCTGCTGCACATCAGCGATACCCATCTGCGAGCCGGGGGAGATCGCCTCTTCGACCTGGTCGACGGCGCAGAGACCCTCGCTCATACGCTGACGGCGCTGGAAGGCGCGCAGATCGCGGTCGATGCGATCGTCTTCACCGGCGACCTCGCAGACCTCGGCCAGCGTGGGGCCTACGCCGAGTTGCGCAGGATCGTCGATCCATTTGCGGCACGTCTGGACGCTCGCGTCGTCTGGGTCATGGGCAACCACGACGATCGGTCCGCCTTCCGCGAGGGCCTGCTCGATGACCCGGTCGGCGACGACTCCCCCGTAGATCGCGTGGACGACATCAGCGGCCTGCGCATCGTCACGCTTGATTCCACAGTGCCCGGAGAACACCACGGTGAAATCAGCGACAGCCAGTTGGCGTGGCTCGAAGAGGTGCTCGCCGTTCCCGCGCCTCTCGGCACGATCCTTACGATGCATCATCCGCCGATTCCGAGCGTGCTGCCTCTCGCGGCCAGCGTCGAATTGCGCGATCAGCACCGGCTGGCACCTGTGCTGCGTGGCACGGACGTGCGCGCGATCATCGCCGGGCACCTGCACTACTCAACCTTCGCCACCTTCGCCGGCATCCCGGTCTCGGTGGCGTCGTCCACCTGCTACGTGCAAGACCTCACTGTGCCCGCGGGCGGGAGCCGCCCGCAGGATGGCGCACGATCCGTCAACCTCGTGCGCGTACACGATGAGACCGTCGTGCACGCCGTCATCGGCGTGGAGCAGTCGCATATCCTCGAGCACATCGACGCGGATGAAGCCCGCCGAAGGCTCGCCGTGGCCGGCATCGCCCCGCGCACCGTCGTCGAGCACCTGGACGTGCCCGTGCTCGTGAACTGAGCCCGGCATCCGGCATCCGTCGTTCAGCCCGTCGCGGCATCCATCGTCGGATGCTGCAGTGCCTCGGGCTTCTCCCACGGACCGCGGATAGGGAACATCCGCTCCAACCCGCCCTGAACGGCCTGCATCCGCAACTGCTCGGGGATGTCGGTCTCTGCGCCGTCGTTGAGGCAGAACATGTCCACGTCTGCACGGGCCGCAAGCCGGTCGATCTCTTCGAGCGCGCCCATCGTGGTGGTCTGCACGTACCGCACGCGCGGCTGAGTGCTCGGCAGCGCGCGGCCCGTCAGCATCGCGTAGTAGTGGTACAAGCTGTTCGTGACGGAGATGTCGGTCATGGATCGGAACCGTGAGGCCGCTGTGCGCATGAAGTCCTCGGGGAAAGTCCGCTCGAGCTCCAACATCACACTGCGGCACAGCGGCGTTGCGCAGTGCGAGAGGTCGCGCAGGATCGTGCGGCCGAATCGGTTGCGCAGCAGGGCGCGGTTCACGCGCAGCCCGTTGTCGTGTCCGCTGCGATGCGCTTGAGGCTCACCGACACCGATGCGCACCGGGCTCTCGACGAAACGCGTGTGCCCGGCCGACGTGAAGAACATCTCGGGTTTCACCATGCGTCCGAAGAACATGTCGTCGTTCGAGTAGAGGAAGTGCTCGGACAGCCCGGGGATGCGGTGCAGCTGAGCTTCCACGGCGTGGGAGTTGTGGGTGGGCAGCACGCTCGGGTCGGCGAAGAATTCCTCGCTGCGCACGATCGTCACCTGGGGGTGCTCGGCGAGCCAGAACGGTGCGGGAGAGTCGGTGGCGATGAAGATGCGCCTGATCCAGGGTGCGTACATGTGCACACTGCGAAGGGCATAGCGCAGCTCGTCGACGTGCCGGTATCGTGCCGGACTGTCATCGCCTTCGCCGACGACGTGCGCGGTGAGCTGGGCGGCTCGATGCTGCTGGAACTGGGTCGCCGAGCCATCCACCCACGAGAAGACGATGTCGACCGGCTCGAGGAACTCGTCCTCGTGCGGTTCGAACATGCCGTCGATGGTGCGCCAGCGACGCCCGTACCGCTCGACCTCGGTGAACACCAGCTCCGAGGTCGGGGTCAGCCGTCGCGTGAGGGCGTTGTCGTTCGGTGCTTCGACGAGTTCCGTGCCGAAGCACCAGAACTCGACCCGCGCCGCGTATCGACTGCCGTAGCGCAGCGTGCGCGCGGAGGTGATCCGGGGCCGGAAGATGCGCACGGCGACAGGGGTGTCTCCCGGCAGGTCGGCATCCTCGATCGGGGTCGCGTGGGCACCTTTCGCCTTGACGTAGAACGGGTCTGCAGGCAGGTGCTCGCGGAGGGAACGGAGAGCATCCTCGCGCCGGGCGACGTCGACCACCAGAACGGGAACGGAACGGTCGCGCCGCACGAGCAGCACGGGAATGTCGTCCTTGTGCAGTGCGTCAGCAACCGCGAGCAGGTCGTCCAGCCGGGCGCGGGTGGGGGTGAGGTCATCGTGCACCATGTGCAGCCGACCGCCGTCGAGGATCACGTCCTGCCGTAGGGCAGCGCTGCGATGCGGTGCCCCCGGCAGTGCGGCGAGTGTCGTCATCCTTGTTCTCCTTCACGTGTCGACTGAGCCACCCGAGTCCGGTTCGGCTGCCGGGTTACACCGTCCGTGTGGCTGACGTCATCGACGGGTGGCGCATATCTGAGCTCAGCGCGTTTGTCGCGAGGTGTCGGGGCCCGTCCCGACCGGATGCGATGGCATCAGTACGGTGGGGTGCGGACTGCGGCTCCGCGCAACGAGTGAAGCGCGTGCCCGAAGCTTACCGCGAATCTGGCATCCCGAGCCGCGAGGCTGCTCCTCCCCTCGCCGCGAGCTTGCCCCTCCCCTCGCGGGAGTGGGCGCGTGAGGAAGTGGGAGCGGGCAGGGCGGGGACGAGCTCAGATCCCGAGCACTGCCTTCGCGATCAGGAAGTAGATGATCAGGCCGGTGGCATCGACGAACGTCGTGATGAACGGATTCGAGAACACGGCCGGGTCGACCTTGATCGCCCGCGCGGCGAGCGGCATGATCCCGCCGATGGATGCTGCCAGCGTGCACACTGCGAGCAGCGTGAGACCGATGACCACGCCGATGTGCCAGTCGAAGACCAGCCCGGCTATCGCGAAGCCCAGCAGGCCCAGCAAGAGGCCCAGGCTGAAGCCCACGCGGATCTCGCGAGAGAGCACCTTGCGCACGTCGCGCGGCGTGACCTCACCCAGGGCGAGCGAGCGGGTGACTGTGGTCGCTGCCTGGTTGCCGGTATTTCCACCGGTGCCGATGAGCAGCGGCACGAACAGCGCGAGCACCGTCATCTGTGCGAGGGTCGCCTCGAAGGCGCCGAGCACCTGCACGGTCAGGGTCGCGCCGACGGCCAGGACCAGCAGCCACACCACGCGCGAGCGCACGAGTCGGCGGATCGGCGTGGACAGATACGAGCGGCGCAGCGGCTCGACACCACCCTGCCGGGCGGCATCCTCGCTCTCCTCCTGCTTGAGGATTCGCGCGGCATCATCGATCGTGAGCACGCCGACCAGGCGCTGCTCGCTGTCGACGATGGGCAGCGCCAGCAGGCCGAGGTCGGTTGCGCGGCGAGCGGCGGTCTCCGCATCTTCATCGGCGGTGGCGATGTGGGCCTCGCTCATGAATCCCGAGATCTGCGCGTCATCGTCGGCAGCCAGCACATCGCGCAGACTCACCACTCCGACGACTCGGCGACCCGAGTCGGTGACCGGCAGTGTGTAGATAGTCTCTGCCCGACGCAAGTTCTCGCGCACTCGGCTCATCGTCTCGCCGACGGTGAGGTTCGGGTGGGTGATGATGACTTCCGGGCTCATCCGGCGCCCGATCGCGTTCTTCGGGTAGCCGAGGATCGCGGCTGTCATCTCGCGCTCGTGGGCGGAGAGACCCTGCAGCAGCCGCGGGGCGACCGAGGCGGGCAGCTCATCGAGCAGCCAGGCCCGGTCATCAGGATCCATCTCGGCGAACAGACCGGTGATCTCGGCATCCTGCAATGCCTGCACGATGTCACCCTGCATTCCGGGCGGCAGCGCCTCGAACACCTCGAGCGAGCGCGCCTTCGTGAGCAGCCGGTAGATGATCGCACCGTCGGCGATGCTCAAGCGGCCGATCAGCTCGACGACGTCAGGAACCGGCAGCGGCGTCAGCGTCGCCGAGACCTCGGCGAGGTCGCCGCGGGTGATGAGCTGTTCGACGGAGTCAGCAACGTCGGAGATGTGCTGCAGCTGCTTCGGAGTCATGGTGGAGCCTTACGTGGAGGCACCGCCGCGGAGAGTGCGTCGGATCAGCAGAGTGCGCGTCGCAGTGGGCGCTCTTCGGCGGATCGCAGCTCAGTCGAGCGGTGCGGAAGCGGGGAAGGGTTCGTGTCTGCGACTGTGACTGTCACTGGACATGCGGCACCACCTCGCTTCCCGGGTTCTCGATAGGCCTACTCGGTACACCCTAGTGCAGTGCTGATCGCGCAACGCTGAGCAGAACAGTGCCGAGCCTGTACTCTGTCAACAGTCGACAAGGGGGCTCGAGTGGTAGACACGGTGAAACGCGGAGATTCGCTGGGATCGCAGGTTGCGGACGTGCTGCGTCAGCGCATCGTGCGCGGCGAGATCGCGCCCGGTGAGCGCATCACCGAAGAAGCACTCGCCGAGGAGTTCCAGGTGAGTCGCGGACCTGTCCGCGACGCGCTCACTCAGCTCAGCTTCGAGCGGCTCGTGCGCATCCAGCGGCCGCGCGGCGTCTTCGCGGTCGGGCTGACGCACGACGACGTCGATCAGCTCTACAGTCTCCGCGGAGCGCTCGAGCAACTCGCGCTGTCGCGAGCGATTCGGGTCGAAGACGACGACCGCTGGCAGGTCATGGCTCAGTCCGTGCAGCGGATGGCGGATGCTGCGGCATCCGGCGACCACGCCGCCTTCGTCGTGGCCGACCTCGACTTCCACTCGCAGATCTACGCGCTCGCCGACCACCCGCGCCTCGAGGCCGCGTGGCGCCAGTACCTGCCGACGTTCACCGCGCTGCTGGACGTGACGATCAACCACGACGCAGATCTGCATGATTCAGCATCCGATCACGTCACTCTCATGAACGTCATGCGCAGCGGCACCGCCGCCGAGGCGGCCGAAGTGCTGACCGCACACCTTGATGGTGCCCGCGATCGGATGCTAATCGAGCTGGCCGAACAGAACGACTGAGCCAGCCATCGGTGAGGTGGCCCGCCCTCGCCCGATCCGCACAACCCTGGACTCACCAAAGTGTTGACTGTTAACAGTCGACACTGATACGCTCGCGACAGTCGACAACCCGGTCGACACACAGCACCGAGGAGCAACGATGCCCCGCATCAGACTGACCCGTGTGACCGGCGCCATCGCCGCGGTCGCCGCAACTGCACTCATCCTGTCGGGATGCACGAAAGTCGACGAGGCCGGCGCCGAGTCGGCCTTCCCCGAGAAGGACATCCGCCTGATCATCCAGGCGAACCCCGGCGGCGGTTCTGATCTGTCGTCGCGCGCGCTGGCATCCGAGCTCGAGAACATCCTCGACGTCAGCGTCATTCCCGAGAACATGCCTGGCGCTGCCGGTGCTCTCGCCATGGAGTACGTCGGATCACAGGATCCCGATGGCTACGTCATCGGCTTCGCGCCCGTCGAGATCGCCATGCTCAACACCACCCAGGGCGCCAACGTGCTCCCCGAGAACTACGATCTGCTCGGTCAGATCATGTTGGCACCCGGCGTCGTGACCGTCGGCGCGAACAGCGGCATCGAGTCGCTGGAAGACCTCGTCGCCAAGGCCAAGTCTGGAGCCGTGACGGTTGCCAACTCCGGTGCCGGCTCCATCTGGGAGGCCGCAACGCTCGGGCTAGGTGACGCAACCGGCGCCACCTTCACACCCGTTCCGTATGACGGCGGAGCCACAGCGGTCGGTGCAGCAGCATCCGGTGAGACGGTCGCCGCCGTCTCGGGTCTCGGCGAGGCGCTCGCGCAGGGCGACGCCGTGCGCATCCTCGCGGTCATGCACGACGAGCGTCACCCGGATGCCGCAGACGTGCCCACTGTCGAAGAGGCGATCGGCGAGAAGGTCGAGTTCGGTGGCTGGGGCGGCATCTATGCGCCGAAGGGCCTTCCGGATGACGTGAAGCAGACGCTCGAGTCGGCCGTCAAGGAGGCCGTCGATTCGGATTCGTACCAGAAGTTCCAGAAGGATGCCGGAAACCTGGTCGTCTACCGCGACTCGGCTGACTGGTCCAGCTACGTCGGCGAGCAGTTCAACCTGTTCAAGGACCTGCTCGGCTGATGACCGACATCGTCGAAGACGACTACCAGGGGGCGGCTTCTTCCCGCCCCCTGGAGATCGCGTTCGCGGCGGTGGCACTCGCGGTCGCGGCGGGCTATCTCGTGCTCACCACGCAGATCTCGCTGCGCCGCGAGTCCGCACCCGGGCAGATCGACGCCCGGTTCTGGCCGACGGTGATCGGTGTCTCGGCCGTGGTCGCCGCCATCGTGCTGCTCGTCTTCGCGATCACCCGCCCGGCGATGGAGCGCGAAGACGTCGAGCGGCTTCAGCCCGGCGGTGTCATGCGGGTCGCTCTCACTCTCGTCATCTCGGCCGTCTTCATCGCCGCGTGGTCGCTGAGCTCAGTGATCGTGTTCGGCTATCGCATCGAGGTGTTCCCGATCGCGGCCGGTGTGCTGATGGCCGCATTGATGTGGCTATACGGCCACCGTCGCTGGCTCAGCCTCATCATCTACTCCGTCGTCGTGACGACGTTCGTCTACGTCGTCTTCGGCTTGCTTCTGAGGATTCCGCTGTGACCCCGCTCATCGAAGGTCTGAACTCTCTCCTCGACATCTCGATCCTGCTCTACATGGGCGTCGGGCTGATGCTCGGCTTCATGGTCGGCGCATTCCCCGGCATCACCGCCACTATGGCTGTGGCGCTCGCAGCGGGCTTCACGATGACCCTCGAGCCCGTGCAGGGCCTCGCCGTGCTGCTGACCATCTATGTCGCAGCGAACTTCGGCGATCGTGTGCCGTCGATCCTCATCAATACGCCCGGTACACCGGCATCCATCGCGACCACTCTCGACGGCTATCCGATGGCCAAGCAGGGCAAGGCGGGGCTCGCCCTGACGATGTCCGCGATCGTCTCCGCCGTCGGCATCCTCGCTTCTCTTGTGCTGTTCTCGATCGCGGCGGTGCCGATCGCGCACTTCGCTCGCGACTACTTCAAGTCTCCTGAACTGTTCGCGCTGGTCGTCTTCGGCATCGCGATCATGATCGGCATTTCGTCGAAGTCGATGCTGAAGGGCATCCTTGCCGGCCTGTTCGGGCTCATGCTCGGCACCGTCGGCACGTACGCCGCCACCGCCGATCAGCGATTCACCTTCGGTGTGCTCGAACTCGTCGAGGGCGTCAACTTCATCGCCGTCATCATCGGGCTGTTCGGCATCGCAGAACTCTTCGACCAGCTGCTGACTTATCGAGCCTCGAAGGTGCGGCCGATCTCGGCGCTCGGACGCTGGTGGCCCAACCGCGCCGAACTCAAGCAGAGCGGCCGGGCTACGGCCGTCGGCGGAGTGGTCGGGCTCGGTGTCGGACTGATTCCTGCGGCGGGCGGCGACATCGCGGGCCTCATCGGCTGGGAGCAGGCGCGCAAGGCCTCGAAGCATCCGGAAATGTTCGGCAAGGGATCGATCGAGGGCGTCGCAGCATCCGACACGGCATCCAGCGCGACCCTCGGCGGCTCGCTCACGACGACGATGGCGCTGGGCATTCCGGGCGACTCGGTGATGGCCGTGATGATCGGATCGATGATCATCTGGGGCATCACGCCCGGTCCGAACCTGTTCACGAACCGTCCTGACCTCGTCGTCTCGATCGCGGCCATCATGTTCATCGCGACGATTCTGTCGCTGGCGCTGAGCCTGGTGCGCATGAAGGGGATGGTGAAGCTGCTCGATGTGCCGCAGCCGTACCTGTGGAGCGGCATCCTGATCTTCTGCATCATCGGCACCTATGCCACATCGAACAGCCTGTCGACTGTGGTCACCATGCTGGTGTTCGGTGTGATCGGCGTGCTGATGAAGCGGATGCAGGTGCCCGCGGGACCAGTGGTGCTGGGCCTGCTGCTCGGACCTCTTGCCGAAGAGAATCTGGCGCGAACGATGTCGATCCTGCCGACCAAGCCATTTTTCGAAGTGGTCAGCCCGATCGCGATCGCCCTGCTGCTGCTGGCCGTGCTGTCGGTCGTGATGCCGGCCATCCGGGCGGCACGCAAGCCTCGTGCGGCCCGCGCCTCGTTCGAAGAATCGGTGCTGCACACCGAGAGCATCGCCCAGATCGCCCACGCGCGCGAAGACCTCGCGGCACAGCCCGACCTGCTCACCTCGACGGTGCGCAACATCGACAAGAAGAGCGAGCGCCGTGCGCGCCGCAACACGAAGGAGAACGAGAAGTGACCCGGTACGACATCCTCACTGCGATTCCCACCGCATTCCACCGCGACGGATCGCTCGATCTCGAGGGGTCGCGGGCGATCTTCCGATACGTGGCAGACTCCGGCAACGAGGGCGCGTTCGTTCTCGGCACCACGGGTGAGTTCCCGGCCGTCGACGTCGAGGAGTTCACCGCTCTCGTCGGCGCGGCGCTTGATGAGATCGCGGCGCGGATGCGAGTGGTCGTGCACGTCGGCCGGCCGAGCACGTTCGAAGCGGTCCGGCTCACGCGTATCGCGCGCGACCTCGGCGCGACCGAGTTCGCCGCGCTGACGCCGTACTACCTGCGCTCGTCGGACGACGCGGTATTCGATTACTTCCGCGCGGTGTCGGATGCTGTCGGCGATGGCCGGCTGTATGTGTACATCTACCCGGCGCGCAGCGGAAAACCAGTGTCGCCGGAGCTGCTCGTGCGCCTTTCGACGCTGCCGAACGTCGTCGGCGCGAAGGTCAGCGAACTGTCGCTGGATGACATCGCCACGTACCGCGCGGCTGTGCCCGCGGATTTCGAGCTGTACACCGGCGCCGACCGCGATTTGATCGCTGCCGTGGAGGCAGGTGCCCAGGGCGTTGTTTCGGGAGTGTCGTCGGTGACGCCGAAGCCGTTCCGTGCGCTGGCGGATGCCGGACGCTCGGGGGATGCGGAGGCTGTGGCGGTCGCGCAGCGCTCGGTGGATGAGGTCGTCGCGTCGATCGGTGGCGACATGGCGCGGATGAAGGAGGGCTATCGGGTGCTCGGCGTGACCGATGCGTATTGCCGCATGGCGCTCGATGAGCCGGATGCTGCAGCGCGGGCGGAAGTTGCTCGCGTCGTGTCTGCGCACGCCTGACGCGCGGACTCGCGAACGACGGACGGGTTGTGCCGTTCGTACCCACCTCGTCGAGAAACCACATTCAGTTCGAGAAATCACGCCTGGCGTGGTTTCTCGTGCGGGATGTGGTTTCTCGCTATGGGGGCGCTGGGTAGGGTGAATCAGCGGATTCAGGAGGTCCGATGGCCACGATCTATGACGTCGCAAAGCTGGCAGGCGTCTCCCCGGCGACGGTATCGCGCGTATTCAACGGCACGAGCGTGTCGGCCGACAAGGTCACGGCCGTGCGCGCCGCCGCCAAGGAGCTGAACTTCACGCCGAACCGCGCCGCGCGGACGTTGCGGCGACAGAGTTCGGAAGTCATCGCGCTCGTCATTCCCGATATCGAGAACCCGTACTTCACCGAGATGGCGCGAGGGGTGGAAGACGTCGCCAGCGAGGCCGGCTACTCGGTCGTGCTGTGCAATTCGGATGCGCAGGTCGAGAAAGAGCTCACGTATCTGCGCATCGCCATGGCCGAGAACATGTCCGGAGTGATCCTGGCGGCGGCGTCGGACTCCACGAACCTCGACGAGATCCTCGCGACCGGGCGCCCTGTCGTCGCCGTCGACCGCAGCACCGGCCACGACATCGATGGCGTCGTGATGGCCAACCGCGACGCGGGACGACAGGCCACGGAGCACCTGCTGAAGTCCTACCGACGGGTGGCGTACATCGGCGGGCCGGAGCACATCGAGACGGCGACCGATCGCGCGGAAGGATGGTTGCTGGCGCACCGGGCGGCGGGGTTGGAGGCGCCGCTGGATCTGCTGCGCTACTCGTCGTTCCGCGTGGATGGCGGGCGCAGCGTGATGGAAGAGCTGCTCGCGCTGCCGGAACCGCCGGATGCCGTCGTCGCCGGCAACAACCTCATCGGAGTCGGCGCGATCCAGGTGCTCACCGAGCATTCGCTGACGCCCCCCGAGCTCGGCGTCGCGGTCATCGGATCGCTGCCGTTCACCACGCTGTCTCCCAGTGCGGTCACCGTCGTGCGGCTCCCGGCCCGGCACATGGGCGTCATGGCCGCACGGATGCTGCTGGCCCGCATCCGCGGCGACAAGCAGCCGGCGCGCACCGTCGTGCTGCGCAACGAAGTGCAGGCGGCTAGCGCCGTTCGCTGATTGGCATATTGTTCGCAGACACTGTCGTCCTTGCATCATGAAATCGATTTCGCGTACGCTGTGAGCAGCTTGTCATATCAAGGAGGACGACATGCGATGCACCCTCGGGGTGGATATCGGCACATCCAGCAGCAAGGGCGTCCTCGTCGCCGAAGACGGGACGATCATCGCCTCGGCGACCCGCGCGCATGACGTCGCGCGACCGCATGCCGGCTGGGTCGAGATGGATGGCCGCATCTGGTGGGACGAGTTCGTCCAGATCGCCCGCGAGCTGCTCGACGGGCATCAGGATGCCGAGGTCGTCGCGGTCGGCGTCAGCGGCATGGGCCCGTGCGTGCTGCTCGCCGATGAGAACGACGAGCCAGTGCGCCCTGCGATCCTCTACGGCGTCGACAGCCGCTCGACCACGCAGATCACCCGGCTCACCGACGAACTCGGTCAGGACGAGATCACCCGCATCGGCGGATCGGTCCTCACCTCGCAGGCCGGTGGCGCGAAGATCGTCTGGGTTGCCGATGAAGACCCCGATTCCTATGCCCGCGCTCGCCGCCTCTTCATGCCGGCATCGTGGCTGGCCCGCAGGCTCACCGGGGCCTATGTGCTCGATCACCAGTCCGCCAGCCAGACCTCACCGTTCTACGACATCGAGAACGAGTGCTGGTACGAACCCTGGTGGCAGCAGTACGCCGCCACGATCGAACAGCCCGCACTTGCGTGGGCAGGTGACATCGCGGGCACGGTGACCGCGGCAGCATCCGAGCTCACCGGCATCCCGCTCGGCACCCCCGTCATCGTCGGAACCATCGACGCCTGGACAGAAGCCGTCAGCGTCGGCGCGCACGGCGTCGGCGACCTGATGCTGATGTACGGCACCACGATGTTCCTCATCGCCACCGGTGAAGACACCCTGCGCACGCCGTCGATGTGGACGACGGCAGGTGCCTTCGCCGGAACCCGCAACCTCGCTGGCGGGCTCGCGGCATCGGGTGCGCTGACCGCATGGCTGAAAGACCTCACGGATGCCGATTACCCCCAGCTTCTCGCCGAGGCCGCCGAGTCAGGGCCTGGCGCACGCGGTCTGGTGATGCTCCCGTATTTCGCGGGGGAGCGCACGCCGATCCAGGATCCGGATGCCAGGGGTGTGATCGCCGGGCTCACCCTGCGCCACGGCCGCGGCGACCTGTATCGCGCCGCGCTCGAGGCCACGGCCCTCGGGGTGCGCCACAACGTCGAGACCATGCGCGCTGCCGGCGCGGACATCCGGCGCATCGTCGCCGTAGGCGGCGGAACCCAGGGCCGGCTCTGGCTGCAGATCGTGTCGGATGCCACCGGGCTCGTGCAGGAAGTGCCCGAGACCACCATCGGCGCCAGCTATGGTGCGGCGTTCCTGGCAGCATCCGCCATCGCCGCCGACGACGTGAAGCCGCAGATCGAGCACTGGAACCCCGTCGCCGACACCATTACGCCCGACCCTTCAGCCAAGGCCGCATACGACGCCCTGTTCGACCGCTACCTGCGGCTGTACGACGGCACCCGCGGCGTCGTGCACGAGCTCGCTGCCGAACAGCGCACGCACTGAACCCATCACCAACGGAGAACATCATGGCCTACACACTGCCGACCGTGGCTGAGCGCCCGGCATCCGCCCCCAAGACCGCCTACCTGATCACCTCCGGTGACTTGCGCGAAGCCGCCAACATCGGCGGCTGGCCGACCCAGGTCGCCCTCGAAGCGGGCGTCACCCGCGTCTTCGAAGGCCTCGACTGGAAGGTCATCCGCGCATTCGACGTCGATCCCGCGACCGGGCACGGCTTCATCTCGAGCCAGCGCATGGGCATGGAGGTCTTCACGAAGATCCCCACAGACGCGCCGCTCATCGTCGCGATCGCCAACTGGCAGTACTCGCACCACGTGCTCGCGGGGCTGCGCACCCACCAGGGCCCCATCCTCACCGTGGCGAACTTCGCCGGTGACTGGCCGGGGCTCGTCGGGCTCCTCGGGCTCAACGCCGGCCTGACCAAGATGGGCAAGGAATACTCCACCACCTGGTCGGTCGACTTCACCGATGAGTGGTTCACCGATGGCATCCGCGAGTGGACCGAGACCGGCACCATCGTGCACGACGACTCGCACGTGCGTCCGCTGCCGACACTGCCCGACAGCGCCGAGAAGCAGCTCGGTGAGGCGCTCGCCGCGCAGCTGCGCGCCGACAAGGCCATCATCGGCGTCTTCGACGAGGGCTGCATGGGCATGTACAACGCCATCTTCGATGACGAGCTGCTCAACCAGACCGGCATCTACAAGGAGCGGCTGAGCCAGTCGGCCCTGTACGCCGAGATGCTCGAGGTGAAGGATGCCGAAGCCGACGCCGCCTTCGACTGGCTCATCGACCACGGCATGACCTTCCGCTTCGGCGAGGACGGCACCACCGAGCTCACCCGCGAGCAGGTGCAGTGGCAGATGAAGATGTACATCGCCGCCCTGCGGATCGCCGATGACTTCGGGTTGGATGCTGTCGGCATCCAGTACCAGCAGGGGCTGAAGGATCTTGTTCCGGCATCCGATCTGGCCGAAGGCATCCTGAACTCCACCGAACGCCCGCCGGTGCTCTCGCGCGACGGCTCGCGGGTGCTGCACGAGGGCAGGGCGTTCCCGCACTTCAACGAGGCCGATGAGGGCGTGGCTGTCGACGCGCTCGTCACCGACCGGGTCTGGCGGGCAATGGGCCTCGTGCCCGACAACACCCTGCACGACGTGCGCTGGGGCGAGGACTACGACGGACAGTTCGTGTGGGCGTACGAGATCTCGGGCTCGGTGCCGGCGTCGCACCTCGGCGGCTGGGACAAGGCTGAAGGCTGGCGGCAGGGACACGTATTCTTCCCCGCGGGTGGCGCCACGTTGAACGGTGTCTCCAAGCCCGGCGAGATCGTGCTGTCGCGCGTGTTCATCGCCGACGGCGTGCTGCAGGCCGACCTCTTCCGAGCATCGGTCGTCGAGCTGCCCGCCGAGGAGACGCAGCGCCGCAAGGACGCGACCAACCCCGAGTGGCCGATCGCGCACGTGGTGCTGCACGGCCAGAGCCGCGACCAGTTCATGGCCCGTCACAAGGCGAACCACGCGCAGCTCGTCTACGCGCCCGACGCCGAGACCGCAGACAAGGCCCTGATCGCGAAGGCCGCGATGTTCGCCGGCATGGGCATCAAGGTGCACCTGGTCGGCGACGTCACGGCCTGACCCGCCCCCGCCCCCGGGC
>NZ_FUKO01000035.1 GCF_900163815.1 Microbacterium esteraromaticum | reverse complement strand
GCAGAAACACGCGCCTAGATCAAGATCCCATCCACTCCTTTTGGCCTATAGCCCGGCATCCGCACCGAGGGCGCTTCGCGCAGACGACGGATGCCGATCGGCGGGCCATCGCCGGTGCCCTCGCACTCACCGGGCTCGACGAGATGGCCCACCGCGCTGTCGACGAACTCTCCGGCGGAGAGTTGCAGCGGGTGTGGCTGGCGACGGCGCTCGCCCAGGACACCGGCATCCTGCTGCTCGACGAGCCCACGAACCACCTCGATCTGCGGTACCAGATCGAAACGCTCGACCTCATCTGCGACCTCGCGGACCGCGGCACCGCGGTGGGCGTCGTGCTGCACGACCTCGATCACGCGGCCGCCGTCGCGGATGAGGTCGTGCTGATGCACCGCGGTCGCGTGCATGCGGCCGGAATGCCCGCCGAGGTGCTCACGTCTGCGCTGCTCTCCGAGGTGTACGGTCTGCCCATTGATGCCGACGTCGACGCGCGCACCGGTCGTGTGCACGTCGCACCACGCGGCAGACACCACAATCGTGTCCGGCGCCTCACTGCCGTCCCCGCCTGACCACATCCCCGCTTTTGCTTCGCCCACTTTGGAGACCCTTTCGATGAACAAGCCCCTCGCAGCCCTTGCCGCCCTCGGCGCGCTCACCCTCGCGCTCACCGCGTGCGGCACGACACAGGCCTACCCGAAGCCCGCTGACGAGAAGGCGCCGACCGCTTCCGGGGCCGGTTGCGACACCGACACCACGACCACCGCCACTGGTGCGGTCGAGCTCACCGACGCATTCGGGCGCTCCGTGAAGCTCGACAAGCCCGCCTCGAAGGTGGCCGTGCTCGAATGGCAGCAGATCGAAGACGTCCTCTCGCTGTGCCTGACGCCGGTCGCGGTGGCGGATGCTGACGGCTACCGCACCTGGGACACGGCCGAGAAGCTGCCCGAAGACGTCAAGGATGTCGGCACCCGCCAGGAGCCGAACCTCGATGCGCTGTTCGCCGCAGAGCCAGACCTGGTCATCGTGGAGGCCTACACGCGCGATGACGCGATCATCGCGCAGCTCGAGAAGTACGGCGTTCCGGTGCTGGCGACGCTCGGCGCCGACGCGAAGGATCCGATCGCGCAGATGCTGAGCACGTTCGATCTGATCGCTCAGGCGACCGGTCGCGGAGAGCGCGCCGAGACGGTCACTGCGGAGTTCGACACGAAGCTGGCTGAGGCGAAGGATGCCGTGGCCGACGCCTCGCTCGACGGGCACGACTTCGTGTTCTTCGACGGCTGGGTCGACGGCGGCAACGTCTCGCTGCGTCCGTTCGGCAAGGGTTCGCTGATCGGCGACCTGGGTGAGCAACTCGGGCTGAAGAACGCCTGGACCGGCGAGGTCGACGCAGCCTACGGGCTCGGACAGACCGACATCGAGGGCATGACGACCATCGGCGACGCGACGCTGCTGCACACCGGCACGAACGACCCCGACTCGGAGAGCTTCATCGACGCCGCCGCGAAGAACCCGGCCTGGGCTTCGATCCCCGCGGTGAAGGAAGACCGCATCCACGCCTTCCCCGCCGGCATCTGGACCTTCGGCGGCCCGCGTTCGGCCGAGCAGATCATCGACGCCTACGTCGACGTGATGACGAAGTGACCTCGCGGCCACGAAGCGCGCGCTTCGCGGCATCCGGTACTGCTGTCGGCGTGCTGCTCGCGCTCGTGGTGCTGCTCGTTGTGGCATCCGCATGGCATCTCACCCAGGGCACCAGTGGCCAGGTCTTCGCCGAGCCCGACATCCTGTTCGGCTCCCGCCTGCCGCGGCTCGCCGCGGGTGTCGCCGTGGGGATTGCGCTGGGCGTGGCGGGGCTGCTCATGCAGTCGCTCTCTCGCAACCCGCTCGCCTCTCCCGACACGCTCGGTGTCACCGCCGGCGCCTACTTCGCGATCACCGCGATCACGGCGTTCGGGCTGAGCGTGCCGATCTGGGCGTCCGGCATCGTCGCGTTCATCGGCGGGCTGCTCGCCGCAGCGCTCGTGCTGGGCCTCGCCGGAGGAGCGGCGTCATCGACGACCCGGCTCGTGCTCGCCGGATCTGCCCTGGCGATGGCACTGCAGGCGGGAACCTCCACCCTGCTCGTGCTCTTCGACGAAGAGACCAAGGGGCTGTTCGCGTGGGGAAGCGGCAGCCTGTCGCAGCTGGGCCTCGACAACTTCGCGCGCGTGGCTCCCGTCATCGCGGTCGCGCTCGCCGCCACCTTCCTGATGACCCGCCGCCTGAATGTGCTCGCTTTGGGCGATGACACCGCGTCGTCGCTGGGCGTGCCGATCCGCTCGACGCGCGTCTTCGGCATCCTGCTGTCGGTGCTGCTCACCGCTGCCGCCGTGACGCTCGCCGGCCCCGTCGGATTCGTCGGACTCTGCGCCCCGGTGCTCGCCCGACTGCTCTCGCGGATCGTGCCCGCACTCGGCAAGCACGGACTGCTGATTCCGGCATCCGGCCTCATCGGCGCTCTCGTCGTGATTCTGGCGGATGCCGTGCTGCGCGCGATCATCGGCGCCGAGGGCGCCATCGCCGTGCCCACCGGCGTGGCGACCACGATCCTCGGCGCGATCGTGCTCGTCGTCATGGCCCGCCGTCTGCGCGATGCCGGGCCGACCCGTCAGCCGCCGATGATCCGCTTCGGCGTGCGCAGCACCCGGCGCTTCGTCATCGTGCTTGCCATCGGAATCGCGGGGCTCGCGACCGTCATTCTGATCGGGATGCTGGTCGGCGCCACCCCGCTGCTCACCGGCGACATCCTGCTCTGGCTGCAGCAGCAGGCGCCACCGGTGGTGTCGTTCGCGCTGGACGAGCGCTCGCCGCGGGTGATCGCGGCCGTGATCGCGGGCGCCGCCCTCGCGCTGGCCGGAACCATCACCCAAGCCGTCAGCCGCAACCCGCTCGCCGAGCCGGGCCTGCTCGGCATCACCGGCGGCGCCGGACTCGGCGCGGTGCTCATCGTCACCAGCGCGTGGGCATCGACGTTCGGGATGCTGGCCGCCGCTGTCATCGGTGCCCTGCTCGCCTTCCTGCTCGTATACGGCCTGGCGTGGAAGGGCGGGATCAGCGCCGATCGGTTCATTCTGATCGGCATCGGAGTCTCGTACGGCGCGACGGCTCTCACGACTTTCGTGCTGCTGCGCGCGAACCCGTGGGACACCCCGAAGATCTACACCTGGCTTTCTGGCACCACGTACGGCCGCCTCTGGGAGCAGGTGATCCCGCTGGCGATCGTGCTGCTCGTCGCGCTGCCGTTCGTGATCTCGCAGCGACGCGAGCTCGACATCGTCACGATGGATGAAGACACGCCGCGTCTGCTCGGCATCCGCCTCGAGCGCACTCGACTGGCGCTCCTCGCGACCGCCGCGCTGCTGGCGGCGCTGAGCGTGCTGGCAGTCGGCGTGGTCGGCTTCGTGGGGCTGGTCGCGCCGCACGCTGCGCGTGCCCTGGTGGGCTCGCGGCACGCGCGGGTGATCCCGGTCGCGGTGGTGCTCGGTGCGGTGCTCGTCGGGGTGGCGGATGCTGTCGGCCGCAGCATTCTGGCGCCCGCCCAGCTTCCCGCTGGGCTGGTCGTCGCACTGCTGGGAGCGCCGTACTTCGTCTGGCTGCTGTGGCGTTCGCGGGACGCGTAGCATCCGCATTCGGGGTCTGTTCGACCCGAGATATCCAGCCGATTCCGATCACGAATGCGTAGCGTCGAAGTATGACGACCGTTTCGGTGGACGATGCCGCGATCGCAGAGGCGAAGCAGCTGCGCGACGCATTCCAGAGGTTTCTGCGCGAATACGAATTCGGGATGCGCGAGGTCGAGACGAAGATCTCGATTCTGCAGGACGAGTTCACGCACATGCACGCGTACAACCCGATCGAGCATGTGAAGAGTCGCTTGAAATCGCCCGACAGTATCGTCGAGAAGGTGGCGCGGCGCGGCATCGAAGCCGACTTCGAGTCGATCCGCGAGGTGATCACCGACATCGCCGGAGTGCGCGTCACCTGCAGCTTCGTCAGCGATGTGTATCGACTGTTCGACCTGCTCACCCAGCAGGATGACATCACGGTGCGCGTGGTGAAGGACTACATCGCCGCGCCCAAATCGAACGGCTATCGCAGCCTGCACGCGATCATCGAGGTGCCGGTGTTCCTCTCGACGGGCACGGTCTCGGTGCCGGTCGAGGTGCAGTTCCGCACCATCGCGATGGACTTCTGGGCGAGCCTCGAGCACAAGATCCACTACAAGTTCGACGGAAATGTGCCGTCGCACCTCGTGCAGAGCCTCACCGACGCGGCGGATGCTGCCGGCGAGCTCGACCTGCGCATGGAGCGCCTGCATCGCGAGGCGCATGAGATCAACCAGAAGGTCATCGAAGCCTGAGGGGCGCGGCCGCACCGAGGATGCGATGATATTGGTGATGCACGACACTGACACGCTGATCGAATCCGACGAGAAGCTCGACACGATCGAGCTGCCTTCGCTGGACGGCGACGGCAAGCCCCGCTGCGAATGCGACCACGGTACCGAGACCGACTACATCGCATGCGGACGGCGTGCCCGCTGGCGCGTCAGCATCGACTGCGCGTGCGGCGAAGGGCATCCGCGCGTCGTCGAGATCCTCTGCTCGCGCTGCCTGCGCACGCTGCGCCGCGGCGACGAGACGATCACCGTCCGCCCCCTGTAGCCGCCAGTTGGGTCCCTGAGCCCGTCGAAGGGCCAGCCCTCCAGACGTGAAGGCTTACGCCAAGAACTCGCGTGCAGCCATGACGAGAGCCGTCACGCCGATCTCGATGGTGGGGTGGATGACCGGCGCGTAGTACGGCGAATGATTCGTAGGGATGCTGCTGTTGACCGTGTCGTTCGCCAACGCGTCGGCGAACGCAACCGGGTCTGCGCCGCCCCAGAACCAGAACACCAGCGGCACGCCGGCATCCCGAGCGAACCACGAGACGTCCTCGCTGCCGGTGAACAATCCGGGGTCGATCACGGACTGCTCGCCGAAGGCGCTCTGGAACGCTGCAGTGAGGCGTGCCGTGGCATCCGCATCGTTGATCGTGGCCGGCAGGGTGTGCAGCGTCATGATCTCGGGTTCGCGCTCGGCGCCTGAGGCGATGGCCTCGGCGTGCACGATCCGCCCCACCTTCTCGAGCAGCTTCTCGCGCAGATGCTCGTCTGGGTATCGCAGGCTGAGCTGCAACGTGGCATCCGCCGGGATGATGTTGTTCTTCGTGCCGGCATGGAACGACCCCACCGTCACCACGGCGAGTTCCTGCGGGTCTATCTCTCGAGAGACCACCGTCTGCAGACGCATCACGGTTGCCGCCGCCATCACGATCGGATCGATCGTCGCGTGCGGTCGCGAACCGTGTCCGCCGCGTCCATGCATGACGATTTGAAGGCCGTCGGATGCTGACATCTGCGGGCCCGGACGCACACCGATCACCCCAGCAGGCAGCGGCACGACGTGCTGGCCCAGCACGATATCGGGTCGCGGGAAGCGGTCCAGCGCGCCGTCGTCGAGCATCGCCCGTGCACCGGACCCGTACTCTTCTGCGGGCTGGATGACGATGACGAGCGTGCCCTGCCACGCTGCGCGCTCGGCGACGAGGCGCTCGACGGTGCCGATCATCGCCGTCACGTGCATGTCGTGCCCGCAGGCGTGCATGATCGGCACGGTGATGCCATCGGGGTCGACGCCGGTCGCGGTCGATGCGTAGTCGAGGCCGGTGCTCTCGGCGACGGGCAGGCCGTCCATGTCGGCGCGGAGCCAGACGACGGGGCCCTCACCGTTGGTGAGCACGCCGATCACCCCGGTGACGCCGATGCCCTCGTGCACATCCAGGCCCAGATCGCGAAGGTGACCTGCGGCGATGCCGGCTGTGCGCGTCTCCTGGAACGACAGCTCCGGATGCTGGTGCAAGTCGATGTAGAGCGCTTCGAGATCGACGGTCATGGCCTGAGCATAGTCATCGCGCTCGCCTCTGGGGCCCTGAGCTTGTCGAAGTGGGCGACCAGCCGATGGGCGCCCCAGCCACCCAGTCTGGTTGGATGGATCAGTGATGATCTGTGGTGACTAGCGAGGCGCGTCCAGCCGGGTTCGGTGCTCTGCTGTGGTTGGCGCTGGCGACTTTCTCGATGGGTATCGATGGGTACGTGCTGGCGGGGCTGCTGCCTCAGATCGCCGATGACCTTGACGTATCGAACGCGGCCGCCGGGCAGCTCGTCGCGATCTTCGCGCTGACTGCGGCGGTGGCGGGACCGGTGCTCAGCGCCCTCACCGGGGCCTGGGAGCGCAAGGCCGTGATCGCCGGTTCGTTGGCGCTATTCGTCATCGGTAATCTGGTGATCGCACTGGCTCCCACTTATGCCATCGCGATGGCCGGCCGCATCGTCTCGGCGGTCGGCGGCGCGCTGCTCACCGCGGTGGTGAGCGCCTACGTCCTCGCCAAGAGCCAGCCGGACCGCCGGGGGCGTGCACTGTCTTTCGTCGTCGGCGGATTCCTCGTAGCCACCGCGCTCGGCGTGCCGGTTGGCCTGGTCATCGGTCAGCTGGACTGGCGACTGCCGCTCTACCTCGTCGCAGTCGTAGGCACGATCGCGTTGATCGGCATCCTGATCAACGTGCCGAAGCTGCACCTGCCCGCACTGTCTCTGCGCGAGACGCTGCGTCCGCTGAAGCAGCCGGTGCTCATCGGGGCGATCCTCGTCGCCACCGGCATCATGTGCGCCAGCTATCTCTGCTTCACCTACGCCACGCTGATCTTCGGTCCCCGCGTCGACGGCGCCGCGGCCATCATCGCCGCCATGTTCGGCTACGGCTTGGTGAGCCTGATCGGCAACATCATCTCCGGACGCGCGAATGACCGTTTCGCTCCGGTCAGCGTGATCACGCTCATCATCGGCGTGCTCATCGCCGTCGCTCTGCTCGGCACCGCCGGACTGATGCTTCCCGGCTTTGGCGGCGCGGTCGCAGCCTTCGCCTGGTTCTTCGCCTGCGCACTGTTCAACGGAGGTTCCGGCGTCGCGCTGCAGTCGCGGCTCGGCGACCTCGCGCCCGGGTCGATGGCTCTGGTGCTCGCGCTGAATGCCAGCGGGATGCAGTTGGGCTCTGCCCTCGGTGGGATCCTGGGCGGCGCGCTGCTGGTCGCGGGTCTTCCTGCGGATGGGCTGGTCCCGGCATCCGCCGTCGTGCTCGTCGTGACGCTGGTGCTGCACCTGGGCATCTCACGTGCCGCGCGGCGACGAGGTCGCACGCCCGCGCTCGCCGCCTGAGCGCGGCTACTGCCGCTCCACCCCACGACCTGGTTCCCGCCGACTCCCATCCCGTCGAGAAACCACTTCCTGCACGAGAAACCACCTGCCACGTGGTTTTTCGGACGGCAAGTGGTTTCTCGGTGAAGAAGGGGCGCGAAGCGGCGAGGTCGCGTGCCGCGGCTCAGCGGGCGCGGGCCGTCGTCCCGCGGACGATGAGCTCGAAGGGCAGATCGCCGCCGACTGCGGCATCCGGCTCTCCCTCGAGCTGGGCGAGGATCGCGCCCGCGGCCCGCTCGCCCTGCCCCAGCGGGAACTGATCGACCGTGGTCAACTGGAAGAACTCGCCCAACTCGTGACCGTCGATTCCGACGACCGAGAGATCTCCTGGCACGTGGAATCCGAGCTCACGGGCGGCGAGGATCGCCCCGATCGCCATTTCATCGGATGCTGCGAAGATCGCCGTCGGCCGAGGCCCCGGTCTGCCCAGCAGCTGCTTGGCTGCGCGGAAGCCGCCATCGACGGTGAAGTCGGCGGGTTCGAGGAACGCCGTGGTCGGCGGAATCCCGGCATCCGTCAGCGCCTGTTCGAAGCCGAGCCGACGCTGGGTCGGGATGTGGAAGTCCCGGTCGAACTCGGCACTCGCGCCGATATGGGCGATGTCGCGATGGCCGAGACCGATGAGGTGCTCGGTCGCCAGCCGAGCGACGGTCAGATCATCAACGGTCAGAGTCGGCAGGCGCGGGTTCGGCCCGCCGATCGCGACAACGGGCAGCCCCAGGGCGAGCAGCTGCCCGGTCTCGTCGTCGTTCAGCTCGATGGAGACGGCGATCACGGCATCCACTCGTTGACGACGCAGGAACGTCGAGAACACCTCGTGCCGCACGCTGTCGTCAGCGGTGATGTTGTACAGAGTGATGTCGTAATCGGCGCGCATCAGGGCGCTCGACGCTCCCGACAGCACCGTGCTGAAGAACCAGTGATCGAGAAACGGCACGACCACGCCGACGTTCTGCGTGCGGCCGGATGCCAGGCTCGACGCCCGCGATGAGACCACGTAACCGAGACTCTCCGCCGCCGTCTGCACCCGCTCTCGCGACGCTGGCGACACGTGCCCGCGGCCGCTGAGCGCGCGTGACACCGTCGCGGTCGACACCCCGGCGAGCTTCGCCACCTCGTCGATACTCACCACGTCACACGCTCCCTGTGCTGCTCGTGTCTGTTCGGCCGGATCCCAGCCGGGGTCCCAGCCCGGGTCCCGTCCCGGGTCCCAGCCCGAGTCCCGTCCCGCGTCCAGCCCCGTGAGAAACCATACTGCGCGTGAGAAACCACGTCCCACGCGGTTTCTCACGCAGGAAGTGGTTTCTCAAGGGATGGCCGGATGCTGTCAGGCGCGCGTGAACCAGGCAGACGCGTTCGGAGGCAGTGCCGTGCCGTCGAACGGCTCGCTCTGCGCGACGAAAGCGACGCCGTCGCCCAGTGCGATCGGCGCATCGCCGAGGTTGGCGACGACGTGCAGGTCGTCTCGGCGGAATGCCACAGCATCCGCCCCCGCGTCTTCCCACACCAGCGTGCCGGTGCCCAGCGACCGCTCGCGGCGCTCGGCGATCAGCGTCTTGTACAGGTTCAGCGTCGAGTCGGGGTCTGCCTCTTCGGTTTCGCGTGCGAAGTTCGCCCACTCCTCCGGCTGCGGCAGCCACGAAGCACCGGTGTCGTTGAAGCCGAATGCGGGAGCGTCTGCCGACCAGGGCAGCGGCACGCGGCATCCGTCTCGTCCATAGCGCTCGCCGTTCGTGCGGAACCAGGTCGGATCCTGCCGGAACTCGTCGGGGATCTCCATCGCCTCGGGAAGCCCGAGTTCCTCGCCCTGGTACACGTACGCCGAACCGGGCAGCGCGAGCATGAGCGTGGTCGCGGCACGGCCTCGGGAGAGACCGATCGCCGGGTCGGGCTTGCCGGCGGAGTTCGGCCCGAGGCCCTCGCCCTGCGGGCTGTCGGCGGTGAGCGCCAGGCGCGACGCATGCCGGATCACGTCGTGGTTCGACAGCACCCAGGTGCTCGGGGCGCCGACCGCGCCGAAAGCGTCGAGCGATTCGCGGATGACAGAGCGCAGCTCCTCGGCATCCCATGGGGTCATCAGGTACGGGAAGTTGAACGTCTGGTGCATCTCGTCGGGGCGCACCCAGAGCGCGGTCTTCTCCAGCGTCGGCAGCCACGCCTCGCCGCAGAGGGCACGGTCGCCGTCGTACTCGGCGAGCACCTTGTGCCAGTCGCGGTAGATGTCGTGCACGCCGTCCTGGCCCCAGTAGGGGACGCTCTCTTCGCCGCCGCCCATCGAGTCGGCATCGGCGACGGGGGCGTAGTCGGGCAGGCCGGCTTCTTTCACCATGCCGTGCGCCACGTCGACGCGGAACCCGTCGACGCCGCGGTCGAGCCAGAAGCGCAGGATGCTGCGGAACTCCTCGCGCACCTCTTCATTGGTCCAGTCGAAGTCGGGCTGCGTGGCGTCGAAGATGTGCAGATACCACTGGCCGGGGGTGCCGTCGGCTTCGGTGATGCGCTCCCACATGCCGCCGCCGAACACGCTCTCCCAGTTGTTCGGCGGCAGTTCGCCGTTCTCGCCGCGTCCGTCGCGGAAGACGTAGCGGGCGCGCTCGGGGCTGCCGGGGGCGGCCTTCAGCGCCTGCTGGAACCAGACGTGCTGGTCAGAGGAGTGGTTCGGCACGAGGTCGACGATGAGGCGGATGCCACGGGCGTGCGCCTCGGCGATCATCTCGTCGAAGTCGGCGAGCGTGCCGAACAGCGGGTCGACGTCGCGGTAGTCGGCGACGTCGTAACCGGCATCCATCTGCGGGCTCGTCATGAACGGGCTCAGCCAGATCGCGTCGACCCCCAGGCTCTTGAGGTCGTCGAGCCGCGCGGTGATGCCCGGCAGGTCGCCGATGCCGTCGCCGGATGCGTCCGCGAAGGACCGGGGATAGATCTGATAGATGACGGCGGTGCGCCACCACTCGGAACCGGGTGCTGCCATCTGCTCGAGCTGTGCCATGCGAACAGGCTACTGCAAGCGCTTACAGTTCGGGTAGTGCGGGCGTCGAATCGGTTCGGTTGGGTTGGCGGGGCGAGCGACGGCCGGGCAGGATGCCGCTCAGCCCGCAGGCAGCACCACGTTCACCGGCTCTTCACCGGCCAGCATCCGCTCGATCTGAGTGCGGATGAGCCGAGCGATCCGCGGGTTCATCGCCGTGGAGGCGCCCCCGACGTGCGGCGAGAGCAGCACGCCGCGCGTCGTCCAGAGTGGATGCTCCGAGGGCAGCGGCTCCTGCTCGAACACGTCGAGCGCCGCACGGATGCGCCCGGACTCCCGCTCCAGAGCATCCGTATCGATGAGCGAGCCGCGGCCGACGTTCACCAGCAGCGCGCCGTCGGGGATCTGCGACAGCAGCGTCTCATCGAAGAGGTGATGCGTCTCGCCGCCTCCGGGAAGGGTGAGCACGATGATCTCCGCATCCGCGAGCAGTGCGGGCAGTTCGTCGATCGCGTGCACGTCGATGTCGCCGATGCCCGGGTGATTCTCGTGGCGAGCCGAACGCGCCACGACGGTCAGGTCGACCTCGAAGGGCAGCAGCCGTGCCGCGATGGCCTGTCCTACGCCGCCGAACCCGACCAGCAGCACGCGCCGGTCGGCGAGGCTCTCTGCAAAGACCGGCGACCATTCACCCTCGGGCTGTGCCTGCACGAAGCGCGGGAGCTGACGCTGCGCCGCGAGCATCAGCGCGACGGCGAGCTCGGCCGTCGACGCCTCGTGCACGCTGGCGGCGTTCGCGAAGCGCAGCCCCGGCGGCAGGTGATCGGCGACGCCGTCGTACCCGATCGACTGCCCCTGCACGAGGCCGACATCGACGCCCTCGAGGGCGGAAAGCGCGCTGGTCCCGCCCATGTACGGCGGCACGACAATGTCGATGCGGTCATGCGGTGCGGGCGTCTGCATATCCCAGACGAGCAGCTCGACCCCGTCCGGAACAGCGCCGAGATTCTCAGCGAGGCGGGCGGTGGGAACAGTCACGACAAGGCTCACAGCCCGAGCCTAGCGCGGGACCGAGCGAGGGCACCCACGTCTGAACCGCACCCTATCCGCGCGCAATCGCATGCAGTAGCGTGAGCCGCATCCGATGGAGGAGGAGACATGGTTCCCGAGATCAACTATTGGGCCGTGCTGGTCGCGACCGCCTCGAGCATGATCGTCGGGGCCGTCTGGTATGCGCGGCCGGTCTTCGGTCGCCGCTGGGCGAAGCTCGCGAAGGTCGATATGAGCAGGCCCGGCAATCCGACCTGGGCACTGATCACGACGGTGCTGGTGAGCTTCGTGACCGCGTGGGTGCTGGCCGGAGCATCCGCCATCGCCTGGCACTTCTATGAGGGCTCGTACTTCTCGGCAGCGCTTGTGACCTCGATCGCGCTATGGGCCGGCTTCACCGCGGCACGCTTCATCACCCACGACGCCTTCGAAGGCAGACCGACCAACCTCACCGTGATGAACATCGCCCACGAACTCGTGACCATCGTCGTCATGGCCGTCATCATCGGCATCTGGCCGCCCGCCCTGAGCTGATCCCGGCGGAGGGCTGATCCCGGCAGAGCCGGAGAGCGGATGCTACGCGGCGACGCGCGCGACAGCCGCGATGGCGCTCTCGAAGAAGCCCAGCCCATCGACTCCGCTGCGCATCGCAGCGGTCGTGTCGGGCCCGAAGCCCGCTTCGGTGGCGTGCTCGGGGTGCGGCATGAGTCCGACCACGTTGCCTGCATCGTTCGTCACGCCTGCGATATCGCGCAGCGAGCCATTGGGGTTCACGCCGGCATAGCGGAAGGCCACCAGGCCCTCGCCCTCGAGCCGATCCAGCGTCTCGTCCGAGGCGATGTATCCGCCTTCGGCGTTCTTCAGCGGGATGACGATCTCCTGACCCGGGGTGAACGCCGTGGTCCACGCCGAGGTCGTGTTCTCGACGATCAGGCGCTGGTCGCGGCGCACGAAGTGCTGGTGGTGGTTGCGGATCAGGCCGCCCGGCAGCAGGTGCGCCTCGACGAGCATCTGAAAGCCGTTGCAGATCCCGAGAATCGGCATCCCCTTCGCAGCGGCATCCTTCACTTCGGTCATGATCGGCGACAGCGCGGCGATCGCACCGGAGCGCAGGTAGTCGCCGTAGCTGAAGCCCCCGGGGAGGACGAGCGCGTCGACCCCGTCGAGATCGTGCGAGCCGTGCCACAGGGCGACGGGCTCGGCGCCGGCGATGCGGATCGCGCGCTGTGCATCGCGATCATCGAGCGAGCCGGGGAAGGTGATGACCCCGATGCGAACGGTCACTCGGCGACCTCGACGCCCACGACGTCTTCGATGACCGAGTTGGAGAGCACATCGGCGGCGAGCGTGCGGACCTCGGCGAGAAGCTCGTCGGTGACCTCACCATCGACGGTGAGCTCGAAGCGCTTGCCGATGCGCACCTCGCTGAAAGAGGTGACGCCCAGACGTGCGAATGCGCCGGTGACAGCCTTTCCCTGCGGGTCGAGCAGTTCGGGCTTGGGCATGACGTCGACGACGATTGTGGGCATAGTGGGCTCCGGAAGTCGTGGGCGGGATCATGGCCAGTCTACCGCTCGGGCGACGACGGCCAGAGCCGGTGAACAGGACGCTGCCGAAGACGGTGCAGGGAACCCGGGCGGAGCCGGCACCCCCCGTGTGACTCCGCCCAGGCGTGTCGAGAGTCCCCACTCGTCGATTCTCTCGCCCGCAATGCCCCTCACGGCGAAAGGTGTCCCTTCATCAGCAGGTTAGAGTCAACGCGTATGGTGCGCATCGTGGAGAGTGCGCCGCGTGTTCACTCTCCAATGCGCGCATCGGATGCACCGGGGGGTACACATGAAGCTCAGCAGGCTGGCTGACGAGAGCGGCGTTCGCACGACTACTCTCAAGCACTGGATTCGGGTCGGCATCCTGCCGCCCGGCACATTGCGCAACCGCACCACGGCCTCCTACACGCAGCGGCATGTCGAACGGGCGCGACTGATCGTCGTGCTGCGCGACTCGTACGACGCTTCGACCACCGCCATCAAGAAGCTCACCGCTCTGATCGACTCTGCCGGGGTGACCACGCTCGAAGTGATGAACGCGTGTCAGGCGTTCGCACTCGGTACACCTGAGGACATCGCATCCGATCCCGAATACGCCGAGTACCGCGAGCGCACCTATGAGCTGATGCGGCGCCGCGATTGGCGCGGCTACCCGGGGGCTGCCGAGCAGGGGCTGGCGCATGCGCTGTGGCAGGCCGCGTCCGTCGGCCTCGACTGCGACCTCGATGAGCTGATGGCATACGCCGATGCGCTCGAGCCGCTCGCCGGCCGCAACATCTTGGCCCTCGGCCCGACGGGGTCGCCGGATGAGATCGCCAGGCGGATGCTGCTGGCCGTCAGCGCACGCGCGCGGCAGCTCGTCGCGGTGAGCAGCCTGGCCCACGCGGCAGCATCCGTCCGCGCGGCCATCGAACGAGGTGACGCGCCCGCCGACCTGGCGATGCCCCCGTCAGCGTGACGAGGGCGTGCAGCCTCACGCCGAGCGGAAGACTGTGTGCAGGTCGCCGATCAGCTCGCGGCCGCCGAGGCCTTCGATCTCGAACAGCACGCTGATGCCCGCGACGCTGTAGCCGAGACGATCGATGATGTGGCGACCGGCCGCGAGGGTGCCACCGGTGGCGAGCACATCATCGATGAGCAGTATGCGGGTGCCGGCGGGCAGGTCGTCGTGCATCTCGATCGTGGCGGTGCCGTATTCGAGCGAGTAGTCGACGGATGCTGCGGGGCGCGGCAGCTTGCCCGCTTTGCGGATCGGCACGAAGCCGACGCCGGCAGCGATCGCGGCGGCACCGGCGAGGATGAAGCCGCGCGCCTCGACTCCGGCGACCACATCGAAGGTGCCGAGGAACGGTTCGATGAGTGCCTGGGTGGTGACGCGGAGTGCCTCAGCATCCGCCAGCAGTGGAGTGATGTCGCGGAACAGGATGCCGGGTTCCGGGTAGTCGGGTACTGAGCGGATCAGCTCTTCGGCACGGGCCAGTTCGGGGTTCACCTGCCAAGGCTAACCGACCGCTATGCCCGCCCAGGTGGCGCAGGTGGTCGCCATATCCGTGCGGATGCGGCAATCTGCGCCACCTGAACGAAGAATCACGTAAGTGGGAGCGCTCCCAGACGCAGAGGGAAAGTGAGAGACTTAGATCCATGACTCGCTCCTTTCCCGACACCTTCCTCTTCGGCGCTGCCACGGCGGCGTATCAGATCGAGGGAGCCGCGTTCGAAGACGGCCGCACAGCATCCATCTGGGACGCCTTCGCCCGCGTACCCGGGGCGGTCGTCGGCGCCGAGAACGGCGATGTCGCCTGCGATCACTACCACCGCTACGTCGATGACGTCGCGCTGATGAAGCAGCTCGGCTTGCAGACCTACCGCTTCTCGACGTCGTGGTCACGCGTGCGCCCGGATGGCGGACCGGTGAACACCAAGGGCATCGACTTTTACAGCCGACTGGTCGACGAGCTGCTGGGCGCTGACATCGTGCCCTGGCTCACGCTGCACCACTGGGACATGCCGCAGGCCCTCGAGGAGCAGGGCGGCTGGACGAACCGCGATATCGCCGACCGATTCACCGACTACGCACTGAGCGTGCACGACGCTCTCGGCGACCGCGTGCAGCACTGGACCACCATGAACGAGCCCTGGTGCTCGTCGTTCCTCTCCTACACCGCGGGCGTGCACGCGCCGGGTCGCACCAGCGTGCTCGACGGCCTTCTCTCTTCGCACCACCTGCTGCTCTCGCACGGACGCGCGGTGCAGGCGCTGCGCGAGCGCGATGCCGACCTCGACCTGGGAATCACGCTGAACCTCACGGTGGCGGATGCCGCCGACGTGGCCGACCCACTCGACATCGACGCCGCCCGCCGGATCGACGGGCAGTTCAACCGCTGGTTCCTCGACCCCATCTTTCGCGGTTCGTACCCGGCTGACATCGTGCGCGACCTTCGCAAGGTCGACGCTGGGGCCGTTGCGGAGTGGCAGGACGCCGTGCACGACGACGACCTCGACGTGATCTCCACGCCACTGGGCGCTCTCGGCGTGAACTATTACCACGGCGAGCTGCTGTCGGGTCACCCGCAGGAAGAGGCGGAAGGCAACCCCCACGAGACCCCCGGGCAGCAGCGTCAGACGGCGTCGCCGTTCCCGTCGCACGAGGGCATTCAGTGGGTCGAGCGCGGGCTGCCGCGCACCGACATGGGCTGGGAGGTGCAGCCCGAGGGGCTCACCCGTCTGCTCGTGCGCATCGGCGAGGATTACGCACCCGAGGTGGCGCTGTACGTCACCGAGAACGGTGTCGCCTACGACGATGTCGTCGGCGACGACGGAGAGGTGGCGGATGCTGATCGTGCCGAGTTCCTCCGCGATCACGTCGCGGCGACGCTTGATGCCATCGAGCAGGGCGTCGACGTGCGCGGCTACTTCTACTGGTCGCTGATGGACAACTTCGAGTGGGCCTGGGGCTATGCCAAGCGCTTCGGGATCGTGCGCGTCGACTACGAGACGCAGCAGCGCACGGTGAAGCAGAGCGGTCATGAGTACTCTCGGATCATCGCGGCGCGGTCTGTCTGAGCCGATGCCCCGTTCCAGGATCGAAGAGGTCGCGGCGCTCGCGGGCGTCTCCCGGTCGACGGTATCGCGGGTGGTCAACGGCTCCACGTCCGTCAGCCCGGCAGCGCTCGCTGCAGTGCAGAAAGCTGTCCAGCAGCTGAACTACGCGCCCAACCGCGCGGCCCGTTCACTGGCCAGCAGACAGACGCATGCGATCGGTCTCGTGGTGCCCGAGGACACCACGCGGTTCTTCGGCGACCCGTTCCTGGCATCCGTCGTGGCGGGCATCAGCTCTCGTCTCGCCGACTCGGACTACATTCTGAATCTGCTGATCGCGAGTGATGACGTCGACGGCAAGATGACGCAGTTCGTGCGAAACGGCGGGGTGGATGCCGCGATCATCGTCTCGCACCACACCAGCGACACCTTCATCGACCGCATCGCCGAGGCGGTGCCGGTGGTGTTCGGCGGGCGCCCCACCGTCGCGCGCGAGACCGATTGCCTGGTCGACGTCGACAACGCGGAGGCTGCGCGATCGGCGACCGCGCACCTGATCGCCCTGGGTCGCCGTCGCATCGCCACCATCACCGGGACGATGACGATGAGCGTCAGCGTCGATCGTCGCGACGGGTTCCTGGCGGCTCTCGCCGATGCGGGGCTCGAATCCGCTGGCGAGGCGGACGGGGACTTCAGTGAGCGCGGCGGAGCGGTTGCCATGCACGCGCTGCTCGCGCAGGAGCAGCGGCCGGATGCTGTGTTCATCGCCAGCGACCTCATGGCGCGCGGCGCACTGGGCGTCCTGCGCGATGCCGGGCTGCGGGTGCCGGAAGATATCGCCGTGATCGGATTCGACGACTCGGCGCTGGCCGCGGCATCCGATCTGACGAGCGTGCGCCAGCCGACGTTCGAGCAGGGAGAGCTGCTGGCTGGTCTGATCATCGATGTGCTGGCGGGGCGGCATCCGGCTCCGTTGACGATCTTGCCGACCGAACTGGTGGTGCGCGGGTCGGCTCCATCAGTCGGCTGAGGCGACCCGCGTGCCCGCCGCTGCAGGCAGACTGGGGGGCATGGCATCCATCGATCTGAACTCCGACCTCGGCGAGAACACCGCCGAGAACGTCGTGAGCGACGATGCGGCCATGCTCGAGATCGTCACCAGCGCGAATGTCTCGTGCGGCGCTCATGCCGGCACGCCCGAGGGGATCAGCGCGACGTTGGCCTCGGCCGTTGCCCGCGGTGTCGTGATCGGCGCGCACCCCTCGTATCCCGACACGGCGGGCTTCGGCCGCACGCCGATGGAACTGGAATCGGCCGACCTGCAGGCGCTGCTGGAGCAGCAGCTCGGCTCGCTCATCGACGCCGCTCGATCCGTCGGCGGTGCTGTGGCCTACGTGAAGCCGCACGGTGCGCTGTACAACACGATCGCGCATGACGACCGGCAGGCGAAGGCCGTGGTCGCCGCAATCCGCGCCGTCGATCCGCAGCTGGTGCTGCTGGGCCTGGCTGGCGGTGCTGTGCTGGAGACCGCCTCGCGTGCGGGTCTGCGAGTGGCCGCCGAGGCCTTCGCTGATCGCGCCTATCTGCCGGGCGGAGCGCTCGTGCCGCGTCGTCAGGACGGCGCCGTGCTGCATGACGCGCGCATAGTGGCCGAACGGATGCTGCGCTTCGCCGAGTCCGGCACGATTCGCGCCGTGGATGGCACGGACGTGCACCTGGCCGCACAATCGATCTGCGTGCACGGCGACAGCCCCGGCGCCGTCGCGATGGCGATCGAGATTCGTCGTCTTCTGGAAGCATCGGGCGTGACGATCGCCCCCTTCGCTGCACGGAGCGTCTGACATGCGCGTGCTCACCGCCTCGGATCGGGCAGTGCTGGTCGAAGCGGCCGATCTCGACGAGGCGATGCGACTCAACGCCGCATGGGTGGGCCTGCCCGGGGTGATCGAGCGCGTGCCGGGTGCCCGCACCGTGCTGGTGCGATTCGACCCGTCACGGATCACGCCGGCGCGGCTGGTGGAACAGCTGGAATCGACGGTCGGAGACGCGTCGCCCCTTGCGCCGCAGCCGGAGGTCGACATCGAGGTGCACTACGCCGGCGAGGATCTCGACGAGGTCGCCGCGCTGCTCGACGTCACGGCGGAGGAGGTCGTGAATCGGCATCTGGCTGCGCGGTGGCAAGTCGCGTTCACCGGCTTCGCCCCGGGGTTCGGGTACATCGTCGGCGACGATCCGCTTTTCGACGTGCCGCGACGCTCATCGCCGCGCACCCGCGTGCCGGCGGGCGCCGTGGGCCTGGCGGGGAACTACACCGGCATCTATCCGCGGCAGAGTCCTGGCGGCTGGCAGCTGATCGGCGTCACGCAGGCGAACCTGTGGGATATCCACCGTGAACCGCCTGCCCTCTTGGTTCCCGGTGCACGAGTGCGCTTCGTGCGGGTGGGGGCGGATGCCATCACCGGTGCCGCGTCGGGGGCGCCTGATGATTCGGACGCGAAGCGACCCGACGGCGGCGGACACGCGGATGCTGTCGCCGATGACCTGCAACTTCCGGCAGCATCCGACGAATCGGGGAGCCTCCGAAACGCCATCGAGATCGTTCAACCCGGGCTGCAGCTGCTGGTGCAGGATCTTGGGCGCCCCGGTTTCGCGGCGCTCGGGGTGTCCGCATCCGGCACGGTCGACCGCACCGCGCTGCGCGATGCAAACCGTGCCGTCGGCAATGCGCCCGAGGCCGCAGCGCTGGAGAGCGTCGGCGCGGTGTCGATGCGCTTCCATGGCGACGGGGTCGCTGCGGTCACCGGCGCCGTCGGCGAGCTCACGATGACGGATGCCAGGGGAGAGCCCCGCCCGATCACGCACGGTATTCCGTTTGCGACATATGACGGCGACGAGCTGAGTCTGCGCTCGCCGCTGCAGGGGCTGCGCTATCTGATCGCGGTGCGCGGCGGCATCCGAGTGCCCGCCGAGCTCGGCAGCATGTCGTCGGACACCCTGGGCAGCATCGGGCCGGGGCCACTCCTGCCCGGCGATGTCGTGCGGGTGGGGACAGACGCCATCGATGCTGTCGACGTGCATCCGTGGCCGCGCGCGCTGCCCGCATCCGGCGATCTCATCGAGCTCTCGGTCACTCTGGGCCCGCGCGACGACTGGTTCACCCCTGCCGCACTGCGGACGCTCACGACGCAGGAGTGGCGTGTGACGGCGCAGGCGGATCGTGTCGGCATCCGTCTGCTCGGCGACGTGCCCCTCGAGCGCGCCGTCACCCGCGAACTGCCCAGCGAGGGCGCGGTGGTCGGCGCGATCCAGGTGCCGGCGGATGGGCAGCCGGTGCTGTTCCTGGCCGACCATCCGGTGACCGGCGGGTACCCGATCATCGGTGCGCTCACCACGGCGAGCCTCGACCTGGCCGGTCAGCTCGCACCGGGCGTGCGCGTGCGGTTCCGAGTCGCCTGACCGGGGCGTCGGGCGCACGAGAACAGGCGATCCGCTGAGAACAGGCCGCTCTGTGGAGAAACAACCTGATCTCGGCGAATCGCCTGATCTGGAGAAGCGCGGTCTACGCGTCTTCGGGGTCGCCGCCGAGCGGACCGACCGGCTCCAGCGGCTTGGGGTCGTCGGCACCGGTCTTGCGCAGCCGGGCGATGAGGTTGCCCAGGTGGTAGATGAGGATTGCAGCGACCGTGGCGAGCACGATGCCGCCGAGTTCGAAGCCGGAATCCTGGTCGACGATCTGGAACCCGCCGACCGCGACGATGAGCGCGACCGCCGCGGTGTACTGGTTCACCGGGCGAGAGAAGTCGACCTTGTTGTCGACCCAGATCTTGATGCCGATGACGCCGATGAGTCCGTACAGCCCGGTGGTGATGCCGCCGAGCACGCCAGCGGGCACCGAGTTGATGACGGCGCCGAACTTGGGCGACATGCTGAGCAGAATCGCGGTGATGCCGGCGACCCAGTACGCGGCGGTGGAGTAGACGCGGGTGGATGCCATCACGCCGATGTTCTCGCCATAGGTGGTCGTTCCCGAGCCGCCGAAGAAGCCGGCAAGCGTAGTGGAGAGGCCGTCGGCGATGAGCGCCTTGCCGGTCTGCTTGTTGATCTTCGGGTCTTCGGCCATGGTGGCGACACCGCGCACGTGGCCGACGTTCTCGGCGATGAGCACCAGCACTACGGGGAGGAACATCGCCATCGCGGTCCAGGTGCCGGGGGTGGCGAAGTCGGGCAGGTGGAAGGTGGGCAGCCCGATCCAGTCGGCCTGGTCGATGAGCTGCAGCGGCGTCTTGTCGTCGAGCAGCGGGTTGGGGATCTCGAGCTCGCCGCGGAACGCCGCGAAGATGTAGCCCGCGATGACGCCGAGGAAGATCGAGATGCGTCCGAGGAACCCGCGGAAGACGACCGCGAACAAGATCGTGACGGTCAGGGTGAAGGTCGCGGTGATGGGTGAGAGCGCGTAGTTGTTGTGCGCGGCACCGGCCAGATTGAATCCGATCAGCGCGACGATCGTGCCGGCGAGCACGGGCGGCAGGAAGCGGTCGACCCAGCGCACGCCGACCGTGTGCACGACGACGCCGATGATGGCCAGCAGCACACCGACGGCGACGATGCCGGCGAGCGCGGAGCCCATGCCGGCGGATGCTGTCGCGGCGGTCACCGGCGCGATGAACGCGAACGACGAGCCGAGGTAGCTGGGCAGCTTGTTGCGGGTGACCAGCAGGAAAAGGATCGTGCCGATGCCGCTGAACAGCAGGGTCGTGGGCACCGGGAAGCCGGTGAGAATCGGTACCAGGAACGTGGCGCCGAACATGGCGACAACGTGCTGCACACCGATCGCGATGGTGGCGGGCCAGTTCAGGCGTTCATCGGGGCGGACGACGGCTCCGGGCGCGACAGTGCGACCGTCTCCGTGGATCTTCCACAGCGGCATGGGGGCTCCTCGGGGATCAGGATCAGGATCAGGACCGAGGAAACCCTATCGGGTCGATGCCCGCTCGACGGATTCCGCATGGAACACCGAGCACCGAGCCGGCGGTCGGATCCTGCTCAGCCGCGAAGCCGGGTGATCAACTCGCGGTAGCGGTCGGCCGTCTGAGCCACGATGTCATCGGGCAGGGCCGGCGGTGCGCCCTGCTTGTCCCAGTTGGCGGCGAGCCAGTCGCGCACGATCTGCTTGTCGAAGCTTGCCATCCGCTCCTCCGGCGTCGCTGCGGTGCGCCAGATCTCGGCATCCCAGTAGCGCGACGAGTCGCTGGTCAGCACCTCGTCGGCGAGGCGCAGGGTGCCGTCAGCATCCACTCCGAACTCGAACTTCGTGTCGGCGAGGATCAGCCCCTTCTGCTCGGCGATCTCCGCCGCGCGACCGTAGACCGCCAGCGAGACATCGCGCAGCTCGGCTGCGCGCTCAGCGCCGACGAGCTCGACTGCCCGCTCGAAGGTGATGTTCTCATCGTGCTCGCCCATCGGCGCCTTGTACGCCGGGGTGAACAGCGGTTCCGGCAGGCGGTCGCCGTTGCGCAGCCCGGCCGGAAGAGGGATGCCGCAGACGGTGCCGCTGGCGACGTACTCCAGCCATCCCGAGCCGGTGAGGTACCCGCGCACCACGCACTCGATCGGCAGCATCTCCAGCGCCATGGCGAGCATGGAGTGGCCGGCTACGGCATCCGGTATCTCGCCCTCGGCGATGTGGTTCGGCACGTCGCTGAGCTGATCGAACCACCACATGCTGAGGGTGGTGAGCAGCTCGCCCTTGTGCGGAACGCCGGGGGAGAGCACGAAATCGAAGGCGCTGACCCGGTCGGAAGCCACGACGAGGATGCGGGTGTCGCCGGGATCCTCCGACGCGTACAGGTCGCGGACCTTGCCCGAGTAGAGGTGCCGCCAGCCGGGAATCTGAAGAGGTGAGCTCACGGGTCAATCATGGCATCCGCTGCGGGAGAGGGCCCTGCCGATGACACCACTGGGTAACCGGGCGGCTGCGGCACCCGGACCCTTTCGTGCATGCCCGTGCGAAACACACTCCCGCCGGGTGTAGAGTCCCGGACGCACCCCGTGGGCGAAACCGCCCCCCGAAAGGCAGCACGCCAATGACTGAATCCGCCGCATCTGCAGCATCCGAATCCTCCACCGCCTCCGAGGCGCGCGGTCCCTCGACGGGAACTTACGCGGTCGGGCACAAGCCGAAGAGTCCGTGGCCTGCGCTGTGGTCGCTGGTCATCGGGTTCTTCATGATCCTCGTCGACACCACCATCGTCTCTGTGGCCAATCCCGCGATCAAGGCGGCCCTGGACCCTGAGACGAACAATCTCGACAACGTCGTCTGGGTGACGAGCGCCTACCTGCTCGCCTACGCCGTGCCGCTGCTGATCACCGGCCGGCTCGGCGACCGGTTCGGCCCGAAGAACATCTACCTGATCGGGCTCGTCATCTTCACCGGGGCATCGCTGTGGAGCGGCCTGTCGACCACGCTCGAGGGTCTCATCATCGCGCGCGCCGTGCAGGGGCTGGGTGCGGCCTGCATGACGCCGCAGACGATGGCCGTGATCACCCGCACCTTCCCGCCCGAGCGGCGCGGTGCGGCAATGGGGCTGTGGGGTGCCACCGCTGGTGTCGCGACACTTGTCGGTCCGCTGCTGGGTGGACTGCTCGTCGACGCTTTCGGCTGGGAGTGGATCTTCTACATCAACGTGCCCGTTGGCATCATTGCGTTCGTGCTCGCCTGGATCTACGTGCCGAAGCTGCAGACGCACCTGCACCGCTTCGACTACGTGGGTGTGGCGCTGAGTGCTGTCGCGCTGTTCCTCATCGTGTTCGGTCTGCAAGAGGGGCAGAAGTACGACTGGGGAACCATCGTCGGGCCGATCTCGGTGTGGGGGCTCATCGCTGCCGGCCTCGTGCTGCTGATTGCATTCGTGCTGCAGCAGTGGAAGACCAAGAGCGAGGCTCTGGTGCCGCTCGGGCTCTTCCGCGATCGCAACTTCGCGGCATCGAACCTCGGCATCGCGGCCGTCGGCTTCACGGTGACGAGCATGTCGTTGCCGTTCATGTTCTTCCTGCAGCTCGCTCGCGGGCTCACACCGACCGAGTCGGCGCTGCTGCTGGTGCCGATGGCCGTCATCTCCGGCATCCTTGCACCGTTCGCCGGTGCCCTTCTCGACCGAATCGACCCGCGTTTCATCTTGATTCCGGGCTTGCTCTGCGTGGCCGGTGGCGTGCTGTGGAACGCCTCGCTGATGAACGTGGATACGCCGACGTGGATGTTCCTGCTGCCGTCAGCACTGCTCGGCATCGGCAACGCCGGCATGTGGGGGCCGCTGGCCACCGAAGCGACCCGCAACCTTCCGCCGCGCCAGGCCGGCGCCGGGGCAGGAATCTACAACACCACCCGCACCATCGGATCGGTGGTCGGCTCCTCGGCGATTGCGGCATTCATGCAGGCGCGTCTCGAGGCGAACCTGCCCGGGCTCGATAAGGCTCCGACCGGGTTCGGCGGCGGTGGCAAGATGCCTGACGCTGTGGCGGAAGGCTTCTCGGCGGGCATGGCGCAGTCGATGCTGCTGCCAGCCGGTGTGATGATCATCGCGCTGATCGCGGCGGTCTTCATCGGTCGCTATAAGGGCAAGACCGCCGACGAACTGCGCTGACGCGGCCCTCCGGGGGAACGGATGCAGGGAGTTTGAACGGATGCAGGTGAAATCCTCGGTGTGTCGCCCTCCGGGCGTACAAACTCCCTGCATCCGTACGCGGCGCTCCGGCGCGGGGCCTACTCCGCGACGCGCGCCGCGATGTCGTGCCGGTAGTGCGCGCCGTCGAGTTCGATCTTCGCGATCGCCTCATAGGCGCGGGTGCGCGCATCGGTGAAGTCCGACCCGGTCGCCACGACGTTCAGCACGCGCCCGCCGGTGGCGACGAGCGAGCCGCCGGGAGCATCCGGGCCGGCGGTCGCGGCGTGCACGATCCGCACACCCTCGACGGATGCCGCCGCACCCAGCCCCTCGATCATGCGGCCGGTCTGCGGAGCCTCCGGGTACCCCTCGCTGGCCAGCACGACCGTGACGGCGACGTCGTCGGAGAACTCCGGCAGTGGCTCATCTTCAAGATGGCCGGAGGCCGCGGAAAGCAGCAGCCGTGACAGCGGGGTGCGCAGGCGAGGCAGCACGACCTGCGTCTCGGGGTCGCCGAAACGGGCGTTGAACTCGATCACGCGCACGCCGTCGGGCGTGAGAATGAGCCCCGCGTACAGCAACCCGATGAAGGGGGTGCCCTCGGCGTCGAGCTGGCGGATCACTGGGATGGCTACCGAATCGGTCACCTGTGCGACGAAGCTCTCGACGCTGCCGAAGTCGTCGGCGAGCCAGGGGAGCGGCGAGTAGGCACCCATCCCGCCGGTGTTGGGGCCGCCGTCACCGTCGAGCGCGCGCTTGAAATCCTGTGCGGGACTGAGCGGGCGCACCGTGTCGCCATCGCTGAGGAAGAACAGCGAGACCTCGGGGCCGGTGAGGAACTCTTCGACCAGCACGGCGCCTGCGGGCAGGTAGTGCTCGGCGTGCGCGAGAGCCTCGGCGCGGTCAGATGTCACGATCACGCCCTTGCCTGCGGCGAGGCCATCGGCCTTCACCACATAGGGCGCGCCGAAGTCGTCGAATGCGGCTTCGACGTCGTCGACGGATGCTGCGCGCACCGCGCGCCCGGTGGGCACACCCGCAGCATCCATGATCCGCTTCGCGAAGGCCTTCGACCCTTCCAGCTGCGCCGCCGCCTTGCCCGGGCCGAACACCGGGATGCCGCGCTCGCGCAGCGCGTCGGCGACGCCGGCGACGAGAGGCGCCTCAGGCCCGATGATGACCAGGTCGATGCCGTGCTCGTTGGCGAACGATGTGACGGCTGCACCATCGAGCTGATCGAGGTCGACGAGATGAGCGTCCTGCGCGATTCCGGCATTGCCGGGGGCGGCGAAGATCTCGTGCTCGGTCTCTTCCGACCGGAGAGAGAGGATGATCGCGTGCTCGCGCGCGCCGGAACCGAGGACCAGGATCTTCATGCCGCCAGCCTACCGGCGTGCGCCGCGCTCACTCCCGTCGCGGATTTTCACGTTCGGCCTCTGAGCCGTGGTGTTCCCGTCGCAGAATCTCCCCGCCTGCCGTCGTGCGCAGCGGGAGAATTTGCGACCGGAACTCCCGGAGGGCGGCGCGACCGGGGCCACGGGCGGGGCGCGCGGAGAGCGGCGCGGCCGGGGCGCGCGGAGGGTGGTGCGGCCGAGGCTCCGGGGGCGGTCTCCGCCGACTGAGCGCTGCGTCAGAGGATTTCGGCGGGGGCGATCGGCCGCTCGTTGGACTGATCCCAGGGCAGCGCCCATCCGGTCGCCTCGAACAGGGCGTCGAGGATGCCGGCGGTGAAGCCCCACACGATCGTGCCATCCAGGTCGAACGCCGGGCCGCGGTAGGTCTCGCCGCCACGGCTGAGCGTCGAGGTGTAGCGGTTCGCCGGATCGATCAACTGCGCGACCGGCGCCCGGAACACCTCTACCGTCTCGGCGTGATCCACGGCGGCGACACGTGAAGGCGTGCGCCACCAGCCGAGCACAGGCGTCACGAGGAAATTGCTGACAGCCAGCGGAATCTCGGGCAGCGCGGCGAGCACTTCGACGCCATCGGGGTCGAGTCCGGTCTCTTCCTCGGCCTCGCGCAGGGCCGTGGCAACGGCATCCGCGTCGTCCGCATCCTGACCGCCGCCGGGGAACGACACCTGCCCGGGATGCGACGACAGCGTGGCCGCCCGTCGCTGCAGAAGGACGTCGAGGTCGGATGCGACGGTCAGCTCGTCAGACCGGGCCAGGATGCTGTCGAGCCGGCCGAACAGGATCAGCACGGAGGCCGGGGTCGGGTCGGTCACAGCCAGTGGGAATGTCGGTGTCCACGCACCCGCCGTCTTCGCCGCCGCAAGCAACTCCGCGCGCGCACCACGCAGCGTGCTGCCGCGTGCCTGATCGTCGAAAGAGTCGCTCATCTCTGTCGAGCTTATGTCGTGGTCGGTGCCACCACTCGAGCACGGCTCCGCAGAGACCTTCGCGCGCAGCGCGTTTTCGGCGTTGCGGTCCGACATCGGGCCACTATTTGCGGAGCCATGCGCGGCGTAGCCTGGAGCCATGCCGGCTCGCAGAATAGATGTCGCTCACGGACGCGTCGCGCTCGCCGCGGTCGCAGCCGGAGACGCGGCGCGCCCGCAGCTGGCGATGGCGGTGCGCTATCTGCTGCAGCTGATCGACGAGAAGGCACCCGGCAACAGCGTCGAGGTGCGCGTGCCGCCGTTCGGCGCGGTGCAGGTTGTGCAGGGCCCCCGCCACACGCGCGGCACGCCGCCGAACGTGGTCGAGATGGATGCCACGACGTGGATCGCGCTCGCTACCGGCGAGCAGATCTGGGCGGATGCTGTCGCAGCCGGGCTGATCTCAGCATCCGGCACCCGCGCCGACCTCTCCGACCTGCTGCCCCTGCGCCCGTAACCCCCACCTGCCAGAACGCCCCGCGCCCGCGTGCCACGCCCACTTTCCGCGAGAAACCACTTCCCGCATGAGAAACCACGTGCGAGGTGGTTTCTCGTGCGGCAGATGGTTTCTCGGCGCTGGGTGATGACCCACGTTGGGCGCCCGATGGCACAGGTCGGGCGATCGGTGAGGGACGGCCCACGACGAGCGGCGGCGACCCAGGGTGCTCGGTGAGGGCGGACCCACGCCGGGAGGCGGGTGACTGCGAACCGCGGCGGGCGCATAGCGAGTCGTGGGACAATAGAGCCATGTCCAGCAACGCAACGCACAGCACGGTCGACGCGACGATTCGTCCCGTCCCGCGCTTCGGCGTGTTCATGGGGCTCGGCGTCGCGCTGGGCGTCATCGTCGCGGGCATTCTCACCGCGGTGGGCAACTATGAGCCCTCGAAGGTGCTTGACGTCGTCTACCCTCCGGGGCAGGTCTTCGGCTTCGCTCTGCTGTGGACGATCCCGCTCGGGCTCGCCCTCGGCGGTATCGTCGCGCTGATCCTCGAACGAATCGTGCGCAGGCACTCGCGCGTCGTCCGCGTCGAGCACGAGCGCGTGACCGAGACGCAGCCCGAAGACTGAGACGCAGCCCGAAGACTGAGACGCAGCGCGTGACCGAGACACAGCTCGACGACTGAGGTCGATCGCTGAGACGCAGCTACGCGAGTTCGGCGATCACCGGACGCATCGCCGCGTCGAACGCGACGACGTCGCGGCGCAGCCCATCGGTGACAGCCACGCTGAGCGCGCCGATCCACCAGATGCCGCGCTGGCTGAACGGCAGCACTTGCACGTTCAGCTCGAATGAGTGCGCGCGCCGGCCCGCTTCCCGCTCGAACTCGGCGATCGCGCTCGCGTAGGCCCGGTAGGCGCCGCCAGACGAGCTCACCGAATCGACGTAGCGGTTGTGCGCGTCCTGGGCGTAGCGCAGTACGGATGCCGAATGCGGCGTGACTGCATCACGCAGCTCCTCCGCTCCGGTGGTCGGCAGAGCCACCAGGGTGTCGAAGCCGTCGACGAGGTCGAGCGGCACCTCTGAACGGTGCGCGCGCGGCTCGACGGTCATGTCCCAGTAGTCGCGCCACTGGCTCTCCAGGTCATCCGTCGCGTCGAGGGCGTCGGGCTGGCGGGTCTCGAGCCCGCGCAGGCTCGGCAGATCATCCGGGGCACGGATGCCGAGCAACTGCCGCAGCGAGAGCGCGACGAGCACCGGAATGCCGGCGTCCTCACGGATCAGCCACTGCGGCTTGTCGCTCATGGCCCCATCGTATGGAAGTCCGCCACCGGTTCAAACAAGTTACGGCCAGTGATAGATGCTTTCCGCAGGCGGGAAGGGGTCGAAACCAACGAAAAGCATCTATTGACCGTGCGCCGGGCCGCGGTGCAGGAGCGCAGGCCCGGCGAATCAGCGCCGACGGGCGAGAATTCGGCGACGCAGACGCTCACGGCTGCGGGATGCCGGGTGCGTGGCATCCACGAGCGCCTGACGTGCTGCGGCGAGCGTCGAGTAGCTGCCGATCCGGCGGCTGTGGCTGTCGTGAACGACGTGCGAACTGCAGTCGACGGTGACGAAACCGGCGAATTCGCCCTGACTCGTTGCCACGAAGACGTCGTGGTCGGCCTGCTGCCAAGCGAGATCGGTCGGGGTGATCACGGCATCCGCAGAGACAGCGGACGCCGACGATGCGGCGGAAGTGTGGTCAAAGGGCGCGTCAATACGCGCGGAAGTCTTGGTACTGCTCATCTTTCAGCTCTTGCTTGGGGGCGGCATGCGGCCGCCAGTGGTGCAGCCGGGACGGATGGATTCGCATCGGTGCAAATCGGCCTTTCGTGCCCTGGCCGGGCGTGCGCTGCGCCGGTGAGAACGGCGAAACTGAGCGCAACCAATAACTATAGCAGGTTGATCCTTCACCGACGTGTCGCGCCGCGAGCCGTGGGCGGAACGAAGCATTCGTCACGGTCTCGGACGCCGCCCCGCACAGGTAGGCTGTCAGCGTGGCAGAATCCTCCACCAATCCCTATGCTCAGGCCGGTGTCGACACCGTCGCCGGTGACCTCGCTGTCGAACTCATGAAGGCTTCCGTGCGTGCGACGCACGGACCCGAAGTGCTCGGTGGAGTCGGCGGTTTCGCCGGCATGTTCGACGCCAGCGCATTGCTCGGCTACAAGCGTCCACTGCTGGCCAGCAGCACCGACGGCGTCGGCACGAAGGTCGCCATCGCGCAGGCCATCGACAAGCACGACACGATCGGGCAAGATCTGGTCGGCATGGTCGTCGATGACATCGTCGTGGTGGGCGCGAAGCCGCTCTTCATGACCGACTACATCGCCTGCGGCAAGGTCGTGCCCGAGCGCATCGCCGACATCGTCCGAGGTATCGCCGAGGCGTGCTCGGCCACCGGCACCGCCCTCGTCGGCGGCGAGACCGCTGAGCACCCGGGTCTGCTCGGCCCGCGCGACTACGACGTGGCCGGGGCCGCGACAGGGGTCGTCGAGGCGGATGCCATGCTCGGTGCCGATCTCGTGCAGGACGGCGACGCGGTGATCGCGCTGGCCTCCAGTGGCCTGCACTCCAACGGATACTCCCTGGTGCGCCACATCGTGGCGAACGCGGGCATCGGCTACGGCGACAACGCCGCCGACCTCGGCGCCACCTGGGGCGAGGCACTCCTCGAGCCGACGCGGCTGTACACGACGCCGTTGCTGAACCTGATCGAGCAGGTGCCGAACGGCATCCATTCCCTGAGCCACGTTACCGGCGGCGGCATCGCCGCAAACCTCGCACGCGTGCTGCCCGTGGGCAGCTGGGCCGAAGTCGACCGCTCGACCTGGGCACCGAGCACCGTCTTCCGCGTGCTCGCCGACATCGCCGGCACCCCGATCGTCGACACCGAGGGCACGTGGAACCTCGGCATCGGCTTCCTCGCGGTCGTTGCCGCCGAGAAGAAGGATGCCGCGATCGCGGCCATCGAAGCACAGGGAATTCACGCCTGGCAGGTCGCGACCGTGCACACCGGTGCACGTCCGAGCGGTGAGTTCGAAGAGGGCGCCAAGGGCGTCGACGGCGGTGCGGTGCGCCTGGTGGGCGCATACGCGGACGGAGCGAAGTAACACCACATGTGCGGCATCGTCGGAATGGTCGGAAACGGCCCGGTCAATCAGGACATCTACGACGCACTGCTGCTGCTGCAGCACCGCGGTCAGGATGCCACGGGCATCGCGACGGCAGAGCCCAGCGGCATCATGCACATGGCCAAGGCCGAGGGCATGGTGCGCGAGGCCTTCCGCACCCGTGACATGCGCGCTCTCCTGGGCAACGTCGGCCTCGGGCACGTGCGTTATGCGACCAAGGGCACCGCCTCGAACGAGGAGGAGATGCAGCCATTCTACGTGAATGCTCCCTACGGCATCGTGCTCATCCACAACGGCAATCTCACCAATACGCGTGAGTTGACCGCCGACATGGCGAACCGCGACCGTCGCCACTTGAACTCGTCGAGTGACACCGAGCTGCTGCTGAACGTTCTCGCAGGTGAGCTGCAGGCTTCGGCATCCGACGTCGACCTCGACGCCGACCGCGTCTTCGACGCCGTCGAGCGCACACATGCCCGCGTCGAAGGCGCGTACGCCGTGATCGCCATCATCGCCGGATACGGTCTGCTCGCCTTCCGCGATCCGTTCGGCATCCGACCGCTGATCCTGGGTCGCCGCGCGGGAGCCGCCGCCGGCGATGCCGACGAGTGGGTCGTCACCAGCGAGTCGCTCGTGCTCGAGAACGCCGATTACGAGATCGTGCGCGAGGTTGAACCCGGTGAAGCCGTCTTCATCACCGATGATGGCGAGCTGTTCACCAGGCAGTGCGCCCAGCGCACCCAGCTCACTCCCTGCGCCTTCGAGTACGTGTACCTCGCTCGCCCCGACTCCGTCATGAATGGCGTCTCGGTCTACGAGTCACGACTGCGCATGGGCGACCGCCTCGCCGACACCATCGCCAAGCACGTGCCGCTCGACGAGATCGACGTGGTCATGCCGATTCCGGATTCGTCGCGCCCCTCGGCCATGGAGGTCGCGCGCAAGCTCGGCAAGGAGTACCGCGAGGGCTTCTACAAGAACCGCTACGTCGGTCGCACCTTCATCATGCCGGGCCAGGCGGTGCGCAAGAAGAGCGTGCGGCAGAAGCTGAACGCGATGTCGAGCGAGTTCCGCGGCAAGAACGTGCTGCTCATCGACGACTCGATCGTGCGCGGCACGACGAGCATGCAGATCATCCAGATGGCGCGGGATGCTGGCGCCAAGTCGGTCATCTTCGCATCGGCCGCGCCGCCCGTGCGGCATCCGCATGTCTACGGCATCAACATGCCCTCGCGCCATGAGCTGGTCGCGCACGGACGCACGATCCCCGAGATCGCCGAGGTGCTGGGGGCCGACCGCATGGTTTACCAGGAGGTCGAAGACCTCAAGGCTGCGATCATCGAGGGATCTGACCTCGAAGACCTCGACATGAGCTGCTTCGACGGCCGGTACATCACCGGCACCATCACGCCCGAGTACCTGGACTGGGTCGAGAAGTCGCAGACCTCGTGACGTCCCCTGGGCCCCTAAACCACGCACTTGGGTCCCTGAGCCTGTCGAAGGGCCGTCGCCATGGCCGCTAACCCGCTCTGGCGCGGCCGCACCCTCGCCGTTCTCGGCATCGTGCTCTGCGCATTCTCGCTGCGCTCCGCGGTGGCATCGCTGTCGCCGGTCGTCGATCTGATCAGCGCAGATTTCCCCGTGTCGCCGGCGGTGCTGGGTGTCATCGGCACGCTTCCGCCGGTCTGTTTCGCGATCTTCGGTCTGCTCACTCCGCTGCTGGAACGCCGCCTCGGCCTCGAACGGGTCACGGTTCTCGCGCTCTCCGCGATCGCTGTCGGCCTCCTGCTGCGCGGTGTCGTCTCCGACTCGGTTGCCCTGCTCGGGGCCACAGCACTGGTGTTCGCCGGGGTCGGCATGGGCAACATCCTGCTCCCGCCACTGGTGAAGAAGTTCTTCCCCGACCGCATCGGGCTGATAATGACGCTGTACACGACGTCGATGGCGCTATCGACGTTCGTGCCGCCGCTGGTCGCGGTGCCGGTGGCGGATGCGGCCGGCTGGCGCTTCTCTCTGGCGATGTGGGGTGCCTTCGCGATCGCGGGAGTCATCCCCTGGGTGCTGATGCTCGGTCGTTCCAAGACTGCGTCGATGCCGGACCCCGCCCCAGGCGCTGCGCCGGTCGAAGAGTCGGACCCCTCGGATGCTGAGTCCGTCGAACGGTCGAGCGAGTTCACCGAGACCGGCCCGATCGCCACGTCTCCCGCCAGCCGCCGCATCTTCGCCCGCCTCGCCCGCATTCCCCTCGCCTGGGCGCTCGCGGCCACGTTCGCCACCTCAGCGACGATGGCCTACGTCTCGTTCGCCTGGCTGCCGGCGATCCTGATCGATATCGCGGGCGTCGATCCGGCCACGGCAGGGTTCCTGCTGTCGCTGTTCGCGTTCGTCGGCCTGCCCGCATCGCTGCTCGTGCCGATCCTCGTCGTGCGATATCAGGCGACGCGTCCGCTGTTCGTCGTCGGCTCGGTCGGCGGTCTCGTCGGCGTCCTCGGCCTGCTGCTCGCGCCCGTACCCTCCGTGCTGTGGATCTGGGTGCTTCTGTTCGGACTGGTGGGTCTGCTGTTCCCGCTGTCGCTGGTGCTGATCAGCATCCGCGCGCGCACCCCCGAAAGCGCCGTTCTGCTGTCGAGCTTCGTGCAGAGTGTGGGCTACACGGGTACCGCCGTGTTCCCGGTGCTGATCGGGATCCTGCATGGCGCAAGCGGCGGGTGGACCATCTCGCTGCTCGTGGTCGCCGCGGTGCTGGTTGTGACGTTCCCCGCCGGCATGATCGCCGGGCGTCGCGTCACCATCGAAGATGAGTGGGAGCGCCGCCACGGGAAGTGGTGACCGGCCCAGTGGGCCGAACACGCTCAGCCGAACGTCACCTCGTCGCCGACGCGGATGACGCCGCCCGTGCCGGAGTCGTCACCCACGGCCCCGCTCACTCCGTGGAGCAGCAGCAGTCGCCCGAGCGTCGGTGCGGGCAGCCCGATCTCGCGGGTGAGGGTGGTGAGCACTTTGGCATCGCGGATGCCGGTGTCGGGGTTCGCGTGGGTCGCCAGGCACCGCACGATCGGGCCGTCGGCCGTGAAGCGCAGGTCTCCGATGCGCACCTCGCCCGACCAGGAAAGCTCGTCCCAGGCATCCACTCCGTCGATCACGACGTTCGAGCGGAAACGGCGGTCATCGACGGTCAGGCCGGGCGTCTTGTCCGGCAGGGCGGCGTCGAGAGCTGTGACGCTCGCCTCGCTGTGCACAGTGACGAAGCCGCGCGAGCGGTCCTGAAAGCGGGAGTGCTCGCCGTCGCCGACCAGCACGAGCGGGAGCCGGCCCTCGCGCTGCAGCTGCTTCCACTCGGGGGAGTCCAAGACGAAGGCGGTCACGATCTCCGTGAGTTCGGCACGCCCCTCGGCATCCAGCACCACATCGACCAGCAGGGAGTCATCGTGTGTGATCCGCACCCGCTTCGCCTCGTTGTCGTATGACACGCGCAGCATGGCCAGGGACGGAAACGTTTCCAGCGCAAGCCCCTTCGACTTCGGCCAGTAGTCCAGTCCGTCGCGCTGCTCCGGCTCCGCAGCATCCGCGAACCGGAATGCGAGCACCCGGTCGCCGACAATGCGGCCGTCGGGCTGAACGGTCAGCTCGTGGCACGCTTCGGGAGTGAACCCCTTGACGGGATAGCGGTAGAGCGCGGTGATGCGGGGCATCCGGCCATTGTGTCAGGGACACAGCCGTCACCCGTCACCCGGAACAGGCTCATTGTCGAGCGCAGGACGATTCTGCAGAATCGATCCTGCACTCGTCAACCGTCCTGTTCTCATGACAGCAACCGGCGCCTCTGCACGCGACGACAAAGCCCTGGTCGACTCAGCGGATGCTGGTCGCCAGGGTGTCGTTTATGCGATCGATGAGATCAGGCTCTTTCGAGCTCGTCCTCATCTTCGTCGGCATACTCATCGGCCCACTTGTCGACGTACTCATTGCCGTCGGTGTCCGGGTGCCCGAGTTCACGCTCGAGTGCCGAATAGTTCACCTCAGGACTGAATGACTTGAGTTCGCGGGCGATTTTGGTGTGCTTCGCCTTCTGACGGCCACGGCCCATGCGCGAGACCCCCTTTTTTACGAGTTCAGCAGCGGGCTGTACGACGCCCGATGATATTCACGGCACCGGCTTGAGGCCGGTAAGAGTAACATTCAGGATAGCACGCACGCCAGAGCATCCGGCCTCTCTGCGGCCGGTGAGGGAAGGATCGCAATGACAGATTCCACACCTGCCCAGCCCGACGAAGCGGCACAGAACGCCGCCCTGCAGAAGGCCGTCATCGTCGGCATGCAGCCGGGTCAGCCGGACCACGTTCTCAGAGAGGCGCTTCGCTACGCCAAGCTGCTGGGTTCACCTCTCGTGGTCGCGCATGTGGATGTGACCAGATTCGTGACATTCGAGGATCCGGATGGGTATGTGCACTCGGCGCCGATCGACCTGAACCTCGAAGCAGGCGTCGCCGAATTCGAGGACGTGCAGAAGGCGGCCGAGGCGATGCTCGCCGACGCCGACGTGGTGTGGACCGCTCGTCAGCTCGTCGGCGACCCGGCGCTGGCGATCAAGCAGCTGGCTGGCAAGCTCGACGCGCAGCTCATCGTCGTCGGCACCCGCAAGCGCGGGCTCGGCGAGTCGATTCGCGAATTCTTCACCGGATCTGTCGCCGCACGGCTGAGCCACCGTCAGCACCGCCCGGTACTCGTGATCCCGCAGGGTGAAGAAGTGCCCGACGACCAGAAGGACGTCTGGTCGGAGTAATCCAGCCCCGGAGCGCTCCCAGTCCCCGAGCACTCCGTCCCCGCCGCGCTACTCATCCGTCGCCCCTGCTCGACCGCCCCTGCTCGACCGCCGACACCCCGTCCTATCGCCGACACCCCGTGGTGTTGACGTACACAGGGCGGGGTCTCGGCGATAAAGCGGGGGTGTCGGCGATCGATGCGGGATGCGGGGCGGGGTGCGACGCGA
>NZ_FUKO01000002.1 GCF_900163815.1 Microbacterium esteraromaticum | reverse complement strand
CCCCCCCCCCCCCCCCCCCCCCCCCCCCCCCCCCCCCCCCCCCCCCCCCCCCCCCTTTTTTTTTTCAAGCAGAAGACGGCATACGAGATTAGCGAGTGTCTCGTGGGCTCGGAGATGTGTATAAGAGACAGGCATACCAACGTGGCTATCTCGTGCACTCGACGAGATCCCGTGCACTCGGCGTCAAAGCGAGAGCGGGCGGATCGGGCTGCACAGGGGGCGAATGGGGCGAGTTGTGCACAAGGGGTGGGGTAAGGAGAGTGGGCGGCCTCGGGTGTGGTTGACGATGAGGGATGCTCTCCACGACTGCACCTCATAAGATCTCCAGATCCGAGGCCGACACGGAACCGCGCATCGGGGAACTGGTGCGCTCCCGCGAGAACCTGCTGCTGAACGGATGGACAGAGCGTCGCATCACGGCCGCGGTGAAGAACGGTGCGCTGTTTCACCTTCGTCGCGGCTGGTACATCGAGAGCGCAGAGCGTGAGCGGCTGTGGCCGGAGCAGCAGCACCTCGCGCACGTGCTCGCCGTGGCGAGAGATTCCCGCGGCGGGGCGGCCATGTCGCATACCTCGGCCGCGGTACTGCATGGGCTGCCCCTGCATCGGATGACCTGCGTTCGCGTGCAGATGACGACGGATGCGCCGCACCGGATCTCCAGCGCTCCGGATGTTGCTCGTCACGTCGCACCTCTTCCGGCAGCCGACGTCGCAGTGGTGGACGGTGTGCGCTGCACGACCTTGGCCCGCACCGTCTTCGATCTGATCCGCACTCTTCCGCTGGAGGCCGCGGTCTCAGTGGCCGATGCGGCCGAACGCAGAATGGCGGAACGGCTGCGTGAGTGGGACCTGCAATCGGTCGCAGCCTGGCGACGAGAGATAGCGGCACGACTGGCGGGTGCGGGCGGTGCTCGCGGAATTCGCAAGGCTCGCTGGGTTGCGGAGTTCGCTGATGGGCGAGCCCAGCTACCCGGGGAAAGCGTCAGCCGCCTCCAGCTGGTCCGACTCGGGTTCGCCGCGCCAGACCTCCAGGTGCCCGTCGAAGGCCCGACAGGCGGGCACTACTTCGTCGACTTCGGGCTGGACGACGTCAACGCCTGGGGTGAGTTCGACGGCAAGCAGAAGTACCTCGACGAGGCGCTGCGGTCGGGCCGATCGATGGAACAAGTGATGCTGGAGGAGAAGCAGCGCGAGGACTGGATTCGTGGCCGCACCCAGCGCCGTTTCGCTCGATGGGGATTCGAGCACATCGTGACTGCATCCGCCCTCCGCGATCGCCTGTCCTCCTTCGGCATCCGAGCCCCTTGACTCCGCTGGTGCCGAGTGCACGTGATCTCGTCGAGTGCACCGGAAGCGCAGCGCGCGGATGCCGTGCACTCGGCGACAAGTGGTGCACTCGACGACAAGTGGTGCACTCGGCGAGAAGGGGAGGGGATTTGGGGGAGGGAGGGGGATGCCGTAGAGTTGGGGCAACCGAAGACCGCCGGTCATTGTCATGCGCGAAAGCGCACGTCGATCGAAGCACTGCATTGCAGGGGCCCGCGCAGGTGTGCGAGATTCTTCTGAGCTCCGTGCGCTTGCGCCGGAGCTTTTTTCATGTCGTGGGGCAGTCAAGGTCGACGCTCCGCATCCGCGCGGCGTCCGTACACAAAAGGAGTGACCATGGCGCAGAAGGATGCATCGGTTGCCGAGCTCACGAAGTCATTCGAGAACTCGAACGCCGTTCTGCTGACCGAGTACCGCGGTCTGACGGTTGCCCAGCTCAAGCAGCTGCGCAACAACATCCGTCAGGACGCGGAATACGCCGTGGTGAAGAACACGCTGACCAAGATCGCCGCGAACAACGCGGGGATCACGACGCTGGACGACGACCTCAAGGGTCCGTCGGCCGTCGCGTTCGTGCACGGTGACTTCGTCGCCACTGCCAAGGCTCTGCGTGACTTCGCCAAGGCCAACCCGCATCTCGTCATCAAGAGCGGTGTGTTCGAGGGCAAGAGCCTCGACGCCGCCGAGGTCGACAAGTACGCCTCCCTGGAGAGCCGTGAGGTTCTGCTGGCGAAGGCAGCGGGCATGATGAAGGCGACGATGGGCAAGGCTGCCGCGACCATCGACGCGCTTCGCGAAAAGCTGGAGACCGCAGAGGCCGCGTAAGCGACCAGCGTTTTCCTCACTCAACCCCCATCTATTAGGAGATACATCATGGCGAAGCTCACCACTGAGGAGCTGCTGGAGCAGTTTTCGGGCCTTACCCTTGTCGAGCTCAGCGAGTTCGTGAAGGCGTTCGAGGAGAAGTTCGACGTCACCGCTGCCGCCCCCGTTGCCGCTGCCGGTGGCGCTGGCGCTGCTGCTGAGGTCGAGGAAGAGAAGGACTCGTTCGACGTCGTTCTCGAGGCTGCTGGCGACAAGAAGATCCAGGTCATCAAGACGGTCCGCGAGCTCACCTCGCTCGGCCTCGGCGAGGCCAAGGCTGTCGTCGACGGCGCTCCGAAGGCCGTCCTCGAGGGCGCCAACAAGGAGACCGCAGAGAAGGCAAAGGAGGCCCTCGAGGCCGCCGGCGCCACGGTTACCCTCAAGTAATCACGCTGCACAGCATTTCATCGAAGGCCCCGGGTTCCGCCCGGGGCCTTCGGTCGTCTCCGTGCAGTGAATGCCGCGCGGCGTGGGAATCAGCGTGGCGCAGCCGTCGAGGATCGCACGACGAGCTCGGAGGGCAGCACCCGCTGCACGGGCGCAGCATGCGGGTCGTTCATCTGGTCGCGCAGCAGTTCGACTGCCGCAAGCCCTTGAGAGTGCGGATGCTGCCGCACGGTCGTCAGTGAGAACATCTCGGCGTGTTCGTGGTCGTCGATTCCGACGATACTCAGCTCGGTCGGCACAGATAGGCCGAGCCGTCGCGCGGCGATGGTGCCGCCGATCGCGGCTTCATCGCAGACGGCGACGAATGCCGTCGGACGATTTTGGCGGTCTCCCAGCATCCGCACTCCGGCTTCGTATCCGCCGGGCGTCGTCGGGGATCCCTCCGCATGGCGGATCTCGGGCGCCAGCCCTGCGGCGATCATCGCGGCCCGGTATCCGTCCAGACGCCGCTTGTCGCCGAGGGCGCGGGCGGCGGCATCCTCCTGTCCGCCGAGGAAGGCGATATCTCGGTGGCCGAGATCGATGAGGTGCTCGGTGGCGATCCGCGCTGCTCCCTCGTCGTCGATGGAGACCGCGCTGGTGCCTTCGCTGTAGGGGCCGATGCCGACCAGAGGGGATGCGACCCGCACGAGCTGCTCCAGCTCGCGCGCGCTGGGCTGGATGCCGACGGCGATGATCCCGTCGAGCCGGCGCCGGGGGAGGATCTCATTGAAGAGCCGCGCACGCTCGGATGATCCCTCCTGCAGCCCGTACAGCACGAGGTCATAGCCGGCATCGAGAAGGCCCTCCTGGATGCCGGTGAGCAGTTCGGCGAAGAACCAGCGGTGCAGCGAGGGCATGACGACGCCGACGGACAGCGACCGACCAGTGGCCAGACTCATTGCCGAGGAATGTGCGACGTACGAGAGCTCACGTGCTGCGATCTGCACCCGCTCGCGGGTCTCGGTGGAGACATAGCCGCCACCACTGAGAGCGCGGCTGGCAGTGGCTTTGGAGACGCCAGCGCGAGCAGCGACGTCGGCGATCGTGCTCATCTGTTCCTCCGCAAGTCGGGCCCGGCCAGAGTATCGAAAAGAAGTGCACAAAGGAACCGGTTCCACACGCTAGGCTGTGGGAGCGCTCCCACGCACTGCATCACGTCTGGACAACGGTTAGAGAATTCTCTCCGCGTGGCATTGTGTCAAGGCGCTCAGGGCAAGTAGGTTGTCCTGGAATCGGTTCCTCAACGTACGCGGAAGTCACGGCCTTGGGGAATCGGGACCCACCCAAAGAGGAGAAAACACATGGCTCTGTCACAGCGATATCGCCTTCTCGCTCCGCTCGCACTGGTCGGCGCTGCTGCACTCGCACTGTCCGGTTGCGCAGAGGCAGCTCCGGATGCAGGAGGAGACGGCAGCACCGAAGGAAAGACGGTGCGCATCTCCGGTGGCATCACCGGCAGCGAGGCAACCGATCTGAACGCATCGTTCGAGCAGTTCACCAAGGACACCGGCATCAAGGTCGAGTACACCGGTGACAAGAGCTTCGAGGGCAACATCGTCACCAAGGTGACGGGTGGCGACGCCCCCGACATCGCGATCGTCCCGCAGCCGGGTCTGCTGAAGACCCTCGTCGATACCGGCAAGGTCGCCGCAGCACCGGAATCGGTCGAGAAGGCCGTGGACGAGAACTGGTCGGCGGACTGGAAGGACTACGGCACCTTCGACGACACGTTCTACGCGGCTCCCATGCTCGCGAACCTCAAGGGCTACATCTGGTACTCGCCCGCGAACTTCAAGGAGTGGGGCGTCGAGGTTCCCAAGACCTGGGACGACATGATCTCGCTCACCGACACCATCCGCGAGAAGACGGGTGAGACGCCCTGGTGCGCCGGCTTCGCATCGGGTGACGCATCCGGCTGGCCAGGCACCGACTGGATCGAGGACCTCGTCCTCCGCCAGGCGGGCCCCGAGGTCTACGACAAGTGGGTCGATGGTGACGTGAAGTTCACTGACCCCGAGATCAAGGACGCCTTCGACGCTGTCGGATCCATCCTGCTCAACCCTGACTACGTCAATGCCGGCTTCGGCGGCGTGAAGAGCATCAACTCGACCGCATTCGGCGACGTCGCCGGCAAGGTGGCAGACGGCAGCTGTGCGCTGACGCACCAGGCATCGTTCCTGTCGGCGAACTTCCTCGACGTGAAGAACGCCGATGGCGAGACGCCCACCGTCGCCCCCGATGGTGATGTCTACGCGTTCATCATGCCCGGCATGGACGAGGGCTCGCTGCAGGTTGAGGGTGGTGGCGAGTTCGTCGCCGGTTTCAACGACAACGCGGCCACCGTCAAGGTGCTTGAGTTCATGGCATCGGCAGACTTCGCGAACGCTCGCGTCAAGCTCGGCGGTGTGCTCTCGGCCAACAAGAAGGCTGACGCGAGCAACGCGTCCAGCCCGTTCCTCCAGGAAGCTATGGAGATCATGCAGGACGACGCGACGGTCTTCCGTTTCGACGCTTCTGACCTGATGCCCTCCACAGTGGGCTCCGGCTCGTTCTGGAAGGGCATGGTCGACTGGGTCGATGGCAAGTCGACCGACGAGGTGCTCTCGAACATCCAGGCAGGTTACGAGAACTGATCCTCAGCGCTAGTCTGAGCGCTACCTGCTGATCGATGCGGGGTCGGGCACATCGCCCGACCCCGCATCCGCACCCCGAATCGGTTGCTCGTATAGATGAGAGGGAGTTCGATGCCGAACTCAGAAGGGCGAACCCGTGTCGCAATCGACTGTTGACAAACCTGGGACGACAGAGCAGTCCGACCTGCCGCTGACCACACATGGCGCTGATGCGAAAGGGCGCGCGCTCACCCGCATCGTTCTCATCGTCGGGTTCGTGCTGGTGGTGGCGCTGTTCTTCCTCCTCATCTTCTCCGCGCCCGTCGAAGGGGCGCGCCCGACCACACTCGGCTTCTCACTGAACGATTTGTTCGTGTGGCTGGGCGGACTGCATCCGCTGGTGCAGATTCCCATCTTCATCGTCATCTTCGGGGTCGTCGTGGCGATCGTGCTCGTACTCATCGAGTTCGCACCCCGGCCGGGCCGCGGCTACTTCATCATGCGGCTCGTGGCGTGCCTGGTCATTCCGGTGCTGGCATTCATGCTCGTGCGGCCCTATCAGAACGCCGTGCTCTACGTCGTCGCCATCTCGCTCGTCGTCGGCGCGCTGCTCTTCTTCGCCGACTTCCGCTCCCGCCAGGGCGCCGGCTATCTGTTCCAGCTGGTGCTGTTCATGACGCCTGCAGCCCTTATGCTGCTGCTCGGCCTCATCTATCCGGCTGTCGCGACCTTCGTGAAGTCGTTCTTCGATAAGAAGGGCGAATCGTTCGTCGGGTTCGAGAACTACGTCTGGGTCTTCACCAACCCGGTGGGTTCGTCGTCCGTGATCAACACGCTCATCTGGGCACTGCTGGCACCGACGATCTCGGTCGGGATCGGACTCGCCTACGCGGTCTTCATCGACAAGGCGCGAGGCGAGAAGGTGCTGAAAGTGCTCGTGTTCATGCCGGTGGCGATCTCGTTCGTCGGCGCGGGCATCATCTGGAAGTTCATGTACGACTTCCGTCAGGGCGACCAGCTCGGGCTGCTGAACGCCATCGTCACACTGTTCGGTGGCGACCCGGTGAACTGGCTCGCGGTGAAGCCCGTCATCAACACGCTGATGCTGCTGATCGTCTTCATCTGGACGCAGACCGGTTTCGCGATGGTGATTCTCTCCGCGGCGATCAAGGCCGTCCCGGCCGAGCAGATCGAGGCGGCGGAGCTCGACGGCACCAATGCCTGGCAGCGGTTCACGAACGTGACCGTCCCCGGCATCCGCTCTTCGCTGATCGTGGTTCTGACCACCATCACGATCATGTCGCTGAAGGTATACGACATCGTGGCGGTGATGACCGGAGGCCGCGACGACACCAGCGTGCTCGGCTTCGAGATGGTCAACCAGCAGCAGCGCTTCCAGAGCTACGGGCACTCGTCGGCGCTCGCCGTCGTGCTGTTCATCTTCGTGCTGCCGTTGATCATCTACAACGCCAGATCGCTGAGCAAGCAGAGGGAGATCCGCTGATGACCGCTACACAGGCTCCCGTCCTCGACACGCGAAGCAAGGGGCAGATCGCACGCGAGACCCGTCGCAACGAGGCCATCGCCCATAAGAAGCTGACGTCGAAGGGCGCAACGATCGCCGCGGTGATCATCGCCGTGTTCTGGACGCTGCCGACTTTCGGGCTCTTCGTCACCTCCTTCCGTCCAGGCGCCGACACCCAGTCGACAGGCTGGTGGACCGCCTTCACCGACCCCGCGTTCACCTTCGAGAACTACGTCGAAGCGTTCACGGCCGGCGGCACATCCACGACTCTCGCCTCGGCATTCGTGAACTCGCTCGCGATCACGATTCCCGCCACGATCATCCCGATCGCCCTCGCATCGCTGGCGGCCTACGCGTTCGCGTGGATCGACTTCAAGGGTCGGAACATGCTGTTTGTGTTCGTGTTCGCCCTGCAGATCGTGCCGCTGCAGATGGCTCTCGTGCCGCTGCTGAGCCTGTTCTCGGAGGGGCTGACGATCAATGATGTCGCGATCTTCCCCGGGTTCGGGCTGAACGATGTCAGCTACAGCTTCGCGCGAGTGTGGATCGCGCACGCGATCTTCGCGCTTCCGCTGGCGACGTTCATGCTGCACAACTTCATCTCCGAGATCCCCGGCGACGTCGTCGAAGCCGCGCGCGTGGACGGCGCCGGTCACGGTCAGGTGTTCTTCCGGATCATCCTGCCGCTGGCGATGCCGGCGATCGCCTCGTTCGGCATCTTCCAGTTCCTCTGGGTCTGGAACGACCTCCTGGTCGCGACGATCTTCGCCTCGCCCGGAGCACTGCCGATCACTCAGGCGCTGAACTCGCTGTCGGGTACCTGGGGCAACAAGTGGTTCCTGCAGTCGGCGGGTACCTTCATTTCGATCATCGTGCCGCTGATCGTCTTCTTCGCGCTGCAGCGCTTCTTCGTGCGCGGCCTGCTGGCGGGTGCCACGAAGGGCTGACGCGGGTTCCTCAAGATGCCGGATGCCGGATGCTGATGTTCAGCATCCGGCATCCGCGCGTTCAGGTTCGTGCGGCTCGCGAGTGACGGGGCATTCCCGAGCGGGGAGTAGCATGGGACACCGCGCTGTCGAATCGATTCGGCGCAGCATCCGTCCGCCTCTCGTGAAAGTTCTCCGTGCCTGACGACCGCACCTCCACCGGCAGCATCCGCACGATCACCGGCACCATCCGCACCTCGACGTCCACTGGCGCCATCCGCACCCTCGGCGCCGATCCGGCCACGGCGCCCATCATGCTGCACCCGGGCGATGCGATCTCGACCCGCCGGCGGGTGCTCTACATCATCCTGCTCGGCGCGCTCACTGCCCTGGGCCCGTTCACGATCGACCTGTACCTGCCGGCGTTCCCGCAGCTGGAAGAGGACTTCAGCACCTCGGCCGCGATGATCCAGCTGACCCTCACTGGCACGATGATGGGCTTCGCGATCGGCCAGCTCGTCGTCGGTCCGCTCAGCGACAAGGTCGGCCGGCGTGTGCCGCTCATCGTGGTCACCGCACTGCACGTGGTCGCCAGCATCGGCGCGGCTTTTGCGCCGGATCTCGTGACGCTGGGCATCACGCGTGTGGTGATGGGCATCGGCGCCGCCGCTGGCGGCGTGGTGGCCATGGCGATCGTGCGCGACCTGTTCGGTGGGCGGCGACTGGTGGTCATGCTGTCGCGGCTGGCGCTGGTGTCCGGTGTCGCGCCGGTGGTCGCGCCGCTGATCGGCTCAGCACTTTTGACAGTGATGCCGTGGCGCGGAATCTTCGTCGTGCTGGCCGCCTACGGCCTGGTGATGCTCACCGCCGCCATCTGCTTCATCCCGGAGACGCTGCCCCGGGCACGGCGGCAGGATCGCGGCTCGAGCACCGTGCTGCAGCGCTACCGGAGCGTCTTCAGCGACCGGGTCTTCGTCGGCGTGCTCATCATCGGCGCGATGACCTTCTCCGGCCTGTTCTCCTACCTCTCGGCGTCGCCGTTCCTGTTCCAGCAGACGCACGGACTCGACCCGCAGGCGTACGGGCTGCTGTTCGCCGCGAACTCGATCGGCGTCGTCGGAGGAGTGCAGATCGCCGCTCGGCTGGCGGCGCGCTTCGGCCCGCAGTGGGTGATGGCGTTCTCGACGGGGATGCTGTTCCTCTCGGGCAGTGCGATCATCGCCTGCGACCTGCTGGGACTCGGGTTCTGGGGCACGGTGATCCCGCTCTGGCTGTTCATGACCGCCTGCGGCTTCACTTTCCCCTGTGTGCAGGTGCTCGCTCTCGACCGGCACGGCAAGGCGGCGGGCACTGCGGCATCCGTTCTCGGCGCATGCAACAACGGTGTCGCGGCGATCATCTCGCCCGTGGTCGGACTGATCTCCGTCGGCTCCGGCATCACCGCGACGACCATGGCGTCGGTGATGGTGGGATGCGCCGTGATCGGCATCCTCTCGCTGTGGCTGATCGTGCGCCCGCGCACGGTCGCGATGCTCGAGCCCTGAAAGCCCCGCGTCGGTCAGCCCAGCAGCAGGAGCAGCACGTGCGAGGGGTCGACGGCCTCGAGCTCGTGCAGCACGCCCGCCGGCACCTGGATCGCCCCACCGGCGGTGAGATCGTATTCCGATCCTCCGACGCGGAACAGGATGCGACCAGACACCACTTGCACGAGAATCGGAACCTGAGCGCGATGCTCGCGCATGATCGCAGCGGCATCCATCGTGAGGGTGCGGATCTTGAATCCGTCGCCGTCGAGCACACGATGCGGACGGACGCGCCCGTCTTCGACGGGATAAGCGGCGACGAACTCGGCGGCGGATGCGGCAAGCAGGAAGGACGTATCGGCACTCATAGCCTGAGGATATCCCGGGGGATGAGCGGGGCGGGCCGCCTGGCAGCAACTTCGATCGGCAGAATAGGACGATGACACGACGACCGATGCTTCTCACCGGCGGGGCGCTTTTCGCCGCCGCCGGCCTGCTCGGCATCCTGATAGAGGTGACACCCGGTGGCGGCGTCGGCGGCCTCGACATCGCATGGAACCAGCTGATGGCGCAGGTGCGCCAGCCTTGGATGCTCGAGATCGCGTACGCGCTGAATCAGATCGGCGGCGGGTGGGTGGCGATCGCACTCGTGCCGATGATCATCATCATCGCGCTCGTGCTGCTGCGCCGGTGGCGTGGCGCTGTATTCGCAGCGGCTGCGTTCATCGCGGCTACCGGGCTGACGCAGATCCTGAAGCACATCTTCGGTCGCGCGCGTCCCGTCGACATGCTCGTGATGTCGGATGTTGGTTCATTCCCCTCGGGGCATACGGCCAATGCCATGGCGATCGCCGTCGTACTGTGGCTGATCTTCGCGCGTGCCTGGGTGGCGGTCATCGGCGCGCTGTGGGTGGTGGCGATGGCGCTGTCGCGCACGATCCTCTCGGTGCACTGGGCGAGCGACACGATCGGCGGGGCCCTGGTCGGCGCCTCGGCGGCGCTCGTGGTCGGCGCGCTGCTGCTGCGGTGGGCATCGCTGGGGAGAGGGTCGGTAGGCTGGGAAGGTCGTCCCACCATCGTCGCCGAGGAGTAGCCGTGCCGAAGATCCGCCCCTACCGTGCCGCTGATCGCGATGCCCTCTACGAGGTCTGCGTGAGAACAGCGGATGCCGGCGGTGATGCGACCGGCATCTTCACCGACGACCGCCTCTGGGGCGATGTGTTCGCCGTGCCGTACGCCGTGCGTCAGCCCGACCTGTGCTGGGTCGTCGAATCCGATGACGGACGCACCATCGGCTACGTCGTAGCGACGGATGACACCGACGCCTTCGAGCAGTGGTTCCGCGACGAGTGGTGGTCGAACCGCATCGGCGTCTACTCGCTGTCCGGAGCCGCAGAGCCGACTCGTCAGGACGAGATCATCAGCTATGCGAGCAAGCGCGCGCCCGGGGTCGAGAAGCACGCGGCAGAGTACCCGGCGCATCTGCACATCGATCTGCTGCCCGAGACGCAGGGGCAGGGGCTGGGGCGCGAGCTGATCGAGACGCTCTTCACGGAGTTGCGCAGCCGCGGTGTCGCGGGCCTGCATCTCGGCATGAATCCCGCGAACACGGGCGCTGCGGCGTTCTACGAGCGCGTGGGCATGCACCGGCTGGAGTCTGCGTCAGACACGACGATGTACGGCATCCGCTTCGACTGAGTCTCTCCCGCGCGCACGTCGGCGACCGCCCGGACGACTGCGACGCGCGGGGCTGGAATGCGTGAAGGGCCCGTGCGAATGCACGGGCCCTTCACGGTTTTCGGCGGTGATGGAGGGATTCGAACCCTCGGTTGCTTGCACAACACACGCTTTCCAAGCGTGCTCCTTCGGCCGCTCGGACACATCACCAAGGAACAACCTGTCCATCCTATCCGATGCCGGCTGTGCCCTCGAACCAGAGCGCTGAGCGTCAGAGCAGTTGCTCCACCCGATACGGAACCATCTCGCGCATCACCAGTCCGGTCGTCGTGCGCTTGACCCCGTCGACATCGAGAATGCGGCCAGCGATGCGGTAGAGGTCGTCAGCATCCTTCGCCACGACGCGGATGAGCAGGTCAGTTATCCCGGTGAGCCCGAGCACCTCCACCACCTCGGGAATCTCTGCGAGCGACTCGCCCACGCGCCCGAGCTTGCGCTGCGTCACGCTCGTGACGACGTACGCGCGCAGCGGGTATCCGAGCACGGCCGGGTCGACTCGGTTCTGGAAAGAGCGCAGCGTGCCGTCTTCGTCGTAGCGCGTCAGGCGTGCGCGCACGGTGTTCCTCGCAAGCCCCGTCGCGCTGGCGAGAGCGACGATCGTGGCCGCGGGGTCGCGGATGAGTTCGCGCAGCAGCGTTCGGTCGGTGCGATCGGCCATTCGGTTGCGTGCCACTGTGCTCAGCTCTCCTTGTTGTTCGGGTACTGAATTGCGCTGTTCGATCAGTTCATCAGACCTCTATTGTGCGCCACGACAGATGCTGATCCAATAGCGGAAACATCTGCTTCATTCCCCCGTGCTCGACAGCTCACCCAGGCTGAGCAGCACAGAGCCCCCACAAGGGCCGGGACGCCACCGGTCACGGCGAAGACGCCGTGCGAATCATCGAGGAATTCATCGCATGACTCCCGCCATCGCCATGACCACCGCGCCACCCGCATCGACGGCACTGCCCACCCCCGCCACGGGCGATCTCGACGTGCTCGCAGCCATCGAGCAGCGTGTGCTCTGGCTGTCGACCTCGATGATCCACCACGCCAACCGGGTGCGCACCAACCCCTCCGGTCTCAAGGTCGGCGGTCATCAGGCCTCGAGCGCGTCGATCGCGACGATCATGACGGCGCTCTGGTTCGAGCAGCTGCGTGCCGAAGACCGAGTCTCGGTCAAACCGCACGCCTCACCGGTGCTGCACGCCATCAACTACCTGCTCGGCGAGATCGGCGCAGAGCACATGACGACGCTCCGCGAGTTCGGCGGCGTGCAGAGCTACCCCAGCCGCTCGAAGGACCCCGACACCGTCGACTACTCCACGGGGTCGGTCGGCATCGGGGCCACCGCACCGATCTGGGGTGCGATCTCTCGGCGGTACGTGTCGTCGATCTCGGGCGAATCGGCGCGCGGCCGTCAGTACTCACTGGTCGGCGATGCCGAACTCGACGAGGGCGCGGTATGGGAGGCGCTGCTGGATTCGCACGTGCCCGACCTCGGTGAGCTGGTCTGGATCGTCGACCTCAACCGGCAGTCGCTCGACCGCGTGGTGCCGAACATCGCCGCGGGCAAGATCGAGCGGATGTTCGCCGCCGCCGGCTGGCAGGTGCTCACCGTGCCGTTCGGAGCGCGGCTGGAGGAAGTGTTCCGGCGTCCGGGCGGAGAAGTGCTGCGCGCGCGCATCCTGGGTATGCCCAACCCCGAGTACCAGCGGCTGCTGCGCTGCTCGGCAGATGAGCTGCGCCAGCGGCTTCCCGGGGCGGCGGCGGGTATGGATGCTGGCCCCGACAGCATCCGCTCTCTCATCGGCGACATGGCGGACGAGGAACTCGTCGACACCATCCGCAACCTCGGCGGGCACGACCTGGCAGCGCTGCGCGCGGCGTTCGCGCAGATCGACGACACCCGCCCCACGGTCATCATCGCCTACACCATCAAGGGCAAGGGCTTGCCGATGGCCGGGCATCCGCAGAACCATTCCTCGCTGCTGACCGTCGACCAGTACGAGCGACTAGCCACAGAGATGGGGATGGATGCTGCCGATCCGTGGCAGCGTTTTGACGCCGAGTCGCCTGCGGGCCGGCTGTGCGCCCAGATCGCCGAGCGGCTGCGCCGTGAGCCGGTCACGATGAAAGAACCACCCGCTGTGCCCGCGGACTTCGGGCGGACGCCATCCGGAACCGGCACGACGCAGGCCGCCCTGGGCCGGGTGCTGCTTGATCTCACCCGCTCTGCTCCCGACGCCGCACGTCGGGTCGTCACGGCGAGCCCTGATGTGTCGAGCAGCACGAACCTGGCGGGATGGCTGAACAAGGCCGGGGTCTGGTCGACCGACAGCGACCGCCAGAACTGGTTCGTCGATGACCCCGAGACGATCATGCACTGGAACGAGCGGCCGAGCGGGCAGCACATCGAGTTGGGCATCGCCGAAGTCAACCTGGTGAGCATCATCGGCGAGCTCGGTGCGACCTGGAGCCGCTGGGGTGAGCCGCTGTTCCCCATCGGCGTGCTCTACGACCCGTTCGTGGAGCGGGCGCTCGAGCCCTGGTCGTACGGGATGTACGCCGGTGGGCAGTCGATCCTCATCGGCACGCCGTCGGGCGTCACTCTCGCCGCGGAGGGCGGAGCGCATCAGTCGATCAAGACGCCATCGATCGGCATGGAGCAGCCGCAGTGCCTCAGCTACGAACCTGCGTTCATGCAGGAGACCGAGTGGATGCTGCTGGCGGCGATGGGCCAGATGGGGCGCCCCGGGGGCAAGTCAGCGTATCTCCGGTTATCGACGAAGCCGGTGGACCAGTCGCTCGCGGCTATCCCGGCTGACCCTGCTGCACGCGAGCGCCGTCGCCGTCAGGTGGTCGCGGGCGGCTACCGGCTGCGCAGTGCGCAGCATCCGGTCGTCACGATCGTCGCCATGGGAGCGGTGGTGCCCGATGCTCTGGATGCTGCCGAGAGGCTGTCCGCCCTGGGCCTGGAGAGCGACATCGTCTGCATCACCAACCCGGGGCTGCTGTTCGAAGCAGTGCAGGCCCGAGGCGGACAGGTCGACGGGAACGACTGGATCCTCGACCAGGTGCTGCCCGCTGACCGCGCGCGTCCGATGGTGACGGTGCTCGATGGGCATCCGCATGCGCTGGCGTTCCTGGCCGGTATCCATGGTGTGCCCGCCAGGCACCTCGGCGTCAGCGGCTTCGGTCAGTCCGGCGACCTCGCCGACGTCTACCGGCACCACGGCATCGATGTCGACAGCATCGTGCGCGCCGCCCTCGACCTGACGGAGTGACGCCGAGCCGCCTACAATCGCTAGGTGCCCACCCCCAAGATCGTGCTGTTCTACGCCTTCGCGCCGCTCGCCGACCCCGAGGCGATCCGGCTGTGGCAGCGCGACCTCGGCGAGGCGCTGAAATTGCGTGGACGGGTCATCATCTCGAAGGACGGCGTCAACGGCACGCTCGGCGGCGACCTGCCGGCGCTCAAGAAGTGGCTCCGACGCTTCCGGGAGTACCCGGCTTTCAAGAACGCCGACATCAAATGGAGCGAGGGGACCGGGCTGGATGCTGACGGGCTGAGCCAGGACTTCCCCAAGCTCAGCGTGAAGGTTCGCGACGAGATCGTGTCCTTCGGGGCTCCGGGCGAACTCGTTGTCGATGAGCATGGTGTCGTCGGCGGTGGCGCGCGGCTGGATCCCGATCAGCTGCACACGCTGATGGCCGAGCGCGGCGACGAGGTCGTCTTCTTCGATGGGCGCAACGCGCTGGAGGCCGAGATCGGCCGCTTCCGCGGAGCGATCGTGCCCGACACCGAGACGACCCGCGACTTCGTCGAGCTGCTCGATTCCGGTGTCTACGACGATCTCAAGGGCAAGCCGGTGGTGACGTACTGCACCGGCGGCATCCGCTGCGAGGTGCTGTCGAGCCTGATGGTCTCGCGCGGCTTCGGCGAGGTCTATCAGCTCGAAGGCGGCATCGTCCGCTACGGCGAGAAGTACGGCGACGACGGGCTGTGGGACGGCTCGCTCTACGTCTTCGACAAGCGCGGCTCGATCGACTTCAGCGACCACGCCGCGGTGATCGGCGAATGCGCCGGATGCGGCTCAGCCACCAACCGCACCGCCAACTGCCCCGACCCGTCGTGCCGACACCAGTTCGTCGTGTGCGAGACCTGCGACGCGGTGCCGTGCGCGGAGCACACCGCGTAACAGTTGGATCAGGGGCGGCGACGGAACAGCGACGCGGGCAGCACCCGTGCCAGCACGCGCTGGAGGCGGTCGGAGCGTGCCGCGAGCTGAGTGAGCACGACGCGCAGGGGAGTGGCGAGATCTCCGGCATCCGCCGCCGACTTCGCGTAGCTGCGGTGTTCGACGGCATCCACCAGCACGCTCAGCGCGGCGGGGGCCGCACCCCGCCGCACGAGAGCATCCGCCCGTGTGCGTGCCGTCTGCGCGTCGTCGACGCCGAGGCCCAGGTCCGCCATGCTGTCGGTCAGCTCGCGCCAGGCCGCCATCGCGTCTCCTGCGTGCGCTCGCCGCATGCGCCGCATCCGCCGCAGCTCGCGCACCAGCGCGGGCAGCAGCAGGAGAAGCAGGATGCCGAATGCCACGAGCACCACCGGCGTCGGGTCAAGCCGCTGCAGGGCCTGCCCGCCGCCATCCGCGTCAAGACGGGGGTCGACCTCCGACGTCGGAGCGGCTGATGGCCCCGCGGAGGGGGCGATCGTCGGCGTCGGAGCGTCCGGACCATCACCGCTGCCGCCCGTCGATTCGGCGACGAAGTCGGTCGGCTCGCCGAGTGTCGCAGTCGGCTCGAATGGCACCCAGCCGATGCCGTCGAAGTACACCTCCGGCCACGAGTGCAGCTGGTCGCTGCTCACCGAGTACACGGTGTCGTCGCCGCGCTTCTCATCGGTCGAGGTGCCAGGCAGGTAGCCGACGACGATCCGCACCGGCATGTCCAGTGCCTGCGCCATCAGGGCGAAGGCACCGGCGAAGTGGATGCAGTATCCGGTGCGCTTGTCGAGGAACGTGGCGACAGCTTCGGCCCCCGTGCCGTCGAACCCCTCCTCGACCGGCGCATCGAGCGAATAGCTGAAGTCGCTGCGGAACCAGTTCTGCAGCGCGAGAAGCCGGTCGTAGTCGGTGTTCGCATCGGCGGTGACTTCGCGAGCAAGCTGCGCGACCACCGGGGGCACGCCGTTCGGCAGGGCCATCACCGGCTGGCCGCTGGCAGATGTGGCGCGAATCTGCTCGAGTGTGGGCGATGCGGTCGCCGTCTTCACCGTGTAGTCGGCTCCGGCGGCATCCGCTGTGCGGCTGATGGCTGTGCGGCTCAGCGGCACTGCCGACCAATCGCCATCGACGCCGCTGATGGACTCCGCGGCGTACGGCAGCGGCAGCCGATCGCTCGAGACGCCGAGCACCCGAATCGACACATCTTGTTCCACGGTCTTGATGGACGCTGCCCAGTCGAGGTCGCCGAAGCCATCGCGCAGCGGAACCTGGTCAGAGCGATCCGGCCGCCAGACGTCTCCGTCGAACCGGGACAGGGTCGCGATGCGCAGATAGGGGGGAGTGGCGGCGGAAGTCACCAGCGTCAGCGCTTCGATGCCCTCGGGGCGACGCAGATCATCGCCCAGTCGCAGGTTCGCATTGACGGTGAGCATGGGGCCATTGCCAGGCAGGGGCGACGACAGGGGCAGCGCGGGCGCAGCGACCAGCGTGATCAGGATCGCGACGATGCCGGTGCCGCCGGCCAGCAGGAAAGAAGCGTCGCGCGGCGCCTGCGGATCGCGGCGCGTGCCGTGCCGCAGCACCACGAGGATCATCACCGCCTGCATCAGGAACCACGCGATGTTCACCGAGCTGAACGAGATCAGCATCGGCACGGCACCCACCACCGAGGTGAGCAGCACTGCGAGCAGCACCATCCGACGTGCGAGAAGGTGATCGACGATGATCGCGACGACGGCGAACGCCAGGCCCAGCGCCGTCGCCAGCGGAAGCGATGCCGCCACCGGCGCGACGCCGTTGGCGATCTCGTCGACGCTCTGCGCGAGCCGCAGCTCGATGAGTCGGAGAGATGTCGGCGTCGGGATCAGCCCCAGAAGCGCGGTCTCGCTGGCCAGCAGAGACGTGCACGCGGCGGTCGCCGCGATCAGCTGCAGAACCAGCGTCGCCAGATGCCGGATGCTGCCGCGCAGCCGCGCGAACAGCAGACGACCGATGATGCCCGCGACAGCCACGACGCAGATGACGACCACCACCACGAAGGACCACACGCCAGCGGTGATGACAGCCGTATACGGCCACATCGCCACCAGGGTCGCCACGGCGGCGAGCAGGCTCGGTGCCAGCACGCCGGAGGGGCGCTGCCCGAAACCATCCGCGCGGCCTGCGCCGTCTGCGCGACCCACGCCGTCGAACCGGTCGCGTCTGCCGGAATGGCTGCCATCGCGCGGGCGGGCATCCCCACCCCCAGGGGTGTCGTCCGTATCGTGCTCGAACAGCGCCAGCAGGTCAGACATGAGGCGCCTTCGCGAGCGGAAGCGCGTCTTCCCACGCGGCGGCGAGACCGGCAGCCGATGGCAGGGGGGCGGTGCTCCAGCCGTGGGCGGATGCCGTCGCCAGAGCACCTGGCTCAGCGGCGGCGGCGAACAGCATGGGGGCTGCTGCGCCGCAGGTGCTCAGCTTCTCGGCATCCGCTTCATCGAGCACGCCGGTGATCAGGACGAGTGGGCCGGGTGGCGTGCTGCCCACGACGGTGCGCAGGTCGCGTGATTCTCCGCGCGGGGTGACGGTCGACAGCGCGACCATCATGCCGTCGCGGTCGTCTTCGTGCCCGCGCAGCGCGCCGAGCAGGTTGCCGGCGCTGTCGACGACGTCGACGCTGTACCCGTCCTGCACGAATCGCAGCGCGGCCGAGGCGCACAGCGACACCGCCGCTTCGAAGGCGGGGTCGATGTCGTCTCCTGGCCGCGCCCACCGCGACGCCGACCGGTCGAGGACGACGACCGCGTCGGGGCTGGACTCCTCTTCCTCCTGCCGCACCATCAGATCGCCGCGATGCGCGGTGGCGCGCCAGTGGATGCGGCGGCGCGAGTCGCCCGACATGTAGGGGCGCGGAGTGAGGTTGTCGGTGCCCTGGCCGAGTCGACTGGAACGCGTCTGTGCGGAGCCGCCTGCCGCGCCCACCTTCGTCGGCAGCGAAGCGAGTGAGAAGATCTGCGGCACGACGGTGATCGTGCGGGTCTCGCCGAAGGCCTGCTCGCGCTGGGCGAGGCCGAACGGGTCGGTGGTGCGCAGCACGAGCGGGCCCAGCGTCGACAGGCCGCGTCGCACCCCTTCGAGGTCGTAGCGCAGCAGCATCCGGTCGCCCAGGTAGTCGCCGGCGGCGTCGCCGCGCACGGCGTCGGGCAGGATGTCGCGCCAGATGCCATTCGGGATGCCGGGGGATCGCAGATCGAACCGCATGCTCACGCCCGAGGTCTCGCCGACCGACATCAGGTCGGTGGAGATCACGCGCGACACCTCGCCGCGACGGCGGGGGATGTGCACGACGAGCATCGACACCAGCACCAGCACGATCAGCAGCACGCCGATGTAGAGCAGGGGGCGCGCCGAGAGCAGACTGGCGGCGATGGCCAGCAGGATGCCGCTCAGCAGACATCCCCATCCGCGGGCGGTCAGTGGTCGGCGCTTCATGGTGCGGGTCTCTGGGTCAGGGCTTCAGACACGTGCGCCGGCGAACGGCACGGGCACGCGAGCGATGATCTGCTTCAGTGCTGCCTCCACCGGCTGCGCACCCGCTCGATGCACGCCACGTGCGGCGAGGAGGCGGTGCGCGAACACTGGAATGACGAGGTCGGCGAGATCGTCGGGCACGATGAACTCCCGGCCATCGAGGGCCGCGTGCACCTTCGCCGCGCGCACCAGCTGCAGCGTGGCGCGCGGGCTGGCACCGAGGTGCAGGTTCGGGTCCATGCGGGTCGCCTGGGCGAGGGCCACGGCGTACTCCTCCAGCGACTCGGCGACGTGCACGCGGCGCGCCCAGGCGATGAGTCGACGCACGGCAGCGGCATCTGTGACCGGTGCGACGGCATCGAGCGGGCTGGACATCTCGCGCTGGCGCAGCATGAGCGCTTCAGCGGCAGCATCCGGATACCCCATCGAGATGCGCATCATGAACCGGTCGCGCTGCGCCTCGGGCAGCGGGTAGGTGCCTTCCATCTCGAGCGGGTTCTGGGTGGCGACGACCAGGAACGGCTCGGGCAGTCGGTGCGTGGAGCCGTCGACGGTGACCTGCTGCTCTTCCATCGCCTCGAGCAGAGCCGACTGGGTCTTGGGAGATGCGCGGTTGATCTCATCGGCGATGACGATGTGCGCGAAGATCGCCCCTCGTTTGAACTCGAATTCGCGGCCGACCGGGTCGTACACGGCGACACCGGTGACATCGCCGGGCAGCAGGTCGGGGGTGAACTGGATGCGGCGCACCGTGGCGTCCACGCTGGCCGCGAGTGCGCGGGCGAGCATTGTCTTGCCGACACCGGGAACGTCTTCGATGAGCAGGTGGCCCTCGGCGAGTAGGCAGGTCAGGGCGCTGCGCACAGCATCGGGCTTGCCATCGATCACAGAGGAGACGGACGCGATGATGCGGGAGGTCTGCTCAGCGAAGTCTTCGGCGGTGATCGATGGTGCGTTCTCGGGCATGCGGGCCTCTCCTGGGCGACAGGGCGTCTGTTGATCGTAACGCGCTCTGCGGACGTGGGTCTCTGCTCCTGTCGAGGGGCCCCCGAACGTTCGGGTAGACTGTTCGACGGCTCTCCGCGTGACGACACCCAGGCCAATTCCCCCAGGACGGAAACGTAGCAAGGGTAACCGGGCTCTGTCGGGTGCGCGGAGGGTCTTTTCTCTGCCTTCGGCAGGATGCTCGGCACGATGCCCAGCATCCGCGACGGGGAGCCTGCGAGGATCGAATGGTGACTGCACCCACAGCGTCCTACGCGCCTTCGCGACTGTCGCGTTTCCTCGCGCCGGTGGTGATGCTCGCGCTGATGTGGGCGATTCAGATCGCGGATGCCGTGCTGCCGGGCTCGTTCACCGGCTGGGGTCTTCGCTCCTGGGATCTCGGCAGTCTGCAGGGCTTCGTCCTGGGACCGCTGCTGCATGCGAACTGGCCGCACCTCATCGCCAATTCGGTGCCGTTCCTCGTGCTCGGCTGCCTGGTCGCCGTCGAGGGTGCGAAGCGATTCTGGATCGTGACGGCGGTCGCCGCACTGGTCGGCGGCCTCGGCACGTGGTTCTTCAACACGCCCGGCACTCTCACGGTGGGCGCTTCGGTACTCGTCTTCGGTTACTTCGGGTACGTGCTGCTGCGCGTCATCGCGCCAGGCCGCGTTGCCCACCGCATCGCGTACGCCGCGATCGCCGTCATCGTCATCGTGGTCTACGGCGCCTCGATGCTCACCGGCATCTTCGGCGCGGGCCCGGGAGTGTCCTGGCAGGCGCACCTGTTCGGTGCCATCGGCGGCGGACTCATGGCGCTCCGGGGTCGGCCAGTGGGGCGGTCCTCGTGAGTGAGCGCCGGGTTCGTGCGGCTGCGGCGCGACGACGTGCGCGCCGTCGGCGCGAGCGCAGGCGGATGCTGCGGGTGATCGCCATCACGGCATCCGTCGCGATGGCAGCATCCGTTGCTCTCGTCGGTCTTGGGATGCTGACATCGCGCCCAGCCGGCACCTTCTGCGTCGAAGAGCCGCAGACCTTCCCCGCGCTGGGAATCAACGGCTGGCGCGGCGATCAGCTGGAGAACGCGGCCGTGATCATCCACACGGCTGAGAGCATGGGCTTCGACCGCGATGGACAGATCATCGGCGTGATGGCCGCGATGGGCGAGAGCTCGCTGCGCAACATCGAGCACGGCGACTGGGAGACCAGCCGCGTCACCAACCCCGACGGCACCCGCACGACCAGCATCGGGCTGTTCCAGCAGCAGGACTGGTGGGGAACGGCCGAGGAGCGGATGGAACCGGCCACCGCGACGGCGAAGTTCTATTCGCGGCTCGCGCGTATTCACGACTGGCAGCAGCTGGCCCCGTCGCACGCCATCAACCGCGTGCAGATCAATTCCGATCGCGAGCACTATGCGCGATTCGAATACGACGCGACGGCCGTCGTCGACACGCTCGGTGGGGCGTGCGACGACTCTTGACGGGCTCGATGCTTGATCTCGTCGAACGGGCACGTCGCTAGGCTGGACTCGTGGCACGCAGCATCTACATCACCTCCGCCGAGGGGCACACCGGAAAGTCCACTATCGCGCTGGGTGTGCTCGACGCCTTGATGCGCGTCTCGCCACGCGTCGGGGTGTTCCGGCCCGTCGCCCGCTCGACGGAGGAACGCGACTTCGTGCTGGAGCTGCTGCTCGCACACGATGGCGTGCACCTCGACTACGACGACTGCATCGGCGTGACCTACGACGACGTGCGACGCAATCCCGACGCGGCCCTCGGCACCATCGTGTCGCGCTTCAAAGCGGTCGAAGCCCAGTGCGACGCCGTCATCGTGATCGGCAGCGACTACACCGACGTCGCCAGCCCTGCCGAACTCGGCTACAACGCGCGCATCGCGGCGAACCTCGGCGTGCCCGTGCTTCTTGTGCTCTCCGGCCGCGACCAGCAGAACCAGGCCGAGCAGCTGGGCACCACCACGGCGCGCACGCCCGCGCAGATCGAGCAGATGGCCGCTCTCGCCTTCGCCGAGCTCGCCCAAGAGCGCGCCGGGCTGTTCGCCGTGATCGTCAACCGTGCCGAACCCGATGCGCTCGCCGAGATCGTCGAACGCGTCGAAGACGGGCGCACCCCGGTCTGGGCGATCCCCGAAGACCGCTCGCTGGTGGCGCCGTCGATGCGCGGCATCCGCAAGGCAGTCGATGGAAGGCTCGTGCGAGGCGGCGAAGAGCTGCTCGACCGCGAGGCCTACAGCATCGTCATCGCCGGCATGTCGATGGTGAACGTGCTGCCGCGCCTCACCGAGAGCGCTGTCGTCGTCATCGCCGCCGATCGCACCGAGACACTGCTGGCGACCTTGCTCGCCGCAGCATCCGGCACTTTCCCCGACCTCGCCGGCATCGTGCTGAACGGACCCTTCGAACTGCCAGACCCGATCCTGCAGCTCATCGACGGCTTCGAACTCGGCATCCCGATCATCGCCACCGACCTCGGCACCTACGACACCGCCGTGCGCATCATGAACACCCGCGGACGAGTGAGCATCGAATCCGGCCCGCGGTACCAGAGTGCGCTCGCGCTCTTCCAGAAGCACGTCGATATCGCTGAGCTCACCATCGAGATGGGCCTGGCGCAGTCGACCGTGATCACCCCGCTCATGTTCGAATACGGGCTCGTCGAGCGGGCGCGCCAGCAGCGCAAGCGCATCGTGCTTCCCGAGGGCGGCGATGACCGCATCCTGCGCGCAGCATCCATCCTGCTCGCCCGCGGCGTCGCCGATCTCACGATCCTCGGCGACGAGACCGAGATCCGCGCCCGAGCGGCATCACTCGGACTGGAGATCGCCGACGCGCAGATCATCAGCACGAGCGACCCCGCTCTCGTCGAGCGCTTCGCCGCCGAATATGCGCGCCTTCGGGCACACAAGGGCATCACCGTGCAGCAGGCGGCCGACACGGTCACCGACGTGTCGTACTTCGGCACGATGATGGTGCATCTCGGTCTCGCCGACGGGATGGTGTCGGGAGCCGCGCACACTACTGCGCACACGATCCGGCCATCGTTCGAGATCATCAAGACCAAGCCAGGCGTGGAGGTCGTCTCGAGCGTGTTCCTGATGGCGCTCGCCGACCGCGTGCTCGTGTACGGCGACTGCGCGGTGATCCCCGATCCCAGCAGCATCCAACTCGCCGACATCGCCATCTCCTCCGCCGCCACCGCCCGCCAGTTCGGCATCGACCCGCGCGTGGCCATGCTGTCGTATTCGACGGGGGAGTCGGGCACGGGCGCCGACGTCGACAAGGTGCGCGAGGCGACGGCCCTGGTGCGCTCGCGCGAACCGGGGCTTCCCCTCGAGGGCCCCATCCAGTACGACGCGGCAGCCGATGCCGCCGTGGCGAAGGCGAAGCTGCCCGATTCGACTGTCGCCGGGCGCGCGACGGTCTTCGTCTTCCCCGACCTCAATACCGGCAACAACACGTATAAGGCCGTGCAGCGCTCAGCCGGCGCGGTCGCGATCGGTCCGGTGCTGCAGGGGCTGAACAAGCCCATCAACGACCTCAGCCGCGGTGCGCTGGTCGAAGACATCGTCAACACGGTCGCCATCACGGCGATCCAGGCGCAGGGCGGCACCGCATGAGCATCTTCCCTCCCCACCCGTCTATATGGCGCAAAGTCTGCTTTGCGGGGCTGAATTTCGATACTTTGCGCCACATAGACGGGTGCGAGCGGAGGAGGAAGGGCGCATGAGTGCCGTTCTGGTGATCAACAGCGGGTCGTCGTCGCTGAAGTACAGCCTGCTCGACGTGGCGAATGAGGTCGAGCTCGCCAGTGGTCTCATCGAGCGCATCGGACAGGCGACCGGCACGGTCGGGCACACAGTGCACACGGTGGCCGTGCCCGGCGAACCGACGCCGACCGTGCTGCAGGTGCGGCATTCGGATGAGCGCCCCATCGCCGATCACGACGAGGCGTTCGCGGTCATGCTGCAGCAGTTCGCCGATCATGGCCCCTCGCTCGATGAGCATCCGCCGGTCGCGGTCGGCCACCGCGTCGTGCACGGCGGCGCGCGCTTCTATGAGCCGACCGTGATCACGTCGCTCGTCGAGATCAACATCGAAGATCTGATCGTGCTCGCGCCGCTGCACAATCCGGCCAACCTGGCCGGCATCCGCGCCGCGAAAGCCGCCTTCCCAGACATGCCCCACGTGGCCGTCTTCGACACCGCTTTCCACCAGAGTCTGCCGCCAGCGGCCTACACGTACGCGATCGATGCGGATACGGCGCGCGAGCACCGCATCCGCCGTTACGGGTTCCACGGCACCAGCCACAAATACGTGTCCGAAGCCGCCGCGGCATTCCTCGGCCGGCCGACCAGCGAACTGCGCCAGCTGGTCTTCCACCTCGGCAACGGCGCCTCGGTCACCGCCGTCGACGGCGGGCGGTCCGTCGAGACGTCGATGGGCTTCACGCCGCTGGAGGGGCTGGTGATGGGCACCCGCTCCGGCGACCTCGATCCGGCGATCCTCATCCACCTCGAGCGCCGCACCGACCTCGACGCTCACGGCCTGGACGACCTGCTCAACAAGCGCAGCGGTCTGCTCGGTCTCGCGGGCCGTGGTGACATGCGCGACATTCTTGCGGGCCGCGCAGAAGGAGACTCCGCGGCGACTCTCGCCTACGACGTCTACATCCATCGGCTGCGCGCCTACGCCGGTGCCTACATCGCGCAGCTCGGGGGAGTGGATGTGTTCTCCTTCACCGCGGGCGTCGGCGAGAACGCCGCTGATGTGCGCGCGGATGCCGTTGCCACGCTCGGATTCCTCGGCGTGCAGATCGACCTGCAGCGCAATGCCGAGCGGAGCTCCAGCATCCGACGCATCTCCACCGACGATTCGGCCGTCGACGTGCTCGTCGTGCCCACCGACGAGGAACTCGAGATCGCGCGGCAGACGCTCAGCGCGATCTGAGCATCCGACCCTCGGAACCTGCGCCGGAGTTCACTACGCTGGATCGTGCACGCTCGACTCAGGAGGTTACGTGTCCACCCCTCATCTTCCCGATCTGCACAGCGCACCCGGCGTGCTGTTCGACCTCGACGGCGTGCTCACGCCGACGGCCGAGGTGCACATGCACGCCTGGCAGCGCGTGTTCGACGAGGTCTTCGAACGCTGGGGCATCGAGCCCGCCTACACGGATGCTGACTACTATGCCTACGTCGACGGCAAGAAGCGCTACGACGGCGTCGCGAGTCTGCTGCGCAGCCGCAACGTCGAGATCCCCTGGGGGCACGTCGATGACGCGCCAGAGGCAGAGACGGTCTGCGGTGTCGGCAACCGCAAGAACCAGGCTTTCGCGGTGTCGCTTCGCAGCGATGGCATCGCCCCGTATCCTGGTTCGCTCGCGCTGCTGGAGAGCCTGAGCGCGGCATCCGTGCCGATGGGCGTCGTGTCGAGCTCGAAGAACGCCGAGGAGGTGCTGGGGAGCGCCGGGATCCGCGATTTTTTCCGGATCGTCGTCGACGGCGTCGTCGCCGAACGCGATCAGCTGTCATCGAAACCCGCCCCCGACATGTTCCTCGAGGGTGCGCGGATGCTGGGAGTCGCCCCCGCTGACGCGATCGCGGTGGAGGATGCTGTCGCCGGCGTCGCCTCGGCGGCAGCAGCCGGCTACGGCACCGTCGTCGGCGTCGATCGAGGTGCCGGAGAGGCCGCGCTTCGCGCCGCCGGCGCAACGTGTATCGTCGATGATCTTGCCCATTTGCTTCCGGGCGAAACCACCCGCTGAAAAACCCGGCACCGGAGAACCATGATCGATCGCGAACGCTACCCCGTCGACCCCTGGCGGCTCATCGAGACCCGCTACGAGGAAGACGGTGTCTCGGAGACCATCTTCTCGGTCGGAAACGGCTATCTGGGGCTGCGCGGAAACCATATCGAGGGCCGCGGAGCACACGAGCACGGCACCTTCATCAACGGATTGCATGAGACCTGGCCGATCCGTCACGCCGAGCAGGCGTACGGCTTCGCCGAGGTCGGTCAGACGATCGTGAACGCGCCGGATGCCAAGGTGATGCGCGTCTACGTCGATGACGAGCCGCTGTCGTTCGACGAGACCGAGATTCTCGAGTACTCGCGCGTGCTGGACATGCGCACCGGCGTGCTGGAGCGCACGGTGGTGTGGCTGACGCCCTCGGGCAAGCGTGTGCGGATGTGCGATGAGCGCATCGTGAGCTTCGACGAGCGCCACCTCGCGGTGCTGCGCCTCGAGGTGACGGTCGAGAATTCGGATGCTCCGGTCACGATCGACAGCCAGTTGCTGAATCGCCAGGATGGTGCCGGCATCTACGCGGGCGACCCGATGGCCTCGAAAACGGAGGGCAGGGCGAAGAAGTCGGCCAAGGGCGGCTTCGACCCGCGCAAGGCGGAGAAGATCACCGCGCGGGTGCTGGAGCCAGTGGAGTACTGGCACGACGACCTGCGCGCCGCACTGTCGTACCGGGTCACCGACTCGGGCATGACGGTCGCCGTCGTCGCCGACCACATCATCGAGACCGAGAACGACTACAGCGCGCGATCGCTCGTCGAGCCCGACATCGCGAAGAACGTCTTCCGGGTGCAGGCGAAGGCCGGGGTGCCGATCCGCATCAGCAAGATCGTCAGCTATCACAGCTCGCGGGGCGTGCCGCCGCGCGAGCTGGTCGACCGCTGCCGTCGCTCGCTGGATCGCGTGGGCGTCGAGGGTGTGGATGCCCTGTTCGAGGCGCAGTCGAAGTGGCTGACGGCGTTCTGGAAGCGGTCGGATGTGCGCATCGCCGAGCAGGACGAACTGCAGCAGGCGACTCGCTGGTGCCTGCTCCAGCTCGCACAGGCGGCAGCGCGTGCCGATGGCACCGGCGTGCCGGCCAAGGGATTGACCGGATCCGGCTACAGCGGACACTACTTCTGGGACACCGAGATCTACGTGCTGCCGTTCCTCACCTACACGACACCGTTGTGGGCGAAGAACGCGCTGCGCGCCCGAGTGCTCATGCTGCCTGCGGCCCGCCGTCGCGCGGCGCAGCTGAACGAGGCCGGGGCGCTGTTCCCCTGGCGCACGATCAACGGCGAAGAGGCATCCGCGTACTACGCCGCGGGCACCGCGCAGTTCCACATCAACGCCGACGTCAGCTTCGCGCTCGGCAAGTATGTGCGGGCGACCGGCGATGTGGACTTCCTGCACCGCGGCGGCGCCGATATCGCCGTCGAGACGGCGCGCCTGTGGGCCACGCTGGGCTTCTGGCGCGGGACGAACGGCACGAGCGCGTTCCACATCCACGGCGTCACCGGACCGGACGAGTACACGACAGTTGTCAACGACAACCTGTTCACGAACGTGATGGCGCGCTTCAACCTTCGCTTCGCCGCACGCATCGTGGGCGAGATGGCCGAGACCGAACCCGATGCGTATCGGGCTCTCGTCGAGCGGACCGGACTGGATGCCGGTGAGCGCGAGGCGTGGGAGCGCGCCGCCGAGGCGATCCACATCCCCTACAGCGACGCGCTCGGCATCCACCCGCAGGACGCGTTCTTCCTCGAGCGCGAGGTCTGGGATCTTGAGGACACCCCGGCTGACAAGCATCCGCTGCTATTGCACTATCACCCGCTGGTGATCTACCGGTTCCAGGTGCTCAAGCAGGCCGATGTCGTGCTGGCGCTGTTCCTGCAGGGCAACCACTTCACAGCCGAGGAGAAGCTTGCAGACTTCGACTATTATGACCCGCTGACCACAGGAGATTCGACGCTGTCTGCGGTCGTGCAGTCGATCATGGCGGCAGAAGTCGGCTATCAGGATCTTGCGCAGAAGTACTTCCGGCAGGCGCTGTTCGTCGACCTCGGCGACCTGCACCACAACGCGTCCGACGGTGTGCACGTGGCATCCGCGGGCGGGGTGTGGACGACTCTGGTGAGCGGCTTCGGCGGCATGCGCGACCACCTGGGCGAGCTGAGCTTCGATCCGCGGCTGCCGGCGGACTGGCCCGAGCTCGCCTACCCGCTGCAGTGGCAGGGGTCGGAGTTGTACATCACTCTCACGCTTGATGCGATGCGCGTCGAGGTGATGACCGGCGAGCCGGTCGAGTTCACCGTGCGTGGAAACGCGCATCGTGCGGCGACCGGCGAGCCTGCGGTCATCGTGCTCGCTGATCAGGGGCCGCTGCGGCGTGGCCGCCCGACGCTGCGTCAGTTCGAGGATGCCCGCCGTGAAGACGGCACGCTGATGTCGCCGACGGTACCCGTGACCACGACGACCTTCCCCATCATCGGAAGCTACGAGGACTGACTCGCTCTCATGCTGACGGTGATGATCGTGCTGGGGCTTCTTCCCGCCCTGGCGGTTCTCACGCTGGCGGTTCTCGCGCGGGTGCGCCCTGCGCAGAAAGTGTCGTCGCCGGGGCCGCGGTTCGCCGCGGCTGACGGAGCGACCGTGGTTGACGATGCCCTGCTGCTGGATGCCGACGGCAAGGCGCCCACCGCGGTGCTGATCGACCTTGCGATTCGGCGCAAGATCAATCTGCTCGTGGGTGAGGCGACAGGTCAAGGGGAGGGCGTGAGCAAGGCCCGCATCGGAATCGAGGTGGCTGATGGCGCTGTGTTCACCGCGGCTGAGGCCGGGGTGCTGGAGGCGCTGTTCCCCGCGGGGCGTGCACCGGGAGCCGTGCGCCGGTTCTCGTCCGACGGGCGTCAGCAGCGCCGCACGCTGCGCGAGGTCTTCGCCGATGCGGAGAAGACGCTGGCGGATGCTGGCCTGATCGTGCAGGGGAGGGCCGTGTGGCCCGTTGTTCTGCTCAGAGTCTTCGGCGGGATCGGCATTGCCGTGACCTTCTTGATGTTCATCGTCGCGCTCAGCGTCGACGACGGGCGCGGCGACGCGCTGGCTTTTTGTGCAGCGTTTCTCGCGATGCTCATCGTGATCGCCGGAGTCAGCACCGTGCCGCATCCCTGGCGCCGTTTCCGCGCGGCAGCACAGCCGCTGCGCGCGCACCTGGCCGGCATGCGGGAATATATCGCGCTGGCCGAGACGGATTCGCTGAATTTCGTGCAGTCGACGGAGGGCGCGCTGCTGCGCTCGGACGTGTCGGCCGATGCGCGGGAACTGCACTTGCAGCGCTACCTGCTGAACGAGCGGCTGCTGCCCTACGCGGTGCTGTTCGGTCTGGAGAAGTCGTGGGTAGAGGTGCTCAAGGCCGAATCGGTGCAGGTGGGTTCACTCATCGATGCGGTCGATGCCACGGTGGCCGTTCTCGAGGTGATCGAGATCGTCGGGGGCGTAGCCGAGATCGCGTCGGCGGTCGGTGACCTGGTCGATACGTCGGGCAACATCATCGGCGGAATCGGCGAGGCGCTGGACGTGTTCTCGTGATGAGCGGGCACCGGGCTGACCGCAGTGTCGGCGGCACGCCGTAGGCTGGACGGGTGACGACAGCCCTCTATCGCCGGTACCGGCCCGAGACCTTCGCGGAGATGATCGGGCAGTCCCAGGTGACCGACCCGCTCATGACCGCGCTGCGCGGAGACCGCGTCGGGCACGCTTACCTCTTCTCCGGACCTCGCGGCTGCGGAAAGACCACGTCAGCACGCATTCTTGCGCGGTGCTTGAACTGCGCGGAGGGTCCGACCGACACTCCGTGCGGGGTGTGCCCCAGTTGCGTGGAGCTCTCGCGCTCCGGCGGGGGCTCGCTGGATGTGGTCGAGATCGACGCGGCCAGCCACAACGGCGTCGACGATGCGCGCGATCTGCGCGAGCGCGCCACCTTCGCGCCGAGCCGGGACCGATTCAAGATCTTCATCCTCGATGAGGCGCACATGGTCACGCCGCAGGGGTTCAACGCCCTGCTGAAGCTGGTGGAAGAACCACCCGCGCATGTGAAGTTCATCTTCGCCACCACCGAACCCGAGAAGGTGCTCGGCACGATCCGCTCGCGCACGCACCACTATCCGTTCCGTCTGGTGCCACCTGCGGCCATGCTCGAATACGTCGAGAAGCTGTGCGCCGAAGAGGGCGTGAAGGTCGAGCAGGGCGTGCTGGCTCTGGTCGTCCGCGCGGGCGGCGGCTCTCCCCGTGACACGTTGTCGCTCCTCGACCAGCTGATCGCGGGCTCCGACCCGGGGGTCGGTTCAGATGCGCAGACCGTCTCTTATGAGCGTGCGGTCTCACTGCTGGGCTACACCCACGCGGCGCTGCTCGATGAGATCGTCGATGCGCTCGCCGCCGGCGATGCGGCGGCGGCTTTTCCGGCCGTCGACCGCGTGGTGCAGACCGGGCAGGATCCGCGTCGTTTCGTCGACGATCTGCTGGAGCGCCTGCGCGACCTGATCGTCATCGATGCGGTCGGCGACGGGGCATCGGCGGTGCTGCGGGGCGTTCCGGCTGATGAGATGCAGCGGATGCTGGCGCAGGCGGCCGGCTTCGGCGGCGCACGCCTTTCCCGGACTGCTGATCTCGTGAGCCGCGCGCTTGATGACATGACCGGCGCGACATCGCCGCGGCTGCACCTGGAGCTGATGGTCGCACGGGTGCTGGCGGGTGCGCCGGCAGTCGCTGGCGCGTCGGTGCCTGCGGGCGCGCCGGTGGCGGGTGCGGCGGCACCCGCACGGAACTCGGCTCCCGCACGGAACTCGGCTCCTGCGGCCTCTGCTCCCGCGACGGCCCCTGCGCCTGCTCCAGCGACGGCCCCTGCGCCTGCTCCAGCGGCATCCGAACCGTCACCAGCGTCGGCCCGGCCGACGGTGGCTTCATCGGCTCCTGCAGCGGCCGCGCCGGCCGCGGCGATACCGACGGAAACGCCATCCGCTGCTGTGGCTCCTGCATCGGATGCACCGGAGCAGACGGCATCCGCGCCCGCAGGAGCATCCGCTCCCGCGGTTGCAGGCGCACCGAAGGCTGCGCCGACTGGTGAACCCGCATCCGTACCGGCAGCAGGATCCGCCACGCCATCCACATCCGCTGGTCCGGTCGATTTTGCGGCGATCACGGCCGCGTGGCCGGCGGTGCTGACTCGACTCGATGCGATCAACCGGGCATCGTGGCTGATGGTGACAACAGTGCAGCCGCTGGCGTACGACGCCGAGACCGAGGTGCTGACCCTTGGGTTCGCGCGCCCGGACGACGTCGCGCAGTTCAAGGGCACAACTCCCGGAGAAGGTCCGTCGGATCACCTCCGAACGGCTATCGAGCAAGAGCTGAGTGTCACGGTCAAGTACCGTCCGGCTCCCCTTCCTCCGAGTGGCGGCGGGGGAGGAGCGAAGCCGCCGTCCGGCCCGGCTCCCACCGGTTCTGCACCGTCGCGTGTGACTCCCCGTGGCGACGACGCGCCTGCTGCCGGCTGGGCCAACCCAATGAGCAGCCCGGCTTCGACCGAAGGGCCCGCACCCACGAAGTCGGCCGGACCAGAGTCGCAGCAGCGAAAGCCCTCGGGAACAGGCTCAGGCCCGGCATCCGCTCCCGCCTCCCGTGCGGCATCCGCGGCAGTGACCGAGTGGGCGGTCGCACCTATTCCGACTGCGGCGCCCATCGAGCAGCCTGTTGCGCAGTCGCTTGCCGCAGCCCCGCAGTTTCCCGTCGATGACGAGCCGGCTGAGGTCGAAGCCGCGGCTTCGGCACCACAACCTCCCGTCGACGGCCGGGTCGACTCGCCCATGCAGCCCGACGACGAGTACCCGCCGTTCGATGACGAGCCGCCGTACGACCCGATGTACGACGAACCGCAGGCCGCTCGTGTCTCGGCTCCGCGGCCTGCATCACCCGTGCCGCCATCCGCGGCGCCGGTCGCGGCCCCGTCCGCACCGACATCTTCTGCGCCCAGCATTCCGGCATCCAACCGCAGCAGTTCGGATTCCGACGGAAACGCCGCTCGCCCGGAATCCCCAGCCGTCACACGCAGCCCAGCGCCAGACGGCGTTGAACGCCGCGGCGAGGCAGTGATCCGCCAGGTGCTCGGCGCGAAGTTTCTTCGTGAAGAGCCCTACGAGCCCGCGACGAGGTTCAACTGATGTACGACGGCATCGTTCAAGAGCTGATCGATGAGTTCGGTCGTCTTCCCGGCATCGGGCCCAAGTCAGCGCAGCGCATCGCGTTCCACATTCTGCAGACGCCCTCGTTCGACGTCGCCCGACTCGCTGTGCTTCTTACCGAGATCCGCGAGCGGGTGAAGTTCTGTGAGATCTGCGGCAACGTGTCCGAGCAAGACCGCTGCGCGATCTGTCGCGATCCGCGGCGCAACCCCGAGCTGATCTGCGTCGTCGAAGACGCCAAAGACGTCGCCGCCATCGAGCGCACCCGAGAATTCCGCGGTCTTTACCACGTGCTCGGCGGAGCGATCAGCCCCATCGCGGGCGTCGGACCAGACGATCTGCGCGTAGCTCAGCTGATGACGCGTCTCGCCGATGGCACAGTGCAAGAGGTCATTCTCGCGACGAACCCCAACCTCGAGGGCGAAGCAACCGCCAGCTACCTCAGCCGACTGCTCACCAGCATGGAGATCACGGTCTCGCGGCTGGCATCCGGTCTGCCCGTCGGGGGCGACCTGGAGTACGCCGACGAGGTCACTCTAGGTCGTGCCTTCGAAGGTCGCCGACGGCTGTGAACACGCAGTACGCAGGGTTCACGAAGCGTGGCTGGATCCTGTTCGCCATCATGGCGCTCGTGTGGGGCATCACCTACCTGTTCATCAAAGAAGCGGTCGACTCGTTCTCACCGCCTGCCGTCGTCTCGGCGCGCACTCTGCTCGGCGGGCTCGTGCTGCTGCCCTTCGCGATCCGCGCCGGAGCGCTGAAGGCCGCGTGGAAGTGCTGGCCCTGGGTGCTCGCCTTCGGCCTCGTCGAGATGGCCGGGCCGTTTCTGCTGCTCAGCCACGCAGAGACGCAGCTGCCCTCCGGTCTGACCGGACTGCTCGTCGCGACCGTGCCGCTGTTCGCGGTGCTCATCGCGCTCTTCCGTGGCGACCGCACGGTGCTCGCACCGGTGCGTCTGGGCGGACTGCTGCTCGGGTTCGCCGGGGTCACCGTCGTCGTCGCCGGACCGGGGCTGTTTCCGCACGGCCCCGACAGCGCCTTCGCCATCGGCGAGATCCTGCTGACAGCACTGCTCTATGCGATTGCGCCGTTCATCATCGCGCACAAGCTCAACGACGTGCCATCGATCGGCACGATCACGCTGGCGCTGTTCGCCATCGGGCTGGGATACCTTCCGGTCGCACTGCTCACCCAGCACGAGGTGCCGACGGTGCGCTCCACCGTCTCACTGCTGCTGCTCGGCATCGTCTGCACCGCAATCGCATTCGTGGCGTTCTTCGCTCTCATCCGTGAGGTAGGGCCGGTGCGTGCTCCGCTGTTCACCTACGTCAATCCCATCGTCGCCATCGTGCTGGGTGCTGCGCTGCTGTCCGAACCCATCACTCCCGGGCTGCTGATCGGAATGCCGATCGTCCTCGTCGGATGCTGGTTCGCCGCCACCGGCGGGCGCCTGCGCCCGCGAGCATCCGAAGCTGCCCCGCCGCTGTAACCGGCAGTGGGCAGTCGGCAGTCCGCGGCAGTCCGCGGCATCCGCCCCGCACGTCTGGCCGCCCGGCCCCGCCCTGCCCGGCCCTGCCCTGCCCGGCCCCGCCCTCAACACTGAAGGACGTCGGCAATTCTGAAGGACTATCCGGCCAGGATTCTCCTTCAGAACTGCAATCATCCTTCGTTCGAGGCACCGTTCGGAGCGTCATTCGACACGCCTGGCCCGCACCGTGTGCCCGATTCGACACATGCACAGGAAGGCATGATCGCGATCCGTAGACTGTGCGTGGGTGAAACCGCCCGCAGTCCCCGGGAGTGAACGTGGCCCTGATCGTGCAGAAGTACGGCGGCTCATCCGTCGCCGACGCAGAGAGCATCAAACGCGTCGCCAAGCGCATCGTCGACACTCGTCGTGCTGGTCACGATGTGGTCGTCGCCGTGAGCGCCATGGGCGATACGACCGACGAGTTGTTGGAGCTCGCCCACGAGGTGGCGCCGCTTCCTGCTCCACGAGAACTCGACATGCTGCTCTCCAGCGGAGAGCGCATCTCGATGGCATTGCTGGCGATGACCATCCATTCGATGGGATTCGAAGCCCGCTCGTTCACCGGCAGTCAGGCCGGAATGATCACCGACTCGCACCACGGAAAAGCACGCATCGTCGACGTCACGCCGATTCGTCTGCGCGAGGCCCTCGATGAAGGGGCGATCGTCATCGTCGCGGGGTTCCAGGGCTTCAACCGCGACACCCGCGACATCACCACACTCGGTCGCGGCGGATCCGACACGACCGCTGTTGCACTGGCGGCGGCGCTGAAGGCCGATGTCTGCGAGATCTACAGCGACGTCGACGGCATCTACACGGCAGACCCGCGTGTCATCCCCCGTGCGCAGAAGCTCGACCACATCTCGAGCGAGGAGATGCTCGAACTCGCAGCCAACGGCGCGAAAGTGCTCTACATCCGCGCCGTCGAGTATGCACGCCGTCATGGCGTGATCATCCACGCCCGCTCCACGTTCTCGTCGAGCGAAGGCACCTACGTTCTGGGCACGGGCATGAAGAACCCGCGCGAATCCGAGGGAGCAGTCATGGAAGAGCCAATCGTCGCCGGAGTCGCCACAGACGTCACTCAGGCCAAGATCACGGTCGCCGGCGTTCCGGACGTGCCTGGCAAGGCTGCCGAGATCTTCAAGATCGTCTCCAAGGCGGGCGCGAACGTCGACATGATCGTGCAGAACGTATCGGCCGCGACCACCGGCCGCACGGACATCTCTTTCACGGTGCCGAAGGCCGATGCGTCGACGACCCTCAAGGCGCTCGCGGCCGAGCAGACCGAGGTCGGCTTCGAGAACCTGCTGCACGACGACCAGATCGGCAAGCTGTCGGTCGTGGGCGCTGGCATGCGCACGCACTCCGGTGTTTCTTCGATCCTTTTCCAGGCGCTCAGCGCCAGCGGCATCAACATCGAGATGATCTCGACCTCGGAGATCCGCATCTCGGTGGTGCTGCGCGGCACCGACCTCGCCGATGCTGCGCGTTCGGTGCACGCCGCTTACGGGCTCGACAGCGAGATCGAAGCCATCGTGCACGCTGGCACCGGCCGCTGACCAGCATCCACTTCTCCATCGAGAAACCACTTCCCGCTCGAAAAACCACGTGTGAAGTGGTGTGCTGTCTCAGGAGATAGTGGACGATGCTGTCTCAGGACATAGTGGATGTTTCTGGAGTCTCAGGACTTCGTGGACCATCTGGCTATGTCTCGTATTCCGGATCGTGTCCGTAACCAGGTGATCGAGTGGCGTGAGGATGCGCCGCGGGGAGCGATCCAAGAGTTCTGCGCACGTCATGGTGTCTCGACGTCGTGGTTCCACGCTGTTCGTGCCAGAGCGGTGGCCGAGGGCCCAGCAGGGTTGGTCAAGCGCAGCACGCGCCCGCATCACAGCCCGACCGTGATGCCGGAGGTCGTTGTCGCGGTCGTGATCGCGACACGGCGCGAGCTCGTCAGGCAGGGCAAGGACTCCGGGCCTCGTTCGATCCTGGACGTGTTGGAGCGGTCCGGGTTCAGTCCGTTACCATCACGGTCCACGATCGCGCGAATCCTGGACCGCGTGCACCTCGTCAAACGGAACAAACACAAGCGTCCGAAACGATCGCACACGCGGATCCGTTCTGAGTTCCCGAACCAACGGTGGCAGTCAGATGGGCTCGAGGTCGCGCTCACGACGGGAGAGATCGTGGTGGTCGTCGAGATCCTTGATGACTGCACCCGCTACAGCATTGCCCTGCACCCCGGCCCTGCGGAGAACTCCCTCGTCGTTGTCCAGGCGTTCCAGCAGGCGATTGCCGGTTATGGGCGTCCCGTGGTGGTGCACACGGACAACGGGACCGCATTCAATCAACGCCGCGCGAACAAGACGAGCGCGTTAGACGCGTTCTTGTCTGATCTGGGCGTGAAGATGATCTCCGGCCGACCTCGCCATCCACAATCGCAGGGGAAAGTTGAACGCGCCCATCAGACGCTACTGAACTTCATCGACGCGCGCCGACCGGCAACGATCGAGCAGTTGCAACAGATTCTGGACGAGTATCGGGACTGGTTCAATCACCACCGCTCCCACCAGTCCCTGCCACCACGGACCGCGCCCGCTGACCTTTACGACACGCTCCCAAAGATCGCCCCGCCGGGTGACCCGATCACGCCACCGAACGCGTCACGGCCCGCCTCACGCCCGGTCGCGAGACAGGAACGATACAACGCGATCATCCAGCAACGCACGGCGAGCGGAGGAGGCCGCGTCCGGTATCTGCTTCATGTGTTCATCCTCGGGAAGGCCTGGCACGGGCAACGCATCACGATCCTGCGCAACGACGACACTCTCGACCTATTCGACTCAGCCGGCGAGCTGATCACCACCACGCCCTGGCCCGCGAGCAAAGCCGAGATGAGCCTCACCCGCCAAATCGACCACACACCACCCCACGCGAACAGTCCACTAAGTCCTGAGACTGAACCGTCCACTAAGTCATGAGACTCCACACCACGTGCGGCGTGATTTCTCGTGCAGGAAGTGGTTTCTCGGCGGGAGTTCGGGACCGTGGCGGGAGGCCGGGACCCTGGGTGGGAGTTCAGGGATCCGCGGCAGGATCCCGCGAGACGCACGCGCCGCACGCCGTGACCAAGCGGGTAGACTCGCCGCAACCCTGACATCGGCGCCAGGCGCGGCATCCGCATCCTGATGCTGAGCCTGGCGCATCGCTTTTGACGCCAAGGACTTTCTTCATGACTCGTATCTCTGATTCCGGATTCTCCATCGCCATCGTCGGCGCGACCGGCCAGGTCGGCACCGTGATGCGCGAGATTCTCATCGAGCGCGCGTTCCCGATCCGCGAACTGCGACTGTTCTCGTCGTCGCGATCGGCGGGCAAGGCCATCGAATTCGGCGGCAAGACGGTGATCGTCGAAGACGTCGAGCAGGCGGACCCCACCGGCATCGACATTGCGCTCTTCTCCGCGGGCGGGACCGCAAGCCGCGCCTACGCCGAGAAGTTCGCCGCGGCGGGGGCCGTCGTCGTCGACAACTCGAGTGCATGGCGGATGGACCCCGAGGTCCCGCTCGTGGTCAGCGAAGTCAACCCGGATGCCATGGACGAGCGCCCCAAGGGCATCATCGCCAATCCGAACTGCACCACCATGGCTGCGATGCCGGTACTGAAGGCGCTGCACGCCGAGGCCGGACTCGAGCGGCTCATCGTGAGCACCTACCAGGCCGTCTCTGGCTCGGGACTCTCCGGGGCGCAGGAACTGCTCGGCCAGGTCGAGAGCGTGATCGCCCAGGGCGACACGCTGCGCCTGGTGCACGACGGATCGGCGATCGACTTCCCGGCTCCGGACAACTACGTCGCCCCGATCGCCTTCGACGTCATCCCGCTGGCCGGGTCTGTCGTCGACGACGGCGACAACGAGACCGACGAAGAGAAGAAGCTCCGCAACGAGAGCCGCAAGATCCTCGGTCTGCCCGACCTGCGCGTCGCCGGCACCTGCGTGCGCGTGCCCGTCTTCACGGGGCACTCGCTGTCGATCAACGCCGAGTTCGCCGAAGACATCACCCCCGACCGCGCGCGTGAAGTGCTGGCAGCAGCCCCGGGCGTCGTCGTCGATGAGGTTCCCACTCCGCTGCAGGCAGCGGGCAAGGACCCGAGTTTCGTCGGTCGCATCCGCGCCGATCAGTCCGCGCCCGAGGGCAAGGGTCTCGTGCTGTTCATCACCAACGACAACCTGCGCAAGGGCGCCGCGCTGAACGCGGTGCAGATCGCCGAGGAGCTCACTCGCCGCCTCGCCCCGGTCGTCTGACCATCGCCCGTCTATTTGGCGCAAAGTCACGTAATTCCACCGGAATAGCGAGACTTTGCGCCAAATAGACGCGTGTGAGGGGCATGTGCCGCACGCCGTTAGACTTGTCGGGTGACTGAAACCGTCGATGTCGTGCTGATCGGTGGGGGCATCATGTCCGCCACACTGGGTACTCTGCTGCATGAGCTGCAGCCGGACTGGAAGATCGTCGCCTACGAGCGACTCAGTGATCTCGGCCAGGAGAGCTCGAGCCCGTGGAACAACGCGGGCACCGGCCACGCCGCGCTCTGCGAGCTGAACTACATGCCGATGGCATCCGACGGCACGCTCGACCCGGCGAAGGCCGTCTCGATCAACGAGCAGTTCCAGCAGAGCCGCCAGTTCTGGTCGACATTCACCGACCGGGGAGTGCTGGGCGAGCCGAAGAGCTTCATCAACTCCACGCCGCACATGACCTTCGTTCGCGGTGAGAAGGACGTCGCGTTCCTCAAGGCCCGGTACGAGGTGCTCAAGAAGCAGCCGCTGTTCGCCGGCATCGAGTACAGCGAAGACTCGCGCGTGATCAACAAGTGGGCGCCGCTGCTCATGCAGAAGCGCCGCAAGGGCGAGCCGTTCGCCGCGACTCGCGTCCCCTCCGGCACCGACGTCGATTTCGGTTCGCTCACCCACCAGCTCTTTGACCATCTGGCCGATTCGGGAGTCGAGGTCCGCACCGGGCACGACGTGAAGAGCCTCAAGCGCCAGAAGGACGGCACCTGGCTGGTCAAGTACCGCCACAGCATCGGTCGCACCCCCGGCCAGGTCAAGGCGCGCTTCGTCTTCGTCGGCGCCGGCGGCTGGGCGCTCAAGCTGCTCCAGCGCTCGGGCATTCCCGAGATCAAGGGCTACGGCGTCTTCCCGATCGGCGGGCAGTTCCTCAAGACGAGCAACCCCGCTGTGGTCGCGCAGCACAACGCGAAGGTCTACTCGCAGGCATCCGTCGGCGCACCGCCGATGTCGGTTCCGCACCTCGATGCGCGCGTCGTCGACGGTGAGACCTCACTGCTGTTCGGTCCGTTCGCGACGTTCAGCCCCAAGTTCCTCAAGAACGGGTCGATGTTCGACATCGTCGGGCAGGTGCGCCCGCACAACCTCTGGCCGATGCTGCGCGTCGCGTTCGCCAATCCCGACCTGATCACGTACCTCGTCAGCGAGCTGGTGAAGACCCACGGCAAGAAGGTCGACAGTCTGCGCACTTTCGTGCCGACCGCGAAGGACGAGGACTGGACGCTGATCCAGGCCGGCCAGCGCGCCCAGGTGATGAAGAAGGATGCGGAGAAGGGCGGAATCCTGCAGTTCGGCACCGAGGTCATCGCCTCCGCCGATGGCACGATCGCCGGGCTCCTGGGTGCCTCGCCCGGTGCATCCACCGCCGTGCCGATCATGCTCGGTCTGCTCAAGCGCTGCTTCCCAGAGCAGTATGCCGGGTGGGAGCCCGCGCTGCGCGAGCTGATCCCGACCATGGGCGAGACGCTCAACGACGATGCGGATGCTGCCGCGCAGTCGATGGCCGAGACGGCATCCGTCCTCTCACTCACGGCCTGACGGGCGCACCGTGGCGAAGCTGTATTTCCGCTACGGCGCGATGAATTCCGGTAAGTCGACTTCGCTGCTGCAGGCGGCCTACAACTATGAGGAGCGCGGGCAGCGGGTGCTGCTCGCGAAGCCGGCGATCGACACCAAGGGCGCCGCGCAGATCGAGAGCCGGCTCGGGGTCACGCGCGAGGTCGACTTCCTCATCGATCCGGATGCTGATGCGCGCGCGCTGTTCGCCCGCGAGCGCGAGCGCGTGCGGCACGAGGGCGACGACGAGCTGCTGCCGACCGAGCCGGCTGATGTCGCGTGCCTGCTGATCGACGAGGCGCAGTTCCTCACCGCCGAGCAGGTGGACGATCTGTTCCGCATCGCAGTGATCGATGGCATCCCGGTGATGGCCTACGGCATCCGCAATGACTTCCGCACCCATGCTTTCCCCGGTTCCGCGCGTCTTCTCGCGATCGCACACGCTCTGGAGGAGCTGAAGACCATCTGCCGCTGCGGACGCAAGGCCGTGTTCAACGGACGCGTCATCGGCGGACGCTTCGTCTTCGACGGCGACCAGGTCGCGATCGACGGTGCGGGCGATGCGCTCGTCACCACCTACGAGTCGCTGTGCGGCGGCTGCTACCTCGAGGAATCCGGCGGCGTTCTGGGCTGAGGCCCTGGCCGACTGCGGGATGTTCCCGCGGGACGTGGGCACAGGCTTGCGTGGTCTGACCACACTCGATACGCTGTGGTCAGACCACAGGAGGACGGATGCCGCAGCCCGCAGCGCCCACGGCGACGCAGCGCGCGTGGCGCACCGTGCTCGAACGCATCGAGAACGACCTGCTCGACGGCTCCCTGGGCCCGGGGGATCGTCTGCCGTCCGAGCGCGACCTCGCTGCCGACCTCGGCGTCGGACGCTCCAGTGTTCGCGAGGCGCTGCGTGTGCTCGAGGTCATGGGGCTGATCCGCACGGCGACGGGCTCAGGACCGCAGTCCGGTGCCATCGTGATCGCCGCCCCCTCCGGCGGCATGTCAGCGCTGCTGCGACTGCAGGTGGCGGCTCAAGGCTTCCCGCTGGCCGACGTCGTGCAGACACGGCTCGTGCTGGAGGATGCTGTTGCTGCAGCCCTCGCGGCTGACGCCGACCGCGACCTGACCGGTGTGCACGCCGTTTTGAACGCGATGGACGATGAACAGCTCACCGCCGTCGAGTTCCTCGCCCTCGACGCCGAGTTGCACTATGCGCTCGCACAGGCATCGGGCAACACAGTGATCGCCGCGATGATGGCGGGGCTGCGCACGTCGATCGAATCGTACGTGCTGGAAGGGTCTGCCCGCATCGAAGACTGGCCGGGCATGGTCGCGCATCTGCGGTCAGAGCACCGCGAGATCGTCACGGCGATCGAAGCCGGAGGAACGGACGCTGCGCGAGCCCTCGTGCGCAACCACATCACCGGCTACTACGCCGCGGCTCTCGGAGCTGGCCACCTCGGCTCCGCCCACACGTCCCCTAGAACACGTTCCTGAGCGATCTGAACGATCGCCCCCGAATTCCCGCAACAACCGAGAGGAACATGATGGTCCAGCGCCAGCTGCCCAATCCTGCTGAGCTGCTCGAGCTCATGAAATTCAAGAAGCCTGAGCTCAACGGCAAGAAGCGTCGCCTCGATGCGGCGCTGACGATCGACGATCTGCGCACGATCGCCAAGCGCCGTACGCCCAAGGCCGCGTTCGACTACACCGACGGCGCAGCCGAGGGCGAGCTGTCGCTGTCGCGTGCCCGGCAGGCCTTCCGCGACGTGGAGTTCCACCCCGGCATCCTCAAGCCCGCACCGACCGTCGACACCTCGGTCGAGGTTCTCGGCGGTCCGTCCGCGCTGCCGTTCGGCATCGCTCCGACCGGTTTCACCCGCCTCATGCAGACCGAGGGCGAGATCGCCGGAGCCGGCGCGGCCGCGGCCGCCGGCATCCCGTTCACCCTGTCGACGCTCGGCACCACGTCGATCGAGGGCGTGAAGGCCGCGAATCCGCACGGGCGCAACTGGTTCCAGCTCTACGTCATGCGCGACCGCGAGATCTCCTATGAGCTCACCCGTCGCGCTGCGGCCGCAGGCTTTGACACCCTGCAGTTCACAGTCGACACTCCTGTGGCAGGTGCCCGCCTGCGCGACAAGCGCAACGGCTTCAGCATCCCGCCGCAGCTGACGCTCGGCACGATCATCAACGCGATTCCGCGTCCCTGGTGGTGGTACGACTTCCTCACCACCCCCAAGCTCGAGTTCGCATCTCTCAGCACCACCGGCGGCACTGTCGGTGAGCTGCTGGATGCGGCGATGGACCCCACCATCAGCTACGACGACCTCGCTGTGATCCGCGACATCTGGCCGGGCAAGATCGTCATCAAGGGCGTGCAGAACGTCGAGGACTCGGTGCGCCTGCGCGATGCCGGCGTCGACGGGATCGTGCTCTCGAACCACGGCGGCCGTCAACTTGATCGTGCGCCCATCCCGTTCCACCTGTTGCCGCACGTGCGCAAGGCCACTGGCGATGACTTCACCGTCATGGTCGACACCGGCATCATGAACGGCGCCGATATCGTGGCATCCGTCGCTCTCGGCGCGGACTTCACGCTGATCGGACGCGCGTACCTCTACGGTCTGATGGCTGGCGGGCGCGAGGGCGTCGATCGCACGATCGAGATTCTGCGCACCGAGATCGAGCGCACGATGCGGCTCCTCGGCGTCTCGTCACTCGCCGAGCTCACGCCCGCGCACGTCACGCAGTTGACGCGTCTCGTGCCGGTCTCCGGTTCGCTCGCCAGCGCCGCTGCGGAGGCCGCGACGCGCTGAGCGCGCGAGTCGCTCTTCGCGCCCTGCACTGAGATCAGGCGATTCGCCCGGATCAGGATGATTCCCGAACGAATCAGCCTGATCTCAGCGGATCGCCTGATTTCGCGCGGGGGAGCGCGGCGCTCAGAGCGCCGCGGGCTCCGGCAGCGTCGCCAGCAGCGCGTCGAGCTTGTCGGCGGTGTCTTCCCAGCCGTCGACAGCGATCGATGGCACGCCGATCGCGAGTACCGGGTAGTCGTTGCCGCCCTCGTCGAGGCGGTCGCCGTAGAAGAGCATTTCGGTGAGGCGGATGCCGGTGTGCTCGGCGAGCTTCTGCATGCCGAACGCCTTGTCGATCCCCGCTCGGGTGATGTCGATCGAGGTCGATCCCCCGGAGCGCACCTCGAGCCCAGGTAGGCGCGGGGCGACAGCATCCCGCAGCAGTGCGCGCTTCTCGCCGGACGCATCCCAGGCATGCTTCGCCTCACGGGGGGCCTGCTGTCCGAGGGCGGAGAAGGTGATCTGCGACCCGCGGTCTTCGAGGATCTCACCCCAGGTCTTGCTCTCCCAGAGGCCCAGCCGCTCCGCCTCTTCGCGCAACGCCGTCAGAGCCGAAGTCTTCTCCTCGTCGGTGAGGTCGTGCGCGTAAACGGCGGTGTACTCGGTGCCGTCGTGGCGCAGGTAGCGGGTGCCGCAGGTGGGCAGCAGGTGCAGGCGTGCCTGCTCGGTGGCATCCGCATCGCCGAGCCGCGCGATGACCTGGGAGCGGAACTGCGCTTCGTTGCCGCCAGAGATGATCGCGACGTCGACGCGGCGCAGCAGTTCGCGCAGCAGGTCGGCGATCCGGTCGTCGATCTGGCCCTTCGACGGGGCGAGCGTGTCATCGAGGTCGAAAGCGACGAGGCGTGGCGAGGTCATGATCTCTCCAGGGTAGCGGGCGTTCGAAGCGGCATCCCTGAGCGACGGATGCTATGAAGAAGGGCCCGCCTTCCGGCGAGCCCTTCAAGCAATGGTCGGGGTGACAGGATTTGAACCTGCGGCCTCTTCGTCCCGAACGAAGCGCGCTACCAAGCTGCGCCACACCCCGTTGCAACCGTTCAAGTCTACATGCCCGGAGGAGCTGCGACGAATCGCCCTGACCGCCGGGCGCGCCCGGCGACGAGGCTCACTGACTGCGTGGGGTGAGGGTCAGCAGCGTCGCCTCGGGGCGGCAGGCGAAGCGCACGGGAGCGTAGATCGAATGGCCGCACCCGGCGCTGACGTTCAGCGGCACGGTGCGCCCGCGGTGGCTCCAGGTGCTCAGGCCCTTGGCCTGCTTGAGCGGGATGTCGCAGTTCGCCACGAGAGTTCCGTAGCCGGGAAGGCAGACCTGCCCGCCGTGCGTGTGGCCGCCGAAAATGGCATCCGCGCCGAGATCGATGAATCCGTTGAGGACGCGCTGATAGGGGGCGTGGGTGACGCCGATGCGCGTCGACTGCATGGGTGCCGCTCCGAGGGCATCGATGGCCGGGGGGAGCTTGTCGAACTCATCCCAGTCGCGGTGCGCGTCGTCGACGCCGAAGAAGTCGATGCTGTTGCCGGCGACATCCAATCGTGCGGCGGAGTTGTTCAAGGCTGCCCAGCCGAGTTCATCAGTGAAGAAGGAATCCATGGCATCCGTGTCGAGCAGCTCGGGTTCGTGATGATGCTTCGACGGACCGGTGAAGTACTTCAGCGGGTTGCGGGGTGCCGGGGCCTGAACGTCGTTCGAACCGTGCACATACACGCCGGGAATGCCGGCGAGCGGGGTGAACGCACGACGGATGCCGGTGAACCCGTCGCGATGGCCCAGGTTGTCACCGGTGTTGACGATGAGATCGGGCTCGAGCTCAGCCAGTGACGCCAGCCAGTTCTGCTTGCGGTGCTGCCACGGCGCCATGTGCGCATCAGAGACATGCAGCACCCGGATCGGCGCGCTGCCCGGTGCCAGCGCCGCGGCGGTCACCTTCCGCACGGTGAACAGATAGCGCTCGATGCCGATGCCCCACACCGCTGAGGCGACACCGACGGCCCCCATCGCACCGAGAGCGATGAGGGCCGGGTGTGCTGCGCTGCGGTTCGTCAATCGTCGCTTTCGCAGGTCAGGGCGACCGTTGAGCCCGGGGGAGCCTTGCCACCGGCAGGATCCTGTGCTTCGACCTTCGCGCCACCGCTGCAGTCTTCGCCATCTACGCTGAATCCGGCACCTTCCAGTGCCTTCTTCGCCTGCTTGAACTTCGAGCCGACGACATTGGGTACCGCCTTCTCCGGGTCCTTTCCGGTGCTGGGGGCCAGCGTGACGGTCGTGCCGCCTGGAACCCTGCCCGCCCCGGGCTGCTGCTCGGCGACGTGTCCGGCTTCGACCGCGCTGTCAACGGGCGAGCCGACCTGCACCGAGAAACCGGCACCTTCAAGGGTTCTCGTTGCATCCTCGATGGACTGACCGACGACACTGGGCAGCTCCTTCAGCACGCGGCGAGTGAGGTTCTTGTCGGGTGCGGGGAAGCGATCGCCGCCGTACACGGCGTTCGCAGCGCGCTGAAGGTCGCGCGCAAGAGGGTAGCGGATGTCATTGAGGCGGGTGCCGTTGGCGCTGAACTCCTTCAGTGGCTTGCGGCCTTCCACGTTGCCGACCCACACGGCAGTGCTCACCTTCGTGCTCGACTCGACGAGCATGGTGTGTTCTGCTTCGGCGGTACCGGTCTTGCCGATCACCGGGATGCCGTCGTAGGGGTTAGCGCCGGAACCCGTCCCGCCTTCCATGACGCCGCGCAACGCGTATGCGGCCGTCGCGGCGACCTCGGGAGAGATGACTTGGGTGCAGCTGCGCTTCGGGGTTGTCATCTCCTTGCCGTCGGGCCCAGTGATTTTGTCGATCACCCGCGGCTCGCAGAAGATGCCCTTGTTGGCGACCGTTGCGTATGCACCAGCCATCTGGAGCGGTGGAATGGACTTCGAACCGAGCACAGTCGGGAACGGATCGTTCGCGTCGGTGTGGACGTTGTCCTTCTTCGCGTCCTTCAGATGCCCAGCACCATCGAGTCCGTAGGTCGTCACGTCTCCGCCGTCGCCCCAGTGCACCCCGAGGCGCTTGGCCATCTTGTTGATGTCGCACAGATCGAGCTGCTGCGCCATAGCCAGAAAACCGGTGTTCAGCGACGCGGCAGTGAACCGCAGCACGCTGCTGACCGAACCGCGACCCTGACCGAAGTTGCCGACCTCCTCGGGCTGCGTGTACGTGCCACCGCACTGCGGGAACTTGCCGAAGTTGCGGACGCGTCCGTCGAGTACTTCGTTGACGGAATGGCCGTCCTCGAGCCACTGCAGCAGGGTGAACAGCTTGTACGTCGAACCGGGACCGAACCCGACTCCTCCGAAATGGTCACGATCAGCCGCGAATACCTGCGACGACTGGCCGTTCGCTATGTTCGCCTCGGCTGACTCGCTGAACGACGTGTTCTGCGCGATCGCGAGGATACGTCCAGTGCTGACCTCAAGGGATACTCCGGCGCCGCCAAGGAGGATGCCGGGCAACTTGTCAGGCACGCGCGCGTGCATGGCTTCAACGGCCGGCCGCTGTACACGCATGTCGAGCGACGTGTAGATCTTCAGACCGCCGCGCTGAAGCATGTCTCGCCGCTCCGCCTCTGTCTTGCCGAATGCCGGGTCCTTCTCGATGACGGATTTGGCGTACTGGCAGAAGTAGGCCTGGGCGCCGGCTCCCGCGCAGCCCTGCTTGGGAGCCTTGATATTCGGCTCGACCGGTGCGGCGACAGCTTCGTCATGCTGCGCCTTGGTGATCTTGCCGTCGACGAGCATCCGGTCGATGACGTAGTTGCGACGGTGCTGCGCGTCTGCGTAGCCGTCTTCCTCAGAGTTACGGCCGACTCCGGCCTCGTCGGTCCACGTGCCGTCCTTTAAATCGATGCGGAACCGGTTGGGGTTCTGCACGATACCGGCAAGGGTCGCCGCCTGGTCGAGGTTGAGTTTCTTGGCGCTCGTGCCGAAGTAGTAGTTCGCTGCCGCTTCGATGCCGTAGATCTGGCCGCCGAAGTTCGCGATGTTCAGGTACCCGAGCAGAATGTCGTTCTTCGAGTAGTCCTTCTCGATCTGAATGGCGTAGCGCATCTCCTGCAACTTGCGCTTGATGCCATCCGCGCCGTCGGGGTCAGTCGCTTCGGTGAAGCACTTGTTCAGTTCCTCCTGATAGTGCTCCTCATTCGGGGAAACCTCTTGCTCGCACTCTTGAATCAGTACGTTCTTCACGAATTGCTGGGTGATCGTCGAGGCGCCGCGCGATGATGTGTTGCGAAGGTTCTCGACGACGGCCTTCACCGTGGCACCGAGATTGATCCCACCGTGCGAGTAGAAGTTCTTGTCCTCACTGGAGAGGATCGCGTCGTATAGCAGCGGTGAGATCTGATCGAAGGTCACCGGCACACGGTTCTGGTCGTAGAACTTCGCCAGCTCGAACGGCTTGCCGTCTTCGCCGGTGGCATACAGGATCGTCGGCTCCATCGGCGCGCCCGGCGTCAGGCTGTTCGGCAGGTTGTCGAAGATCGACAGCGCCTGAGAGCCGGTGACGCCGGCGATGGCGATGGCGGGCGTGACTGCGGCTGTCGCCAGCACCCCGGCGACGGCGCTCAGACCGACCAGGCCGAGCAGCCCGCCGAGCACACCTTTCACCGTGCGTTTCTTTTGAGGCATACGCTTGATCGTAGGGGAGTTCCCTGAATAGAAGCCTCGACGGCAGCATCCGATTCTGACCGTCGCCGACGCACAGGAGCACCATGACTACATGGGAATATCTGACCACGCCACTGCTGATTCACAACACGGCGGCGATCCTCAACAACTGGGGTAAGCAGGGGTGGGAACTCGTGCAGGTCGTGACCGGGCCCGAAGGCGGGCTCGTCGCGTATCTGAAGCGTCCGGTGACGCAGGATGCTGCCGCCAACACCGGCCTCGGCGCCGCCGCTGAGGCCGCACGCCAGTTCGAGGGGGAGAGCAAGTGAGCATCTCTGCTCGTCTGGAAGAGCTCGGTATCGAGCTGCCCACCGTCGTGCCGCCCGTCGCGGCCTATGTTCCCGCGGTCGTGCACGCGGGTCTCGTCTACACCTCCGGGCAGCTGCCGTTCACTGACGGTGCGCTGCCGGGCACGGGCAAGGTCGGTGCGGGAGTCGACGCGGCAGACGCCAAGGACTACGCCCGCACCTGCGCGCTGAACGCGTTGGCTGCGGCGGCGGATGCTGCCGGCGGCATCGAGAAGATCGCTGGCGTGCTGCGGGTGGGCGGCTTCGTGGCATCCGACCCCGCCTTCACCGGGCAGCCCGGCGTCATCAACGGCGCCAGCGAGGTGCTCGGCGAGATCTTTGGCGATGCCGGCAAGCACGCACGCGCCGCCGTCGGTGTCACGGTGCTGCCACTGGACACCCCCGTCGAGGTCGAGGTCACCTTCATCCTCGCCTGACCGGTGCGCTGACACCCCCACCTATCGCCGAGACCCCGTGCTGCAGACGTCAGCAGCACGGGGTCTCGGCGAATACACGGGGTGTCGGCGGGTTACTTCACCTGCTGCGAGATCGTGCTCATCACGAGGGTGTCGGCGAGGGTCGTCGTATCGCCGACTTCACGGCCCTCAGCCACATCGCGCAGCAGCCGGCGCATGATCTTGCCAGAGCGGGTCTTGGGCAGTTCGCCAACGATGTACACATCGCGAGGGCGGGCGATCGGCCCGATCTGCTCGCCGACCCACGCTCGCAGCTGTGCGACGAGGCCCTCGGGCGAGTGCGCGTCGAGGTAGCTCTGCTTGATGATCACGAATGCCACCACGGCCTGGCCGGTGGTCTCGTCTGCCGCGCCCACCACAGCCGCCTCAGCGGTCGACTCGTGCGCCACCAGCGAGGACTCGATCTCGGTGGTCGACAGTCGGTGCCCCGAGACGTTCATCACATCGTCGACGCGCCCGAGCAGCCAGAGGTCGCCGTCTTCATCGAGACGGGCGCCGTCGCCGGCGAAATAGTAGCCCTTGTCTTCGAACTTCTCCCAGTACGTCGCCTTGAAGCGGTCCGGGTCGCCCCAGATGCCGCGCAGCATGCTGGGCCACGGCTCGGTGACCACCAGCAGGCCGCCGTTGCCGTTGCCGACCTTGTTGCCGTCGTCGTCGGTCACATCGATCGACACCCCGGGCACCGGCACCTGAGCCGAGCCGGGCTTGGTCGCGGTGATGCCTGGCAGCGGCGAGACCATGATGGCGCCGGTCTCGGTCTGCCACCAGGTGTCGACGATGGGCGTCTTGTCGGCACCGATCACTTCGCGGTACCACATCCATGCCTCGGGGTTGATCGGCTCGCCCACCGAGCCCAGCAGGCGCAGGCTAGAGAGATCGAATTTCTGCGGGATCTGCCGGCCGAGCTTCATGAAGGAGCGGATCGCGGTCGGCGCGGTGTAGAAGATCGTCACGCCGTACTTCTCGATGATCTCCCACCAGCGGCCGGGATGCGGCGAGTCGGGGGTGCCTTCGAACATGACCTGGGTCGCACCGTTCGCCAGCGGGCCGTAGGTGACGTAGCTGTGACCGGTGACCCAGCCGATGTCGGCGGTGCACCAGAACACGTCGGTTTCGGGATGCAGATCGAACACGTACTTGTGCGTGTAGGCGGCCTGCGTGAGGTAGCCGCCTGAGGTGTGCAGGATGCCCTTGGGGTTTCCGGTGGTGCCCGAGGTGTAGAGGATGAAGAGCGGGTTCTCAGCGGGGAACGCGAGCGCCTCGTGCTCGGCGGATGCCGCCGGAACAGCCTCGTGCCACCAGATGTCGCGCTCGGAATCCCAGTCGACGTCGTTGCCGCCGCGCTGCACGACCAGCACGTGCTCGACGGTCTGCTGCACGCCTTCACCGTGACGGTCGCTGAGCGCTTGGTCGACGGCCGGCTTGAGAGCGGAGACCTTGCCCTTGCGGTACCCGCCATCGGCGGTGATGACGACCTTGGCTCCGGCGTCATCGATGCGCGAGCGGAGGCTGTCGGCGCTGTAGCCGCCGAAGACGACCGAGTGGATGGCGCCGAGTCGCGCCACGGCGAGCATCGAGATGACGGCCTCGGGGATCATCGGCAGGTAGATGGCGACGCGGTCGCCGTGGCCGATGCCGAGCTCGGCGAGCACGTTCGCCGTGCGCTTGACCTCTTCGGTCAGCTCGGCGTAGGTGATGCGGCGCTCGTCGCCGGGTTCGCCCTCCCAGAGGATGGCGACGCGATCGCCGAGACCCGCTTCGACGTGGCGGTCGAGGCAGTTGTAGGCGACGTTGAGATCGCCGTCGTCGAACCACTTCGCAAACGGAGGGTTCGACCAGTTGAGCACCTGCGTGAACGGCTTGTGCCAGTGCAGCATCTCGCGTGCCTGCTCGCCCCAGAAGCCCTCGCGGTCGGCCTTCGCGCGCTCATAGAGGGCGGGATCGTCGATCGACTCGGCGACGAACTCCGCCGACGGCGGGAACTTCCGCGATTCATCGAGAAGGTGATCGATCTGGCTGCTCATGGCACTCGCTCCTTTGCGCGGGCTGGGATCGTTTCGGGGCACGACCGTAACACGGTGAATCTAGTAGCCTCCGTGCCGGGTGCATACTGTCGAAAGTCGGTAGTGCGGTGCGATTGGCACGCGAACGTGCCCACGCCTACACTGACCCACAGCCGAATCTTATTCTGGCTTTCCACGCGCCCGATACCCCGATTTGGGGCGCGTGTGGGCGGCACCTCATTCCCCCCGTGAGGTGCCGCCCTCTGCTTTCTTCGGACAGGACATCGAGCGTGCAGCGCGTGCGTCGGTCTTCGCTCTGCACCGACACAGATTCCTGCTCGTTGTGCACAGGGCGTGGGAAAGCGATCGGGCCGTGCTGCGTCGCCGACCTACCGTCGTGGCATGCCTGATCCGTTCGTGCTCCGTCCCCGCACTGCTGCCGTCGATGCAGCGGATGCTGTGCCCGCGCTCGCCGTCGATCCGGTGTTCGGGGCGCTGGCCGAGCATGTGCGCGACGACCGCGTCACCGACATCTTCGTGAACGGCGCGAGCGGACTGTTCGTCGATCGGGGCAACGGCACCGAGCCCGTGCCCGCGTGGCTTGCGTCCGAGCGGGAGGTGCGCGACCTCGCGGTGGCGCTGATCGGCGCCGGTGGTCGGCACCTCGACGACCAGTCCCCCTGCGTGGATGTCCGTCTGGAATCCGGCATCCGCGTGCATGCGGCGCTCGCACCGGTGTCGACATCGGGAACAGCCCTGTCCATCCGCGTGCCGCGTGTGCTGGGTGCCGATCTCGATGCGCTGGCGGTCTCCGGCACGTTCGATTCGGCCCAACGGGCGTGGCTCGGACGCCTCGTGGCCGAGCGTGCGAATGTCCTCATCACCGGGGGCACCGGCACCGGCAAAACCACGCTGCTGAGCGCGCTGCTCTCTGAGGTCGCGCCCAGCGAACGGATCGTCACTATCGAAGACGTCGCCGAATTGCGGCCGCGGCACCCGCATCACGTGTCTCTCGAAGCGCGGCAGGCCAATCTGGAGGGCGCCGGGCGCATCACCCTCGCCATGCTCGTGCGCGAATCGCTGCGCATGCGGCCCGACCGGCTCATCGTCGGAGAATGCCGCGGAGAAGAGGTGCGTGAACTGCTCACCGCTCTCAACACCGGTCACGATGGCGGGGCGGGAACCCTGCACGCAAGCGGCCTGCTCGATGTGCCGGCCCGGATGGAGGCGCTCGGGGCGCTCGCGGGGATGGATGCTGTGGCACTCGCCCGGCAGGTCGTCAGCGCCTTCACGATCGTGCTGCACCTCGAGCGTGCCACCGACGGACGACGGCGGATCGCGCATGCGGGACGGTTCACGCTCATCGACGAGCGCCTCGGCATCGAAGAAGTGCAGCCGTGGTGAGCCGGGTGAGGGGGTGGTTCATCGGTCGTCGCGCCGACGCTCGAGCGGATGCAGGTGATGCGGCCGCTGCTGTGCGCACGCTCGCCGTCCTCTTGCAGGCGGGTGCCCGGCCGATGACGGCCTGGCAGCACCTGGCCGATACTGGGGACGCGGTCGCGGAGCGCGTGACAGCCCGCTGTGCCGACGGTGCGGATCTCGTCGGAGCGATCGATGCCGAGCACGGCGCGTGGTCGGATGTCGCGGCGGCCTGGGAAGTTGCGACGACGGTCGGTGCTCCGCTCGCCGAAGTGCTGCGCGCGCTCGCCGAATCGCTGCAAGACGCGGCGTCCGCCGCCGATGACGTGCGGATCGCACTGGCCGAGCCGACCGGAACCGCACGGCTGCTGCTCTGGTTGCCGTTCGCTGGGCTGCTGCTCGGCTTTGCGCTGGGTTTCGACACGATCGGCGTGCTGGTGACCAACCCATTCGGCATCGTGTGCGTGATCCTCGGTGTCGCACTGGTGCTGGTCGCGCGGTGGTGGACCGCACGGATGGTGCGCGGCGCACAGCCGCGGCCCGGCACACCAGGCATGCACGCCGAACTCGTCGCGGTGGCGCTCGCCGGAGGGGTCGGGATTCCGCGCGCACTCCGGCTCGTGGAGTACAGCTCCGCTGACCTCGCCGCCGACCGCAGCGAGACGGATGCTGTGCTCGAACTCTCTCGGGCAGCCGGTGTTCCTGCCGGTGAGCTGCTGCGTGCCTCCGCCGCCCAGCAGCGTCACGACGCCCGCGTACAGGGCCGCATCCGCGCCGCCCGACTCTCATCGAAACTGTTGCTGCCACTGGGAGCCTGCACGCTGCCCGCGTTCCTGCTCCTCGGCGTCGCGCCGCTCATGCTCAGCGTGCTGAGCTCCACGCCGCTGCCGATCTGATCACACCCGCACGACCTGGGGCGAGACGCGCCCTCGATAGAAAGAAGGAACACCATGACTGACGATGACCTCGCCGAGCGCGAGCTGTCCGAGCTGTCCGAACTGCCGGAGCTGCCGGAGTTGACCAGGCGCCGCGCGGCGTCGCTGTTCACCGATGAGTCCGGTGCCGCGACCGCTGAATACGCGATCACCACCATGGCCGCTGTCGCATTCGCGGGCCTGCTGGTGGTGATCATGAGATCCGACGAAGTGCGCGGCATCCTCACCGATCTCGTCCGACGGGCATTGACGGTGTCGTGATGCGCCGTACCCGACGGCGTGAGTTCGGCGGTGCACGCGGGCTCGGCGCTGAGCGCGGCTCCGTCGCCGCCGAACTCGCCGTCGCCCTTCCCGCGGCGCTGCTCGCGCTGATGATGGGCGTGGGCGCGCTGAGCGCTGCGGCGACTCTGGTGTCGCTGCAGGACGCCGCCGCTGATTCCGCGCGTCTGCTCGGCCGCGGCGAGAGCGCGGCGCGCGCCGCGGGCGTGGTGACGGCGTCCGTCTCTGGCGCGACGTCGACCTCACGCAGTGCGGGCGACCTCATCTGCGTCACCGCGTCCCTCGACATGCGGGTCGGCCGCCTCATCTCCGTCCCGCTGCGCGCCGAGAGCTGCGCTCTCGCCGGAGGGCTCTGAGATGGCCGGCACGGCGCTCGCCGCCGGCGTCCTCACGGTGGCCGCGACTCTGTCTCTGGGGCTCGCGGCGGTCGGTGGCGCCACCGTCACCGCGCAGCGTGCCGCGGGCGCTGCGGATGCGGCGGCGCTCGCCGCCGCGGATGCCGCCTCCGGCGCGATCACCACGGGGGAGGACCCCTGTGTGCTGGCGGAACGAGTCGCGGCAGCATCCGGCGCGACGCTTTCGGCCTGCGCCATCCGCGGGCTCACGGCGGATGTCGAGGTCAGAGCCGCGTACGCTGGACTCGTCGCCGTCTCCCGCTCCCGAGCGGGCCCACCCGAACAGTCATGACGACGATCTCGCACACCTCTTCACCTCCTCCGGCGCTCCGTGTCGTGAGGCTTCTCGGTGCACACCATGAAAGTGGTGTGTATGGTGTGCTTCGAAGAAAGGACGCACTCTTGGCAGAAGGCAAGAAGCTCGTCATCGTCGAGTCACCGACGAAGATGCGATCGATTCAGGGGTACCTCGGCGACGGCTATGAGGTGCTCAGCTCGGTCGGCCACATCCGCGACCTTGCTGACAAGAAGGACATCCCGGCCGACGACAAGAAGGCGTACGGGAAGTACTCCATCGACGTCGACAACAACTTCGATCCCTATTACGTCGTCTCCGATCGCAAGACCAAGACGGTCGCCGAGCTGCGTCGCGCACTCAAGACCGCCGATGAAGTCCTGCTCGCCACAGATGAGGACCGCGAGGGCGAGGCGATCGCCTGGCACCTGCTGGAGACCCTCAAGCCCAAGGTGCCCGTCAAGCGCATGGTCTTCCACGAGATCACCAAGGACGCGATCCAGGCCGCGGTCGGCAACACCCGCGAGCTCGATCTTGCGCTCGTGGATGCCCAGGAGACCCGCCGCATTCTCGACCGTCTGTACGGCTGGGACATCTCTCCTGTGCTCTGGTACAAGGTGAAGTCCGGTCTCTCCGCGGGCCGTGTGCAGTCCGCCGCCACCCGCATGATCGTCGAGCGCGAGCGCGACCGCATGGCGTTCACCTCAGCCGAGTACTGGGACGTCGAGGCGAGCGCCTCATCGACCGGCACCGCCTTCACCGTGCGCCTCGTGCGCGTCGATGGCGGCCAGCTCGCACGCGGCACCGACTTCGACGACGACGGCAAGCTCAAGAAGGCCGTCGTCGTGCTCACCGAGCAGCAGGCGAACGCTCTCGCAACCGCGGTCGACGCCACAGGGGCCGCCACGGTCAGCAAGGTCGAGGCGAAGCCAGGAAAGCGCAGCCCGTACGCCCCGTTCACGACCTCCACGATGCAGCAGGAGGCCGGCCGCAAACTCTCGATGAGCGCGAAGCAGGCGATGAGCGTCGCCCAGCGCCTGTACGAGAAGGGGTACATCACCTATATGCGAACGGACTCGGCGTCGCTGAGCACGCAGGCCATCCAGGCCGCGCGCAGCCAGGCCGTAGCTCTGTACGGCGACGCCGCAGTGCCGCTGAAGCCCCGCGTGTACAAGTCCAAGAGCAAGAACGCGCAGGAGGCGCACGAGGCGATCCGCCCATCGGGTGAGAAGTTCCGCACGCCTTCTTCGGTCGCCTCCGCGCTCGACCGCGAAGAGCAGCGCCTGTACGACCTGATCTGGAAGCGCACCGTCGCCAGCCAGATGGCCGATGCGAAGTACGAGACCACGACCGTCACGCTCGAGGCGCAGGCCGACGGCAAGAAGGTCGAATTCACCGCATCCGGCACCGTCTACACGTTCAAGGGCTTCCTCGAAGCCTACGAAGAGGGTCGCGACGAGAAGCGCAACGCCCAGGACTCGACCGACAGCCAGTCCCTGCCTGCCGTCGCGGTGGGCGACGAGCTCGCGATGGCGGATGCCGTGGCCAAGGGCCACCGCACGACGCCGAAGCCGCGCTACACCGAGGCATCGCTCGTGAAGGCGCTGGAAGAGCACGGCATCGGCCGCCCTTCGACGTTCGCCAGCATCATCGGCACCGTCATCGACCGCGGCTACGCCACCAAGCGCGGCCAGGCCCTGGTTCCGACGTGGCTGGCCTTCAGCGTGGTGCGACTGCTCGAGCAGCACTTCCCGACTCTGATCGACTACGCCTTCACCGCCGGTCTCGAAGACGACCTCGATGCGATCGCCCGCGGTGAGCAGAACCGCGTGGAGTGGCTGCGCCGGTTCTACTTCGGCGCTGATGACCAGGTCGGCCTGCACCAGGTGGTCGAGAACCTCGGCGAGATCGATGCCCGTGCGCTGAACTCGACCAAGATCACCGACACCGCGACCCTGCGGTTCGGAAAGTACGGCCCGTACCTCGAGGTCGCAGACGAGTCCAACCCCGACGCCAAGCCGCGCATCGTCAACGTGCCGGAAGACCTGGCACCGGACGAGCTCACCGCAGCGAAGGCGCAGGAACTCGTCGACGCACCGGTCGCTGGCGACCGGGTTCTCGGTGAGAACCCGGAGAACGGCAAGATCGTCGTCGTCAAGGACGGCCGGTTCGGGCCGTACGTTCAGGAGAACGACCCCGTCTCCGAGGACGACGCCGTCGACACGGCCACGGGCGAGGTCGTCGCCGAGGAGAAGCCGAAGAAGGGCAAGAAGAAGAAGGACGCCGCGCCCAAGCCGCGCACCGCATCGCTCTTCCGCTCGATGTCGGTCGACAGCATCGAACTCGACACCGCTCTGCAGCTGCTCAGCCTGCCTCGCGTGGTCGGCACCGACCCGGAATCCGGCGAGGAGATCACCGCGCAGAACGGCCGCTTCGGCCCGTACCTGAAGAAGGGCACGGATTCGCGCTCGCTCGAGAGCGAATCGCAGATCTTCGATGTCACTGTCGAGCAGGCGCTCGAACTGTACGCGCAGCCGAAGTACGGTGCCCGCAAGGCATCGAGCGCGCTCGCGGAATTCGACGCCGATCCGGTCAGCGGCAAACCGATTCGCATCCGTGACGGCCGCTTCGGCGCGTACGTCACCGACAGCGTGACCAACGTGACGATTCCGCGCGGGCAGACGCCCGACGACATCACGTTCGAGATCGCGGTGCAGATGCTCGCTGACAAGCGCGCCAAGGGCCCAGCGCCCAAGCGCGGCGCCGCCAAGAAGGCGCCGGCGAAGAAGGCTCCTGCAAAGAAGGCACCGGCGAAGAAGACAGCTGCCAAGAAGCCTGCCGCGAAGAAGGCTGCGGCAAAGACGGATGCCGAGAAGGCCGCAGCCCGCTCGGCCGCCGCGAAGAAGGCAGCCGCGACGCGCGCTGCCAACGCGGCCAAGAAGTCCAGCTCGTGACAGAAGGTCTCTGGGTCACTCTCGAAGGCGGCGACGGGTCGGGGAAGACCACCCAGGCCCGGCTGCTCGAGCAGTGGCTCGGCGACCAGGGGCGAACCGTGCTGCGCACGCGCGAGCCCGGTGGCAGCGAGGTCGGCATCCTCATCCGCGACATCGTGCTGCACCACCGCGGCGAGGTCGCACCCCGCGCCGAGGCGCTGCTCTACGCCGCCGACCGCGCGCATCACGTCGCGACCGTCGTGCGCCCCGCGCTCGCACGCGGCGAGGTGGTCATCCAAGACCGCTATCTCGACTCGTCGGTGGCCTACCAGGGCGCAGGACGAGTGCTGGAAGCCGAAGAGGTGCGCGGCCTCTCGCTCTGGGCGACGGAGGGCGCGTTGCCGCAGCTCACGGTGCTGCTCGACCTCGACCCTGCCGCGGCCAGGCTGCGGTTGGACGCCGCAGACAAGCCGTTCGACCGGCTCGAAGCCGAGAAAGAGGAGTTCCACTCCCGGGTGCGCGAGGCGTTTCTTGCGCTCGCCGCGGCCGAACCCGAACGTTTTCTCGTCATCGACGCGACTCTCGCCCCCGAGCAGATCGCCGAGACGATCCGCGTTCGGGTCGCCGAGCTGCTCTGAGCGACGATGGCTGTGTCCGCCCCCGCCGATAGGCTGGAGACCATGACCGCCGTCGATCCCGCCCCGTTTCCGTGGACGGACGTCTGGGGTCAGGATGCCGCGGTGCAGACGCTGCGTAAGGCGGCGGCCGATCCCGCATCTCTCTCGCATGCCTGGCTGATCACGGGCCCGCCCGGCTCCGGGCGCTCGACGCTCGCATACGCCTTCGCCGCAGCGCTCATCGCCGACCGGCCCGACGATGAGGCGGCGATGCGGCAGGTGCTTGCCGGCACGCATCCCGATGTCACGGCGCTGCGCACCGACAAGGTCATCATCACCATTAAAGAGGCGCGGGCACTCGTCGAGCGCTCCTATTTCGCGCCTTCAGCAGGTCGCTACCGCGTCATCGTCGTCGAAGACGCCGACCGCATGGTCGAGCGCACCTCCAATGTGCTGCTGAAGGCGCTCGAAGAGCCCCCGGAGCAGACCGTGTGGGTGCTGTGCGCACCCAGCGAAGCCGATCTGCTGCCCACGATCCGCTCCCGCGTGCGGTCGCTGCGCCTGCGCGAGCCCGAGGTCGCCGACGTCGCACGGCTGATCAGGCTGCGCACCGATGCCGACGAGGCCACCGCCGAGCAGGCCGCCCGGCACGCGCAGCGGCACATCGGCATGGCGCAGCGCCTGGCCACCGACGACGCCGCGCGCCTTCGCCGCGAGCAGAGCCTGCGCGCTGTGCTGAGCGTGCGCGGAGTCGGCGGCGCCGTCGAGGTCGCCGGTCAGATCATCCAGGCCGCCACCGACGATGCGAAGTCGCTGTCTGCCGAACGGGATGCCGTCGAGCGCGCGTCTCTGCTGCGCACTGTCGGCATCGCCGAGGGGCAGTCGGTGCCGCCAGCGCTGCGCACCCAGATCTCGGCTCTCGAAGACGACCAGAAGAAGCGGGCGACGCGCAGTCTCCGAGACGGCATCGACCGCGTGCTCACCGACCTGCAGTCGTTGTATCGCGATGTCGTGATGCTGCAGTTCGGTCGCCACGACGAGCTCATCAACCGCGAATTGCGCAGCGACCTCGAGGCGCTCGCCGCCGCCTGGCCGGTCGAGCGCACCATCATCGTGCTCGACGCCATCGCCGACACCAGGGAGTCGCTGTCGAGCAACGTCTCGCCGCTGCTCGCCATCGAAAGCCTTCTCGTCACCGTCTCCAGTGGAAGGACCCCGTGAACCTCCGATCCCCGCACCGTCCCCGCCGCACGTTCGCCATGCTGGCCGGACTCGCCGCAGCATCCGTCGTACTGACGGGATGCCTTGCCTCCCTCATCCCCGAGACGACCGAGTCGACGACGCGCGAACCCGACACCGCCGGGGTCTCCGCCGAGCTGGAACCGTTCTACTCCCAGGAGGTGTCGTGGAAGCAGTGCGGTGCGCGCTTCGACTGCGCCGACCTCACCGCGCCGCTGGACTGGGACAACCCCGGTGACGGCAACACCATCTCGCTGGCGATCGTGCGTCACCAGGCGACAGGGCAGCACCGGGGCTCGCTGCTGGTCAACCCGGGCGGGCCCGGCGGCAGCGGCTACGACTTCATCGCGCAGAGCCTCGACTACGCGGTGGGTCCCGATCTGATCGAGAGCTTCGATGTGATCGGTTTCGATCCGCGCGGCGTGGGGCGCTCTACCGCGGTCGCCTGCCTCGACGACGAGCAGAACGACGAGTACAACTACGGGGTCATCGACGCGCCCCGCGGCACCCCGGAGTGGGAAGCCGACATCACCGAGCGCAATCAGAAGTACGCCGATGCCTGCGACGCGAACAGCGACGGCATCCTGCCGTACATCACGACCGTCAACTCCGCGCACGATATGGATCTGATCCGCGGCGTGCTGGGCGATGAGACGCTGAACTACCTCGGCTACTCGTACGGCACCTTCCTCGGTGCGACGTACGCGAAGCTGTATCCCGAGCGCGCGCAGCGGCTGGTGCTCGATGGTGCGATCGACCCGGCTGTTCCCGGTCTCGACGTCGGAACCACTCAGGCGATCGGCTTCGAATCCGCGCTGCGCGCCTACCTCGTCGACTGCCTGAGCAGCGCCAAGTGTCCGTTCAGCGGGTCGATCGATGAAGCGCTCACCGACTTCCGCGCGCTGCTGGCCACGGTCTCGCGCTCGCCGATGCCGAACGGCGATGGTCGGATGCTGACCGTCGACACCATGGTCACGGGTGTCATCACCGCGATGTACAGCGAGCAGAGCTGGCCGTACCTCACGCAGGGTTTGAACGCCGCACTGCAGGGCGACCCCTCGGTGATGTTCGCACTGGCCGACAGCTACAACGACCGCGGCCCTGATGGCACCTACCTCAGCAATTCCGCAGAGGCGTTCCGGGCATACAACTGCATGGACTACCCGGTCGAAGACGACCAGGCCGCCGAAGACGCCGCCATGAAGAAGATCGAAGCCAAGGCGCCGACCTTCGCGCCGTACTGGGAGGGGCCCGACCCCTGCGAGGTCTGGCCGTACCCCCCGGCCGGCGTGCGGGAAGAGATCACCGCCACAGGCTCCGGCCCGATCGTCGTCGTCGGCACCACCAACGACCCGGCGACCCCGTACGAGTGGTCGGAATCGTTGGCGAAGCAGCTCGACAACGGCGTGCTGGTCACGCGCGTCGGCGAGGGGCACACCGGCTACAACAAGGGCAACAGCTGTGTGGACAGTGCCGTTGAGGACTTCCTCCTCGGGGGCACGGTGCCGAAGAACGGACTCCGCTGCGAGTGATTTTCGCCGGCTCGGTTTCGCGGTGATCGGTCCGACAGGGTAGGATTATTGATCGTGCCGCTTAACCGCGCACGCCACCTTAGCTCAGTGGTAGAGCATCCCACTCGTAATGGGAAGGCCGTCAGTTCAATCCTGACAGGTGGCTCAGAAAAGGCCCGGGATGCCAGCATCCCGGGCCTTTCGCATGCGCACGCGGTGGTGCTCAGATGATGCTGCGGTTCTCGGCCTTGGCCTTTCGCGCTTCCTTGACGAACGCGCGGACGATGACGGTCAGCGTGCCCGCCACGATCACCGGCCACATCAGCACGTAGACGGTCAATGCGATGGTCGACATCTCCATGATGCTTCTCCTCTCAGCCTCAGCGGCTCGTGCTCTCGGAATCGGACTCGGACTCCAGTGCGGCCAGGTCGGCGTCGAGGTCCTGATCGGTTTCGACATCGAAGTTGCCCGTCCGCTCCGCGATGACCGCGAAGTCGAAGTCCTCCTTCTTGCTCGGCAGTGTCAGCGCCACACAGACGATCGTCGAGACCGCGTAGGCGACCAGCGAACCGGACAGCACTGGGTAGGTGTGCAGGAAACCGATCGAGAACGGTGCCGCAGCAACAATCGCCACAGTGCCGACGATCAGCGCGACACGCTTGCCGAAGAAACCGAACGCCATCAGCCCCAGCACCACGCCGATGCCGATGGTCGACAGCACATCCGAGATGACGGCGATCGGACCGGTGAGTGCGATCCATTCGAAGCGCACCGGCAGGAACGCCGCCAGGGCGACGACCACTGAGACCGAGAATGCCAGGTTGGTCACGCGCTTCCAGTAGAAGCTCGCGATCACCGGGAACACCAGCGCACCCCACAGGGCGCCGACGAAGACCAGAAGGTCGAGGATGTTCAGGTGCGAACCGGCGAAGAACAGCCCGGCTACCATCGCGACGATCATCGTGATGCGACCGATCAGCACCATCGTGCGCGGGTTCGCCTTCTTCTTGCCGGCGATGTTCTGTCCGTAGATGTCGGCCATCACGATCGAGGACAACGCTGTGAGGTCAGCGTCCGCCGTCGATGACAGCGAGCCGATGATCATCACGAAGAATACGCACAGCAGCAGCGGCGACAGGTAGGTAGCGGCCATTTGCGGGATCAGGTTGTTGACGTCGCCGCCGGTCGGAGTGATGCCGGCGTACAGGGCGATGACTCCCAGCATCCCGATTCCGATGATCGTCGCGCCGTAACCGAACGTGGCGGTGATGAACGTCTTCTTGATCAGGTCCTGTCGCACCGCGAACAGGCGCTGAGCGATCGTCTGGTTTCCGATGGCGTAGGCCAGCACCGCGGCGATGTAGGGAGCGCCCTGGTTGAAGAAGGCGTCGGAGGAGAAGAAGTCAGCCTGCTGCGGCGTGACGTGAACGGCCCCGGTCTCGAACAGGCTCGGCCCGCCGGCGGCGAAGAAGACCACCGGGATGATCACGATCACCGCGCCCAGCATCAGACACACCTGCGCGAAGTCGGTGAGCACCGACGCGCGGAAGCCCGACCACAGGGTGTACAGCAGCACGCCTGCGCCGATCGCGAGGATGCCCTGCGTGAAGGTGAAGGGCGACAGCATCGAGATCAGTGCGCCGCCGGCGATGAGGTTCGAGGTGAGGCTGATGACGCTGCCGAGCACGTTGGAGCCGGCGAGCATGAGCTGACTGGAGCGGCCGTGCCGGGCGAACATTACCTCGGCGATGGTGTGCGCGTTGGGCGCGACCTTGCGGATGCGCTTGCCGAACGGGTAGATCAGCAGGATCATCAGTGCACCCCAGAGCCCGTAGTGGATGGGCCCGGAGATGCCGTAGGTGTATCCCGATGTCGCGGACGCGTACATCGACGACGCCCAGATCCAGGTGGCGGTCATCGAAGCCGCCGAGATGCCGAATCCGATGCGGCCGCCTGCGGTCATGTAGCCGTCGGCGTTCTCCTTCCGCTTGCGGATGCGCAAGGACATGTACAGGCTGCCACCGAAGAACAGCAGCATGAGCAGGATGACGACAGGTCCTGCGAGGGTTTGCAGATTTTCCACGTTCTTCTCTCTGGGTTGAAGGGGCCGGGAGATTCCGGCTCGGACGCAGAGAGAGCGCTAACGGGTGGGCAGAGTGGCCTTGAGTGGGCCGGAAGTCATCGTCAGGTCGGGGGCGGGGGATGCGGCGGGTGGCAGTACGCGGGCCGGCATTCGGTTCCTTCCGTCAGTGGGCACGCGCGCAGCTGTCCCTCTCGCCGAGGAGGTGACGCGCACATGCACGGACAGCACAGCGGTCCGTACGAAGCCGGAAGGAAAACAGGCGTTGCCTCACGACAAGGCGCAGTCATGGCGCGCCTGCAAGAGGGGTTTTCGGCCCCGGGCGGGCGCACGCTCGCGAACGACGGCAACGCTGCGAGCGCGTCCGGCTCGCCTTTCAAAGGTAACAAGCCCCGTGGGCAAGTCAAATGCGACGGAACTGCGTACGCTCGAATCATGACCAGAGCGCTTCTGATTGTCGACGTCCAGAATGACTTCACGGAGGGCGGCGCGCTCGCCGTAGCGGGCGGAGATGCGGTGGCATCCGCTGTCTCTCAGTTGCTCGCCGAGCATGCCGACGACTACGGGGTCATCCTCGCCTCTCGGGACTGGCATGACGGCGACGGCGACAACGGCGGGCACTTCTCGCCTGCTCCTGACTACGTCGATTCCTGGCCGGTGCACTGCGTCGAGGGCACTGTGGGGGCGGACTACGACCCGCTGCTGGTCACGGATGCCATCACCCACCATGTGCGCAAGGGGCAGGGGATCCCGGCGTATTCGATGTTCGAAGGTACAGCCGAAGACGGCACGACGGCGGGAGAAATCCTCTCGGCCCACGGAGTGACGGATGCGGATATCGTCGGCATCGCGACCGACCACTGCGTGCGGGCATCGGGGCTCGACGCGATCGCGCACGGTGTGCATCTGCGCGTTCTCACGGATCTTGTCGCGGGTGTCGGCGAGGAGTCCAGCCAGGCCGCGCTCGCCGAGCTCGCGCATGCGGGCGCAGCTCTCATCGAGAGCGCGGAGGCGTTCGGCAGCACGGTATGACCGAAAGCGGGGTGCTGCTGCTTCGTGCGGTCAACGTCGGTGGCGCAAACCGTGTGCCGATGGCGGAATTGCGGATGCTGCTCGGCGACCGCACCGCGCTGACCGGTGTGTCGACGTACATCGCCAGTGGCAACATCCTCTGCGATCTTCCGGACGATCGGGCGGCTCTCTGCGCGGAGGTGCGCGCGCTGATCTCCGAGCGGTTCGGCGTGGATACGCCCGTGATCCTCCGCACGCACAGCCAACTCAGCATTCTGGCCGGCCAGAACCCCTTTCCGGACGCACCTCTCGACAAGATGGTGCACGTGATGTTCCTCGACGGCGACGCATCACCGCAGGCAGTCGACCAGCTGACCGAACGGCTGCAGCCGGGGGAGCGCATCGCTCTGCTTGGCCGCGACCTCTGGATCGATTACGGCGCCGGGGGCGTGGCCGGCACGAAGCTGACGAAGTCGGTGCTCGATCGAGCGCTCGGCGTCGCCGGAACAGCACGCAACCTCCGCACAGTTCGCACGCTCACCGAGCTCACCGCGCCAGGCTGAGCCCGGGCTGGCATCGGTGGGGCTCCCGTAGCCTGGGACCATGTCCGACCCGTCGCATCCGCTGCCGGCGACGATCGCCGTCCCGGTCGATCATGAACTCGTGATCAAGAAGTCGCGCTTTCTGGCCCACGTCGCGCCGGTATTGTCTTCGGAGCACGCGGACGAGGTGATCGCCGAGGTGAAGAAGCGATTCTGGGATGCCGGGCACAACTGCAGCGCCCAGGTGACGGGGCTGCGCGGCGACCGAGCACGGTCGTCGGATGATGGTGAGCCCTCCGGAACCGCGGGCATCCCGATGCTCGAGGTGCTGCGCCGCCGCGAGCTCAGCGATGTCGTGGCGGTGGTGACAAGATACTTCGGCGGCATCAAACTCGGTGCGGGGGGCTTGGTGCGCGCCTACTCCTCAGCGGTCTCAGAGGCACTAGACCTCGCCGCGCTCGTAGACAGGAAGACCCTCGTGCAGATCATCGTGCCCGTGGCGCACGCTGATGCCGGCAGGTTCGATAATCTGCTGCGCGACTGGGTGGGCCGCCATGATGCGGTGCTCGGCGAGACAAGCTACGCGGCGGAAGCGCGCTTCGAAGCGTGGGTTTCCGCCGACGCGAGGGAGGCCCTGATGAGCGAGATCGCCGCAGCCAGCGGCGGTGCGGTTGCTGCTGAGGCGACCGGTGTCGAGCGCGTCATCGACGTGCCGCGCTGACAGTTGATCGCTGTACAACGACGCATCGGGCCGCAGACGAAGCGTCTGCGACCCGATGCGTGTTCGGTGGACCTCAGTAGGCACTTCTCAAACCCTAGCAAGCCGCTGAAATCGTTGATCTGCCGTGTTCTCAGGGGCTCTGGGCCGCGTGGGCTTCGTTCGCGTGGGGCACGGCCGGTCGATTCCCGCGGTCCAGTTGTAGAAAATTCGCGTCAGTGTCAAACCCGTTTGAGTGCCTCGAATCGAGCCGACCTCATTGCCGCCTATGCATCAGGTACGCCGGTGAGTGAGTTGGCCTCCCGTTTCCGTGTTCATCGTTCGACCGTGTGGCAGATGGCGTTCCAGGCAGGTCTCGTCGCACGTCGCCCTGAATTGGGCGATGAGGTTCGAGCGGAAGCGGCGCGGCTCTATGAGAGTGGGCTCACGCTTGTTCAGGTGGCTGAACGCCTCGGAATCAGCGACGAGGGTGTCCGTGCCGCGGTGGTCTCGCAGGGCGGCACGATCCGTCCGCGAGGCCGACGCCGGCTCATGGTTGGTTAGGCGAATCGGAAGCCGAAGAGCCCTCCGGCATCTGTCTCGTCTGTGAGCCGGGTTTCGAGTATGTATGGCGCGGCGTCGAAGGCACCGTCGCTTTGAGCCTCGACAGTCGCGAGGAAGTCGGAGTTGAGGGTCACGATGTATTGGAAGCCGTGTTCCTCGGCGAGTCTTGCTCCGATGTTCAGACACGAGGCAACCTGGCGTCCGTCGATCGCATCGAAGAGATGGCTGTCGTGCACGAGTATTCGAGGTGCTCGCCCTAGCTTGATTGCTGCTATTTCACAGACCACATCGAGCATGAAGGTTTCAACGCTTCGTACGCCGGTACTTGCGTCCCCTGAGATACGTGGTTCCACGCTGAGGATGCCCTTAGCAGTCGGTGAAACGAGGAGGGATGCTTCGCGATCGGTGTAAATCTCGGCGCCCAACTCACCGAACAAAGCGATCGACTCGTCGAGTTTGTCGTCTCGTTCGTTTAGCTCGGTGCGAACCGAAGCTACGAGCTCTGCGGTTCGCAGCTTGATTGTGTCGTTGATGGTACTAATTGAGCTCGCAGCTTCAAGTCTTCGTTCCAAGTCTGCGACGTCGGCTTCCTGCTTAGCGAGGTCGCGTTGGATGCTCAGAAAAGTGTCGAGAGCAACAGTCTCGTTGAGTAGCTGCATGATCTGCGATCGTTGGTCGTCCAACGCTCGGCGTTCCGCATCAAGGGCGTCGAGCCGTGCCTGCACTGCGCTGAGTTCCTGTTCCAGGAAGGACCGCCGGTTGCGAACTACTGACTCGTGGAAAGCTGTGACCTCGTCGTAGCGTCTGCTTACGGTGTCGGGGAGCACAAGGCCGATCTCCGCGTAGACACGGGAAAGCCTCGCCGTCAGGTCGTTGCTCTGGGAGGTGCTGACCTCATCGTGCAGAGCTTCGTCAATCTCACGGGATCGACGTTGAAGGGCAAGGGCTTCGTCGTTGAGTCTCTGTATCGAGGCACTCAATTGGTCGGCTGCCTGTTGATGGTCCGAGTATTGGTCATCGACTTTGAACGACCGCAGGTCGCCTTGCGTACGATCCCGTAGCCGTCGGGCTGTTGCAAGTTGCGCGCGAAGTGCTGGCTCGTCGAGTGATAGGTGGGCGATTGCGCCTTCTCGGACCGCCGCGCGGATCGCTTTGCCTTGCTTTGTGAGGCGATCGAGGTCTCCGGCCTTGCCTAATATCTCTGGGGACAGCCCCAGCATGAAGCCGATCTTCACGCCGGACTCCCAATCAGCTTCGGATTGGTGGCCCTTTATGGGGTTGCCGAAGTGCGTCCGGATGAGGTGTCCCCAGAGTTGACCGGCCGTCGGACGGTTTGCGTCCGCTGGAATGCGAAACACATGGCGAGTCAGCAATTCACGCCAGTCATCCACGTGTAGGTCGGTGGCGCCATCTGTCGCAGTCCAGCCGGATACGCGGACACGCGTTGTCGGCGAGACGGAGCGTGTAACGGTAACCGTTTCCTCTTCCCCGCCGACGGGCGAAGGGAGGTTGAGAGTCGCGGTGAACTTGTGGGCCGACAACTCAGGTGCCTTGAACTCGGATGACAGGTCGCCTCCGAGGATGTATCGAAGAATCTTGACGAAACTCGTCTTACCGATGCTGTTTCGACTATCGCCTTGCGCCGATGCCTCCGTGCGGTCGGCGACGAGAATGTTCAGGCCCTCGCGAAAGCGAAGGGACTTGAAGTTTGAGTCGGAAGAGGTGAGGGCGTCAAGAAACATGCGCTCGCCGGATGTAGCCGCTGTCGGATGTATCCACCAGTCTCATCGCGTAAAGAGCAGCCAACGCGAGCGAGAACCAGTCAAAGGTAATTCGGCGGGACTTGGCTGCTGAACGCTGCCGGGCGTTGTATCTCTCCCAAAGAGCTGACACGGAGGTCGGTTCACGGAGCTCTTCAAGAATCTCCGAGCCGATCGTCATGAGGGCCCGTTCGGAGGACACTCCTTTAGTGGGCAAGAGCATTGGGTACCTCCGTCCCTGAGGTGATCTCCTCCGCCAGTGGCGTCTCGAAGATATGGCAGGAATCGAAGAAGTAGGAGACGACGGCGAATGCGGCGTTGGCGCGCTTCCCGTCCATCCGAAAATTAGCACCGGCGACTGACACGTAAAGTCGCTCGAGAATTTCCGCAGGCACAGCTGTGACCGCTCGGGCTTCAAGATACAGTGACCGAAATTTGTCTCCATGGACGTCATAGAGACCGGGGTCTGATGACTCTTCGTACCAGCGATCAATACGGGGGGCTAGCAGTCTCCCAGCATTGAACTCAAGGCGGCTCGCTTCCGGAAGTTCGTTGAAATCCATCTTGCTTGCCGGAACGGGCAGCACATCCGCTCCCATTTCGATAGCCGCACCGGTTGTGCCAAGAGCATCTAGCAGCGGGAGTAAGTCTGCAAGTTCTACGTTCTCTGCCCCAGGCGCACCGGGGAAGAGCTCATTGAGGATGGCAACATCCAAGGTGCCCACCACTTGGCCCCAGAGATCTTCCGAACTGACGATGCGGATCGTCAACGGGCGCTCGCTGGTTAGCCCATGAGTTTGCTGAAGCCCCGTCACGACCTTCAAAGATTCTGGGCCGACGGGCGCATTCGTCACAAACTTCCAGGTGTGGAAGCTGTCCCACTGCGCGAGTCCGCGAGTGAAGTCTGAGCCAATCTTTGCGGCCAACTCGCGTTCAGCGCTACGGGCTGGTCGCTGACCGTAACAGGCATAGAAGATAGTTCCACTAAGGGCCAGCCCGTCACAGCCGCCATCTCCAAGCGTTCCAGATGGAGCTGGATTCACATAGTCGTCGTGGAAGAGGCCCAGCACCTTAGCGACGTAGTCCTCAAACATGGCACCGGATTTGAAGCATTCCTGCTGATGACGGAAGTGATACCAGTCGCGCCAATTCGGCGTAAGTAGCATCGTCACCCCCGTTGCGGACAGAATCGACCGTCGGAGGTCGCCTCTCCCAAGGCTACCGTCCAACCAGCAGCGCCCCTTGCATCCTCCCGCGAGCGGCGGCGTCTTGACGTGCACCTTCTCGATGACCGCCGATCGAGAGGAGCCGGAGATGGTCAGGATTGCTCAGGGTGGCTGGGACGAGCGAACCGCTCGGATGCTGCTGGCGGTGTTGTCGGAGCCCGGCGATTCGGTGACGGGTCGGATGCTTGACCGGCTGGGTGGTGTTGAAACGGTTGGGCTCCTTGATCGTGAGGATGCTGCGCCCGGTGTTGGGTCTGTGGAGACGCAGGTGTGGCGGAAGCGATTGCTGACGCGGACTACTGAGGGTCTGCGAGAGAAGGTTGCTTCGTTCGAAGGGCTGGGCTACGGCACGGTGATTCCTGGGGATGAGAACTGGCCGGCGGCGCTGGAGGACCTCCACGAGCGTGCCCCGTATGTGCTGTGGACGTCGGGAGCAGCGTCGTTCCTCTCCCGGCCGAGCGAGGATCTGGTAACCATTACGGGTGCGCGTGCCTCGACGGGCTACGGCGAGCACGTTGCCAGTGAGCTCGCATCGGATATGAGTGATGGGGGCAGGATTGTCGTCTCGGGCGGGGCGTATGGCATCGAGAATGCTGCCCACCGTTCGGTGCTCGCCGCAGGCGGTGACACGATCGCGGTCCTAGCCTCTGGTGCGGATCGGAGCTATCCGCAGGGCCAGAAGGATCTCCTGGATCGTGTTCGCGGGGTGGGCCTGGTGGTGAGCGAGTTGCCGCCGGGAACGACGCCGACGAAGTGGCGTTTTCTCGCGCGGAATCGTCTGCTGGCCGCGTTGTCGTCGGCGACGGTTGTCGTCGAGGCCGGGTATCGCTCAGGATCACTCAACGTCGCCGGCCACGCAGAGGCATTAGGTCGTGCGGTCGGTGCGGTACCAGGACCAGTGACGAGCGTGAGCAGCGCGGGCACGCATCGCCTGATTCGTGACGGCATCGCCAAGATCATCACAGACGGCGAGGACGTTAGAGCGATGATCAAACATCACGCTGAGGTGCCTGTGGTGGAGAAGTCGTTTGAACGAGAGGCGGCTCGTCGTAGCCAGCCTCCGCACCGTTCGCTCTGACAGACAGATGAGGGCGGGATCCCGAGTCGTTCAGGAACCCACCCTCATCTGTGTCCGAAGGCCGTCGAGGTGTTCAGTGCATGACACCCGCCGGCTGGTATTCGACTGGTTGGGGTTCAGTTGCGGCGGCTTGTGCTCGACGTGCCTGTCTGCGCTGGACTGCTTCGTGGATACGGACCCGAGCGAGCAGGATGACGCTGACGGGTCCCATGATGAGGAACTTCAGCGCGTTCCAGATGAACAGGATCACGAGGATGTTCAGCCAGCCCGGTCCGCCGTCTTTGATGAGGTTGGTGCAGATGCTCGCAGCGAGGAGATATGGGCCGATTAGGAGCATCGCGGGGACACCCCACTTGAGACCTCGCCGGGTGCGGATCGCGTCGAGGAGCCGGTTCGTCGGCATGTAGCGGCGCAGGAAATAGCGGGTGTGGACGCTTGCTGCCCAGAGCAGTCGGATCATGACGTTGGCCTCTCTCATCGCACGACAATGCTGACGAGACAGTGCGTGGAGAGTGACCCAAGAGCCTGCCCGAAGGACGTCATATCAAGGAGAAATCTGCCTCGTCTGCTACTTTACGCCTTGCCTGGGTGAGTCGGAAGAGCCATCTGCGCTGCTCTCTGTGTCAGCGACCATCTCTAGGCTTGCAGCATGACCTTCACCGCACTTCATCGCGCCGTGGGCGCCGCTCCGGGACCGTTGACTGACGAGATCCTTGATGCGGCCGTTGCCGCTGGTGTAGCAGAGACGGACGACTTGGACTGGAAGTCGGAGCTGCCGCCAGCGAAGGGGTTGCCACAGACGGACTTCCCCAAGGACGTTGCGGCGATGGCCAATAGCGGCGGCGGAGTTATCGTCTACGGGGTACGGGAGACGCAGAAGGCTGCGACTGAGCGCGTCGACGTCGGCGAGCTGGATGAAGCGTACGAACGGTCCTTGCGAAGCGCGGCCATCACTGCGATCTCTCCGCCGGTGTTCGGGCTGAACGTGCATCGGATCGGAGTCGAGGGTAACCGTGCCGTTGTCGTAGAGATCCCGGCCAGCGTCGATGGGCCACATCTGATCTACAAGAACGACTACTTCGCCGCGCCGGTGCGGAACGATTCCGACACGGTGTGGATGAAGGAGCGGCAGATCGAGGCGATGTATCGAGCTCGTTTCGAGGAGCGCCGCCACGCAACTGAGGCGTTAGATGCACTGTTCGATGAAGCCGCGGCAGGCAGGGATTCCGGCAAGCGCGCCTGGCTGGTCGCAGTCGCTCACCCTCGCATCCCTCGCTTCCACGATCGACTCACACGCGACGAGGCTCGCGGAGTGCTGACCAAAACCGTGGGGCTGGCCCTGACCTACGCGGGACGCGGAGGTGTTCACCCGCTCGAGAACGTCGACCGCGACAATCCCCGCCCCGGATTGCGCCGCTGGGTGGCGGTGAACACGGCAGCCAGCGAACGTTCGCTCTGGAAGGAGGCTTGGATGAGCCTTCACCATGATGGCTCGGTGACGGTCGCCGCTGCTGTGGGCGGGCATCGTATGAGCAGCGACGGATTCTTCGACGGCTGGCAGGTCGAGTCTGCCGCCATCGAGTGCGCCATCGCGGATCTGATGGCGCTCGCGCGCACCGCGGCGGAAGCAACTGACAACGAGGAGTACGACCTGCGGGTTGGCATCGAGTGGACCGGCGAGCAGCCGTTGACGATCCTGACGAAGGACAACATGGGCTTCACCTACGACGGTGTGTCGATCCCTCTTCATCACTTCACGCCAGTCGAAACCACGGTGAACGTGGCAGAGCCAGCTCTGGACTACTACTGGCACGTTCATGACCTCGCCCAGGACTGCGTGAATCAGGGCGGCATCTCAAACGTGCAGATGATTCAGCCCCCAGCGCGCGATCAGTCGGCATAACCTCTGGGTTCCTACGAGCACCGCACCGAGCCAACTCGCTTCGGCTCGGTGCGGTGAGTAGATTCCATCATCGCCGTTAGAGCGTGCCACTCATGGCCGCGGGTTCCAGCGCCCAGTCCCGTATGCCCCTACCTTCGGCGAAGTGCCACTCTGCACGGCACTTGTCACAGGCAATGCGCACGTCGTGCTCCCGGAAACCCGGCACATTGTCGTGCTCTTCGACGATCGTCCCGTCACCGCAGGGGCACCGGAATTCAATGCGCTCTGTGGTCCCGGCGCCTGCGCCCCATCCGCCGTGGTCATGCGTGTCTCCGCCGAGCCGTTCAGTACGGATAGGGGTTGGTGATGGCGCTGTCCGCATCCACTCTGTGATCGCGACGACCACCGCATCGTAGGCCTCAGACGAGTGCGATACCTCGTGAAAGATCGACAGCATCTCGGCAGGGGTGCGTGCGATGCCGTGGTCACTGCCTCGGACGCCGGCGGAGTAGTCGCCCGCGAGATCGCCCACGGCATCGTCCCGACTGACCTGCATGATCAGCCAATCGTGGAAAGGGGCCGGCTCCTCAACGAGGGTCGGCCGGACCCAATCATTCGAGATGAGCTCGCCCGCCGCTGCCCGCGCAAGCGCGCTCTGGAGATGTGCGTATCCAGCGGGACGGTAGTGCTCCCCGTGTGGTCTGGTTTGCTCAGAGCCCACCATCCGACGAACATAGTTGTGCTCGCGCTCCAATACTCCGATCAGGAGATTCGGCCCGTCGCCTCCTGGGTCGGCAACCGGGAGTCCCAACGCTGCCGCTGCCCAGATCAGCCGGCCGTTGGACACATAGGAGCAATGCGGGCTAAGGAACCACTCCGCGGTGTGCTTCAAGGAGTAGCTGCCTACCTCTGGCGACACCGCGTCCGAGATGGGCGTGTACATCCGGAGCAAGTCCGAGATGAGGGCGAGCTCGATGAAGTCGGTCTCGCCGTTGAAGTTCCACAGCGCTTCCGAGCGGTAGCCGTTCTCGCCGAGCATGGGGTTGCCGCCGCGTCCGCCGATCAGTTCGTGATCGTTGAGAGTAGCGATCAGTCGCCGCGCGCTGACTCGTTTACCGAGGAGCCCCTGCGCCAATGGGGAACTCATCTGCCGCAGGGCAGCGGTGTACTTCGTGCCGGTGAAGTCGGCCCAGGCGCGTGCATCCTGCTGGAGCTCACGATTCTGGCTGTGGTTGCTGGAGGTCATCTCAATCTCAGTTCCGGGCTATGCAACCCACGCGTGCCAGCCCTGTGACATGAGAGAGATCTCGATCCAGGTACTGCTTCTCTGGATCAGCAACCGTTGTCCTCAGCGTCTTCGTCGCGTGGGGACTCAGACTCGGAGAGAGGCAGTCCAGACTGCCCACAGTGAGTCTAGCTGGGAAGAATCCACCCGTCCACAGCGTGCTGAATGAGCTGGTCTGCTGAACTTGCTCGGGCGCATCAGCGATGTAGCCACTCTCACCGTGCCCGTTGAATCTCGGCAGATCGTTCGCGTTTGCTGGTCGCTTACGGGACGATTGGATCGTGACCAATGCTGAACCTGCGATGACGGCGCTTGAGGGCCTGAAGGAGCTCTTGCGTGAGCGGATTGCCACGCAGTATCTCGATTCTCCCGACTTCAACGGAGTGGCCGCTGCTCCGCTCATGGACGTGGCGGCGAAGCTCTCCGTGGACTCTGAGGTAGCACTCGCTGAACTCGTAGCGGACGGCGCGGTCTATGCCAACTTCGGGCATGAGATGGTCAACCCGCACATCCTCGGATTCCCGCATCAGTCGGCCGCCGACAACCTTGCGGAGGTTCAACGGCGCGGCGGAGTCCGCTCGGCTGTCCTTTATCCAACTAAGGGCACCCTCGCGGCCATGTCAGCCGGTGAGCGTTATCCGAGTGCTCCTTACTCGGCAGCTCTCGCCCTTGGCCATGCCCAGCTTGAGTCGATTTTCTTCCGCGCTGACGTACTCGGCCGATACCGCGATGATCCGCGCTACGACTACACCCTGGACATCGGTGGTGAGATTAGGGCTCGAGAGGGCACTCCGCTCGACACCTATTTAACGACCTTCAGTATCGGATTCGATGGTGACACGACCAGCGACGAGATTGTCGTCGGTGTACCCCTTAGATACCTTCATGACCTTTCGCCTACTGAGCAGTCGTATTGGAAGTCATTCGAGCACGAGCGCCAAGACTGGGTCCTTCACCCTGATTGGGTACGTCCGCATCTCATGGGCGAGTTCCCAGAGCGCGTCAGCCCATACACGGCGATCCTCATGGAGATGAGCCTAGTCAACGAGATTTGCGATGTGATCGGCTACCCGACGCTCTTTCGGACCCTCTACGAGGACCCCAATCGTCCTACGGACTACGGCTACCTAATTCGCCCTACAAAGCGCGAGCTATCCACCTTCATCGAGCAACTCAACAAGCTACTGATTGATAACCTCGACCAGAAATTCTTCCGCCAGGCCAAGATTCCCCTCACAGAGGAAAGGCAAGACGGCGACGGCAACATCTACCAGGGCCAGCGTGGCACGATGAATATGCTCATCGAATGGATGGATCGTACTGTCACGCACGATCCCGAGGGTATGGTGCAATCCGCCGCAGCCATCCTCAAGGAAATTCGCCGAGCACGATCCAAAACAGCCCACAAGTTGCATGAGAACGAATACGACTCGTCAATGTGGACAGATCAGCGACACCTAGTTGTCGAGGCGTACCTCGCCGTGCGAACCGTGCGGCAGCTCCTCCAGTCACATCCGAAAGCATCAGCGGTCAAGGTTTCCGAAGAACTCGACGAAGCCAAAGTCTGGCCATTTTAGAAATTCGCCGGACCGACCCGGCTTGAGGCGCGCCCCTCCAACACCTGAACGAGGCCAAGTCTGGATTGCTTGATGGAGGCTAGAGCACTGGCCCAACTCGCGTCTGTCCGGTGTGGCGAGCAGGTTCGTGCATCTGCCTCTCAGCGAGGTTACGTGCTTGATCGAGCGCGGCACGGGCCCGTGCTGCGTCGATCTTCTGTGCAGTGCCATCAGGTGCTGGCCCGAGCACAGTAAGTGTGGTGATCCCGTAGCGGTCGCGGTACGCAGCGACGGTTCGGGCGTGCTGTCGCCATCTGGCCGCAGCACGTGGTTCCGTGGGTTCGCTGCCGAGCGCCGCGGTCCACGGTTCATCGGTGGTAACCGCGGCTTGGAGTTGGGCTGCAGCTCGTTCTTCGATGAGTTCGTGTCGTTCGAAGAGGGATTGCTGCATGTCTGGAGTCATGGTGCCGGATGCCTCCGGAATGAGCCCGGCGATCAAGCGCGGTGTCTTGCGGGCGCGTCCTTGCCCGGCCGGGTGGACGGTGGCGCGGGCGAGTCGTTCGTGGAGGACTGCGGCGATGTCGTCGGCATCGCCGAGTCCCCGAGCGTTGACGAGTCGTGGCAGAAGTAGATCGACGTTGTGGTGGTTGGCTTCGGCACGGCGTAGCTCAGCGGAGAGCGCTCCGAAGGTGTCAGCGACCAGTACATCGTCGACCTGCTCGTCGGTGAGGCCGGATGCGTGCAGGAGTGCTGCCCACCGGTCGTGTTGAGCGGCTTGGGCGATGGTCTCGTACTCGGCCGCTAGCTGGGCGATCGACCCCCACTGCTCGTGTTCGGCGGTGATCGTTTCGTGGGCGGAGAGTTCCGCGCCGACGTGCTGCAGAACCCCGTAGAGGATGGATCGTGCGGTGGCGTCGGGGTTGTCGCCGGGGTGCGGGCCGGCGTGGCTGTCATCGGGGCGATCCGTCGCGACGTAGGCGGTGTTGGTTTCGCGGCCGCGGGTGAGGGCAACATAGAGGTTCTCTCTCGTCGTGGTGGTGTCGACGAGGACGTGCGCGGTGTCGGTGGTGAGGCCTTGCGCTCGGTGGGAGGTGACGGCGTATCCAAGGTCCAGGTGCTCGGTCGCGTAGTCAGCGGGCAGGACGATCGTGCCGCCCCAGCGTTTGCCGGCGGGTCGGATGTTGAGGGACCCGTCGGTTCGGATGCTGGTGATGGTCCACCGGTCACCATTGCGGACCCAGTTTCTCCCGGTACGGAGGCGGCGATCATTGCGGCGGGTGATGACGGTGTCACCGATGCTCGCGGCGGTCCCGTCGTGGAGTTCGATCTCCCGTCGGGCGTCGAGGGTGCCATCGAGTATGAGGTCCGCACGTGCGCGGGTGTTGAGGGCGGTGACGTGCTCATTGGAATCGGCGATCAGCACGCTCACCCGACCAGCCAGCATGTCGGTTCGCCAGGCGGTGTAGGCAGCGTCGATCATCTGCTCCGCTTCACCGCCCCGGATGCGGTCATGGGCGGCGTAGGTGTCGATGACGTCGGTGTGGCCGTGGCGGAGGTTCAGGGAGGCGGTCTTCTCCCAGTCGTTGACGAATCGGTGGATGTCGACCAGCTCGGGGGTGTCGTCGCGGTCGTGGACGAGGAGCCCGAATGCGCCGCCCGCGTCGACGGATTGGAGTTGGGCGTAGTCGCCCACCAGGAGGACTTTCGCGTCGGCTTCTGCGGCGAGGGCGGAGATGCGGTCAAGGGAGAGGGTGCCGGCGAGGGAAGCTTCGTCGACAATGACGAGCTGGCCGGCCTGGAAGGTGGTGCCGGTGGTGAGGTGAGTATGCCACCACTTCGCGGTGTTCTCGGTCGGGATACCGAGATCCTCCGCGAGGACCTGCGCGGCGACGGCCGACGGCGCCAATCCGACCACGGACCCTTTGCCGTGCTCGGTTTCCCATGCCCGGCGGAGCGCGTTCATCGCGGTCGTCTTGTCGACGTGTCGGGTTTGACCCGCGTACCTACCAGGTGACAAGGGAGGTCGTCATGGACGGCACACAAGCAAGCAACAACAACGTGGAGCAGGTCGTGGTGTACCTGCGCATCTCCGAGGATCGTACCGGTGCGGAAGCCGGAGTCGACAGACAGCGGCAGGACTGCCTGGAAATGTGCGCGATGCTCGGGATCAGTGATCCGGCGGTGTTCATGGACAACGACATCTCGGCCTACTCGGGCAAGAAGCGCCCCGGCTACCTGGAGTTGCTGGAGCGGGTGAAGCTGGGGCCGTCGCGGATCGTGGCATGGCATGTGGACCGCCTCTACCGTCGCCCCCGCGAACTGGAAGACCTCATCGACCTCGTGGAAACACACCCGATCCGGATCGAGACCGTCAAGGGCGGCGCGTTCGACCTCAACACCCACGAAGGCAGGCTCATGGCCAGGCAGCTTGTCGCGATCGCCTCCTACGAGTCCGGGCACAAAGCAGACCGCATCAGGCGTGCGAATCAGCAGAAGGCCGAGCGCGGCGACTGGCACGGCGGAGCCAAGTACGGGTACGGCATCGGCGGCGTCCTGATCCCGTCCGAGGCGGCGGTGATTCGGGAGATGGCTGACCGGTTCCTCGCGGGGCAGTCGGTGCGGCAGATCACGAGGTGGCTCAACCGCGACGACGGCCCCGAACCACCCAGCAAGGGGAAGAGCCGGTTGAACGTGTGGCACGAGAGCACCGTCGGCTCAATCCTCTGCTCAGCCAGGATCTCCGGGCAACGCGCTTACGAGCCAGCATCCAAGACGACCACGACGTGGGAACGGCGTGACCGGGCGATCCTGGGGCCGGGGAACTGGGAGGCGATCATCACCCCGGAAGAGACAGCGCGTATCCGGGCGGTGTTCAACCATCCCGACCGGCGCGTAGGCCGCTCATCCAAAAGCCTCCTCGCAGGACTGATCACCTGCGCCAAATGCGGCAACACCCTCGTGTCCTCAGGCCTGCACCGGGGCGAGACGTCGATCGGGAAGCGACGCTTCTACCGCTGCCTGCCCCTCCCCGGCAGGCCCGAGCGTGGCGGACTCGTCGTGTCCGCGCACGGGATCGAAACCCTGGTGTCCGAGGCTATGATCACGCGCCTGGCCGCGACCACACTGCCCACCGCCACGCCGGGTGAGGATGCGGGAGTATCGGCGGCGATGGAGCAGATCACTGCCGCGAGGCAGCGGATGGAGGACATGGCCCGCGACTACGGGGCCGGGCTGCTTTCCCGCACCGAACTCCACGCCGCGAAGACCGCCGCCACCGCAACGATCAACAGTGCCGAACTGGTGCTGGGTCGTAGCGCGAAGTCGTCCGCGTTGAAAGGCATCCCCATCGGCGACGAGGAAGCGCTCCGGGCGGCGTGGGAGGTAGAGTGGTCGATCCCGCAGAAACGCGCGATCATCGCCGCACTGATCGACACCCTCATCGTCAAACCCGCCCAACCTGGCAAACGCGGGGCGAGATTCCGGTCCGAACGCGTGGACCTCACCTTCAAAGCCTGAACCGCGCGCACGACCGTCAGGCGCAGGAGAGAGGTGCCCCCTGCGCCTGACGGTCGCACCTACAGGGGTTCAGGTGTCGGGACGGGTGAGGACACGCAGCTTCGAGAGCGCGACCGGATCGGTGACGGCGAACGATACCCCCGACCGCTCGCATGCCTCCCGGGTGAATGCCTCGACGTCGAAGTCCGGCGGGAGCTTCCCTGGTGCCTGCGAGAGGCGGCGGGATGGGGTCCGTACCTGTCTCGTAGCCGTGTCCTGCGTGCCGTGGGTGGTGTCTGTGATCGTGTCCATACCATGCAGGTACGAACCCTAAACCACAACATCTAGTATTCGATCGGAACTTGAGCTACTATATGTGCTCAAGCAACTCAATCAGGGACCGCGCGGCGGTTGGGAATCACAACCACCGGTTCCGGCAACCTGCCGGGACCGCGCCGCCAGGGTGGTGGCAGTTTGCCACCACCGACAAGGAACGCGCCGGGAGTGCCGAATCGGCACCCCCGTGGTGAACCAGATTCTGGTTCACTGCAGAACGGCTTTTCCCCAGATGAAGCGGTGGGGCCGATTCGGCACCACCGCTCGAAGGAGCACCGGTTGTGTTGATTCAACACAACCGCGGTTCAACCGGAGAAAGAGAAACTCCAGGTCACGGGGTGGGGCCACCGTGACCCCACCCGCACGGTTCACCCGGAAACACGAGAATCCCTGATCCCTTGGTCCCGCCACCGTGGCAGGACCGCGGAAACCTCTTCATCGAGACCTTGCATGCGTCGCTCATACGCCTGTGCGGGTCGTGCGGGTGGAGAAGGCCGAGTCTGCTCACTTCGCAGCGAGTTGAAGCGCGACGGATGCCTGGCTTCGGGAGACAACGGGAAGCACCGTCGCCAGCACTGTGAGCACCAGCCCTACTCCGATGAGTCCGAGCGCGTAGGTGGCGTCGATGACCGAGACGGCTGGGACGAAGCGTCCCAACACGGCTGAGGTCAGGACCGCGGTGAGGATGATGACCACGCTGCCAAGAATCGCGGCAGTGACGACGTGGATCACCGCTTGCCAGAGCGCTGAGGCGACGACCGTGGTACTGGTGGCGCCGCTGGCTTGGAGGAGGGCTTGTTCGGAGCCCTGCGTGCGGTTGCTCATGAAGATGACGACTGCCGCGCCGACGGCGGCGAGGAGCACAGGTCCGCCGAGCATGAGCAGCACTTGTGAGAGTTCAAGGCTGACGCCCTCTTCACCTCCGGCTTGCAGGGAGGCGTCGACGGTCGCTGTCATCGTGAAGAGGCCACCCAGCAGTGCGGTGCCGGTAAATAGAGGGGTGATGGAGGCTGTACTGCGACCGAGATGGTATCGGGCTTGATGCCGGGCCAAATACCACGAGGTCGATATCCGGGCGGGGATGAGCGCTGTCCATCCGCGAAGAAGCCAGGGATACACGACCGGCCCAGCACTGACGAACACCACCGTGATCACGACAGGCACGAGCGGCCCCTGGCTCAGGAAAGCGCCGCGCTCAGTTGTTTGGAAGAGAGAGGCGAAGAACGCTGTCGCGCCCCCGAGGACCGCAAGGAACAACACCCAGCGCCACCAGTGCATCCGCTTCGCTCTGGTTTCTGGTTCTCGTAGCGCGGCCAAAGGCGGGGTGTGTGCAGCAGTGCGCGCTGCGCGCAGCCCCCCGAGCAAGGCGATGATGACGGTTGCAGGGATCGTGACCCATGCGGTGAGTGGGCCGGTGATGATCGGTATTTCCGAGTATCCGCCCGTGCCGCTCTCGAATGCCGAATGAATCGCGGGGCCTGCGAGCATGGTGGTGACACCGAACCCAATCGCACCTCCCAGCAGGCTTGCGGCCATGATCTGGATGATAACGACCAGGGCTGTCTGTGACGGGCTGACCCCTGCAAGTTGCCACCGGGCATAGGCGGGCCGGCCAAGATCCACGGCGAGCCGAGTGATGGTTGCGATCACAGCAATACCGGCCGGAGCACTGAACATCAAGATCGCGGCCGTGCCGCCGGAGAAACCTTGCAGATACTCTTCGCCCGCCCGCATTCCGGTTTCCAGCATGCTGACCGCGATACCGCAGGCAAGCGCGGTGATAGCCGATACCAGGATCACTCCCGCCCAGGTAGCCCAGCTCGCGCGAAGTTCGGCGAGGATCAGCCGAGTCACGCGGCAGCACTCTCGTGCAACACCGCGAGGATGTCCGTGGCGGTTGTGCGCGCAAGTTCAGCGACCACCAGCCCATCGCGGAGGATGATGGTGCGGTCAGCGCGCGCTGCCGCGTCGAGGTCGTGTGTGACGAGCACAACGCTGCGATCATCGGTCGCGTACCCGCGCAACAGGTCGAGCACCTGCCGCCCGGTGGTCGTGTCCAACGCCCCGGTCGGTTCATCAGCGAACACGAGCTGCGGTTCCGCGGCAAGCACACGGGCGATCGCTACGCGCTGTTGCTGACCGCCGGAAAGCTCGCCCGGCCGCTTGCCCGCGTGAGCAGCAAGCCCCACCGCTGCCAGCGCGCCAGCAACGTCGGGCGCGCTGCGCCGTGCAAGCCGCGCCGGGAGCGCCACGTTCTCGCGCACCGAGAGCGAGGGAATGAGGTTGTAACTCTGGAACACGAACCCGACCCGGTCCCGTCGCATGCGGGCGAGCTGCGAAGGCGAAGCGGTATCGACCCGATCCCCTTGCAGGCTGATCTCCCCGGAGTCCGCCTTTTCGAGACCGGCGAGGCAGTACAACAGCGTCGATTTCCCCGAGCCGGACGGGCCGACGATGCTCACCATCTCACCGTGATCGACCCGCACATCGATATTGCGTAGCACCGGTACGCTCTGGCCGCGCCCCATCGGATAGCTCTTGGTGACGGCGCGGGCGTTCAGCACCACTTCGGTGCTCAGGAACGTTTCGTGGGGTGCGGGATGAGTATTCACTCTTCGAGTACAGCGGCCCGGGCGACGGAAGGCAGTGGCCCGGAAGCGACCCCGATGGTAGACCTGACGATACTCTTGCCCGCCTCACCAGGCCGCACGAAGGGGGACTGCGTAGCCTAGACACATGAGAGCACGAACCGTATGGCAGGCGCTGATGCTGCCGCCGTGGCGGTTCCTCCCCTCACGATGGCCCTGGCTCGCCCTCACCTACACCGCCACCAGCGCGATCCTCACTCTCATACTGATCCCGGTTCTCGTGTTCACCATCTTCTTCCTCCCGCTGTGGGGCATTTTCGTCGCCGCGATCGAACGTCGCCGCCTACGCATCCTGGGACTCCCCACACCATCCAGCGGGCATGTGTATGTCCCTCGCGACGAGCGACGCAACTGGTTGAACATTCGGCTGATGGAGCCCGCCACCTGGCGCGAAACAGCGTCCCTCCTCACCGGCCTGGTCCTGGGGTCGCTCGCAGTCATCGCCCTGTTCGCGCAAGTGATGTCCATCGCCGTCCTGATCGCGATTCCTGTCATGGCGGCACGCAGCACCACAGACATCACACTCTTCGGCGACACCAAGATCGTGCTCGGCCCCGAGACCTGGTGGTATCCACTCCTGCTTGTTCCGGTCGCACTGTTCGTGTTTGCCTATCTGAACGCCATGCTTTCGGCTGCTCAGGGCTCATGCACTCGTTGGCTGACCGCGCCGCGCTTCGCGGAAATGGATCAGCGGGTCGAGCAGCTCACCCGCTCCCGTGCCACCATCGTCACCGCCCACGAAAACGAACGTCAACGCATCGAACGCGACCTCCACGACGGGGTGCAACAAGAGCTCGTCGGGATCGCCGCGCGCCTGGGCATCCTCGAACTCGAACTCCGAGGCTGCACCGACGAAGCGAAGAAGCACGCATTGCGTGCTGCGCAGGATCAAACCGAACGCGCACTCACCTCACTTCGAGAGACCGTGCGCGGCATCCACCCTGCGGTCCTTTCGGACTACGGTCTACCCGCAGCGCTCGAAGAGCTCGCCGGACGGAGTACCGTCCCGCTCCACATCGACGATCTCGGGTTTCCCCGGCTCGATCCGGCAGCCGAAGCCGCGGGATACTTCTTCATCACCGAAGCCCTCACCAACACCGCGAAACACACCACGGCACCCCGGCTGAACGTCACGCTCACGACGAACGACGGACACGCCCGCATCGAAGCTCGAGACGACGGGCACGGCGGGGTCGACACCTCACACGGATCAGGGTTGCGAGGTCTTGCCGAACGAGCCGACACCCTCGACGGTGAACTGCACATCTCCAGTCCACCCGGTGGCCCCACCATCCTCACCCTCACGCTCCCCGCCGCGACGCATCTCAGTAACCCAACGACGGAGGTGCCTGGTGCGTATCCTTCTCGCTGACGACGCAGCACTCCTCAGAGAGGCCCTCCAGGCACTCCTCGAACGGCTCGGACACCACGTCATCGCGACCGCAGCCGACGCAACCGAACTCGTCACCGTCTACGAGGCTCTTCCGATCAAGCCGGACCTCGTCATCACCGACGTCAGGATGCCACCCACCCGCACAGACGACGGTCTCCGCGCAGCACTCACCATCCGCGCAGCACACCCGACACAACCGATCCTCGCACTCTCGCAATACGTCGCAGACCGCTACGCCAGAGACCTCCTCGCCCTGCCAGAAGGAGCGGTCGGATACCTCCTGAAAGAACGTGTCAACCGCGTCACCGACTTCGAACACGCAATCAACACCATCGCCAAGGGCGGCACCGTCATCGACTCCGAGGTGACGCGCCACCTCCTGCAAAGAGACCAACCCCACCTCATTGACTACCTCACAGAACGCGAACGGGAAGTCCTCACCCTGATGGCCGAAGGGGCCTCAAACAGCGACATCGCCGCCAGGCTCTTCATCAGTGATGCAGCAGTGCGCAAGCACATCGGCAATATCTTCACCGGACTCGGGCTCCACCCTGCCGACGAAAACCGACGAGTCCGCGCCATCCTCACCTTCCTACAAACACAGACCTAAGCGCTGAACGCTCGGAGACGCAGACGCCGCACCGTCATACGCCGCTGGACCAACTTCCCTCCCCGCAAAGAAAATGATGGACGCATACTACGGCGGGGCCGTGGTGCGTACCTCCCTCATGAGACCACTCATGAGGGAGGACACAATGAAGGGCGGTGTGACCCTGTTCCGGGGAGCTGGCGTCGCGGCGCGCCGGTACTTGGAGTCCGACGGTGCCACCGCTGACGAGTACTACCTGGAAGCCGGAACTGCGCTCGCGAACTTCACTATCACGGACGCGCGAGGCGAAGTCATCGAAGCCCGTGCCCTCGACGCAGACGCATACGCGGCCTGGGTTGACTGGACCGACCCGACTACCGCAATCTCGATGGGCACCCCACGCGAGGCGGGCGGCGGGAAACGTGGGAGCCCGCGGTTCGCGGAGATGGTGATCAATGCGCCGAAGAGCTTGTCGATCTCTGCTGCCCTGCACCCGGAGGTCTCCGCGGCGCTGCATGCGGCGCAGGCGGATGCAGCCGGGGAGATTCGCCGGTGGCTTGCACAGAACTCGACCACGCGTGCCGGTCCGCGGGGTGCGCAGGAGGTCGTGCCGGTGGGGTCGTTGCAGACCGTCGCGGTCACGCACCGCACGTCGCGTGCGGGTGATCCGCACCGGCATATCCATTTCCAGATCGGCACACGTGTGCAGGCAGCGGGGAAATGGCGTGCTCTCGACACCGGGGCCCTGTTCAAGCAGCAAGGCGCGATTCGTGCTCTCGGCAGCGCGGTCATTGCTGCACACCCAGGACTCGCCGCTGCACTCGACAGGCACGGCCTCACGCTCGACCCCATGACCGGAGAAGTCAATGAGTTGCAAGCCTTCAACACCGTGATGTCGAAGCGCACCCGGCAGGTCGAGCGGAACCTCGACCGCCTCGAAACCGAGTGGGAACAGGCCCATCCCGGTGAGGCGGCGGGGCCGGTGGCGCGGGCGCGGTTGCTGCACAGGGCGTGGGCGCACGAGCGCCCCAGCAAGAAGCCCTCCGTCCTGGCGACAGAAGCCGGATGGCGGGCGGAACTCGAAGACGCCGGATACGCACCCGAGAACGTCAGGAAGACCGCACAGCGCCCCATCGTCGGGCTTGATGACCTTTCGATTCAGGAGGTCGCCTCCCGCGCTCTCGATCGCTGTGCCGCGGGCGCGTCGGCGTGGACGCCGCACACGATCCGCGAACACGTGACCCGCATCACCACCGAACACGGCGTCACCGCGACACCGGAGGAGTTGCGGGAGTTCGTGCAACTCGCGACAGACCTCGCACGTTCGGATTGCTTCTCGGTCCTGCCCGATAGTGCTGCACGGCCGGATCATGTTGCGCACCTCACGAGTCTCCGCGTCGTACAGGCCGAGAGCCGGTTGCGTGACCTCCTCACCAGCGCAACACCGGAGCACGATATGCGGCACCCGGATGTTGCAGCACTCGACTCCGCACAGGGGCTCAATGCCGCCCAGTTGCAGGCAGCCGCAGCGATCGCGTCGACCGATCCGCTCGTGATCGTCGAAGGTGCCGCAGGTAGCGGGAAGACGACGATGCTGCGACCCGCGATCGACGCCGCGCGCACGGACGGCAGGCTGACGCGGGTGGTTGCGCCGACGAAGAAGGCCGCACAGGTTGCAGGTCAAGCGCTCGGTGTACCGGCTGACTCCGTCGCGGCGCTCGTGCACGCGCACGGGTTCCGGTGGAACAACGATGGTGTCTGGTCGAGGCTGAACGTCGGCGACATCGACCCCGACACGGAACGCCCGTTCACGGGGCCATCATCCGAGAGCCAGCTTGCGCGTGCTGAGCGGGTGGTGGTGGATGAGGCGGGGATGCTGGATCAGGACACCGCTATCGCCCTCATGACGATCACGGCGGAGGCGGGGGCGACGGTCGCGCTTGTCGGCGACCGCGCACAACTCGCCGCCGTCGGACGTGGTGGTGTCCTCGATATCGCAGCCCAGATATGCGGCACCACGTTTGATATGACCGGGCTGCACCGCTTCACCAGCCCCGAATACGCGACCCTCACCCTGCAACTACGCGACGGCACCAACCCCGCCGCAGCATTCGACCAACTGCACGCGATGGGACTCGTGCGACTCCACGACTCCGAAGAGATAATGCGCGAGCAGATCGCAGCAACCGCTGCATCCGGTGATGCGGTCACCGTTGCGACGAACGAGGACGCCCGCGAACTCAATGCCCGCATACAGGAGATGTGCCTCGAACGAGGCGACCTCGACCATACCCGCACCATCACTGGGAGTGACGGCCTCGATATCGGTGCCGGGGATGTGATCCAGGCACGGAAGAACGACAGCACCATCGGGGTCGCGAACCGACAGACCTTCACCGTCCAACACATCACCGACGACGGCACCGTGTACGCGGCCGAGAACGGGAACGACCGGAAGCACCAGCAGACGATCAAGCTCCCGTCCGAGTATTTGGAAGAACATGCGCACCTGGCTTACGCCAGCACCGCCTACGGCGTCCAAGGCGTCACCGTCACCGATTCGCACACCGTGCTGGACGAGGCGATCAGCGCAGCGGGCCTCTACGTCGGGCTCACCCGCGGCACCCACGACAACACCCTCCACGTCATCGCCGCGAACGAGGCGGAAGCGCGGGAACAGTTCGTGCAGGCCATGACCCGCGACCGTGCAGACCGCGGCCTCGACCACGCCACCACCGAAGCACACGACGCAGCACGCGGGCTCATCTCAGACGGGCCGGTCGCGTTCGTCAATGCGGAACGTCAGCGGCTGGCCGAAGCGATCGCCCACGCCGAAACTCAGGCCACGAGATGGGAACAGGCAGAGGTGGCGATCACCGAACTCCGGGAGACACATGAGGCCGAACTCGAAGAGCACAAGACAGTCGTCACCGCCGCTGAGCAGTACGCGCAACGGGTCCGTGAGGAGGTTACCGCCCCGCTCGTAGCCGAGGCTCTGACCGATGGGCAAACGGTTCTCACCTCTCAGCAGGAGGTGTGGGAGGCCGGGCGTGCCTACCAGCAGGCAAGCAGGCTCCGACGCCGAGCCGCCGCTCGCACCCGCGATGAGGCGAACCACGCGCACGAACGCCTCCAGGCAGGCGTGCAGCAACGGTGGGGCACTCTGCCGTACACCCCGGAAGGTCTCGACGCATGGGCGCACACGGTCGCCGAGAAGCGGGCCGAGCAGTACCCTGCTGTGGTCGAGGCTGAACGCGAAGCGCAGGACGCACGGGCAGCCGGAGGGCAGCTCGCGAGGAAGCAGCTTGCCGAGAGCCAGCGGCTCCGGACAGGCATCTACGGCAAGACTGGCAGAGCACCCGTGGGTGGCCCCGCGGGTCGCGCTGCACGCTGGCGTGACCAGGCCAAGGAACTGCGCAGTGTGCTCGGCAAGATCGAGACGTTGCCCACCGTGGAAGCGGCGCAACTCATACGTCAGCGACACGCGGAGACAGAAGCCCGGCGAGTCGAGGCGGAACGTGCTCGTGCCGAGCGCGCGGAACAGATCACATCCGTTGAGCATGAGCAACGCCCGCATGTCGATCCGCACCGTGAGCGCGGCATCGGCTTCTGACACCTTGCCCCGGAGATTTCCGACCCCGCGTTCCAACGGCCCAGGAGCCATCACCCTCGAAACTCAGAGCCCAGCCACCGCCTGCAACGAGCGGTCTTGCGGTACTCGCTCGGGGTGATCCCGTACAGGCGTTTCATTATCCGTGTCGCGTAACACGGATCGAACCAGCCCACCGCCTCCGCGCAGCGTTGAACAGTCCAATCTGTTGTCAGCAGCAGTTCCGCCAGCCGCTCCACGCGCAGCCGCGCCAGCACTTGCATCGGCGGCGAACCCAGCGAGGAGTTGAAGGAACGAGTGAGCTGTGACATGGAGAGGCTCGCGATGCGACTCAAGTCGCTCACCGCCCAACGGCGGGCAAGGTCACCGCGCAGAGCAGCGACGACGGCCCGAACGTCGCTTCGCGGCAGAACGTATGACGGCGGCGAAATGACGTGCTCGATGCGAGCTAGGAAGCTCAGACATGCCCCGAGCAGCTCCAGGCTGACGCGCGCAGATGATGCGTCGCATGCCGCAAGTGTCCGCGCCTGCTTGATGATCGTTCTGCGTTCTGTCGTTGTCGGTCGCAGGGAGAGGATCGGCCCGGTTCCCGCCGCAGCCGCATGGAGAGTTGTTGCGAGTGGAGCAACCGTTCGTGTCCACGCGAGTTGTTGTTCGAGGAACGGCGGATCGAGATAGAACGTCACGGTCTCCGCGACCGGGAGCGGGACCCCGGCGACCAGAGCCTGGGCCGGGAGGATCGCGACATCGCCCTCCGTGAGAGGAGTCACCTGCCCGCGATGTTCCAGTTTCGTCCATCCCGCGGTGACGACAACGACCTTGGCCTGTGGGAAGGCGATGGGTTCAACGGCGGCGCTGTGGTGCGCATGAAGGATGCGCAGCGGGCGCCGCTCATGCGCCACGGCCTCCACAACTCATATGGCAATGGATAGGAACGCACCCGGACACATCGTGCTCGCTTCCTTCTTGCTAAGGAAATCAGTTTGGCTACACCTAGCGCGTCGTCTCGCGTGGGTTCCCGCGAATCGCTGTGAGTGCGGGGACGAGGAGTGAGGCTAGGACGGCGATGATTCCGATTCCTGCGAGGAGGAGCATCTGGCGGAAGTCGATGAGCGGTGCCGCCGGGAGCCCGGTTGCGGTGAGCAGTCCAGCGGCGGTGAGGACACTCGCGTAGGCGACTGCGAGCCCGAGCCCGATCGCGGTGATGCTGTAGCTGACTGCTTCAGCGAGTGCGATGCTGACGATGGTTCTGGGCAGCGCACCAGCGGTGCGGATGAGTGCGTATTGGCGGGCGCGTGCTCGGGTGGTGAGCAGGATGCTTGCGACGCTCCCGGCGATCGCGATGACTGCGGCGGGGGTGAGCATGACGTAGGTATCGATGGTGTTCAGCTCTCCGGCGAGTCCGGCCGTGTGGAGGGCGTTCTGCCAGGTAGCGATGATGCCGAACAGGATGCCGTACAGGGCGATGCCGATGCTGATGGGCATCACCGCGGTCGAGGCTTGCCGGGGGTGCTCGGTCGAGGAGTGACGGGCGATGAACCACGACGGCGCGAGACGCGAGGGAACGATCGCTGTCCACAGGCGGATCAGCGCGGGCACGAGGACGGGTGCGAGCGCGCCGATGGTCACGATCATCATGATGCCGAGGGTGAGCGCCAGCGTCGCGGCAGCGGACTCCACACCGGGATCAGCGCCGAGTGTCTGCGTGGCGAAGACGGTAACGATCACTTGCTGGATGAGTGCGAAGACGAGGATGCCGGCGATGATCCATCGTGAGACGGGCATCGTCTTTGAGGCTTCGACCGAATCGCGGACGGCGTGCACGGCGGGAATCCGTGCGGCACGACGTGCGGGTGCGAAGCTCGCCAGGTAGCAAACGAGCGTTGACCCGGCCAGCGCGACCAGCGCGGGAGCAAGGCTTCCGTAGGCGGGGATGGTGTAGTCGCCTCGAGTCACCATCCGCACGAGCAGGTCAACAGCTGCTTGACGCAGTGGCAGGGCGATGGCGATTCCGAGGAGGGTACCGATCGTGTTCACGATGAGCACCTGGACGGTCACGACGGCGCGCACCTGTCTGGGTGTGGCGCCGGCGAGTCGCCAGCGGGCGATTCTGGTGGCGAAGGCCGCGATGGTCGCAGCGCTGGTTGATCCGAGCACCGCGATCGCGGGGATGGCGGTGGAGACGTAGACCACATAGCTCCCAGCTCGGGCTTCATCGACGGTCGAGCCGAAGCTCTCGATGAGCGCAGCCCCGGACGGGGTGCCGAGCGTCCACCAGTACACCGATGCGAGATACACGAATGCGGACGCCACGCTCGCAACCAACAACGGCCCGATCCATAGCCGCACATCGGTGCGGAGTTCGGCGAGGGCGAGGCGGATCACGCGGCATTCCCTTCCATCGCCCCGAGGATCTGCGCGCTGCTGGCCCCGGTGAGCATGTGAGTCACGATGCCGTCGCGCATCACGAGCACATGATCGGCGAGGCTGGCCGCGTCGAGGTCGTGCGTGACCATGACCACGGTGCGCCCGCTGTTCGCGTGCTCGCGGAGTTTCCCGAGCACCAGGCGTGAGGAGGCACTGTCGAGGGCTCCGGTGGGTTCGTCGGCGAACACCAGCTCGGGGGCGTTCGCCATAACTCGGGCGAGCGCGACACGTTGCTGTTCACCGTTGGAGAGCCGGTTCACCCCTGTCCGCGTGCGATCTGCGAGCCCGAGCCCGGTGAGTACCGCGTCAGCGTGATCCATGTCGACGCGCCGACCGGCGAGCCGCTTGGGGAGCACGACGTTCTCTCGCGCGTTCAGAGCCGAGACGAGGTTGTAGGACTGGAACACGAATCCCACCCGGTCGCGGTAGAGCCGCGCAAGAGCCCCCGGACGCAGTGTGCTGAGGTCGTTGCCGAGCAACTGCACGTTCCCCGCTGTCACTGGGTCCAGGCCCGCGAGACAGAACAGCAACGTCGACTTGCCGCACCCGGAGGGTCCCACGATCGACACCATGCTGCCAGTCGGCACCGTGAACGACACCCCACGGAGCACCGGCACCAGCGGCAGGCCCCGTTTGCCGCCGAACGACTTCTCCACTGCATGTGCGACGACCGCCGCTTGACCCTGAAACTCGTGCATACGTCAAGGCTCCCGCCCCACCGACCACGCGACGAGGATGGTTACCCTCGCTGGGTGAGGGAAACCCATCATGTTGTTCTCGGGGAACCCCCGAAGTCCACCGATGGCGCGAACGAGATAATAGAGGGATGAGAACCGCGCATACGCTTCGCCTGCTTCGGACGAATCCGTTGCGCCTTCTCGCGAGCACGGCACCGTGGGCGGCGGCGGTCTACGGGTTCTCAGGGATGCTGCTGGCATTACCGACGATGATCTTCATTGCCCTGTTCCCGCTTCTTCCGGGCTGGGCGTGGCTGTTGAGCGCGATCGAGCGTCAGCGGGTGCGCCTGCTCGGTCACAAGAGCATTCCAGGCCCACCCGTGTCTCTACGGATACCTCCGTGGCGGCACGTTCCCGCACGGCTGACATCGGCGCTCGGGTGGCGTGAGATCGCAGGAACCCTCCTCCACCTGATCTTCGCCGTCCTGACCTTCACCCTGTGGGTCTTCGGACTCACCCTGGCCCTGACGCTGCTGCTCGCACCGTTCCTACCCTTGTTCGGCTCGGCATTCACGGCCGGTGATTGGCGCATCGACCACCCCGCGGACACGATCCCGATCGCTGTGCTCGGCATCATCGTCCTGGCGGTCTTCCTCTATGCGCAGCTCGCGCTTGCCGTCGTGCAGGCGATGACCGCCAGGGTGCTGATCGGCTCCCGCGTCGAAGAGCTCGAACAGCAAGTCACCACGCTCGCGGGTGAACGTGTCGCGCTGGTCGATGCGTTCGAGGCAGAACGACGACGCATCGAACGCGACCTCCATGACGGCCCCCAGCAACACCTCGCCGGCGCAGCCCTCCACCTCGGGCTCCTCCGCACCCGCATCGAACAGCAACAACCCGACCTGCTCCCAGGACTCGACTCCGCACACGACGAAATCGAACGCGCCCTCGACGCCATCCGCGCTGCCGTATCAGGACTGCGTCCACGCATCCTCATCGAGAAAGGCCTTGCAGCCGCCCTCATCGACCTCGCCGACCGATCCCCGGTACCGGTGAGGGTCGATGTCGATCCCGTGGTCCGATTCTCTGACGCGGCAGAGGCCAGCGTGTACTCCATCGCCACCGAGTTCGTCGCCAACAGCCTCAAGCACAGCGGCGCCCACCAGATCACGATCACACTCGACACTGCGCCTGGTGGTGTCCGAATCCTGCTGAACGACGACGGGGACGGTGGTGCGGACCCGGCCCGAGGCACCGGGCTGATCGGCATCAACCACCGCGTCACGCTCCTGCGCGGAACCGCAGAGCTCGACAGCCCTATCAGCGGGCCCACGAACCTATCGATCATGCTCCCCAGTGACATCATCAGAACAGGAGCACACACGTGAGAATCGGTATTGCAGAAGACGTTGCCCTGCTCCGCGAGGGCATCACCTCTCTCCTCGAACAACACGGACACACCGTGCTCTGGTCGGTGAGCGACGCAAACGAGCTCCGCGCGCGAATGCACACCCCGGCCGACGACCAGATGCCGGAACTGCTGATCGTTGACGTGCGAATGCCGCCCGACAACACCGACGACGGACTCCGCGCCGCCGTCGACATCCGCAAGAACCACTCCGCGATCGCGATCATGATCCTCTCCCAGCACCTCGGCAACGAATACGCGAAAGAACTGCTCGCCGGCGCTCCCGAAGCCTCGGGCGGCACCGGATACCTCCTGAAAGAGCGCGTCGGGCGAGTCACAGACTTCCTCACCGCGATCGACACCGTAGGCAACGGCGGAGTCAGCATCGACCCCAAAGTGGTCGCCGCGCTCCTGGATGCCGGCCCCGCAAGAGGGACGCTCGCGACCCTCACCGACCGAGAACGCGAAGTGCTGGCGCACATGGCCGAAGGGCACACGAACGAACAGATCACCAAGCTCCTCCACCTCAGCGCCCCAACGATCGAACGCCACATCAGCAGCATCTTCACCAAACTCAACCTCAGCGAGCACTCCGGCAATAAACGCGTCCTGGCCGTCCTGGAACACATCAAGGCAAACTGACCAGAGTTTCGCATTATGAGATCATCAAACCGCGTCATCGAACAACTCGTCGTCGAAGCAACAAAGTAGGATTACTCAATAGACCAGCAGGTTCAGACAAAGCTATGTTTGCTCCCCTACGGGTCGCGGCCTCGGTCTCATGTCGCGCGAAGAAAATGAGCAGGCATTACGCTTCGGTAGAACCCCGCTCGGTACGTATTCGCGGCTTCCCATAGTGGTGTCAAACCCAACATGTGGTATTCCCCGCTCCGGCGGGACCGACCAGAACATCGACGACCCGTCCGGAGACGGCGACCTTGGTGAGAGCGGATGCCTGGTCATCGCTGAGGACTCGTCCTTCGCGGTCGGGCCGTCTGGTGATCTTCTCCACGACAGCCAACGGCAAGGTCGGGGCGGTGAGGGTGCGGGCACGCTCGAGGAGGCGGTCTTCGGCAGCCAGGAGTTGTTCTGAGGAGTAGACGGTGGAGTTCGCCGGTCTGAACCTGCTCGTCCCGTCTGCGCGTTGGAACAGGATCGGGTTCGACGCGAGGTCCGGCGGCGTCAGGCGCAGCGAGGCGTTCTCGGCGGCATCGACGACCATGCCGACGATCGCTTCGCGGTCCTGAGTGCTGGTGAACCGGTAGCCCATCGTCTGCCGCGCGGCCTCCGCGGTCAGGTTCCACCGCCGCCATGTGGACCGCTTCTCTCCGACGGTCTCGACGACGGATTGCCCGAGGGACTGGATCACGTCGAGGGGGATGTCGTCTGCGTGAAGCAGCAACGGTGCATCGTTCGCTGCAACCGTCCGTGCCCACCCAGTTGCATCCGCCCCGAGGATGCGTGCCGCGCGGTGCCGCCATGAGGCGGTCAGTTCGGCGAGGGACCTGACCTGCTTCTGAGGGCGGGTGGCGAGGGTTGCGCGAGCGCGGAGCTTGATGACCGTCGAGTTCGAGGGCTGCCGCCCATGCTTGGCGACGTACTCGGCGATGAGCCTGTCCTTCTCGATATCGATCTCCCTGGACCGGGACGAGAACTCCACGGCGAGCTCTTCCGGGACGGCACGGATCGCCCACGCCGGGTTCCGATCCCGGCCCATGTCGCGCGCCTCCCACCCGACGCCGAACATCCGGGTCAGATGGTCCGCGAACACCGCCTCATGCAACTCCGACAAAGCGACGGTCGCGGCGTGCAACGGGCGACCATCCAGGGATCGCCACTTACCGTCTTGGGCGGTGCGGACCTTGTTGCTGACCACGACATGGGTGTGCAGATGGGGGTCACCGGCGCGGGAGTCGTAGTGATCGAACGCCGTCGCGGCGAGACCTTCGACATCGATCTGCGCAACCGCCCCGTTGCGACCGAGCGCGCCGATCCTCGTGGCTGCAACCTCCCGCTCCATGAACGCAACCACCTCCGCAACCGCCGCATGATGTGCATCCGCGATGAGCGCCTGCGCTCCCGCGTCCGCAACCGCCCACAACACCGACGCCGACTTCGGAATCGAGAACGTGAAGTCGAAACCGGCCACCGCACGCCGCGTCCCCACCGCGGCCTCCTCGGCCTCGATCCGGGCGATCGCGTCCGCCCGCGCCGTCGGCCCCAAGCCTGGGCCCAGGGCCGCGGTGCGTTTCTCGACGCGCTCAGCGACCGAGAGATATTGCCGGTACGCCTGCCCCAACGGGACACCCGTCACCGGATCACGGCCCATCCCGACGAGGAGCTGAAGCTGGGCCTCGGACACCGGATCACCCACCGTGATCCGGCCCTCACCGAGCGCCGCGACACCCGCCCCGATCCAGAACGCCGGCGGAGTCCCCTCCTCCGCGTAATAGCGGGTCAGCGGAGTCGACAGAGACCTGTCGCCATCGCCGGCCGCCACGGTGCGCAGCAGGTACTTGTAACCATCGCCCGCGCTCATCACACGCATCGAAACCGTCACCCTGACCGCCTCCCTTCATCCAGGAGGTAGGTGGCCGCGAGCCGGCCGAACCATGTGCCGACCCGGCACCCGCCGCCACGTTTGCAAGACGCGTGGTAGCTCGGAAGCAAGATGGCGAGAAGAGCTCAGGTAAGCGTCGACGGCGGCGCTGCCTGGCCGGTCGTGGGAGGAGCGGCGAGCACCTGGCAGGTGACCAGCCCGGTATCGAGTTCACGAGTGGACGACGGCCGGGGATCACGAACCTGCCGGAGCTCGCATGCGTCAGCCGAACGACAAGAACGACGATCGCCGTCTGCGGGTCGGATCGTTGTTCTCCGGGTACGGCGGTCTTGACCTCGCCGTCGAGGAAGTCTTTGATGCCCGCACGATCTGGTTCTCGGAAATCAACGAGCCCGTTGCCCGCGTCTTCGACCACCACTGGCCTGACGCTCCCAACCTCGGCGACATCACTGCGATCGACTGGAGCACGGTCGAACCGGTCGATGTACTCTGCGGTGGGTTCCCTTGCCAGGACGTATCCACGGTCGGGAAGATGGCTGGTCTCGCCCCCGGCACCCGCTCCGGGCTCTGGGCGCACATGGCGACAGCGATCGACGCATTGCAACCCGAATGGGTCGTCATTGAGAACGTTCGGGGGCTGCTCTCGGCCTCCGCGATCCGCGCACGCCCGGAAGGAGACGACAATGAACAGCGCAGCCCCCGAACCGCAACCTTCAACGATGCAACCCGTCGCGACTTGGAACCCGATCCGTGGAATATGGGAGGTTCCGCAGCTCGACCTCTTCGGGCGGCAGGAGCAGTTCTGGGGGACCTGGCCGACCTCGGGATGGATGCAGCATGGATCGGTCTACCCGCTTCCGCTATCGGCGCACCCCATCCACGGTTTCGGGTCTTCATCGTCGCCCACCGTGCTCTTCCGCACTCCATTGGCATCGGACGCCGCACGGGGCGGGGAGAGTCTGCAACAGGTCAGAGCGCGTCGCGGGACGATCGCGTTGAGCCATCAGATCATCGATCTCGCACTCCACGGTCCGAACGGCTACCAGCGCACAGAGGAGCCGGAGAGCCTGTGGACGTTGATCGGGCTGCTCTTCGGCGCTGGGGACGATACGCCGCAGCTGTGACGTACTGGACTCAGATCACCGGCCGTCCGGCGCCAGCACCCGCGCTCCTGGACGAAGCGACCGGCCCGCGGCCCGCGCCAGTATTCGTGGAGTGGCTCATGGGGCTACCGTCAGGTTGGGTCACAGACGCGCGTCACGGGCTGACTACGAACCAGCAGCTCGCCGCCCTCGGCAACGGCGTGCTCCCCAGACAAGCAATCGCTGCACTTGAAACCGCCCGCAATGCTTTCAGCCTTTGAGGTACTCCAGCACAGCGAGGACGCGCTTGTTGCCGGGGTGCTCGCTCAGGTCGAGTTTGGTGAAGATGCTGCTGATGTGACGTTCGATTGTCGGCGCGCTCAGATGCAGGAACTTGGTGATCTGCTCGTTCGTGTGTCCTTCGGCCATCAGCGCAAGGGTGTCGCGTTCCCGGTTGGTGAGGGTGGCGAGTATGCCGCCGGTGGAGTGCGATGCGAGAAGTGCGGCAACGACTTTCGGATCGATGCTGACGCCACCATGTCCCAGGACGTCGATCGCGTTGAGGAAGTCGGCAACTCGTCCGACACGTTCCTTGAGAAGGTAGCCGGTGCCGCCTCCGGAATCAGGGGCGGTGGCGAGTAGTTCCTTGGCGTACTCGTTCCCGAGGTGCTGGGAGAGGATCATGATCGCGAGCTCGGGATTCTGCCTGCGGATTTCAACGGCGGCTCGGAGTCCGTCGTCCGTGTTCTCTGGCGGCATCCGCACATCCACGATCAGTAGTTCTGGAGTCACTTCCGGCGCGGGGTTATGCATTCGTGCGAGGAGTTCGCTGGCGTCGCCGACGGACCAGAGCACGGTGTGCCCGTGTTGTTCGAGAAGTGCGGTGATGCCTTCGCGCAAAAGAGCCACGTCTTCTGCGATGCCGATTCTCATGCGGACGCTCCTGTCCTGATGGTGCCTTCGGGGAGTAGGAGCGAAAGCGTCGTGGGCCCACCTGCTGGGCTGTGCAGTTCGATGACTCCGTGGAGTAGCGTCGCGCGGTGTTGGATTCCGATCAACCCGGAGCCTTGGGCGGGGTCTGCACCGCCGCATCCGTTGTCGTTAAGTACGAGGCGGACGCCGTCTGGGTATGTGTCTAATGTGATGGTGATCTGGGTAGCGCCACTGTGCTTGAGGCTGTTGGCGACGAACTCGGTGGCGATGGAATAGACGCTGGCCTCGACTGCCTCGTGGAGTCGGACCGGGCGGCTGATGCTGACGATCACGGGGATTGGAGAGCGTTCGGCGAGGTCATCGATGGCCGCGAGAAGCCCCTTGTCGATGAGAATGCGCGGTCGTAGTCCGGCGACTGCGTCGCGGATGGTGTCGAGGGCTCGTTCGATTTCGTCGTGTGCGGCATCGATATTTGGTAGCAGCTCGGCCTGATCCTCTGGGGCGCGTGCTTGGAGGCGCGTGCGGAGGAGACCGAGGTGTAGGGCTGCGCCGGCGAGGTGTTGCTGGGGGCCGTCGTGGAGGTCACGTTCGATGCGTCGCCGTTCAGCCTCGAACGCATCGATCAGTGCAACACGTTCACCGGCGAGAGTGGTGACCTGCTGCTGGAGTTCTTCGACTCGTGAACCGATGAGCACACGCGTGGTCATCGCCTGTCCGAGCGCGAGCAGGAGTTGCGCATACAGGAAGACAGCCAGGACAACGAGACCGAGCATCGCGATCAACATGGTGCCGACCGGGCTGTCGATCTGCCAGTTGCCGATGGCGAACGCTCGACCAACCAATGGCAGGAAGGGCGCGAGGATCAACGTCATGGCCAGAGTGAGTCCGAAGATCCACAGGGTGAAGGTCAGTATTCCGAAAATCAGATGCACGAGGGCACCCGCGATCTCGCGCCATCCGAGCGCCGAGGTCAGTCGCGCGGGAACGTTCTGCCACGGCGGTACCTGCAATGGCGAAGGCGGGCCGGGAATATGTTCGTGCCCGATGAGGCGCACCCGCTGCCGTTCGACGGTGCTAAGAAGCCACGACCAGGCTGGGAGGAGCGGGAAGAGCGGGAGAAGGATGGCCGTCGGCAAAGCCAGCAACATCCCTGAGAACCCGTAGACGAGTCCTGCCCAGGGCGTCGGGCTGACGAGAACCCGCAACGGGTTTGCTCGGAGTGAGCGATACGTCAGTACGGTTCTCATCTTTCTATTGTCTCGTTCGATGCGCGGGCGCACCTCGGGGGTTCCCTGAGAAAAAGGTGATGGGTTTCCCTCACGGGGTCGATGGGAACCGGTCTCGCTCGGTGCGCGGTGCTCCCGAGAGCCTTGATTTATGCATGAGTCTCAGGGGTCAACACCAGCAGTGGTCGCGAACGCGGTAGAGAAGTCGTTCGGCGGCAGTCGGGGTATGCCCCTCGTCCCGGTGCTGCGCGGTGTCAGCTTCACGGTGCCACGCGGCACCATGATGTCGATCGTCGGACCCTCTGGATGCGGGAAGTCCACACTGCTGTTCTGTCTCGCTGGTCTCGACCCGGTGACCGCTGGGAGCGTGCAGCTGCTCGGCAGCGATCTTGGGCGACTTCGATCCGGCGCTCTGGCTCGCCTTTACCGAGACCGGGTGGGGTTCGTGTTCCAGTCGTACAACCTTGTCTCGGCGCTGAATGCCAGGGAGAACGTCGTGCTTCCGAAACGGCTTGCCGGTCAGCGCGCAGACTTGGATCACGCGGATGTCGTTCTCAACAGTCTCGGACTGTCTGAGCGCACGCGGGCGAGCGTGAATCAGCTGTCGAACGGTGAGCAGCAACGGGTCGCCCTGGCGAGGGTGATGGCAAACGCACCGGAGCTCGTGTTCGCCGATGAGCCCACTGGGGCACTGGACAGCGCATCCTCCCGGCTGGTACTCGGGAAGCTCCGGGAGCACGCCAGCGAGGGCCGCACCGTAGTCATGGTCACTCACGACCTCGACGCCGCAAGCCTCGCAGACCACGTACTAGTGATGCGTGACGGCGTCGTTACCCACACTCTGACGGGCGCAACCAGCGCTCAGATCCTCCAGACGATGGAAGGGAGCGCCGCGTGATCCGCCTCGCCTTCGCTGAGCTTCGCACCGACGTACGGGTGTGGATCGGACCGTTGCTCGTCGCCAGCGTCGCTTCCGCGTTCGTCTATCTCGCGGCCGTTTACTGGTGGACGCTCGGCACAACGTCTGGGGCAGAACTCATCGAGAGCTTCGGCTCGACGGTCGATGAAGCACGAGCCGGCAGCTATGTCGTCTACGTTTCCACCGCGATCCCCGCGATCGCCGTGCTCGGATCGACCAGTGCTGCAACCATCGCAGCCTTCTCCACCAGAATCGCCCGATGGCGGCTCGCTGGAGCGACACCGCGGCAAGTTCGCGCTGGCATCACCGTGCAGGTTCTCGTCGTGAACACGATTGGAACGGCCGCGGGAATAGCGATTGCCACACCACTGCGTCAACCCGCCGTCGACCTGCTTGTGCGCATGGTGACTCGAGGTGACTACACCATCCCTGTCGATAGCACGCCGACAGCTGCGCTGGTTGCCCTCGCTGGTTCCACCCTCGTCTGCTACCTCGCCAGCTTCATGCCAGCCAGGCGCGCGGCGCGGATTCCTGCCGTTCACGCAGTTCGCGATACGACTGAGCGCACCAAGACGATGCCGGTCTCACGATGGATCATCGCGGGTCTGCTGATCTTCGCGCTCATCCAGCAGCTGATCGTCACAGTCCTAGCTACACAGACACTCGGCGGTGACTCCGGCGTCGAATCCGCTGCTGCAACGCTGGCACTCACCTTGGGGATCATGATGATCGCAACGATCGGTGCGCTCTCACCGATCGTTGTTCCGGCACTGATACGCGTCTGGACAGCGATCGTGCCGTCCCGCGTTGCTCCGGCCTGGTTCATCGCCCGACATGCCGCTATCGAGCACCCGAGACAAGCGTCGACGGCGGTGATGCCCATCAGCATCGGAATCGCTCTGTACGGCATCCTGTTCGGGATTATCGCCACATGGCAGAACGCGCTCCTCGCGGCCGGCTTCGGCGGCGAACTGAACACTATCGACACCTACGTCATGCTTACCCCCGCAGCACTCATCGCAGTCACCGGCAGCGTCGCCAGCATCCTGCTCACCACCCGATCCCGCACACGGCAATACGCGCTCATCCGCACTGCAGGCGCAACACCGCAAACCATCGTCGGAATCGCACTCGCCGAGGCGATCAGCTATAGCATCACCGCAATCGGACTCGGTTTCGCTGTCGCCTATGCCAGCGTCCTCACAGCAGCGGCGCTACTCACCGCGATGGGGCTCCCCGCAATCCCGCTCATCGACCTCCGGCAAATGTTGATCCTCGCGGGGATCGGCGTCGCAGCCCTCCTCGTCGTCCTCTTCGTGCCAGCATTCACCGCCATCAGAGGAAACCCGCGCGACACAGTTTCGGCGCTGTAGGGCGAGCCGCCATGCGTTACAACCAGACACGAGCCAGAGGAGCGGGGAGGAGCCCTGCTCAGGCCGGCGGACGGTGAGGCATAGATGGCTCTCCCGTCCTTTGAACCTCGTTCAGCGCCAGCAGCGTACTCACCAATCGTTGCTCGAACGCAAAGCAGTCACGCACCGATTGCTCCCATTGCATTCGACTGTGTCAAGTTCATCGTTGTCCGTGCCGGTGGTGCACAGCTATTCAGCGAATTCGGCTGCTGTCATGTCAATGTGGGCGATGTCATCGTGCTCGCCGCAAACACCCTGTGTGGCGCCGAGCCGGAAGGGTGGATCACCACGACGACGCTGTATTTGGATCGGGACTATGTAATCGATCAGGTGTTCTGGCAGTATGCAGCACAGTTCAACGACCGTTTTGACGCCAGCGCCTTCCTCGATGTGCATTATGCGGAGCCCGCGCAAATCGTCCACATCGGTGAGGACAGGGCTGGTCTCCTCATGCCGTGGCTGGACGAACTCACGGCGCTGAGTCTCGACGGACTGGCCCCGGAGCGGTTCTATCGTGCCCAGGCGATGCTTTTTGCCGTACTTGATGTTGTTGTGCCGTTTCTGACGATGACGGGCGAACGCACCAGCTCAACTCAACGCAGCACTGGCATTCCTTCGCAGCCGCGACATCGACAGTTCCGACCCTTGCGTTGTGAGGCACGTGACGCTGCCAGAATGCTCCGGGACAAACTGGATCGGCGCTGGACTATCACCGACCTGGCCGACGCAGTGCATTTGTCCTTGTCGCAGGTGCGACGATTGTTCGTAGAGGCGTATGGCAAATCCCCAATTGCATATCTGACGATGCTTCGGGTCGAACGGATGGCTGACCTCCTGCGAACGACAGTCGACCCGATTGCGGCCATCGCCACCTCGGTCGGTTGGAACGATCCTGATTTCGCCGCCCGTCAATTCCGCCGTAGTGTCGGGGTCTCTCCGAGCGAGTATCGACGGATCAGTCGCGACACGCCACTCGCGACGCACCCGGAGTAAACGCGCATCATGGCGGGTGAAACGGTCATGATCCGGTGCTTGGATCACCGGGGGCGTTGTTTGTGAGATAGACCGAGGCGGACTACGTCGGGTTCAGTGATGTACCTGGCGGTCGCCCGCTCTTGTCCGTCGTCCGTCTCGATTCCTCGCTGTTTCTCTTGGCGCACCTTCTGGTCGCAGGGGTCACCCGCCGTGTGCGGTGTGACGTGCCGGGAGGAGGACGTGATGGCGATGGCCGAGGAACAGAGAGCGGCGCGGGATGCGAAGCTCGACGCGCTGCATGAGCGGCTGGCGGCGGCGGTTGGTCAGCTCTCGTCCGGGGACGACTGGCGGCGTGCCTTGGAGTTCGCGGCCAGGTTCCGGTCCCGCAGTTTCGGGAACACGCTGCTGATCTGGGCGCAGCATCTTGACGCTTTCGAGCAGGGGCGCGTGGAGCCGCCGGAGCCGTCGTATGTCGCTGGGTACAAGCAATGGCAGACCTTGGGCCGTCAGGTCGAGAAGGGCCAGCCGGGATACATGATCTTCGCCCCGGTTACGGGCCGGTTCGCGTCCTCGACCCCGCAGGACGCAGCCTCGTGGCGGCGACTCGGCCGGAACGAGAAGCCGAAGCCTGGTGAGGCGGTGCGTTCTCGGATGGTTGGTGCGAAGCCGGCCTATGTCTGGGACCTTTCCCAGACTGCAGGCGACCCGATCCCGGAGCAGCCGTCTCCGGTCCTGCTGGAAGGCGAAGCCCCGGCGGGGTTGTGGGACGGCCTGGCAGGGCTGGTGGAGGCTGAGGGGTTTGCGGTGCTGCGGGTGGAGCACGAGGGCATGATCCGTGGCGCGAATGGCCTCACTGACTATGAGGCCCGGACGGTCGCGGTGCGCACGAACATGGACGACGCGGCGCAGGTGAAGACCCTTGCGCACGAGCTGGCGCATGTGAGGCTGCATGGGCCGGATAACCCGGAGGCGACCGGGCATCGCGGGATCGGTGAGGTTGAGGCGGAGTCGGTGGCGTTGATGATCGGCGCTGCGCACGGTATGGACACCAGCGCTTACACGATCCCTTACGTCTCAGGCTGGGCCGGCACGGTCAAGGACAAAGACCCCGCCGAGGTGGTGCAGGCCACCGGAGAGCGAGTCCGCAAGGCTGCCGGGACAATCCTCGACGGGCTGCCCACGTCACAGATCGGCAGCGGTGACCCGCCCGGGCTCACCCGCGAAACAGCCAGAGCCGAGCGTACGCCGCGAGCAGAGCACACACCGGCGCCGCGGTTGGAGCCGCCGCCGGTGTCGCGGGTGGCGGATGCCGCGGTGAGGAGCCTGTGATGAGGCCCGCAGAGTTGTTCGCTGAGGTTGTCGGCCTCCTGCCAGCGATGGCGGCGGCACGGTTCGCGGAGGCCGGGGTGCCGGTGTTCCCGTGCGTGCCGGGCGGTAAACGGCCCCTGGTCGAGCATGGGTTCCACGACGCGACCACCGAGCTGGCGCAAGTCACAGCGTGGTGGCGAAGATGGCCAGCAGCGAACATCGGCGTGCCCACGGGCAGTGCATCTGGGATGGATGTCGTCGATGTCGACCGGAAGGCCGATGGGCACGGGTTCGGTGCGTTCGGGCGTGCCCGCCGCGCCGGTCTGGCGGATGGATGGGTGGCGTTGGTGCGGACTCCGTCGGGTGGGATGCACGCCTACTATCCGGTCGATCCCGACCGGCCGCAGTCGTCGTGGCAGGCGGCGCGGGCGCGGGTGGATTTCCGGGGCGAGGGCGGATACATCATCGTCCCGCCCTCCGTGGTCGCTACTGGTGATCGGCGCGTGTCCTATGCGTTGATCGACGGCACGCAGGCGATACCTGGGCCGGTGGATGCGGGCGCGTTGCGGGACTTCCTGGACCCTCGCCCCGAACCACGACAGACACGTCGTGCCGGGCCGGTGCCGAGAGATGCGGGGCGGTTGGCAGCATGGGTCGCGCAGCGCGGCGAGGGCGAACGCAACCGGGGCCTGTTCTGGGCATCGTGCCGCCTCGCCGAGGCCGGCCTGTCCCTGCCGGACATGGTGGACGCTCTCGCGCCAGCCGCCGAGCACTCGGGCCTGTCGCCGCGCGAGGTCACGACCACGATCCGCTCCGCTTACCGCGCTACCCACGTCCACCCGGCCGGACAGCCCAGCGGGCAGAGCGACCCTCCGCGGCGTGCGGTGAGCCTCGATAGTCGGGTGCTCTCGTGAACCCGGTGCAGCGCCGCAGAGGCGGTCGGATCGCGGTGGCGACGGCGGTGGCCGGAACGGTGTTCATCGCTGCCGGCGCGTTCTGGCTCTCGTTCACGGCGCTGGCCGACCTTGCCCGCCGATCCGGCGTGGATGCTGGGCAGGCGTGGGCGTGGCCGTTGATCGTGGATGGCATCATCGTCGTCGCGACTGTCGCCGTCGTGGCTCTTGCTGGGCAACCCTCTGCGTGGTATCCGTGGGTGCTACTGGCGGCTGGGGCGGTGGTATCGGTGACGGCGAACGCGATCCACGCCGTCGTCGCCGCGGACGCCGATGTGCCAGCGGTGCTGGCGGCGTCGGTGGCGGCAGTGCCGCCGCTGGTGCTGTTGGCGATCACGCACCTCACGGTCATCCTCACCCGGCCCCTCCCGACACCCATCCCCGAGCGGCCATCCGAGCGGAACGCGGAGCCGGCAGTCGCTCCGGTGCCCACTGGTCGTGAGGTAGCGGTGCTGCTGCGGGAGGAAGAGGGGTGGTCGAACAAGCAGATCGCCCGCCACCTCGGGGTGCATCCATCCACGGTGGGCCGTTGGTTCGCTCGTCCCATCCTGACCGGCCTTGACGCGGAGGAGACGCCATGAACGACGAACAGCACACCATCCGGCTCCGGGAGCACCCCGCATCCCGCCCTGAGAAGTCCGAGGCACCCGACGAGGCTCGCCGGGCCGGTGACGGGGAGGCGTCCGAGCTTGCCCGCCACGGCGACCCGTCACTGTCGAAGAAGACGACCGACCCGGCGAGGGCGGGGATGCGACGGCCGGGGGCGGAGTGGGTGCGACCCACCGACCTGCTGGCCTCGCGGATGGGACGCGTTGCCGGGCGCGGCATCGACTTCCAGTCAGAGCTCGCTCGCCGCGCGCGACGTGTACCCGGCCAGGCGTATCAAGGCACCCGCACGGCCGCGCGTTCGGGGGGTCGCGTGATGAGCGAGCGGGCACGGAAGCTGCCGCCGGTGTCGGCGTTCGGGCGCGGCACCAGGGAACAGTTCTCGTGGGTATCGCGGTCCGGGATCGGGTTGGGGTGAGGTAGCCATGCGCGTCGCTCATCCACTGGCAAGCACTGTGTCTGGGGAACGTGTGCGCACCTGCTGTTCAGGAGGTGCCGAAATGACACAGTCAAGCTCCCGCGAGCAGCGGGATCGTTTCGAGGACTCGGAGGCGCTGCGCAGCCTCCTCACCAGGCTGCATGAGGCCGGCCGAGGTGCGTGGCGGGACGACCCGGAGGCGGCCGCGCTGATGCGGCACGCGGCCGAGAAGTACGCCGCGCTCGCACGCAAGCACGGGCTGGACCCTTGGGAAGCCGCGTCGGCGGCATTCGAGGCGATGCGCGGTGCCGCCACGCGTCGCGCCGACGACCCCTGGGCCGTTGTTACTCGTGCGGTACAGGTGACGTGCATCGGCGAGGAGCGCGGCAACGGGCTGCTGTGCTCGGTGCACCAGGCCCGCCGCCCGAGGTATTCGGTGTTCCATGACGCGGAGCGGTTCAGTGACCGGGAGAACCCGCTGCCCGACTATCATCCCGCTTTCCGCATCGACCCCTTCGCGGACGACCAGTCTGATGCCCCCGGCGAGGATGACGAGTTGTTGCTGGAGCGGACGATGAATGTCGCCTCGGCTGTGGAGGACACGATCGCGTTTTTCTGCCTGCTCGGCTGGGCACCCGACATCGCGAGGGGCACGGTGGAGTACGTCACCGGCAGGCTCACCGAATCGGTGTCGCGGGCGTCGGCGTTCGAGACGCTGCGCCGTGACCGTCAGGCCCGCGCCCTCCTCGACCTGCCGAGCACGTCCTGGACGACGATGTTGCGGGTCGTGCTCGGTAATCCCGACCCTGCGCTCGCACATACCAATGTCGGTCGCGGACTGCTCGTGCGGCTCCTGATCGGCGAACCGTTGCGCGCGCTGCTGCGCGATGACGACCTCGTGCTCACTGCGGGCCTGGCCGCGCCCGATGTCAGGGGTGATCGCCTGTGAGTACCCCGCCGGCTGGGCACATCGAGCTGGAGCGTGCGGTGGACTCCATCGGTGTCGGCCTCCGGCACCGGCAGGACTACGGCGACCTGGCCCCGCTGGTCGAGTCAATCCGCCGCAACGGACTGCTGCAACCGATCACGATCACCCTCGATGGTCACCTGATCTGCGGAGCGCGCCGCCTGGCAGCGATCAAACTGCTTGGCTGGAAGAGCGTCAATGTGTGGGTGCGTTCAGGTGTTTCGGACCGGCTCGGGCAGCTCTTGGCCGAGCAGGACGAAAACCTGCTGCACAAGCCCCTGACGCAGCTCGAAGCAGCGGCCCTCTACCGCGAACTCAAGGTCCTGTTCGCCGAGGACGCCTTACGCCGCCAGGAGGCGTCCCGGTTCCACGCCGCCGGTGAGGGCGAAGGAGACGGTGGTGGCAATTTTCCACCGCCGCAGTTCGAGCACGGTAAAGCCCGCTCGCAAGCGGCAATCATGGTCACGGGCCGCGACGCGCACAAGACCTTGGAGCGCATCGGTCGCCTCGAAGACCTCGCCGCTGACGAGTCCCAGCCCGGAACGGTGCGGCAGCGCGCGGTGGAGGAAGTCGAGCGGATCAAGGCCGGCGGGAAGGTCCACCCCTCACACCTGCGCATCAACGCCGAACTGTCCCTGGCCGAACTCGACCAGATCGCCGCTGACCCGACCCAGGCCGCAGAGCTGCGCGAGCAAGCCCGTGCCGAGGCCGCCGAGGTGCGGGAAGCCGAGCGTGAAGCGCGGGCGGCGGAGCTGGATGAGTTGGCGCAGGCAGCCCTCGCCAGAGTCAAGGCCGCGAAGAAGACCGGCCGGAAGCCCAAGCGCCCGGTACTAGCGGCCGTGGAGCCGGGCGAGCCGGTGCCGTTCCCGCTGACCGTGTTCGTCGCGATCTGGGACGACCTCGCTGAGTGGTGGCTGCACCACGACCCAGAACAGGTCGGCCCCGCACTCACCGACGAGCAATGGGCAAGATTCGAGCAGACCATCGCGGGCACGCTCGCGTTCGCCGAAGCGGCCCGCAACACCCGCGCCGGGTGCGAACGGGGCGAGTGCATCGCCTGACCTCCTCGTGCCTGGGCGGGGGTGCGCACCTTCCTGGCGACCACCTTTCTGCCTGTTCCTGGGAGGACCCGCGCATGGACCCCGCCACCACTGATGATCGTCGTCGCCGCCGTCTGCTGATCGCCACTATCGCCGGCGGCCTCGTCCTACTCCTGCTGGTGGGCGTCGGCATTTATGGTCTGCTGCGCGGACCTGCACCACAAACCGACACCACTCCCACCGATCCGTCACCTGCCGCCACCAGCCCACTCACCAATGCCCGCCGCGACGGGCCGGCTTCGGTGCCGCGCGGTGGCGGCCCGGAAGCGTTCGCCCGTGCGGTCGCCGAGGCGCTGTTCACATGGGACACCGCCACCGGATACGCACCGTCCGAGTATGCGCAGGTGCTCGCGGATGTGGCTGCAGGGGAAGAAGCTGAGGCGCTGGCAGGTGACGTGCGCTCCTACCTCCCGGCTGCGCAGGCGTGGGCACAGCTGCGTCAGTATCAGACCCGCCAGTGGCTCACCATCGACGCCGCTGTCATCCCCGAATCGTGGGAGACCGCGGTGTCGCAGGCGGCGCCAGGCCAGATTCCCGAAGGAGCCGTCGCGTACACCATCTCGGGCACCCGGCATCGCGACGGCACCTGGGACACCGAACCGGTCGAGGCGTCGCGTCCGGTCGCGTTCACGGTGTTCATCGTCTGCACCCCGCCCGTGCCGGTCCGGGGTGCCGGGCTGTGCGAGTTGTTGCGGCTCTCTCAGCTCGACAACCCGCTGCACTGAACGGGGTGAGCCGTCATGATGAAGAAGCTCGCCGCCCTCGCGGTCGCCCTGCTGTTCCTGGCCCCCTCCACCGTGCTGATCGGCGTGGCGACCCTGGCGAACACATCGGCGATCGCCGCGTGCGCACCGGGCTCGCTGATCGTCGGACCGATCCCGGACTCCTTGACTGCGACCACCCGTAACGGGGAAACGATCACGTTGAACCGGCAGCAGCTCACGCACGCCGCCACGATCATCACCACAGGCTCGCAGACAGCCAGTGTCGGACGGCCCGGTGTGGTCATCGCGCTCATGGCCGCGCTCACCGAATCCACTCTGCGGATGCTCGCCAACACCGGCACTTACCCTGAATCGGGGAACTACCCCAATGATGGCAACGGGTCGGATCATGACTCGCTGGGCTTGTTTCAGATGCGCCCTCAGTCCGGGTGGGGCACCGTGTCCGAACTGATGGACCCGCACTATCAGGCCAGGGCGTTCTACGGCGGATCGACCGGACCGAACTACCCCTCGCCACGGGGTTTGCTGGACATTCCCGACTGGCAGCAACTCGATCCCGGCGAGGCCGCGCAAGCGGTGGAGGTATCGGGGTACCCGGACAGGTATCAGAACTATCAGCCCGTCGCCGAAGCGATCCTCGCGGCCCTCACCCGCCCGCCAAACACTGGCGGAGGTGGAGGCGGGACACCGGTGGTGCCGGAGACCACCCGCATCGTGTTCCCCCTCCCCGAAGGGACGTGGGTGGACACCGACAGCTTCGGGTGGCGTACCGACCCGTTCACTGGGGAGCGCGCCTTCCACTCCGGCTCCGACCTCGCCGCCGCGGACGGCACCGCGATCCTTGCCGTCGCGGACGGGGTGGTCGTGCACGCCGGGTACAGCGGCGGCTTCGGCGGGCTCATCATCATCGAGCACACCGTCCGGGGCGAGCGGGTCGCGTCGTACTACGCACACATGTGGGAGACCGGCATCCACGTCACCGAAGGCATGTCGGTCACCGCGGGCCAGCACATCGGAGATGTCGGCTCCTCCGGCCGCTCCACTGGCCCACACCTGCACTTGGAAATCCACCCCGGCGGGCAAGGACAACCCGCCGTCGATGGCACCGCCTGGCTCGCCGACCATGGCGCCGAAGGCCTCAGCGGCGGCGGTACTGCCCCCGCGACCTGTACCGCGGGAGGTGCGTGATGGATGTGTTCCCAGACTTCGGCGGCGTCGGCGGTGCCTCCGACTTGCGCGCGATCGTCGGTGCGTTGCTGATGTTCGTCCTCGTCATCGCCGTGCTCATGCTCATCGTCTGCGCCATCGTGTGGGCTATCGCCTCCTCCAACGGCAACCACCAGGCAGCCACCAAAGCCCGCACCGGCCTCTGGGTCTCCCTCGGCGCCGCAGCGTTGGCCGGCGCGGGAGTCGCCTGGGTCAACTTCCTCCTCGACATCGGCACCGGCCTCTAGCCAGGTCGCGCCCGCGAGGGGCGAGGTGTGCACCTGACAGCCGAGAACCCATCTCGACTCGTCAAGGGAGCAGCACTGTGATCGACATCGACCCCAACTCGTCCGGCCTTCCCGGTATCGAGCAACTGCGCATCATCGTCGGCGCCGTCATGACCGTCGGCCTCATCCTCAGCGTCCTTGCGCTCATCATCAGCGCGATCGTGTGGGGTTTCGGCGCGAACAGCTCCAACCCGCACCTCGCAAGCCGAGGCAAAGTCGGCGTCCTCGTCTCCTGCGGGGCAGCGATCATCTGCGGCGCAGCGGTGACGCTCATCAACTTCTTCTGGGGCGTCGGGCAGGCCGTCTGATGACCACCCAAACCCAGCCCTCTCCCGGTGGTTCTCGATGAGCGTGTGCGACGTCCCGGTCATCTCCAGCGTCTGCGATGCCGTGGGCGAGGCGACCGCCTCCCTGATCGCAGCCCCGTTCGACTGGCTCGGTCAGGCGATGGCCGGAGCCGCCGCCTGGCTGTTCGAGGCGGTGTGGTCGGTGCTCGACACCACCACCCTCGTCGATGTCACCAGCCCGGAGTACGTCGGCGTTTACAACGTCCTGTTCGGCGTCGCGATCTTCGTGATGCTGGTGTTCTTCTGCCTCCAACTCATCACCGGCCTCATCCACCGCGACCCCACCGCCCTGTCCCGCGCCGCCCTGGGACTTGCCAAGTCCGTGCTGGGATCGTTCCTCGTCATCACGCTCACCGCGCTGCTTTTGGAAATCACTGACCAGCTCGCGGTCGGGATTGTCCAGGCCACCGGAAACACGATGGAAGGAATGGGAACCCAGATCGGGCTCCTCGCCACCGGACTTGCCGGCATCAACATCGCCGCCCCCGGCGTCGGCGCGATCCTGACCATCTTTCTCGCCGGCCTCGCCATCTCCGCGGCCGCGATCGTCTGGTTCTCCCTGCTGATCCGCAAGGCCCTGCTGCTCGTCGCCATTGTCTTTGGACCTATCGCGCTGGCCGGGGCGACGTGGGATGCGACCAAGGGATGGTTCGGCAAGTGGGCGGCGTTCGTGATCGCCCTGATCTTCTCCAAGCTCGTTCTCGTCGTGATCTTCCTCGTCGCGATTGGTCAGGTGAGCGCCCCCATCGAGGCGGACCTCGCCTCCATCAGCGACCCGATCGCGGGCGTGGTGTTGATGTTCATCGCCGCGTTCGCCCCGTACATCACCTACAAGTTCCTGTCATTCGTCGGCTTCGACATGTACCACGCGATGAGCTCGGAGCAGGAGGCGAAGTCGGCGCTGAACCGTCCCGTCCCGGTGCCGTCCGCACCCCAGGGCGACACCGCGAAGAAGGTCCTCGACGGCGGCAGCGACCCCGGAACCAAAACCGGCGGCACTGCGGGCGGCAGTGGCGCGGCGACGCCTGCGGCATCGGCGGGTGCGGGATCGACCGGGACCGCAGGGGGCGCAGCGGCTTCGTCCGGTGGAGCAGGTGCGAGTGCCGGAGCCGGCGCGGGGGCTGGCGCAGCCGCGGGACCTGTTGGTGCGGCTGTGGTCGTCGGCGGTGCGGTGGTCAAGGGTGCCGCGACCGCCGGCCCGAAGGCAGGCGCTGCGATGGGCGGCGCTGCGGAGAGCCACGCCGGAGCCGCCGCCGAACCGTCATCCCCGCCGCCGGTCCCGCCGGCACAGGCTAACCCCGCCGCGACCACCCCGCCGACGTTATCTGCGCCACGCCAGTCGCAGCCCGCGCCGCCGCCATCTTCGAAGCCGTCCGGGAAGGAATGAACCGATGGCCACCACCACGCACACCGACTCTCCGTTGTCGCCGGTGCAGTTCTCCCGCCTCACCAAGCGGGGAATCATGCTCGGCCTGTCCCTGCCGCAACTGATCGCCCTCGGTATCGCGATCCTCACCGTGGTCGCCTCCCTCTACACCACAGGCGGCATGGGTCTGGCCTGGACCTCCCCGGTCTGGGCCGGCGCTGCCCTCCTCGCCGTAATCCCGGCAGGGGGTAGGAAGCTCATCGAGTGGGTACCGATCCTCACCCGCTGGGCCGGCCGCACCTACCTCGGGCAGCTCATCTACCGCCGCCGGGTCGTCAAGCCTCGCCCCGCCGGAACCCTCGCCCTGCCGGGTGATTCGGCCCCGTTGCGGGAGTGGGAGGACCCCGAGACCGGGGCTGCGATGATCCATGACCCCCACGCCCAGACGCTCACGGTCATCCTGGGCATCTCGCATCCGGCGTTCGTGCTCCTTGACCCTGGCGAGCAGCAGCGCCGCGTCTCCGGGTGGGGGCGCGTGCTGGCTGCCGCGTGCCGGTCCGGGAGAATCGCCCGCATCCAGGTGTCCGAGCGGACCCTGCCGGATTCGGGTACCGGCCTGGCGGAGTGGTGGCGCACCCACGGCACCGACGACGGCTCCTGGGCCGCGACCACCTACCAAGAGCTGATAGAACGGGCTGGCCCCGCCGGGGAACGCCACGCCACCACCATCAGCCTCACGTTGGACATGAAGGCCGCGACTCGGCAGATCAGAACCAGCGGCGGTGGGATTCGGGGCGCGGCGGCGGTGCTGCGGCAGGAGATGATCACGCTGACCACGGCGCTGCGGGCGGCGGAGTTGACCTCGACCGGGTGGCTCACCCCCGGCGAGGTCGCCGTCATCCTCCGCTCGGCCTACGATCCCGCCGCCGCTCCCGCCCTGGAGCGCCACGGCACCCTCGGGCGAGACCTTGCCACTGCGGGGCCGGTCGCGGTCACCGAGACCTGGGACCGGCTGCACTCCGACAGCGCACATCACGCGGTGCTGTGGATCACCGAGTGGCCCCGCTCCCAGGTCTATCCCGGCTTCCTCGCCCCCTTGGTGCTGTCCAACGGCATCCTCCGCACCCTCGCCCTGCATTACATCCCAGTGCGCGCCGACCAGGCCGCACGAGACTTGCGGAAGAAGAAGACCGAGCTCATCAGTGATGCCACCCAGCGCCGCAAGATCGGGCAAGTCGAGGACGCCTCCTCGTCGGCGGAGTTAGACGACGTGCTGCAGCAGGAGGCCGATCTGACCGCCGGACACGGCGTCCTGCGCGTCTCCGGCCTCGTCTCGATCTCCGCACCGACTGTCGATGAGCTCGACGCCGCCGTCGCTGCGGTCGAGCAAGCCGCGATCCAAGCCTCCTGTGAGACCCGCCGGCTGGTCGGGCAGCAGGCCCAGGCGTTCACTGCCGCCGCGCTGCCGCTGTGCCGACCGGTATAGCCCTTCCCACCTGCCCACTAACCGTCCGTCCCCCTTGTGAGGAGTTCCGATCATGCCGACCTTCGATAATCCCGTAGAGGACGCCACTGAGGCGTCCACCGCGTTGCGTGGCCTCGCCCACGCAACCCGCACGTTCGATGACCCTGCCGAGACCTACCCGGTGCTCGGTGAACTGCTCGCCGGAGTGCGGTCACTCAGGCAGGTACTCGACCAGCTCGCCGCCGCCCACATCGGCGGCCGTTCCCGCGCGCACGATGACGCCGGCAACCAGACTGCCGGCGCAACCGCGGCCCTGGCGGCTGCGGATGAGCTGCACCAGGCGGGCACCCTGCTCGATGCGGTGCATGACCGGGTCGATCAGGCGATGTCACACTCCGGCCGTATCGCCTGGCACCCCGCGCCCGAACCCCTCGATGGTGGTGTGCGCGCCACCGTTCAGGCAGGGACACTCACGCTGACGGTGTGGCCAGATACCCCGCTGGGCGAGCACCAGCGCTACGCCTACAGCATCCACGACACTGCCGCCGGGCAGACGGTCGAGGGGCGGGACTTGTTCACCGGGACCGGCGCGCCCGTCTCACCTGAGCGGGCGCTCCGGGAGCTCGCCGTGTTCCTCTCCGCGGCAGGTGAGGCACGCCAGTACGCGATCGACTATCCCGGCCAACACACCGACAACGAGGGTGCGTTCCCGGATTGGGTGGCCGACGCCGCCCGCCAGGACCCCGGCGCGTTCGCCGCTCTGGTCGATCACGACCCGCAAACATCGGCGGGCGGGCGGCGGTGGATCAGCGTTGTGTTCCTCCAAGGCGAGGACGCCGACCGGGTATTGGATGTCATCGACCGTGACGGGACTGAAACTGCCATCAAGGACCTGGCAGGTTACGACTTCGGGGACGAGACCGTGCAGGCTGCGCTCGAGAACGGGTACGTCTACGACGAACCCCCGTCTGGGCCGCTGGACCGGGTGGCGGTCAAAGACACCTATGCCCTCACTTACAACCCCTTCCTCGGGCATGTCTCCCTGCTCCGTGCACACGACGCGGTACCCGACGAGGGACTCCTCGGTATCGACACCACCGCACTCGCACGGAGCGTCGAGCGGACTGCACCGGCACGCGCGGCCGGTGCAGGGGCGACTGACTGGTTCGCTCGGAGGCCGGGCGCATCCGCGTCGTCGGGGCGGGGGGTGGCGCTGTGACCGGGACAGATGAGGGACGGCTGCACACGGCGGTGTTGGTCGGCCCGGAAGGGGAACACCGCCGGCACCGCAAGGCCCGCCAGAAGGCTGCCACCCGCATTGAGAGTACCGCCCGCGATGCGCGGAAGGCCCAGGCGAAGGCCAGGCGGGATGCGGAGCAGGCCGAGCGCCGGAACACGACCTACCTGCCCTCCGCTGGCGAGTCTGGCCCTGCGGCGTTGCGGACTCCGGGTCGTCTCCGCCTCCCGAAGCACCAGGACACTTCCGCCACGCTGGCGGGGCAATACCCGTTCCTGGCCGAAGGCGGCCTTGGCTCCTCTGGTGTCTTCGTCGGCCAAGACCTCTACTCTGGTGGTTCGTTCGTCTACGACCCGTGGGTGCTCTACCAGCAAGGGCTCATCACCGCCCCGAACGTGGTACTTGCCGGCATCGTCGGCTCCGGGAAATCTTCCCTAGCGAAGTCCCTCTACACACGCTCGCTCCCGTTCGGGCGCCGGGTCTATGTTCCCGGTGACCCGAAAGGAGAGCACACGGCGGTTGCCGAAGCGGTCGGCGGGAAAGCGATCGTCCTCGGCCATGGCCTGTCCAACCGGCTGAACCCCCTCGATGAAGGCCATCGGCCGTCCACCGTGTCGGATGTGGAGTGGGCGATGCAGGTTGCCTCCCGCCGCCGCGACCTGATCGGCGCGCTGGCGGAGACTGTGCTGGATCGGGCGTTGTCGCCGTTGGAGCACACCGCGATCGACCTCGCCCTCCGAGACGCTGTCCGATCGGCGGAGGTGCCGATCCTGCCGATGGTCGTCGACCGCATCCTCGCACCAAACCCGGCCGATGATGAGGACGGTCGTCTCGCCGAAGACGGACGCCTCGTTGGCCACGCCCTCCGTCGCCTCGTCGCCGGGGACCTCCAAGGACTCTTCGACGGACCGTCGACCGTCAGGTTCGATCCATCGTTGCCGATGGTCAGTCTCGACCTATCGAGGGTCGCGGAGAACAGCACCCTGCTTTCAGTGCTGATGACCTGTTCGTCGGCGTGGATGGAATCGGCGCTCTCGGACCCGAACGGCGGACAACGGTGGGTGATCTACGACGAAGCCTGGCGACTCATGGCCTACCCGGCGCTCCTTCGACGGATGGACGCCCAGTGGCGAATGTCGAGGCATTTCGGGATCGCCAACATGCTGATCTTCCACAAACTGAGCGACCTCGACAATGTGGGCGACCAGGGTTCCGCTATGCGCGCACTGGCCTCATCGCTGTTGGCGAATGCGGAGACGAGGATCGTCTACCGGCAGGAAGCCGACCAGCTTGGCTCGACCGCCGCCGCGCTCGGGCTGACCGGCACTGAACAGAAGCTCCTCCCCGGACTCGGGACAGGGCAGGGGCTGTGGCGGATCAAGGACCGATCGTTCGTCGTGCAGCATCAGCTCCACCCGGCCGAGCTCGCCGCGTTCGATACCACCACCCGCATGACAGAGATAGCCCGCAAGATCAGCGATCTCGACGTTCCTTCGGGAATCTCGAACGATCAGGAAGAATCCTGATGACCCGCCCCCGCTACAAGCGCACACCCACCGAGACCGATCAGGCTCCGGTGATGTTACCGTCCGTCGTGATGACCGTCGCCGAAGACGGCACCATGACCGTCACTGTCGACGGTGAGCGCCACCTGCCGGAACCGTTCGCTCCACCGTGGAGACGTGAAGCGTTCGCGGCGATCCTCGACACCCTCACCAGCCAGCGAAGCACTCCAGTCAGGGTCGAGGTCCGCGAAGCGGATGGGACCGTGTTCACCGACATCATCGTTCCCACCCGGAGGCGTCAGCCTGCACCAGAACTGGGCACGTCTTCCGCTGCTGTACCGGCCGTCACAGCTCCGACCGAGTTGCAGGTCGTCCAGGGCGAAGGGTTTGTGCCTGGAGAGGATGTCGCGGTCGCGGTGATCCTCACCCACAGCGATGCCGCCCACAACGGGACCGCCCGTGGTCTCCTCACCCCGAAACAGGTCGCGTCGTCGCCGACTCGTGAGGCGATCTTGTTCGGCCGGATCTCCGGCACGCTCACGGTTGTGCGCTTGCGATGAGTGTGCCGCGATCGTCGGGGTCGTTCGGGGACGAGCTCACCAACATCCTCCTCGGAGGACTGATCGCTGTTGCCGGTCTCGCAGCGCTCCTCCGGGGGGCGGGGTCTGTCACAGCCTGGGTGACCGGAACGGCTCAACCCAAAGCGGGGATCGACGCCGGGGTCGGGATCTTCACCAACCCTGGCGACCCCGCCACCGTTCTCGGTGCGGAAGGACTCAACCCGGTCGCATACTGGGCCACCGCCATCGTTCTCCTCACGCTGCTCGGCATTGTCGGGTGGTGGGTGTGGCGGACCATCCGGGAACACGGACGCCGCACGCGGACGGACCCGTATCGGATCGTTGGAATCGCGACCCGTGGCGACGTCACCGCCGCCGCGTCAGAGAAAGCGCTACTCCGCCGTGCCGGGCATCTGCGCCCCTCGCTCGAGAATCCACGCCCGACCGATGTCGGCTATCAGATCGGCACCTCACGGGGTGCTGGGGTGTGGGCGTCGGTGGAGGACTCGATCCTCCTCATCGGGCCGCCCCGTTCCGGGAAAGGCGCCCACGTCGTGATCAACATGATCCTCGACGCACCCGGCGCCGTCGTCACTACTTCCACTCGCCCAGACAACCTCACCGCAACGTTGCGGGCGCGGGAGAAGGTTGGGCCGGCGGCGGTGTTCGATCCGCAGCATCTCGCCGAAGGCGTCCCCGCCGGGCTTCGCTGGTCACCCATCCGCGGATGCGAAGATCCCCTCACCGCGATGATCCGTGCCACCGGCCTCGCCGCAGGCACCGGCCTGTCTGCAGGCGGGGTTGAAGGGGGCGGGTTCTGGGAAGGGAAAACCCGCACCGCTCTCCAAGCACTCCTACACGCTGCCGCCCTGGACCAACGGACACCCGCTGAGTTGTTCCGGTGGACTCTCGATCCCTCCACCGCCGCGGACGCCGTCGCGATCCTCACTGGACACCCGAGCGCGGCGACGGGGTGGGCAGACTCGTTACAGGCGATGATCGACTCCGATCCGAGAACCCGCGACTCGATCTGGCAAGGCGTTTCCCTTGCCCTCGCGGCACTCGCTGATCCCAGAGTCCTCGACGCCGTATCGCCACGCGAAGGTGAGGACTTCGACCCCGAAGCATTCCTCCAAGCCAACGGCACCCTCTACCTCCTCGCCACCGGCGCCGGGGCGAACAACTCATCCGCACTCGTCGCGGCCTTCGTGGAAGACCTCGTCGAAACTGCACGACGCATCGCCGCCCGGAGCCCTGGCGCGCGTCTCGATCCGCCGCTACTTCTCGCCCTCGATGAGGTCGGGAACCTTGCCCCGCTGCCGTCGTTGCCGACCTTGATGGCGGAGGGAGGTGGCACCGGGATCACGGCCATGCCCGTGCTCCAGTCATTGGCGCAAGCGCGGGAGAAGTGGTCCGAGAACGCGGCCGGTGCGATCTGGGATGCGTCCATCGTGAAGATCATCCTTGGCGGAGCGTCGAACTCGAAAGACCTCCACGACCTCACCACCCTCATCGGTGAACGCGACGAACTCACCGACTCCACCACCATTGGCGACCACGGCTCCCGATCCGCGCAACGCTCCATCCGCCGGGTCCCGATCATGCCACCCGACACGATCCGCACCTTCCCCTTCGGGACCGCCCTCGTACTCCTGCGGTCCGCACCACCGATTGTGACTCGGATGCGCACGTGGACGGGTCGGCCAGATGCCGCCCAGCTCAAAGCGGACCGGACCGGGATCGAGAAGCTCCTGGAACAGCGCCCGTTGTAGGAACCTGGGGTGCACCTGTCTGGCAGAGCGGTTCCGGCCTGGGACTGCCACTGATGTCAGAAAGGACAGTCCGATGGCTATCCACACTCAAGAGTCCGTGTCCGGTTTCATCGCGTCGACCCCGCAGTTGACGTTCTCCGAACGTGGTGGAGCTCGCTTCTACGCGAAGATCGGGCAGGAGCATTACCGCAAGGAAGAGGACGGGTCATTCACCCAGACCGAGACCACCTTCCACGATTTGGTTTCGTTCAGGAAAACTGCCGAGCGTGCCCACGCACGATTCGCGAAGGGCGACAAGTTCGTCGCTGAGGGCTATACCCACGAATACGACCACATCGATGCTGATGGACAGGCCGTTCCGACGGAGGAGTTCATCGCGAAGAAGATCGGTCATGATCTCGCCCGCACGAACTACGAGGTGACCCGTGCCCGACGTTCCCAGCCGGCCGTGACCCAGGACGCTCCGGAACAGGATCAGTCCCGCCGCGCCAACGCGGCCACTTCGTCAGTCCCGACGCTCTGAACAGGCCGATCATGACTGACGACATCCCTGAGATGGATGAACCCGAACCGACCCTCCCGACCTCTGGCACCCAGCCTCGCTACGACGAGGCAGAGCCAGGGCCTCCGCACCCGATCAATTGGAACCTCCTCACCGCGGAAGAAGCCGAAGCCGAATGGCTAGACCTGAATCAGTGGGTGGACTGGCTGCGCACGACCTATGGCCTTGCCTCCACGGTGATCCCGCCGTTCTGGCACCGGCATCCCGAGCTCGTCTGGGAACTGTCCGCCCTGCACCTGCACTGGCTCTCCGCCTACGATGCCGAACAGAACGGATCGGCACCCTCCGGATGGCACCGAGACTTCGCCGACACCCGAGAACGTCTCCGCGACTGGGTGTCCGCCTCCGGCACACGCCTCGACCGCGACCGCCCCACCCGGCAAACCACCTGGCCCGGCGAGAAACCCGGAGAGTCCGTCCAGGACACAATCATCACCAACCGCGAAGAAGACTTCGTCCAGTTCGTGATCGAGGACGTCGCTGCCCGACGCGAGGCCGAGGACGACTTCTACGCCAACCTCGATATCTCAACCGGGGAGGTGTCATGAATCGTCAGCACCGACGACAGCAAAACAGGGCACGGCAACTGCGAGTCGAAGCAGTGCCCAGGCAGTCCCCAGACCTCCACAAGCTCGCGCAGGTTTTCATGGGCATGGCCATCGCCCGAGCCGAACAGGATGGAGGCCGAACGACACCGCGAGCCTCTGCTGATTCCGGGTCGGAATCGAGCGACGAGGTAGAATAGCCAAAACCGCTACGGCTTGGAGAGATCCGGGTCGGGTGCGCAGTCTTTTCGCCTTCGTGGCTTACCTGCCTTGCAGGTCGTGTTTCCCTCTTACGAGTCGCACCGCACGACACCTCAGTTGTCGTGCTGGCTCCCACCATCGGTGAGAGGAAACACGACTCATGACACTGGCACCTCCAGCCCCCACATCCACCACCTTCGGGCTCGGCGAGACCACGACTCTCGCAGTCTCCTACCTGCGGGTCTCGACCAAAGAGCAAGCCGAACGCGGCGGTCGCGACGAAGGATTCTCTATCCCCGCCCAGCGGGAAGCGAACCTCCGCAAAGCCCGTGATCTGAGCACCATCGTGGTCGAGGAGTTCATCGACGCCGGCGAGTCAGCACGCAAGGCCGACCGCCCCGATCTGATGCGGATGATCGAGTACGTCAAGACCCACAACGTCGCGTACTGCATCGTCCACAAGGTCGACCGCCTCGCCCGCAACCGTGCCGACGACGTCGCAATCCACCTCGCCCTTCGAGAGGCGGGCGTGATGCTCGTTTCGGCGACCGAGAACATCGACGAAACCCCGTCCGGGATGCTGCTGCACGGCATCATGTCCACGATCGCTGAGTTCTACTCCCGCAACCTCGCCAGCGAGGTAGCTAAGGGCATGGGGCAGAAGGCGCTCACGGGTGGGACGAACGGGAAAGCACCTATCGGCTACCTCAACGTCATCCGCCGCGACGAGCTCGGGCGCGAGATGCGAACCGTCGAACCCGACCCTGCGCGGGCCTCGCTGGTGACCTGGGCCTTCGAGGCCTACGCATCCGGCAATTACTCCACCATCACCTTGCGAGACGAGTTGATCGACCGAGGCCTCACGACACCACCGACCCCGAAACGTCCAGCGAAGCCACCCGCCCTATCGACTATCCAGAAACTCCTGTCGAACCCGTACTACAAGGGCAATGTCCGATTCCGTGGCGCCACCTACGACGGACTCCATGAACCGCTTGTGAGCACGGAAGTCTGGTACCGAGTCCAGTCTGTGCTGACCGCTCACCAGACTTCGGGCGAGAAGACCCAGACGCACGACCATTACCTCAAAGGCACAGTGTTCTGCGGGGAGTGCGGTTCACGGCTGATGCTGACCAACGCGAAGAGTCGACAGGGCGTGATCTACCCGTACTTCATCTGTGCCGGTCGTCACTCCAAGCGCACCAACTGTGAGCAGCGCGCGATGCTGATCTCTGATGTTGAAACTTCGGTCGAGAACTACTACCGCCGCATCCAGATCCCTGACCACATTGTGACAGCTCTGCGCGAGCTCATCACCCGCCAGTTTGACCAGCTCCAAGCCTCCTCCACGCAGGAGCGAAACGCCCACAAACTCGAACGCGACGCGCTCCGGAACGAGCGCACCAAGTTGCTGCAAGTTCACTACGCCGGAGCCTTGCCCCTCGATCTGCTCGCCGCGGAGCAGGAACGCATCGCCCGCCGGATCGCGTTTCTTGATGCCCAGATCAACGCAGGCGACATCGAGTACGAGCAGGCGAAAGCCCACCTCGACGACTGTCTCGCCCTGGCCGGAGACTGCCATGCGATCTACATGAGCATCGACGACTCACTACGGCGGATCGCCAACCAGGCGTTCTTCGACAAGCTCATTATCACCGAGGAGAACACCGTTGACGGGCAGCCTGGCCCGCCGTTCAACGTATTCTTCGACCCCCAGGCCCAGGCAACTGCGGTCGCCAAACAAGGGCAGACCACGGAATCCGGTACTCAAACCGGGAATGTCGTTGGTTTGAACAACGACCTATGGGTGGGCCCCATGGGGCTCGAACCCATGACCCGCGGATTAAAAGTCCGATGCTCTACCGACTGAGCTAGAGGCCCGTGCTTCCAGTCTAAGTGCACGACGAAGGGCCGACAGCGATCCTCATCGCTTGTCGGCCCTTCTTCCTCCGTGCCGTCATCCCCATGAGCGCAAGAAGGTCGTTTCCGAGTCCCCACTCGGGGTATCGCCGAGTCCCCACTCGGGGTATCGCGGAGTCCCCACTCAGCGAATCGGCGGATTACTCTGCCGGGGGCATCAGAACCGTGTCGACCAGGTACACGGTTGCGTTGGCGGTCTGGACTCCACCGCAGAGCACGGTGGCGCCGTTGACCATCAGGTTGTCGCCAGAGCCGGTCACATCGACCTCGGCGCCCTGCACGGTCTTGTGCATGCCGGCGATGTCAGCAGGCTCGATCTGTCCGGGAACGACGTGGTAGGTGAGGATCGACGTGAGTGTGTCGGAGTCGGTCTTCAGCGCCTCGATGGTGGCGGGGTCGATCTTTCCGAAGGCGTCATCGACCGGTGCGAAGACGGTGAACTCGCCGCCGTTGAGGGTGTCGACCAGATCCACGTCGGGGTTGAGCTGACCGCTCACCGCGGCGACCAGCGTGGTCAGCAGCGGGTTGTTGGATGCTGCAACGGCAACCGGATCCTGCGACATGCCCTGGATGGAGCCTGCGCCATCCGGCACCTGCTCGGCGTACCCGGCACAAGCCGGACCGACGAGGTTGGCAGCCGGGTCCATCATCTCGGGGGCTGCTTCCGAAGTCTCGGGAGCAGCGGGCTTCTCCGACTCCATGGTCTCGCTAGCGCTCATCGAACAGGCTGACAGCAAGAACGCGCTCGCCAACGTGAGAGTCAGGGCTGCTGTGACCTTCTTCTTGGTGCTGAACATCTCATGCTCCTTAGTTCTGACTCACGGATTCCCGTGGGTCTGCCCCGGCATTTCCGTGGCGTCTGACAGCTGTTCGGAGTCCTGTTCAGATCGGATGGGAGATTCCTCAAAATTCTTTTTCGCCAATCCGATCCGGGGGTCGGAGCGAACAGTTCCTAGACGCGCGGGACTGTCCGCACGACACGAAGAAGAAAAGCGAGGACACCATGGAGCTCATCATCATCGGTCTGCTCGGTGGGCTCATCACGGGCATCTCGCCGTGCATCCTGCCAGTACTGCCGGTCATCTTCCTCACGGGAGGTGCGCAGTCGGCGAAGTTCGACGGAGAAGCGCTGCCCGCGAGGCGCAGCCGCCCGTATCTGGTGATCGCGGGCCTCGTTCTGAGCTTCACCGCCGTGACGCTCGGCGGCTCTCTCCTTCTCGGCCTCTTGAATCTGCCGCAGGACATCATCCGATGGGTGGGCATCGCGGTGCTGATCCTCATCGGCATCGCTCTGATCGTGCCGCGGTTCGCGCACATCCTCGAGAAGCCCTTCCAGCGCTTCGGACAGCGCGAAGTCACCAACCGGGGCAGCGGCTTCGGCGTCGGCCTCGCCCTCGGTGCGGTCTTCGTGCCGTGCGCCGGACCCGTGCTGGCAGCCATCATCGTCGCCGGCTCCACCGGCCGGATCGGGATCGGCACGATCGCGTTGACGCTCTCCTTCGCCATCGGAGTAGCGGTGCCGCTTCTCATCTTCGCTCTCGCCGGACGACGTGTCGTCGAGCGAATCCGCGCATTCCGCACGAAAGAGCGCGGTCTGCGCATCGCGGCCGGCATTGCGATGATCGCACTCGCGGTCGGTCTGGTGTTCAACGTGCCACAGGCACTGCAGCGGCTGGTGCCCGACTACACGGCGGCATTCCAGGACCAGCTGTCGCAGTCCGATGAGATCGACCGGGCGCTGGACCTCGGCGGCCTCGTCAACGATGAGAACAAGAACCTCGACCAGTGCAGCAACGGGGCCGACGAACTGGAATCCTGCGGCACAGCACCTTCGATCCGCGGCATCGACCAGTGGCTGAACACCCCGGACGGCGCAGCCATCGACCTCAAAGATCTGCGCGGCGAGGTCGTGCTGATCGACTTCTGGGCATATTCCTGCATCAACTGCCAGCGCTCCATCCCGCACGTCGTGGCCTGGGACGACGCCTACCGCGATGCCGGATTGAACATCATCGGCATCCACTCCCCGGAGTACGCCTTCGAGAAAGACGCGAAGAACGTCGCAGCGGGCGCCAAGGACTTCGGCATCACCTATCCGGTGGCGCTGGACAACAACCTCTCCACCTGGACGAACTACCGCAACCGCTACTGGCCCGCGCACTACCTCATCGACGCGAGCGGCACCGTGCGGCACATCGCGTTCGGTGAAGGCAACTACCAGACGACCGAGAAGCTGATCCGCGAGCTGCTGACAGATGCCGACCCGGATGTGAAGCTGCCGCCGGCCACCGAGACCACGGACGACACCCCGGAGGTCGGATCGACCACACGGGAGACGTTCATCGGCTCGTCGAAGGACGTCAACTTCGCCGGCCCCGAGGCGTATCGCTCGGGAACCCGGAGCTTCTCGTTCCCCGAGAAGCAGCCGGCCGACACCTTCGCCCTCGATGGCGAGTGGGAAGTGCAGACGCAGTACGCGACGCCGGAAAGCACGACCGGGCGCATCCGACTCGACTACCACGCGGCTGAGGTGCGCATGGTGGTCGCTGGCTCCGGCGAAGTGGTCCTGCGCGGCAAGGGCGGCGAGATGCGAAAGATCGAGATCGATGGCACTCCACGTTCCTACTCGCTCGTCGATGAGGACAGCCTCGGCAAGGGCGTTCTCACGATCGAAGTGCCCGCCGGAATCCAGATCTACTCGTTCACCTTCGGGTGAGGCATTGCTGAAAAACCGGGGGGATGCGGCATGCTGTTAGAGATGGTCATTGATGGGATGGACGTTCCCGAGGACGGCACGGCGCGAGACGCCGTCGCCGACCTGCTCCTCAGCGTTGCATCCGGTGACCAGAAGGCTTTCGCCAGTCTCTACGACATGCTCTCCTCCCGGGTTTTCGGCCTTATTCTGCGCGTTCTCGTGAACCGGTCGCAGAGCGAAGAAGTGCTGCAGGAAGTCTTCCTCGAGGTCTGGCAATCCGCTTCGCGGTTCGCTCCGAACAAAGGGCAAGGACGAACCTGGATCATGACGATCGCACACAGGCGGGCTGTGGACCGCGTGCGATCGGCGCAATCCAGTTCCGACCGCGACGTCCGAGCAGGACTGCGAAACATCGACGTCGCACATGACAGTGTGGCCGAACAGGTCGAATCGGGAATCGAAGGGGAGAAGGTCGTGGGAGCACTCGCTCAGCTCCCGGAGGCTCAGCGCGAAGCGCTCGTCCTCTCGTACTACGGCGGATACAGTCAGACAGAGATCGCGGTGCTCATCGGAGCGCCGCTGGGAACGATCAAAACACGGATGCGGGATGGACTCACCCGCCTGCGTACAGTCATGGGGGTGACGGCATGAACGAACGGGAGTTCGCAGAGCTTGCAGCCGGCGCCGCCGTGCATGCACTCTCTGCCGAAGACGAACAGCGATACCTTCGCGCCCTTGCGGAGAACCCGCAATGGCAGGCGATCGCCGACGATGATGCAGACGTCGCGGCGCTGCTCGCCGCGGGTGCGCCCGAGGTGGCGCCGCCCGCCAGCATCCGCGCCGCTCTGCTCGACGAGATCACTCGGACACCGCAGACGACGACCGCACCAGAGCAATCCGGTGGCGAGACCCGTTCGGGTGGGGCTCCGCGACCGCACCGCATGCGCATGCTCTTCGCACTCGCTGCCTGCCTGGTCGTGCTGGGAGGCCTCGGCTTCGGTGCAGTCGCGATGAGCGGCATCCTCTCACCGCCCGCCAGTGTCGTCGCGCTGCAGCAGATCGAATCCGCCGCCGATGCGCAGCAGGCGAGTGTGGATCTCGAAAGCGGCGGCACGGCAACGGCCCACTGGTCGCCGTCGCTCGGATCGGTTGTGCTCGTCACCGACGGCGTCGCCGAACCCGACCCCGGTAAGACCTACGAGCTGTGGTTCGTCCGCGGTGAGACTCCGATCCCCGCCGGTGTCTTCTCCGTCGATGCAGGAGCGGCGACCACGCAGCTGGATGGTCAGATGCAGACCGGCGATGTCATCGCGGTGACCGTCGAGCAGGACGGCGGCTCGCCCACCGGACTGCCGACCACGACGCCGGTGATCGTCATCCCCACGGCCTGAGCGCCAGCCCGCGCGCGTACCCTGGAATGATGCCCTCGCACTTCCACCGACCCGTTCGTCGACCCGGCCATGCCTTCGACAAGCTCGTCGCAGCCGATGACCCGGTCGAGCAGACCCGGGTCGCGCATGCGACAGCATCCGCTCTGCTCGAGCGCGCACGTCAGGACGAGACCGGTGCCGTCGCCGAGCGGCTGATCGGCTTCGCCGCCGAGCACGGCGTCGACGAGATCGCCGAGCTGTGGGCGGATGCGGCGGCCACCTCGCTGCCTGGCACCCTGTGGCGGCTCTACCTGCTGCAGGTGGCGATCCGCTCCGACCCGGCGATGACCGCCTTGCTGTACGAACGCGGTCGCGTGGAGCTGCGGACGGTGGACGCCGCGGTCGCAGGGGCGCCCGCGCCGACGGACCCCGGTGAACTCGTCGCACTCGTCGACACCATTCTGCGCGGAGTGTTCCGCGGCGACTTCGCGGTCGCCCTGGAGCGCGCAGCCGCCTACTGCCGGGTGCAGGCGTCTGGGGCCACGCATACTGCAGATGATCAGGAAAGCACGGCGCCGGAACGTGCGACGGAACTCACCCGTCGCGCTCTGCGGCTGAGCACCTACGCTGACGAGCTGACGGTGTCCGCCAGAGCCTGGCGGCGCGGATCGCTGACCTGATCGGCGCGGGAATCTCCGGCGAATGCGCTGCCCGCGCCGTCTGGGCATGAAAAGGCCGGACCGCAAGAACGCCTCTCGGCGGAAGGCCGCTCGAAGCGGCAGAATTTGGAGCCCGGGGTTATGCGGCCCGGCCGTTCAAGTGTAACGCGTCGCAGCGGAGGGTATTCCCGACGGCTCTAAGCTGTGGACATGCCTCAGCGCTACGCTCTCATCATCGCGCCCGCCGACGCCGCGGACCCCCGCGAGGACTTCGCCGACACCTTCACCCCGATCGACGTGACGGCTCCCGCGCTCAGTGTCGGCGAGCTCAGCACACAGCGTGGAGACGGCGTCTTCGAATCGATCGGCGTGGTCGACGGGCATGCGAACGAGGTCGAAGCGCATGTGCAGCGGCTCGCGCATTCTGCCGAGCTCTGCGACCTGCCCGCCCCGAATCTCGCGCAGTGGCGGCAGGCCGTCGCGGTCGCGGCGGCGCACGCTCCGGCCGGCGAAGCCGTGGTCAAGCTGATCCTGAGTCGTGGGGTGGAACACGGGCCGACGCCGACCGCATGGGCGACGGCAGCTGCAGCCACGGACTTCTCGACCGTCCGACGCGACGGTGTGCGCGTCGTCACGCTCGACCGCGGCTACGACCTGGGTGCGGGGGAGAGGGCGCCCTGGCTGCTGCTCGGAGCGAAGACGCTCTCGTACGCGGTGAACATGGCGACGCTGCGCGAGGCCCGCCGACGCGGTGCCGACGATGCGCTCTACGTCACGCGCGATGGCTATGTGCTCGAGGCCCCCACGGCGTCGCTCATCCTGCACAGAGGCGGCGAGTTCGTCACGCCCGCGCCCTCCGGTGGCATCCTGCACGGCACCACCCAGCTGAGCGTCTACGAGTATCTGGAATCGCGCGGGCTCACCACCGGGTATGCGACTCTGACCATCGAAGACGTGATGACGGCGGATGCTGCGTGGCTGGTCTCCAGCATCCGCCTTGCTGTTGCGATCACCGCGGTCGACGGCACGCCCCTGGCATCCGACCCCGCACTCACCGCCGAGCTGAACCGCTTCCTGCTCTCGCCGCGCTGAGCGGCGGAGACCTCAGCCGAAGCGACCGGAGACGTAGTCCTCGGTGGCCTGTACGGATGGGGTGGTGAAGATCGTCTTGGTGTCATCGAATTCGATGAGTTTGCCCGGCTTGCCGGTGCCGGCGATGTTGAAGAACGCCGTCCGCTCGCTCACGCGCGAGGCCTGCTGCATGTTGTGCGTGACGATGACGACGGTGTACTCGTTCTTCAGCTCGCCGATCAGCTCCTCGATCGCGTAGGTCGAGATCGGGTCGAGTGCCGAGCACGGCTCGTCCATCAGGATCACCTCCGGCGACACGGCGATCGCGCGGGCGATGCACAGCCGCTGCTGCTGACCGCCGGAGAGCCCGGAGCCGGGCTTGTCGAGGCGATCCTTGACCTCGTTCCAGAGGTTCGCGCTTGTGAGCGACTTCTCCAGCAGAGCATCCTCATCGCTCTTCGCCATGCGCTTGTTGTTCAGCTTGACCCCGGCCAGCACGTTCTCCTTGATCGACATCGTCGGGAACGGGTTGGGGCGCTGGAAGACCATCCCGACCTGACGGCGCACGAGCACCGGGTCGACACCGGGACCGTACAGGTCCTTGCCATCCAGCAGGACCTCGCCCTCGACGCGCGCGCCCGGGATGACCTCGTGCATGCGGTTCAGGGTTCGCAGAAATGTCGACTTTCCGCAGCCCGAGGGGCCGATGAACGCGGTGACGCTGCGCGGCGGGATCTCAAGGGAGACCCCTTCGACGGCGAGGAAATCGCCGTAGTAGACGTGGAGGTCATTGACTTCGATGCTCTTGGACACGTGCAGATCCTTCTATCGGGCTTTCGGGTGCGGCTCAGCGGCCGGTCATCTTGGGAGCGAACCATTTGGCGATCAGGCGCGCCAGCAGGTTCAGGAGCATGACGATCAGGATCAGCGTGAGCGCGGAGGCCCATGCGCGGGCGACCGAGGCGTCGGCGCTTGTCCCCTGGTTCATGTACGAGTTGTAGGCGAACACCGGCAGAGTCATCATCTGCCCACTGAACAGGTTCGTGTTCAGGCTCGCGGTGAATCCGGCCGTGAGCAGCAGCGGTGCGGTCTCGCCGATCACGCGGGCGATGGCGAGCATGATCGAGGTGGTGATTCCGGCGATCGAGGTCGGCAGCACCACCTTCAGGATGGTCAGCCACTTCGGCACGCCGAGCGCGTAGGCGGCCTCACGCAGCTCGTTCGGCACGATCTTCAGCAGTTCTTCGCTGCCTCTGACCACGACCGGAACCATCAGCACCGCGAGAGCGAGCGAGCCCATGAAGCCCATCGAGATGCCGGGTCGCACGAACAGTGCGAATACGGAGTAGATGAACAGGCCGGCGACGATCGAGGGGATGCCGGTCATCACGTCGACGAAGAAGGTGATGCCCTTCGCGATCCGACCGCGGCCGTACTCGACGAGGTAGATCGAGGTCATCAGGCCCACCGGCACGGCGATGAGAGCGGCCATCAGCGTGATCAGCACAGTGCCCCAGATGGCATGCACGATGCCGCCGCCGTCTCCGACGACGTTGCGCATCGAGAAGGTGAAGAACTCCGCATCGAAGCGGACGACGCCGTTCACCACGACCGTCCACAGCAGCGAGATCAGCGGCAGCAGCGCGATCGTGAACGCTGCGGACACCAGTGCGGTCATCAGGCGATCGGTGGCCTTGCGGCGGCTCTCGGCGATCGCCGAGACCACGGTGATGAGCACCATGTACAGCAGCACGCCCACGATCACCGCACCCGCGATGTTGAAATCGACGAGGTCCGTGCCGCCGGAGGTCACCCCGAACACGGCGATGGACATCACGAGGGATGCCGCCAGCAGCGCCCACGGGGCCCAACGGGGCAGACGGCCTGACGTGAGGCCGGGGGCGGTGTGAGCGACGATCGGCTCTGCGGGGGCGGTGAGCAGAGTCATGTCAGTTCGCTCCAGAGAATTCGGCGCGGCGCGAGATGATCCAGCGCGCCAGCGCGTTCACCGCGAAGGTGACGACGAAGAGGATGAGTCCGGTCGCGATCAGGGTGTTCACGCCGGTGCCGTGCGCCTCGGGGAAGGCGAGCGCGATGTTCGCCGGGATCGGTGTGGGGTTCGTCGCCGTCAGCACCAGGAAGCTGTAGACGGCCGCGGGGGAGAGCACCATGGTGACCGCCATCGTCTCGCCGAGCGCGCGACCGAGTGCCAGCATGATCGCGGAGATCATGCCGCCGCGGGCGAAGGGCAGCACCGCCATGCGCACCATTTCCCAGCGCGTGGCACCCAGGGCGAGCGCCGCCTCCTCGTGCAGCTTCGGCGTCTGCAGGAAGATCTCCCGGCAGATCGCGGTGATGATGGGGGTGACCATGACCGCCAGCACCAGCGAAGCCGTCATGATCGTCTTGCCCGTGGAGGAGACCTGGCCGCCGAAGAACGGCACCCAGCCGGCGTGCGCGTTCAGCCAGGCGTAGATCGGCTGGAGCAGCGGCGCGAGCACCAGGCCGCCCCACAGGCCGAAGACGACAGACGGCACGGCGGCGAGAAGGTCGATGATGTACCCGAGCGCCCCGGCGAGCCTGCGCGGTGCGTAGTGCGAGATGAACAGCGCGATGCCGATCGAGATCGGCGTCGCGATCAGCAGCGCGATGAAAGACGCCCAGACCGTGCCGAAGACGAGAGGTCCGACATAGGTCCAGAAGGAACCGCCCTTGAGCACGTGGTTGTCGGTCGTGTCCGGCGCGAACGCGGGCAGGCTCTGGACGATCAGGAACGCGGCCACGGCTGCGAGCACCACCAGGATGGTGATGCCGGCGCCGAGCGCCGTGCTCGAGAAGACCCGGTCGCCCAGGCGCTGCTTCGCCTTGATCGGTGCAGGTGGCGCTGGTCGCGCCGGCCTGGTCGTCGTGCTCATGATCTCCTGATTTCGGGGGACGGATGGGGCGAACCTCAGATGCTCTCGCGCCGCAACGGACACGAGAGCATCTGAGTCAGCCGATGGTGTGGATCAGTCGACCTTGATGGTGTCGATGGCGGCGAGAACCTTGTCGCGCAGCCCGGCCGAGATCGGAGCGCTTCCTGCGTTGTCCTCGGCGGCCTTCTGGCCCTCTTCGCTGGCCATGTACTGGAAGTACGACTTCACCAGGGCGGCCTTGTTCGTGTCCTCGTACTGCTCGCACGCGATCAGGTAGCTGACCAGGGCGATCGGGTAGGCGCCGGCAGGAGCGGCGGCCGGGTCGACCTCGAAGACGAGGTCGCCTGCGCCACGGCCTTCAGCCAGTGGCGAGTTCTCCACGAGCGCCGCGGCGGCGTCGGCGGAGTACGGAACGTACTCGCCGTCAACGCCGACGTGCACCTGACCGAGGTCCTTCGTCTGCGAGGCATCGGCGAAGCCGATGGCTCCGTTGCCGGCCTTGATGGCCTGCACCACACCGGAGGTGCCCTGGGCCGCCTCACCGCTGGTGATCGGCCAGACGTCGGCCGGCTCGAAGGTCCAGACGTCTCCCGCGGTCGCGCTGAGGTACTTCGTGAACGTCTCCTGCGTGCCCGACGGGTCGGAGCGGTGCACCGGCGAGATCGCCAGATCGGGCAGGTCGACGCCCTCGTTCTGATCGGCGATCGCCTTGTCGTTCCAGTTGGTGATCTTGCCGGCGAAGATGCCGGCGATGGAGGCCGCGTCGAGGTTCAGCGAGTCGATGCCCTCCAGGTTGAAGGCGACGGCGACGGGCGAGATGTACATCGGCACCTCGACGATCGCGTCGCTGGTGCACATCTGGAAGCCGCCGGCAGCGAACTCGTCGGACTTGAACGCGCGATCCGAGCCGATGAAGTCGCTCGCACCGGCGAGGAAGTTCTCGCGGCCGGCGCCGGAGCCGGTGGGCTCGTAGTTGATCGTGACGCCGGTGTTCGCGGTCTGGAACGCGGCGACCCAGGCCTCCTGGGCGGCGCTCTGCGACGACGCGCCGGTGGCCTTGAGGGTGCCTTCGAGCGCGGTTGCGCCTTCGGCGGGCTGGTCGGAGCCAGCGGATGCGGCTTCGTTCGCTGCGCAGCCGGAAAGCGCGAGTGCGGCGATGGCGCCGATAGCGCTGATGCGTGCGATGCGGGTGATCTTCACTGTGGGATCCGTTCGATCAGGGAATGATTGCTGCCCGGTGCAGGGCACACAATGACGGTATGAGCGACGGTTAACGAGACTGTCCCACGGCGGTGAACGGAAGGTGAACGGATCAGGGCGCGCAGAAGTTGCTCCGCGCGCAGCGCGGCCCCCGGCAAGGGCGGGATCAGATCTTCGGCTCGTGCGTCTCGATCGCGATGATGCCCGAGCCGGGATTGGTGGCGGAGAGGTGCACCACCGAGAACCCGGCGACGTTGAGAGCGCTGGCGCTGCTGACATACGACCCGTGCACGGTGCCGGTGGCCAGCGCGATCTCGGAGAGGATGCCGGGCAGCACGGGACCGTGGCTGCACAGCACAGCCGCCTTGCGCGCGCGGACGCGCCGTCCGACGACCGAGCGGATGTCGTCGTTGCCGTCCTCCCACGCATCCTGACTGATCTTCGACGTCGCGTGGGCGTCCCGTCCGAGCTTCTTCTCCAGCGGGGCGACGGTCTGCAGGCAGCGCACCGCGTCGCTGGTCACGATCCGCCGCACGCCGAACGCGCGCAGCGGTGACGTGATCGACTTCGCCTGGCGCTGGCCCTTCTCGGTCAGCGGTCTGGCAGCATCCGAGCCGTCCCAGTCCGAGCGGCCGACCGCCTTGGCGTGCCGCAGCGCGATCAGCGGAAAGGTGTGCAGCACGCCATCGTCGACGAGCTGTGCGAAGTTCTCGAGAATCTCGATATCCACCGGATAGCTCAGACGTTTCCGCGCCTTCTTCACGCTCACCCATTCGAGCGCGGCGATCTCGCTGTTCGGCAGAAAGGTCGACGCGCGGATCGCGTCGTCGGTCGCCTCCGCAGCCCAGTAGTGCACGACCTTCTGTCGCTTCGGCCGCATCCAGTACTTGCTGACGCCGACGGGCACGCCGAGGGCGACGCGGATGCCGGTCTCCTCATGCACTTCTCGCACGGCCGTCTCGGCGAGCATCTCGCCAGGGTCGACCTTGCCCTTGGGGAGCGTGACGTCCTGATACTTGGTGCGATGGATCAGCAGGATGCGCAGCTTGTCTTCGACCAGTCGCCAGACGACTGCGCCGGCGGCGTAGACGGCGAGGTCGGTCATCGCACTGACCGCTTGCGACGCCGGCGCTGCACGTTGGCCATCGTTCGGTCCTGCAGATCGATCAGCAGATCGTCGTCGGCCTCCGGGGCGCGGGTCCACACACCGCCCTCTCCGAGATGCCACGACTTCGTCTGCGGGCTCATCGCCAGATCGAACAGGTCGTGCAGCTCCTGAATATGCGCGGGTTCGGAGAGCCGAACCAGTGCCTCGACGCGACGGTCGAGGTTGCGGTGCATCATGTCGGCGCTGCCGATGTAGGAGATCGGGTCGCCGTCGTTCTCGAAGGTGAAGATGCGCGAGTGCTCGAGATAGCGGCCCAGGATGCTGCGGACGATGATGTTGTCGCTGACACCGGGCAGGTCGACGCGGAGGCTGCAGATGCCGCGCACCCACACCTCGACGGCGACCCCGGCCATGCTCGCCCGGTAGAGGGCATCGATGATCTGCTCGTCCACCATCGAGTTGACCTTGATGCGGATGCGAGCGGGCCGGCCCGCTTCGGCGTTCTTGCGCTCGTTGTTGATGTGCCGCAGCAATCCCTTGCGCAGGTGCAGCGGAGCGACCAGCAGGCGCTTGAACTTCTTCTCGATCGCATAGCCGCTGAGTTCGTTGAAGAGCCGGGTGAGGTCCTTGCCGATCTGCGGGTCGGTGGTGAACAGACCGAAGTCCTCGTAGATGCGGCTGGTCTTCGGGTTGTAGTTTCCGGTGCCGACGTGCGAGTAGTGGCGCAGCACGCCGTCTTCTTCGCGGATCACCAGCGCCAGCTTGCAGTGCGTCTTCAGCCCCACCAGGCCGTAGACGACGTGCACGCCGGCCTTCTCCAGCTTGCGGGCCCAGACGATGTTGTTGGCCTCGTCGAAGCGCGCCTTCACCTCGACCAGTGCGAGCACCGACTTGCCGGCCTCGGCGGCGTCGATGAGAGCCTGGACGATGGGGCTGTCACCGGATGTGCGATACAGCGTCTGCTTGATGGCGAGCACATGCGGGTCGCGGGCAGCCTGCTCGAGGAAGGCCTGCACGCTCGTGGCGAAGGACTCATACGGATGGTGCACGAGCACATCGGCTTTGCTGATGGCCTTGAATACATCCGGCCGCTCATTGCTGTCGCCCGGCTGGAACGCGACGGCGGTCGTGGGCAGGTGCGGCGGATACCGCAGATCGGGGCGATCGATGCGAGAGAGGTCGAACAGCCCGCGCAGATCGAGTGGCCCGGGCAGGCGGTACACCTCTTGATCGGTGATGTCGAGCTCTTTGATCAGCAGCTCGAGCGTCACGTCATCCATGTCGTCCGTGATCTCGAGACGGATGGGCGGTCCGAAGCGTCGCCGGAGCAACTCGGCTTCGAGTGCCTGGATGAGATTCTCGCTCTCGTCCTCTTCGATCTCGACATCCTCGTTGCGGGTCAGCCGGAACGCGTGGTGGTCGAGAACCTCCATGCCGGGGAAGAGGTCGCCGAGGTGGTTGGCGATCAGTTCTTCCAGGCGGATGAAGCGCACGATCTCGCCGGAGCGCGGCACGTCGACGAAGCGGGGGAGCATCGGCGGCACCTTCAACCGCGCGAAATCCTGGCGTCCGGTGCGCGCATTGCGGATGCGGATCGCGAGGTTCAGCGACAGCCCGGAGATGTACGGGAACGGGTGGGCGGGGTCGACGGCGAGCGGCATCAGCACGGGGAACACCTGCGCCTGGAAATACTCGCTGAGGGAGGCGCGCTCAGCATCGGTCAGTTCGGCCCAGTCGGCGATCTCGATGCCTGCGTCGGACAGGGCGGGGCGAATCTGCTGCGTCCAGGTGTCGGCATGGCGCAGCTGCAGCTCGTGAGCCTCAGCGGAGATGTCGGCCAGAACGTCGCTCGCCGAGCGGCCGACGTTGGTCGGCAGAGCGAGCCCGGTGAGGATGCGGCGCTTGAGCCCGGCCACGCGCACCATGAAGAACTCGTCGAGGTTGCTGGCGAAGATCGCCAGAAAGTTCGCGCGCTCGAGCTCAGGGACGTTCGGATCCTCGGCGAGTTCCAACACGCGCTGGTTGAACGCCAGCCAGCTCAGCTCGCGGTCGTGGAAGCGGTGGTCGGGCAGCACAGCATCCGGCGTCTCCAACGCGTCGAAGTCGTCGTCCTCCGCGTCTCCGAGACCAGCGTCGGCAAGAGCAGGTTCCATCATGGGGTACATCCTTGCACCCAAGGCGGACGGTTGGGTGAACTCATTCCGGGTCGGTCTGACCCTCAGGATGCAGATTGAAGCGATAGCCGACGTTGCGCACTGTGCCGATGATCTGATCGGAGTCGCCGAGCTTGGCGCGAAGCCGCCGCACGTGCACGTCGACGGTGCGCGTGCCGCCGAAGTAGTCGTATCCCCAGACGTCGGTCAGGAGTTGCTCGCGCGTGAACACCCGAGACGGGTGCGTGGCGAGAAAATGCAGCAGCTGGAACTCCTTGTAGGTCAGATCCAGCGGGCGTCCGCGCAGCTTCGCCGCGTACGACTGCTCATCGATGGTGATGCCGGAAGCGCTCACGCGCACGGGTTCATCCGCCTGTGCGCGCGAGACGGCGAGGCGGATGCGGGCATCGATCTCAGCAGGCCCGGCGGTGGTGAGCAGCACATCGGCGAAGCCCCACTCCGCTGAGACCGCGCTCAAGCCGCCCTCGCTCACGACCAGCAGGATGGGCGTCTCGCTGCCGGCAGTGCGCAGCAGCCGACAGGCGGCCTTCGCGCCGACCAGGTCGGTACGGGCATCGATGAGGATCGCGTCGCTCTCCGGGAGCGACAGCAGGTGGACTGTATCCAGCGGATGCTGACGGGAGCTGTGCGACAGCAGTGCGAGCGCGGGCAGTACCGACTCCGCGTCGGGAGCCGAGCTGAGCGTCAGCAGCAGGACCACGCGATAATGCTAGTGGTGCACGGCCCGCATCAGGGTTCGGCAAGTAGCATGGGCGTCATGTCAGAACCGGCACTCGCTCCGCGCAACGCCTTCCATGGGGTCATCGCCGTGTGGGCGGTCTCCCTGGTCGCGGCGATCGTGCTGGGCATTCTGCTTCCTGAAGAAGTGCGCGTGCAATGGCTTCTCCTCGCTTTCGGCGGCGCGCTGCTGCTGTCGTTCGCCGTGCAGCTCGCCTACGGCCGCGCGCAGGGATTCATCGTGCGTGTCGCCGCCAGCGTGATCGGAGCCCTCGTGCTGATGGGGCTGGTCTCGGCCGTCTTCGGTCTGTCCGCGCTCGTGCCCGCACTCTGAGTCCCGCGCCGGCTGCCCGCGCGAGCGACTAGACTGCAGGCATGGACCTCGTCGCGCTCGAATTCTTCTTCCTCGGCCTGCTGGGACTGGCGAGCCTCGCGATCGCCTTCGTTTCCGGCGTCGTGCTCGTCAACCTGTTCCGCGGTCAGCGCTGATCCGACTTCTGTCGTGATCGAGCTGCCCACCGACCTGCCCGCCGACCTCGCGCCGCTTTCCTGGCTGCTGGGTGTCTGGGAGGGCACGGGTGTCATCGAATACACCGCGGGCGACCACCGCTTCCAAGGGGAGTTCTCGCATCGCGTGAGCTTCAGCCACGACGGTGGTCCATTCCTGAACTATGCCGCAACGGCATCCTTCCTCGGTTCTGAGGAAAACGACGAACCCGTTCCGCTGCTCGCAGAGAGCGGTTTCTGGCGGTTGGCGCGCCCGCGCACCGACGCCGATCCGGGCCCCGCGCTGCTGCCACCCGTACAGATCGCTGCCGCCCGCACCGTCGACGACGTCGAAGAGCTGCGCGGCGACGACGGTTTTCCGCTCGAGGTATCGGTCGCGCATTCCGACGGCACCCTCGAGCTGTACCTCGGCCGAATCGCCGGGCCCCGCATCGATCTCTCGACGGATGCCGTCGTGCGCGCCGCCGGCACCAAGCAGTACACCGCGGCCACGCGCATGTACGGCCTCGTCGACGGCCACCTGCTCTGGGCATGGGACATCACCGCCCTCGGCGAGACTCTGAAATCACACGCCTCCGCACGATTGGCCAAGATCTGACATGGCACGTTTCGGTGCTCTTCCCGACGCTGTGCACGACGGTGACGTCGTCACGCACTTCGGCAACCCCCTGATCGAGCAGCGTCAACTCGCTGCCGGCCAGGCGCTCTCTCCCCTCGCCGACCGCGCGCTCGTCGAGATCACGGGCGAAGATCGCCTCACCTGGCTCGACTCGATCACTTCGCAGTTCGTCGCCCAGCTCGCGCCGGGAGACAGCACCGAACTCCTGGTGCTCGACCCGCAGGGTCGCGTCGAGCACGCGGCCGGCGTGCTCGAAGACGGCACGACCGTGTGGCTGATCGCCGATGCCGCCGATGCCGAGAAGCTCGCTGCCTGGCTGCAGCGCATGGTCTTCCGCTCGCGCGTCACCGTCACCCTGCGCGCGGATGCGCTGCTGGTCGGTTTCTTCGCGGGCGGTGCGGCCGAGGCGCGCATCGCAGCATCCACTCCGAACGGCGTGCCGCTCATCTGGCGCGACCCATGGACGCACACGCAGCCCGGCGGCCATCAGTATGCCGCGGCTGAGGGGCATCCCGCGGCCGAATTCTCCTGGAGCATTGCGGTCGTCGACGACGCGGCTCGGCTGAAGGGCCCGTTCGCCGGTGCGCTCGCCGCCGAGGCGCTGCGCATCGCCGCATGGCGGCCGCGCTGGTCGCACGAGGTCGATGAACGCTCGATCCCGCACGAGTCCGACTGGATTCGCAGCGCTGTGCACATGAGCAAGGGCTGCTATCGCGGTCAGGAGACCGTCGCCAAGGTGCACAATCTCGGGCATCCGCCGCGTCGACTCACTGCGCTGCACCTCGACGGCACCGAAGTGGTGCTGCCCGCCCGGGGAGATGCCGTCTTCGCCGGAGACGACGAGGTCGGCCAGATCACCTCGGCTGCCCTGCACTACGAAGACGGCCCGATCGCGCTCGCGATCCTGTCTCGGCGAGCTCCCGTGGGCGACCTCATCGTGCACACCGAGGGCACCCGGATCGCTGCCGCGCAGCAGGTCATCGTTCCCGCTGATGCCGGTGCCACCGCCGGTGTGCCGCGCCTCACCCGCCTGTCTCGCCGCCCCGAAGGCGTCGACCCCCGCAACGCCGGCTAGTTTCCCGGCCGCGCTCGATTTTCGTGGTGTGCGCCGCGCCCGACTTTCGCCGAGTGCACCACTTGCCGTCGAGTGCACGACTTATGCTCGCGAAGAGCCCGTGCACTCGGCGACTTCCCGTGCTCTCGGCGCGGTCGCTGTGGATGTCACGAGGCGGAGGGCGTGGGTGTGCGCGGTTAGGCTGGAGTCATGACGCGCACACTGATCCTGCTCCGCCACGGGCAGAGCGAATGGAACCAGCTGAACCTGTTTACCGGTTGGGTGGATGTCCGCCTGACCGAGCAGGGCAAGCAGGAGGCACACCGGGGCGGCGAGATGCTCGCCGAGGCCGGCATCCTGCCCGACGTGCTGCACACCTCGCTGCTCAGCCGTGCGATCCAGACCGCGAACATCGCGCTCGATGCCGCTGACCGCTCGTGGATCCCCGTGACCCGTTCATGGCGCCTCAACGAGCGCCACTACGGTGCTCTGCAGGGCAAGGACAAGGCACAGACGCTGGAAGAGTTCGGGCCCGAGCAGTTCCAGCTCTGGCGCCGCTCGTTCGACGTGCCGCCGCCCCTGCTCGATGACGCCAGCGAGTTCAGCCAGGTGAATGATCCGCGTTACGCCGGCATCGACGGCGAGGTGCCTCGCACCGAGTCGCTCAAGCTCGTCATCGACCGCCTGCTGCCCTACTGGGAGAGCGCGATCGTTCCCGATCTCGACGCGGGCAAGACCGTTCTCGTCACCGCGCACGGCAATTCGCTGCGTGGTCTCGTGAAGCACCTCGATGGGATCAGCGATGACGACATCGCCGAGCTGAACATCCCCACCGGCATCCCGCTGGTCTACGAGCTCGACGACAACAACACGCCCACCGCGGCGGGCCGCTATCTCGACCCCGAGGCCGCTGCCGCCGGCGCCGCTGCAGTCGCTGCGCAGGGCAAGAAGTAACACCCCGCCACCGCGCCGACACCCCGTTTTCGCACCGAGACCCCGCACTGCTGACGTAAGCAGTGCGGGGTCTCGGCGGGCGAAAGTGGGAAGGCAGAGCGGGGCGGCAGAGCGGATGCCGGGAGCCGGTCAGGCCTCCGGGGCAGCGGACCCCTGCGCTTCAGCGGCGAGCGCGATGTCCTCTTCCTCGACAGCCCAGTCGCCGGTGGCGAGGTACACGACCTTCTTGGCGATGGCGACCGCGTGATCGGCGAAGCGCTCGTGGTACCGGCTGGCCAGGGTCGCGTCGACAGTGGCGCCGGCTTCGCCCTTCCAGGTGTCGCTGAGCACCTTCTCGAACACACTGGCGTGCAGTTCGTCGACATCGTCGTCGGCATTGCGGATGGTGTCCGCGAGGCGCAGGTCCTGGGTGCGCAGCAGCTCTGACAGCGTGCGCGAGATCTCGACGTCGAGTTCGCCCATCCTCGTGAACGTGCCCTTCAGCCCCTTCGGGATGGCGCGCTCCGGAAAACGCAGCCGGGCGAGCTGAGCGATGTGCTCGGCCATGTCGCCCATGCGCTCCAGCGAGGCGCTGACGCGAAGCGCGAACACCACGATGCGCAGGTCGCGGGCGACCGGCTGCTGGCGGGCGAGAATCTCGATGGCCTGCTCGTCGAGCGTGACGGCCAGTTCATCGATCTTCGCGTCGTTTGCGATGACCTCCTCGGCCAGGGCCACATCACTCGTCGCGAACGCATGCGTGGCCTTGTCGATGGAGACGGTGACCAGGTCTGCGATCTCTACGAGACGCGCCTGGAGATCCTCAAGGGAGCGGTGGAAGACTTCGCGCATGGTGGGCGCAACCTTTCGTCGGGGTCGGCATGCTGCTGCCGGACGGGCACGCGCTGGCGCGAACCAGAGTCGATTGTCGCCACCGAAGGTTAACGAACGGTGCCCGGAACGTGAACTCTATCTCTACGGGGCGGGGTCGGGGCGCTGAACGGCGGGTGACAGGGTGCGTGAGCCCTACGCTGGGAGCATGCCCTCGCCTCAACTCGCGATGTTCGCGCTCGCGATCGGTGCGATCATCGGCGCCGGCACCGTTCTGCTGGTGGTGTGGGCGTATCGCGTCCGCTCAATCGCCGCGCAGGAGATCTCGAGATCGGTCCCCGAGGGGATCACCGAAGTCCTCGCGAGCATGGACGACGCGGCCTGCGTGCTCGATGCCTCGGGCCTGGTCGTCGCAACGTCGAAGTCGGCCGGGCGCTTCAGCATCCGGGCGGGCACCGTGCTCGAGAACTCTGATCTGCGCAACCTCGTCCGCGGCACGCGCTCCAGCGGTCGCAGCGAAACCGCCGACCTGCGACTCACCGGCGGCAGCACGCTCGATCCGCGCGCGGTGTCCGCGCGCTCCAGCGTTCTGGGAGCGAACCTGACGCTGCTGATCATCCGCGATGTCACCGAGCGCGAGCGGCTCGATCAGATGCGCACCGATTTCGTGTCGAATACGAGCCATGAGCTGAAAACTCCGGTGGCATCGGTCAGCCTGCTGGCGGAAGCCATCGAGTCGGCAGCGGATGACCCCGAGCAAGTGCGCTACTTCGCTTCCCGCATCACGGCGGAGGCCAGTCGTCTCGGTCAGCTCACCGGCCGCATCATGAGCCTGTCGCGGCTGCAGTCCGCTGAGAGTCTCGCGCAGGTCGAGCCGGTCTCGATCGACGAGGTGGTGACCGCCTCGATCGCTGCGCACGCCGTGCAGGCAGACTCCGCCAGTGTCGACCTCACCCGCGGTGGCGATCGCGATGCGTGGGTGCGCGGCGACGTGCAGATCCTCGTCGAGGCCGTCGGCAATCTGCTGGCGAACGCCATCGTGTACTCGCCGAAGGGGTCGCACGTGGGGGTCGGCGTCAAGGTCGACGGCGATGTCGTCGAGATCGCCGTGTCGGATCAGGGAATCGGCATTTCGGATGCTGATCGCGAGCGCATCTTCGAGCGGTTCTACCGCGCCGATGATGCGCGCTCACGGCGCACCGGAGGCACGGGGCTCGGACTGTCGATCGTCAAGCACGCGACACAGCGCCACGGCGGAGAGGTGCGGTTGTGGTCGCGGCCGGGACGCGGTTCGACGTTCACCATGCGACTGCCGCGCATCGATCCGCCTGCGGCCAGCTCGCACAAGAAGTCCAAGAAGACAAAGAAGAAGCGCGCGCGACCGACTGACGGTCACCCGCAGCGCATTCGAAACGGAGACACCGCATGACTCGCATCCTGCTCGTCGAGGATGAGCCAGACCTCGCCGACCCGCTCGCCTATCTGCTGCGACGGGAGGGATATGAGGTCGAGATCTGCGAAGACGGCCCGGGTTCGCTGACCGCCTTCCGCGAACGCGGCGCCGACATCATCCTGCTCGATCTGATGCTGCCCGGCATGCCAGGCACCGAGGTGTGCCGGCAGATCCGGCAGACCTCTGGCGTGCCGATCATCATGCTCACGGCCAAGGACTCCGAGGTGGATATCGTCGTCGGCCTGGAGCTGGGTGCAGACGACTACATCACCAAGCCCTATTCATCGCGCGAACTGCTCGCCCGCATGCGCGCGGTGCTGCGCCGCGCCGTGCAGGATGAGACCGAACTCGACGAGCGTGTGCTCGAAGGCGGTCGCGTCGTGCTCGACATCGACCGGCACACCGTGGCCGTAGCGGGCACGGAGATCAACATGCCCCTGAAGGAGTTCGAGCTTCTCGAGGTGCTGATGCGCAACGCCGGCCGGGTGCTCACCCGCGGTCAGCTGATCGATCGCGTCTGGGGCAGCGACTACTTCGGCGACACGAAGACGCTCGACGTGCACATCAAGCGCATCCGCTCCCGCATCGAGGAGAGCCCCAGCGAGCCGGTCATGCTCGTCACCGTGCGAGGTCTCGGCTACCGCTTCGAGGGCTGAAACGTGAGAGAGGCCGGTTCCCTCGGGAACCGGCCTCTCTCACGTGCAGCGGATGCTGCGAAAGTCGCTCAGCCTGCGTCCTCAGCGTCCATCGGGACCAGATCGGCGTACTGCTTGAGGGTGCCATCGAGCACCGGGACCTGCGACGGCGTGGCATCGCCATCGCCGGAGACGAAGAGGATCTCCACCGTGGCCCCCGGCTTGACCCCGAGGTTCTCGATGAGCAGCGGGTCGGCGTCAGCGCCGAGGCTGACGCGCTCGCCGGCCGGAACGCGCATGTTGAGGCGCTCGCCATCGATATCGATGTTCAGATTGGCGCTCTTGTCGCTCTCATTGATGAAGGCTGCGACGAGGTTGCCGGCCGAGCCGTCTTCGTTGGCGATGATCAGCGCGTTGCGAACGACGATGGGGCCACCGGTCGATTCGATGTTCACGCCGTCAGATGCGGGGTACTGGTTCAACGTGGCCTGGTGCGTGATGAAAGTGCAGCCGGTGGTGCCGAGCGCGACAGCGGCGCCCAGAGCGACAACGGCAACGAGACGCGAAGCGAGAGACGCAACAGAGCGCGAGTTCACGGATCCTCCTGAGGTGCGACGGGTGTCCTGGACAAGTCTAGTGGGTCAAGGGGCACCGCCCGGGACGCGATCGGCGCGAACCTTAGTGCATAAGTGCTGTGGTATCCTGGAGATTGCCGAAAGGACACGTTTTTATGCTTTTTGAGGTTGGCGAAACCGTCGTCTATCCGCACCACGGAGCCGCGACGATCATCGAGGTCAAGGACCGCGTGATCAAGGGCGAGACGAAGAAGTATCTGAAGCTCAATGTCACCCAGGGCGACCTTATCATCGAGGTCCCCGCTGAGAATGTCGACCTGGTCGGCGTTCGCGATGTGATCGGGCAGGAGGGCCTCGACCATGTGTTCGAGGTGCTTCGCGCTCCGTTCACCGAAGAGCCCACCAACTGGTCGCGCCGCTACAAGGCGAACCTGGAGAAGCTCGCGTCGGGTGACGTCATCAAGGTGAGCGAGGTCGTGCGCGACCTCTGGCGCCGTGATCAGGATCGGGGGCTCTCTGCCGGAGAGAAGCGGATGCTGGCGAAGGCTCGCCAGATTCTCGTCTCCGAGCTCGCGCTCGCAGAGAAGACCGATGAAGAGAAGGCGGGCGAGATCCTCGACAAGGTGCTTGCCTCCTGAGTCGATGTGATTCGCTCCCTGACCGGAGTGCAGAAGAGGGTGGATGCTGCGGCATCCACCCTCTTCTCGTCTGCAGACGCGGAAATCGGTAACGTGAGCGTGTGACCATCCTTCCCGTCCCTCGCACGGCGATCGTCGTCGTCGCCGCCGGCTCCGGAACACGCCTCGAGGCGGGGGCGCCGAAGGCCCTCGTCGGCATCGATTCGCGCTCGGTTCTCCGCCACGCGCTCGAAGGTGTCTTCGCCGCCCAGCCTATGCAGGTGATCGTGGTCGCTCCCACCGGCTTCGAGGGCACCGTCGAGACCGAGGTGCGTGCAGCGGCGGGTGACCGGCGAGATCTCGCGACCGTGGTCACAGGGGGCGCCAGCCGGCAGCAGTCGGTGGCGGCAGGGCTAGATGCGCTGTGGGGCGATATCGACACGGTGCTCGTGCACGATGCCGCACGGGCTCTCACACCCTCCGCACTGATCGATGCTGTTGCCGAGGCCGTCGACCTGAGCGGGGTCATCCCGTCGCTGCCCGTCATCGATACGCTCAAGCGCGTCGAGGGCGATGCCGTCGTCGCGGCGGTCGACCGGTCGGTGCTCGCGGCCGCGCAGACGCCGCAGGGCTTTCCCCGGGCGGCGCTCGAATCAGCTTATGCGCGGGCGGTCGCCGCAGGCGAGGAGCACACTGACGATGCCGCTCTGTTCGCTGCGGCCGGCGGCGCGGTTCGCAGCATCCCCGGCTCAGCACGAGCCTTCAAGATCACCACGCCCGCCGATCTGGAGAGGGCGCGGGTGCTGCTCATGGACACGCGAACATCATTGAGCCTTCCCCGTGTCGGAATCGGCACGGATGTGCACGCCTTCGGCGGCGAGGGCCACCTCTGGCTCGCGGGCTTGGAGTGGCCAGGTGAGCCGGCGCTATCCGGACACTCCGATGGGGATGCCGTGGCGCATGCGATCGTCGACGCGCTGCTTTCCGCGGCCGGACTCGGCGACATCGGCGAGCACTTCGGCACCGCCCACCCCGAGTACGCCGGAGCGCACGCCGATGTGTTCCTCGCCCGCACCGCGCAGCTGCTCGCCGACGCAGGCTTCGCCATCGGCAATGTGTCCGCTCAGTTCCAGGGCAGCCGCCCCCGTTTCAGCTCCCGTCGCCACGAGGCGGAGCAGGTGCTGTCGACGGCGCTCGGGGGAGTGCCGGTGAGCCTGGCCGCGACCACTACCGACGGCCTCGGGTTCACCGGGCGCGATGAGGGGATCGCCGCGACAGCGATGGCACTGGTGGTTCCGCGCGGCTGACGCACTCTCCTTCTGCGCACATCCGCAACAGTGCGGCGTACACCGGTTCTGCTCGGCCACGCCCCGGTACGCTATGACAGTGACACTTCGGCTCCATGACACGCGCGCGCAGCAGCTGCGCGATTTCGTCCCGATCGACCCCTCGAACGTGACGATGTACGTGTGCGGACCCACGGTGCAGTCAGGCCCCCATATCGGGCATGTGCGCGCGGCACTCAGCTTCGATCTGCTGCGTCGCTGGCTGCAGCGCCGCTTCGGCCGTGTCACCTTCGTGCGCAACGTCACTGACATCGACGACAAGGTGCTCGACAATGCCACTGATGGCGAGCCGTGGTGGGCGCTCGCCTATCGGATCGAGCAGGAGTTCTCGCAGGCGTATGCCGCCGTCGGCATCCTGTCGCCGACGTGCGAACCGCGAGCAACCGGCTTCATTCCGCAGATGCAGGAGCTCATCGCGCAACTCATCGAGCGCGGCCACGCCTACCCGGCCGCCGATGGCTCCGGCGACGTCTATTTCGACGTGCGCTCGTGGCCGGCCTACGGCGAGCTGACCCGCCAGTCCGTGGACGCCATGGAGGCGGCGGTGGATGCTGATCCGCGCGGCAAGCGCAACCCGCAGGACTTCGCCCTGTGGAAGGCCGCCAAGCCAGGAGAGCAAGCGGATGCCGCGTGGGATTCTCCCTGGGGCAGCGGGCGGCCCGGGTGGCACATCGAGTGCTCGGCGATGGCGAAGCGCTACCTCGGTGCGGAATTCGACATTCACGGCGGGGGACTCGACCTGCGCTTCCCGCACCACGAGAACGAGCTCGCGCAGTCGACCGCTGCCGGCGACGGCTTCGCCCGCTACTGGGTGCACAACGGCCTCGTGACCGTCGGCGGACAGAAGATGGCGAAGTCGCTCGGCAACTTCACCCTCGCGAGCGACGTCCTCGACGAGCACGATCCGCTGGTGGTGCGCTACGCGCTCGCCGCAGCGCACTATCGCTCCAGCCTCGACCTCTCGGAATCCTCCTGGACGGAGGCCGAAGCGGCACTCGGGCGCATCAGAAGCTTCCTCGAGCGGGCGCAGCACCTGCCCGAGCAGAACGACATCGCACGAGCCCAGCACGAAGCGCAGGCGGATGCCAGGGGAACGCTGCTGTCGTCGCATGCCGCCGATTTGGACGGGGCTGCGACAGCATCCATTCCCGGATCCTTCGCGGATGCGATGGATGGCGACCTCGGTGTGCCGCAGGCCCTGGCGGTCGTCCACGATACGGTGCGGCGCGGGAACCGAGCGATGGATGACGATGACGCCGCGGGCGCTGAGCGCGCCCTGAACGAGGCGACGGCGATGCTGGATGTCCTCGGTCTCAACCCGCTCGATCCGCAATGGCGACGCGCCGACGACAGCACGACAGCATCCGCTCTTGACGGACTCGTGCAGACGATGATCTCCCAGCGCGCTCAGGCGCGCGCGGACAAGGACTGGGCCGCAGCCGATCGCATCCGCGATGCGATCGCGGCGGCAGGCATCATTCTGGAGGACACTTCAGACGGAACACATTGGAGTATCGATGGCTAAGATCGGCCGCCCCGGAGCGGGCAACAGCAAGAAGAAGGGTGCGACCAAGGGCACCGGCGGATTGGGTCGCAAGTCCCTCGAGGGCAGGGGCCCGACGCCTAAGGCGGAAGACCGCAGCTGGCACGTCGCCGGCAAGCGGAAGGCTGCACAGGAGCGCTTCGCCGCGGCAGGCGGCAAGGGGCGCCCCGGTGGCAACTCCGGCGGAAACCGCGGCAAGCAGGGCTCTCGGGGCTCGTCCGGCTCTTCGCAGAACAGCGATACCGAGACCGTCACCGGCCGCAACTCGGTGCTCGAGGCGCTGCGCACCAAGATCCCCGCGACGACCCTCTACATCGCCCAGCGCGTCGAGATGGACGACCGTGTGAAGGAGATGCTCTCCATCGCGCGGCACCGCGATATCCCCGTGCTCGAGGTCACCCGTCAGGAGCTCGACCGGATGGCCGGATTCGACGGCGTGCACCAGGGCGTCGCGCTGAAGGTGCCGCCGTACACGTACGCGCACCCGCAGGATCTGCTCGAGCAGGTCATCGATCGCGGTGAGACGCCGCTGTTCATCGCGCTGGACGGCATCACCGACCCGCGCAACCTCGGTGCGATCATCCGCTCCACCGCCGCCTTCGGCGGGCACGGCATCATCCTGCCGCAGCGTCGCTCGGCCAGCGTCAACTCCGCTGCCTGGAAGACCAGCGCAGGTGCGGCCGCACGCCTCCCCGTCGCGCTGGCGTCGAACCTGACCACGCAGCTGAAGGAGTTCAAGAAGCAGGGCGTCTTCGTGCTGGGACTGGACGGCGGAGGAGACGTGGCGCTGCCTGCTCTCGAACTCGCCGATCGGCCCGTGGTGATCGTCATCGGCTCCGAGGGCAAGGGGCTGTCGCGCCTGGTCACCGAGACCTGCGACCAGATCGTCTCGATCCCGATCTCCGCGGCGACAGAGTCGCTGAACGCGGGCATCGCCGCATCCGTCGCGCTGTACCAGGTCTCGACCGTGCGGGCGGCTAAAGCCTGACGGCGCGGGACGTTTCGAGCCGCTAGCGGGGCACCGGAATGATCCGCAGCGCGCTCAGGGTCGGCCGTCGGCCAGTCAGACCAGATCGCGCCAGTCGATCGCAGCGGTCTCCGGTGACACTTCGACGGCTCCGGTGACCACCGGCAGACTCATCGTCTCGGTCGGCGGCCCCATGATCGTCGCCTCATCGCGGCGGTGGCGCAGGACGTCGTTGATGTAGCTGGTGAGCACTTCAGCCAGCGGCACGGCGCGGCCCTGCGCCTGTGAGAGATACCAACGGTGCTCGAGCACCTGGTGGTAGACCTCCGCCGGCTCGAGCTTCGCGCGCAGGTCGTAGGGGATCGCCCGGACGACGGGTTCGAACACGCGCGTGAGCCACTCGTGGGCGTGCAGCTCTTCGTCGCCCTGATGCCGGGTCGACCGAGCCTGGAACTCGTCGAGGTCGTTCAGCAGGCGCCTCGCCTGATTCTCTTCGACGTCGAGGCCGGTGAGTCGGATGAGGCGCCGCTGATGGTGTCCGGCATCGACCACCTTCGGCTGAATGCGAACAGCCGTGCCGTCGGTCGTTGTCACGAGCGTCATCTCGTCGATGTCGAAGCCGAGGGCATTGAGCTTCTCGACGCGCTCGGTGATGCGCCAGGTCTCACCTGTCGAGAAGGACTCCTCGTCGGTGAGCGCCGCCCACAGCGACCGGTACGACGACACGATGCCGTCGGCGATCTCCAGAGCGTCCACTCCGTGCTCAAGACGGCCACCGGCGGCCAGGTCCATGATCTCGCCGGCGATATTGGTGCGCGCGAGGTCTAGATCGTACGCGCGCTGTCCGTCGGTGAGGCCCTCTTCGTGGAGCTCACCGGTCTCGGCATCCACCAGGTACGCCGCGAAGGCGCCCGCGTCGCGGCGGAACAGGGTGTTCGACAGCGAGACATCGCCCCAGTAGAAGCCGACATTGTGCAACCGCACCAGCAGCAGCGCCAGAGCATCGACGAGGCGATTGGCGGTGTCTGGACGCAGCACCTGCGTGAACAGCGCGCGGTAGGGCATCGAGAAGCGCAGATGCGAGGTGACAAGGGCCGCTGGCAGGGCCTTTCCTTCAGCATCCGCTCGCCCGGCGATCACTGCGACGCGACTGACGCATGGCACGTCGAGCTTCGCGAGATTGCCGAGCATCTCGTACTCGCGCTGCGCCATCTCGGCGGTGGTCTCCTTGACCGCGATTACCCGTCCGGAGAGATCCGCGAACCGCACCAGGTGCCGCGAGAGCCCCTTCGGCAGCGACACGATGTGCTCGGACGGCCACTTGCCCAGCGGTGTCGACCACGGCAGAGAGAGCAGCCCCGGGTCGACGGTGCTGGCCGTGATGCGCAGCGACTCCTGCTTCATACTTCCTCCACGACGATCTTCTGAATGCGATCTCTTGTGAAAATGCCGCGGCGCGGGCGACCGAAGTCAGCCCGCGCCGCGGTGGGGTCGTTCCGTTCTCAGGCGGAGACGACCGGCTTGTCGTTCAGGCGCAGACCCGACTCGATGTCGAACGCGTGCACGTGGCCTGCAGTCGCGGCGAGCGTGACCGTCTCACCGGCGTTGGCGTGGTTGCGGCCATCGACGCGGGCGACGATGTCCTGACGCTTGCCGCCGATCTCCGCGTGACCGTAGAGGTAGCCGTCAGCGCCGAGCTCCTCGACCAGGTCGACGACGGCGGTGAGGCCCTTGCCGTCGGCCGGGTTGACGACGATGTCTTCGGGGCGCACACCCACGGTGACCTGCGAGCCGTTGGCGCGCCCCACGGTGTCGCGCTCAAGCGGGACAACCTCGGTACCGAACTGCACGCCGCCCTCGACGAGGTCGGTGGTGAACAGGTTCATCGCCGGCGAGCCGATGAAGCCGGCGACGAAGACGTTCTCGGGCTTCTCGTAGAGGTCGCGGGGCGAACCGACCTGCTGCAGGATGCCATCCTTGAGCACCGCGATGCGGTCACCCATGGTGAGGGCCTCGGTCTGGTCGTGCGTGACGTAGACCGTGGTGACGCCCAGGCGGCGCTGCAGCGAAGCGATCTGCGTACGCGTCTGCACGCGCAGCTTCGCGTCGAGGTTCGACAGCGGCTCGTCCATGAGGAACACCTGCGGCTGACGAACGATCGCGCGGCCCATGGCGACACGCTGACGCTGGCCGCCCGAGAGGGCCTTCGGCTTGCGGTTGAGGTACTCCTCGAGGTCGAGGAGCTTGGCTGCCTCGAGCACGCGAGTGGCACGCTCTTCCTTGTTGACGCCGGCGATCTTCAGGGCGAAGCCCATGTTCTCGGCGACCGTCATGTGCGGGTACAGCGCGTAGTTCTGGAACACCATCGCGATGTCGCGATCCTTCGGCGGCACGTCGGTGACGTCGCGGTCACCGATCATGATGCGGCCGGCGTTGACCTCTTCCAGACCTGCGAGCATGCGGAGAGACGTCGACTTTCCGCAGCCGGAAGGGCCGACCAGAACGAGGAACTCGCCGTCTGCGACCTCGAGATTGAGCTTGTCGACGGCGGGACGAGTGCCGCCGGGGTAGACGCGTGTCGCGTCATCAAAGGTCACAGAAGCCATGACATTTCTCCTTCACCGGCAGGTACGTGCCGGACGATCCGTAGTGATAGAGCGGCGAAGTCGCTTCGCCGTGGCCCTTCATTGGGCCCTGTTCAGTATGCCACGGCTGGCCGCATCTGGGTATTTCCCAGACTGCCTGGTTAGCATCGAACAGGTGCCGCTTCCTATGCGGCCGCGGGATCACCCGTCCCATCTGATCTTCAAGAGGAACGATGTCGAGCGACGAAACGCCGAACGTCCCCGCTGCCCGCAATTCGCGTGAGGCGGTGCGGGAGAAAGCACAGCAGGTGCACGCACAGCAGTCCCGAGCGCGCGTGATGCGACGAATTCTCATCGGCGTGGTGGCTGTCGTAGCGGTCGGTGCGATCGGCGCCGCCGTTGCCTTCGCAGTGGGATCGTCGATGTCGAAGCCTGCGCTCAGCCCGAGCGGAATGGTCGATGACGGCGTGATCGTCACAGACAGCACGATCACCGTCGGCGGGACCGAGACGACGCCGGCGCCGACGGCGAGCTCCGGTGGTGTTGGCACGACCGCGACTCCGACGCCCTCGCCGAAGACGACCGAGCAGCCCGCGGAGCCGACCGAGATCCACGTCTACGTCGACTATCTGTCGGCGGGAGCGGCCGAGTTCGAGCGTGCCAACGCACGCCAGCTCGCAGGGTGGATCAAAGAAGGCGCCGTCACGGTGACCTACCACCCGGTGGCGCTGCTGACGGCCAGCTCGAACGGCACGAAGTACTCCCTGCGGGCAGCATCCGCTGCGGCGTGTGTCGCGACGTACTCTCAGGAGCGCTTCTACGACTACAACCACGAGCTGCTCACCGATCAGCCCGAGATCGACAGCGATGGCCGCACGAACGTGCAGCTTGCCGATCTGGCCGTCGCGGTCGGGGTGAGTCATGCCAAGAAGGTGCGCTCCTGCATCGAGAATCAGGACTTCGTGAAATGGGCGAAGGACGCGACCACGCGTGCACTCGAAGGACCGCTGCCGGGCACGAAGGACCTCAAGCTCAACAGCGAGGCTCTTGTCATCGTCGCCGGTGAAGCATACGTCGGCGCGATGGGCGACCCGGCCGAGTTCTCGCAGTTCGTGCTGACCACGGCGAGTGACGAGTACTACGGCACGACCAGCCCGAGCCCCACGCCGACCCCGACGTCACCGACCGCGCCGTCGACGCCGGCTCCGACGGAGACGCCCGAGGACTGACGCGACGTGCAACCGGCGTCTTCGCAATCGCTATGATTGTCACGGTCCTGTAGGTCCGCCGACTTGGCGCAATTGGTAGCGCACCGTACTTGTAATACGGGGGTTACGGGTTCGAGTCCCGTAGTCGGCTCTGAAATAACGCATCTTCATTTGGCGGGAAAATCCGCGTAGCGTGGCGCCATGATCGGTTTTCTGATTCTCCTGCTCGTGATCTGGGTGGTCCTGTCCGTGCTCGGCTTCCTGATCAAGGGGCTGTTCTGGCTCGCCGTCATCGGAATCGTGCTGTTCGTCGCGACGATCCTCTTCGGTGTGTTCCACGCGCGCAACAAGACGGACTGAGGCTCAGAAGAGCCGCTCGCCGCCGGTGCTGCGGGGCGCTGCCTTCTCGTCTTCAGCAGGAGTGACGCGGACCGTCTCGTTGATTGGCGCGGATGCCGAGATCGCCGCATCGATCAGGTCTCCTCGTGCGTTCGACGTCGTGAGCCAGTCCTCAGCGAAGCCCGGGCTGATCAGCAGGGGCATCCGATCGTGGACGTGCGCCAGGTGCGCGGCAGCCGGCTGCATCACGATGCTGTAACACGTGTAGTCGACGCCGTCTGAGGTGCGCCCGGGCCGGGTCACGGCGGCCAATCCCAGAAGCCCGTCATCGGGAGCGGTGAAGTGGTGCCAAACGCGAGAGGGCTTGGCCATCTCTCGCCAGAACGAGACCGGCACGATCGCGCGGGCAGGGAGGTCGCCCTTGGCATTGGCGAGTCGCTCTGACCGGGTGTTGATCGAAGCGAAGCTCGCGGGAGCGCCATTGACCAGGTAGCCCCACCAGGCGAGTTCCAACTCCGAGGATCCAGTGAGAATCGGGTTCAGATTGCGCAGATTCTTGCCCGTCGGTCGCAGGATCTCGCCGTCATTGCCCACGGCCCACGAGCGAAGCCCCTCGAGCACAGCAGCATCGACGACATCCCGATACTCGTGGTCATCGAATCGCGGATCCAGCCCATAACTCGCGCACATGGAGACAGCGTACGCATCCGCTCCGACATCGGAGCAGTGCATCTCGGGTAACGTTGCGCTGATGACCGAATCGCGCCCACTGCCGACCTGGATCGCGCTGGGCGGAGCGGTCTCCATCGGCGCGATGACGGCTGTGCAGGCTCGCATCAATGGCGTGCTCGGCGTGCGCATCGACGACGGTATCGTCGCCGGGCTGGTCTCATTCGGCGTCGGCCTTGTCTTCCTGGCGGTGCTGATGCTCAGCATCCGCTCTGCTCGAGATGGCGCGAAGCGGATGTTCTCCGGCATCCGTCGCCGGACCATTCCGTTCTGGATGCTGCTGGGCGGCACCTGCGGCGCGCTGACCGTGTCGACGCAGGGCTTCGTCGCGGGAGTCCTCGGCGTCTCGCTCTTCACCGTCGGCGTGGTCGCCGGTCAGACCCTGCACGGTCTGCTGCTGGACCGCATCGGCTTCGGCCCCTCCGGCGTGGTCGCGGTCACCCCGGGCCGGGTCATCGGCGGCTTTCTTGCGCTCGCCGCCGTCGCGATCTCGCTCGGCGGCGACGTGCTCGCCCACGCGCCGCTGTGGCTGCTGCTGCTGCCGTTCTTCGCCGGGGCGGGAATCGCCTGGCAGGCCGCTGCCAACGGTCGTCTTGCGCGCACGGTGTCCTCGCCGCTGTCAGCCACGCTGATGAGCTTCATCTCCGGTACGACAGTGCTGATCCTGGCATCCGTCATCAGCATCGCCGTGCGCGGCATGCCCGGCGCCTTCCCTGCCGAGCCGTGGCTGTATCTGGGCGGGCTCCTCGGCTTCACGTACATCCTGCTCGGTGCATACCTGGTGGTGCACACCGGTGTGCTGCTGCTGGGTCTGGGCAGTGTGCTCGGCCAGCTGGTGACCTCGATCGCGATCGATCTGATCTGGCCGGTCGACGCAGGCCCCGCCATATGGCAGCTGGTCGCAATGGTCGTCGTCGCCGTGGCATCCGTCATCGTCGCGATGCCGCGCCGACAGCGCTGAGACCGAGCCGGGCGCTCAGCGCTTCTTCGGCTCCGGCATCCGCGTGAGCATCTCGTCGGCATCCACGAACTTGCGGCGTCCGGCGTCCTTGCCCTCGGGCTTCCCGCCGACGTAGAGCCAGCCCAGCAGCTCTTCATTCTTCGACAGGCCGTGCGCTTTCGCGACTGCCTTCGACCGGGTGAGCCCGCCCGTGCGCCAGAGCACGCCCCAGCCCGCCTCATCCAGCAGCAGGCTCAGCGTGTGTGCCACGCCGGAGGCCACGGCCTCCTGCTCCCAGCGCGGCACCTTGTCGCTCTTGCGGAACGAGGCGACGATCGCGATGAGCAGCGGCGCGCGCAGCGGCTTGGACGATGGCTTGCTGTCATCTGCGGCCTTCGCCATCGCCGACCCGAGGATCAGGCGGTCGTCTCCGCGCAGCTCGATGAGCCGCCACGGCCGCAGTGAGGAATGATCGGCCACGCGACCGGCCGCCTCGATCAGCGGCAGCAGCTGCTCGCGGGTCGGCGCGTCATCGGTGACCTTCGACCAGGAGGCGCGGCGACGGACCGCGTCGAGAGCGGTCACGGCTCGTTCGGGGTGAACGACAGCGCCAGCGAGTTCATGCAGTACCGGTCGCCGGTGGGCGTGCCGAACCCGTCCGGGAACACATGGCCCAGGTGCGAGCCGCAGGCAGCGCATCGAACCTCTGTGCGCTCCATGCCGAGGGTCCGATCCTCGATGAGCTGCACAGCCTCCGGCCGCACAGACTCGTAGAAGCTCGGCCACCCGCATCCGGACTCGAACTTCGTGCCGCTCTGAAACAGCTCAGCCTGGCAGGCGCCGCAGCGGTAGAGTCCGTCGCGCTTCTCATCGAGAAGCTCGCCGGTCCACGGCCGCTCGGTCGCGGCGTTGCGCAGCACCGCATACTCCTCGTCGCCGAGCTCGGAGCGCCATTCTGCATCTGACTTGTTCACGCTGTAGGACATGCCTCCATTCTCTCGCGTCTGCGAGGCGTCGGGGTCTGCCCGCGCAATCCGGTGAGAATGGGCAGATGACCACGGATGCTGTGCGCGCGCGCTTCGAGCGCTTCGCCCGCGAAGAAGCGCCCGGTCGCAGCGATGTGTATCTGGAATGGGCGCTCGGTATCACGGGCGACGCCGAGATGCAGCAGCTGCTCGCGCGAATCGACGAGCAGCACCGGCAGCCGCCGCTGGTGTTCGCCGTCACGCGACTGCTCGGGGCGCCGACCGACTCGTATGCGCGTTGGCGAGACTTCGTCTGGGGCCACGCCGACGACGTCATCGCCGAGTGCGGGCGGCGCACCGTGCAGACCAATGAACCGCTGCGGCTGGGCCCCCTGCTGCCAGCTCTGAGCGAGATCGACGGGCCGATCGCGCTGCTCGAGCTGGGGGCTGCGGCCGGCCTGTGCCTGTACCCCGACCGGTACTCCTTCCGCATCGTCGGCGCCGACGGAGCCGAGCGCCTTCGCCTCGACCCGATCGATGGGCCGTCGCGCGTCGTGCTGACGAGCACGGTCGGTGGGCATCTTCCGCGCCTGCGCATGCCGGAGATCGTCTGGCGGGCGGGCATCGATCTCGCTCCGATCGACGTGCAGGATGCTGATGATCGACGCTGGCTGGAGACGCTGATCTGGCCGGGGGAGCACGACCGTGCAGCCCGCATCGCCGGCGCGATCGAGATCGCCGCGGCGGATCCGCCGCTCCTCTGCGCCGGGGATGCGGCAGAGCGGCTCGACGAAATCGCCGCAAGCGCCCCGGCCGACGCGACTCTCGTGGTCACTACACCGGGGGTGCTCGTCTACCTGCCGCGCATGCAGCGGCACGCGCTGATCGACCGCATCCGATCGCTGGACGCACGTTGGATCACGATCGATCAGCCGAAGCTGCACGACGCCTGGCAACCGGCGATCGATGCCCGCGAATTCCGCGGCTGCGCGGTGGCCGTCGACGGGCGCGTCTGCGCCGACGCCAACCCGTTGGGACGATGGTGGGAGTGGCGCGGCAGTGCGCCGACGGATGCCGCGTAGCCTGAGGCCATGCTCGGTGAACTCTCTGATCGCGATCGCGCGATCCTCGCGCTGGAGGCGGCCTGGCCGCGGCACGGTGGCGTGAAAGAGGAGAAGATCCGCTCGCAGCTCGGGATGAGTGCGGCGCGCTACTACCAGCTGCTCGGTCGGCTCATCGAAACACCGCAGGCGCTCGAGTTCGATCCGCTTCTGGTGCGGCGACTGCGTCGGCTGCGCGATACGCGCGGCACGCAGCGCACTGCCCGCATGCGCGGCTTCGTCGGCTGATCGGGTCCGCGGCTCGCGGTGCCGCCCGGGCGCTCGGTGCGGATTCCCTGGTTCTCCCCGCTAGCATCGAGGGGTGTCAAAACGCCCCCACGACAGATTCGATGACGTCCCCCGTGCCTCCGGACGCGTCGGCGCGCATCGCGCCGAGCAGCCGGGAATGAACGGCCTGGTCGTGCTGCTGTGGTCGGCCGCCGTCGCGCTCGTGCTGATCGTGGTCGGAATCTTCGTCACGCTGGTGATGATGGGGCGCATCGACCTCTTCCCCGAGGCGGAGCCCACCTCGGTGCAGACGCCGGGAGTCGTCGCAGAGGTCGACACCTCCTATCGGGTGCTCATCCTGAATGCCACGCCGCAGAGCGGGCTGGTCGCGTCCGTGCGCACACAGCTGCTCGCAGAAGGATGGGCGGCGGATGCGGTGTTCGGCAGCGATGGCGCAACCCAGCAGTTCGACAAGACCACCGTGTTCTATATCGACAAAGGGGATGAGTCCGCAGCCCTCGGGCTTGCCGAGGTGCTCGGAGGCGCCGAGGTCGAGCAGAGTGATTTCTATGCCGCTCTCAACGACACGGAGCTTCCACAGCTGACCGTCGTGATCGGTCTGGACAAGGTGTCAGATGACGTCCCGGAACCGGAGAGCACGGAAGAGACTCCCGCCGACTGATCCGCAGCGGCAGGATCAGCGACTCGGGCGGCTTGCACTCTCATGGGTCGAGTGCCAGACTGGGGTTAGCACTCGCATACGCAGAGTGCTAATCCACCTCTACGTCCGGGAGGGACGAAAGACTCATGGCAAAGATCATCGCTTTCGATGAGGAGGCCCGTCGCGGCCTCGAGCGCGGCCTGAACATTCTGGCTGACGCCGTCAAGGTGACCCTCGGCCCGCGCGGTCGCAACGTCGTGCTCGAGAAGAAGTGGGGCGCCCCCACGATCACGAACGACGGTGTGTCGATCGCCAAGGAGATCGAGCTCGACGACCCGTACGAGAAGATCGGTGCGGAACTCGTCAAGGAGGTCGCCAAGAAGACCGACGACGTCGCCGGTGACGGAACCACCACCGCTACCGTTCTCGCTCAGGCACTGGTTCGCGAGGGCCTGCGCAACGTCGCAGCCGGCGCTGACCCCATCTCGCTCAAGCGCGGCATCGAGAAGGCTGTTGCGGCCATCACCGCAGACCTGCTCGAGCACGCGAAGGAGATCGACTCCAAGGAGCAGATCGCGGCCACCGCATCCATCTCCGCCGCTGACCCCGAGATCGGCCAGCTCATCGCCGAGGCGATCGACAAGGTCGGCAAGGAAGGCGTCGTCACCGTCGAGGAATCGCAGACGTTCGGCACCGAGCTCGAGCTCACCGAGGGCATGCGCTTCGACAAGGGCTACCTGAACCCGTACTTCGTGACGGACCCGGAGCGCCAGGAAGCGGTCTTCGAGGACCCGTACGTCCTCATCGCCAACCAGAAGATCGGCAACATCAAGGACCTGCTGCCGATCGTCGACAAGGTGATCCAGGACGGCAAGGAGCTCGTCATCATCGCCGAGGACGTCGAGGGCGAAGCTCTCGCGACCCTGGTGCTGAACAAGATCCGCGGCATCTTCAAGTCCGTCGCCGTCAAGGCCCCAGGCTTCGGCGACCGTCGCAAGGCACAGCTGCAGGACATCGCGATCCTCACCGGCGGCCAGGTCATCACCGAAGAGGTCGGCCTGAAGCTCGAGAACACCACTCTCGACCTGCTGGGACGCGCACGCAAGGTCATCGTCACCAAGGACGAGACCACCATCGTCGAAGGTGCCGGCGAGGCATCGACGATCGAGGGTCGCGTGACCCAGATCCGTCGCGAGATCGAGAACACCGACAGCGACTACGACCGGGAGAAGCTCCAGGAGCGTCTCGCCAAGCTCGCGGGCGGCGTCGCCGTCATCAAGGCGGGCGCGGCGACCGAGGTCGAGCTCAAGGAGCGCAAGCACCGCATCGAGGACGCCGTTCGCAACGCGAAGGCTGCCGTCGAAGAGGGCATCGTCCCCGGTGGTGGCGTCGCGCTGATCCAGTCGGCACGCGCTCTCGAGGGCCTTTCGCTCGAGGGTGACGAGGCAACGGGTGCGAACATCGTCCGTGTTGCTCTCGAAGCACCGCTGAAGCAGATCGCCCTCAACGCGGGACTCGAGCCCGGCGTTGTGTCGCACAAGGTTGCTGAGCTCCCCGCGGGCCACGGCCTGAACGCGGCGACCGGTGAATACGGCGACATGTTCGCGCAGGGCATCATCGACCCGGCGAAGGTCACCCGTTCGGCACTGCAGAACGCAGCGTCGATCGCGGCGCTGTTCCTCACCACCGAGGTCGTCGTCGCAGACAAGCCCGAGAAGTCTCCGGCCATGCCGGCTGACCCGTCGGGCGGCATGGACTTCTGATCCTGATCAGACCCAGCTGAATACAGAAACGCCCCGGCTTCGGCCGGGGCGTTTCTGCGTGCCGCGGTGGCTGCTCAGCGGAACAGGCTCGCTGAGTACAGGTCGGCGTCGGCGTACTGCTTCGCGGCGGAGCCGAGCGCGACGCCGATCGACGCCAGCACCTGCTCGACGTGCATCTGGGCGCCGCGCCACTGCTCGCTGCACTGCTGGAACGCGATCGATGCGGAACCGGTCCACGAGGACTGCAACTGGGTCAGCTGCGCCATCAGCGCGGTTGACTCGCCCTGCAGACGTTCGATGGTGGCGTGCGTGGACGCATTCGCGGCATGCACCGCATCAGTGTCGACGGTGAAGACGGACATGAGATCTCCTCTCGTTGGGATTACGACGCTAGACGCGCGGCGGTAGCGAGCCTGGCCGGAATCCCGACGCCTGTGCACAACTCTTCCCGACCGGAAGGTGTGCAGGGCGAGTGCTCTCAGATGTCCAGGCGGTCGATAGGCTGCGTCTCCTCGAGCAGATGCGCCGGCGTCGACCGGGCGGGGGCGAGCGGCAGCGAGACGGTGAACGTCGCGCCTCCTCCCGGCGTTTCATCGACGCGCACCGAGCCCTCGAGCGTCTCGACGATGGATGCCACGATCGCCAGTCCGAGCCCGGCGCCCCCGGTCTCGCGCGCCCGCGAGGTGTCGGCGCGCCAGAAGCGCTCGAAGATGTGCTCGCGGATCTGCGGGGGGATCCCCTCGCCATGATCGACGACCGCGATCGTGCCGACGCCGCGACGACGATCCACGCCGACGACGATCTCGATCGGTCCCTCTACGGGGGAGAAGCGGCGGGCATTGCCGAGGAGGTTCGTCACGACCTGACGCACTTTATTGTCTTCGCCGAGCACGATGGGGGGCGTGCGCACAGGAGCATCCGTCGCTTCGGTGAAGTCGATTGCGGGGATGCTCTCGGTCGATGTGCCGGGTCCGGTCGGCCGTGACCGCCGTCGCAGCCTCGCCAAGGCGCCAGTGCGCGCGCTGGCCGTCGGCGCGGCGGGTGGTTGCGGACGACGCGCCGTGGGGGGCTCTGCGTCGTCACCCAGTGCATCGGCGGTCGTGTCGATCACAGTGATCTTCCGGCCGGGCGAGGCGACGCGCACATCGAGCGCGGCGTCGCGCGCGATCGGACGCAGATCCAGTGGCGTGATCTGAAGTTGGCGTTCCCGCTCCTCATCCAGCCGGGCAAGTGCCAGGAGATCCTCGACGAGCACACCCATCCGGATGGCTTCCTTCTCGATGCGCTCCATGGCGCGCGCCGTGTCTTCCTCACCGTGGATGGCACCCATGCGGTAGAGCTCGGCATAACCGCGGACGCTGACGAGTGGGGTGCGCAGTTCGTGACTGGCGTCGCCGATGAAGCGGCGCATGTTGCGCACTGTGCGATCGCGTTGCGCCAGCGAACGATCGACCCTGTCGAGCATCGTGTTGATCGCCGTGTTGAGCCGCCCCACCTCAGTGGTCGGCTCGAGGTCGGTCAACCGCTGGCTGAAGTCGCCTGAGGCGATGGCCATGGCGGTGGACTCCACCTGACCGAGTCTGCGGAAGGTCAGCGTCACGAGCCCTCGGATCAGCAGAGCCGCCAGCAGAATCGTCACCAGAGCGACCGTCGTGTACACGGCGAAGTACGTGCCGACGATGCGATCCGCCTCGGCGAGCGGCAGAGCGACGACCTGAATATAGGTGAAGCCCTGCGCGCTTTCGGACGGCAGCACCGTCACTGCACCGTTGTAGCTCAGGCCCTCGGCCGTGGCCAGCGGCAGCACCTGGTCTTCTTTCGCCTTCGCCGCCTGCAGCGTGAATGTCGCGGGGAACACCGGGCGACGGTCGGCGGACTGCCCGCCCGCCTGAGCGATGGGCGAGCCGTCGGTGCTGTTGTAGAACGCGACGACGAAATCCGTTGCCCGGGGAGCATCGCTGGCCGGTTCGAAGACCAGCTGACCGTCGTTCGAGCTCACATCGAAGAACCGCTCCGCCTGACCCGTGCTGGCCAGCGCTGGCAGCTGCGCGTTGATGTTGTTGATCATCGCTCCGCGCAGGATGGGCACCGTGCCGATACCCGCGATCACCAAGCCCAGAGCGAGCACGGCGACAGTGACACCGGTGACCTTGGCGCGCAGGCTGATGCGCCGCCACCACAGGGTGACGGAGTCAGGTCCACTCGCCATGTTCGCCGTCTCGACGCTCAGGCGGTCTTGCCGACCTTGAGCATATAGCCGAAGCCGCGCTTGGTCTGGATCACGGATTCCTCGGTGTGCGGATCGATCTTGCGCCGCAGGTAGGAGATGTAGCTCTCCACGATCCCCGCGTCGCCGTTGAAGTCGTACTCCCAGACATGATCGAGGATCTGCGCCTTCGACAGCACACGGTTCGGGTTGAGCATCAGGTACTTCAGCAGTTTGAACTCGGTCGGGCTGAGTTCGATCGGTGCGCTGCCGACGAAGACGTCGTGGGTGTCCTGATCCATCGAAAGCTCGCCTGCGCGGATCAGCGACTCCTCGTCGGTCTGCATCGTCCGGCGCAGGATCGCCTGCGCCCGCGCGACGATCTCGTCGAGCGCGAACGGTTTGGTGACATAGTCATCGCCGCCAGCATTCAGCCCCTCGATCTTGTCCTGCGTGTCGTCCTTCGCCGTGAGGAAGAGGATCGGCGCGGTGAAACCGGCACCGCGCAGTCGCTTTGTCACGCTGAAGCCGTTCATGTCCGGCAGCATCACATCGAGGATGATCAGATCGGGTTCCTCTTCGAGAACCGCAGAGATGGTGGCCGCACCGTTTGCGACGGTCCTCACCTTGAAACCGGCGAAGCTGAGACCCCGGGAGAGCAGGTCGCGGATGTTCGGTTCGTCATCGACGACCAGGATTCGCGCATCAGTCATGTCCCCATTATGGTGACTTCCCCCTTGCAGCGGCTGATTGTCCTCGGAAATCCGGCATCTGAGCTGCGGGAGGTCGCCCTCCGGCGCTCTATGAAACGCTGTTTCCGACTCCCGATCACGTGTATATCGGCGTATCCTCGGCCGCATGAGCCAGCATGACCATACGCCAGACGATCAGGGCGGCGACCCTGCCTGCTGGCTCTCGCAGGTCTGTCCGGAATGCGGCGCGCTGCTCGACGATCTCGCTGCGCCGTGCTGGCGCTGCGGTCTGAAGCCTGACCAGCAGGCCGACTCCCGCTGAAAAGAGTGCGCGTTAGGCTGCCGACAGCTCGTCGGCGTCGAGGATCGTGTAGCTGTAGCCCTGTTCGGCCAGGAACCGCTGTCGGTTCTGCGCGTAGTCCTGGTCGATGGTGTCGCGCGCGATCAGCGTGTAGAAGCTGGCCGTGTGATTGGACTGCTTGGGGCGCAGCAGGCGCCCTAAGCGCTGCGCCTCTTCCTGTCGGGATCCGAATGATCCGGAGACCTGGATCGCGACGGATGCTTCGGGCAGATCGATCGAGAAGTTCGCCACCTTCGACACGACCAGCAGCGAGATCTCGCCCTCGCGGAACTGCCGGTAGAGCTCTTCGCGTTCATCGACCGGTGTAGCGCCGGTGATCTGCGGCGCGTTCAGCGCCTCGGACAGGGTCTCGAGCTGGTCGAGGTACTGTCCGATCACGAGGATGCGCTCGCCGACATGGTTCGCGATGAGCTCGCGCACCGCGGTGATCTTCGCGGGGGCGGATGCCGCAAGACGATACCGCTCATCGTCGGATGCTGCTGCGTATTCCATCCGATCGCCAGGTGGCAGGTCGACGCGCACTTCGTAGCAGGCGGCAGGCGAGATGAACCCCTGCGCCTCGATCTGCTTCCAGGGTGCATCGAAGCGCTTCGGACCGATCAGGCTGAACACGTCGCCCTCGCGGCCGTCCTCGCGGACGAGAGTCGCGGTCAGACCGATGCGACGACGCGCCTGCAGGTCGGCGGTCAGCTTGAACACCGGGGCGGGCAGCAGGTGCACCTCGTCATAGACGATGAGCCCCCAGTCCATCTCGTCGAGCAGCGACAGATGCGCGTACTCGCCCTTCCGCTTGGCCGTGAGGATCTGGTAGGTCGCGATCGTGACGGGCTTCACCTCTTTAGCCTGCCCGGAGTATTCGCCGATCTCGTCGGGAGTGAGCGAGGTGCGCTTGAGGAGTTCGTCGCGCCACTGCCGCGCCGACACCGTGTTGGTGACGAGGATCAGGGTCGTCGTGCGAGTCGCGGCCATGGCTGCCGCGCCGACGATCGTCTTGCCTGCCCCGCAGGGGAGCACGACGACGCCGGAGCCGTCTTTCGTGAACGCATCGACGGCCTCACGCTGGTAAGGGCGCATGTGCCAGCCGCTCTCATCGAGGTCGATCTCGTGCGGCGTGCCGGGGGTGTAGCCGGCCAGATCCTCGGCGGGCCAGCCGATCTTCAGCAGCTCCTGCTTGATCTGTCCGCGGGCCCAGGCATCGACCACGTAGCTCTCAGGCGTCGGATGGCCGATCAGCAGCGGCTGGATGCGCTTGTTGTTCGCCACCTGCGCGAGCACGGCGGGGTCGCTGGAGTGCAGAACCAGCGTGCCCTCGTCGTCGCGCTCGATGACCAGGCGTCCGTAGCGGTTCACCGTCTCGCGCAGATCGACGGCCACCGAAGGCGGCACCGGGAACCGGGACCAGCGCTCGAGCGTTTCGAGCATGTCGTCGGCGGTGTGCCCGGCGGCCCGCGCATTCCACAGCCCCAGGCGCGTGATGCGGTAGGTGTGGATGTGCTCGGGGGCGCGCTCGAGCTCGGCGAAGATCGCCAGTTCGTGGCGCGCGGATTCGGCATCGGCGTGCGCGACTTCCAGCAGCACCGTGCGGTCGCTCTGGACGATCAAAGGGCCATCTGACATAGCAGACCAGTCTAGCGGCCTCGCGAGCGGGTCAGCTCTCCAGCACGCGGACCGAGCGGATGCTGCGCACCGGCAGCGTGCGCTCGACATCGGCTGCCCGGTCTCGTCCGCGCAGCCGGCCGCCACCGATGCCAGAGGCCTCCAGCGTCATCTCCCGGCTGGTTCCATCGGGCATCGCCACCTCCACGAGCACGAGCGCGCGGGCGCGCACGGCCGCCTCGAGTTCACGGTCCAGCCAGGCAGCATCCGAATCCGGTCCCTGTTGAGCCCGCAGTCGCGCGATGAGTGGACCGTATGACACCGGCTCGACAGGCGCGCTGGGGGCAGCGCGTCGTCTGCTTGTCGCGACCATGACGCCGTCTCGGTCGACGAGGGTCGCCGGATAGCGAGCATCCGACAGTGCCCAGGCGACGGTCTCCGCACCCACCCGGGTGACCAGGTGCGCGCCGCTGCGAATGAGACCCATCGGTCGCAGGTTGCGGTCGACCTCGATGGCGTCGAGCAGGTGCAGATCGGTGCTGGAGACGACGGTGCCGTCGGTCTCATCCGGGCGAACGCGCACGAGTCCGTGGCGCGCAGCCGTCTGCGACACGAGGTATTCCAACGGCTGCGGCAGCCCCGTCAGTGAGACCTCGCTCAGGAACTGCACGATGCTGTGCGCTGTCTCGCCATCGGCCAGGGCGCGCGAGATGGAATCCGCGGTGAAGCGATATGACGATGCCTGAACCGCGGATTCATGCTCGGTCATCGAGCGCAGTCGGGTATCGAGCGCGGGCTGCAACGGACCCGGGGCGATCGCGGTGAGATCGTTCTGCAGGAACAGTCGGTCGACCTCGGTGGGCAGCAACGACTCCAGAGAAGAGGTGTCCACCTCGCCGCCGTTGCGCAGAACCGCCGTCCATTCCGGTTCCGTGCCATCGGCCGCCATCAGTCCCAGCCGGGTCGCCAGTTCTCGCCAGCGGACCGCGCGCGCAGGCCAGGAAGCGTCCCACGGATGCGCGCCCTCCCACTCCGATATGGGCACCCAGCCCGCTGCCGCGCGGACGCCGCGGGGCAGCGCATGGCGGAACGCGGCGACGGTATGCGACCAGCGCTCGGGGAACGACGATGCGAGCCAGTCGTCGGCAAGATCAGTGACGCGCAACTCGCGGTCGTGGGCACGCGCGAGACCGGCGATCTCCGCGAGTTCTCGCAGATCGTTCAGATCTCCGATATCGGTGAACCGACGCTTTTCGGTAGCGCTCAGCGCTCCTGTCGAAACGAGGACGAGCGGGGTCGTGCGAGCGGCCAGCACGAGGTCGGCGAGACTGCCGATCGTCGTGAACGCACGTTCGGCGGCACGAGCGGCAGAGGTTGCAGAAGCGGATGCGGCATCGGCACCGACCACGGGCGGAACATCGGGCTGAGCCATGACGAGCGCAGCGACCGGCGGTTGCACCTTTCCCTCGCCGTCGACGAGCGCAAGGGAAGCCAGCGCGCTCACCGCCGCAGCATCCGCCTTCCCCTGAGCGGCAGCACGCAGCAGCTGCGCCTCCGTGCGCGTCAACGCGACGAGCGCGCGCTCGATCGATCCGCTCTCGAGCAGTGCTTCCGCGGCGTCGAAGAAGTCATCCCAGTCGACGTCCGCGGGCACCGCGCGCAACCGCAGCAGCTCCTCGAGCTGCGCGTCGCTCGTCGCGGCCAGCCGATCAGCCAGCGGGCGCGCGTGGGTGCTCATCGGCGTCAGGACCGTGTGCCGCCCGCGCGGCCCTTTCGCACGAAGCTGATGATCAGCAGTGTGATGATCATGACGAACGCCAGGGGAAGTCCGAACAAGGGCAGAGCGGCGACGAACGGCCACACTCCACCGCCGAACGCGGCTTGGCTCATGCCGCTGGCGGTGCCGATGATGATCGCGAAGAAGCAGATGATGGATGCTGCCGCGAGAGTCAGCGCCGTGTAGGCCAGGACTCGATCGAATCGGCCGATCGGGGTTTCGGGACTGCTCGCGCGCTTGCTCATCATGTCTCAGCGTATCGTCTGCGCGCGCAGGCGAGACCGGTAGGCTGGAGGGGTCGCGCCACCGCGCGACGTTTCGGTTGTTCTACTCAGCGAGGTACTCCATGCCAACCGGCAAGGTCAGGTTCTACGACGACGAGAAGGGGTTCGGCTTCATCGCTTCCGATGACGGCCAGGACGTCTTCCTGCACGCCTCTGCCCTTCCCGCAGACGTCACGGTGAAGAAGAATTCACGCGTCGAGTTCGGGCTGGCCGACGGCCGCCGCGGCCCGCAGGCGCTGTCGGTTCGCGTGCTCGACGCGCCGCCGAGCCTTGCGAAGGCCACGCGCAAGAACGCTGATGACATGGCGATCATCGTCGAAGACCTCGTCCGGCTGCTCGACGACATGGGCGGCGAGCTGCGCCGGGGCCGATACCCGTCTTCGGGGCGCAGCCGCCAGGTTGCCGCCGTACTGCGCAAGGTTGCTGATGACATCGACGCCTGACGAACTAGCCTCGGCGACGCGGGAGCTCGCGCTCGCCGCGCTGTACGAGATCACCCCGGCCTCCACCGTGGGGCCGGCGGCGGGTCACTCTGGCGAGGAGAGCGGTGCCGTCTCGCTGCGCTTCGAGAACCGCCTCCCGGGGTACCCGGGCTGGTACTGGACAGTCACGGTTGCACAGGTCGAGGATTCCGAGCCCACTGTGCTCGAGGTCGAGCTGATGCCGGGCGACGGTGCGCTGCTTGCTCCCGATTGGGTGCCTTGGGCAGAGCGTCTCGCCGAGTATCGCGCGCACCAGGCCGAGCTCGCCGAGCAGGCCGCGGCCGCTGGCGAGTCGCCCGATGATGATTCCGACGACGACGAATCAGATGATGATTCCGACGACGATGACGATGACGATGATGACGACGATGACGGATCAGGGCGGCTGCATGCGGGCGACCTCGATGGCGTCGACATCGACGAGCTCGATGAATCGGACGTCGACAGCGACGAGTCCGACAACGACGAGTCCGACAACGACGAGTCCGACGACGAATAGCCGTCCCAGCGGGCGGCGGCCCGCCCTGGGGCTCAGCCCCGCTGGGTCAGGACGTAGTCGATCACGCGGATGAGCTGGCGCACATCGTCGGGCTCGATCGAGACGAAAGTCGCGATCCGCAACTGATTGCGGCCGAGCTTGCGGTACGGCTCGGTGTCCACGATCCCGTTGGCGCGCAGCGTCTTCGCGACCGCTGCCGCATCCACGCTGTCATCGAAGTCGATGGTCGCCACCACGGGAGAGCGCTGCGCAGCATCTGTCACGAAGGGAGTCGCCGCCTTCGATTTCTCGGCCCAGTCATAGAGCAGTCCGGAGGACTCGGTGGTGCGGGCACCCGCCCAGTTCAAGCCGCCGTTCGAGAGGATCCACTCCAGCTGGCTGTCGAGCAGATGCAGCGTCGACAGCGCGGGGGTGTTCAGCGTCTGGTTCAGCCGTGAGTTGTCGACGACGTTCTTCAGACTGAGGAACTCCGGAATGTAGCGTCCGGATGCGGCGATGCGCTCGATGCGCTCGATGGCGGCGGGGGAGACAGCCGCCAGCCACAATCCGCCATCCGAGCCGAGGTTCTTCTGCGGTGCGAAATAGTAGACGTCGGCCTGCGTCACGTCGAAGTCGATGCCTCCGGCGGCGCTGGTGGCATCGATGACGGTGAGCGCGCCGTCGGCGGCGATGCGCTGCACGGGAGCCGCTACACCCGTCGAGGTCTCGTTGTGCGGCCAGGCGTATACATCGACGCCGTCCGTGACCTCGGCGGTGCTCAGCGACCCGGGTTCGGCCTTTCGGACGTCGGGTGCCTCCAGCCACGGTGCGGCGGCGGCCTTGGCGAACTTGCCGCCGAACTCGCCGAACACGAGATTCTGGCTGCGATGCTCGATCAGACCGAATGCGGCCGCGTCCCAGAAGGCCGTCGAGCCGCCGTTGCCCAGCAGGATCTCGTAGCCGTCAGGGAGTCGAAAGAGGGTGGCGAGGCGCTCGCGCACGCTGCCGACGAGGTTCTTCACCGGGGGCTGGCGGTGCGACGTGCCGAGCAGGCTCGAGCCCGCCGCAGCGAGAGCCTCGATCTGCGCGGGGCGCACCTTGGACGGGCCGCAGCCGAATCGTCCGTCGACGGGCAGGAGTTCGCGGGGGATCTCGATCGCCATGGCTCGATTGTATGGGGAATGACTGCGTCCATCGCGCCGCATGTCCGACGGCGGCGCACGCCAGGAAGGTAGGCTTGCCTAAGAACCTCCGGAGGGCCCGCATGACTGATCTGATCGACACCACCGAGATGTACCTTCGCACGATCCTCGAGCTCGAAGAGGAGAACATCGTGCCGCTGCGTGCGCGGATCTCCGAGCGCCTCGGCCACTCCGGTCCCACTGTTTCGCAGACGGTAGGTCGCATGGAGCGCGATGGGCTGGTCGTCGTCTCAGAAGACCGCCGGCTGGAGCTCACCGACGCAGGGCGCCGCAAGGCGGTCGACGTGATGCGCAAGCACCGCCTCGCCGAGCGGCTGCTGTCGGATGTCATCGGCTTGGACTGGGCCTATGTGCATGAAGAGGCGTGCCGGTGGGAGCACGTGATGAGCGAGCAGGTCGAACGTCGGCTCGTCGAACTGCTCGGTCACCCGACCGAGTCGCCGTACGGCAACCCGATCCCCGGGCTCGACCAGCTCGGGGACATGCCTGCGCGCACGTTCGACGAAGGCGTGATCGGCCTGGTGAAGAAGCTGGATGCCGCGGGTGAGCCGATCCAGGGCACGGTGCGCCGCCTCGCCGAACCAGCTCAGGTCGATCCGGAACTGCTCGAGCAGCTGCGTGATGCGGGAGTCGTACCCGGCGCGCGAGGAAATTACAGCTACAGCGAGGGTTACGTGCTCATCGAGATGGACGGGCGTGACGAGGGTCTGGAGTTGCCGATCGAGCTCGCTTCGCACATCTTTCTGGTCGTAGAGAGTTCCTGATCAGCGATGATTTATCCGACGATCCGGCAGATTGCCAGGTTCTGAGGGTGACAGAATCGTTATCTTCCGGTAGCGTGATTTGAGTTGTCAGCGAGAAGCCCGTCGACAACGATCGTGAAGGTTGCCTCCCTGGCTCGTCGCCTTTACGTGTAGTTCGCACACTGTGCATGATTACGTGCCCGATTATCGATATTGCTGACGAGTCAGCGCTCGCCCGAGAGCGCGGAGGCGCAGGAGGAATACCTTTTGGCCGCAGAGATCGTCACGACCGACACCGTTGCAGACATCAAGAAGTCAACGCGACGCCGTGCCACCACCCGTTCCCGCTCCAGCGTGAAGCCCATGCGGACGGTTGCCATCTTCGCCGCAGTCGGCGCTCTTGTCGCCGCTGTCGCTCTTCCGGCCTATGCGGGCACGAAGGCCCCTGCTGCCCAGGCGGCGGCAACGCTGCAGCAGATGGCCGTCGACGATGCGCAATCGCTCGTCGTCGCGTCGCAGGCGACCACGACCCCGATGGAGCGCGGCAGCTACTCCGCGACCACTCCAGAAGAGATCGCGAAGAAGAAGGCAGAAGAAGCAGCCAAGGCCCGCGCTGCCGCCGCAGCGGCTGCGGCCCGGGTCGCCAGCAGCGGTGGCGGATCGGTCATCAGCGACGCAGATCTGCGCCTGATCTCGGCCGGCTCAGGCGAAGTCCGTTCGCCACTGCCCGGCGGCTCCTATTACGTCAGCCGCACGCTCGGCAACGGCCACAACGGCGCCGACATGGTCGCGCCCGCTGGCACACCCATCTTCGCCGCCACCAGCGGCGTGGTCCGCATCTCCTCCGAGAGCTACTACGGTTACGGCGTCGCCATCGTCATCGACTCGGTCGTGGGCGGTCAGCGTGTTTCCACCACGTACGCGCATATGATCCACGGAACGCGAGCGGTCAGCGCGGGGCAGACTGTTCAGGCGGGTCAGTTCATCGGCAAGGTCGGCAATACCGGCCGGTCTTATGGGGCTCACCTGCACTTCGAGGTCCAAATCAATGGATCCCTCGTCGAGCCGATCGGCTGGCTGCGAGCCAACGCGGGCTGAGTTCTCCCTCCAGCATCCGTTTGAACGCGATTCCCGCGTGTCAAACGGAGTTCCCCGCCTGCACAGGCGGATGAGCTAGCCTGTACGCGTCGTCGTACGGGCAGGAGAAGCCGATGGAACCGGTACCGAGCATCCGCACCATGGATGCGCTCGGACGAATGGTTCTCCGGCATTCCTCGCAAAACAGGCTCGGCATGGTCGAGCAGAATGGGCGCTGTCATCCGACAGCGCCTTTTTCGTTTCTGCGCTCTTCTGTTTCTTGTGCGACGTCGTGTGAGTCGACAGCTCCGGGAAGCCATCCCGGACGGATCGAGAGGATGACGACAATGCGCACACTCGTTCTGAATGCGGGATACGAACCGCTCACCGTGGTCTCGTTCAAAAGAGCCATGGTGCTCGTCATGAACGACAAGGCCAGCGTGATCGAACACGTCGAGGGTGATCCGGTGTGGGCCGGCCGCAGCGCCTACGAGCGCCCGGTCGTGATCATTCTGTCCCGATACGTTCGGATGCCGTCTTCGAGACGGCTTCCCGTCACCCGACGTGGCGTGCTGCGTCGTGACGCCCATCGCTGCGCGTACTGCGGCAAGGCGGCGGCGACGATCGACCACGTGCTGCCGCGCTCCCGTGGGGGCGGTTACAGTTGGGAGAACCTCGTCGCCTGCTGCCTGAGATGCAACAACATCAAAAGCGACCGCACACCGCAGGAGATGGGGTGGATGCTGCAGAACGCGCCGCTGCCACCGCGTGGCGCCCCCTGGATCGTGCGTGGCGCTGAGCGCGGACGAGACCCGCGGTGGGAGCCGTATCTGGCCTTGGCGGCATAGGCCGAGTCACGATCGTGCCCCCGACAGGATTCGAACCTGCGACCTGCCCTTTAGGAGAGGGCCGCTCTATCCGGCTGAGCTACGAAGGCGCCAGACAAGTCTAGTGGCGCTCCAAACACTTGTCGGTCGACGCCCATGGGGCCTCGACCGACAAGTGATGGAGAGGTCAGTGCGCTGCGCGGTACGCCTCAACGATCTCTGCGGGGATCCTGCCCCGCTCCGAGACCTTCATTCCGGACTGCTTCGCCCATGCGCGAATTGCGCTGGTGTCGGAATTGCCGGGCGTGCGACGACGTGCGGCGGCTGAGCTGCCGCTTGTCGCGGTTGCCCGACGTCCCGCGGATATATAGGGAGCGAGCGCCTCACGCAGCTCACTTGCGTGAGCACTCGTCAGGTCGATCTCATAAGCGGCGCCGTTCAACGAGAAATGAATTGTCTCGCCCTCGCCACTCTCTAGAAGCGTGCCATCGATATCATCAACGAGCTGGTGCACAATTTTTCTGGCCATGCGCCCACGATATTCGTGAATTGCGGCATTCGCAATAACGGCTCATTCAAACCGAATGAATGGGAAGAATGGTTGCAATATATCGAGCGATATTCTCTGATTCAGGCAACCTCAAATCATCTGTTCGTGATATCGGTTCGCCATCACGGGAGCAGGCCCGCGCGGCGTGCCCGTGCAACGGCGGCATGTCGCGTAGAGGCATCGAGCTTCGCCATCGCGGTACTGAGATATGCCTTGATGGTGCCCTCGCGGAGCCCGAGCCGCACGGCGATTTCTGCGTTCGTGGAACCTATCGCGGCGCACGCCAATACGTCGACCTCGCGGGGTGAGAGTCGGATGCCGGGGTCTGATGGCGCCTTTGCCTCAGCCGCTGTCAGTCCGAGCAGTCGTCGCTGCACCACCGCGATGCGCTCGCACAGGTCTTCATCGGTGATCTCGGCGGCGATGCTGCGCAACTCGGCGAAGCTCTCACGGAGGTCTTCGCGCTGCGGTGCATCGAACGACGGCGGCGGTGCGACGGCTTCCACCCGCCGGGCGACCTCGTCACGGATGCGGAGTTCCGTGCCGAGACGCTGGGCGATGCTCATCGCCGGCGCCGTCGTCACCCCGCCGACCTGAGACTCCTCCCACGAGCCGGCGTACAGCACGCCTCGCGGGTGGCCCTCCACGACGATCGGCAGTGCCAGAAGTGTGCGCAGCCCTTCACCGAGCACGAACATGTCGTAATCGTGCGTGATCTGCTGCGAGGTCCGATAGTTGTTCGTCATGCGGGGGCGCAGCTCCGTCATGGCGCGTCCGCCGAGGCCGCGCTCCGGGTGGACGCGCAGTCCCTCGAGGCTGGGAGTTCGATTTCCGAAGATGCTGGTCACGGTGACGACGCCGTCTTCGATGAGGCCGCCGAAAGCCACCGGAAAGCGAGTGCGCTGCGCCAGTTCGCGCACGCCTTCGGCGACGAGCTGCTCCATGGGCTCTATCGGAGTGCGCGCATTCACCGACCGTCGAGTTGTGCGAGGTGACGCCACCGCGGGCCCCTTTCGTAGCGTCGACTTTATCACCGCGGCCGTGGGCACAGCCCAACGAAGAGAATCGCATGCAGCGGACCTCGGCGGCCTACTCGCCGAGGTCCGCTCGTTCTCTACTGCGCCGTTCCACGCTCGAGGTCGAGCAGAAAGCGTTTGCGCTCGGGATGCGCGCCGTAGTGACCGGGTGTGCCGTCCGAACGAATGACGCGGTGCACCGGAACGACGATCGAAAAGGGAGTCACACGGCATGCCGACCCCACCGCTCGCGCAGCACCGGGGCTTCCGGCAATGACTGCCACTTCGCCGTAGCTCATCGTCTCTCCCCAGGGGATATCGCATACGGCCTGCAGTGCATCTCGAGAGAAGCCCTCGATGAGCCGCCAATCGAAGCGGATGCGCTCATCGAAGCGGATCGGCGCACCGTCGAAGTAGTCGGCCAGCAGATGCGCGAGCTCGTCCGCAGCGCCAGCCGCGTATTCGGGGGCCGCACCGAGGCGGCGGGTGAAGTTCTCCAACAGCCACGGCACGCTCGGATCCGCGGCCTCGGAGAGGTCGAGACCGACGATGCCAGCATCCGAGAACACCGCGAGTGCATCACCGAACGGTGTCGGGGCGAAGTCATATCGAAAGCTCATGCCCCTATCCTGCTGCCGTATCCGCGGACGCGGCTCCGGAAACCCGGCATCCGGGGACAACTCTTGCTGGAGGGACATCTGTGCAGGGGGGAACGGCTCCGGCCTTGCCTCCGAGGCGGCATCAGAGAATACGCGCAGATCGGCCCGGGATACCGCTGCCCGCGCGTGGCGCGCCTAGGGTTGATATGTGTGGCGACGAGAGGCGAAGGACGCGGAGGATGCGGGAGATGATGCCGCGATGATCCTCGGCGACCTGAGCGACTCATCCACCGGGGTCGACATCGCCCACGCGGCAGAGGCGCGCCGCACAGAACTGCGGGCAGAAGCAGCCGATCTCGGCGGCGCATCGCCGCTGATCACCTTCGAAGATGCACCCGATGCGAGCATCGACATCTCCAAGGCGCACCCGGGCAGCCTGCCGCAGTTCATCACCGGCCGCTCCACGCTGCTGTCGAACCTCTTCCGCGATGAAGTGGGGCTGCGCACGGCGCGGCTGGCTGCCGAGCGGATCACCGCACGCAGTACCGAGCTGCGCACCGTGCGCGGCATCGACGCCGTGCATCTCGCCGTCGGCATCGCCCGGTGGCGAGTTGGGGGAGCGGACTTCGCCGCTCCGGTGCTGCTTCGCCCACTGGCGATCCGGCGCCACCACGCTGACTTCGAGCTCAGGCTTCAAGGCGCATTCGAGGTGAATCCCGAACTCGTGCGCGTCGCCCACGACCACTTCGGGCTCAGTCTCGACCCCGCCCGTTTGTCGGCCCTCGCGTATGACGGCGGGGTATTCAAGCCGCAACCCGTCATCGACCAGCTGCGCGCCCTCACCAGCTCGATCGACACATTCGCCGTGCATCCGCGTCTGGTCGTCTCGACGTTCGCAGATGTTGCCGCGGCGATGGTGCGCGACATGGTGAACCTCGACCACCCCGTGCTCAACGCGCTCGCCGGTCATTCCAGCGACCGCGAACTGGTCTCGGCCCGTCGTCCGGCTCCGACGATCGTCAGCCCGGATGACCGCGCCCCGGCATCCGAGCGACTGCTGCTGGATGCCGACAACGAGCAGGAGGAAGTGCTCGCGCGCATCGATGCCGGACATTCGTTCGTCGTTTCGACGCTGCCGGGAACCGGCGGAACCCAGACGGTGATCAACGCTCTCGGGGCATTCGTGCGTGCGGGCAAACGCGTGCTCGTGGTATCCGCCCGCCGATCGACCCTCGAAGGCGTCCGGCACCGCCTCGCCGGAATCGGTCTGGACGGACTCGCTGTTTCTCCGCCCACGGTCCGTCGCGACCTCATCCGGGCGATCGGCCGGAGTGAGAAGGCCACGCAGCCCAAGGCGACCGAGGTCGACGAGGCGCTGGTGCGCCTGCGTGCCGTGCTGCGCGACTATCGAAAGGCTCTCGCTGAGCCGGTGGGTCGCACCGGGGCATCCGTTCTGCAGGCAACGCGACAGCTGACCCGACTCGCGTCGCTGTCGGTTCCGCCCTCGACCGGCGCACGGCTGCCGATGACGACGCTCGAAGCGCTGGCGGGAGACCGCACGGACGCTGCTCGGGCGCTCACCCGCGCGGCGAAACTGGGAGAATTCCGCTTCGGCCCCGACGATTCGCCCTGGTACGGGGTCAGCTTCGACAGCACCGAGGCAGCCCAGAGTGCGCACGCGCTCGCGGGAGAACTGCACGGAACTGCGGTTCCTGCGCTGCTGGAGCGCGGCTACGAGCTGATCGCACAGACCAGCATGCGTCCGTTCTCCACCATCGATGAGCTCGGCGACTATCTGCAGCTGCTGCAGGGGATGCGCGACTCGCTCGACCGCTTCAGCCCCACCGTTTTCCAGCGTCCGCTCGGCGAACTGATTCAGGCTCACGGCTCTCGCCGTGATGCCCCGGGCATGTCATCGGCGAACCGACGGCGCCTCAAGCGCCTGGCGAAAGAGTATGTTCGCCCGGGTGCACACGTCTCCGAGATGCACGAAGCGCTGCTGCGCATCCAGCAGCAGCGCACCCAGTGGCAGCGGTACGTCGATGCCGGGGTCGCCCCGCAGGTGCCGCTGGGAATGGCGGACGTGCACGTCGCCTGGCAGCGTGTGACTGCTGATCTGGGAGCCCTCGACGTCGCGCTCGGTCGCAAGGAGCCGCTGTCCTCCCTTCCGGTGGCGCGCCTGGTGCGCACGCTCTCCGGACTCGCTGCTCGCTCTGCCGTGTTCGAGAACCTCGTCGAGCGCACCGAGATCCGCGATGCGCTGTCCGGGCTCGGCCTCCGACCACTGCTGGCCGATCTGTCGGTCCGCCATGTTCCTGAGGAACGCGTATCGGATGAGCTGGAGTTCTGCTGGTGGCAGTCGCTGCTCGAGCGCGCACTGCAGGACGACCGCTCGCTGCTCGGCGCGAACACCGCCGTCGTCGATCGCCTCGAACGCGATTACCGTCTTGTGGACGAAGCGCACACGGCGATGGCTGGTCCGCTGCTCGCCTGGAACCTCGCCAACCAGTGGCGCATCGCCATCGTCGACGAGCCGGATCAGGCCGCGCACCTGCGTCGTGCGCTGAAGCAGGCCGAGACGACCACTGCCGAGATCATCTCGGCAGCACCGGATCTGACCCGTGTGCTCGCCCCGGTCTGGATCGCGTCGCCTTACGAGGTGCCCGAGATCCCGGATTCCGTCGAGTTCGACGCGGTGCTCCTCGTGGATGCCGCCGCGGTGAACCTCGCTGAGACAGCGCCGGCCATTCGCCGCGCCCGCCAGATCGTCGCCTTCGGCGACCCGGTCACTCAGAAGCCCACGCCGTTCACTGTGGCGACCCTGCCGGATGCGGAATGGGAACCAGAGGTCGCGTTCGACGAGGTCTCCGTGTTCGAACGACTCGCTGATCTGCTTCCGGTGATGACGCTGACCCGCAGCTACCGCGCCGGGGGCGAAGATCTCGCCGAGCTGATCAACGACGCCTTCTACGGCGGAGAGATCGTCTCACTGCCGTGGGCCGGCTCCTATCTCGGTCGAGGCAGCCTCACCGTCGACTACGTCGAACGCGGTGTGGGCGCACCCGACCCCGAATCGGGGGCTGTCGAGAGTCCGGATGCCGAGGTCGCGCGCGTGGTCACGCTCGTGGTGGAGCATGCGATCAACAGGCCCGCCGAGTCGCTCATGGTCGTCACCGCCAGCAGGCGCCACGCCGAGCGCGTGCGCGCGGCCGTAGCATCCGCCTTCGCCGGCCGCTCCGATGTCGCGGACTTCATCGGCCGCGACACCGCCGAGCCGTTCGCGGTGCTGACGCTGGAGGAGTCGGTCGCCGAGAGCCGCGACCGGGTCATCTTCTCGCTGGGCTTCGGTCTCACCAAACACGGCCGCGTGCTCAGCGACTTCGGCGACCTGTCGCAGGAAGACGGCGAGCGGCTGCTGACGGTCGGCATGACGCGCGCGCGCAGGTCGATGGTGATCGTCTCCTGCATCCGTCCGTCTGCGTTCGACGAGGGCCGTCTCGAGCACGGCGCCTCCACGCTGATGTCGATTCTCGGCGGACTCGCCGCTCGCGCACGCGATGCACGGCTCGAAGACCTTGCCGACCCGCTCACCCTCGCTCTCGCGCGGGAGCTGCGGCGCCTGGGCGCGTCGGTCGACGTCGACTACCGCGGATTGCTGCCGCTGGTCGCGCAGCACGGCGGCCGGGCCGTCGTCATCGAATCGGATCCGGAATCGCACGGCGAATCGCTGCGGGAGACGCTGCGCTTGCGACCCCAGGTGCTGCGCCGTCTCGGCTGGCACTATGTGCGCGTGCACGCCTTCGACCTCTACAGTGATCCGGCCACCGTGGCCCGCCGGATCGCGACCGTGCTCGGCATCGAAGAAGACGCCGTGCGTGCCGAGCATGACACCCAGCCGCTCGATCTCGATGACTGACGAGCGCCAGCATGTCGTGCGCGTCGCCGGTGCGCGACGGGCGCAGCTGACCCCGATGCCCGGCACCACCCCAGTGCCCGACCGGCGCGCGGATGAACCGCCGAACGCACCGTCTAGCGAGTCAGGACCCAACGACGATCGGATGCTGCGCGAGGTGCCGCCGCACTATTGAGCCGGAGCCGTCCTGAGACGGGCGGGAGCACGAAAGAACGCCCCGACCCGAAGGGCAGGGCGTTCTCTTCAAGAAGAGTGATTCAGCTGAGGGCGTTCTTGCGCAGCTGGTCGCGGATCTCGATGAGCAGTTCCTGCTCGGTCGGCAGGGTGGCTTCTTCGACGGCCGGGTTCTTGGCGGCCTGGCGCTCCTTGAACTTGTTCATCGGAACGACGAAGACGAAATAGACCACCAGCGCGACCGCAATGAAGCTGATGATCGCAGAGATCAGCTCGCCGAGCGGGAAGGTCACGTCCTGCCCGTAGATGCCGGTGATCGTCGGACCAAACTTTCCGGCCTTGTCAGCTTCGAAGAAGAGTGCGACGAGCGGGGTGATGATGCTGGAGACGACGGCGTTGACGATGGCAGTGAACGCGCCGCCGATCACGACCGCGACCGCGAGGTCGATCACATTGCCCTGCGCGATGAATTCTTTGAATCCCTTGAACATGGAAACCCCTTGTTTCGTGTGCGGACTCAGGATGAGGCCGGGGTCTTCGCGGGCGCCGGTGTGGAACTCGCTGAAGCATCCGTTTTCGATGATGCCGGATCCTTCTTCTGACCACCAGCATTCGCACGCGAGTCGTTTCGATAGAAACCGGAACCGTTGAAGGTCACCCCGACGGTTCCGTATTGTTTGCGCAGCGGGCCGCTGCATTCCGGGCACACCGTCAGCGAGTCTTCGGAGAAGCTCTGCACGATATCGAAGCGATGGTCGCACGTCGTGCAGGCATAGGCATAAGTGGGCATGGGGAGGGCTCCCTGGTCAGTTCCGTGCGGACGAGAGCGTGATGGTCTGCGTCGGAGTGATGACGCCGTCCACTGGCTGGTCGTGCAGCTCGCGCGGCAGTGAATCGAGTACTTCCGAATCATAGATGACCGCGTAGACCGGAGGACATTTCTCCATCGAACCGATGGTCTTGTCGAAGTAGCCGCGGCCCCAGCCCAGCCGTGTTCCGGAGCTGTCGATGGCGGCGGCCGGGATGATCATGAGGTCGACGTCGTTGACGGCGATCGGACCGAGAACCTCGGTGGTCGGCTCGGGCAGGCCGAACAGTCCCTCTGCGACGTCGTCGACATCGTCGGCGACCGCCCAGTCCAGCAGCCCGTCGGCGCGGGTGATCGGCAGGAGCACTCGGACGCCGCGGGCGATCGCTCCACGCAGGAAAACCCGCGTATCCGGTTCGGTGGTCGTGGAGAGAAAACAGGAAACGGACTGCGCATTGTGTGCCGCGACCAGCGCATCGAGCTGTTCTGCGATACCGGATGCTGCGTCATCGCGCTGCGGCTCGGAGAGGAGCTGCCTGCGCTCGCGAAGTTCGGCGCGCAGCGCACGCTTCTGCTGTTCGGCTTCGCTTCGCATTCTTCGATCATAGGTTGCGTTCTCGTGGACCGGACGGGGCGCGGCGCGCCGCTATGCTTGCGGCATGAAGAAGATGAAGGCGGTCATCCCGGCAGCCGGCCTGGGGACACGATTCCTGCCGGCGACCAAGGCGATGCCGAAGGAAATGCTCCCTGTCGTCGACAAGCCCGCGATCCAGTACGTGGTTGAAGAGGCTGTCGGAGCCGGCATCGACGACATCCTCGTCATCATCGGACGCAACAAGAATGCGATCTCCGACCACTTCGACTCCGTGCCGGAGCTTGAGGTCAGGCTGCAGCAGAAGGGCGACCATGGTCGCCTGGAGCGCGTGATGAAGTCGAGTGACCTCGCTGACATCCACTTCGTCCGCCAGGGCGAACCGAAGGGCCTCGGACACGCAGTGCTGCGCGCCCGCACCCACGTCGGCGACAGCGCCTTCGCGGTGCTGCTCGGAGATGATCTGATCGACGAGCGCGAGACTCTGCTCACCGACATGATCGACGCGCACGAGAAGACCGGCGCCGCCGTGATCGCCCTCATGGAGGTCGACCCGGCACAGATCCAGATGTATGGCGCGGCCGCGGTGGAGACGACCGATGACGCGGGCATCGTGAAGGTGACGGGCCTTGTGGAGAAGCCTGCCCCGGAGGATGCCCCGTCGAATCTCGCGGTGATCGGCCGGTACGTCCTGCCATCGAGCATCTTCGAGATCCTCGAGCGCACGGAACCCGGCAAGGGCGGCGAGATCCAGCTGACGGATGCGCTGCAGGAGATGGCTGCCGATGAGAACGGGCCCGGCGTCGTCGGCGTCATCTTCGGCGGTCGCCGCTATGACACCGGTGATCGGGTCGACTACATCAAGGCGATCGTCCAGCTCGCGGTCGACCGCGACGATCTCGGCACGGACCTGCGTCCGTGGCTGAAAGACTTCGCCGAGCGCCTCTAGGCGCGGGAGCAGACATGCAGCTCGACGCCCCGGCCCCGCTGCAGTACGGGCCGATCTCGGTGCGCCTCGCGCGCACCCGGGATGCGCGGACGCTGCAGAGAGAGCTGCTTTTGAATCGCAGCTGGCTGCAGCAGTGGGAGGCGACGATTCCCGGCGGCACGGCGTCGTTCGACATGCGCGTGAGCATCCGCCGGCTGCTGCAGCAGTATCGTGACGGCGGCGGCTATCCCTTCATCATGGAGTACGACGGCGAGATCGCCGGGCAGCTCAACATCTGGGGAGTGGCCCGCGGTTCGCTCAGCTCGGCGACGATCGGCTACTGGGTGAGCGAGCGGTTCGCCGGAAAGGCGATCACCCCGACGGCAGTCGCGATGGCGACCGACGCCAGCTTCGAGCAGTTCGGTCTGCACCGCATGGAGATCTGCATCCGGCCGGAGAACCACGCCAGCCTGCGGGTCGTGCAGAAGCTCGGCTTCCGATACGAGGGCCTGCGGCGCCGCTACATCCACATCGACGGGGATTGGCGAGACCATTACGCGTTCGCGCTCACGCGCGAGGACGTTCCCCGGGGTGTACTGCTGCGCTGGCTGCATGGCGCTGCGCCCGAGAGCGCAGCGGCGATTCCGCCCTCGGACCTGCTGCACGGCTGAATCTCAGCGCGACACGCGCCGGATGTTTCGAATGGCGTGTTCTTCTCGCTTACCGTGGACTTATGAATGGGCCGGTGCTGAGCGGGGGCGTGATCGTCGTCGTCGCCGTGCTGCTCTGGGCGCTGTACTTTCTGCCCAGCTGGCGCGGCCGCCATCAGTACTATTCGGCCGAGCGCAATGCGGTTCGTCTGAACCAGGCACTGCGGGTACTCGCAGAGACCAGTGAGACGCCCGAAGAGGTGCGACTGGAGCTGACCGCTCGGCATGCGCTCGCACAGCAGCGTCTGGCGAAGCGCATGCAGGCCGAGAAGGAGAACGTCGAGCTTGAGCAGCTGCGGCAGGAGCTCGCGGCGACGCGCTTGGATCCGGTGGTGCGCCAGGCGCGAGCGCGCCGAAGGGTGCGCTTCACCGCGAGTTCGGCATTCATCCTGGCGATCGGCATGCTGGGGCTGGGCACGTGGCAGCTCATCGCCGTCGGCGGGTGGATGCTGATCGCAGCCGGTGCTCTGCTTGCTATCGCCGGCATCACCGTCTTGACGCGAATGGCCCACGTCGCGCAGCACAGCGTGCGACGTGCTGCTCGTAAGGTCGCGACACCGACAACCGCGCGGGTCTCTCCGCCGCTGCACGATCAGGGCCGGGCGCCGTGGACCCCTCGTTCGCTCCCGCAGCCGATGGTCACGGTCTCCGGTTCGCGCGCGCAGGCCGCGCAGGCAGAGATCGATGCCCAGGGCGAGCGGCGCCGGGCAGCGCAACTCGCAGAACTGCGACGCCGCGCGGAAGAACTCGCGCCACCTGCGCCCACCGTGCTTCCGGCGCGCCCCGCAGCTGCAGCATCCGAGGCGGAATCTCCCTATGCGCGCATGGGCATCGTCGACGACGCCGAGATCGAATCTCACGTGCGAGAGCTGCTCGCACGTCGAGCAGTGGGCTGAGCGCGTGATAATCTAGCTGAGTTCACGGGCCCATGGCGCAGTTGGTAGCGCGCTTCGTTCGCAATGAAGAGGTCGGGGGTTCGAATCCCCCTGGGTCCACCAATGTCCTGAGTCGCGACATAGTTTACGAACTTGTCGCGGCTCAGGGCTTTTTTGTTGTCTGATGTGTTGACGGCTGACGGGG
>NZ_FUKO01000034.1 GCF_900163815.1 Microbacterium esteraromaticum | reverse complement strand
GCTCCTCGCCGCCGGCGGCCTCACACCCTGACCCCACCGAATGTCCGAAGAGCCGGTTTAATGGAGGTTCTTGATCACCTGAAAGGGTTAAGAGCTAATGCCTGCTTTGAAGAAGTATCCGGCCGAGTTGAAAGAGCGTGCGATCCGGCTTGTGCTGGAGTCTCGTGAGCCTGATGGTGGGCGCCGTGGCGCGTGCACGAGGATTGGTCAGCAGCTCGGTATTCCCTCGGACACGTTGCGCGGTTGGGTGCAGAAGGCCGAGATTGATGGGGGTTTGCGTCCGGGCACGACCACGGATGACGCGAGCCGGTTAGCCGAGCTGGAACGTGAGAATCGGGAGCTGCGACGCACGAACGCGATTCTGCGCAGCGCGTCGGCTTTCTTCGCGGCGGAGCTCGACCGCCCACACAACAGATGATCGAGTACATCGATCAGAACAAAGCCGAATTCGGGGTCGAGCCGATCTGCGCAGAGCTGCCGATCGCCCCGTCAACCTACTACGCAGCCCGCGACAGAGCGCCCTCGAAACGCTCTATCAGTGACGCGCAGACCGCGGCCCAGATCCACCACGTGCACCGGAGCAATTACGGCGTCTACGGCGCCCGAAAGGTCCACGCCCAACTGAAGCGCGACGGCGAGACGGTGGCCCGTTGCACGGTCGAGCGGTTGATGCGCCGCGAAGGTCTGCGCGGTGTTTCGCGGCGCAAAGGCCCACGCACGACGATCGCCGGCCCGTTCAGTGAACGGCCGAGCGACCTGGTCGATCGGCATTTCACCGCGCCGGCACCAGACTGTTTGTGGGTGGCCGACATCACCTACATTCGCACCTTCTCCGGATGGGTATATGCCGCGTTCGTCCTGGACGTATTCTCCCGCCGGATCGTGGGCTGGCAGCTTTCCACGAGCCTGCACACGGAACTCGCCCTCGACGCACTGGAGATGGGCCTCTGGACCCGCCAGCGCGCCGACCGGGACCTGTCCCAGCTCATTCATCACAGCGACAGGGGCGTGCAAGGCGGATTCAACTGGTCGTCGCAACACCACCTGTTTGCAGCAAGTGTAGGTGATCGTCGAGTGCCTCGGCTGGGGTGCGCCAGCCGAGGCGTTTACGCGGTCGCGTGTTCAGGGCGTGCGCGACGGCGGCGAGGTCGTCCGCGGACCCGCCAGATCCGGTCCGTGGAAGACGGTCGAGGACCTGGAACTGGCGACCCTCGGCTGGGTGCATTGGCACAACACGCAACGCCTGCATGGCTACCTCGGCGACATCCCGCCCGCGGAGTTCGAGGAAGCGTTCTATGCTGGCCCAACAGCCGCCGACCGGCTGCTGGGAATCAAATAACGTCAGTCTCCATCAAACCCAGTGCGGTTCAGTCCGGTGAGCTCGTCGAGCTCCTGTGCGGGCATTTCCGAGAGTTCGCGGCGTTCTGTCGCGATGAGGGTCTTCTCGCTGTCGCTCTGACTGCTCACCGACACGTACTCGCCGAGTGTCATCGAGATCGCTCCGCCGACCAACGCCGCCGTTCCCGCGGTCAGGATCGGTGCCAGGTCGTTGGTGGCGCCGGCGACGCCGACGACGATCGCGGCGACCGACACGATCCCGTCGTTCGCGCCGAGCACCCCCGCGCGTAACCAGTTCAGTCGCCCTGCGATTCCGGCGGTATGCGGCTCACCCGTGTGTGGTCTCGTGGTGATCATGTGGGTGAAAACCTCCTCCGCCGGTCATGTCATCCGGCTGCTCCATTGCACCTTACCCGCCGCGGTTCGCAGCAGGACCTTCGGTCCTCCGGACCCCGCACCGCCGATCGTGCGCGGACGTGTCATCGCATCCGCTGTCCGGTGTATGCGAGCGAGGGCGCGGGGGCCTGCGGGATCTGCGGGGCAGTCGCAGATACTCGAAGTGCCCATCTAGCTGAACATCCCGATGGCGATCGATGTCACCGAGGTACCGCGACCATCTGGCGGAGCACCGTCTGGACGCGGCGGAACTGAGCTGAAGACGTCAGCATCGGTCTTGTCTCCTGCGACGGGGGGAGTTAATCTAATAGCGATCATGGTGGCATACAAGTGACATACAAGTGGGGGTTGGTGATGATCGAATCAGCGACGGACCGTGCGTTCACCGATACGAAGAGGCGGACTATCTCAGGGGAGTTGGCAGCGGGGTCGATGATCAGCGAGAACGACGTCTCCACCCGGTTGGGGATTAGCCGTACGCCTGTCAGGGAGGCGTTCGCTATGTTGCAGACGAACGGCTGGATGCGTCTCTACCCCAAGCGCGGCGCGCTTATCCTGGACGTCCCTCCGGAAGAGGTTGATAACATTCTTGGAGTACGCCTCCTGATCGAGGGCGACGCGGCTTCCGCGATCGCGGATACACCCGAGCGGCTCGAGGTGGTGGTGAGCCGATTGAGATCCCACGTGGCGAACCAGGACATGGCTCGAGGTGATGACGATCTTGATGCGTTCCTGGATGAGGATAGCTCCTTCCACCGGGCCATCATCGAAGGCGGCGGCAACGCTATCTTGGTGACGTTCTTCGACACGATCCGCGACCGCCATCACCGCATGATGGCCCGTTCGGTCTGGCACCGTCCGGGGTACAGCGAGCGAGTCGTTGCCGAACACGGCGCTCTCGTGGATGCACTCGAACGAAGCGATACCGACACCTTCCGCGCGCTGCTCAGCGAGCATTTCTCGGGCATCCATGGTCGCGATGCCACCGCCTTCAGCGGCACAGCCACCACCTTCGGGCCGTAACAGGTCGGACAACCAGGGCGCGACGACGTTTCGTGTCGAAATCACTCTCATCGAAAGCAGATCATGACTACCAAGAAGGTTGCGCTCGTCACGGGCGCGGGACAGGGAATCGGAAGAGGAATCGCGCTGAAACTGGCGCAAGACGGGTTCGACATCGGTATCGCAGACATCCCGGCTCAGGAGCAGAAAGGCGAAGCAGTGGCTGCCGAGATCGCTGCGTTGGGCCGGAGTGCCGTGTTCGTGCCCACCGACGTGTCGAGCAGGAGCGATGTCGAGGCAGCTGTCGAGCAAACGGCATCCCGACTCGGCGGGTTCGACGTCATCGTCAACAACGCCGGAATCGCACAGGTGAAACCCCTTCTGGAGGTCACCGAACACGATCTCGAGACGGTCTTCTCCGTCAACGTCAACTCCGTGATCTTCGGCATTCAAGCGGCCGTGCGAAAGTTCGACGAACTCGGGGTGAAGGGGAGGATCGTGAACGCCGCCTCGATCGCCGCTATCCGCGGCTTCCCCATCCTAGGTGCCTACTCGGCGTCGAAGTTCGCAGTTCGGGGCATCACCCAGGTCGCTGCCCAAGAGCTCGCACCGAAGGGACACACAGTGAACGCGTATGCGCCCGGAATCGTCGGAACCGGAATGTGGGACCTGATCGACGCTGAGATGCACAAGATCAACGGAAAACCACTGGGGAAGAACCTCCAGGACAACGTGGAGGGCATCGCTCTCGGTCGGATTGAGACCCCCGAAGACGTCGCCGGAGTCGTATCGTTTCTCGCCGGCGACAACGCTGTGTACGTCACCGGGCAGGTCATCATCGTCGATGGTGGAATGCTCTACAACTGACCGCGCTCCCTGTTGAACGCAACGAGATCGTGATCTCGTGTTCATCGGCGCATAGCCGTCATCTCCGCTCGGCGGCTTCACCCTGGCGGAGAAGTGCTTCCCCAACGTGGTTGACTTGAACAGACTGGGAGCATTGCCATCTCGCTCGAAACGCAGCCGCCCCGGTCAACGTTGTCCTCGGAGATGAGCGGCCTGATTGCTTCAGCGGGAACATCCGGAGGGGGCCACCAGCCAAAATCGCCCCTCACCCCGCTCTCGTCGAGCTTGCTATGAACTGTCGGGTGCGCTCGTGCTGCGGGTTCTCGAAGAACTCCACGGCTGAGGCATCCTCCACGATCTCGCCGCCGTGCATCAGCACGACGCGATCAGCGACCTCGCGTGCGAATCCCATTTCGTGCGTCACGACGATCATCGTCATTCCCCGCCGCGCGAGCTCGGTCATGACTTTCAACACTTCCCCGACGAGTTCAGGGTCGAGGGCGCTGGTGGGCTCGTCGAACAGCATGAGCTGCGGCTTCATCGCCAATGCCCGCGCGATCGCGACACGCTGCTGCTGTCCGCCGGAGAGCTGGGCCGGATAGTGCTCCATCTTATCGTCGAGGCCGACGCTCTCCAGCAGCTCGCGCGCCTCCGCCTTCGCCGCGGCACCCGACAGTCGCCGCACTGCACGTGGCGCTTCCATGACGTTCTGCAGGGCGGTCATGTGCGGGAACAGGTTGAAGCGCTGGAACACCATGCCGATGTGCGCGCGCTGCGCTGCCATCCCTCGCTCGGTGAGCTCGCGGACGCCGTCGCGATACTCACCGAAGCCAACGAGCATGTCGTCCACCCAGATCTGACCGGCATCGATCTTTTCCAGCCGGTTGATCGCCCGCAGGAGCGTGCTCTTGCCCGCGCCGGACGAACCGAGCAGACAGACGACCTCGCCCGCGCGCACATCCATCGTGATGTCGCGGAGCACGGCGTTGTCGCCGAAGGATTTCTTGACCTGCCGGATGCGCACGAGCGCCGTGTTGTCATTCATCGATACCTCGCCGGGAGAAGGGGGGACGCACGAGTGCGTTGCGGATGGCCGTCCGGAGGTTCCGCGGACGACCGCGTCGGGTGCTGCCGTCGAAGGCGCGTTCCAAGTAGAACTGGCCGATGCTCGCGATAGTCACGATGATCATGTACCAGACCGCCGCGGCGAACAGCGTCTCCATCACCTCGAGATTGCGGCTGGAGATGTTCGCTGCCGCCTTCACGAGCTCGAAGTAGGTCACCACCGATGCGAGCGAGGTGGTCTTGAGCATGTTGATGAAGTTGTTGCCGGTTGGCGGGATGATGATGCGCATGGCCTGCGGCAAGATGATGCGTGCCAGCGTACGCATCGGGCTCATCCCGAGGGCATGTGCAGCCTCGGTCTGGCCGCTGTCGATGCCTTTGAGCCCACCGCGGATGATCTCGGCCATGTAGGCGCTCTCGTTGAGCGCGAGACCGAGGAGCGCGGCAGTGAACGCGGTCATGATGGCGTTGGTCGGCTGATCGATCAGCGTCAAGTTCGTGAACGGCACGCCGATCACGATGCGGTCGACCACGAGGGCGAGGTTGTACCAGACGAGGATCTGCACGAGCACGGGGACACCGCGGAAGATCCAGATGTATCCGGTCGCCACCGAGATGGCCACCGGATTGCGGGAGATGCGCATGATCGCGATGATGACGCCGATGATGACGGCCACCAGCTGCGCGGCGACCGCGAGGAGCACGGTGTTCCATGCGGCCTGGGCCATGGTGTCCAGCACGACGTACTGCAGCACGTGCGGCCACTGGATTCGTGCACCGGCCAGCACGATGATGATCCCGGCGACGGCGGCGAGCACGATGATCGCGCTCACCCATCGCCAGAAGTGCAGACGACGGTAGATTCTGGGCGCCGCCAGCGGAGTGCTGATGCGGGCGGTCGGGGGTGATGTCTTCACGGGTTCCTTTCGGGGAAGAGGAGCAGAAGCGGGGGACGGCCGAGACCGTCCCCCGCCCTCACTACTGTCCCGCGTTGATCTCGACCGTCTCGATGGCTCCGGCCTGGAGCCCCCAGGCCGCGAGGATCTCGCCGTACGTGCCGTCATCGATGAGGGACTGCAGCGATGCCGCGAGCGCTGCCCGCAGCTCCGGCGTCTCCTTGTTGACTCCGATGCCGTAGAGTGCCCCCTCGAGCGGGGGCAGGTCAACGACCTCGAAGTCCTCGCCGGAGTTGGCCGTCTGGGCGATGTAGACGAGGTTCGCCAGATCGTTGAGCTCGGCGGTCACGCGTCCGGTCTTGACCGAGTTCAGACGCTGCTGGTCGTTGTTCACGGTGACGACGTCGATCGCCTCGGCACCATCGGCGACGCACTTCTCGCTCAGCGCCAGAGCCCAGGCCTCCTGCGAGCTGCCGACGCCTGCCGTCACGCCGTGTCCGCACAGGTCGGCGGGCTCGACGATGCCGTCGGGGTTGCCCTTGGCGACGAGGATGCCGATGCCGGTCTTGAAGTAGTCGATGAAGTCGACCATCTCCTGGCGGTCGGGGCGATCGTTCATGCCCGCCATCGTGAAGTCGACGCGCTGCGACTGCAGGCTCGTGATGAGGTTCTCGAACGCGGAGTCGTTGTAGGTGACGTCGACACCGAGCCGCTTCGCCATCGCGGTGGCGAGATCGACCTCGTACCCGATGGGCGTCGTCCCGTCGGCCGCGTAGAAGTTGGCCGGTGGGAACTGCAGGTTGGAGCCGACCTGCAGAACTCCGGCGTCCGAGTACTGCGCCGGCAGCAGCGCGGCGATCTCGGAATCCTCTGCCACCCCGGAGATGATCGCCGCCGCCGGCTGGTCGTCTGCGGTGGGCGCCGACGACTCGTCCGTGTCGGTGGGGAGCGTCGACGTGCACGCGGACAGGGCCGCGATGCCGACGAGGGAGAGGGCGAGGAGGGAAAGACGTGACTTCATTGTGTGTCCTTTCGGGTGGGGTGGAACGTTCAGAGGGTGAGTGCACGCACCGCATGGAGAAGGCGATCGACATCTTCGACCGAGGTGTACGGGGCGATGCCCGCGCGTACCGCGCCGTCGCGCAGATCTGCCCAGTCCTCGGCCTCGATCGCATAGAAGCTGCCGCCCATCACGGCGACGTCCGCTCGCCCGAGTGCCGCGCAGGCCTCGGCTGTGGTGCGGCCGTCGATACGGAACAGGACGGTCGGCACATGCGTGCGCGGCGCACCGACGCGCTCAACGCCGTCGATCTCGGCGAGGCCGTCGACGAGCCGCTTGAAGAGCGCATGCTCGTGTTGCGCGACCGCCGCGTAGGAGCGCTCCAGCCGCTCGCGGCGCGTGCCGTCACCGGGGATGATGTCAGCCAGGAACTCTACCGTCTCTGTCACGCCGGCCAGGAATTCATAGGGCAGCGTGCCTAGCTCGAATCGCTCGGGGACCTGCATGGTCGACGGGCGGAGCTTGTCGGGGACGAGCGCCTCCAGCTTCTCGACGTTGGATCCCAGCACGCCGATGTGAGGACCGCAGAACTTGTACGGCGAGCACACGATGTAGTCGGCTCCGAGGGCGGTGGCATCGACGAGCTCGTGGGCCGTGTAGGCGACGGCGTCGACGTAGATCTCTGCTCCGACCGCGTGTACGGCTGCCGCGATCGCCGCGATGTCCGGCGCCGTGCCGTACAGGTTGGACGCCGCGGTCACGGCGACGAATCGCGTGCGGTCGCTGAGCACGCGACGCACATCGTCGACTGTCAGGTCGCCGGTCTCGCGGTCGAAGTCGATCCAACGCAGGGTCGCGCCAGACAGCTCAGCGGCGAGCACCCACGGTCGCACGTTCGCGTCATGGTCGAGGCGGCTCGCGACGATCTCGTCGTCGGGGCCGAGGCTGCGGGCGACGGCTCTGGCCATGTCGAAGGTGATCTGCGTCGCGCTGCGGCCGAAGAACACGGCACGCGGATCGACGTTCAGGAGGTCGCCGATCGCGGCACGGGCGCCGCGCACGATGCGGTCTGCGTTCTGCTCGCTGTAGTTGTTTCGGCCCCGCTGGGAAACGGGACTCACCATCGCGTCGCGGATGGCGTCGGCGACGCGGGTCGGGGTCTGTGTACCACCGGGCGCATCGAATAGGGCGCTTCCCGTGCGCAGGGCGGGGAACTGCTGGCGCACACGGGAAAGAGGGTAGGAAGAGGTCATTAATCGCGCTCCGGATAGAGAATTACGAGATGGCGCGGGTATAGCCAGGCGCTCGACAGCCGGTCGAGAAAGCGCCACCTCAGAACAGGATGGATGGTACGGCGACGGTGCACCGAGTATCGGCGACGACTGGGCCAAATCGCGTCGGGCGAAAGGTCCCTGGGCTACAGCCCCGCCGAGCGCAGCGATGATCCGCCGATGCGGCCGTTGCGGCGCTGGCGCTTCTCACCGTGCGCACCGTACATACGTCGTCTCCATCGAAAGTTCGGGAGAGCGCGAGGCTCTATAAGCGTGATGCTAGCACGCTCTTTTTCATTATGAAATCGATTTCTTGATTACTGCTCACAGCCATAGTCGTGCGGTGCTATCGCCGTGTGCTTCAATTCCCCGGCTTCGACCCGCACTCCACGCCCTTGTCGGGTGAGCCGCGAAGATCTACAGGGTGCAAGACCTCGATTCTCGCTGCTGGTACCGCAAAGCATTTGTGAATAACAAACTATTAGCGGTAGGCTCATGATATGGCATGGTCGAGAAGCGGTCGCACACTTCCCCTCGTTAGCTATCTGGCGCGAGCAGGCTGGCGAGCCTTGGATGCATCGGCGCAACCCGGCGACATTACCCACAGACAGCTTCTTGTGCTCACGCTCCTGAAGGAGCGCGGAGACTTGGCGCAACAGGACATCACGCACGTGTTCGGGTTGGATGCCAGCAATGTCGTGGGACTTCTCAACGAGCTGGAGGAGCTCGGCCTCGTACTCCGACGCCGAGACCATACGGACCGGCGACGTCACATCGTCGAGCTCACATCCGGAGGTGCTCTCGTGCTCGACAGCACCTTCGCTCGGTTGGCCAGCATCGAGGACGAGCTGCTGTTTTCTCTGTCCATGCAAGAGCGGGAGACGCTACACCGCCTCCTCTTGCAGATCGTGACCTCCAGATAGCAGACGCGTCTGGCCCCCTGCGAAGAAATGGACACATCATGCGCCGAGAGATCAATGCTTCGGTTGACCACGATCCCTTTGGTTCGCTCGGGCTCACCTATGACGACGTGATGCTCCTCCCTGGCTACACGGATGTGATTCCCAGTGAGGTCGACACTCGATCCAGACTGACCAGGCGGGTGTCGCTCAGTGTCCCACTGCTCTCGGCAGCGATGGACACGGTTACGGAGGCCACGATGGCCATCGCGATGGCCAGGCTCGGCGGGCTCGGAGTTCTGCATCGAAATCTATCGATCTCCGACCAGGCGTTGATGGTCGACCAAGTTAAGCAGGCGGAACCAAGTTCTGTGGAGGGAAGCGACGACATCCGAGAGACCACGGACGATGCCGGACGCCTGCGCGTCGGCGCAGCCATCGGGTTTTTCGGCGATGGCTGGGCGCGGGCCGGCGAGCTTCTTGAGGCTGGTGTGGATGTCATTGTCGTCGACACCGCTAACGGGCAGAGCCAGGGTGTTCTCGACATGGTCCGAAGGATCAAACGTGATCCTGCCTTTGACGGCGTCGACGTGATCGGGGGGCAAGCCGCGACTCGCGAGGGGGCCAGAGCGCTTGTAGAGTCAGGGGTCGATGCCGTCAAGGTCGGTGTTGGCCCCGGATCCATCTGTACGACGCGCGTCGTCGCGGGTGTCGGCGTTCCGCAGATCACCGCAGTGTACGAGGCTTTCATGGCCGCGCGGCAGACCGGAGTCCCCATCATCGCCGATGGGGGTCTGCAGTACTCGGGCGATATCGCGAAAGCTCTCGTTGCAGGTGCCGACACCATGATGCTCGGTTCACTCCTGGCCGGAACGGACGAGAGTCCGGGCGAGCGCTTGTTGGTGGACGGCCGGATGTATAAGACCTATCGCGGCATGGGGTCGCTCGGTGCATTGCAGACCCGTGGTGCACGAACTTCGTACTCGAAGGACCGCTACTTCCAAGCTGATGTTGGATCGGACGACAAGCTAATCCCCGAGGGCATCGAGGGACGTACACCGTATAGCGGAGCGCTTCGTGATGTCCTTCACCAGCTCGTCGGAGGGCTTCGACAGTCGATGTTCTATGTCGGCGCGCACAACGTCCCTGAGCTCAAATCTCGAGCGCGATTCGTACGGATCACCGCTGCGGGACTCAAAGAATCGCATCCGCATCATCTTGAAGCCGCCACTGAAGCACCCAACTATCGCGTTTAGCGTCTGTGCAGGACGGCCTTCGCTGAGCGAGAGACCGTCGGTCGACATAGCCGGGGCGAAGCTCGGCGCCACTTCGTGTGGCGCCAAGATGCGGCTGCCCCACTTCGAGGAGTAGGCGCTGGAACGCGAACTAGGGCCCGCCCCATCCTGCCGTGAGGAGCGTGCCTGACATGGCGGTGGATCCGCCTGAGACGAGCGGGCCGTGGCGGACGGCGTGGACGTGGCAGCACCGGATGGCACCGGACGACGGCACGAGGGAGAAGGTGCTTCGCGAGACTCACGGCTGCGGCGGATGGCGTGTCATCATCATCTTGCGCGCTGTCACCGTCTACATTAAGCACTTACCAGACATGCGCTAGTTCCTGTGCGAGGTTACTCGAGGATGCGGACTTAGAGGTTGTAGAACCCCCCAAAGGGGCTTTTGTCATCACCTGTGCCATGAGCAGCGTAAAGCACGGTCGTGATGGAGATTGTGACGCTGCTTGTCGAAGTGATGAGAGCACTGACTGAGCGGTTGCCTTCAACTATGAAGTCGACAAAAGTGCCGCCGCTTGAAGCGGCGGCTTCAATGTTTCGCTTCAGGTCATGCACATCCTGCCCTTGCGCCAAGAACGCACTACCGCCGTTGATGACGATCTCGGCTCTAATCATCGACGAGGGGGTCTCGCTCATGTGTGCACTCTACGCGAATGACAGGCACGCTCAAAGCGTCGGGCGGATTAAGGAAGGAAGGGGGCCTGCGGCGCCCGGCGATCCTCGCCGCCTACGGCGACTGTCGGCACGATGGCCGGATGCTGCGCGGAACGGCCCGCAAGCTTGTCTCAAGTGATCGTGTCGGCGTGGCGCTTCGCGGCTCAGGCCGCGCCGTAAAAACACCCCGCCATTCTCTTGTTGTCTTTTGTAGAGTATGCGACTAGTATCTATGTTGTATTCAGAAACAAGGGGGGGCAAGCGTGACCGAATCTGGTGCCGCTAGCCATGCATCCGCGTCCGAGGTTGCCTACCACCATTTGCGTGCCCAGATCTTGGATGGCGCGTTACTTGGGGGAAGCATGATCAGCGAGGGGATGGTGGCCAACGAGCTTGGTATGAGTCGCACTCCGGTGCGTGAGGCGTTCCTGCGACTGCAGGGCGAGGGGTGGTTGCGTTTGTACCCCAAGCGCGGTGCGTTCGTCGTTGAGGTGAGGCCACACGAACGCGAGGAGATCGTGCGGGCGCGCGTTCTCCTCGAGTCGGATGCCGTCTCCCGGGTCTCGGGCGATGCCCGGCTGCGTTCCGAACTTGTCGAGCGACTGCAGACGATCCTCGGGGGGCAGCGTGATGCCGCTGCGCGGGAAGACCTTCACGGCTTCGCGGTCCTGGACGCGGACTTTCACGCTGCGGTCGTCGATGCCGGCGGAAACCGTCTGCTATCGGACTTTTTCGCGTCGTTGAGCGATCGGCAGAGGCGGATGACGGCGCGATCGCTGTGGAAGCGCGCGGACCGCCTCGAGGGGGTCCTCGACGACCACACCGAGCTCGCGCGGCTGATCGATGGTGCGCATAGCGACGCATTCCGAATCGCGCTCGAATCTCACATCCGGCGTACACATCGGGAGCTGTTGCCATGAGTATCACGGACTCCCTCCCGATCCCGGATGCGGGTCCTCGGCACCGCATCCGCCCCTGGATGGCCGTGTGCGCGGCGCTCTTCGCGGTCGCGTGGGGTGGTAACGAATTCACCCCCCTGCTGGTGATGTACCGACAGGAGGACGAGATGACGCCTCTCGTGCTCGACGTTCTGCTCGGTGCGTACGTTCTCGGTATCGTGCCCGCTCTGATCCTCGGAGGCCCTCTCTCCGACCGATTCGGACGCCGGCCGTTCTTCCTTCCTGCTCCGCTCGTCGCTGTCGCTGGGAGCGTTCTGCTCGCGCTGGGCGCTTCATCGCCGACCGTGTTGTTCGCCGGGCGAGTTCTCTCGGGTGTGGCGCTGGGGTTGGTTATGGCGGTGGGGACTGCCTGGGTGAAGGAGCTGTCGCAGGCGCCGTTCGACACCGGAGCCCGGGAAGGGAGCGGCGCAGGGCGCGCGGCGCTCGCCCTCACAGCGGGCTTTGCCCTGGGCGCGGGGGTTGCTGCGGCGCTCGCGCAATTCGGGCCCGCACCGCAGCAGAGCCCATACTTCGTGCACATCGTGCTAGCCATCGCATCATTCTCGCTGCTGTGGCGGGTGCCGGAGAGTAGGCGGACAAGTGATGACGGTCGGCCGTTACTCGAGGACTTGAAGATTCCGTCCGCTGTGCATCGTCGCTTCCTTTTCGTCGTCGTGCCCATGGCGCCCTGGGTCTTCGGCACAGCGGCCAGTGCCTACGCGATACTGCCTGGCCTGATGATGTCGAAGGCTCCGGGCTTGGAGATCGCGATGAGCGGGCTCCTGTGTGTGATCGCACTAGGATGCGGCGTCGGCGCGCAGCGGATTGCGGGCCGCTTCGATGACCCCGGCTCGGCCCGCGGTGTCGGCTTGGCGCTCGCAGTCACCGTCGTGGGGATGGTGCTGGCGGCCGTCGCGGTCGGTCTCGACTCGTTGGCGTGGGTCGTCGTCGCCGCTGCCGCGCTCGGGGCTGCGTATGGACTCTTGCTCGTTGGTGGTCTCCGCGAGATCCAGCGTATCGCCGGCCCCGACGATCTCGCGGGGCTCACGGCCGTGTACTACTCGCTGACCTACATCGGATTCTTCATCCCGGCCGTTCTTGCGCTAGTGGGTGCGTGGCTCCCGTACACGGTCATGTTCGTCATCGGCGCGGTTCTTGCGCTCATCAGTTTCAGCATCGTCGCTCTGAGCTGGCGCAGGCACCTTCCGTAGCGCGTCGCCGGGCATCGCCGTCCGATGGGACTGGCAGCGCGGTTGCTCCGGAGGCAGCCGCCAGGCTCCGAGCTGCTTGCGATCCCCGCGGGCCGGTCGCCGTCAAGGACGCCATGCAGTCGAGGTGCAGCGGGAGTGGCATGGTGACGTCTGCGCCCCGGGCGCCTGTGATCGCGCCTCCGCACGGCCGTGCGAAAGATCAGGTTCACCGCGTATCGCGACAGGTCGATCAGTATGGCAGCCATGAGCGGTCCGATCGCGAGTGTCCTCGCGACATTGAGGATACTGAGATCGCGCGCGTCGCTTTTCCTCAGGAAGTATGCGGATGGACATCGCCATGCTGCATCCAAGATATGGAGGACTCGCCCGAATCGTCGTCGACAGTCTCCCGCGACACGGAGTCCGTCGTCGGCAGTGGGCTATGTCATCATGCGGCGCCCGTAGGAGTTCAGTCCTCGTGACGTATCGGATTCACGAGAACGATGTCGGAGCTCGATTTCTCCGCTGCGCTCCGACGGTCCCAGGCCGGGCGTCGCATGGCGTAAAAGAGCAGCGGAGGGCCGCCCAGCAGGAGCACGATGACCGCGACGACCAGGGGATACGTGACATCGGAGAGCCCAGAGAACCCGGTAGGGCGGATAAAGGCGAGAATGAAGGCTGCGGCGCAGGAGACGAAACCCAAGCCCGCCACCAGGGGCATCACCGGCGTCCGATAGCTACGAACAACCCTCGGCTGCGTCCGGCGTAGCCGGATCGCGGCGGCGAACATCAGCATGTACATGATGAGGTAGAGCGCTGCTGCCATGTCCACCAGGGCGACGAACGCTGTGTTGCCATTGGGGACGAGGACGAAGAGCAGCGCGAGCAACGTCACGATCACTCCTTGCACCGCGAGGATGCCCACCTGCACCCCTGCCTTGTTCCGGCGCTGGAGCAACGGCGGAAGCAGCCCCGTCCGCGCGGCGGCGAGCAGACCGCGTGAGGGCCCGGCAATCCACGTCACCACCGAGGCGAAAGCACCGAGTGCGACGAGCAGCGAGATCACCGGTGTGCCCCACGAGATGCCCCAGTGGTCGAAGAAGGTCTGGAAGGCCAGGTTGATGCCGTTGGTCACCCCGAGGTCGGTTTGCGGCACGGCCACGGCGATCGCGATTGTGGGGAGGATGAACACACCCAGGATGAGGATCGTGGCGAAGGCGATCGATCGGGGAAAGCCGCGTCCCGGGTTCTTCAGATCGTTCGCGTGCACCGCATTGACTTCCATGCCTGCATAGGCGAGAACGTTCGAGACCACGAGGACGATCGCGGCGATCCCGGTCCAGGGCGGTATGACCGCTGAAGGCTGCAGTGAGGTCTCGGAATGTTCTCCCGTGCCCAGCCAGAGCGCTCCGAGCGCGATCAGGAGAACCGCGGGGAGGATCGTGCCGAAGATCCCGCTCCAGCTGCCGACTTTGGCGAAGAGGTTGCCGCCGGCGAGAGTGATGAGAGTCGATCCCCAGTAGAGGACGAGGATGACGATGGCGGTGTAGATCCCGCTCTGTGCGAGATCGGGCTTTCCGACGACGAACGACAAGCTTGCCGCGATGAAGGCGATCTGCGTGGGATACCACACGACGTTCTGAATCCACTGGAGCCAGATCGCGACGAACCCTGCGCGTTCGCCGAAGGCCTCACGCACCCAGGTGAAGATGCCGCCTTTCCACCCCGTCGCCAGCTCCGCTGCCACGAGCGCGGTCGGCACGAGGAACAGAATCGCGGGGATGACGAAGAGCGTGATGGAGCCCAGGCCATAGGTGGCCATTGCGGGCAGGGATCGCAGCGACGCCACCACTACCACCGTGAGCATTGACAGCTGCACGACCGACATGTAGGCCGTCGCTCCTGCCGCGGGGGCGCCAATCGCCGGCCCTGTGTGGTTTCTTGGGCGGCGGTTACCCGATCGGCCGTACGGATGAGGTTTGACGTGCTCCGCCGTAGGGGCCTGAGTGCCGTCCGCGCGCTCGTCCGGTCCTGCGGACTCGTGGTGAGACATCAGCTCGTCCCTTCCTTGTGCTCTGGGTCAGTGGTGGAATCCGGAGTGTTGGCCTTCTGCGGGCAGCGGGCCTTCGAGGGCATCGAGGTAGGCGACTGCGTCCCGGAGGTCTGCGAGGAACGAGAAGGCGAGGTCGTGGCTGAACCCGTTGCGGACGACGATGCGCTGGACGGTGATGTCCACGAGGTCGACCGGCATCGGGTACGCGGGCACGAGCCAACCCTTCATGCGGAGCCGTTCCGACAGGTGGTACAGATTCCAGTTCTGTGTGTAACCATCTCGCAGGCGCCACGCGAATACGGGGATGTCCGAGCCGTCGTTCCAGAGCTCGAAGGCCGGAATCTTCGCGATCTCGCTCGAGAGGTACAGCGCAACGTCTTGGGTCGACTGCTGCACGGCGTGGAAACCTGTGCGTCCCAGTCGCAAGAATAGGTAGTACTGCAGGAGGACCTGCGCGCCGGGGCGGGAGAAGTTCAGAGCGAATGTCGGCATGTTGCCGCCGAGATAGCTGACGCGGAAGATCAGGTCGTCGGGGAGCGCGGTGATGTCCCGCCAAACGACCCAACCGAGCCCCGGGTAGACGAGGCCGTACTTGTGTCCCGATGTATTGATCGAGGCGACGCGCTCGATGCGGAAGTCCCATTCCAGATCCGGCTGCAAGAAGGGAGCGATCATGGCACCAGACGCGCCGTCAACGTGGATGGGCACGTCGATTCCGGTGGCCTCCTGGATGCGATCGAGCGCCGCGGCGATGGCCGCGACGGGCTCGTACATCCCTGTGTAGGTAACGCCCAGGATCGCGACAACGCCGATAGTGTTCTCGTCGACATACTTCTCGAGGCCGTGACCGTCGAGAACCTTATGTTCCTCGGAGATGGGAACATACCTTGGTTCGACCTCGAAGTAGTTGCAGAATTTCTCCCAGCACACCTGCACCGCGCTGGAGAGCACGATGTTCGGCTTCTCGGTGGGTTCTCCAGCACTGCGGCGCGCATGCTGCCAGCGGCGCTTGAGGGCGAGGCCACCTAGCATGCATGCTTCGGACGAGCCGATCGTGGATGTCCCGATGCTATTGGCGGGGTCCGGAGCGTGCCAGAGATCGGCGAGCATACGCCAACACCGCGTCTCGATGGCTGCCGTCTGCGGATACTCGTCCTTGTCGATCATGTTCTTATCGGCGGCTTCGAGATAAAGCCGAGACGCGTGATCGTCCATCCAGGTGCCGACGAAAGTCGCGAGATTGAGTCGGGCATTCCCGTCGAGCATCATCTCGTCGTGGACGATCTGATAAGCGGTTTCCTGCAGCGATTCCTCCTCGGGGAAGAGAAACTTCGGCAGCATCGTAGCCTCTCCCGGCCTGGAGAAGATCGGGTTGAGCTCGACCCGGTCGAGTCCATCCTCGTGCCGCGTGATGCGTTGCGTGTTCGACATTATTTTCCTCCTTCACCGTGCAGCGCAGGCGGGGTTGCCAACACCCAATTCCAGTGTAGTTCTGACAATTCGTGCAGACGATTGGGTCTGCCAATCTCCCGGAGGGGACGCCGCATGGTGCGGTTGGTGTTTTGTCAGCGCAGATGTCGGCGCGGGTTCAGTGCGACGATACCGAAGCTGGACAGAGCGAGAAGTGCGCCTACGGCAAACATAGCATCACGAAGTCGGAGTAGCTCTGATGCACCTCCCCACATCGATCCGCCAACGTCGTGAGGGCCGCGAGATCCTTCGACGTGGCTTGTCTTGATGTCACGTTCCCGGTAAGCTTTCGTGACATGAGCATGATGTCACCGGCGGCAGCGATCCGGAGTGTCCCTGAGTGTTCCTTCGTGCGCGTCAGCAACTTGCCTGGCACGGCCGTCGCCGCGCGGCAGGCCGCGTCGCGAGCTGCGCGGAACGGCGAGTTGCTTCCTGTTCGTCGGGGCCTGTACTACCGGGGTGCCAAGACGAGGTACGGCATGACGCGTCCTCGCGTGGAAGACATCGCCCGGGAAGTTCTCGGAGAAGAGGGTACTGGTCCCGCTGGGTACTCTGCTGCTCGGGAGTGGGGGGTGACGACCCAAGTTCCCTCGTCTTTCCATTTGGCGACGCTTTGGACGACAGATCCGATCGCAGGTGTGACGCAGCATGCCCGGCGGAACAAGGAGCGGACGAAGCTCAACGCGAAAGAGATCGCTCTCCTGGAGCTTCTGCGCGCCCCGGACCTGTATGTAGAAGCGGGGTGGGGCACGCTGGTTGAGCGAGTCCGGGACGCGCTTGCTAAGAAGGTAGTGCGAGAGGACGCGCTCCGAGCTGCTGTTGCTGGCGAACGAAACACCGCTGTGCGGGAGGGGTTCGCCGAGCTCGCTGCCGATCTGGTAGCCCGGTGAGCGAGCGACTTCGCGACAACTCGGACGATCTCGACGCCCTCGTTGGTCTCACGGCCGAAGCTCTGGGGATGCCAGCGGTCTATGTCGAGAAGGACTTCTGGGTCACCGAAGTGCTGAGAGCTGCCAGCGCGGAACAGGCGATCGCTCTTCCGGATGGGTCAGTCGCTCCGGTGACGTTCACTTTCAAGGGAGGGACGAGCCTGAGCCGGGTGTTCGGCATCGTGGAACGCTTCTCGGAAGACGTCGACCTGCTCGCGGAGTTCCCCGTCGAGGCCTCATTGAGTGCGCGGCACAAGATCCTGAAGGCGGTCGATAGCGCCGTCAGAAGTCATCTTTCGTTCGAGGACGATCGGGTAGCCGTTGGTTCCTCGACGAAAGGCGTCAAGCGCTACGCGACCTACGCGTATCCAACTGCAGCCCAGGATCCGTTTTCGAAGGAGGGCGTACTCCTCGAGCTCGGTAGTCGAGGCGGGACCCACCCGTCTGCGCCGCACCGGTATCGATCCCTCATCGCTGATTACGCGATCACTGAGCTGGGTGAGGATGAGTCGGCGTGGGAGGAGTTCGCGGTCTTCGAGGTGAACGTGCTGGCTCCCGAACGCACCCTCTTCGAGAAACTTGCCGCTGTGCACGATGCGGCAAGCCGTGACGACACGGCCGCCCTCTTGAAGCACGGTCGCCACTTCTATGACATCTACCGTCTTGTTCGGAACCCGCAGGTGGCAGGGGTGCTCGAAGCGATGGGTGCGGACTACAAGCAGAGTCTCGTGGATGACATCGACCAGCAAAGCCGAGCCGCGGATTTCTCGTCCACGCCGCGACCGGCGAAAGGATACGCATCCAGCCCCGCCTTCGATTCAGATCATCCTTCCCAGGAAGCGATCGAGGTCGGATTCAACGCTGCGCAGCAACTCATCTACGGAGACCTGGTCTCCCTGGACGAAGCTGTCGCGAGCGTCCATGCAGCGCACGAACTCCTCTAGAGCTTCGTGACGGCGGGACGTACCTTCCCACTACGGAGGCCTTCGGCAATGCATCCATAAACCCCACATAAACCCCTGACGGATCTGCCGGTGGCTACCAAGAGCCGGGACCTGGCCGGGACCTGACGCATGCAAATCATGCTGAGTATTCGGACCTCTGAGCACCACCGGATATTCAGCCCCAGCGCCGCTTGATATCCCCTTTCAGTGCCAGGGAGTATTGCCGGTGAGCGCCGCCCCGTCGGGGCGACGCCCACCGGGCTGGTTCAGCTGGCCGTGGCGGTGTGTTCGCGCATGTTCACCTCGCCGGTTTCGATCCAGAGTGTGTTGTGGACGATGCGGTCCATGATCGCGTCGGCGTGGACTCCGGAGCCGAGGCGCTGGTGCCAGTCCTTCTTCGCGTACTGGGTGCAGAACACTGTCGAGGTGGCGTCGTAGCGCCGTTCGAGGAGTTCGAGCAGCATGCCGCGGACGCTGTCATCAGGCTGGTCGAGCAGCCATTCGTCGATGACGAGGAGGGTGAACGTGGAGTACTTGCGGAGCCACTTCTCCTTCCCGCCGGGCTTGTCGCGGGCGGCTGCCCAGGTCTCTTCGAGGTCGGGCATGCGGATGTAGTGCGCCCGGTATCGGTGCTGACAGGCCTGCTTCGCCAACGCTGACCCGAGGTAGGACTTCCCAGAGCCGGTGAAGCCTTGGAACACGACGTTCTGTTGCCTCGTGATGAACTGGCAGGTCCCGAGCTGCGCGATCACACCCCGGTCAAGTCCCCGCCTCTCGAGCATGTCCACTCGGCGCAGGTCCGCGTTCGGGTAACGCAGCCCCGCCCGACGGATGAGGCCTTCGACCTTGGCGTGGGTGAAGGTGGCGTGGGCGTCATCGACGGCGAGCTTGACCCGTTCCTCGAACACCATCCCCAACGTGAGGGTGTCGTCCTGAACCTCGAACGCGTCGACCAGCGAGGACACGCCCATCTCCCGCAGCTTCCGCTTCGTCTCGGAGTCGAGCCGGCTCATCGAGCACCTCCCGCGTAGTAGTCGGCGCCGCGGACGTAGCCTGCCGGCCCGGGCGGGGTCCCGGGTGCGGACCAGGCGTCACCGCTGCCGGGGTCGTCCTGACGGCTGTCGAGGATCGATCGCAGATGCGCGTAGCGAGGTGAGCGGACCCGCGATGCGAGGGCGATGCCGGCGGCGGCTTCGACCCGCGCGTTCGAGTAGCGACGGGTGAGCCTGAGCACTGCCAGTGCGGCGTCCAGGCCCTGCTCGTCGACGGGGACCGACTCGAAGACACGGTTCACGATCGTGGTGGTGTTCTCGCCGATCCTGGCCGCCCATTCCCGGACCCGTTCGGGATCCCATTGCCGGTAGCGGGGACCGTCGGGCAGGTCGCTGTCGTGGGTGCGGTACTCGTTGATCATCCCTGTCGGGGCGAGGAGATGACTGGTGAGGCGCTGGTTCCCGGCGAACACCTCCAATGTCGTGTCGGTGACGCGGAGATCGACGTTCCGGCCGATGTTCGCGTAGGGGACGGAGTAGAAGTTGCGCTCGAACACCACGTGTCCGTTCCGCTGGACTTTGCGGCCGTAGAGCCATCGGGAGATCTCGAACGCGACGGCCGGGAGCGGCCGCAGCAGCGGCTTCTCCTCACCCTCGAACACGCTCAATCTGGATCCCGCGCGCTTCTGGAACGGCTCGGTGTTGTAAGCGGCGACCCGCTCAAAGACCGCTGCCCGCAGCTCCGGCAGGCTCGCGAACCGCCGGTCGCGAAGCGCCGCGATCACCCAGGTTGCGACGTTCCCGACGGTGCCCTCGACGCTCGCCTTGTCCTTCGGCTTCTTCACCCGCCCCGGCAGCACCGCAGCGGAGTAGTGCGCCGCGAGCTCCCGATACGCGTCGTTGAGGACCACCTCACCCTCCGCCGGGTGCTTGATCACTCCGGTCTTCAGGTTGTCGGGGACGATCCGGGGGACGGACCCGCCGAACCAGTCGAACATCGCGGCGTTCGCGCGCAGCCAGGTGTCCTGCCGCATATCGAGCGTCGGCTCGACGAACGAGTACCTCGAGAACGGCAGTGTCGCGACGAACAAGTAGACCCGCGCCTGCTGCCCGGTGACCGGGTCGGTCAGCACCATCGTCTTCCCGGACCAGTCGACCTCGACCGTCTGCCCGGCCTTATGCCCGACCCGCGACGCCGCGCCGATCACCAGCACGTGCCGCTGGTAGGTCTTGCAGAACCGGTCATACCCCATCGCCGTCTCGCCCTTGCCGCGGCAAGCGTCGACGTACTCGCCATGCAACAACTTCAATGTCACCCCGACACGAGCGAGCTCCCGATGCACCCGATCCCAGTCGGGCTGCGCGTGAACGCTCTCGTGCTCACCGCGCCCGGGGAACAGCCGCGCATACACGTCCGCCTCCTCGAGGTCAGCGACCTCGTCCCAGCCGATCCCTTCCCGGTCGGCGGCGTCGAGCACCGCCGCCACCGAGTGCCGAGACATACCCTGCGCCGCGATCTGCCGCGACGAGAACCCCTCCGCGCGAAGCCGGAGCACCAGCTTCGCCTTGATCCTGCGTACCATCCGAACTACTCCTTCTGCCGCGTGATCAGCCACGCGGCAGAAGGAGCCTAGGAAAGTGGCGCCGAACCCGAATAATCAGTGGCGCTCAACCACACGATCGCATCGACGAGCAAGCGGCGCTCAACCGCGATACCCATGGCGCTCAGAGAAGCGAATATTCAATCATGCAATCCATGACGTGAAAAGGGACCTTCTGAGGGGCAGAAAAGCCCGGAAAATCAAGGATCTGGGCTGAACCGTCTACCTGGGGGTCAAGGGGTCGCAGGTTCAAATCCTGTCATCCCGACAGAAAAGCCCAGATGAGAGCATGTTTCTCACCTGGGCTTCGTCGTTTCCGTAGTCCCCTTCGGAGTGGTTTACGGAAGCATCCCACCGTGGCAGCCGATGTGCATCGAGATGCTTCAACTGCGGACGTTGCGACGAGCCGGGACCTGGCCGGGACCTGGAGCCCGTTTTCACTGCGATCTGTGTCCGTTTTCATCGCCCGGGAGCCGCTGCGCGACGCGTCTTGATAGGAGCCTCGCGGGTGGGGTTTTCTTGCCCGTTGAGGAACGCGTTTGCGCGGGCCGCGGCGTCGGTGAGGTGTCTGGTGTCGGGGTGGAGGTAGCCGCGGGTGGTCTCGATGGATTTGTGGCCGAGGATGCCTTGGAGGACGTGGAGGGGGATGCCGGCGTCGGCGAGCCAGGTTGCCCCGGTGTGACGAAGCCCGTGCCGGGTGAGGCTCGTCAGTTCAAGATCGGTGACGAGCTGATCCCATTTCGTTGCATCCCTGACGGAGGCGGTAGTGAGCACGCTGCCGCGGGGTCCGGTTAGTAGTCGTTCGTCAGGTTCACGGTCTGCGGTGAGGCGCTCAAGCACGGGGGTGAGCGCTTGCAGGATGGGGACGTGCCGGATGTCTCGTCCCTTGGTTTGCTTGGTGACGAGCCCGCCTGCTCCTGGGTAGGTTTGGCGGCGGATCGTGACGATCCGTTGATCCCAGTCGATGTCGCCGACTTGAAGGCCGGAGATCTCGGAGCCGCGGGCGGCGAGGAGGGCGCAGAGCATTACGAAGTCGGAATAGCTCTGATGCACCTCCCCACACCGATCCGCCAACGTCGTGAGGGCCGCGAGATCCTTGAGCGCGTGCACGCGCGGTGACTGGTCATCTGAGTCGCCCCGGCGTGTCCGGAGGGCTGGTTTCTGGTGTCAGCCCGCTCGTTCGAGGGGTTCGGTCAGAGCGTAGCTGAACTGCTCGGCCTCGAGCGGGGTGAGGTCGTCGATCGAGCCGTGGATTCGGTCGGTGTTGAACCACTGCACCCAGCCGGCGGTCGCGACCTCGACCTGATCGACGTCGCGCCACGGGCCTTCGTGGTGGATGAGTTCGGACTTGTAGAGCCCGATCTGGGACTCCGCGAGGGCGTTATCGTACGCATCACCGACGGACCCGACGGACGGGTCGATGCCCTCGTCGATGAGCCGGTCGGTGAACGAAATCGATGTGTAGACCGACCCGGCATCGGTGTGATGCGTGAGTCCGGCGAAGCCGGTGGCGCCTTCGCGCCGCCGAGTCCAGAGCGCCATCTCGAGGCAGTCCAGCACCAACGGGGTCGTCATGCTCGTCGCGGCCCGCCAGCCGAGGATGCGACGGGAGTGCGCGTCGAACACGAACGCGACGTACACCCACCCCGACCACGTCCACACGTAGGTGAAGTCGGCCACCCAGAGCTGATTCGTGCGGAACCGGGCGAAGTGCCGGTCGACGAGGTCGGCCGGCCTGCTTTCCCTCGGATCCGCGTCGACCGGGTTCTTGCGCCGCCCACGGACGACACCAGCGATCCCGAGCTCCCGCATGAGCCGCTCGACCGTGCAGCGGGCGATGTCATGCCCCTCACGTCGCAACCGCAACCAGAGCTTTCGAGCGCCGAGCAGCCGCCGTTGCTTGCGCCACGTGGCCAGGATGATCGGCTTCCACCGCTCGTCCGACACCTCCCGCGCCGACGGCTCCCGGCTCCGGGCGTCGTAGTAGCTCGATGGGGCGACCTTGCAACCGTGCTGGGTGAGCACGGCACAGATCGACTCGACACCCCACCGGAGCCCACCATCGGTGCGATCCTTGTGCTCGTCGATGAAGGCGACTATCGCAGGTGTGGCCGGTCGAGTTCGGCCGCGAAGAAAGCCGAGGCCGCCTTCAATATCTCGTTCGCACGCCGCAACTCAGCGTTCTCGCGCTTCAGCTTCTTGATCTCTGCCTGCGCGTCGCTCGTGACACCGGGCCGCTGCCCGCCATCGACCTTGGACCCGGCGAATCCAGGTGCGGATCGTTTCGGGCGATCCGATCCCCAGCATGCCCGCGACCGCGGTGATCGCCGCGTACTCGCTCGGATACTCGGACCGCACCTCGGCGACCATACGGACAGCGCGCTCACGAAGCTCGCGCGGGTATTTGCTGGGACGTGCCATGAGACAGATCCTTCCAAGGAATTCTGCCTCCGGACACACCGGGGCGACTCACATTTTGAATTGGCCTGGTTCTTGTTCCGACCGGTTTCCCTGTCAGCCGGTCGGTGACAGAAGCGTCTCGGTTTCAGCGTAGTACGCCTGTTCGACCTCGATCGGAGTACGCATATCGAGTTCCCCGTGGAGCCGCTCATGGTTCCACCACCACACGTATTCGAGGGTCGCAAGCTCGACCTGCTCGACCGTCCGCCAGGGCCTTGCTGACGGATCAGTTCGGTCTTGTAGACCTTCATGGCGCCCAGCAGATCAACCAAGAAGCGACTCACAGCGCCCAAGTAGCTGGTGAGCCACAGAGAGGAGCTCCGAGCACGACTTGATCTAGGTCAAGGCTGAGGCTCTGTCAACACAATAGTCTGGGTCGTGAAGGCCAGGAACCTCCTGGTCGATCCCCGTTTCGGGGTGAAGCGAAAGGACTCATCATGGCGAACGCTACTGACACCACCCACACTCTGCTGCGCGCCGAGGGTTTCTCGTGCCCGTCGTGCGTGACCAAGATCGAGAAGCAGGTCGGAAAGCTCGATGGCGTCGAGAACGTGACGGTGCACTTCGCCTCGGGTCGCGTTGAGATCGACCACGATGAGACAAGAAGTTCCGTCGACGATCTCATTGCTGCTGTCGATAAGGCCGGCTATAAGTCGAAGGCCTCCGCGTTCTAGCCAAACGGCTCCTAACGCACTAAGTTCACCAATTCGAAAGGCGGCACATTCGTGAACGCGTTCCGTAAGTGGCGGTATGGCAACTGGTTCATTCCCGTTGTCTCGGGCCTCCTCATTCTCGTGTCGTTCGGCGTCGAAAAGCTCTTCGGCGGCAGCTGGAACGTCACGGTCGGTCCGCAATGGTGGATCGACGCTGGCGAACACGCCCACGGTTCTGGTCATGTGTTTACCCTTGCGAACGCGTTCATGCTCGCCGCAGCAATTGTCGCGGGGTACGGAATCGTCGTGAAGGCCGTCCGGGCACTGCTCGTAAAGTTCATCAGTATCGACCTGCTCGTATCGATTGCAGCGATCGGCGCGACACTCATCGGCAACTTCTGGGAAGCTGCCGCCGTGACGTTCCTCTTCGCGATCGGTCACGCACTCGAAGCCGGCACGATGAACAAGACCCGTGCAGCGCTCGCTGAGTTGGTCTCGGTGGCCCCCGACGTTGCAGTCGTGATGCGCGACGGTGAGCAGGTCGAGATCGCCGCACATCAGGTGCGCATGGGCGAGATCGTGCTCGTAAAGAACGGAGCGAAAGTTCCCGTCGACGGGCAGGTCGTGTCAGGCACCGGAGCGATCGACGAGGCATCGATCACGGGTGAGTCGATCCCTGTCGAAAAGACGAAGTCAGATCACGTGTTTGCGGGCACGATCTCGCGGGGCGGATTCCTACAGGTCGTGGCGACCGGCATCGGAGCCGACACGACGCTCGCGCGCATCATTCACCGTGTCGAAGAAGCGCAGGATGCGAAAGCGAAAACGCAGGCATTCATCGACCGATTCTCGAAGTGGTACACGCCCGCGGTGATGGTACTCGCGCTTGCGGCGGGCCTCATCTCTGGTGACGTAGTGCTCGGCCTCACGTTGCTCGTGATCGGTTGCCCGGGCGCGCTCGTCATCTCGATTCCCGTGGCGATCGTAGCGGGAATCGGCCGCTCGGCCCGCAACGGGATTCTCATCAAGGGCGGCGAGTACCTCGAAACCTCGGCCAAGATCTCGGCCGTCGCAGTCGATAAGACGGGGACTCTCACCGAGGGCCGCCCGGTACTCACCGACATCGTTGTGCTCAATCCTGAAGCGGATCGGCGCGAGGTGCTTCGCTGGGCAGCCGCCGCAGAAGCAGGGTCCGAGCACCCACTTGCCCGCCCGATCCTCTACACCGCACGAGAAGAAGGAGTGGCCCCCGAGGGCCTTCCGGGATCGGTCACACCGGTCGTGGGCAAGGGGATCGTGGCCGACGCTCACGGCAAGCGGGTACTCATCGGTAACGTGCCGCTGCTCGAACAGTACGGGATCGTGAACGACGCGGGGGCGGCTGTGGCTGCGAACAAACTGGCAGCGGCAGGCAAGACCCCCATGATTGTCGCGGTCGATGAGAGCGTGCTTGGCGTAATCGGTGTCGCAGATACGATCCGCGAGGATGCCCCCGAGATGATCAGGCGCTTGCACGCTAGCGGGGTGCAGAAGGTGGTGATGCTCACCGGAGATACGCGCCTTGTCGCCGAAGCCATCGGTGAGGCGGTCGGTATCGATGAGATCCATGCTTCGTTGCTACCCGAGGACAAGCTCGACGCTGTCGCGCGGTTGCAGCGCGAGGGGCACACGGTCGCGATGGTGGGCGACGGCGTGAACGACGCCCCGGCCCTCGCGACCGCCGACATTGGTGTTGCCATGGGTGCAGCGGGCTCAGCGGTGGCCGTGGAGACGGCAGACATTGCCCTGATGGGCGACAACCTCTTGAAACTGCCCGAAGCAATCAGCCTCGCCAAACGCACCGTGAACGTCATGCGCCAGAACATCTGGATCGCGCTCATCACCGTTGTCGTGCTGCTCGTCGGGGTCTTCGCAGGGGGTGTCACGATGGCTATCGGCATGCTCGTGCACGAGGGATCGGTGCTCATCGTAATCCTCAACGCGATGCGCCTGCTGCGCAACACCCAAGGAGCCACTGCGTTGTCGAGGAGTGAACGCGCCCGAGCCGCACATGAAACAGGCCGCCCGGTCGAACCAGCCACGGCCCAGAGTTCATCCGAACTTCCATCTTAAGAAAGGACCACACACATGAGTGAGAACCAGTTCAGCGTCGGCGAGAAGGCGACGCACTTCATCATCGACGAGGTCGCGAAAGCAAACACGAATTTTCGTCAGGTGCTCTGGACGGGAAAGCATTCCCAACTCGTTGCGATGACGATTCCGGTGGGCGGGGAGATCGGCGACGAGGTGCATGACACCACCGACCAGTTGCTGAGTTTTGTGTCGGGCAGCGGAGAGGCCGACCTTGACGGCGAGACGCACACCGTTGATGCTGGCGACCTGTGCGCTGTCCCGGCCGGTACTCGCCACAACTTCCGCAACACTGGCGATGAGCCTTTGGTGCTCTACACCGTCTATTCACCTCCGGAGCACGCAATTGACGCGGAGTATGCCACGAAGGAACTCGCTGATGCGGCAGAGGCTTCGGGTGAAGACGCTCCGCCACAGGCAACCACGTAAGTGTCACTCACCTGGAGAATGAGGAGAAGTCAATAATGTCGAAAGCGCTGGTCTTCGCCGCCTATGGCGGCCCCGAGACGCAGGAACTCGTTGAACGCCCGGCTCCGGCGCCTGGGCCTGGAGAGCTCGCGATCGAAGTGAAAGCGGCCGGGGTGAACCCTGCTGACTGGAAGATCCGTGCGGGGCAGATGGGCTCCCACTGGCCGCTTCCCGCACCGATGGGCCGAGAGGCCTCCGGTGTCGTCACCGCCGTAGGCGCAGAGGTCGAGAACTTCGCTGTCGGTGACATGGTGCTCGGCCTCGCGGCCAAAGGACAGGGAACGTTCGCGAAGCACACGGTGTTGGATGCGGCACAAACCGTCCAGAAGCCCGAAGAGCTTTCCTTTGCTGACGCTGCAGCACTGCCTGTCGCAGGGGCGGCTGCGTATGACGTGACGCATCAGATCGAGCTGGAACCTGGTCAGACGATGCTGATTCTTGGCGCCGGAGGTGGGGTCGGGCTGATGGCGGCGCAGATCGGCAATGTGCACAAGTTCACGGTCATCGGTGTGGCCAGTGCAGCGAAGCAGGAACTGGTGGAGTCGACCGGTGCGACGTTCGTTGCCTCCGGGGAGGGTGCGGCTGACCGGGTGCGTGCCATCGCGCCGGAGGGTGTTGATGTGCTCATCGACCTGGTCGGTGGGCAGGCGCTTCGTGATCTCGCGGTCGTCGCCAAAGACCCGAGCGTCATCATCAGTACCGCAGACCCGACCACCGTGCAGCAACTCGGTGGCGTAGCGGTGGTGCGCACGCGTGAAGGGCTCGAGAAGGTCACCGGCGTCGCCCTGTACGGTCTCGTCGATCCGCAGGTGACGGACCGGTACAGTCTCGATCGGGCTGCGGAGGCCGTCGCCATGGTGGAGGCTGGGCACACTGCCGGCAAAGTGATCATCGAACCATGACCCAGCGGCCTGAGGCACCGACGGACGCCGTATTCACAGCAGCACGGACGTCTGATCCTGTGGCCTCAATAAACCGGGTGGCCGATGTATACGGGTCGCCTGAGGTTGATATCGAGGGCATTCTCGGTGCCGAGATCTCACCGGATGACCCTGATCGTGCGGTCATCGAGCCGTGGGCCGCGGCAGTCGATGGCCCCATTCTTGATGTCGGCGCGGGTACCGGGCGTTGGACCGGTCACCTCGCACGCCTCGGACACGCGGTGGAAGGGCTCGAGCCATCGGATCGCCTCATCACGATTGCCCGAGCCAGACATCCCGCGGTTGTGTTCCATCACGATTCCATCGAAGATCTCGCCCGTTGCGAGACCCGCTGGGGCGGGATCCTCGCCTGGTATTCGACCATTCACATGAGCTCAGAAGAGCTCCTACACGCGCTCGCAACACTGCGCACTCGGCTGGGTGACGGCGGATCGCTGCTGATGTCCTTTTTCGCGGGGCCGCGGCGGGAGGCATTCGACCATCCGATCGCCGCCGCATACCGGTGGCCGATGAACAAAATGGTCGAAGCCCTCACCCACGCCGGTTTCGAGGTGATCGGGCAGCGCTCGAACCCGCGGACGCCCCACGCGTACATCACTGCACGCGCCACCCCTGGCTTCAGCTGAAGCGCGGGTGTTGTGCCACGAGTCGCCATACTAGAAGGGAAGGGAAGGATGCCGTTGGCTGTTTCAACCGATGTGGATGCTGATCCAGCAAATGATCTCTGCGTGGCCCGTGTACCACTGTTTCAAGGGCTCACACATGCGCAGCAAGTGGAAGTTGCGGGATTTGCACGTACCGTCCGATTAGACGCTGTCGAGCAGGCGTATACAGCAGGCTCGGATATGTCGCAGTTGATGGTGGTGCACACCGGTCAGGTGAAGATCGCTCGTACAAGTGCGGCTGGGCACGAGCAGGTGATCCGGGTCCTCGGGCCGGGCGACTTCATCGGAGAATCCGCGTTTCTCACCGGCACGAGACCCGATCACGCAGCAGAAGCGCTCGTGCATACCGAACTGTGCGTGTTCCGTCATGCCGATCTCGGGCGTCTCGTCGAGAAGCATCCGAGCATCGGGCTGCGCATGCTGCAAGGAGTGAGTCAGCGCTTGGATGATACTGAGGCGCGGCTGGCTTCTGTCATCTTGGGAAACGTGAGCTCTCGTCTCGCCGATTACCTGCTCTCGCTCCCTGCGACGCCAGGGCCGCGAGGAGCCATCGACGTGACGCTGCCGCTCGCAAAGAAGGACATCGCTTCGCTCCTGTCCACGACACCAGAGTCCCTCAGTCGGCAACTTCGCAAACTCACCGACACCGGGGTGATCTCACAACAGGAACAGGGGCGGATCACGATCACTGATGTGACCGCGCTCACCGCACTCTCAACCCTCTCGAAGAGAGACTGAGAACAGCACCGTGCCAGCCCAGACCATCGCCCCACGTACCTCGGAAGCGTCACACGCAATGTCATCGACGGTGGAATTTCTTCGCAACCGCAAGCTCATGATGTTCGTGCTCGTCGGTTTGGCGACCGGGGTTATGCTCTGGCTGACCGGCGCAGAGATGGCTCTCGGGGTCACCGCATACTTGGTGCTCGGTATCGTGATCGTGATCACCGCGATCGACATGTTCAAAGATTTGATGCGCGGGCATTGGGGGCTCGACATTCTTGCGGTCATCGCCATGATCGCGACACTCGCCGTACAGGAATATGTCGCGGGGCTCATCATCGCGTTGATGCTGACCGGAGGGGAGGCACTCGAAGACCTCGCCGCTCGCCGCGCGAGCCGAGAACTCGACCAACTGTTGAGCCGAGCCCCAGCATTCGCGGGTCGAATTCACCCGGTAACAGGTGAGGTCGAACGCATCGCGATCGAAGAGGTGAAAGTCGGCGACGAACTGCTGGTGCGCTCCTCAGAGATCCTCCCCGTCGACGGGGTGCTCCTATCGGATCACGCGACGATTGATGAATCATCCGTGACCGGTGAACCGATCCCGGTGAACTACCACGCGGGCGACCCACTGCTTTCTGGAACGGTCAACAGCACGACGAGCTTCACGATGCGCGCGCAGAAGGTGGCAGCCGATTCGAACTACGCCTCGATCGTACGGTTGGTCGAGGAGGCCGTGGACTCTCGGGCACCGATGGTGCGACTCGCCGACCGTTATGCGGTGCCGTTCACCATTGTGTCATTGCTGATTGCAGGCTTCGCGTGGTTTCTCAGCGGGGATCCGGTGCGGTTTGCCGAGGTGCTCGTCGTGGCGACGCCGTGCCCGCTGCTCATCGCCACCCCGGTCGCGTTTATGGGCGGGATGAGTTCCGCGGCAAAGCTCAACGTCATCATCAAAGACGGTGGCGTGTTAGAGGTGCTCGCCCGGGTCCGTGCAGTCGCATTCGACAAGACCGGCACCTTGACCGAAGGTAAAGCCGACGTCGTCGAGATTCACCCTGCTGCTCGCACCGTAGACGAGACGCTGCAGCTCGCGGCCGCCGCCGAGCAGTACTCCGTGCACGTGTTCGCCGATCCGATCGTGGCATCGGCACGCACACAGCAACTTGAGCTTCCCGAAGTGGTGACGGTCGACGAGGTGGCAACAAACGGTGTCCTCGCCTCCCTGGCAGACGGCACTTCGGTGCGAGTGGGCAAGCCCTCATTTATCGAAGAGGTGACCGGGCCGATCGATCGACCCGTACTCTCAGCTGGGGAGACGGCCGTCTACGTATCGGTCGGTGACGAGCTCGCCGGAGTGATCATCTTGTCCGACCCGATTCGTGAGCAGTCTGCAGACACGGTGTCCCGTCTTCGCCGAGCAGGCGTAGCCGAGATCGCGATGGTGACCGGTGATATCACGTCGACCGCGGAGTCTGTCGCACACGCGGTTGACATTCAGACGGTGCACGCTGAGACCACTCCCCAGACCAAGGTGCGGATTGTGCAGGCGATGCGGCCGAGACCCGTACTCATGGTCGGCGATGGGATCAATGATGCCCCGGTGCTGGCGGCCGCCGATGTCGGTGTTGCGATGGCGGGCAGGGGTGCAACGGTCGCGAGCGAGTCAGCAGCGGCGGTGATCACCTCGAACGACATCGCGCGAGTGGCAGATGTGGCCTATGTCTCGCGGCGCACGGTGCAGATCGCCCTGCAGTCGATCTGGATGGGCATCATCATCTCAGTCGGTTTGATGCTCGTCGCCGCATTCGGCTATTTGCCGGCGGTGGTGGGAGCGCTGCTGCAAGAGATTGTTGACCTTGTGGCCATTCTGTCGGCGCTCCGCGCGCTCCGAGCGCACCGGGGTGCGCGGCGCGAGAGCCCTGCTCGGCGGGAAGTGCCGGTAGGCTAACCCGCGAGGCCGACTCACACAGTCACGATCGGATCAGCCGGTTGACCGCGGCAGTGGCCTCCTGAATCTTCTCGTGGGCGGCCTCGTCGCTAAGCTTGGCGGCATCGAGCACGTCGCTAAGCTTGGCGGCATCGAGCACACAGTGCTTCAGGTGATCATCGTGGGCATTCAGCGCCACGACGATCGTCGACAGCGACATCAGAATCGCTCCGACCGACATCGGCAGCACGAACCCGACGCGGGCGAGCACACCGGCGGCAAGCGGCACCGAAATCAGGTTGTACCCCGCCGCCTGGGCTGACCGGGTGTGTCCGATAAACGGTGGATCTGGCCTGGCGTTCATTAGTTGATTCGTCCTTCGAATGCGATCGCGAACGCGTTCAGCGCCGGCTTCCATCTGGTCGCCCAGCGTGCCTGAGTAGTACGTTCGGCAACTCCGCCCCCAAGACAAAAACCCTGGTCAACCGCCTAGAGCGTGGGGTCTACGAGGTCTCTCGACGTCCCCAGGATACCGCTCCGAAGGATGATCGTGGCCCTGTTGCGAGCACTGTCGAGACGGCTCAAACTTTTCTGACCGACTCCGAGGTGGACGCCCTCGTCGGCGACTACCTGGCCGGGATGAGCGTCAAGGCGCTCGCTGAGAGGTACGGCATTCACCGCGCCACCGTGTTCTCCCATCTGCGTCGCCGCAACGTGCCGAGCCGCCGACCAAGGCTGGGGATCGACGAGAAGGCCGAGGCCGTGCGGCTCACCCGAGCGGGCGTCTCGATGCGGGCCATCGGTCGCCGGATGGGCGTGGACCGTAAGGCCGTGCGGGCTGCACTGGTCGAGGCTGGACTCATCGTGGACGAGGCGAGCGATGACTCGTAGCTGCGGTTCCGAGTTGCTGATCCGTCGGTAGCGCTCGGCGCACCTCGTCGGTAACGAGCGCCGAGAGGAACCGATGACGACCAGCGTGAGTGAGGTCGCGAATGACGAGCGCACCGCGAGGATGGTGCTGTCCATGCTCATCGAACCCAATGACCCGGTGACAGGACGCATCTTGTCCAGGCTCGGAGCAGTCGAGACGCTTTGGCTCGCTGAGCGCGACGGCGCGGTGGTGGGGCTGAGCCCTGTGGACGCGCGGGTCTGGAAAGCGGATCAGGCTCCGTTCGTCAGGCGAATCACTTGCGAAACGCCCACGTGGGGTCCAGTCTGGTACCAGAACGACGCAGCTCTACCGCGCGTTCGCGCTTCTGCTTGGACCACATGGTCCGGGTGGGTTCTACACCTCCGACCGTCGAACAAACATCGGCAGTGGAGTTATAGCGACTCCGCGTAAAGGGGGGGTGGTGAGATGGTGACCTCATGTGCGGACCTGCGCATCGCTCAGCAGATGGATCCGCGCTCGATGTCGGTCGATCTGTCCCGAGAGGGCGACGAGTACGTTCCTGAGGCGAACCTGCCAGGCATCGACTCGGAGTCCATCGAGCTGGGTGGGCGGCCAGCCGCTCACCGTCCGCGCGGTCAGCGGCCCAGTCCGCGACCGCCGGCGCGAAGTGGTTCACCGCCGAACGGCCCCCACGGGCAATTCATGCGGCTGCTGGGACTGGCGCCCGGCATCGACAGCGACAGCGTCACCGCCAGCTGCGACCTGGGCGTCCTGCGGGTGGTGATGCCCATCGAGCAGCCCGCAGTCCGGAAAGATCCCCCTGAAGCAGCCTGCTTCCTGACTCTGGGCACTCAGCCCTGCGCCTGCGCCGATCCTGGCGCGCTCTTTGACGACCCCTGAAACGTGTCTCACGCTACAAGAATGGAACAATCATCATGGCCAAGGCAGTAGGAATCGATCTGGGAACCACGAACTCCGTTATCGCCGTCTGGGAGGCCGGCGAGGAGAAGGTCATCCCGAACGCGGAGGGAGCCCGCACTACCCCGTCGGTGGTCGCTTTCACCGAGGACGGTGAACGGCTGGTGGGGCAGCTTGCCCGCCGGCAGAGCATCCTCAACCCGAAGGGCACCATCTCGTCCGCCAAGCGGTTCATCGGCCGGTCCTTCGACGAGATCAAGGAGGAAGCCAACGCCGTCGGCTTCGACGTCGTGGAAGGCCCCAACGGCGAAGCACGGTTCAACATCCGCGGCAAGCAGTACGCGCCGGAGGAGATCAGCGCCCAGGTGCTGCGCAAGCTCGTCGACGACGCCAGCAAGTTCCTCGGTGAGAAGGTGACCGAGGCCGTCATCACCGTTCCCGCCTACTTCAACGACGCCCAACGCACCGCGACCAAGGACGCCGGACGCATCGCCGGGCTCGAGGTGCTGCGCATCATCAACGAGCCCACCGCCGCCGCACTGGCGTACGGAATGGACAAGAAGAACCACGAGACCATCCTGGTGTTCGACCTCGGTGGCGGCACGTTCGATGTCAGCCTCCTCGACGTGGGCGACGGGGTCGTCGAAGTGCGATCTACCGCGGGTGACACCCACCTGGGCGGCGACGACTTCGACCGCCGGCTGGTGGACTACTTTGCCGACGAGTTCAAGAACGAGAACGGCATCGACCTGCGCAACGACCCGCAGGCGCTGCAGCGACTGTTCGAGGCGGCCGAGAAGGCGAAGGTCGAGCTCAGCTCGGTGTCCCAGACCCAGGTCAGCCTGCCCTTCATCACCGCCGACGCCAGCGGACCCAGGCACCTCACCATGACCGTGAAGCGGTCCAAGTTCGAAGACCTCACCGCTGACCTCGTTGAGCGGTGCCTCGGTCCGGTGCGTCAGGCGATGGCCGACGCGAAGGTCAGCGAGAACGATATCGACGAGGTCATCCTCGTGGGCGGTTCCACCCGCATCCCCGCTGTCCAAGCGCTCGTCAAGCGGCTCACCGGCGGCAAGGAGCCGAACATGACGGTGAACCCCGATGAGGTGGTCGCTGTGGGCGCCGCCATCCAGGCGGGCGTCCTCAAGGGCGACGTCGACGACGTGCTGCTGCTGGATGTCACCCCGCTGTCGCTGGGTGTGGAGACCCGCGGTGGCGTGATGACGAAGATCATCGAACGCAACACCACCATCCCCGCCCGACGCAGCGAGGTGTTCTCCACGGCCGAAGACAACCAGCCGTCGGTGGAGATCGTCGTCCTGCAGGGCGAGCGGGAGAACGCCGCAGACAACCGGGTGCTGGGCCGGTTCCAGCTCACCGGCATCCGCCCCGCTCCTCGCGGTGAAGCGCAGGTGGAGGTCACCTTCGACATCGACGCGAACGGCATCCTGCACGTGACGGCGAAGGACAAGGACACCGGCACCGAGCAGGGCATCACCATCAGCGACACCTCGAATCTGGACCAGGGCGAGATCGACCGGATGATCAAGGAAGCCGAGCAGCACCGTGCTGACGACCAGGCGCTGCGCCAGGCCGTGGACGCCCGCAACGAGCTGGACTCCGCCGCCTACCAGGTCGAGCGGGTACTGCGTGAGCTCGGCGACGCTGCACCGGAGCACGAGCGTGCCCGCGCGGAGCTGCTCATCACGCAGGCCCGCGAGGCAGTGCAGAACAACGTCGGCGAGCAGGAAGCGAAAGAGCGCACCGGCGAGCTACTGCAGGTTGCGCAGTCCCTTGCTGCGGCCCGCGCGAACGCCAGCCACGCTGAGCAGCCCGCTCAGGACGACGAAGACGACGTCGTCGACGCCGAATTCGACAAGTAGCACGGAGGGAGGATCGCGATGGTCGAGGAGCAGAACGAGGACACGCGGGCCGTGGACCTGCTGAACGACGACCTCACCGACGTGTCCCCGGAGGAGATCCGCGCCGCGCAAGCAGCGGTCGCCGCCCAGTTGGAGACGGCCGAGGACCGGTGGCGCCGGGCGGCGGCGGACTACGACAACCTCCGCAAACGGATGGCGCGCGAGATCCAGACCGTCCGCGAGCAGGAGCGGCGGCACACCGCCAAAGCCTTCTTGCCCGTCGTCGACGGGCTGGACCGGGCGCTCAGCTTCGGGGTGGACCTTGACGAGGGCGTTCTGGGTGGCATGCAGGCCATCCGGGCGCAGGCCGCTGACGCGTTGCGCGCACTCGGGTACCCCGAGATTGTCATCGACGGTGCGGAGTTCGACCCGCAGCTGCACGAGGCGGTCTCGGTGGTCGAGGATGCCAGCGTCCCGCCGCGCAGCATCCTCGCCGTCACTCGCCCCGGGTTCGGAACGCCTGAGCGGATGCTGCGACCGGCTGCGGTTGTGGTCACCCGCAGGCCGGACGAGGAGTAGGAGATGGCGGAGGATCTTTACAGCGCGCTCGGGGTCTCCCGGTCGGCGGATCAGAAGGAGATCCGCCGCGCCTACCGGGAGAAGGCCCGCAAGTTCCACCCGGACGTCAACAAGACCCCGGGGGCGGAGGAGACCTTCAAACGGATCAGTGAAGCCCACGATGTGCTGTCGGACCCGGAAACCCGCTCACAGTACGACCGGTTCGGTGAGAACTTCCGGCAGTACGCCGCCGCGGACGCGGCTCGCTCCTCCGAGCAGCCGCGCCGCAGCGGGGGCACCCGATACACGTGGAGCGGGGGCGGCGCGCAGAGCTCGAACTGGGAGGACCTCTTCGGGGGCGGCTTCGGTGGTTTCGGTCGCGGCGCCGACCACACCGCGGAGCTGGAGATCACCGTCGAGGAGGCCTACCGGGGCGGGCGGCGCACCGTGCAGGTCGCGTCCCCGTACGGCGGCGCGCAGGAGTACACCATCGACATCCCAGCGGGCGCTGTCGACGGGCAGCGGCTGCGGATCTCGGGCGCAGGCGGAGCGGGCGCCGACGGACAGGACGGGGACCTGCTGGTCACGCTGCGCGTGAAGGACAGTAAGCGGTACCGGCTCAGCGGCGCGGACATCGAAACGGATCTTCCCATCTCACCGTGGGAGGCGGCGCTGGGCGCGGATGTCAGCGTGCCCACCCCCGGCGGCCCGGTCACCGTGCACGTTCCGCCCGGCTCGTCCACTGGCAGGCGGCTCCGCCTGCGCGGGCAGGGGATGCCCCGCAGAGGACAGCCGGGAGACCTGTATGCGCGGGTGAAGGTCGTCGTTCCGCGCACTCTCAGCAAGAAGGAGAAGGAGCTGTTCGAACAGCTCCGCGACGAATCGTCGTTTGATGCCAGGAGAGGATCATGACCTCACATCACCTGCCCGTCCGTGTCGCCCGGGCCGACCTGGCGGCGACCGCGGTGGCCGCAGGTATCCACCCGGATACGCTGCGGAAGTTCGTCGAGCTGGGGCTGGTCACCGCCCACGTCGACACCAGCGGCCGGCTGTGGTTCGCCGGTACCGTCCCCGCCCGCGTGCACACCATCGTGCGTCTGCACTCCGATCTTGCCGTGAACTACGCCGGCATCGCACTCGTGCTCGACCTGCTCGCCCGCATCGAGCAGCTCGAGCAGCACCGGACCATCCGACTTGAAGGAGACACCCCATGGACATGAACTCACTCACTCAGAAGTCGCAGGAAGCGCTCACCTCGGCCCAGAGCATCGCGGTCCTGGCCGGTCAGATCGAGACGGATGAGGAGCATCTCCTGCTCGCACTGCTGCAGCAGGAGGAGGGGCTGGTTCCCCGACTGCTGCAGACAGCGGGTGCTGACGTGGAAGCGGTACGCGCCGACGTCGAAGCGGAGATCGCCCGCAAGCCCAGCGTCTCCGGGTCCTCCCCGCAGACCGGTCAGGTGTATCTGAGCCGCAGCCTCACCTCCACCCTGGAACGGGCGGAGCGGGAGGCAAAGCGGCTGAAAGACTCCTACATCTCCGTGGAGCATCTCGTTCTGGCCCTCGCCGACGACTCCTCCAACCGTGCCGCGTCCCGCGTGCTGCGCGGGCACGGTGTCACCCGGGAGAGCTTCCTCAGCGCGCTCACCAAGATCCGCGGCAACCAGCATGTCAACTCCGCCACCCCCGAGCAGACGTACGAGGCGTTGGAGAAGTACGGCCGTGACCTGGTCGCTGACGCCCGGTTGGGCAAGCTTGACCCGGTCATCGGGCGTGATGCGGAGATCCGCCGGGTCATCCAGATCCTCTCCCGCAAGACCAAGAACAACCCCGTCCTCATCGGCGAGCCCGGTGTCGGAAAGACCGCCATCGTGGAAGGCCTTGCCCAGCGGATCTTGCGTGAGGACGTGCCCGAGGGCCTTCGTGACAAGACCGTGTTCTCGCTGGACCTGTCTGCCCTGGTCGCCGGCGCGAAGTACCGGGGCGAGTTCGAGGAGCGAATGAAGGCAGTCCTGGCGGAGGTGAAGGCAGGGGAGGGACGCATCCTGCTGTTCATCGACGAGTTGCACACCCTGGTGGGGGCGGGAGCCACCGAAGGGGCGATGGACGCCGGCAACATGCTCAAGCCGATGCTCGCCCGCGGGGAGCTGCACCTCATCGGTGCCACCACCCTCGATGAGTACCGCAAGCACATCGAGAAGGACGCTGCCCTGGAACGCCGGTTCCAGACGGTGATGGTCGAGGAGCCTGACGTGGAGGACGCGATCTCCATCCTCCGCGGCCTGCGCGAACGACTGGAGATCTTCCACGGTGTCCGCATCCAGGACAGCGCACTGGTCGCGGCCGCCGTGCTGTCCCACCGGTACATCTCCGACCGGTTCCTGCCCGACAAGGCCATCGACCTCATCGACGAAGCCTGCGCGCGATTGCGAACCGAGATCGACTCAATGCCCGCTGAGCTCGACGAGCTGACCCGGCGGGTGACCCGCCTGGAGATCGAGGAAGCGGCGCTGTCGAAGGAAACGGACACTGCCAGCAAGAAACGGCTGGAGGAGCTGCGCCGGGAACTGACCGACCTGAAGGCGGAGGCGGACTCCAAGCGCGCCCAGTGGGAGGCGGAGCGTCAAGCGATCCGCAAGGTCCAGGAGCTGCGCGGTGAGCTGGAGCGGCTGCGGCGGGAGGCGGAGGAAGCTGAGCGCTCCTACGACCTCAACCGTGCCGCTGAACTGCGGTACGGGGCTATCGCTGACGCGGAACGACGCCTGCACGCCGAGGAGGAGCGTCTCGCCTCCAAACAAGGCCGGCAGAGGCTGCTGCGGGAGGTGGTCACCGAGGACGAGATCGCCGAGATCGTCGCAGCGTGGACGGGTATCCCCGTGGCCCGGCTGCAGGAAGGTGAACGCAACAAGATCCTCACCCTGGACGCCACCCTCAAGGAGCGGGTGGTCGGTCAGGATGAGGCCATCACGCTCGTCAGCGACGCGATTATCCGTGCCCGCTCCGGCATCCGCGACCCGCGCCGACCCATCGGCTCGTTCATCTTCCTCGGCCCCACCGGAGTGGGAAAGACCGAACTGGCCAAAGCGCTCGCGCAAGCACTGTTCGACAGCGAGTCGGCAATGGTCCGGCTGGACATGAGCGAATACCAGGAACGTCACACCGTCAGCCGGCTCGTCGGTGCACCTCCCGGGTATGTCGGGTACGACGAGGGAGGGCAGCTGACCGAGGCGGTGCGCCGCCACCCGTACAGCGTGGTCCTTTTCGACGAGATCGAGAAAGCGCACCCGGACGTTTTCAACACGCTGCTGCAGGTCCTCGACGACGGCCGCATCACCGACAGCCAGGGACGCACCGTCGACTTCCGCAACACCATCGTCATCATGACCTCCAACATCGGTGCCCATCACCTGTTGGGCTCCGATGGCGGCGCGATCCCCGACGACGTGCGAAACAAGGTGCTCGGTGAGTTGCGCGCCCACTTCCGTCCCGAGTTCCTCAACCGGGTGGACGACATCGTGGTGTTCTCGCCGCTGGGTCGTGAACAGATCCAGGACATTGTGGAGCTGCAGTTCACCGACCTGCGCTCCCGGCTGGCCGAGCGTCAGATCCGCATCGAGCTGACGCCCGCGGCACGCCAGCTCATCGCTGACCGCGGCTACGACCCCGTGTACGGTGCGCGTCCGCTGCGACGCTACATCAGCCATGAGATCGAGACCCGACTGGGTCGTGCGCTGCTGAGCGGGCAGCTGGTGGACGGGTCGACGGTCACGCTGGACGTGCAGGACGGCGACCTCGTCTTCAACATCGCAGCGCCCGCCGAAGAGGAGGACACGGCGTGAGCGCGATTGTGACCTGCCCCAACTGCGGGAAGAAGAACCGTGTCCCCGCCGCCGCGTCGGGGTACCCGCGCTGCGGCGTCTGCAAGAGCGCCGTGCCGTGGATCGTCGATGCGGGCGATGCGGACTTCGCCGAGGTGGTCGAGCAGGCCCCGCAAGTGGTGCTCGTGGACTTGTGGGCGACCTGGTGCGGACCGTGCCGAATGGTCAGCCCCGCCCTCGAGAAGGTCGCCACGGAACGTGCCGGCAAGCTCAAGCTGGTGAAAGTGGACGTGGACGCCGCCCCGGAGACGGCCCGCAAGTTCTCCGTCCAGGCGGTGCCGACTCTGCTCATCCTCAACCAAGGGAACGTGCTCTCCCGCCAATCCGGAGCCGCCCCGCCGGACGTTGCGCTGGGTGGACGAGGCGCTGCAGAAGAAGGCTGACTCGGCCGGCGCTGCCCCATAAGATATGTCGACCTACACGTCGCGCTCATCCGCCCGGTCCGTCCCCGGACACCCGGGTCATGTGAGGACTGCGTGGCGGCCGGCACGCCCTGGCTGCACCTGCGGATGTGCCGCACCTGCGGGAAGGTCGGGTGCTGCGACTCCTCCCCGATGCGGCACGCCCGCACGCATGCGCTCACGGCGGGGCACCCCATCGTGCGGTCGCTGGAGCTGGGGGAGAACTGGAGCTGGTGCTACGTGGACGAAGCGTACCTATGAGTGACACGCCCGCCGCCAACCGCCGCCAGGTCGCTCAGGCCGAGACGCCTGACACCATCGGCGCCTTCCCGCGGCTCAGCGACGAGCAGATCGCGGTGCTGCTCGTACGAGGGCAGCGCCGCACACTCACCGACGGGGAGGTTCTCATCCAGCCCGGCGAGCACCCGTCCTCCCTCTATGTCGTCCTGGAAGGGCACCTGCTGACGGCGGACACCGAGCTTGCGGCGGATCCGCGTCAATCCGATGAGTCGTTGGCGGTCGGGGTGCACGGCCGCGGCCGGTTCGTGGGGGATGTCGGGTTACTGGAAGGACAGCCGTCTTTCGTGGTCGTCTCCGCCATCGGCGCCGCCGAGGTGGTGGAGGTGCCCGTCGATGAGCTGGAGGCCATCGTCACCTCGGACCCGCTGTTGGGTGAGATCATCCTGCGGGCCTACCTCATCCGCCGCTCCCTGGCCATCGGGGCGGGAGCGGGCCTGCGGGTCGTCGGCTCCTGCTTCTCCCCGCAGACCCGGGATCTGCTGGACTTCATCGCACGAAACCGGCTGCCCCACCGGCTGGTGGACCTAGATGAGGACGAGAATTCGGAGGGGCTGGTCCGTCAGCTCGGCGCCACCGTCGCCGACTTCCCGCTGGTGATCCTCGGCGGCTCGCGCACCGTCCTGGGTGCCACCCCGGCACGGCTTGCCGACGAGTTGGGGATGCGCCCGCCCGCCCCACCGGCCACCTGCGATGTGGTGGTCGTCGGCGCTGGGCCGGCTGGTCTTGCCGCGGCGGTGTACGCAGCCTCCGATGGGTTGTCGGTCTACCTGTGCGACGCGGTCGCCACCGGCGGGCAGGCGGGAACGTCAGCGAAGATCGAGAACTATCTGGGGTTTCCCGCCGGAATCTCCGGCACTGAGCTCGCCGACCGCAGCCTCCTGCAAGTGCGCAAGTTCGGTGCCACGTTGGACATCCCGACCACGGTCCGGGAGGTCGTGGAGGATGAGGACCGCTTCCGGGTGATCTTCGAAGATGGCAGGGAGGTCACCTCAGATGTGGTGGTCCTTGCCACCGGGGTGCGATACCGCTCGCTTCCGGCCGCGGGGCTGGACCGGTTCCAGACCTCGAACGTGTTCTACGCGGCAACAGCGCAGGAAGCGCGGATGTGCGTAGACATACCTGTCGCTGTTGTCGGCGGCGGCAACTCGGCCGGCCAGGCCGCGCTGTTTCTTGCCCGCACGTCCTCCCGTGTGCACCTTGTGGTACGCGCCGCGGACCTGGGAGCGGGAATGTCCAGATACCTGGTGGACCAGATCCAACATCACCCCCGTATCAATGTGATGCTGTCCTCGGAGGTCGTGGAAGCGCACGGCGACAACCATCTGGAAGCGGTCACAGTCCGTCACGGTGACGTGCTGGAGAAGCTCCGCGTGGAGCACATGTTCGTCTTCGTCGGCGCCGCTCCGGCGACGACGGGATTGAAGGTCGATGTGGCACGCGATCCCGACGGGTACATCCTCACCGGCGCGGAGGCGGAGCTGGCCGGCGTGCGGACGGAAGGAAGCCCCCGCTTCTCTTTGGAGACCACCATCCCCGGGGTCTTCGCTATCGGCGATGTGCGGCACGGGTCTGTGAGGCGAATGACCTCGGCTGTGGGTGAGGGCGCCAGTGTGGTCCGGCAGATCCACGAGTACCTGAACGAGGGTCGTCACAGTCGGGTGTGCGCATGAGCTCCGACATCCAGGGACACCGGACGCCGCACGCCGCCCCGAACCCGGCAGCCGTGGGAGAACCCGCGGATCCTCCGGTGGCCCATGCGGGCGTAGCGGGCGAGATCCGCTCGACGTTGCGTCGGATGAGGTGGTTTCGCCGCATGCCGGTGCTGCACATCGCCGAGGAACGCGGCGAGGCCCGACAGTGCTGCTGCTGCACGGTATCGCCTCCTCATCGGTGACGTTTCACCACGTGATCCCGCTGCTCGAGCGCACCCACCGGTGCATCACGCCAGCAGGAGCCGCCGAACTCACTGGCCTGGCGACACGAAGAACCCAACTCGAGGGCGAGCAGCACAAGCTGCTCCAAGCTCACTACGCCGGAGCCATCCCGCTCGACCTGCTCAAGAAGGAGCAGGACCGGATCACTGCGTCGCTGGAGACCATCGAGCACCGGATCAACGCTCACCACGGCCACTACGCTGATGCCCGTGCGAACCTCGACGACTCGCTGAAACTGCTGTCGAACGCCGGTCTCCGGGATGGCTGCCAGCCCCTGAAGCGGTCAGCGCACCTCGTCGGTAACGAGCGTCGAGAGGAACCGATGATGGCCAGCTTGATTGATGTCGCGAGCGACGAGCGCACTGCGAGGATGGTGCTGTCGATGCTCGTCGAGCCCAATGACCCGGTGACAGGACGTATCTTGTCCAGGCTGGGCGCGGTCGAGACGCTTTGGCTGGCTGAGCACGACGGTGCAGTGGTCGGGCTGAGCCCGGTGGACGCGCAGGCCTGGCGCGACCACCTCAGCGCGCCAGGCACAAAGGAACTGACCGCGCGCATCGACCATGCGCAGCAATCGGGCGTTCGAGCGCTCATTCCGGGCGATAGCGATTGGCCCACTGAACCGCCCTGGGTTTGTTGGAGGCTCTTGACCTTGGAAACGAGGATGGAGTCATGGTGTCGAAGCAGGGACCTGGTGGGTCGACGGGGCGTCGGTATTCGCCGGAGGAGAAGGCGTCTGCGGTGCGGATGGTCAGGAGGTTGCGAGCGGAGCTCGGGACCGATCACGGGACGGTGCAGCGCGTGGCGACGCAGCTCGGTTACGGGGTCGAGTCCGTCCGCAGCTGGGTCAAGCAAGCAGACGTCGACGACGGTCACGTTGCCGGGGTGACCACGGCGGAGGCGCGACGGATGCGAGAGCTTGAGCAGGAGGTTCGCGAGTTGCGGCGGGCCAACGAGATTCTGAAGCGGGCGGCGTCTTTCTTCGGGGCGGAGCTCGACCGCCAACACCGGAAATAGTCGCGTTCATCGACGCGAACAAGAACGACGTCATCGAGGGTCGCCCGCTTGGAGTCGAGCCCATCTGCGACCTCTTGCAGATAGCTCCGAGCACGTATTACGCCGCGAAAGACCGTGCCCCGTCGGCGCGGTCGATCAGTGACGCCGTCCTGACCCCTGAGCTTGTCGCTCTCTGGGAAGACAACTATCGCGTCTATGGGGTCCGGAAACTCTGGAAAGCGGCTCGCCGGGCGGGGATTGAGATCGGCCGGGATCAGACGGGCCGGCTCATGCGGGCAGCGGGTATCGAGGGAGCGATCCGGTCGAAGCGGGTGAAGACGACCAGGCCCGATCCGACCTCGGCTCGGCATCCTGATCTGGTGAAGCGGGAGTTCACCGCATCCGCACCGAACCGGCTCTGGGTTACCGATCTGACGTTCGTTCCCACCTGGGCCGGCGTCGCCTACGTCTGCTTCATCGTTGACGCGTTCAGTCGGATGATCGTGGGGTGGCGGTGCGCGTCACATATGCGCACTGAGATGGTTCTCGACGCGATCGAGATGGCCCGCTGGTCAAGGGGCCGCCATCACGAGGATCTGCGGTGTCACAGCGACGCCGGGTCTCAATTCACGTCGATTCGCTACGGCGAACGCCTCGCTGAGATCGGTGCGACACCATCGATCGGAACCGTCGGGGACAGCTATGACAACGCCCTCGCCGAGACAGTCAATGGCTACTACAAGACCGAACTCGTCCGCGGACCCGCCAGATCCGGTCCGTGGAAGACGGTCGAGGACCTGGAACTGGCGACCCTCGGCTGGGTGCATTGGCACAACACGCAACGCCTGCATGGCTACCTCGGCGACATCCCGCCCGCGGAGTTCGAGGAAGCGTTCTATGCTGGCCCAACAGCCGCCGACCGGCTGCTGGGAATCAAATAACGTCAGTCTCCATCAAACCCAGTGCGGTTCACTCGACGAAAAGCCGATCCCTGTGGATCGACATGCCGAACCCGCCGTACATGCCCGGGTAGTCGAACCACAAGCTCTCAAGCTGTTCCAGGGCAATGACTTCGGTAGGCACTTGTCGGAACCTCACCGGGTCAAGCCTCTGGGTGCGCTCTGCAATCAATTCAGCCAAATGCCGATCCCACGCAGCATACTTTCGCTGCTCGTATTCTCCGGTCGCGCGCACGCCCAACGGATCCAACAGATGAGGGTGGCCGCGCTTCTCAGCGATATCGAGCGGACGATCGCCGTCGGCGTTCCTGAGCGACCGCCACGCCCCCCGCTGAATAAGCTGCTCCACGACGTCTACCGGTGCACCCAGCCACGCGGCCTGGTGCAGCGGCGTGAACCAGGATCTCCCGCTGATCCGCCAGTGGTTGGGCGTCAGCCAGTCATCCGAGTCCAGAAGCCTCAAGACTTCCGTCCAGCTCCCGGCTTTCGCCGCGTCGGCAACGAGATCGACGTTCTCCACGTAGCTCGCCTTCAGTGCTTCGGTGTCGACGACGCCGTGCCATTCGGTACTCATCGGTGTGCCTCCTGCGCTACTCGGCAACTTTGACTAGGAAGGTGCTCCCAGAATCTGCGTCGGCGGCTGATGCGAGCGTCGGCAACTCGGCTCCGTTCAGCCCAGCAAGCTCCAAAGCCGCCTGACCGGCCAAATGGGCCGACCGGATGGACTGCCCGTTCGCGATGGACGCGTAGAACTGAGCGGCGTAGTTGATCGCGTCGCCGTCCTCAATGCTGTCAGCCATCCCGATCGCAAAAGGCACAACCTCGGCGACGAGTTGGTGAATCTGAGACGCCGACTTGCAGGCATTGAGTAGCACCAGCAGCGGGGGTTCGTCAGTCGCTGCGATCGCCCGTGAGAACGCACGCGCAGTGACGACATGTCCATGGTGCGGGGCGTCATTCTCGTGTTCGAACACCACGAGGTCTTCATTGCTGTGCCCTGAGAAATGCACGACATGCGGGCGGAACTTGGTGATGCCATCAAGCAAATCGTTCGCGGTGGCAGCCGGGCGCACATCGAGGTCGATCAGGTCGCGGTGGAGCGCGGACCGATCCATGGTGCGAACGGGGTGACGAACTACGGCGAGCGCACCGTGCTGGTGCGGGCGGACATGGATGATGCGGCACGGGTGAAGACGCTCGCGCACGAGTTGGGGCATGTGCTTATGCACGACCCCGAGAGCGTCGACGTGCGCCTGCATCGCGGCATTGGCGAAGTTGAGGCCGAGTCGGTCGCACTCATGATCGGCGCCGCGCACGGCATGGACACCAGTAGCTACACGATCCCGTACGTCACCACCTGGGCCGCGCAGGTCGACGGGAAAAAACCCGCCGATGTCGTCAAGACCACCGGAGAGCGGGTGCGTGCGATCGCGCTGAAGATTCTCGATCAGCTCGACACCGACCAACTCGGCACCGGTACTCCGCCGGGGCTGCAACGAGATGTCCCGGCCCGCGCGAGCGCGGAACGGCAGCCTCCCGAACGCAGGATCGCGTCCGCCGTGGGCGCCACGGCATCCTCGCGGCACGATCCCGCTCGGGCTGAGGTGCGGAGCATCGCATGACTGCCGTGCACAGCGCCTTCTCATCGGTCATGGCGCGGATGCCGGGTACAGCGACATCGAAGCAGACCGCGCTCGTGTTGGCTGCTGCGGGCGTGCCCGTGTTTCCGGTCGCCGCTGAAAGCAAGCGGCCGCTGACTCGGCGAGGGTTCCATGATGCGTCGGCCGATCCCGGGCAACTCAGGTCGTGGTGGAGTGCGCACCCTCGCGCGAATCTCGCCATCCCGACCGGCAAGACGTCGGGTGTCGTGGTCGTCGACGTTGATGTACACGGCCAGGTCAACGGTTACGACGCGCTCAACCGGGCGCACGTCGCCGGGCTTGTCGCCGGGTGGGAGATGACGGTGCGATCGCCTTCCGGCGGTCTACACCTCTACTTCCACGCGTCGTCGTCGGATCAGCAGCGGTCGTGGCAAGCGGCGCGCGCCGGTATCGACTTCCGCGGCGACGGCGGCTACATCATCGTCCCGCCCTCCGCCCGCATGATCGAAGGTGAACGAACCGCCTACGTGATCGATCGCATCAACTCGGAGCAGCGCTTCATGCTCGATGCCGAGCGGCTTCGCGACTTCCTCGACCCGCAGCCCGCGATCCATCGGAGCGATCCTGCGATTGATCAGCCATTCGCAGTGGAGCGCCTTGCTGCATGGGTTGCTCGGCGACAAGAGGGCGAACGAAACCACGGCCTGTTCTGGGCGGCCTGCAAGATGGCCGAGCACGATGTTCCGGCAGGCAGCGCGCTCGAAGCGCTCACCGTGGCGGGCGGCTCGGCCGGACTCACCGACCGTGAGATCTCGACGACCGTGCGCTCCGCCTACCGCTCCGTCCATGGCTCGCAGCCGAGCGGGGCTCGGGCTTCATCGCTTCCGCAACCGGACCGGGCGCCACCGTGCAATTCACAATCACGAGTGCTGGCATGAACACCATCTCGACGAGTCGCCGCTGGGCTGTCGTCACCGCGGTGGCGGGCACTGTGTTTATTGCCGCTGGCGCCTTCTGGCTCTCGTTCACTTCTCTCGCCGACCTCGCCAGGCGCTCCGGCATCGGAGTAGGGCAAGCCTGGGCGTGGCCGTTGATCATCGACGGGATCATCGTCGTCGCCACAGTCGCAGTCGTCGCGCTCGCTGGCAACCGCTCCGCTTGGTATCCCTGGGCACTCCTGATCGGCGGTGCTGTCGTTTCCGTCACCGCGAATGCGATCCACGCGGTGATCGCAGCCGACGCGGACGTTCCCAGCGTCCTCGCTGGTGCCGTCGCCGCAGTGCCGCCGGTGGTGCTGCTCGCGATCACACATCTCACGGTCATCCTCACCAGCGCAGTATCCGCCCCTGCCGCAGACTCCGATCCCGATCCCGATCCGGCAACCGAACTGGACGCCGAGGCGCTGGTGTCGCCGGATCGTCGCGAGCTGGCCGCCGCGTTACGCGGCAGCGGGTGGACGAACAAGCGGATCGCCCGCGAACTCAACGTGCATCCCTCGACGATTGGCCGCTGGCTCATCTCAGACGAGGATGCCCCTGCGCCAGCTATCGAGACGACTTCGACGACGAACTCCCACCTACTCAGCAAGACGCACCCAGAAGAGGAGCCATGAACATGAGTGCCGAAGAATACGACCGCCGTCGCGATGGCCTTGCCGGTGACGTGGCCGGGACCGAAGGTACGCCGGAGGCGATTGAAGCCGCCTCGATCGGACGTCACCGCCATGGGTACCCGTTGGATCCTGCTGCCGCGCGAGCACGCGGGGTGGAGTGGGTGCGGCCCACAGACCTCCTCGCGCGCGGTGGTTCCCGAGTTGCCGGTGCCGGGATCGACTTCCAGCAGGAACTCGCTCGCAGAGCGCGCGGGGCCACCGCCGATCGCCTGCACGTGATTGGCGATCGCGCACGTCGTCTCCCGCCCCTGTCGGCGTTTGGCCGCGGGAGTGCCGAGCGCGGTGTCGATCGGGGTGCGGTCGGCATGCGCTGACCACCGGAACTCCAGGAGGTTGGCTATGCGCGCGAACACGGTCACTCCCGTCGTGGGAGCGAGTGCGCACCTGCCTGCCAGGAGGTATCCCACCATGCGCACCACATCGACATCGAATGTCACCGAACCCGCCGAAGACTTCAACACGGGTGAAGGCCTGCGCCGTGTGCTCACTCGTTTGCACCAGCAGGGGTCGAGCGCGTGGAAGCACGACCCGGTTGCTGCGGATCTCATGGCCTTCACCGCAGACAAGTACGCGGCGCTCGCGCGCAAGCACGGACTCGACCCCTGGGAAGCGGCGAGCGCTGCATTCGAGGTCATGCGTGCAAAGGCGACTCGCCAAGCGAAGGATCCCTGGGCGGTCATCACCCGCGGCGTACAAGTCACCTGCATCGCTGAGGAACGCGGGCAAGGGCTGCTCTGCTCGACGAACCAAGCACGCCGACCGCAGTTCTCCGCACTGCACGATCCCGAGCGCATCTCCGATCGCGAGAACCCGCTGTCGGACTACCACCGGGCGTTCCGCGTGACCGACAATGTCGACATTGACGACGAACCGGAGATCGATGAGGTTCACGACGAACTCTCTTCGGCGTCGTCAGCTCGCGCCGCGATCGCCGATGCGGTGCGGTTGTTCACGCTGCTCGACTGGCCCGAGGATGTCGCCAGACTGGGAATCGATCGGGTCTGCGAGGCTACCGAACGTGCCGGGAATCGGGCGAGCGCCTACGAGTCGCTGCGCCGCGACAAGCATGCACTCGTACTGCTGGACCTGCCCGCACACTCGTGGTCCGCGCTGCAGCGGGCGATCCTCGGGAACACCCATCCTGCGTTGCAAGCCACCGCAGCCGGGCGTGGAGTGCTGCTCCGGCTCCTGCTCGGTGAAACGCTGCAGTCGCTGCTGCACGACGAGGAGCTCGTCTTCCAGATCGCACTCGCCGCGCCGGGGCGGCGGAGATGACCTGTCATGGACGAGAAGCAGGGGAACGGCGCCGTCACTCGAACTGTCGAGTCGATCCATATTGGGCGGCGCCATCGCAACGACCTCGGCGACATCGCGGCCCTCGCGCAGTCGATCGACCGTGACGGGCTCCTGCAGCCGATCACGGTCACACCCGACGGCGTACTCGTGTGTGGTGCGCGGCGCCTGGCTGCCATCAAGCAACTTGGCTGGACCGAGGTTCGGGTGTGGGTGCGTTCGGGGATCTCGACGTCGCTCGGGTACATGCTCGCGGAGCAAGACGACAATGTGCTCCACAAGCCGCTCACGCAGTTGGAAGCGGCGGCGCTGTATCGGGAGATGAAGGCGCTGCTCGCCGAGGATGCGGCACAGCGGAAGGCTGCAACCCAGCTGTCGACGGAGCATCAGCCCAGGTGGAACGGTCATGCCGAATCGGCAGGACCGTTGGAGACGCCATTGGGTTCGGCCCGTCGTCAGGCGGCAGAGATGATCACGGGCACGTCGTCATACACACGGCTCGAAGAGATCAACCTCATCCAACGAACTGCCGAGGACTCAGTGCAGTCAGAGGATCTGCGACAGGTCGCGCAGGAGTTTCTCGACGAGATTCGCGACGGCGCACCGGTACACCCGCGCTGGGTGCGAACTCGAGAACTCGTTGCCGCTGCGACGGCCGATCGCGACGTCCTGTTGCACCGGCTGGCCGAAGAGAAGCTCGCCGAGATCAAGGCGGGCAAGAAGCCGAAACGACGCACCCCCGGTGCGGACGCCCCCGCCGCCATCGAGCCGATGACGGTACGAGCGTTCGTCATCACCTGGACCGAACTCGGAGGGCTCTGCGCAAGTACCGATCCCATAGCAATTGCAGCGAAACTCACCGAAGCTGAAGCCGACATGTTCTTCGCAGCTATCGAGCGATGGAGCCAGTTCGCCGACCACCTGCGCGAAGCGCTCGACCAACTGCACGCTGAGAACGAAGCTCCGCCGCGACTGCGCGCTATCTGAGGCGGCGGCGAGCGCTCGGATCTTGCAGTGCACCTGCTGGGCATGAGAACTTCAGCTGATCCCAGGACGCGCCGCAAGCTCATCGCAATGATCGTAAGCGGAGTGATCTTGCTCGCCCTTGTTGCTGTGGGCGGCTATGGGCTCCTCAGCGGCACCGACAGCGAGATGGCACCAGTTCATCGCGATCCTGCGCCGTCATCGACGGCATCTCCGCGACCCGAGACTCCTTCGCGGCCTCAAGTGCCGCGGATCCTGCCCACGAGCAACCCGGAGACCTTCGCACGCCGCGTCGCTGCGGCGCTGTTCACCTGGGACACCGGAGCTGGATTGATGCCACTCGACTACACCTCAGCGATTCTTGATGTCGGCGATCCCTCGGGCACCGAGCAGGCCGGACTCGCCGCCGACATCGCGACCTATCTGCCCAGCCGGGAAGCATGGGTGCAGCTGCGCCAATACGCCACCACCCAGTACCTGACGATCGACAACATCGCTGTACCCGACGCGTGGAGCGAAGCAGTCGCACAAGCCCAGCCCGGCCAGCTCCCACCCGGCGCGATCGCGTACACGATCGACGGCGTACGACACCGCGACGGCATCTGGAACGACGTACCGCAAGTGCTCACCGCACCAGTCGCCTTCACGGTGTTCCTCGCTTGCCCACCGGACGGTGACCCCTGCTACCTGCTGCGGCTTTCGCAACTCGGCAGCCCACTCAGGTAGGAGGGCATCGTGTTGAAGAAGCTCGCCATCGGCGCCCTCGCCTTGATGTTCCTCGCGCCGACGCTCGGTCTCGTAAGCATTGGGCTCGTGATGAACACCGCCGCGCTCGCCGCCTGCACGGTCAGCGGCAGTGGGGTCAGCGTGCGGAACGTCCCCGATTCGCTGCAAGTCACCACGGCGGACGGGTACACATTCACTCTTAACAAGCGGCAGCTCACACACGCGGCGACCATCATCACCGTCGGCTCGAAGATCGAAGGCGTCAACCGAGATGCGTTGAAGATCTCGTTGATGGCGGCGCTGACCGAGTCGACGCTACGGATGCTTGCGAACACGGGGACCTACCCAGAATCCGGCGACTACCCAAACGACGGCAACGGGTCCGACAACGACTCGCTCGGCCTGTTCCAGATGCGCCCGCAGTCTGGCTGGGGCACGGTCGCCGAGCTGATGGATCCGGAGTACCAGGTTGCGGCGTTCTTCGGCCGGCCGACGGGGCCGAACTATCCGTCACCGCGAGGGCTCCTCGACATTCCCGGCTGGGAGTCGATGGGGCTCGGCGAAGTCGCGCAAGCCGTCGAAGTCTCGGCCTACCCGGAACGGTACGATAATTACGCGCCGGTCGCCGAGGAGATCCTCGTGACGCTCACGACTGGTGGTGCTTCGGCATCGGCGACTACTCCCGCAGGTTCGCTTTCAAACGCATCGAACACGTCGTCGAAAGTGGTGTTCCCGCTACCAGAAGGCACCTGGGTGCAATCAGACGACTTTGGGCCGCGTATCGACCCGATCTCCGGTGAGCAGACGACGCATCACGGCTTGGACTTTGCTGCCCCTGATGGCACCCCGATCCTTGCCGCCGTAGATGGCGTCGTCACCGTCGCCGAGTTCAGCGACAACTGGGGCGGACTCATCGTCATCGAACATCAGCTGGATAACGAGACGGTCGCGACCGCTTACGCGCACATGTGGCAGACCGGCATCCATGTCACCGCGGGCGAGCCCGTTGTCGCGGGCCAACACATCGGCGATGTCGGTTCATCTGGCTACTCGACGGGCGCTCATCTGCACTTCGAAGTTCGCCCTGGCGGCACCAACGGCACCGCCATTGACCCCGCCGCTTGGCTGAACGACCACGAGGCTGCGAACCTGCCCGAGGCGACGACCGGCCCATCCAACTGCGAAGCCGGAGGCACCAGATGAACGTGTTCCCTGACTTCGACAGCCTCGGAGGCATCGGCGACCTCAAGGTCTTCGTCGGCGCGCTGCTGACGATCATCCTGATCGTCGCTGTCCTCATGATCATCATCTGCGCGATCATCTGGGCCATCGCCACCTCGACCGGCAACCCCGGCATGTCAGCGAAGGGACGGGGCGGCGTCTTTGTCGCGCTCGGAGCAGCCGCGCTCGCCGGATGCGGCGTCGCCTGGATCAACTGGCTGATCGGCATCGGCGAGCAGTTGTAGTCCACGCGCGCCGCCGGAACCTGCTGCGCACCTTGCTGGCGACCCTGTTTCGCTTCCGTCCTCGTGGCGGGCTAATCGCAAGGAGCACGTCGTGTTCGAACTCGCCTCAACGCTGCTGGAAGTTGCCGCACAGCTTCCCGCCCTGGTGCCGATGGAGATCGACATTACGCCGAATGATTCCGGTCTGCCGGGGATCGCGCAGTTGCGCACCATCGTCGGCGCCGTCATGACGGTCGGGCTGATCCTGAGCGTCCTCGCGCTCATCGTGTCCGCGATCGTGTGGGGATTCGGATCGAACTCGTCCAACCCGCACCTGGCGTCGCGCGGCAAAGTCGGCGTACTCGTCTCCTGCGGTGCCGCGGTGCTATGCGGTGCGGCAGTGACGCTCATCAACTTCTTCTGGGGCGTCGGCCAGCAGGTCTGACGCACACATTTCAAAGACCCGAAGGTGGCACGTGATGAGTGTCTGCGATATCCCGATCATCTCGACCGTCTGCGACACCGCCGGTGAAGCCGCCGCGTCTCTCATCTCGGCACCGTTCGACTGGCTCGCCTCCACAATGGGGCAAGCCGCCGGATGGCTGCTCGATGGAATGTGGCAGGTCTTCGACTCGACAACGCTCGTTGACGTCACCACGGACGGATACCTCGACGTCTACAACTTGCTGTTCGGCATCGGCGTATTCGTCGTGCTGCTGTTCTTCTGCTTCCAACTCATCCTCGGTCTCATCCGCAGGGAGCCCTCCGCGCTCTCACGCGCTGCGCTCGGCGCCGCAAAGGCGATCCTCGGCTCGTTTGTCGTGATCACACTCACCGCGACAACCCTTGAGATCGTCGATCAGCTCTGCATCGGCATCGTGCAAGCCGCTGGCGAGACCACCGAGTCAATGGGCGACAAGATCATGCTGCTCGCCGCGGGGCTCGGCACCATCAACATCGCCGCGCCAGGAGTGGGGGCAATCGTCACGATCTTCCTCGCAGGGCTCATGATCTGTGCCGTCGCCATCGTCTGGTTCTCCCTGCTCATCCGCAAGGCGCTGCTGCTGGTCGCGATCGTGCTCGCGCCGATCGCATTCGCCGGAGCTGCATGGGATGTCACCCGGGGTTGGATCGGGAAGTGGGCAGCCTTCGTGATCGCGTTGATCGTCTCGAAACTCGTCCTGGTCGTCATCTTCCTCATCGCGATCACGCAGATCTCCACGCCCATCGCAGTCGATCTCGCCGCCGTTACTGAGCCGATCAACGGCATCGTGTTGCTGTTCATCGCCGCGTTCGCCCCATACATGGTGTACCGGTTCATCTCGTTCCTCGGCTTCGACCAGTACCACGCGATGGGCTCCGAACAAGACGCCAAGAACGCCGTCAACCGACCCGTCCCGGTGCCCACGCAACCGCAGAGCGACGGCGTGAAGAAGGTGCTTGATGGCGGCGGATCCGGCAGAGGTGACCCCTCGGGCGGCGCAGGATCGATACCCACCGCTGGAGGAGGAAGCCGCGCGGCGGCACGGGCGGGCGGGGCGGCCAAGGCCGGATCGACGGTGGGTGGATCGGGTGGAGCCGCCGCGGGCGGAGCTGGTGCCGGAGCCGCGGTCGCCGGACCCGCTGCGGCAGTGGTCATCGCTGCCGAGGTCGCAAAGGCTGCGGCAACCGCGGGTCCGAAGCTCGGTGGTGCTATCGGGAGCCAAGCCGAGACCGCCGCTGGCGGCGCGGAACAGACCGCTACGCCTGCGCCGCCGCAGGCTGATTCGCCTGCACGCTCTGTGCCGCAGCCGCGACCACCGTCTACTGACCCTGCACCGCCAAAGCCCGCACCACCGACCCCGCGCACGCCGAAGGGATGATCCGAAATGTCGTCACGCACACAATCCAGAACTGACGCTGAACTCACGCCGGTGAAGTTCTCCCGGCTCACTCGCCGCGGTGTCCTCCTCGGGCTCTCCGTATCGCAGTTGAGCACCCTCAGCATCGGTTTCGGGTCGATCGTGTGGGCGTTTTACGCAGGAGGCGGCATTCTCATCGCCTTCGCCGCACCCGTTGTGGTGCTCGCTGCAGTTCTCGCCTGGGTACCCATCGCGCGGCGCCCGATCGTCGAGTGGATCCCGGTTGCGTTCTGGTGGATGTGGAAAACCACCGGCGGGCAATTGCTCTACCGCCGCCGCATCGTCGCCCCGCGACCTGTGGGAACACTCGCGCTGCCCGGCGACATGGCTCGGCTCCGCGAGTACGACGACCCAGCGACTGGAGCCGGGATGATCCACGACCCCGCGGCAGCCACACTGACCGTGGTCCTCTCGGTGACGCATCCCGCGTTCGTGCTGCTCGACCCCGGTGAGCAGGAGCGACGGGTCGCCTCCTGGGGGCGTGTGCTCGCCACCGCCTGCAGGTCTGGGCGCATTTCGATGCTGCAGGTGCTGGAGCGCACGCTGCCCGACTCTGGTACCGGTCTCGCGGAATGGTGGGCCGCGCACGGCTCCCGTGACGACACCTGGGCCTCGACCACGTACGCCGAACTCATCGACCGTGCAGGCCCGGCAGGTGAACGACACGCCACCACGTTGTCGCTCTCGCTCGACATGCGTGCTGCCGCGCGGCAGATTCGCACCGCGGGCGGCGGGGTACGCGGCGGGGCCGCTGTGCTGCGCCAGGAGATGGCGACGCTCGTCGCCGCACTGAGGTCAGCAGATCTCGCGCCCTCAGCGTGGCTAAGCAGCGGGCAGATCGCGGTGATTCTGCGTTCGGCATACGACCCGGCTGTTGCCGCCAGTCTGGAGCGGCACGGCGAGCTGGGACAGTCGCTGGCGACCGCGGGACCTGTCGCAGTGAACGAGTCGTGGTCGGGGCTTCGCACTGACTCGGCACATCACGCGGTGCTGTGGATCAGCGAGTGGCCGCGCTCGATGGTCTACCCAGGATTCCTCGCACCAATGTTGCTCTCGACGGGGATCCAGCGCTCGTTCTCGATGTTGTGCACTCCGATGCGTTCGGATCAGGCCGCCCGCAACATCCGCAAGAAGAAGACCGAGTACATCTCCGATGCCGCGCAGCGTCAGCGAATCGGGCAGATCGAGGACGCCTCACAGACCGCCGAGTTCAACGACGTGCTCCAGCAGGAGGCCGATCTCACCGCTGGCCACGGAGTACTTCGCTACACCGGCCTCATCAGCGTCTCTGCGGCGAGCGCTGATGAACTCGACGCCGCTGTCGCTGCGATTGAGCAGTCCGCGATTCAAGCCTCTTGCGAGACCCGCCTGCTCGTCGGCCAGCAGGCTCAGGCGTTCACCGCCGCCGCGCTGCCGCTGTGCCGGGTTGTGTGAATCCAGGCAACTCGTATAGGTCGATTCACACGCTTGGACGGCTCAAAGGTCGAGCGATTTCGGGTCTCCATCCGTTTCCCCGAGTCTCCGAACGACAATCTTGATGAGTTCAGCAACGGCCTGGTCGTCTTTAAGCTCTGGGTGCTGCTCAATCATTCCACGTACGCTGGCGGCTGCCTCGTCTGGCGTCAGCTCACGCATTTGACGCTGCCATTCGAGAACCTTCTCATCCCCGTCTTCGATGGCGGCATTGCATAGGACCAACCAGATCTGCTCTTCCCAGGAGCTCAGTGTCAGCGCACCCTGAAGTAGTTGCCTCCATTGAGCTGAAGTGAGGCTGATTGCCGATTCCTTCTCGGCAATCTCAACTTCTGTAGGAGAGTCAACTAGATCCATGCGAGCCGAAGGCTCAATATCAATCTCAACGGCTTCGATGTCGGAGACTCGGGAAACAAGCGCCTTCTGGGGTCGCAGCCTGCTGATCGCGCCGACGCTCCAGCTCCTGATGGACTCCCAGTTTTTGCCGACAACCACGGCTCCACTGATCACCACAACCGCACCTGCCAAGAGAATGACTTTGGTTCCTGTCGGAAGATCTTTGACGGCCTCGGCGACCTTCTTCATGCCCTCTTCGGAAGCATCCTTTAAGAAGATCGGCGCGTGCGTCTCAAGCGTGTTCGAGACTGGGTCGCGAAGCAACGAACTCACCGCATCATCTGCGTAGTTGGAGTTCGAGAGCTTCATTCCGTCGAAGACTCGAATGATCGCTTCGTAGTCAGTGAAGCCGGTCTCAGCCATCACCACTCCCGCCCCTCGGCTGTTGGGTGTCCATGCCCGAAGTCTAGTGAGCGCATCCGACGCTGGATGGGGTTGCGCACCTGCTCTGTGTCGATATTCACGGAGGTGCGGTGCACTGATGCCAACGTTCTACGATCCCGGCGCCGACGCCGGTGAAGCGTCCGAGGCTCTGCGGGGCCTCGCACACGCGAGTCGGGGGTTCGAGAATCCGCAGGACATGTACGGCGTACTCGGAGACCTTCTCTCCGGGATGCGGTCGCTGCACCAAGTCGTTGAGCAGCTCGCCACCTCCCACAGGGTGAATCGCCCCCGCGCGTTTGACGATGACGGTGACCATGCGATCGGATCGAGAGCGGCGCTTGCCACGGCAGAGGCGCTGCGACAAGCGGCGAGCCTGATCGATCAGGCCGAAGAACGAATGGATGCTGCGATGTCAGCAGCTGGGCGCATCGCCTGGCGATCCCTGCCAGACCGACGACCAGCTGCCGAACAACGCTGGGTCAGCGTCTGCTTCCTGCAAGGCGAGGATGCCGACGAAGTGCTGAAGATGATTGATGACGAAGGCGTCGATGCTGCGTTGGGATACCTGAAGAACTGGGATTACGGCGACGAGACCACCCAGGCCGCGATGGAGAACGGGCACGTCTACGACGCGCCTCCCACGGGTCCGCTGGAGCAGGAAGTTCGAAACAGCAACTACGACATGACCTACAGCCACTCCTTCGGTCACGTCGGCCTGTACCGCCTCCACGAGATCAACCCTGCCGATGCCCTCGCAGACGAAGAGCTGGGCAACGCGCATGCGCTCAAACTGCAGCCAGCGTCGCCATCATCGTGGTTCGAGCATCCGGGCGTTGCCGCGGTGAAGCGAGCGAGAGGAATCGGGCTGTGAAACGCGATGACACAGAACGGCTCCACACCTCAGTGCTGGTCACGCCCGCTCATGAGAAGCGCCGACTGAGCAAGCAACGCAAGCTCGCAGCGAAGCAGATTCAACTCGAACAGCACCGGGCCGAACGGCTGGCCGCGCACGAGAAGTATGCAGCGGATCAGGCTGAGCGCCGAGCCACGATCTACCTACCGAATGCCGGTGAGCCTGGCCCCGCTCAGCTGCGATCCCCGGGACGATTCAAGCTGCCGCGACATCAAGACACCTCGGCGACACTCGCGGGCGCCTACCCGTTCCTTGCCGAAGGCGGTCTTGGCCCTGACGGTGTCTTCGTCGGTCAAGACCTCTACTCCGGCGGATCCTTCGTCTACGACCCGTGGGTGCTCTACTCACGCGGTCTCATCACCGCACCCAACCTCGTGCTCGCGGGCATCGTCGGCTCCGGCAAGTCCTCACTCGCGAAGAGCCTCTACACACGCTCGCTCCCGTTCGGACGCCGCGTGTACGTGCCAGGTGATCCGAAAGGCGAGCACACCGCCGTCGCGGAAGCCGTCGGGGGCCGGGCGATCGTGCTTGGTCATGGTTTGTCGACCCGCCTGAATCCGCTCGACGAGGGTTACCGGCCATCGGGAATGAGCGACGCGACGTGGGCCATCACGGTTGCATCCCGCCGCCGGGACCTCATCGGTGCTCTTGCCGAGACAGTGCTCGAAAGGTCGCTGTCGCCGCTGGAGCACACCGCAATAGATAACGCGCTCACAGAGACAGTGCGAACGAACGCGGTGCCGATCCTGCCCATGATTGTCGACCACATCCTGAACCCGAGCAGCACAGCCGATGCAGACGGCCGTCTCGCTGAAGATGGTCGACTGGTGGGGCACGCCCTCAGACGGCTCGTCGCGGGAGACCTCGCCGGACTCTTCGACGGACCATCAACAGTGGAGTTCGACCCGACGCTGCCGATGGTCTCGCTCGACCTGTCACGGGTCGCAGAGAACTCGACGCTGATCTCGGTGTTGATGACCTGCTCGTCGGCGTGGATGGAATCAGCACTGCTCGATCCGAACGGCGGGCAACGCTGGTGCATCTACGACGAAGCGTGGCGTCTCATGTCGCATCCCGCGCTTCTCAAGCGGATGGACGCGCACTGGCGACTCGCTCGCCACTACGGCATCGCGAACATGCTGATCTTCCACAAACTCACCGACCTCGAAAACGTCGGCGATCAAGGATCTGCGATGCGGTCCCTCGCGAACAGTCTGCTCGCGAACGCGGAGACCAGGATCATCTACCGGCAAGAATCCGACCAGCTCGGCGTCACCGCGCGCGCCCTCGGCCTCACCGGCACGGAGCAGAAACTCCTCCCAGGGCTCGGGGTTGGCCAGGGACTCTGGCGAATCAAGGACCGCTCATTCGTCTGCCAGCACCAACTGCACCCAGCGGAGCTGGAGCTGTTCGACACGACTGGTCGCATGACGAGTTGATCCGAGGGCGGGCGCGGGTGCGCACCTCTCAGGCATGAGCACCCATCACGATCCCTCCGACAAGCCCGACTCTTCTCCCGTCTCGATTCCCCTCGCGATCATCACCGTCGGTGAGATTGGCGCGGTGATCGCAACGCTCGACGGGGTCGGGTTCGCGCCGCCCGCACCGGCCGAGACCTGGTCTCGGGCGCAGTTCGGTGAGCTGCTCGATACACTCACTCTGGGGCGCAAGCGCACCGTTCGCATCGAAGTGCGTGAGAGCGACGGGACCGTCTTCACCGACATCATCCACGCCAAACGCCTGAAGCACGGCGATCAAGAAGCCGACTTGATGCCGCCAACAGGTCCACATTCCCGGCGCGAGCGACGCCGTACGCCACCGCTGCTGCTGGATATCAGCGGCAGCGGCTTCATTCCTGGCGAAGACATCACGGTCGCGATCCCGGTGACTTCAGCCGAAGGGAACGCGACCGGGGACGCACGCGCCGTGGTCGACCTCAGCCGGCTCCTGGATCATGCCACCGAGGTGATGCTCATCGGGCACATCTCGGGCCGAATCGTGACCGAGCGACTGCCATGAACGCACAAGGACGACAGACCGGGTCGTTGGGCGACGAGCTGACGAACATCATGATGATCGCGCTCATCGGCCTCTTCGGCGTCGCACTCGTGCTCCGCGCTGCGGGGTCTGTCGCCGCGTTGTTCTGTGGCCTCGATCAACCGGGTGTCGGGATCACCGGCGGCGTCGGTGTGCTCTTCAATCCTGGTAATCCTGGTGCGGCGCTCGGCATCAATGGGCTCGACTCGATCGCTTACTGGGTGGTCGCGGGCTTCATGCTCAGTGCACTCGTTGCTGCGACGGCGTGGGCGTGGACGCGGTGGAGGCGTTACTCCCGCAAGGTCGATACCGATCCTCGCAAGCTTGCTGGCACCGCAACCTCGCACGAGGTGCAGACGACCGCGTCGGCTCGGGCGCTGCTCCGCCGGGCTGGCACGCTCCGCCCGTCGCTCGAACACCCAACACCAGCCGACGTCGGCTACCTGGTCGGGCAGGCCCGCGGCAAAGAAGTGTGGGCAAGCGTCGAAGACTCGATCCTGCTCATTGGCCCACCGCGATCGGGCAAAGGCTTGCACGTCGTGATCCCCGCGATCCTCGACGCACCTGGCGGGGTCGTCACCACCTCAACCCGCCCCGACAACCTGACTGCAACGCTGCGCGCGCGAATGCGCGTCGGCCCGGTGATGGTGTTCGACCCGCAGCGCCTCGCCGAGGGCGTGCCTGTGGGTCTTCGGTGGTCTCCGATCCGCGGTTGCGAGGATCCGCTCACCGCCATGATCCGCGCGGCGGGGCTTGCCGCAGCCACTGGGCTCGCCGACGGCGGCGTCGATGGTGACGGATTCTGGGAGGGCAAGACCAGGGTCGCGCTCCAGGCAATGCTGCATGCCGCGGCCCTCGACCGCCGCACACCTGCGGAGCTGTTCCGGTGGACCCTCGATCCCTCTGCCGCTGCTGATGCCGTCGCCATCCTGAACGCGTCAGAGCACGCCGCAACGGGATGGGCGGAGTCGCTGGAAGCGATGATCGACGCCGACCCGCGCACCCGCGACTCCATCTGGCAGGGCGTCTCGCTGGCACTCGCAGCGCTCGCTGATCCCCGCGTGCTCGACGCCGTGAGCCCTGGCGACGACGAGCCGTTCGACCCCGAAGCGTTCTTCCGCGACAAGGGCACCCTGTACCTGCTCGCCACGGGCGCCGGGGCAGGCAACAGCGCCGCCCTGGTGGCGGCGTTCGTGGAGGATCTCGTCGAGACCGCCCGACGCATGGCGGCACGGTCACCAGGCGCACGGCTTGATCCGCCGTTGCTGCTCGCACTCGATGAGATCGGCAACCTCGCACCGCTCCCGTCCCTGCCGACGCTCATGGCCGAAGGCGGCGGTACTGGGATTACGACGATGCCCGTGTTGCAGTCCCTCGCGCAAGCGCGCGACAAGTGGAGCGAGGATCAAGCCGCCGCGATCTGGGACGCGAGCATCGCCAAGATCGTCCTCGGCGGCGCATCCAACTCCCGCGACCTCCAAGACCTCTCCACCCTCATCGGCGAGCGAGACGAGTTCACCGACTCCGTGACCCTCGGCGACTACGGGTCGCGCACGAACCAGCGCTCGGTGCGGCGCGTGCCGATCATGCCGCCCGACCGCATTCGCACCCTGCCATTCGGTACCGGCGTCGTGCTGCTGCGTTCCGCACCGCCGATCGTCACCGATCTGCACCCGTGGCCGAAGAGGCCGGACGCCGCAGGGCTGCTGCGCGATCGCGCCGATATCGAAGCGCTGCTGCAACAACGGTCGACCGCAGAGTAGAGCGCCGTCAGCACGGGCACTCCAGTGCACCTGTTTGGTACGAGTAGCTGAGTCGGCTGCTCCTCATCAGACAGGAGAACAGTCCCATGACTATCCGCACGCAGCAGTCGATCTCTGGTTTCATCGCCAGCGACCCGCAGCTCACCGAGACCGACCGAGGCGAAGCACGCTTCTACGCCCGCTTTGGCCAAGAGAACTTCCGGCGTGAAGACGACGGCACCTTCACCAAGCTCGAACCGAGCTTCCACAACCTCGTCATGTATCGCGCCACCGCTGAACGAGCGTACGAGCGCTTCGCGAAGGGCGACAGCTTCGTCGCCGAGGGATACGCCCACGAGTACGCCTACGAGCGAGACGGCCAGAAGGTCGAAGGCGAAGATTTCGTCGCCAAGAAGATCGGCCACGACACCGCGCGCACGCAGTACAGCGTCGACCGCAGTTCCCGCGCCGGGGCACACGAAGCGCCGTCCAGGGAGCAGAGCCGAGCGTTCGACGCCCCTCGACAGCGGCCGAGCACTGAAGCTCCGACCCTCGGCCGCTGAGACACCGCAGGAGCGAGATCATGAATGACCGCGACGTACCGGGCGACTCCTTCGACGACGTCCCGGAGACCAACTTCGAGCCAGAACCCGCAGCCGTGCCACCGCACCCAGTGAACTGGAACCTGCTCACCGCCCACGACCTTGAGCAAGAACTGCTCGAACTCAACCGCTGGGTGAACTGGCTGCGCCTGGAGTACGGCCTTCCCGCCTCAGAGGTTCCGCCACTGTGGCACCGCCACCCCGAACTCCTCTGGGAGCTGTCGGCACTCCACCTGCACTGGCTCTGCGCCTACGACCCAGACCAAGACGGCTCCGCCCCACTCGGATGGCACCGCGATTTCGCCGACGCACGCGGCAGGCTCCGCGACTGGGTGGCAGCCTGTGGAACACGTCGCGATAGGGATCGACCGACACGACGAGTCCCGTGGCCCGGCGAGAAGCGCGAGCAGGAGATCGTCGAGCAGGTCATCACCGACCGCGACGCCGACTTCGTGCAGTTCGTGCTCGACCAGGTCGCAGGACGCCAGGCCGCTGAAAACGCGTTCTTCGCAAACATCGACCCCGAGACCGGCGAGGTGAACGAATGATGTCTCGCCCATACGAGAAGAAGACCGAACGTCGCAGCCGCGAGGAGCGGCGTCTGTCGGTGCGCGGTGAGCATCGTCCGGAGCCCGACGTGCAGATGCTCACGCAGCTCCTGATTCGATTCGCCCTTCAAGACGCGGGGGAGGCCCGCGCGGCGAGCAGCGGTAGACGAACTTCCCTGGCGAGTGCCAGCACCTCGTCGTAGAATGTGGGTGTCCGCCGTTGAGGTGGATGTTGTGGTCCCAAACCTTTGCACCTCGGTGTGGAGCACTTATAACGTGGCCGTTCTGGCCTAGTCCTACAGCCTTCGGGCTCTTCTCACGATCAACATTCGCAGTTGACAAATCCGCGGTGGACGTTCTGGACCACCAACGCGGAGAAGAGCCATGACGACCTCAACAACCGACCGGCAAGCGGTCGATGATCTCGTGCATCCCTCGATGCCCTCTGGCGGCGCGGTCGCCGTCACCTACCTGCGCGTCTCGACCAAAGAGCAGGCCGAGAAGGGCGGCACTGACGAGGGGTACTCGATTCCGGCCCAGCGGCAAGCCAATCGCCGCAAGGCGGAGCAACTCGGCGCAACCGTGATCGAAGAGTTCGTCGACGCTGGAGAGTCGGCCCGTAAGGCCGACCGGCCCGAGCTGATGCGGATGATCAAGTACGTCGCCGAGCACCAGGTGAACTACTGCATCGTGCACAAGGTCGACCGCCTCGCACGCAACCGAGCTGACGACGTCACGATCCATCTCGCGCTCCGTGACGCCGGGGTGATGCTGGTGTCTGCGAGTGAGAACATCGATGAGACCCCGTCAGGGATGCTGTTGCACGGCATCATGTCGTCGATCGCGGAGTTCTACTCCCGCAACCTCGCCACCGAAACGGTGAAGGGCCTCTCGCAGAAGGCTGCGCAGGGTGGCACTCCGAACCGCGCCCCGATTGGCTACACGAATGTCGGTATCCGTGACGAACGAGGCCGCGAGATCCGCACGGTTGTCGTCGATGCGGAACGGGCCGAGCTCGTGACGTGGGCGTTCCAGGTGTATGCGTCGGGACGGTGGACGACGACGCAGTTGCATCGCGAACTCGTCGCGCGGGGTTTGACGAGTCCACCGACGCCGAAGCGGCCGTCGAAACCGATCGCGCTGTCGACGATGCACCGCATTCTGACGAACCCGTACTACAAGGGCGACGTGCGCTACGGAGGCGTCACATACAAGGGTTCGCACACGCCGATCGTGGCGAAAGAGGTCTGGTATCAGGTGCAGACGGTGCTGGATGCGCACAAGTCCGCGGCCGATGCGACCCAGGTGCACGACCACTATTTGAAGGGGACGGTGTATTGCGGACAGTGCGGTGAACGGCTCATCATCACGAACGCACGGAACCGGCACGGCAAGGTCTATCCGTACTTCGTTTGCTCGGGCAGACACTCCGGCAAGAACGCGTGCACGCGGCAGGCCATGCTCATCGAGGATGTCGAGCACCTCATCGAGCGCTACTACGAGACGATTCAAGTGAGTGGTGAGATGCGGCAGAGCCTCGCGGGCATGCTGCACGCCGAGTTCGACCACCTCATGGCTTCAGAGTCGAAGGAACTCAATCGGCTTGCGACCGAGAGGGATCGCCTGGAAGACGAGCGTATGAAGGTGTTGCAAGCGCACTATGCGGGAGCGGTGCCGCTCGATCTGTTGAAGATCGAGCAAGATCGCATCGGCGCGGGTCTGGAGAACATCGAGAACCGGATCGCCGCGCACCATGACGAGTATGCGTCGGCGCGCGCGAACGTCGACGACTCGCTCGGGCTACTCGCGAACGTCGCGGGCATCTACCAGCGCTGTGATGATGCGAACCGAAGGCTCTGCAACCAGGCGTTCTTCACGCGGATCTTCATCGACGAAGCCCGTGAGACCCGGGTTGATTACGAGCGGCCGTTCGGGTCGCTGTGCAACGCGGAGGAGCAGGCGAACGCGCTGAACTGGGCGGCTGCGGCAGGTGCCGGGAAAAAGAAAAGTGGTGAGGTTCAGACCTTCGCGAGAGTGGAGACTCTCGTCGAGGGTTTGAACCTCTCCCATTTGGGGTGAGTAACGGGACTTGAACCCGCGACATCCGCCACCACAAGGCGGCGCTCTACCAGCTGAGCTATACCCACCATGCGCCTACCGGAGCAGGCAACTCTTCAAGTCTATTACATGTTCGGAGTGAACTCGGACACCGTGGCGGAAGCGATCTCGCGTGCTTCGTCAGAGGAGGGACCCGGCGCGCCGACGAACACCGCCTCGCGGTAATAGCGCAGCTCACGAATCGACTCGAGGATGTCCGCGAGAGCCCGGTGACCGCCATTCTTCTCCGGTGCCTGGAAGAACACTCGCGGGTACCACCGGCGTGACAGTTCTTTGATGCTGGAGACGTCGACGTTGCGATAGTGCAGGTACTGGTCGACGTTCTGCATGTACTTGGCGAGGAACATGCGGTCGGTGCCGATGGTGTTGCCAGCCAGCGGCGCCTTGCGCTCCTGCGGCACGAATCGCTTGATGTACGCCAGCGTCTGCTCCTCGGCTTCGGCAAGTGAGACACCCTGCGGAATCTCTTCGATCAGTCCCGAAGCCTCATGCATCTTCGTCACGAAGTCGTTCATGTTCTCGAGCGCCGCATTGCTGGGCTTGATCACGATCTGAAAACCCGGGTCGACCGGCTCCAGTTCGAAATTCGTGATGACGACGGCGATCTCGACGAGTTCGTCGACTGCGAGATCGAGCCCTGTCATCTCGCAGTCGATCCAGACAAGACGGTCGTTTTCAGACGCAGAAACCATGTGTCGATCCTATCGGCGCGGTGATCGTCGGTAGGAGTGCCGGACGCCGCGCGTGGTTATGAGCTCTAGCTGCCGCTCGCTGGGAAAGATGCTGTTGTCCCCTCGGCGCGACTCGAACGCGCAACCGACGGATTAGAAGGCCGTTGCTCTATCCATTGAGCTACGAGGGGGTGCGTTCTAGGGTACCGGTCTCTCAGTGTGCTGAGGAATCCCGGCTTCGCCGCCGATGTCAATCCGCGGTCGGGATCAGTGTCGGAGTGCAGCCACCGCATCGTCCGCGTCCCAGAATTCGCCTACGAGTCGAAAGCCGCCTGACAACAGATGTAGCCGCTCAGCCCGGTAGCGGATGCCGAGAGGGTCAGCGACGACCCTCAAGTGCCCGCGGATGCTTCCGCGACCATCGACGACGCGCCACAGTCGATCTCCGGCACGTTCGAGATGCTCGTGGCGAGAGCGCAGAGCAGGGGTGTCCCACTCGATCGAGGGCAGAGTGTCGGTGAACGTTCGCATGATGTTTCCTTCCTTTCTTCGAACATAAGGACGGGCACCGACATTGGGCACGCGTAGACTCGAGGCATGCCCGTCGCATCCCCTTATGCCGCCCGACTCGGCGAGATTCCTGTCGAGCGACGTGAGGTCACGGTTCTCGGTTCCACTACGGCATATTGGGCTTATGGGCCGGACCGCGAAGACGTGCCGACGATCATCGCAGTGCACGGGTTCCGGGGCGAGCATCACGGACTCGAGCCCGTGATCGCGTACCTGCCCGGTGTGCGGGTGATCTCGCCAGACCTGCCGGGGTTCGGCGAAACGCCACCCGTGCCGGGCCGTGAGCATGACCTCGGCCTCTACACCGGCTGGCTGTGCGAGTTCGCCCGCACCGTTGCGCCAGGTGCGATCATCCTCGGGCACTCGTTCGGTTCGATCGTCACGTCAGCCGCGGTCGCGGGAGGGCTGGAGACGCCTCGGCTGATCCTGGTCAACCCGATCGGGGCTCCGGCTCTCGAGGGGCCGAAGGGAGTCCTGACGCGGATCGCGGTCCTGTACTACGCACTCGGCGCTCGACTGCCCGAGAAGCTGGGCACCGCGCTGCTGCGGCATCCGCTCACCGTGCGCGTGACGAGCGTTGCCATGGCGAAGACGCGGGACGCGGCGCTGCGGCGCTTCATCCACGACCAGCACGACACGTACTTCTCCCGCTTCGCCGACCGCGAAGTTCTGCACGAGGCTTTCATCACCAGCGTGTCGCACGACGTGCGTGCTTTCGCAGGAGTCATCGATGTGCCCACGCTGCTCATCGCCGCCCAGCGCGATGACATCACGCCGATCGACGCCGAGCGCCGTCTGGCGACGATGTTCCCCGACTCCGAACTCGTAGAGATCGCCGATGTCGGCCACCTGATCCACTACGAAGCGCCCGCCGAAGCAGCCGGTGCGATCCGACGGTTTCTTAGACTTCCCGCCGCGCGAGGCCGATGAGACCGGCAACCCGGAAGGGGATGACCTCGCCCATCGCGAGCGATGTCTCGGTGCGCTCGACGCCCTCGATCGACAGGATTCGCGCGTCTGTATCGAATAGATGACGGGCGTCCCGGCATGCCACGCGCGCCAATAGGTCGATCGTTCCGCTGAGCCCGTGAGCCTGCACGATCTCTGGAACCCGGGCGAGTTCGCCGATGATCCGCGGCAACTCGGTCTGTCTAACCCCGATGCTGATGAACGCCTGCAGCGGAAAGCCCAGCACCTCGGCAGAGAACGAGCGCTCATACGATTCAAAGACCCCCGTCTGCTCCAGTCGGGCCAGGCGCGCCTGGATCGTATTGCGCGAAAGGCGGAGCCGTTCAGCGAGTGCAACGACGGTCGTCCGGGGGTCCTCGGAGAGAGCTGTGAGCAGTTCGAGATCGATGCGGTCAAGAGCGGGCATAGTGCCACACGATAGCAGTGCTCCATGGGTGTGAATTGCGCAACATGCTCAACCGCCGCAGACATGGTTGAGCGACGTGTCAGGTCGACGTACGATCTCCTTAAGCCCGACGAAGCCGTCGGCACAGCCGTGCATGCCCCACGAAGGCCGCCACGTCAGGAGGACGCAGATGTCACCGCACACCACACCGATCGTCGATACCGAGAACGATCTCGAGTTGACTGAGCGCATCATCGCGCCAGACGGAACGCGGATGCCGAACCCGCAACTCGATCCGTACATCCAGGACGTCGACTTCCAGACGCTGCGCGATCTGCATCGTGACATGGTCGTCGTGCGCCGCATCGACTCCGAGGGCATTGCGCTGCAGCGCCAGGGCCAACTCGGCCTCTGGGCGCCGTGCAACGGGCAGGAAGCCGCGCAGATCGGCACTGGCCGCGCGCTGCAGGATCGCGACTACGTGTTCCCCAGCTACCGCGAGACGGGCGTCATGTACGCACGGGGAGCGGACCCGGGCGACTACGTGCGCATGTGGCGAGGCGAAGAGGGCGCGGCGTACGACCCCGACGCGCTGCGCATCGCGCCGCTGCAGATCATCATCGGCGCACAGACGCTGCATGCCGTCGGCTACGCGATGGGCATCCAGTACGACGGTGCAGACGAGGTCGCGGTGACCTACTTCGGCGACGGCGCTACCAGCCAGGGGGACGTCAACGAAGCGATGGTCTTCGCCGCTTCGTACCGGGCTCCCGTGGTCTTCGTCTGTCAGAACAACCACTGGGCGATCTCGGAGCCGGTCGGACTGCAGTCGCAGTTCCCGCTCGCCGGTCGAGCGCCCGGTTTCGGCATCCCGAGTATGCGCGTCGACGGCAACGACGTGCTCGCCTGCGTCGCAGCCATGCGGTGGGCGCTCGACCACGCGCGCACCGGCAAGGGGCCCGCCTACATCGAGGCCGTCACCTACCGGATGGGCCCGCACACCACAGCCGACGATCCGAAGCGCTACCGCGATGAGGCCGAGCTCGAGAAGTGGCGTCGCCGCGACCCGATCTCGCGACTCGAGGCGCACCTGCGTGCAGCAGGTGAGCTGTCGCAGGATCACATGGATGCCGTGCAGGCTGAAGCAGACACCGTGGCACGCGACATGCGCGCCGCCTGCTTGGGGATGGTCACCCGTCCGGCGCTGGCGGTCTTCGACGGGGTGTACGCCGAGCCGCACTCGGGGCTCGAGCGTCAACGCGACGAGTTCGCGGCGTACCTCGCCGCGTACGAGGCGGCGTGAGATGACGAAGACCAAGATGACTCTGGGCAAGGCGCTCAACGCCGGTCTCCGTCAGGCTCTCCGCGACGACGACAAGGTCGTTCTGCTGGGGGAGGACATCGGCGCGCTCGGAGGTGTGTTCCGGATCACCGACGGGCTGCTCGATGAGTTCGGCGCGAAGCGCGTCGTCGATACTCCACTCGCTGAATCCGGCATCATCGGAACCGCGGTGGGCCTGGCCTTCCGTGGGTATCGTCCGGTCGTTGAGATCCAGTTCGATGGCTTCATCTACCCCGGCTTCGATCAGATCGTCTCGCAGGTCGCAAAGCTGCACTACCGCACGCAGGGCAGGGTCAAGATGCCGATCACGATCCGCGTTCCGTGGGCGGGTGGCATCGGTGCAGCCGAGCATCACTCCGAGTCGCCCGAGGCGTACTTCGTGCACACCGCCGGGCTTCGTGTCATCGCCGTGTCCGACCCGGAAGATGCCTACCGCTGCCTCCGCCAGGCGATCGCCAGCGATGACCCGGTGCTGTTCTTCGAGCCCAAGCGTCTGTACCACCAGAAGGGCGAAGTCGATCTCGACGCGCCCCTCGCCGACGCGCCGCCGATGGGACTGGCCCGCATCGTGCGTCCGGGAACGGATGCCACGATCATCACGTACGGAGCCATGGTCGGCACCGCATTGAATGCGGCGGCCGCTGCCGAGGACGAAGGCATCTCTCTGGAGGTCATCGACCTGCGTTCGCTGTCGCCCGTCGACTACGACACTGTTGCCGCCGCGGTGCGCCGCACCGGCCGGGTGGTCGTCGCGCACGAGGGGTCTCGAGAAGCCGGCGTCGGCGCCGAGATCATCGCGAGCATCACCGAGTACTGCTTCGAATACCTCGAGGCGGCTCCCGTGCGCGTCACCGGACATGACATTCCGTATCCGCCGGCGAAGCTTGAGAAGTTCCACCTGCCAGACCTCGACCGCATCCTCGACGCCGTCGATCGCGTGCTGGAGCGTCCGAACAGCCTCAGTGACGCCGCCGAAACGACAGGAGCTCAGCGATGAACGCGGAATTCCGGTTGCCCGATCTGGGTGAGGGCCTGACCGAGGCCGAGATGGTGCAGTGGATGGTCAAGCCCGGCGACACCGTGATGCTCAACCAGACGCTCGCCGAAGTCGAGACAGCGAAAGCAGTTGTGGAGCTGCCATCACCGTACGCCGGCACGGTCACGTCGTTGCACGCCGAAGCCGGCGAGACGATCGCGGTCGGAGCACCGCTGATCGCGTTCGACGTCGACGGCGAAGAGAGCGGGTCAGCGGAACCCGATTCGTCGGATGCTGAGGAGAAGGCCCAGCCGAACCTCGTCGGCTACGGCGCAGCCCCCGCCAGCAGTGGTCGACCGGCACGCCGTGCGCGGCGCGGCGCGGCTGCAGCATCCGGATCGACGGTGGCGGATGCCGCGGTGCGCGAAGCTGCCCCGCACGACGCCCTGCCACCGACCGTTGCGGAGCCGACCGTGGGCGAGCGACCACGCTCGACGCCGCCGGTGCGCGCGCATGCGAAGCGTCGAGGCGTCGATCTGGTACTGGTTGCCGCAGAAGTGGGCGATCGGGTGATCACCCGATCCGACGTAGATGCATACGCCGACCGCGTCGGCGCCCCCGCTTCCGAAACGGCCAGCCCGTCCGAGGCTGCGTCCGCGCCGGCGACGCCTCGGCGCCCGTCGGGTGACCGGGCGCAGACGCGCATCCCGGTGAAGGGCGTGCGCAAGCACACCGCACAGGCGATGGTGAAGAGCGCGTTCAGCGCCCCGCACGTGACGACCTTCCACACCGTCGACGTCACGGCCACGATGGAGCTCATCGAGCAGTTCCGTGCCGATAAGTCACTCGCGGAACACCGCATCGGTCCGCTCGTCGTGATCGCGAAGGCAGTGTGCTTGGCGCTCAGCCGAAACCCCTCGCTGAACGCGACGTGGGACGAGCCTGCGGGCGAGATCATCGAGAACCATTTCGTCGACCTCGGCATCGCTGCCGCTACCGATCGTGGACTCATCGTCCCGATCATTCGCGACGCGGAGAGCCTCTCGCTGACCGGCATGGCTGATGCGCTGCAGCAGCTGACGCAGACCGCCCGTTCCGGCAAGACCGGACCTGCTGACCTGAGCGGAGGCACGTTCTCGATCACCAATATCGGTGTGTTCGGGATCGACGCGGGTACTCCGATCCTGCCCCCGGGGCAGAGCGGCATCCTGGCTGTGGGTGCCGTTCGCCGCCAGCCGTGGGAGTACCGCGGCGAGATCGCATTGCGTCAGATGATGACCCTGAGCGTCTCGTTCGATCATCGACTGGTCGATGGCGCCGAGGGTTCGCGTTTCCTCAAGGATGTTGCCGATATTCTCGAGCAGCCCGGGCGGGCGATGCTCTTCTGATCTGATGGCGGATGCTGAGAGCTGAGCCGTCTCAGCTCTCAGCATCCGTCTCGGCGCTCAGTGCTGCCAGCGCCATCGACGCGAGCACCCCTGCCGTGTCGGTTCGCGCACGCAGTGCCGCACTCGTGCTGTGCGGGGTCGAGTTCAGCAGCCCGAAGCACGCCTGCACTCGCAACCGCAGAGTGTCACGATCGCCGTCGACGAGATCGGCGAGGGCGTCGATCCACAGCTCGATGTAGGCGCGCTGCAGTCGACGCACGTCCTCGCGGGCCGCGGGGGAGAGGTGCACGATGTCGCGGTCCTGCACGCGGATGACGTGGGCGTTTCCGAGTGCGAAGTCGACGTGGAACGCGACCAGCGCGCGCATGCGCTCAACCGGCGTCGCGGATGCTGCCGAAACCTGCTGGCCACCCGCCACCAGCCGTTCGCTCACACTGATCAGCAGCGCGGCGAGCAGGGCGGCCTTGCCGGCGAAGTGTCGATAGACCGCCGGGCCGGAGACACCGACAGCCGCGCCGATGTCTTCCAAACTCACGCCAGGGTAGCCGCGTTCTGCGAACAACTCGGCTGCACCGATCAGCAGCGCGTCGGTGCGCGCGGCCTTCGCTCGTTCGCGGGCTGTGCTGGGCGTTGTCATTTCGGTTAATCCTCGCTAACCTGAATTGTCGGGTTAGTGAACACTAACCAATTTGCTGCCAGAAATCAGCATCAGCTGTGAGTCGAGGAGGACGCACGATGGTCGCCACCCAGCAGACGCTTGCCGCTCAACTGCGCGAACGTTTGGCCGAGGCATCGCTCGGCGGACCCGAGCGATCGCGTGAGCGGCATGTCGCGCGCGGCAAGATGCTGCCGCGGGATCGGGTCATGAGACTGCTCGACGAGGGGAGCCCGTTCATCGAGGTCGCGCCCCTCGCGGCGTACGGTCTCTACGACGGCGATGCACCCGGGGCCGGAGTGATCGCCGGCATCGGCCTCGTGCACGGTCGGCACGTGATGGTCGTCTGCAATGACTCCACGGTGAAGGGTGGGACGTACTTTCCACTCACCGTGAAGAAGCATCTGCGTGCGCAAGAGATCGCGCTCGAGAATCGGCTGCCATGCCTGTACCTTGTCGACTCCGGGGGTGCGTTCCTGCCCAAGCAGGACGAGGTGTTCCCCGACCGTGATCATTTCGGGCGCATCTTCTTCAACCAGTCGCGGCTCTCGGCCGAGGGCATCCCGCAGATCGCGGCGGTGCTCGGATCGTGCACTGCGGGAGGCGCATATGTGCCCGCGATGAGCGACGAGACCGTGATCGTCCGCAACCAGGGCACGATCTTCTTGGGCGGACCACCACTGGTGAAAGCCGCGATCGGCGAGGTCGTCACCGCCGAAGAGCTCGGTGGCGGTGAGTTGCACGCACGTCGATCCGGGGTCGTCGACCACCTTGCCGAAGACGACGAGCATGCGCTCGAGATCGTGCGCGACATCGTTGCCACACTCCCGCTGCCCGCAGCACCGGCGTGGACCGTCGTGCCGAGCCGCGAGCCGGCCGACGCGAGCAGCCTCTACGACGCGGTGCCGGTCGATGTGAATGCTGCCTATGACGTGCACGAGGTCATCGACCGCCTCATCGACGCAGATTCTTTCCACGAGTTCAAACGCGAGTACGGCACAACGCTGGTCACCGGATTCGCCGTGCTGCACGGCCACCCGATCGGAATCGTCGCCAACAACGGCGTGCTGTTCAGCGAGTCGGCGTTGAAGGGCGCCCACTTCATCGAGCTGTGCGATCAGCGCGGCATCCCGCTGCTCTTCCTGCAGAACATCACCGGCTTCATGGTCGGAACAGATGCCGAAGCCGGGGGGATCGCCAAGGACGGCGCGAAGATGGTCACTGCGGTGGCTACCACTCGCGTGCCGAAGCTCACCGTGATCATCGGCGGATCCTTCGGCGCCGGGAACTATTCGATGTGCGGGCGCGCCTACTCTCCGCGGTTCCTGTGGACGTGGCCCGCGAGCCGCATCTCCGTCATGGGCGGTGCACAGGCGGCATCCGTGCTCGCCACAGTGAAAGAAGACCAGCTCGCCGCCGGTGGAACCTCCTGGAGCCCCGACGAGCGGACGGCGTTCGAAGCGCCGATTCGCACCCAGTACGAGGCGCAGGGGGAGCCCTACTACGCGACTGCTCGCCTGTGGGACGACGGCATCGTCGACCCGGATCAGACGCGTGACCTGTTGGGTCTTGCCCTCGACGTCGTCTCGCGAAGCCCCCTGCCCGACCCGCGCTTCGGCCTCTTCCGGATGTGACACAGATGATGACTCAGCATGACGCCGCGGCGTCTGACACCACCCTCTTCGACACCGTCCTCGTCGCCAATCGCGGTGAGATCGCCCGACGAATCATCCGCACGCTGCGCACACTCGGCATCCGCAGTGTTGCTGTCTACAGCGATGCCGACGAGGACGCGCCCCACGTGCGCGAAGCAGATGAGGCGGTGCACATCGGCTCCGCCCCGGCAGCCGAGTCCTACCTGAAGGTGGACGCGATCGTCGCAGCCGCTCAGGCGACCGGCGCTCAGGCCATCCATCCCGGCTACGGCTTCCTGTCTGAAAGCATGTCACTGGCCACGGCGTGCGCCGCGGCGGGCATCGTCTTCATCGGTCCGGACGTGCGCGCGATCGAGATCATGGGCGACAAGGCACGGGCTCGTGACCACGTCTCACAGCATGGTGTTCCCGTCGTGCCCGGCTTCAACGCGGCAGGACTGGATGACGCGCAGATCCGTGCACGAGCCGACGAAGTCGGCTACCCGCTGCTGGTGAAGCCGAGCGCGGGCGGCGGCGGAAAGGGCATGGAGGTCGTCAACGACGGCGACGGTCTCGCGTCGGCGCTCGCGACCGCTCGTCGCGTCGCTCTCGCCGCCTTCGGCGACGATGCCATGGTGCTTGAGCGGCTTGTGCAGCGGCCGCGACACATCGAGGTGCAGATCTTCGGCGACGCGCATGGCACTGTGCAGGCTTTCGGCGAGCGCGAATGCACGCTGCAGCGTCGGCACCAGAAGGTCATCGAAGAAGCGCCGGCCGCGCACCTTCCAGACCGTGTGCGTCAGCGTCTGCTCGATGCCGCGGTGGCCGCAGCGAAGAGCGTCGACTACGTCGGCGCGGGCACCGTGGAGTTCCTCGTCGAAGCGGATGCTGTCGATGACATCTTCTTCATCGAGATGAACACGCGCCTGCAGGTCGAGCACCCGGTGACTGAAGCGGTCACGCGTTCCGACCTCGTCGCGCTGCAGCTGCTGGTCTCCGCCGGCGGCGCACTGCCGGATCTGCCCGAGGTGCGCGGCCACGCGGTGGAGGCGCGTGTCTATGCGGAAGCTCCCGAGCGGGGCTTCCTGCCGTCGACCGGACGCGTGCTGCTCTTCGCGGCCCCGCAAGACGTCCGCGTGGATGCAGCGGTGGAGACCGGCTCCGAGGTGACCGGATTCTACGATCCGATGATCGCGAAGGTGATCGCGTTCGGTCCCGATCGCGCCACGGCTCTGCGCCGGCTCGACTCTGCCCTCGCCCGCACGACCGTGCTCGGCGTCGAGACGAACATCGCGTTCCTGCGTGCGCTGTGCCAGCATGAGCGGGTCGTCGCCGGAGATCTCGATACCGGACTCATCGAGACGATGCTGCCACTGGCTCCGCAAGAGCCCACCGATCGGATGCTGGGCGCCGCTGCCGCTCTGTCGTCGGCGTCCTCCTCGACGACAGCAGGTGCAGACTCGCTCTGGCACGCCCTGGCAGGCTGGCGTCTTGGTGCGGAGACCACGTCACCGGCAGTGTCCTTCCTCACCGACGATGACCGGGTGGTTGACGCGCCTGCCGGCACTACCGCGGGAACGGCTGCGGCTGCAGCCGATGCGGACGGCGAGGTCTGGGTATCGGAGCGCGGACTGACGATGCGGCTGCGGCCGCTGTCGCGTCGCGCCTCGATGCGGAGACGCCTTGCCGAACGGATGCCGGCATCCGGCCCGCGCGAGCCGGAAGGCCGCGCGCCGATGCCGGGGAGCATCGTGGCGGTGCATGTGGCGGATGGCGACACGGTCAAAGCGGGCGACCCGCTCGTGTCGATCGAAGCGATGAAGATGGAGCATCCGGTGCTCGCGCCGCACGACGGCACGGTGCATCTGCTGGTCGCGCTCGGCGACCAGGTGCGGCGCGACCAACCCGTCGCCCGCGTCAGCGAACAGGAGACAGTATGACCGACGCACTCAGCCACGCCGATCTCGACGAGGACCAGCGCGAACTCGCTGCCATGGTGCGCGACTTCGCCGAACAGGTCGTCGCGCCGCAGGCGTATGAAGCAGACCGCACGCACACTCTGAACCTCGACGTGGTTCGCCAGATGGGGGAGATGGGGCTGTTCGGACTGCCGTTCTCTGAGGAGTACGGCGGGCAGGGCGGCGACTACCTCGCACTCGGCATCGCGATCGAGGGGCTGGCGCGCGCAGACCAGTCGATCGCGATCACGCTCGAGGCCGGTGTCAGCCTGGGCGCGATGCCGATCTACCGGTTCGGCACCGAAGAGCAGAAGCGCGAGTATCTGCCGAGCCTGCTCGCCGGTGAAGCACTCGGCGGTTTCGGCCTGACCGAACCTGAAGCCGGCAGCGATGCCGGTGCGACGCGCACGACGGCTCGTCTGGACGGAGACGAGTGGGTCATCAACGGCACGAAGCAGTTCATCACGAACTCCGGTACCGACATCACGCGTTTCGTCACGGTCACGGCCGTGACCGGAGAGAAGGATGGCCGCAAGGAGATCTCGACGATCCTCGTGCCCAACGGCACACCTGGATTCACCGTGGAGCCCGCCTACGACAAGGTCGGCTGGCATGCCTCCGACACCCACCCGCTCACTTTCCAGGACGTGCGGGTACCCGCCGAGAATCTGATCGGAGAACGGGGGACCGGGTTCCGCAATTTCCTCAGCATCCTCGACGAAGGGCGCATCGCAATCGCCGCCCTCGCGACCGGAGCAGCCGAGGGCTGTCTGGAAGCCGCTGTCGACTACGCGCAGAAGCGCATCGTCTTCGGCGCCGCTCTGAGCACCCGTCAGAACGCGCAGTTCACCCTGGCGCGCATGCGGGCCCGCGTGCATACGGCGAGGCTCGCGTGGCACCACGCAGCGCGACTGCGCGACGCGGGAAAGCCGTTCGCCGAAGCGGCCGCGATCGCGAAGCTCGTCTCCGGAGACGCGGCAATGGACAACGCACGCGATGCCACACAGATCTTCGGCGGCAACGGGTTCATGAACGAGTACTCCGTCGCCCGGCACTACCGTGATTCGAAGATCCTCGAGATCGGCGAGGGCACGACCGAGGTGCAGCTGCTGGTCATCGCGCGTGCCCTGGGACTGTCCGGGTAGCGTGTGGATATGACCGATATCGTTCAGCGCGGGCTCTACTACGAGGAGTTCGAAGTCGGCGCTCGCTACCTGCATCGGCCGGGGCGCACCGCCACCGAGGCCGACAATGTCCTGTTCACGACCCTCACCATGAACGCACAGGCGCTGCATCTTGATGCGGCGTTCTCCGCGGCGCAGCAGCCGTTCGGGCAGCGGCTGATGAACTCGATGTGGACGCTGTCGACCATGGTCGGCGCTTCGGTCGGACAGCTGACCCAGGGCACGCTGGTCGCGCAGCTCGGGCTCGGTGACATCGCTTTCCCGCATCCGCTCTTCCACGGCGACACTCTCTACACCGAGAGCCTCATCGTCGACAAACGCCTGTCTTCATCTCGCCCTGGTCAGGGCATCTGCACGATCGCACACACCGGGCGCAACCAGGACGGCACGGTCGTGGCCATGGCCACTCGCACCGCGCTCATGCACTGCATGCCGGAAGGGGCATAGATGTCTTTCGATCTCGGACCCGCGCTGCTGTTCTGCCCGGCGGATCGCCCCGAGCGATTCGCCGGGGCGCTGCATAAGGCGGATGCTGTCATCCTCGACCTGGAAGACGCTGTGCTGCCTGTTGCAAAGGCGCAGGCTAGAGAGAATCTGCTCGCCGCCGATCTCGATCCCTCCCGGGTGATCGTTCGGGTCAACGCTCCCGACACCGACCACTTCGCGGATGATCTCGCTGCTGTCGCACGAACCCCGTTCCGTATGGTCATGGTCGCCAAGAGCGAAGATCCCGCCGCACTCGATGCTTTCGATGACCAATTCCGTCTGATCGCCCTGTGTGAGACCGCGCGGGGTGTGCACCACGCAGGGGCGATAGCGGCTCACCCGAGAACAGTTGCTCTCATGTGGGGAGCGGAAGACCTCGTTGCCTCGCTGGGAGGAATGTCCAGCCGATACTCCGATGGCCGATACCGTGACGTCGCACGGACTGCACGAGCACAGGTGCTGCTCGCCTCCGGTGCATGCGGCAAGACGGCGATCGACGCCGTTCACCTCGACATCGAAGACCTGGACGGCCTGGCATCCGAGGCGGCGGATGCTGTGGCATCCGGTTTCGGAGCAACGGCGTGCATCCACCCGAAACAGGTCGCCGTCATTCGAGAGGCCTACCGGCCCGATGACGCCACCCTTTCCTGGGCACAGGCGGTGCTGGCCGCCGCCGATGGCGAGCGCGGCGTCTTCCGCTTCGATGGCCGGATGATCGACGAACCGGTGCTGCGTCACGCGAGAGCGGTCATCGCGCGCGGCTGATCGCCATCAGCGTGCGTGAACGGCCGATCAGGCGGGTGTCGACTCGAGCAGTCGAATCGTGCCGCGTTCGGCGATGAAGCGGTGCACGGATCCGTTGCGCAGTACATCGCCCTCGCGGGGAAGCGTTCCCCCGGAGGCATGCATGAGCAGTGCCCGGATGACGCCGCCGTGGCTGACGACGATGAGTGACTCGGCGCGCGGTGCCGAGCGCCGGCGTGAGGCGCGCACGATCCGATCCAGTGAGTCCATCGCGCGTTCACCCACCTGGACGAGCGTTTCCGCCTGCGGAACCACGGCGTGCCAGTCTCCGTATCGGGCGAGGTAGTCGTCGACGTGCAGTCCCTCGCCGTCGCCGAAGTGACGTTCGCGCATGCCTCGAGTCATGGCCGGCTCTGCGAGGCCGAGTTCGCGCGCGATGATCTGCGCGGTCTCGGTGGCGCGCAGCAAGGGGCTGGCGTAGATGGCGTCATACGATCCGCCGGACAGAACCGCTGCGGCGGCTTTCGCATCCGCCCTTCCGGTGTCGTTGAGCGGAATGTCCGTCGCGCCCTGAATACGTCGGTCGAGATTCCAATCGGTCTGGCCATGGCGCACAACAGTCAGCAGAGTCACCCCTTGAGCCTATGCGACCCGTGCTCAGGAGGCGCTGAGACGACTGGCGAGCGCACTGAGCACCGGAGTGGTGCCACCTGCGATGACGGCATCCGCCCAACCGTCGGCCTTCGTCGGCTCATGGTTCACGATCACCAGTGGCATGTCGCGTCGCCTGGCGCGTTCGATGACGCGGATGCCGGAATTGACGGCCAATGAGGTCCCCGCCACCAGAAGAGCTTCCGACGCATGCACCAGAGACTCCGACGCACGGAACCTGGCAGTCGGAACGAACTCGCCGAAATAGACGACCTCGGGCTTGAGCATGCCACCGCAGACGGTGCACGGCGGGATGACGAATTGCTCTGACGACAACGGGGAGACATCACCGTCGGGATTCATGACCGCGTTCTCCGGCACGGTGATCCACGGGTTCAGCTCGTCGATCTGATCGGCGACGGCACGTCGATCGAACACCTGACCGCAGTCGAGGCAGTGCACACGGTGCATGGTTCCATGCAGCTCTACGACGCGGCGACTGCCCGCGCGCAGGTGCAGACCGTCGACGTTCTGCGTGATCACTCCGGAGACGGCGCCGAGCTTCTCGAGTTCCGCCAGCGCGCGATGCCCCTCATTCGGCTGGGTCGACGTGAAGGTGCGGTAGCCGAGATGCCCTCCGGCCCAGTAGCGGCGGCGAGCATCAGGATCGGAAAGGTAGGTCTGGATCGTCATCGGTGTCGCTCGCGTGCGCGCGCCCGCACCGCGGTAGGCGGGAATGCCGGAGTCGGTGGAAATGCCTGCCCCGGTGAGAACAGCGGTTTTCCGGCCGCGAAGCAGCTCGACAGCGCGGTCGACCCCGTCGCTAGCCTGATCAGAGAGTTGCATAGCCCGCACGTGGGCAGTCTATGCCGCCGAACATGTCGGCAGACGGTGGTGCTGTCAGAGTGGAGGAATGCAGCTCACACCCATCAGCGATCCCGATGACCCGGTGCTCGATGACTACCGATCGCTCACCGACACCGCCCTGCGGCGCGTGCAGGAACCGGTAGGCGGGCTGTACATCGCCGAGTCCGCGAAGGTGATCGAACGGGCCCTGGCGGTCGGACATCGGCCGCGCTCGGTGCTGACGCAGCAGAAGTGGGTCGATGCTGTCGGTGATCTGCTGGGGGATCGAGACGTTCCCGTGTACGTCGTCGCTGATCACGTCGCTGAGCGGGTGACGGGCTTCGCCGTGCATCGCGGGGTGATGGCCGCGATGCATCGCCCGGCGGAGCGCCCGCTCGCCGAGGTGATCGACGGTGCGCAGCTTGTTCTCGTACTGGAGGACATCGGGGACCCCACCAACATCGGTGCGGCATTCCGGGCGGCGGCAGGCCTCGGTGCGGATGCCGTGCTCATCACGCCGCGCTGCGGCGACCCGCTCTACCGCCGGAGCGTGCGCGTCAGCATGGGGACCGTTTTCCAAGTGCCGTGGACTCGCATCGGCGAGTGGTCGGATGCTGCCGAGCAGCTGCATCAGCGGGGATTCGCCATCGCAGCACTCGCCCTCGACGACGATGCGGTCGCGCTCGATGCCTACGCGGCATCCCGGCCGGAGCGCGTTGCGCTGGTGATGGGCGCAGAGGGCGAGGGGCTCTCCTCGGCAGCACTGAATGCTGCGGACGCGGTCGTCACGATTCCGATGACCGGTGGTGTCGACTCGCTGAATGTCGCTTCCGCTGCGGCGGTGGCGCTGTGGGCGATGAGCCGCTGACCTCGCGGCATCCGCCTTCGCCGTCAGTCGTCTTCGCCGAGCTCGCGTGGGAAGGGGACGGCATCCGGGCGCTTCGCCGCGAGATGATCGCCCGATGACTGGTGCCGAAGCCGGCGCAGCACCCAGGGCACGAGATGCTCACGCGCCCAGCCGATGTCCTCTGCCCGGGCCTCACGCCACGTGCGCACCGGGATGGGCTCGGGTTGCATCACCTGCAGCTCGTTGGGAACATTCAGCGCCCGCAGCACCATCCGCGCCACTTCGTGATGCCCGAGCGGGTTCAAGTGCAGACGATCATCCGCGAAGAAGCGCGTGTCCTGGATCTCCTTGAGCGCCCACTGGTCGGCCACGATGCAGTCGTGCCGCTCGGCGATCGTGCGAACGTTCTCGTTGTAGATCGCGACCTTGCCGCGGAACGCCCGGAAGACCGGGGTGAACCCGGTGTCGATTCCGGTGAAGAGCAGCACGGCCGCGCCGGTTGCGGCGAGCTGGGAGACACCGCTCTCGAGCTGAGCTGCGATGTCATCCGGATCAGTGCCGGGGCGGATCACATCGTTGCCACCTGCGCAGATCGAGATCAGGTCCGGCTTCAGATCGATCGCCGGCTTGATCTGCTCGGCGATGATCTGTGCGATGAGCTTTCCTCGCACCGCGAGGTTCGCGTATGCGAAGTCGTCGACGTCCCGAGCCAGGACCTGGGCGACGCGATCGGCCCAGCCCCGGTGGCTGCCCGGCGTGTGCGGATCCGGATCGCCGATGCCTTCGGTGAACGAATCGCCGACGGCGACGAAGCGCCGCCATGGGTGCGGTCCGGCGTTGGCGATGTAGGGGGTTCTAGAGGATTCCTGGTCGGTCATCGTCTGCTCCTTCGAACGCGGCGCCGCAGAGACGCCCGGCGTGCCGGATGAGAGCCTACCCGCTGCGCTGAGATGTCGGCGGCCTGGCTTATCGTTGAGTCGATGCTTTCTCCGTCTTTTCCTCAGCGCGCTCCTTGGGGTACCGCCGACAAACTGAGGGCGTGGCAGCGAGAGGCACTCGACGCCTACTATGCGGCCGATCAGCGAGACTTCCTCGTGGCGGCGACCCCCGGCGCAGGAAAGACCACATTCGCACTGACACTCGCAGTGGAGCTGATGCGGATGGGCGAGGTCAACCGCATCATCGTCGTCGCGCCCACAGAGCACCTCAAGACCCAGTGGGCGGATGCGGCGGCACGCGTCAGCATCCGACTCGATCCGCGCTTCCGCAACAGTCACTGGGCGCCCTCCAAGCAGTATCACGGGGCCGTCGTCACCTACGCGCAGGTTGCCGCGCGCTCATCGGTCCACCGCCACCTCACCGAGTCGGCGAAGACTCTCGTCATCCTCGACGAGGTGCACCATGGCGGCGACGCGCTCAGCTGGGGCGACGCGATCCGCGATGCGTATGCGCCGGCGACCCGCCGACTGCTGCTGTCGGGCACGCCGTTCCGCAGCGATACGGCGCCGATTCCGTTCGTCGAGTACCACCCCGACCAGTCGGGCGCCCGCATCTCGTCCACCGACTATGCCTATGGCTACGGGCGTGCCCTCGCCGATGGCGTCGTGCGCCCGGTGCTCTTTCACATGTATTCGGGCAAGATGCGGTGGCGCACCAGCGCCGGTGACGAACTCGAAGCGCACCTCGGGCAGGACAACACCAAGGACGTCACCTCGCAGGCCTGGCGCACGGCGCTGGACCCCGAGGGGGAGTGGATGCCGGCGGTGCTGTCGGCCGCGGATCGGCGTCTCACCGAGATCCGTCATCATGTGCCGGATGCCGGTGGCCTGGTGCTGGCGACGGATCAGACCGTCGCGCGTGCGTACGCGAAGATCCTGCACAGTCTCACCGGTGAGCAGCCGACGGTCGTGCTGTCAGATGATGCGACGGCCTCCGAGCGGATCGACGCGTTCACCACCAACGGTCGGCGTTGGATGGTGGCGGTGCGCATGGTGTCGGAGGGGGTGGACGTGCCGCGTCTTGCCGTCGGCGTCTACGCCACGTCGTCGTCGACGCCGCTGTTCTTCGCCCAGGCCATCGGCCGGTTCGTGCGGGCGCGCAAACGCGGTGAGGCAGCGAGTGTCTTCCTGCCGAACGTTCCCGTGCTGATGACGCTCGCCAACGAGATGGAGCGTCAGCGCGATCACGCACTCGATCGCCGCGACAAAGACGATGACGGTCTCGAGGATTCGCTGCTCGAGGGCGCCAACCGCGAAGACGATGCCTCAGACGCGCTCACTCAGGAGTTCAGCTATCAGGCGATCTCCTCGCTCGCGCACTTTGATCGGGTGGTCTTCGAGGGCAAGGATTTCGGACAACTCGCAGAGCCGGGGACGCCCGAAGAAGAAGAGTTCATCGGCCTGCCTGGGCTGCTAGAACCCGAGCACGTGCACGAGCTTCTCATGCAGCGCCAGAGCAGACAGAGCCGGTTGCGCGAAGCACGTGAGGCCTCAGCACCACCCGAGGCGACCACCACTCTTCCGGCGCCCCTGCACCGCACGCTGCGCGAGCAGCGGCAGCTGCTGAACAGTCTCGTCGGGCTGTACGCCCGACAGAGCGGGGAGCCGCACGGCGCTGTGCATGCCGAGTTGCGTCGTATGTGCGGCGGACCCGCTGTCTCCCAGGCGACAGTGACGCAGCTGCAGTCGCGCATCGAAATCCTGCGCAAGCGCGTTCGCTCCTGATCGACGCGTACCGATGCTGGCCGGGGCTCTCCGTGCCGACGTTTGGGGAGTCCGAAATCCTGACAATCATCGCTCGGGTGCGCTGTGCGGGCGGCGCGCTCGATAGCGTGGAATGTTCACCCCCAGCCCGGAGGCTTCATGACCGCGCCCGCACAGCCCACCGCCGCAGATCGGCGGCAGTGGGCCCGCTATCTCGTCGAGGAACGCGCAGAAGGCGCGGTGTATGCGCGACTCGCCGCGCGCAGAGACGGGGAAGAACGGCAGATTCTGCTGGCGCTGGCGGAGGCTGAACGCCGTCACGAGCAGCATTGGCTGGATCTGCTCGGCGAAGAACCCGTCCGCTTGCCGAAGGCAGGATTGCGCTCGAGGATGCTGGGCTGGATGGCCAGCCGATTCGGGTCGATCTTCGTGCTCGCGCTCGCGCAGAGTGCGGAGGCGCGCTCGCCCTACGATTCCGAGCAGCATGCCACCGCCGCGATGCGCGCTGATGAGAAGGTGCACTACGAGGTCGTGCGCGGGCTGGCGGTACGAGGCCGGCGTCGACTCGCCGGGTCATTCCGAGCTGCGGTGTTCGGCGCGAATGATGGGCTCGTATCCAACCTCGCGCTCGTGCTCGGCATCGGTGCTACCGGCATCGCGCCGCAGTTCGTGCTCTTCAGCGGTATCGCTGGGCTTCTCGCCGGGGCACTCTCGATGGGTGCCGGCGAATTCGTCTCGGTGCGCTCACAGCGCGAGCTCCTCGCAGCAACCGAAGCCAATGATGCCGCCGACGCGTCTGCAGGCGATCTCGATATCGACGCGAATGAGCTCTCGCTCGTTTACCGAGCCCGGGGGATGAGCGAGCAGGAGTCCCTGCTGCGTGCACAGCGCGTCGTCACGGCGGCCCAGGTGGGCGCGCGCCGCGCGAGCACGGGTGCCGTCGGCACCCACGTCGCGCACAGCGACCACGACATCATCGGCAGCGACTGGGCAGCAGCGGTCTCCAGTTTTCTGCTCTTCGCCTCGGGTGCCATCATCCCGGTGCTGCCCTGGATCTTCGGTCTCACCGGATTCACCGCGATCGTCGTCGCTCTTGCGCTGGTGGGCATCGCTTTGCTGCTGACGGGCGCGATGGTCGGCATCCTCTCCGGCGGCCCGCCGCTGCGCCGGGCACTGCGCCAACTGGCGATCGGCTTCGGGGCGGCCGCGATCACGTACGCGCTGGGCCTGCTCTTCGGCGTCACCGTGCTGTAGCACGGCGCACCTGCCGACAACGGAAGAAGGCCTCGGATCCTTGGATCCGAGGCCTTCTGTTCCGTGCGCGGAGGGGTGTCGGAATTCACCACATCGTTGACGGCTGATCGTGGGAAATCTGCTCATGAT
>NZ_FUKO01000031.1 GCF_900163815.1 Microbacterium esteraromaticum | reverse complement strand
CGGGCTATAGGCCAAAAGGAGTGGATGGGATCTTGATCTAGGCGCGTGTTTCTGCGGCGTTTCGGGGATCGGTATGGTCCGTGATGCTTAGTCGTGTCCCTTCCCTCGAATTCGACGACGTGCGTGCTATGCGGTTCTCGCCTGGTCAAGAATGGCCGTCACCGCTCGGGAACCCAGCGTTGGCGGTGCATGAGCTGCGGGGCCTCGGCGGTGCGGCGCCGCCCGGACGTGACCCGGCGGGAGCAGCTGCGCCGGTTCGTGTCGTGGCTGACTGGCAAACAGACCCAGGCCGAGGTCGACGGCACGCGGACTGGGCGGTCGTTTCGGCGGGACACGGCCTGGTGCTGGGACATCCACCCCCGCCCGAAACCGGCCGAGACAATCCACCATGCGGTGCTTGTCGATGGGGTCTGGATCGGCACTTGGTGCCTGCTGATCGTGATCAGCGACAAGGGCGATCTGCTGGCCTGGCAATGGTGTGCCAGGGAGAGCATCGCCGCATGGACCGCGCTGCTGGAGCAGATCCCCGCACCCGGGATCGTGGTCTCGGACGGCGGCTCCGGGCTGCCCTCCGCGTTGCGCGCGACCTGGCCCGAGACGCAGCATCAGCGGTGCATGTTCCACCTGCAGATGAACACCACCCGCCACCTGACCCGCAACCCCAGAACCGCCGCTGGCAAAGCCTTGCGCGAACTCGTGATGAACCTCAGCAGCATCGATGACGAAGAAGACGCCATCCAATGGCAGCTCACACTCGAGCAATGGTGGCAGACGTTCGGACACCTCACCCGGGAGCGGACCATGTTCCGCAACGGGCAGTGGGGATTCACTCACGACCGGCTCCGCAAAGCCTGGCTCCTGATCCGGAAAGTCACCCGCGACGGTGTCCTGTTCACCTGGATCACCTACGGCAACCCCCGCACCACCAGCCCCCTCGAAGGCGGCATCAACAGCCCCATCCGAGACCTACTGCGCCGCCACCGCGGAATGAGCGAAGCCCACCGCCGACGCGCCGTCGAATGGCTCCTCGTCCTGCGGCAGATTCCCCTCGACGAAGCACTCACCCTCGCCCTCACACCAGCACCAGCCCCCGCGCCAGACGACGACGACCAGGACGACGAAGCCCAAGACATCGGCGGGCCAGCCCTCTACGACACCGGACTAGACGCCAGCGAAGGCCTCTGGGAACGAGCCGGATGGGCAGGAAGGGGATGACACGCCCGAACCCATCCACTCC
>NZ_FUKO01000030.1 GCF_900163815.1 Microbacterium esteraromaticum | reverse complement strand
TACTCGTATCTTGTCAATCACTTGTGAGACATAGTTGTGAGAATCGCCGAGCCTGGGAAACTCGCGAACCATGTCAGTGTCCGAAGTCCTCAACACTCAGGCAGATGAGACGTCTCGCAACCCTAGGGTTGCGAGACACTTGCGGGGGCGTATGTGGCTATCTTCGCGGCGGCACAGAACCTGGGACGCGTCACTGCGCTCTCTGCTGGAAGAGATGGCCGCCGCGAAACGATCGTCTACGACGGTCATGAGGCGGGGCGATTACACAACTGCCGACAGGAGCTGCGCGTATCGTGCTCTGGCATCGGCATCGGAGGGCATGCCCGGCTCGAAAGGCAACTCCAGACGATCCTTGCTCTTGTCGCGGTACCGCGGAATCACGTGCAGGTGAAAATGAAAGACGGTCTGCCACCCAGCGGTGCCGCAACAGTTGAGCAGATTCACGCCCTCGGCTCCAAGTTGGGTATACATCACCTTCGCGATCCGCTGAGCGGCCAGTGTGGTCGCCATCAAATCTTCGGGCGAAACGCTAAGAAGGTCGGCGCTGTGTTGTTTGGGAATGACAAGCAGGTGCCCATCAGCTCCAGGATCGATGTCCATGAAAGCCAGTGTGCTCGCATCTTCGGCAACCTTGTCACTACGGATCCGCCCCGCGACAATTTCGCAGAACACGCAGTTCTCGTCGGCGGCGTCTCCGGATCCGGTTTCAATCATGGGCCCATGATGCCCTATGCGGCCGACCAGCTCGGCCGACAGTGCTGCTCGGTGTCGCATAACCTCGGCGGTCTCATAACCCATGGGATATGCGACAGTTGCCCCACCCCGTGGGATCGGCTGATGCACACGCGTGTTGAGGACTTCGGACAGAAGTGCCGACGACTTCGGACATCGACACGATTGCACGACACGCCGGTTGCGCACCCGCCGAAAACCTCTGCCGGAACCTGTTGCGCCGAAATGGTGCGCCCGACCTTTTAGGCAGCTGAGAGCGAAACTCGATTCCCGACAAGTTTCGTGAGACAACCGGAAGTCTCGGTAGCGCACCACTCGCCCGTCTTTCCGGGGATGCTCTGTCTCACCAACCGACAACTCTCGTGAGATCGGACACTCTTCTTGCTCGCCGTAGGACCGCGTGCGGTGTGAGACTTGGGTGATGAGAGCAATGGAAGCCATCACCAATCTGCACACCGAAGACGTTGAGCGGGCGAGAGAGTTCTTCGGACTCCTCGGGCTGACGGAAGACGCAATGGACCAGGGATGGGTGGCGCGCTTTGCGTCGGCCGACTCAAGCGCATGCGTCCAAGTCGTGACCCGGGACGCAACGGCACCGGAAGACTCGGTCATGACGATCAAAGTCGACGATGTGGATGCCGCATACCAAGAGACTCAACGACATGGATATGAGATTGTGCATCCAGTTACCGATGAGCCGTGGGGCATCCGTCGGTTCTTCGTCCGGAGCCCGGATGGACAGGTGATCAACGTCGCCCAGCATGGCTCGTAAAGGGATGCCACATCATGCGACATCATCGACGTGAGATGATCGGAACGACATCTCGATGTCACGGCGGTGGGGCTCGCCGGTCCAAACCTCGGATTTCCGACAACAGTCCCTACCCGAACAGCGTGTATGCGCACTGACGGTAGGAGACCCCATGAACGCGTTTGATCCGGTGGCAGGTGCCGATCCGATCCGGTCCCGCGCTCCCGAAGAGGACCCGATCACCCCACTCCCTCTCGACTCCGATATCGAAGTCGACCAGGGCTCGGCTGGTGAGCCGCAACCGATGCACCTGCGCGCGTCGTCGTTGGCTCTGGTGTTCGCCGGCGGGGTTGCCGGCGTCGCGGCCCGCGAGGCGCTGACGCTCGCCTTTCCAGCCGCAGGCGGCATTCCCTGGGCGATCCTCACAGCAAATCTCACCGGAGCGTTTGTACTCGGCATCCTTCTCGACGCCCTCGCGCGCCGCGGCCCCGACCATGGCCGGCGCCGTACGCTTCGACTGCTGCTCGGCACGGGGCTCATCGGCGGATACACCACCTACAGTGCCTTGGCCACCGACGCCGTGCTGCTTCTCGACGCAGGCCAGACGGCGCTGGGCATCGGGTACGCGCTGAGCACGGTTCTGCTGGGGGGCGTCGCGACTTGGGTCGGAATACTGGTCGCCGCGACCACGCACCGCACCCGGGCGGAGCGCCGCGCATGACCCCGCTCCTCTTCCTCAGCATCGCCGCGGCCGGCGGACTGGGCTGCGCATCCCGATTCTTCCTCGACGGGGTTATCCGCTCCCGAACCCGCGGCACGATGTCGTGGGGAACGATCATGCTCAACCTCAGCGGATCCCTTCTGCTCGGCCTGCTCACCGGATTCACCTCCAGCCAGCTGCTGCCCGGATCAGTTCATCTGATCGTGGGTGCCGGTTTCCTCGGCGGGTACACCACGTTCTCCACCGCGAGCTTCGAGACGATCCGCCTTCTGCAAGAACGGAAGTGGGTGGCGGGAACAGCCAATGGTCTCGGAGTTCTGGTGGGGGCAACCGCCCTGGCCGCACTGGGATTCTGGCTCGGAAGCCTCGCCTGACCACAAGACAGGAGTCGATATGACCACCAATTCCACCCGGGTTCTCCTGGTGCGACACGGACGCACCGCGCTCAACGCCGAGGGGCGCCTGCGAGGCCTCGCCGATCCCGAACTCGATGAAACCGGCATCGGCGAAGTGCAGGCGACTGCGGCAGCCCTCGTTCCGTTCGAGCTTGCACGGGTGCTCTCGAGTCCTCTGCAGCGCGCGATGCGCACGGCGCAGATCATTGCGGATGCCAGTGGCATGGCGCACGAAATCGACATGGCCTTCAACGATCGCGATTACGGCCCGTGGACGGGCCAGGTGAAGACCGAGGTCATCGCGGAATGGGGCAGCGTGAGCGCGGCCCCGGGTGTGGAAGATGAGCAGATCGTTCTCGATCGCGCTCTGCGCGGACTCGACGCCCTCGCCGAGTCGGGTGTCGGAGCGGTCGCGATCGTCACGCACGATGCGGTCATCCGCCCGCTCCTCGAGCGCATCCAGCCAGGCCTGCACGTCGAAGCGGAGACCGGGTCGTGGGCGGAGATCGCGCATGACTCTGACGGCTGGCGGGTCGTCTCCGTCGACAATCGGGCCTGACGTTCGCCACATCGCTCTTGCGGAGTGAGTGCTCACTCATTAGAGTTCTCGATGTGCAGAAGACCGAGAAGCGCCCAGGCGGCCGCGCCAGTCCGATGACGATCGAGCAGCGTCGCGAGATGATCGCGACCGCGGCGATCCCGCTGTTCATCGAACAGGGATCGTCGGTGACGACCAAGCAGCTCGCAGACCATCTCGGCATCGCCGAGGGCACGATCTTCCGCGCCTACGGCGATAAAGACGCGCTCATCCGCGCCGTCGTCGACGTCTTCTTCGACCACGCGAATGACACGCTGGTGCCTGAGATCAGTACCGCAGGCCTCAGCATCGAAGAGCGGCTGCACGCGGTCATCCGGCACGCACGCGGTCGCGCCAAAGGGATGTTCGCCATGCTGTCGCTGCTCGACCCCGGCGAAGCGCGGCAGTACATGAAGCGCCGCCCGAGCGGCGGGTTCGAAGAGACCGCAGCGCAGATCTTCACGGCGGATGCTGCGCAGCTGCAGATTCCTCCTCGCAAGCTCGGCGCTCTCATCCGCCTGCTCGTGATCGCAGCATCCGCACCGCAGCTCGGCGATGGCGCCGCGCTCAGCGACGAAGAACTCGTCGACTTCGCGCTCTACGGCATCGCCGGAAGACCGCGCCGCAGCACGGCGGATGACGGAAAGAAGAACTGACCATGCTCTGGAGACTCCTGGTCACCTACCTCAAGCCGGCCTGGCCGCTGATCATCGCGGTCGTCGTGTTCCAGCTCGCGCAGTCGATCGCCTCACTGCAGCTGCCCACGATGAACGCCGACATCATCGACAACGGCGTCGTCACCGGCGACATCGACTACATCTGGTCCACCGGCGGCATGATGCTGATCGTCACCCTCGTGCAGGTCGCGTGCGCCATCGTCGGCGTCTATTTCGGATCGCGACTGGCGATGGGTATCGGCCACGATCTGCGCGCCGCACTGTTCCACCGCGTGGTCGGCTTCTCGCAGCAGGAGATGGGGCAGTTCGGGCCGCCATCGCTGATCACGCGCAATACGAACGACGTGCAGCAGGTGCAGATGCTCGTGCAGATGACGTCGACGCTGATGATCTCGGCACCCATGCTCGCGATCGGCGGGGTGATCATGGCCGTCCGTCAGGATGTCGGCCTGTCGTGGCTGATGGTGGTCAGCATCCCGATCATGCTCATTCTGGTGAGCCTGATCGTCGTGCGCATGGTGCCGGCGTTCCAGCAGATGCAGAAGCGCATCGACCGGGTCAATCAGATTCTGCGAGAGCAACTCACCGGCATCCGCGTTATCCGTGCCTTCGTCCGCGAGTGCGAAGAGCGCAAGCGCTTCGAGACCGCCAGCGAGGGCGTCGCCGAGATGGGCATCCGCGCCGGAAACCTGATGGCCCTGATGTTTCCGGCGATCATGCTCGTAATGAACATCTCGAGCGTCGCCGTGATCTGGTTCGGCGCGTCTGAGGTGCAGAACAGCAATGCGCAGATCGGCACCCTGTTCGCCTTCCTGCAGTACCTGATGCAGATTCTGATGGGCGTGATGATGGCCGCCTTCATGTTCGTGATGATCCCGCGCGCCGCGGTCTGCGCGAACCGCATCAGCGAAGTGCTGCGCACGGATACTTCGGTGATCGCCCCGACGTCGCCCGCGACACCGGAACTCACGAACGGCGCGATCGTCTTCGATGACGTCGAGTTCACGTACCCCGGCGCCGACAAGCCGGTGCTCAGCGGCATCCGCTTCGCCGTCGAACCGGGCACGACCACCGCGATCATCGGCTCGACCGGCGCGGGTAAATCCACCCTGATCGGCCTCGTGCCGCGGCTCTTCGACGTCACGGCAGGCGCCGTGCGCGTCGATGGCACCGACGTGCGCGAACTCGACCCCGACGAGCTGTGGCGGCGCATCGGACTGGTGCCGCAGCGGGCATTCCTGTTCTCGGGCACGATCGCATCGAACCTCAGATACGGCAATGCGGATGCCACGGACGACGACCTCTGGCACGCGCTGGAGATCGCCCAGGCCCGCGACTTCGTCGAGGCGATGCCACTCGGCCTGGAAGAGCTGATCGCCCAGGGCGGCACGAATGTCTCCGGCGGTCAGCGCCAGCGTCTCGCCATCGCCCGCGCACTCGTGAAGCAGCCCGAGATCTACATCTTCGACGACTCGTTCTCGGCTCTCGATGTCGCCACCGATGCCGCTCTGCGCCGGGCGCTGCACACCCACTTGCCGCACGTGACGCAGCTCGTCGTCGCGCAGCGCGTCAGCACGATCCGCGATGCCGATCAGATCGTCGTGCTCGATCACGGCGAGATCGTCGGGATAGGGCGGCATCGAGATCTGCTGGAGACGAGCAAGACGTATCGCGAGATCGTCGAATCTCAGGAGAGCGTGGAGGCGGCATCATGAGCGACCCGAAGCGCACCCCCGCAGCCCCCGCCGCTCCGGCCGGCGGCCGAGGTCCGCCCGGCGGCCGAGGTCCGATGGGCGGCGCCGCGATGCGCGGCGCGCCCGTGGCCAAGGCGCAGAACTTCCTGCCCTCGGCGAAGCGCCTGCTCGCGACACTGCGACGCGATCTCTCGAAGGTCGTCCTCGTCATCGCTCTCGGTGTGGTGAGTGTCGGGCTCACGGTCATCGGACCGAAGCTGCTCGGCGAGGGCACGAACATCGTGTTCGCCGGATTCATCTCGCTGCAGTTCCCGTCGGGCGTCAGCAAGGCCGACGTCATCAAGCAGCTCTCCGCGTCAGGGCACGGCGATCAGGCAGACATGCTGCGCGCGATGGACTTCGTGCCGGGCCAGGGCATCGACTTCGGGCAGCTCAGCCTGATCCTGCTCTTCGTCGTGTCGGTCTACGTCTTGGCCAGCCTCTTCTCGCTCGTGCAGGCGCGCATTCTGAACGTGGTCGTGCAGCGCGCGATGCACCGACTGCGTCTGCAGGTGGAAGACAAGATCCACCGCCTGCCGCTGAGCTACTTCGACCGCGTGCAGCGCGGCGAGCTGCTCAGCCGCGTCACGAACGACGTCGACAACATCGGCCAGTCGCTGCAGCAGACGCTGTCGCAGGTGATCACTTCGCTGCTCACCGTGATCGGCGTGCTGCTGATGATGTTCCTCATCTCACCGCTGCTTGCGGTGATCGCGCTGGTCACGATCCCGCTCACCATCCTCATCACGGTGCTCGTCGCCCGACGCTCGCAGAAGCTGTTCGTCGAGCAGTGGAAGCAGACCGGCATCCTCAATTCCCGCATCGAGGAGACGTACTCCGGGCACGCGGTCGTCAAGGTGTTCGGTCACCAGCAGGCCGTCGAGGCGGCGTTCAGCGAAGAGAACCGTCGCGTCTACAAGGCGAGCTTCGGTGCGCAGTTCATCTCGGGCATCATCATGCCGAGCATGACCTTCGTCGGAAACCTCGTCTATGTCGGTATCGCCGTCGTCGGCGGCCTCCAGGTCGCGGGCGGGGCGATGTCGATCGGCGACGTGCAGGCGTTCATCCAGTACGCGCGCCAGTTCACGCAGCCACTCAGTCAGCTCGGCTCGATGGTCAACCTGCTGCAGTCCGGCGTCGCCAGCGCCGAGCGGGTCTTCGAACTGCTCGATGAGCCCGAGCAGACGGCGGATGCTGACCCGGCATCCACCGTGCCGTCCGACGCCAGCCACCTGGAGTTCGACGACGTCTCGTTCCGCTACTCCGAAGAGAAGCCGCTGATCGAGGGGCTGAGCCTGTCGGCCCGCCCTGGCAGCACGGTCGCGATCGTCGGCCCGACCGGCGCCGGCAAGACGACCCTGGTGAATCTCATCATGCGGTTCTACGACGTCGATTCCGGAAAGATCGCGCTGGGCTCGTCCGAAAGCGGGGCGGATGTTGTCGACACCCGCCAGATGACCCGGGATGATCTGCGTGCACGCACCGGCATGGTGCTGCAGGACACCTGGCTGTTCGCGGGAACCATTCGCGACAACATCATGTACGGCCGCCCGGACGCGACCGAGGAGCAGATGGTCGAGGCGGCGACGGCGGCGTATGTCGACCGGTTCGTGCACATGCTCCCCGATGGCTACGAGACGGTGCTGGATGACGAGGCCACGAACCTCTCCGTGGGGGAGCGGCAGCTGGTGACGATCGCGCGCGCGTTCCTCGCCGATCCGCGACTGCTCATCCTCGATGAAGCGACTTCATCGGTCGACACTCGCACCGAGCTGCTGATTCAGCGGGCGATGTCACGGCTGCGCGAAGACCGCACGGCCTTCGTCATCGCGCACCGGCTCTCGACCATTCGCGATGCCGATCTCATCCTGGTGTTGGAGAACGGTGCGATCGTGGAGCAGGGCGATCACCAGCAGCTGCTGGAGGCCGAAGGCGCGTACTGGCGTCTCTACAACGCCCAGTTCGACGCGCCGATGGATGCGGTGGTGCTCGAAGACCCCGCCGCCCCCGGAAGCGGCTCGACGTCCTGAGCGGATGCTGCGCAGCATCCGCCCTCCGGCGACCGCCGCACCATGCCGTTCCGGTCGCAATATGTCCCGCCCGATTCGCGGATGCGCGGGACAAATTGCGACCGGAGCCGCGGGACCTGGGCTGAGCCCCCGACCGCCGGCAACCGCCCCATCATGCCGTTCCGGTCGCGATATGTCCCGCCCGTTTCCCAGGTGAGCGGGACAAATTGCGACCGGAGCCACGGGACCCGGGCCGAGCCGCCGGCCAGCAGACGGTCAGACGGGTCAGAGGGTCAGCAGGACCTTGGTCGCGCGGCGCTCGTCCATCGCGCGGTAGCCCTCGGCGGCCTGCTCGAGCGGCAGCGTGAGGTCGAACACCGCTCCCGGATCGATCTTGCGGTCCCAGATGAGCTGGATGAGATCGGGGAGAAACCGGCGCACCGGTGCGGGGCCACCGTGCAGGTGCACAGTCGAATAGAACATCTCGCGTCCCGGCAGCGACACGTCGTGCGAGACGCCGACGAAGCCGACGTGTCCGCCCGGTCGCGCAGAATGGATCGCCTGCATCATCGATTCCTGGGTGCCGACTGCCTCGATGACCGAATGCGCACCGAGGCCGTCGGTGAGCTCCTTGATCTTCTCCACGCCGGCGTCGCCGCACTCTTCCACGATGTTCGTCGCACCGAATCTCCGCGCCAGCTCCTGCCGGTCGGCGTGCCGGCCCATCGCGATGATCCGCTCCGCCCCCAGCTGCGACGCGGCGAGGATGCCGAGCAGGCCCACTGCCTCATCGCCGACGACGGCAACGGTCTTGCCGGGCCCGACTTCGGCCGCGACGGCGGCGAACCACCCGGTGCCGAGCACATCTGAGGCGGCCAGCAGCGAGGGGATGAGATCTGCATCCGGCTGGCCGGGAGTCGCGACCAGCGTGCCATCCGCGTGCGGGATCAGCGCGTACTCGGCCTGCGTGCCGACGCGGCCCATCGGCACGACGTGCACGCATCGCGATTGATACCCGGCTGCGCAGATCTCGCAGGTGTTGTCGGATGCCATGAACGACCCGACCACGAAATCGCCGACGCGCACGTTCTTCACGGCGTCGCCGATCTGCTCGACGACGCCGACGTACTCGTGGCCCATCGGCGTGGCATCGACCTTGTCCGCGCCGCGGTACGGCCACAGGTCAGAGCCGCAGATGCACGTGGCGGCGAGCTTGATCACCGCATCTGTCGGGCGGGTGATCGTCGGCTTCTCTCGCTCTTCGACCCGTACATCACCGGGTCCGTGCATGACTACTCCGCGCATGTGCTGCTCCCTCTGTTCGGCGGACGAGGATCCGCTGTCTTTCCTCCAGTCTGGGCACTGTGGTGGGTCGGGGGAAGAGCCGAGCACGATATCTCGTGGCTGTAGCGCTGAACTTGCCCACTGAATCGAGTTCCGTCAATATAGACAAGTGTCGATACAAGCAGGAGTGGCCGCACCCGCCGCCCCCGATCGCCTTTCCGCCCTCGACCGCTGGCTGCCGCTGTGGATCGGGCTCGCCATGGTGGCAGGCCTCATCACGGGGCGTTTCATCCCCGGCGTCTCGGACCTTCTTGCGCGTCTCGAAGTAGGCGGTATCTCGCTGCCGATCGCGCTCGGGCTGCTGGTGATGATGTACCCGGTGCTCGCGAAGGTGCGCTACGGCCGCGTGGCGACAGTCATGGGCGACAAAAAACTGCTGTTCGCCTCGCTGGTGCTCAACTGGCTGATCGGCCCGGCGATGATGTTCGCCCTCGCCTGGGTCTTCCTGCCTGACCTGCCCGAGTACCGCACCGGCCTCATCATCGTCGGCCTCGCCCGCTGCATCGCGATGGTCATCATCTGGAACGACCTCGCCTGCGGCGATCGTGAGGCTGCGGCCGTGCTGGTCGCAATCAACTCCGTCTTCCAGGTGATCGCGTTCGCGCTGCTCGGCTGGTTCTATCTCTCGGTGCTGCCCGGGTGGCTCGGGCTCGACACCCAGGGGCTCGAGATCTCGGTCGGTCAGATCGCACTGAACGTGCTGATCTTCCTCGGCATCCCGCTCGCCGCCGGCTTCGCTTCCCGACTCATCGGCGAGCGTCGCAAGGGGCGCCCCTGGTACGAGGAGAAGTTCCTGCCCCGGATCGGACCGTGGGCTCTGTACGGGCTGCTGTTCACCATCGTTCTGCTGTTCGCGCTGCAGGGCGAACAGGTCACGTCGCACCCGTGGGATGTCGGCCGCATCGCGCTGCCGCTGCTGGTCTACTTCGCGGTCATGTGGTTCGCCGGCATCCTCTCCGGCCGAGCGTTGAACCTCGGCTACGCACGCTCGACCACGCTGGCCTTCACCGCAGCCGGCAACAACTTCGAACTCGCCATCGCCGTGTCGATCGCCACCTTCGGCGCCGCATCGGGGCAGGCCCTCGCCGGCGTCGTCGGGCCGCTCATCGAAGTGCCGATCCTCGTCGGGCTGGTCTACGTCTCGCTCTGGTTGGCGCGAAGCTGGTTCCACGTCGACCCGCGGACAGCCGCGGCGTCGCCCGCAGCAGATCGGATACCGTCATGAAGCCCCTCCCTCTCGTGGATGCAGCCTGCGCACCCGTCGCTACTCATGCGATCGGTCAGGAAGCCGCGTCAGCGGTCGCCGCGATTCTGAAGGCGCTGGCCGATCCGCTGCGTTTGCGGATGCTGTCGGCGATCGCCGCCGACCCGCGCGGCGAGTGCTGCGTGTGCGATCTCTCGGCCCTCGCCGATCTCTCCCAGCCCACGGTCTCTCACCACCTGAAGGTCCTCAAAGACGTCGACGTGCTCGTATCGGAGCGTCGTGGCACGTGGGTCTGGTACCGAATCACCCCCGAGCGGCGAAGCGCAGTCACCGCGTTGCTCGCGCTGCTCGTCGACGATCTCATCCAGGAGCAGTCATGACCGCAGCATCCGCCACCCCGTCCGTCCTCTTCGTCTGCGTGCACAACGCCGGCCGCTCGCAGATGGCTGCGGGATTTCTGCGTGAGATCGCTGCCGGTCGCATCGAGGTGCGCTCGGCCGGCTCCCTGCCGGCCGTTGAAATCAATCCGATCGCCGTCGAGGCGATGGCAGAACTGGGCATCGACATCACCACCGAAGCACCCAAAGTGCTGACGACCGAGGCCGTGAAGGCGTCGGATGTCGTGATCACGATGGGATGCGGTGACGCCTGCCCGATCTTCCCCGGCAAACGCTACGAGGACTGGGTGCTCGACGACCCTGCCGGTCAGGGAATCGAGGCCGTGCGCCCGATCCGCGACGACATCCGAAAGCGCATCGAGCTGCTCGTCGACGAACTGGTCTGAGCCGCCCGCCGCGTGTCCGTCGGTACCCCGCAGCGCCGATAGTCTGGGCGCGGGGGATCCATGTTCAAGAAGTTTTTCAGACCTATTGTCGCGCTCGCTGCGATCTGCACGCTGAGCCTCGGGCTCACGGCCTGCGCGCAGTCGGAAGAAGATGTCGATGCGTATCGCGACGCGCTCGCTGGCGTGCCCGGCGTAATTGACGTGACGGCCAGTGTCCAGAGGCCGCTGCCGTTCACGACCACAGCGTCGATGAAGGTCACGATTCCCGCTGATGAGAAGGTGCTCGATGCTGTCGTCAAGGCGGCATGCGGCCAGGTGCAGATGGCGACTGCCTCCGTGTACTTCGAGTTTCATGTGAAGGCCGACGCGGCAACCGTCATGATGTAGCACATCCGTGGCGCCTGCCCGACCATCGGAAGGTCTGTCATTGCTGTGGCACGTGATGTCGGCGCGACCGGCGAATCGGTGACCGTCAGGATTCCGCCGGTGGCAGACGGACGCCTCAACGTCACGCTGCAAGGCGACGGCCTGCGCGCGAGCGGTGCCCTCGACGTCTCCCAGGCGATTGTTCAGCATCTCAAAGACGTGTCCGTCTCGATCGAGACGCAGCATCTTTCGCTGTCGAGCACTCCGCAGCCGAAGGCGCTGCAGGTGCTGGCAGACCTGCGTGCGGTCGATGCGGCGCATCCGTTCGGCACGATCGTCCTCGACGATAAGGGGCTCGTCGCCACGGTCGCGGGTGACGTGGGTGCCGCAGACGGCGCGGAGCGGATGCTGCGCGAGAGCAGCTCCGGAATCTGGGCCGACATGCAGATCGCAATCGGCGGCGACACCGGATCCGATCACACAGATGCTGGCGCTGCCGGGCTCGAGCTGGCGGAGTGGATCGAATCGGAGCTGGGGGTTCCGGTATCCACGAATCGGGGCAGCCTCACCGTCCCCCTCGATAGTGTCGAGAGCTTCACTGCCGCCTCCCAAGCGATCGCCGAGCACAACCCGGAGCGGTTGCGCGTCGTCTTGGTGAACAAGGAGGCAAAGCCCCGATTCCGCGTCGGCTCGAGAGCGGTCAATACCGCGCTCTCACCAGAAGAGAACGCCTATCCGCAATGGGTGCAGTGGTGGCAGGAGTTCGAGAAGACGGAGCTCGTCGAAGTCGTCGAAGTGAGCGACGACGGTGTGGCCGTATGGCTCACATCAGACGCCAGTGATCAGGGATCTGTTGACAAGGCCGAACGAGTCGCAGCCCGTATCGCGGACGAGTACGGGCTGGCCTGGTACGAGGTGAACAACCGCAGGACCGAACTGTGAACGGGCTGTCGGCGCGGAGCGCGTTGCGGCCAGGCTAACGTCAGGCGGGCCCGAAGGAGAGCAGCGCAGTAGACCCGCCCGCGTCGACAGCTTCTAACGCGCGTCGCTCATGCGGCGGCATCTCCTGCGGCAGGTCGTCGAGCGGATGCCAGGCGAGCCCGCCGCATTTCTGGGGTTCGGCGATCGTGGGTTCGCCGCGCCACTCGTCGCAGGTGAAGAACCAGTCCACGCGCTGCTCGCGGGGGTTTTCGGTGCCGTCGGTGCGCTGCATCACAGCCACCCAGTGGAGGGCAGCGGGCTCGACGGTGACGCCCAGCTCTTCGCGCAACTCGCGGATGGCCGCCTGCACGGCCGTTTCGCCGCGCTCGATATGGCCAGCCGCGCCGGCGGCCCAGCATCCGTCCATGTATCCGGTGTTCTGTCGCAACTGCAGCAGCACGCCCTGCGCACTGCGCAGATAGACGTATGCCGCGGGAATCAGGGCGAAGGTGTGCGGGGCAGGGGCCCCCGAATCCGAAACTGTCTGCGCGCGCTCGTTCATGCCATCCTTCGTCTGCTCGATCTCTAAAATATATTGGACTTGCATTTAGAACGCAATCGGGTGTCTGATGGAGGCAGACGCACAGGAGGTCGGCGATGACGATGACGATTGTTCCCGAGAGCGATGAGGTTGTGCTCTCTCCCACTGCGCCGAAGCGCACGCGCATCGAAGCCGCGCCGCGGCCGGTCGATCTCGACGCTGCCGAACGCGCAGGTCGGCTGTTCTTGCAGGCGCTCGGCATCGACGCGGATGCGCCCGAGACTCCCGATCTCGCACGCACGCCACGCCGTTTCGCCGAAGCCTATGCCGAGCTACTGACACCGGAGCCCTTCGACTTCACCACCTTCTCGAACGCCGAGGGCTATGACGAGCTGGTGCTGATCCGCGACATTCCGGTTCGCTCCCTGTGCGAGCACCACCTGCTGCTGTTCACCGGCGTGGCGCACGTCGCGTACCTGCCAGATGAACGGGTGGTCGGGCTGTCGAAGATCCCGCGGATGGTCGACCACTACGCGTGCCGACCGCAGACGCAGGAGCGCTTGACGGTGCAGATCGCGGATGCTCTGGCGGCTCGCCTGCAGCCGCGAGGCATCGGCGTCGTCATCGAAGCTGCACACAGCTGCATGACGCTGCGCGGTGCGCGCGCGACCGGCGCGAACACCACGACGTCGGCGCTGCGCGGAACGCTGCGCGACGATGCCCGCTCGCGAGCCGAGTTCTTCGCGCTCGCCGCGGATCGCACGCGCTGAACAATCCACGACGTTGATCGGAAAGGAATCAGCATGACTATCGCCATCGTCGGAGGCGGGCTCGCCGGGGCCACCGCTGCCACAGAACTTCGCGCCCAGGGCTACGACGGAGACGTGGTGATCTTTGCTGCCGAAGACCACCTGCCGTACGAGCGTCCACCGCTGTCGAAAGAAGTGCTCATCGGCGACAAGGAGGCCGACAGTGCACAGGTGCACGACGAGGATTGGTACCGCGAGAACAACGTGCGCCTCGAGCGCGGCGTGAAGGTCGTGTCGATCGACCCGACCGCGCACACACTGCGCACCGAACCGGTCGCCGGGGGCGATTCCACCGAGCAGAGCTATGACAAGCTGCTGCTGGCCACCGGAGCATCCGCCCGTCACTTCGACGTCGCGGACCGGGTCGCGGATCCCGTCTACCTGCGCACCGTCGAAGACAACGCGCGGCTGCGCGCGGCACTGGTGCCCGGCGCGAAGGTCGTCATCGTCGGCGCGGGCTGGATCGGCCTCGAAGTCGCATCCGCCGCCCGTCAGCGCGGCGCCGAGGTGACGATCTTCGAGGTCTCGGAGCTGCCGCTGCTGGGGGTGCTCGGGCCCGAGATCGCGCAGTCGTTCGCCGACCTGCACCGCCACCACGGGGTCGACCTGCGGCTGAGCACCTCGGTCGACGAAGCTGCTCTCACTGCCGCGGATGTCGTGGTGGTCGGCATCGGGGCGATCCCCTCGACCGAGCTTGCCGAGCAGGCAGGGCTGTCCATCGACCGCGGCATCCTCGTCGATGAGAACCTGCGCACCTCCGACCCGGACATCTACGCCATTGGCGACGTCGCCACTCAGCAGCATCCGGTGCTCGGCCGACGCATCCGCGTCGAGCACTGGGACACCGCGATCGAGCAGGGCAAGGTCGCCGCCCACAACCTTGCCGGCGGAAACGAGCAGTACACCCACCTGCCCTACTTCTTCACCGATCAGTACGATCTGGGCATGGAGTACTTCGGCAGCGTCGGGCCTGACGGCTACGACCGGGTCGACATCGAGGGAGACCTCGACGTCGCAGACGGCGGCGCGTTCCGCGCGTACTGGGTCAAGGACGGTGTCGTGAGCGCGGCGATGCACGCCAACGACTGGGACTCGTCGGATGCCGTCAGAGACAGCGTCGGGACGGCGCGATGACCCAGGTGTCAGCGAACCCGCGAGCGGACAGCACCACGGCTGGCGTGCGACGAATAGGCATGCGCGAGTTCGACTTCGCGCGTCAGGTCGCGGTGATGGCCGTGGTGAATCGCACCCCGGACTCGTTCTACGACAAGGGTGCGACCTTCGCCTTGGACCGGGCGGTGGAGAGCGCGCTGCGCGCCGCCGACCTGGGCGCCGACTGGGTCGACGTCGGCGGCGTGCCATTCGGGCGCGGGCCCGTCGTCTCGGTGGAGGACGAGATCGAGCGCGTCGTGCCGGTGGTCAGCGCGATCACGGCCGCCCGACCCGACATCGTCATCTCGGTAGACACCAATCGGGCGGATGTCGCCGAGCGTGCCATCGATGCGGGCGCCGCAGTGATCAATGACACCAGCGGCCTCGGCGACCCGCGCATGGCGGAGGTGCTCGCGCGCAGCCAGGCGCACGTGGTCATCACGCACAGTGTCGGTCCGCCGCGGGTCGAGAAGCCCCCAGCGCACTTCGACGACGTCGTCGCCGAAGTGCGTGCTTTTCTCATCGAGAGAGTCGCGCGCGCAGAAGCCACTGGCGTGCCGCGTGAGCGCATCATCATCGACCCGGGTCACGACCTCGACAAGAACACGCTGCACTCGCTGGAGATCACCCGTCGGCTCGATGAGATCGCCGCGATCGGTTTGCCGCTGCTGGCCGCGGTGTCGAACAAGGACTTCATCGGAGAGTCGATCGACCGACCGCAGGGAGAGCGTCTCGCTGGATCTCTGGCGGCGATGACCGCGTGCATCATGCGCGGCGCGCGGATCGTGCGCATGCATGACATCGCTGAGACGGTGGATGCTGTTCGTGTGACAGAAGCCATTCTCGGTATGCGGGCCCCCGTGCGCCTCGAACACAACATGCACCCGACGCGCAATGTCTGAGCCACGACGTTCTCAAGACGCGGCGATCGACCGCGTGTGGCCCGACCCGGCATCCGCTCTCGACGATGACGAACTGCTCGAGCATCTGCGGTTTCCTGGCGGCCGCACCTGGCTGCGCGCCAACTTCGTGTCGAGCATCGACGGCGCGGCAACGCGCGATGGGCTTTCCGGCGGGCTCGGCGATCCCGCTGACCGGCGCCTGTTCGACCTTCAGCGTCGTGGCGCCGACGTCGTCGTGGTCGGCGCGGGCACGGCGCGCAATGAGGGCTATTCCGCCATGCGCGTCGACGCCGAGTCGGTGGCCTGGCGGGTGGATGCCGGCCTGCCGCCGCATCCGACTTTCGTGCTGGTCAGCCGCAGCCTGGATCTGGACCCGACGTCGGAGATGTTCGCCGACGCGCCCGTCCGCCCGATCGTGTACACCGCGGCATCTGCCGCGGAGGGGCGCAGAGCTGCGCTCGCCGAAGTCGCAGACGTCGTCGACGTCGGCGAGGACGACGTCGACCCGATGCGGATGCGGGAAGACCTCGCCGCACGAGGATTGCACCGCATCCATGCCGAAGGCGGGCCGCATCTGTTCGGGGCGATGCTCGTGGCCGGGGCCGTGGACGCACTCCACCTGACCTTCGCTCCGACGCTGGAGGCCGGCGATGCCGGGCGCATCACTGCGAGCGCGGCCGCTGCTCCGACGGCGATGACACTGTCATCCGTGCTGCGGGCAGGGGATGAACTGCTGCTGCACTACGTGCGCGACTGAGACCGCTGGGGTGGGCACGAATGAGTGCGCACCCCAGCGGTTCGGTCACTTGATCCAGCGGTAGTTCACCGGGTAGCGGTAGCTGCCGCCGTTCTTGACCTTCAGCCCGCCGATGATCGAGAAGATGATGTTGACGATGATCACGGCCCAGACCAGCAGCACCACCAGCAGTCCGATGATGAGCCCGATGATCGGGATGAACCCCAGGATCGCCGCCAGGATGTTGAGGATGATGACGGCGCCGCTGACGTTGATCGTCCAGTTCAGCGCTTCCTTGCTCTCGACTGCGACGCGCGGGCCGCGGTCCTTGAAGACGATGTAGATGATCAGCGCGGGGATCAGCAGGATGATGTTCAGGAAGTGCGAGAGCATCGCCCACTGATTATCTTCCTGTGCGGTCAGTGGGGCGGCTGGTACTGGCTGCGGCTGGCCGGGCTGAGGCTGGCCGGCGTACGGCTGGCCAGGTTGAGGCTGGGCAGGCTGCGGTTGACCTGGGTGCGGCTGGCCAGCGTAAGGCTGACCAGGCTGCGGCTGGCCGGGCTGAGGCTGGCCGGGCTGAGGCTGGTTCGGAACGCCGTCGGGGGTCGGATCGGTCATCATTGGCCTTTCGTCAGGGATGCGGTCACAGCAGAGCTACCCCATCGATCGGCATCTTACGGGATGCCCCGCCGCAGTGCAGTCATTCGGTCTCGAGAGGCGTCAGATCCTGCGAGAATAGAACCCCCGAGCGCCGACCCCGAGGAGTTCTCCCGTGCAGTACATCTCCACCCGCGGCGGTATGCAGCCGCAGTCGTTCAGCGAGACGCTGCTCGAGGGGCTCGCGCCCGATGGCGGGCTCGCCATTCCCGAGACCCTTTCGCAGGTGGGTGCAGAGACGCTGGAGAGTTGGCGCGGGCTGACATACCCTGAGCTCGCCGCCGAGGTTCTCGCGCTGTTCGCCACCGACATCCCGCGGGAAGACCTCGACCGCATGACGGCGGCGGCATACGCCGACTTCCCGGACGATGTTGTGCCGCTTCGCTCGATCGGCGACGGCATCACGCTGGTCGGTCTGTCTGAGGGCCCGACGCTCGCGTTCAAGGACATGGCGATGCAGTTCCTCGGCCAGGTGCTCGAGTATGTGCTCGAGAAGCAGGACCGCGTGCTGAACATCATCGGCGCGACCTCGGGTGATACCGGATCTGCGGCTGAGTATGCGCTCCGCGGCAAAGACCGCATCTCGGTGATCATGCTCTCACCGCAGGGGCGGATGAGCCCATTCCAACGCGCGCAGATGTACACGCTGCAGGATGCCAACGTGCGCAACATCGCCGTGTCCGGCGTCTTCGATGACTGCCAGAATCTGGTCAAGAAGCTCTCCGGCGATCTCGACTTCAAGCGGGCACAGAACCTCGGCGCCGTGAACTCGATCAACCTCGGGCGGATCGCCGCGCAGTCCGTCTACTACTTCTGGGCATGGCTGCGTGTGACAGATGCCGTCGAACCGCAGTTCCGTCGCGGCTTCGAAGTGTCGTTCACGGTTCCTTCGGGCAACTTCGGCAATATCCTCTCCGGTTTCTTCGCGAAGGGCATGGGGGTGCCGATCCGGCGCCTCGTGCTCGCGGCGAATGAGAACAACGTGCTCGACGAGTTCTTCCGCACTGGTGTGTATCGTCCGCGCTCCGCTGCCGACACCCACGCGACCTCGAGCCCGTCGATGGACATCTCGAAGGCCTCGAACCTCGAGCGCTTCATCTTCGACCTGGTCGGACGGGACGCTTCGGGCGTAGCCGATGCATGGAAGTCGCTGGACACGGATGGCTTCTTCGACTTCACCGCCGAGCAGCCGCGCTTCGAGGATGAATTCGGCATCGTCAGCGGCACCTCGACCCACGCCGACCGCTTGGCCACGATCCGCTCGGTCTACGAGGACGCTCAGCAGATCATCGATCCGCATACGGCCGACGGCGTGCATGTCGCCCGTTCCTTCGTCGAGCAGGACGTGCCGATGCTCGTCCTCGAGACCGCGAAGCCAGAGAAGTTCGCCGAGACGATCACCGAAGCCATCGGCGTCGACCTGGAGTTCTCACCGGAGGTGCGACTGATGATGGATGCTCCGCAACACGTGACTGAGATGGCCGACGACGAGGCCGCGTTGCGCGCCTATATCGTCGAGCACGCGCTGCGCTGAGCTCCGCGGGCAGCTGCCCGACGGGCGGACCTTGAGCGGGACCCGCGTGCTGAGTAGACTTTGAACTGGGTCAGGTGACCCATATCGAGGGTCAGGAGCCTCATGGCACACACACCCGTGCACGAGCGCAGACGCGCACTGATCGAGGCTGCGCTGCGAGTCGTCGCAGCCCGAGGGCTCAGTCAGGCGACCACGCGTGCGATCGTCGCCGAGGCCGGGATGTCGCTGGCGAGCTTTCACTACGCTTTCGACTCCCGCGACGAGCTCATCGACGAACTCATCCTCACCATGGTCGAGCGCGAACGCCTCGCCGTCGTGCCGGGAACGGACATGGAAGCCGGCACTCTGCGCGAGCTGATCGAAGCCGGGCTTGCCGGCTACTTCGCGCACCTGCGTGAGAACCCCGCGCACGAGCAGGCGATGCTCGAACTCACTCACCACGCACTGCGCACGCCCGAGCGCATGGAATACGCGCGGCGCCAGTACACCGCGTACGCCGAGATCGCCGAGATTTCGCTGCGGTGGGCGGCGGAAGCGACCCGATCGCAGTGGATGCTGCCGGTCAGTACCGTGGCGCGGATGCTGATCGCCCTCTCCGACGGCTTCACGCTCAGCTGGCTGGTCGATCGCGATGACGAGGCCGCGCGTGCAGCGATCAGCGCAGCGGCCCAGGCGCTCGCCGCGCTCGCCGCACCCGCCGAGTAGCGCGGACCCTGCCGAAGGGCCGTTCGTGCGCTGGGTCCCTGAGCCTGTCGAAGGGCCACTCGCATAGGCAGACTCAGGCGCGCGACTCCTCGAGCATCGCCGACACCGCGCGCAGCGCCTCGACGGGCACCATGCCGACTGTGACGGTTGCGATGTCCACGAGTGTCATGTCATAGGCCTCGGCAGGCAGCGGCCCATCGACCATCGGGCCGAGCACCGCGCGCAGCACCTCACGCGCTGCCGGATCATCCAGCAGTTCGCGCACGGTGCGGGTGGCGATCGTCGTTCCGGCGAACTCCTCGGCGGAGACTGCGGCGTCGGCGGCACCGGGCGCGCCCGCAGCGCCGGCTCCGCCAGCATCCGCTCTTCCGAGTACGAGATGCTCCGCGCCCACCGGCCCCGACTCGGGCAGACCGAGCCGCACGTACTGCTCCGACGGCGCATCATTCTCTCGCATCAGCCGCACCAGCAGCGACGCCATCCGCATTTCGAGCTCATCGTCGACCAGCGATCGTGCCTGGCCCGGATCGGTCTCGAGGTCGAACAGCATCGAGCCGAAGGCAACCGGGTTCGTCGGCGCCAACGCAGGCACCCGCAGCACTGGCATCTCCTTGCTGAACGGCAGCGGCGGCACGAGCTCGGCGTGCACGAGCACGTCGGCGCCGAAGCGCCCGCGCATGTGCGTCGGCATGAGGGTGTACTCGGTCAGAGGCTGGTTGTCAGGCGTCACGCACGAGCGCATATAGACGTATCTGCCGTCGGTGACGTTCGCGTGCCCGCCGTGGACGCCGAACAGCGCACCCTCGCGAATCAGCTCCGTCCCGAACGCCTCGCGCAGCGGACGGCCCTGCATATCCGCCGTGAGGTCGACCCCGAACAGATCGAGCAGCGTCGGCCCGAAATCGATCGTCTGCACGAGCGCATCGGAGTGCTCGCCGGCGCGCTGCACCCGAGGATCCCAGACGAACAGCGGCGTGTGGATCGTCTCGTCGAAGAACGGCGGCACGTTCTTGCCCAGCCACTCGTGCTCGCCCAGCAGCAGACCGTGGTCGGTGCAGACGATGAGCATCGTGTCGTCCCACATGTCGTGCTCGTCCATGGCATCCAGCACCCGACCCAGCGAGTCGTCGCACATCGACAGCAGCGCCGAATAGCGATCACGCAGATGCTGCAGCTGCGCCGGCGACTCATCCACGCGCTTGTAGTCCGGCCAGTCGTACTCCGGGCCCGTCCACGCATCCTCACCATCCGCGCTGCCCCGATAGAGCGCGTGGTACTTGTCATAGCTGAAGAAGGGCTCGTGCGGATCGAAGGTCTCGATCTGCAGCATCCACTCGTCTTCGTCCTTGTTGACGTCGATGAAGTGCAGCCCGGCGTCGAAGGTCTTCGTCTGCGGATGCTCGCTCTCGTCGGTCAGGTACTGCCGGTTCACGGCATCCTGTCGCCGCAGCTGATGGTTGCTCGAATAGGGGGCGATGTCGCTCATATCGGGATCGGCGACCTGCCCCTTCCACTCATCGCCCTCCTGCCCGCGGAAGAACTCGAAGGTGCGAAAGCGCGGATGATAGGTCGCGCCGCCGTCGAGCCAGTAGTGCTGGTGATCGGTAACCAGGTGCGTGTAGACACCGGCCTCGCCGAGCATCTCCGGCACCGAGTCATCGAACGGCTCGAGCGGCCCCCAACTGCGATGCAAGAAGTTGTATCGTCCGGTGTGCATCTCGCGCCGTGCCGGCATGCACGGCATGCTGCCGCCGTAGCAGTTATCAAAGCGCACGGTGCGATCGGCCAGGCGGTCGAAGTTGGGCGCATGGATGCCCTCCGCGCCGTACGGCGGCAGGAAACGACGGTTGAGGGTGTCGAACAGGACCACGATGGCCTTCACTATTTCTCCTTCAGCAGTGGTTGTGCGGGTCAGCGCACGGAGCGGATGCGGAAGACCACCACGCCGCCGATCGCCATGATCACGGCGGCAACGGCATAGAGCTCGCTGTACCCCGCGAAGCTCAGCACCAGCCAGCCCAGCAGCGGGGCGATCGGCAGGTGCTGCGCCGAATTGAGGATGCCGAGGTCGCGAGCACGCGTGGTGGGGTTCGGCAGCAGGTCCGTCATCAGCGCCTGGTCGACGGAGAGGAAGATGCCGTATCCGATCCCCAGCAGCACGGCCGCGATGATCGCGCTCGTCCAGGTCGGCGAGAATGCCAGCAGCAGAGCGGATGCTGCCTGCAGGCCAGCCGAGACCGCGACGAGCACGCGTCTGTTGCGGGTCTTATCCGACAGCACGCCGCCGAGCCAGGAGGCGATGCCGCACCCGGCGAGGTAGATGAGGATGAGGATCGTCAGCGCACCATCAGCATCTTCGATCAGCAGCACGTCGGACAGGAAGAACAGCAGATAGGTAGTGCCGACGAGGTTGCCTGCGTTGACCAGCACCCGTGACAGCATTCCCCAGTAGTAGTCCCGGTATGCGCCCGACGTCAGCGGGATTCGAATGACGGCTGGGCGGTCTTCGACCAGCGGAAGCTGCGGCTCCTTCATCAGCAGCAGGAAGGGGAGCGGTGCTGCGAGGGCGAGCACACCGATCAGCAACCAGCTCTGCGCGATGTCGGTGACGAGCATCGTCACGAGCACCATCCCGGCAGCTAGCGCGATGACCTGCGGCACACCGGCCGCCGCCGATGCGCGCCCGCGCTGACGCTGCGGCACCTGATCGGCGATCATCGCCGACAGCGAGACCAGCACCGTCGCTTCGCCGAGCGCGACCACGCCGAGCAGTACCGCCACGACGGGGAACGAGGTCTGCGTGCCGATCACCGCGAACGGCACAGTGGCGACGACGAACCCGCCCAGCGCCCAGGTGCGCCGGCGGCCGAAGCGGGGGTTGGTGCGGTCGCAGAGCGTGCCGATGAGCGGCACGGCGACCAGAATCACCACGGCCATCTCGGCGATGAGGAACGAGCCGACGGCCACCTTCTCGAGTGGCGCGATGACGCTCGACAGCTTCACGACCATGAACTGGCCGGGCAGCATCACCACCAGCCAGAAGCCGAACCACGCCAGGGCGAAGCCGAAGAGCCATGCGACGGAGACCGGATGCTGAGGGGTGGTGTCCTGCTCAGCATCCGCGACGATGCTCATTGTGCGGCTTCTTGCCCGGATGCGGCTTCTTGCCCGAGCGTCGGCGCAGCGGGACGTGCGGCGAGCACCTGCTGCAGCCAGCGGTATGAGGCCTTCGGTGTGCGCACCAGCGAGTCGAAGTCGATGTGCACGAGCCCGAACCGCTGCTGGAATCCCGCCGCCCACTCCCAGTTGTCCATCAACGACCAGACGAAGTAGCCGCGCAGGTCGATGCCTTCGGCCACTCCGCCAGGGGAGGTGGCATCGAGAATCGCCGACAGGTGGTCGTGCACGTACGCGATGCGCTGGGGGTCGTCGACAGAGCCGTCGGCCGCCACCTCGTCGGTGAAGCTCGCCCCGTTCTCGGTGATGTACACGGGCGGCAGGACCTCGCCATAGCGCTCCCGCATCTCGCCCATCGCGGTGGCGAAGTACTCGGGGGCGATCGGCCAGCCGAATGCGGTCTGCGGGTAACCGTCGAGTTCCTTCAGATGGAATGGCAGCGCCGTCATCGCCTCGCTGGTGCCGTCTGGACTCTCGCCATCGCCGGCGCCCGCGCCGATGAGTGAGGGCATGTAGTAGTTCAGGCCGTAGAAGTCGAGCGGCTGGTGGATGGTCGCAAGGTCGGCTTCGTCGACGGCAGAGAAGGCGCCGAACAGGTCGGCGAGCTCGTCTGGCACCTGCGGGTAGTGCCCGAGCAGCACCGGATCGGCGAAGACGCGGTTGTGCACGACGTCGAACAGCGCCGCCATCAGGTGGTCTTCGGGGGCATCCGAGGCGGGGATCACCGGTGTGTGCGTGTTCGTGATGCCGATCCCGCCGCGCACGCCCGCCGCGCGCAGCGCCTGAGTGGCGAGCCCGTGGCCGAGCAGCTGGTGGTGCACGGTGGGCAGGGCATCGAAGAGCAGCGACTGCCCGGGGGCATGCAGGCCGAGCGCATAGCCGTTGAGTGTGACGGTGGCCGGTTCGTTCAAGGTCACCCACTTGTCGATGCGGTCGCCGAAGCGCTCGCCGACAAGGCCGGCGAACTCGCCGAAGCGCTGGGCGGTGTCGCGATCGAGCCAGCCGTGCGTGTACTCGACCGGAAGATCCCAGTGGAACAGCGTCGCCATCGGTGAGATGTTCGCCTCGAGCAGCTCGTCGAGAAGACGATCGTAGAATTCGGCGCCAGCGGCGCTGATCGCTCCCGCGCCGCCCGGTTGCAGGCGCGTCCACGAGAACGAGAACCGGTAGGCATCGAGGCCGAGTTCGCGCATGAGTGCGACATCTTCGCGATAGCGGTGGAAGTGGTCTGCGGTGACAGAGGTGTCGCTGCGGTCGGCGATATTGCCCGGTACGCGAGACCACGCGTCCCAGATGCTGTCTGTCCGGCCGCCCTCATGGGAGCCGCCCTCGATCTGCGCGGCTGCGGTCGCAGCTCCCATTTGGAACCCGGGCGTCAAGCGGGCGGCGAGGGTAAGGGGGTTCGGGGTGCTCGGCATCGTCGCAGCTCTCTTCTCCGGCGTCTTCGCCGGTTCGACCGTGGTCGCCCGCAGGGGGCATGCCCCACCAAGTGGGTCATCTGTCTCAGTTGCTCAAGTATCGTGCCGCGGCGCGAATACTGCAACATGGCGCATAAGCATAGGCTGGGCGCCATGGCCACGATCCGCCCCGGCATCGCCGAACGACTCTCGCAGATGATCCAACTGCCCACCGTGTCGGCCGAGCTCGAGCAGCGCGGACACGAGCCGTTCGCGGCGTTCGAGCGTCTCATTGCCGAGCAGTACCCGCTCGTGCACGCGCACCTGACGCTGGAGCGCCACACCGACTACGGTCTGCTCTTCCACTGGCGGGGTGCGGGCAGCACAGATGACGCACCGGCGGTGCTGATGGCGCACTACGACGTGGTGCCGGTCGACGAATCCGACGGGTGGACGTATCCGCCGTTCGAGGGGCGGATCGCCGATGGACGCGTCTACGGGCGCGGCGCCCTCGATGACAAGGGGCCGCTGATCGTCATTCTCGAAGCTGTCGAGAATCTGCTCGCCGATGGCTTCACCCCTGCACGTGACGTCTATCTCTCCTTCGGCGGCAATGAGGAGACGTTCGGCATGGCTGCCCAGGCGATCAGCGCATCCTTTCAGGAGCGCGGAATCACGCCGTGGATCGTCATCGATGAAGGTGGGGCCGTCGTCGATTCGCCGCTGCCGTTCGTGCCCGGTCGATCGGCAATGGTCGGGGTGGGGGAGAAGGGGGTGCTCAGCATCCGTCTCTCTGCGCGCGGCGACGGAGGTCACGCATCCGCACCGCCCGCGCTCACGACCGTCGGGCGCATCGCGCGCGCCAGCACCCGGCTGACCCCGGGGGCGTTCCGTGCGCGCACGCCCCGTGCAGTGTCGCGGATGCTGTCGCAGCTCGCGAGTCAGACCCCGGGCCCCGCTCGATACCTGCTCCGCGTGCTCGGTGCGGTGCCGTTTCTCACCGCGCGCCTCTTCGCCGCCCTCGGCGGAGAACCCGCTGCCCTCGTGCGCACCACTGTCGCCGTCACGATGCAATCCGGCGGAACGGCGACGAACGTTCTGCCCTCGCAGGCCGCGGCCACCGTCAATCTGCGCATCGCGCTGGGGGAGACCGTTGACCGCACCGTGATGCAGGTCCGCGACCGCATCGCCGACCCGGAGGTGGCGATCGAGGTGCTGGAGGGCAGCGAACCGTCACCGGAATCTTCGACCGGCAACGCGCAGTTCGCGCTCATCGCCGACGCGCTTCGCACCTCGCATCCGGATGCACCGGCCGTGCCCTACGTGATGATGGCCGCCACCGATTCGCGGCACTTCCACCGCTTCTCCCCGGCGGTGTACCGCTTCGCGCCGCTGGAGATGTCCAATGCGCAGCGCGCGTCGATTCACGGCGTCGACGAGAACGTCGAGATCGCAGCTCTGGAGCGCGGCGAGAGGTTCCACCGCGAGCTTCTCCAGCGGCTACAGTGATCACACCCGAGCTTGCCTGGGTCCCTGAGCCCGCCTGGGTCCCTGAGCCTGTCGAAGGGCCCGGGACGACTTCTGAAAGAGAGGCGCGATGACGCGCTCTGTGACGCTCGGCATGCTCGCCTCCGTCGTCGGATTCCTCGCGTTCGTGGAGTTCACCAGCGGTGTGCTGCAGGGCTACTACACGCCGATGCTCACCGATATCGCCCGGCATCTCGGCATCCACGACGCCGACGTCAACTGGCTCGAAGGTACGCAGCTCATGTTGTCGGCGCTCGTCGTGCCGGCGTTCGCGAAGCTGGGCGACATGATCGGGCACAAGCGGATGCTGCTCGTCTCAACAGCGATCACCGCCGTCGCCGCACTCATCCTGCCGTTCACCGATTCGTTCGTCGTGTTTCTCATCGGCTGGGCGCTGATGGGGTTCTATGTGGTGTGGCTGCCGCTGGAGATCGCTCTCATCTGGTCGCGCTCGCGCAAGATGGAGGGGCGTTCGATCCTCACCGCGCGGGCCGCCGGTCTGCTGGTGGCCGCGCTCGAAGCCGGCGCGATCAGCGGCGCGCTCGTCGGCGGTGCGCTCATCGATGTGCTGCCGCTGACGATCGTGCTGCTCATCCCGGGGCTGCTGGTGATCGTGAGCTTCTTCGTCATCCTCTTCGGCGTCAAGGAGTCGCCAGAGACCACGGGCGGCGCACTCGATACCGTCGGCCTCGTGCTCATCTCGATCGCCCTCATCGCGTTCACCGGCGGGCTCAGCCTGCTGCGCCTGCCCGGCGGGCTCACCAGCTTCTGGTCCTGGGGAGTGGTGCTGCTCGGCATCCTGCTGGTCATTCCGTTCGTGCTGTGGGAACTGCGCCACGACGACCCGCTGATCGATGTGCGGATGTTCCGCTCGCCCGCCCTCGGGCCGGTGTTCCTCACCGCGGGGCTCTTCGGCGTCAGCGTGCTCGGTGCGCAGGCGCCGCTGTCGACATTCGCTCGCACCGATCCGGAGGTCTACGGCTACGGCCTCGGCACGACTGGATTCGCGACCTCGCTCATCATCGGCATCTACCTGATCGCGATGATCACGGGCGCACTGCTGTTCTCGCCGATCGCACGGGCCACGACGCCGCGTCTCACGCTGATGGGGGCATCGACCCTCGTCGGCATCGGATTCCTGCTGTTCCTGCCGTTCCATGACAGCTATCTGCAGCTGATCTCGAACATGGTGATCGTCGGGCTCGGTTCCGGTGCGCTGGTGGCGGCGCTGCCTGCGGCCGCAGCATCCGCCGCCCCATCGACGCAGACGGGCGTCGCGACCGGTCTGACGAACTCGGTGAAGACTGTCGGCGGCGCCATCGCCTCGTGCGTATTCGGCATCGCACTGCTCAACGGCGTCGTCGGAACGGCGGGCGGCGTCGAGGGCACCGCGGGGTCATTCACCGGCTACCTGACCGTGTGGATCGTGTGCGGCGCCACGGCGCTCGCCGCCGCGGTGCTGCTCACTTTTGTACCCAAGCAGGCATTCACCGATCGCGTGCTCGACGAAACCCCCGCCGCGATCAACTGACGCGCGCTGCGCCGCGCCCTGCCGCGCCGCTTGACGCCGAGCGCACCGGATGCCGTCGAGTGCACGGCTTATCGACGCCGCGTTCCCGTGGACTCGGCGGGATGCCGTGCACTCGGCGAGCTCACAGATCAGTGCGGCGCGTGATACTCCAGCTCGCCGCGCTTCCAGTAGCCCTTGACCACGGCTTGCGAGACGTCGACACCCCAGCGCGCGAGCAGTGCGCGGCCGGGCTTCACGATCTGCTGCTCGGCGGCGATGAAGCAGAACGGGTCCGGGCCGACAGCATCCGCTTCGCCGAGTCCTTCCAGGAACGCGATCAGCGCCGAGCCGGCCGCGGCTTCACCCCGATGCAGCCATTGCACCGCGACAGGCGCATCGATCTCGACCTCATCGGCCGCCGTGGCGACCTCGATGACGATCCGCGCGGGCACCCCGGCCGGAATCATCGCGGCGAAGCGACGGATGGCAGGAATCGCCGTCTCGTCGCCCACCAGCATCCACGAACCGGGGTCACCCACGATCACGGCTGATCCGCGCGGCCCGCCGACGCCGACGATCGATCCAAGGGGTGCGGATGCTGCCCAGCGCGCGCCTGGGCCATCATCGCCATGCACAGCGAACTCGACATCGAGCCAGTCCTCGCCCCAGGCCAGCGGCGTGTACTCACGGCTCGGCCACGCGCGCATCTCTTCGACCGAGGCCGGAGCCGCATCGCCCTCGGGAAAGAACAGGCGCATGTGGTCGTCGGAGCCCAGCGAGTCGAAGCCGGCGAGATCTGCACCGCTGAGCCGCACCCGCACGTAGGCAGGCGCGAGCCACTCCCTGGCGCTCAACCGCACCGACCGAAAGCGCAGATCGAGGCTGCGACGCTCCATGACGAAACCCGATTTCACATTGCTCATGAAGTAAGGCTAACCTAATTTCGGTCGAGGATAGGTCGCCCTAACTCGGCCTCACTCGGCGCATTCGCGCATCTCCGAACAGAACGGGAGTTCCCCCCTATGTCCGTGCCCCGCATCCTCGCCGGGACCAGCCTTGGTCTTGTTTCTCTCCTGGCGCTTGCCGGCTGCGCCGGCTCGGCCGCGGCCGAACCCGAGCAGGGCGTCGCCCCGGCCACCAGCACCGTGACGATCGAGGACAACAACGGCACGCACGAGATCGCGACTCCGCCAGCATCCGTCGTCGCCACCGACAACCGCACCTTCCAGACGCTCTCCGACTGGGGGATCGAACTCAGCGCAGCGGCTGTCTCACTGATGCCAGCAACAGTGAACTACGTGAATGACAAGGGCCTCATCGACCTCGGCTCGCATCGCGAACCCGACCTCGAAGCGGTTGTCGCTGCAGATCCCGACCTGATCATCAACGGCCAGCGGTTCACGCAATACCACGAGGACTTCACGAAGCTTGTTCCCGACGCGACCGTGCTCGCCCTGGACCCTCGCGAAGGTGAGCCGCTCGACCAGGAACTCAAGCGCCAGGTCACCGTTCTCGGTGAGATCTTCGGCAAGCAGACCGAGGCGAAGCAGCTGGCCTCCGACTTCGACGCCGCCGTCGAGCGTGCGAAGAAGTCGTATCGCGATGCGGACACAGTGATGGCTGTGACCACGTCTGGGGGTCAGATCGGCTATGTCGCGCCGGGTGTCGGCCGTGCGCTCGGCCCGATCTTCGACCTGCTGGGGCTCGCTCCGGCGCTAGAAGTCGAGGGCGCGACCGATGACCACCAGGGCGATGACATCTCGGTCGAGGCGATCGCCACGTCGAACCCGAGCTGGATCCTCGTCATGGACCGCGACGCCGTCTTCGCCGCAGACGATCCCACTTATGTGCAGGCCGCCGAGATCCTCGAGGGCTCAGAAGCGCTGGCATCAGTCACCGCCGTCAAGAACAACCAGATCGTGTACATGCCCACCGACACCTACCTGAACGAGGGCATCCAGACGTACACGACCTTCCTGAACGACTTCGCCGACGCGCTCGAGGAGTCGACGGAGAACGCCGCGAAGAACTGATGCGCCCCGGCGGCAGCATCCCGCACCGGATGCTGCCGCCGCCCGCACTGTCATGACAGCCACACTGACTGCCACGCCGCCCCGCGCCACCGCCGGGCGGCTCTTCGACGTCAAGCTGCTGATCGGCATCCTTGTCGTCGCGGCCCTGCTCGTCGCCTCGCTGTTCACCGGGGTCTACGACATCGCCGGTGCCCCGGACGGCGCCGAGATGTTCCAGATCACTCGGGTTCCGCGCACCGTCGCCCTCGTGCTCGCGGGTGCCGCCATGGCGATGGCGGGCCTGGTGATGCAGCTGCTCACCCAGAACCGATTCGTCGAACCGACGACGACGGGCACCACCGAATGGGCGGGCCTCGGCATGCTAGCGGTGATGATCCTGGTGCCGCACCCATCGATCCCGATGCGCATGACCGGCGCGGTCGTCGCCGCGTTCATCGGCACGATGGTGTTCTTCCTCTTTCTGCGCCGTGTCTCACTTCGCTCCTCGCTCATCGTGCCGATCGTGGGCATCATGCTGGGCGCAGTGGTGGGCGCGATCTCCACCTACGTCGCCCTTTCGACCGATACGTTGCAGAGCCTGGGAGTCTGGTTCGCGGGCAGCTTCACGTCGGTGCTGCGCGGCCAGTACGAGATGTTGTGGATCGTCGCCATCGTGGGGGTGATCGTCTTCATCGTCGCCGATCGGCTCACCGTCGCCGGCCTCGGAGAGGAGATCGCCACCAACGTCGGTCTGAACTACAACCGGGTGATCCTGCTCGGCACCGTGCTCATCGCCGTGGTCACAGGCGTGGTCACCGTGATCGTCGGAAATCTGCCATTCCTCGGACTCATCGTGCCCAACATCGTCTCGATGGTGCGCGGCGATGACCTGCGCAGCAACCTGCCGTGGGTGTGCCTGCTCGGCATCGCGATCGTCACGGTCTGCGACCTCATCGGGCGCACCATCATCATGCCGTTCGAGGTGCCCGTCTCGCTGATTCTGGGTGTCGTCGGCGCGGTGGTCTTCGTGCTCCTCCTGCTGAAGCAGCGTCGTCGTGGTTAGGGCGGTGGCGGATGTTTAGAAGAGAGCGGATGCCGGTGGTCGAGCGAGTCAGCGTCGTCAAGCGGATGGCCGGTGCGGGGAGGATGCCGCGCGGCGAGCCGACGCGGCGCGGCGCATCGCGCAGCGGTGGAGCATTCTCGTCCCCCGCGCAGCGCCGCCGCTACGTGATCGTGCTCACCGTGCTGATTCTGCTCTCGGTGAGCTTCGGCGTCGGCCTGCTGGCTTGGGGCAACCCGATGCCGTTCGGCACCGATGGGTTCTGGCGCATCGCCGAACTGCGCTTCACGAACGTGACGGTGATGCTGATCGTCGCCCTCTGTCAGGCCGTCGCGACAGTCAGCTTTCAGACGGTGACGACCAACCGCATCATCACCCCGTCGATCATGGGCTTCGAGTCGCTGTACCGCGCGGTGCAGACCTCTTCGGTGTACCTGTTCGGCATCGCCGGACTGGTCGCCTTCCAAGGGCTGTGGCAGTTCGGGCTGCAGATCGCGATCATGGTCGCCCTTGCGATGCTGCTGTACGGCTGGCTGCTGACCGGACGCTACGCCAACCTGCAGGTCATGCTGCTGATCGGCATCATCATCGGCGGCGGACTCGGTGCGATCGCCACTTTCATGCAGCGACTGCTCACCCCGAGCGAGTTCGATGTGCTCGCGGCGCGACTGTTCGGCAACATCTCCAACGCCGACGCCCAGTACCTTCCGCTGGCGATACCGCTGTGCCTGGTGGCATCCGCTCTGCTGTGGATGCGTGCCAGGCGGCTCAATGTCATGGCATTCGGCGCCGATACCGCGAACTCATTGGGAGTCAACCACCGGCGTGAGCTGATGATCGTGCTGTTCCTGGTCGCGGTGCTGATGGCCACGTCGACGGCTCTCGTCGGGCCGATGACGTTCCTCGGCTTCCTCGTCGCGACGCTGGCCTATCAATTCGCCGACTCGCACGATCACCGGCTTGTGCTGCCCGTCGCCGTGCTCACCGCGTTCACCATCATCGCGGGCGCCTACTTCGTGATGCGCAACTTCTTCTACGCCGAGGGCGTCGTCTCGATCATCATCGAACTGGTCGGCGGCGTCGTCTTTCTTTTCGTCATCCTCAGAAAGGGGCGGCTGTGATCACCATCGAAGGGGTTCGCCGCGAGTACAGCAGCGAGGTCGCGATCGGGCCAGTCGACCTGATCATTCCCGCTGGCGGGATCACGGCGTTGATCGGACCGAACGGCGCCGGCAAATCGACGCTGCTGACCATGGTCGGTCGGTTGATGGGGATGGATGCCGGAGCGATCGAGATCGCCGGCTACGACGTCGCCAAGACGAAATCGGCAGATCTGGCGAAGATCGTCTCGGTGCTGAGGCAGGAGAACCACTTCATCACCCGGCTCACCGTGCGCCAGTTGGTCGGGTTCGGGCGGTTCCCGCACACAAAAGGGCGCCTGAACCGGGCGGATGAGGAGGTCATCAGCCGCGCGATCGACTTTCTCGACCTGGGGGCGCTGGAAGGCCGCTACCTCGACGAGCTCTCGGGTGGTCAGCGCCAGCGCGCCTATGTCGCGATGGTGCTCGCCCAGGACACCGAGGTGGTGCTGCTGGATGAGCCGCTGAACAACCTCGACATGAAGCACGCGGTGACGATGATGGCGCAGCTGCGCCGCGCCGCTGATGAACTGGGCCGCACCATCGTCATCGTGCTGCACGACATCAACTTCGCCGGGCACTACGCCGACCGCATCTGCGCGATGAAAGACGGCCGCGTCGTCGAGTTCGGTTCGCCCGAGGAGATCATGACGGATGCTGTGCTCACCCGCATCTTCGAGACGCCGGTGCAGGTGATCGCGGGCCCGCATGGCCCTCTCGCCGTCTACTACTGAGCGGGCGGTTGGCCCCTGACGGTCTACCGACGGCGATGATCTTCCGGCGCCATTCGTGCGCCGCGCCGCGGTTCGCGTGCACCCGAGGCGAAGATCAGGCGGATGATGCGCTGTCGGTGACCGGACCACGGGGCGAGCAGCTCGAGCATCCCGTCGTCATCGGTGCGGCTGCCGGTCAACGCGAAGCCGACCTCATGGGCGAGATGGTAGTCGCCGACGCTGACGGCATCCGGGTCGCCGAGCGCGCGCATGCGCGTCTCGGCCGACGTCCACACGCCGATTCCGGGCAGGCTGGTCAGTACCCGGTCGCGGCTCTCGCCATCGGATGCTGCCGAGCGCAGTGCCCGTTCGATACTCGCTCCGCGCATCGCGGCCCGAACGAGAGTGCGCGATTGCGGAGGTTCGACACCGGCCCGATGCCACGCCCAGGACGGTATTGTGCGCCACGTCTCATGCGGGGGCGCCGCGAACATCGGCCTCGGGGTGGGGCCGGGCGCGCGCTCGCCGTAGCGGGTGACGAGGTAGCGCCAGGCGCCGAACGCCTGCATGCCGGTGACCTTCTGCTCGAGGATCGCGCATGCCAGGGCGTTGAAGATGCGATCGGTGCGCGTCATCCGGATGCCGGGGTGTCGTCGCGCCACCTCCGCGAGTTGCGGATGCTGCGACACGTCGAAGCCATCCGTGTCATCATCCGCACCGCAGAGCCGCGGCACGCTGTCGAGCGCATCGCCAGCACCAGGACCCCAGGCGATCGCGAGGATGCCGTCCGCATCGGCGCGCAGGCAGAGCGTGGCGAGACCCGCATCCGTCCGCATCGCCAGCCACAGTCGGGAGCCGTCGATGACCATCGTCGGATCGGTGTGACCGCGGCGCAGCATGCCGACCGTCCGCATGAGGTCGACGGGATGCGCGGGGCGATATCGGCTCTCCTGCGGTGCGCCGTCGGCGGTGCTCTCCCGCTGCGCAGCATCCGCCATTACGACCATGCGATCACCCTACGCGTGGCCGCCGACAATCTCTGCCAGGGTCGACCGCCGGATCAGAAGCGGTCGGGCGAGGGGGTGCCGTGGCCGTAGCGGATGGCGACATCGGCATGACGATCGAAGCGGTAGCCGACGCCGCGCACCGTGCGGACGATGTCCTCATAGCGACCGAGTTTGGCGCGCAGACGACGCACGTGCACATCGATCGTGCGCTCACCGGGAGCCTCTTCGTCAGACGATGCCTGCCACAGCGCCGAGACAAGCTCGCTGCGCTCGATCGTGCGGCCTTCGCGCAGCACCAGGTACTGGAGCAGCTCGAACTCCTTGTAGGTGAAGGCGGCGGACTCGCCGTCGAGTAGCACCCGCTTGCGGGAGATGTCGACGACGACGCCGGATTCCTCGTCCTTCTCGTTGTCAGCGGATGCCGTGGCGCGGGCGATCGCCCCGGGCTCATGCAGCGCGAGACGCACGACATCGAGGTCGCGGCCACCGGATGCCTGCGGCGCGAGCGCCACTGTGGCGTGAGTCTCGGCGCCGGGGGCGAGTTCGGCGATCGTGCGGCGCAGAGCGTCGACGAGAAGGGGCAGGCTCACACCGGCTTCAGCGGCCTTGATCTCGTCGAGACCGACGTAGAGGGCGAAGCCGCGGGGGGAGCGGACGGAGGGAAGATCGGCGGCGGCGTCCTGGCGTGAGATGACGCGAACAGGGGCGGTGACCGGACGTTCGAGGAGTGCGGTATTCGACATGATGATGAATTCCTTTGAGGATGCGTGAGCCGAATGAGCTCAGAGTGCAAAGCGCGATTGACCGGCGGAGCCGGAAAAATGGAGCACGCGGGTGTGGTGCTCAGGACTCAGACTCCGCAGATAGCGGAAAGACGAGTCAAAGAGGGCTGTTGCGCCTTAGCAACACATTCGGCAACACATGCCAACGCTGCCGGCCATCATCATGCCGGCACTCCCGTTCGCCTCCTGGGCGGACAAAGGGTGTGCGTTGGTGGTCATGGGGGGATTATGACGGAAAATATCGCCCGGTGTCAAAACGTGTCGATCCGGCGTCTGTCACACGACGTAACCTGGGCGTGTGACATCTCCTGCTGAATCCGCTGATTTCGTGCTAACTGATGAGAAGGATGCCGCGCGCTACACACTCACGCGCGACGGCGTACTGGTGAGCGTGCTCGACTACCGCGACGATGGCCGCACGGTGGCATTGACCCGTGCTTTCACCATCCCGACTTTCCGCGGTCATGGGTATGCGGCGATGGTCGTCGAGGGTGCGGTCGCCGAGATCGAGGCTATGGGCGGTCGCCTGGTGGATCCGGTCTGCTGGTACGTCGCGGAATGGTTCGACGCCCACCCCGAGAAGCAGGGCCTGCTGCGCGTGAGGTGAGGGCCGCCGCTGTCGCAGCGGGTGGATGGACCCTGCCCGACAGCAGGGTTCGCGGCACGCCTGGGCACCAATGTCGGAGGCTCTCCGTACGTTGAGAGTATGCGAATCCTGCACACCTCCGACTGGCACATCGGCCGCACTTTCCACGGGCACTCCACGCTCGCGGCGCTGGCCGAGGTGCTCGACGCGCTCGTCGCACAGGTGCGCGAGCACGGCGTCGATGTCGTGATCATCGCGGGTGACGTGTTCGACTCCGCGACACCGGCCGCTTCGGCCTACACGCTGCTCGACGATGCTTTGGTCGCCCTGCATGAAACCGGCGCGACGGTCATCATGACCAGCGGCAACCACGATTCCGCCGCGCGGCTCGGCTTCCATTCGCGGCTGCTGCGCGACGGCATCCACGTGCTCACCGATCCGCTCGCGATCGCGACACCGGTCACGGTGCACGATGCGCACGGCCCGGTGCAGTTCTTCGGCATTCCGTACCTCGAGCCGGCCATCGTTCGCCAGCACTGGTCAGAACGCGGCGACGCGGATGCTGAGGTCGCGCCACCGCCGCTGCGCACACAGGCGCAGGTGATGCACCACGCGATGGCGCTGGTGCGCGAGGGCATGGCCGCGAACACCGGGCGCTCGGTGGCGATCGCGCACTGCTTCGCAGCCGGTGTCGATGTCACCGTGGGGCTGGAGCGCGAAGTGCGCCAGGGCGGGCTCGACATGGTGCCGCTGACATCATTCGACGGCCCTGACTATGTGGCACTCGGGCATATCCACGGTCGCCAGCAGCTGAGCAATCGGGTGCGCTACTCGGGCGCTCCGCTGCACTACAGCTTCGGTGAGCAGCACAAAGAACGCGGCTCCTGGCTGGTCGACCTCGACGCCGATGGCGTGGCATCCGTGGCGTGGCTCGCGCTGCCCGTGCCGCGCGCACTGGTGACCCTGACCGGGACGCTCGATGAGATCCTCGCCGACGACAATGTGGCCCAGCACCTCGACGATTGGGTGTGCGCGGTCTACACCGATGCGGTGCCGCAGCATGAGCCGATGCGGCGGCTGCGCGAGCGGTTTCCGTTCTGTGCGCTGGTGCAGCACCAGCCCGAGGGGGCGGATGCCGTCGACGACCGCTCTTATTCGCAGCGCCTGCGCACCGCCGTCACCGACGTCGAGCGCATCGAGGCTTTTCTCGAGCATGTGCGAGCCGGGCAGGGGGCCAGTGAGCGTGAGGCCGAGCTGATCCGTGAGGTGCTCGACGATCGGGTGCGTGCCGAGGCGCTCGTCTGATGCATCTGCACCGGCTGGAGGTCGAGGGATTCGGGCCGTTTCGTGCGCGTCAGAGCGTCGATTTCGATGCCTTCGCCGATGACGGCATCTTTCTGATCGCCGGCCGCACCGGAGCAGGCAAATCCAGCATCCTCGACGCGATCTGCTTCGGTCTCTACGGTGGCGTTCCGCGCTATGACGGGGGCGAGAAGCGGCTGCGCAGCGATCATTGCGAACCCGAGGATCAGACCGCCGTCGTCGTCGAGTTCAGCACGGTGGCGGGGCACTTCCGAGTGACGCGTTCACCGGCATACGACCGTCCGGCCAAGCGCGGCGGCGGCATGACGACCCAGGCGCCATCGGCGCTGCTCGAGGAGCTGACCGACGACGGATGGGTCGGGCGCGCAGCGCGCGTGGTCGATGTCGCGAACGCCCTCGATGAGATTCTGCAGCTCAGCCAGGAGCAGTTTCTGCAGGTGATCCTGCTGGCGCAGAACCGGTTCGCCGACTTTCTTCTCGCCGACAGCAAAGAGCGCCAGGCACTGCTGCGGCGACTGTTCGGCACGGGGCGGTTCTCTGATTATCAGGCGCGGTTCGAAGAGCGCCGCCGCACTGCTGAGCAGGCGCTGAGCGGCCGTCGCGCGGCCGTCGACGCGCGACTCGATGAGGCCGAGCGGGTCGTCGCCGAAGCAGACCTCGGCGGTGAGCACGCTGTCGATGCGCCGCTGACTTCGACCGATGAGCGTCTCGCCCAGTTGCACCACGCGATCGCGCGGGCCGACTATCAGGTCGAGCGGCTGGGCACCGAGCGTGCGACTGCCGAGAAGATGCTCTCCGCGGCAGACTCGGCGCTCGTCGAAAGGAAAGAGCAGCGGCAGGCGCAAGACGACCGAGACCGGGCACGCATCGCGCTCGCAGCCTTGGAGGCGCAGGCGTCCGAGATCGCAGAAGCTGCGCGGCAGCGTGATCGCGCTCGTGCTGCCGAAGGACTGCGGGGCATTCTCGCCGCCGCAGTGAAGGCGGCATCCGCGCTGGCGAGCGCGGACGCCGCGCGGCAGGACGCTGTGCACACGGCCGCCGAACGGGGCGTGCCGTTGTCGGATTCGTCCGGTGACGCCGACGGGGCCAGCACTGGTCACGACGCTGCCGACGCCGAGCACCTGCGGAAGTGGGCGTCCCTGCGCACGCAGGAGGTCGGGGCCTGGCAGCGGGCTGCCGAACTCGAAGCTCAGACAGCCGATCGCACGGCCGACCTGGCCGAGGCCACGGCAGCTGTTGCGACAGCATCCGCGGCACTGAACGAGGTCGATGCCGAGCGTGCGAGCCTCCCGGAACAACTGGCCACGCTCGCCGCAGAACGCGACGTCGCTCGCCGGTCCGGCGACCGCGCAGACGACCTGGCTCGGCAATCCGAGCAGGCAGCACAACGCCATGCGGGGGCCGTGGATGCTGCGCGGCTGGCATCCGAACTGTCTGCCGCGCGCGTCGTCGAAGCCGATGCATCCGCAGCACACGCGAACGCGCAAGCGCAGCTCGCCGAGCTGCGTAAACGGCGTCTCGACGGCTATGCAGGCGAACTGGCTGCCGCTCTCACCGTCGGCGCACCGTGTGCGGTCTGCGGTGCGGTAGAGCATCCCTCGCCCGCAGCACACGCTGACCCGGTGTCGGCGGATGACGTCTCGGCCGCTGAGTCCGTGCGAGATGCCGCAGCGCGAGCCGAGCGCGACGCCACGCAGCACCTGGGCACGTTGACCGCCGATCATGCCGTCGCCGCCGAGCGCGCGGGCGGACGCACGGTCGAACAGGCCGCCACCGAAGAAGATGCTGCCCGAGCCGCCCACGCGGCAGCCATCAGTGACGCGAAGGTGGCGGACGCGCTCGCCGATGAGGTCTCGAAGATCGAGCAGCGGATCGGTGATCTCGATGCGCGTCACTCGGCAGCATCCGAGGCGCTCGGTGCCGCGCGCACGGCGCTCTCGCTGGTCGAGCAACGAACGAGCGAAGCCGAACGACTGATCACCGACGCGCGCGGTGCACACGCGTCCGTGGCAGACAGAGTGTCCGAGACGCAGGCGCTGATCGCCGTGGCATCTGTGGCCGCCGACGCCATCGACGAACACGCGACGCGAACGGTCGCGGCCGCAGAAGCAGCAGCCGAGCGTGACGACGCGATCGTGCTGTCGGTGTTCGATAGCGCGGCCGAAGCCGAGTCGGCCATGCTGCCGGCTGCAGAGATCGACGGTCTCGATCAGCGCGTGACAGAGCACTCTGCAGAGCGCAAGAAGGAGCGCGCCCTGCTCCTCGACCTCGAAATGCGGGCCCTGCCCGATGAGCGCATCGATCTCGCACCCGCACACGAGGCCGCTGCGCAGGCGCGGGTCTCGTGGCTGGCTGCCGTCGACGCCGACAGTCGTGCCCGCGGCATCCAGACCAGCCTCAGCGCCATCGTTGCGGCGGCGGGAGCCGAGCATGCGTCGTCGGCGGCGGATGCTGAGGAGTTCGAGGTGCTGCGCGGCCTCGCCGACGCGCTCGCCGGACGGGCGGGCAACACCCGCAAGATGAATCTTGAGACGTTCGTGCTCGCTGCTGAACTGGAGGAGATCGTCGCTTCGGCGAACCTCCGCCTGCATGACATGTCCGACGGCCGCTACCAGCTGCGCCACTCCGACGCGCTGGCCGCACGAGGGGCAGCATCCGGCCTCGGCATCGTCGTCTTCGATGCGTTCACCGGACACACCAGGCCAGCGAAATCACTGTCCGGCGGGGAGACCTTTTTGTCGTCGCTCGCCCTTGCGCTCGGGCTCGCCGAGGTAGTCACAGCGCGCGCGGGCGGCATCCGCCTCGACACGCTATTCATCGACGAGGGCTTCGGCTCGCTCGATGCCGACACGCTCGACACCGCCATGCGCACTCTCGACGAACTGCGCCAGGGCGGTCGCACTGTCGGCGTGATCAGCCACGTCGAGGCGATGCAGGAGCAGATTCCGGCGCAGCTGACCGTGCGCGCACTGCCCGACGGCCCCAGCATGATCGACGCGCCGCGATCAGCGGGCTGAGACCGGATTTACGCCGCCGAAGAGCGCGGGTACTCCGCGTCGAAGAACTCCCACAGCTGGGCGCTGCAGGCGGCGACGACGTCGTCCCAGACCGCAGTCGCGCCGTCCTGTGCGCGATCAGACACCACGCGCAGCACGCGGATCGGCACGTGGAACTGCTGTGCGACCCAGACGAGCGCGAACGTCTCCATGTCGACCAGCACGCCGCCCAGGGAGCGGATTCGGGCGACAGCATCCGCATCGTCGACGAAGATGTCGCCGGTGGCGATCGTGACCCCGTCGCGCCCGGTCTCCACGCGCGGCGGCAGCGAGATGTGCTGCCCGACGACACCGTCCAGATCCTGCACATCGTGCTGAATGGCGGCGCCCACGTCGTAGATTCCCGACGCGACCGCATCGTCTACCGCGCCGGCCGTGCCGACGACGACGATCTCCTCGTACTGATTCGCATCGAGCGCGCGGGCCAACCCTACGCCGGCCATCAGCTTGCCCGGACCGGTGACGAGCCGGTCGAAACCAGGCAGTTCGGTGGGAAAAGCCTGGAGTTCGGAATCAAGGGCTGCGACGAGAAGTTTCACGCATCCATCCTGTCAGGTGGACACTGGTATTCCATGAGTCCGCCATTCGACGAGAGGATTGCGCCGTGAGCATGCAGCAGCAGATCGCCGGCGATCTGGGAGTGAAGCCCGAGGTCGACCCCGCCCGCGAGATCGAGACGAGGATCGACTTCCTCATCGACTACCTGCGCGCCTCCGGTGCCAAGGGTTTCGTGCTGGGGATCTCCGGCGGGCAGGACTCGACTCTCGCCGGCAGACTCGCACAGCTCGCTGCGGAGAAAGTGCGCGCAGACGGGGGAGAAGCGGCGTTCCTCGCGGTGCGGCTGCCGTACCGAGTGCAGCGCGATGCGGCGGATGCCGAAGCGGCGATCGATTTCATCGCAGCCGACCGCTCGGTCGAGGTGAACATCGAGCACGGAGTGGATGGCATCGAGACCGATATCGAGAACGTGTTCGACACTGATATCAGCGATTTCAACCGGGGCAACATCAAGGCCCGCATCCGCATGGTCACGCAGTACGCGCTCGCCGGACACGAGGGGATGCTGGTGATCGGCACCGACCACGCCGCCGAGGGCGTGACCGGTTTCTACACGAAGTTCGGCGACGGCGCAGCCGACGTGCTGCCGCTCGCCGGTCTCACCAAACGGCAGGGGCGGGCGCTGCTGCAGCACCTCGGAGCTCCTGACCAGCTCACGCTCAAGGTGCCGACCGCTGACCTGCTCGACGGCCAGCCGCTGCGTTCCGACGAAGACGAGCTCGGCCTGAGCTATGAGCAGATCGACGACTATCTCGAAGGTCACGAGGTGTCTGATGATGTGGCTGCGCGCATCGAGAGCAAGTACCTGGCGAGTCGGCACAAGCGGCACCTGCCCGTGACACCGGCCGATTCGTGGTGGCGGTGAGGGCGGTGTCGGCGTCGCTGGCGGTGCGCGCGTCGCGCGCGAGCGGCTGCAATGAGCGCGGGAGTGATGCTGCCAGCCTTCGACGAAGCCCCGCGCGATGACCGGATTTGAATCGGTGCACGCAAACTCGCATCTGAGGCAGCGCACATGGACGCGAGTGGCAGGGATCGTCCCCATTGCCGCCGTCGCGACGGTCGTCGCAGGCGGCGTCGCAGTGGGGCTGACGACGGGCATCGTGCGCACGATCGTTGTGGTCGTGGTGCTGGTGATCGGGACGGCTGGTGGTTTCCTCTGGGCGGCGCGGGGTGGGGCTGAGGCGATGCATCGCCGCGTCGCCGGAGCGCGCGCGGAGTGGGCGCAGACGCGACGGGATGCGACGTGGGAACCCGACGGCTTGGCGGACTCTCGGGATCTCTCCCTCGCCCTGCCGAGCGGATGGCGCGTCGAAGCCGCTCGTGGCAGGGTCCACTTCGATACGGACGGGGTGGCAGTGCACGCGGAGACCTGGGTGCTGCGGGCAGCGAATGGTTCTCGGCGGGCACCGCGGCGCCGCGAAGTCGTCAGAACCGCGGCGCGCACGGGAGACGCTCGCTGGTGGGTTCCGCTCGGGGCAGCGGCCGACTCGATGTTCGTCGTGCCGCGCTGGGCAGGTGAGCAAGCGGCGCCGGAGCCGAGCTGGATGCCCGCGGCTCGCGAGCGGGTCGCGCAGCACGACGACCTGCTCGCAGCCCTGACGATCGGAGACGATCGGGTCATCCTGCTCGCTCTCGACGACCCCCGGCCCGAGACGATGGTGGCACGCGCGAAGCTCGTCTGTGACGTGGCCGCCCTCATCCGCTGAGGACGCGACGGTGTCTCTGCGTTCACGTGCTGCGTACGGTCGCTTCGGCGTTGCGGATGCGACCATATCGGCCACGCGAACGCGCGCGGTGCGGCGCCCCGTGTGCGGATGCGGCGGGTGACGTCACGTCACGCCAGCGATGTCGCACCCCGCCGATAGTCTCGAAGGCAGTCCAGGTCGCAGGCAACGGAGAGGGGCATCGTGCGGGTCATCGCAGCAGAGAACCGAGTGGTGTGGAGTGCCAGTGATCTGAAGGCGGCCGCGGAGTGCGAGTTCGCCTGGATGCGGGCGATCGACGCCAAACTCGGCCGGGTGCCCGCCGTGGTCGAACCGGAAGACGCGACGCTCGCCCGCGCGGCGAAGCTCGGCGACGCGCACGAGGTCGCCGTGCTGGATCGATACCTCGCGGAACTCGGGGAGTCTGTGGACGGCGGCGCTGGTGTGGTCGCGCTGCCCAAGGTTCGCTCGACGGATGCTGAAGCGCTCGACGCTGTGGCTGCCGACACCGAGCGGGCGCTGCGCTCGGCGGCCTCCCTCGTTTTCCAAGCGGCGTTCGCAACTCCGGAGTTCGTCGGATTCGCCGACTTCATCGCGCGTGGAGAAGACGGCCACTGGCGGGTGCAGGACTCGAAGCTGGCGCGCACCGCGCGGGCGACTGCGCTTATGCAGCTGGCGGCATATGTCGACCAGCTCGATCGGCTGGGTATCCCGCGCTCCGACGAGGTCGACCTGCTGCTCGGTGACGGCACGACCAGCACGCACCGGGTCGACGACATCCTTCCCCTGTTCCATGTTCGTCGTGCGCGGCTGCGCGCACTGATCACCGACCGTGATCTCGGCAGTGGTGACGCCGGAGCGGCGCTCGCCTGGGGAGACGACCGTGGCCATCTGCAGATCACCGCCTGCGGTCGCTGCGCCACCTGCGAAGAAGAGGTGATCGCGCATCGCGACCTGCTGATGGTCGCTCGCATGCGGCCGGTCCAGCGGCAGCGGCTGCGCGCCGCCGGCATCCGCACCATCGACGATCTGGCAGCGGCATCCGATGCTCCCGACGGGATGAATGCCGACACCTTCACCGCGCTCCGCGCGCAGGCAAGGCTGCAGGCGGGTCTTGCACTAGACCCGCACGATGCCCCACCTTATGAGCTCGTCTCCGCGCGGGCGATCGGGCTGATGCCCCGACCCAGTCGTGGCGACATGTTCTTCGATTTCGAGGGCGATCCGCTGTACACCGAGACTGTTGCGTCACCCGGTGATAAGCCGCAGTGGGGCATCGACTACCTGTTCGGCTGGATCGACAACGACGAGCAGTACTCGGCACTGTGGGCGCACACCTTCGCCGACGAGAGGCAGGCCCTGCTCGACTTCCTCGAGTTCGTGAAGCTGCGTCGTCAGTCTCATCCTGACCTGCACATCTACCACTACGCGCCGTACGAGACCTCGCATCTCTCGGCGATGGCTGCGCGCTACGGCGTCGGTGAGGCAGATGTCGACCGGCTGCTGCGTGAGGGGGTGTTCGTCGATCTGTATCCGATCGTGCTGCGTTCCGTTCGCATCGGATCGCGCTCCTACTCGATCAAGAAGCTCGAGCCGCTCTACATGGGGGCCGAGGTGCGAACCAGTGACGTGCAGAAGGGCGACGACTCGATCGTGCAGTATGTGCAGGCTCGGGCGCTCGCAGATGCGGGGCAGGATGCCGAGGCGCAGCAGATCCTCGACGACCTCGCCGATTACAACCGCTATGACTGCGTCTCGACCCGGCGGCTGCGCGACTGGTTGATCGGACTGGCGAAGCAGGAGGGGGTGCTGCCCGCGCCGCCGGACGATCCCGAGACCCGTGCCTATGAGCCGTCGCCGCTGTCGCTCGCGCTGCAAGCCGAGGCGCTGCGTGCCCAGCAGGAAGGCCAGAGCGGCGAGACGTTCCGGGTGGCCGCGGCTGCGATCGACTACTACCCCCGCGAGGCGAAGAGCTTCTGGCAAGGGCACTTCCAGCGGCTGCGCGAACCCGTCTCGATCTGGGAATCCACGCGTGATGTCCTGCGCATCGATGCGGAATCAAGCACGATCGACGACGACTGGGGTATCGCCGAGGGGCAGCGCACGCAGACCCGGCTGCTGAGCCTGCGGGGCGAGGTTGCACCCGGCAGCACGATCGGCGTCGGCGGTCGCCCGTTCGCGCTTTACGCAGTGCCGACCCCCTTCGATGCTCCTGGCCCCTCGCGCGTGATGCACATGCCGCACGAGGTCGAGGTGGTCGAGGTGCTCGATGACGGATACGTCGTACGGGAGCGCACTGTGCAGGGTCAGATCTGGGACGATCTGCCGGTGGCTCTCGCGCCCGCAGCCCCGCCGCACGTCGCCACGCAGCAGGGCGCGATCGACGAATGGGCAGCATCCGTGCATCACGCAGCACCCGGTTTCCCCGCCGACGCGGCCACCGATACTCTCCGTCGCATCGCACCGCGCACCGTTTCAGGAGCCCCGCTGCCCGCGGCCGGCGATGACATGATCGCGACGATCGTGTGCGGCATCCTCGACCTCGATAACAGCTACCTGGCCGTGCAGGGTCCTCCCGGCACCGGAAAGACGTACACCGGTTCGCAGGTGATCGCGCGACTCGTGAACGAGCACGGGTACCGCGTGGGCGTCGTCGCGCAGTCGCACGCCATAGTCGAGAGTCTTCTGGAGCGGGTCGTCGCCGACGGGGTTCCGGCGGCGAAGGTCGCGAAGGCGCCGAAGGATCGGGATGCTGCACCGCCCGCGTACACGGTCATCCGCAAGGACGGAATGGCATCGTTCCTCGCCGAGCACACTCAGGGAGGTGCCGTCGTCGGCGGTACCGCCTGGGACTTCAGCAACACCCGCCGGGTCGACAGGCGAGGCCTCGATCTGCTGGTGATCGACGAAGCGGGCCAGTTCTCACTCGCCTCGACGATCGCCGTCGCCGCCGGAGCGAAGCGACTGCTGCTGCTCGGCGACCCGCAGCAGCTTCCGCAGGTGAGTCAGGGTACGCATCCCGAGCCGGTCGACACCTCTGCGCTCGGGTGGGTGATGGATGGGTCCTCGGTCATCGATCCCGCTCACGGCTACTTCCTCGCCGAGTCGTGGCGCATGCATCCGGCGGTCGCCGCGCCCGTCTCCCGGCTGGCGTACGAGGCACGGTTGGCATCCGCTGCGGGCACCGAGCGACGTGTGGTCGATGGCATCGAACCGGGCCTGCACATCGTGCCCGTCCGACACCGCGGCAACGCGACCCAGTCGCCTGAGGAAGCTGCCGAGGTGGTCGGCATCGTGCGCGACCTGATCGGCCGCGGCTACGTCGATGGAATGGCGGATGCTGCATCGCGCCCCCTTGAGCAGTCGGATGTGATCGTGGTCGCCCCGTACAACGCGCAGAAGCAGCTCATCCACGACGAGCTCTCGGCTGCCGGATTCGGCGACGTGCCTGTCGGTACGGTCGACAATTTCCAGGGCAAGGAGGCGGTCGTCTCGATCACCTCGCTGGCTGCATCCAGCGGCAGGGACGCTCCGCGCGGACCGGAATTCCTGCTGCTGCAGAACCGCCTGAACGTGGCGATCTCGCGCGCGAAGAGCGTGGCGTATCTGGTGCATTCACCGGCGCTGCTCGACGACCTGCCCTGGACTCCCGAGGGCGTCGCACGACTCAGCGCCTTCGCTCACCTCGTCGGCGCCGACCGCGACTGAGGGAGACGCCGATATGCACGGCGTGGCAGAGATCATGCAGGCATCGGCCGCGTGGGTGTGGTTTCCCCGCGGAGGTGAAGAAGAGGTGACCGATGTGCGGCTCGTCCGATATCCGGCACGGCTCGGCGGCGGTGTTCGGATTTCGCAGGTGAAGTCGGCGCGGGATGCCGCGGCCGTGCTCGACGATGCGATCAAACGCACTCGTGCCTGGGGTGAGAAAGAGATCACTTTCTGGACGAATTCGGCGGACGAACCCGATCTCGAACCTGAGCTGATCCGCCGTGGCGCCGTGCACGTCGATACGGTGGCCGTGTTCGCCCGGCCAGTCGAAGGATTGCCGATCGAGGTGCCGAGGAACATCACTGCCGAGCTCGTGCACACGATCGAACAGGTGCGCGAAGTCGACACGGTGAACGTGCCGGTCTGGGACCAGCAGCCGCTCAACGATGAGGGAATGCAGGAAGAGCTCGCAGAGGTGACCACGGCACTCGCCTCCGGGGAGGGCGCTCGGGTGCTCGCGCGCCTCGACGGGGTGCCCGTCAGCACGGGCGGCTGCACGATCGTCGACGGCTTCGTGCGGCTTTGGGGAGCGGCCACTCTGCCCGAGGCCCGCGGGCGCGGCGCGTACCGCGCGGTGCTCGCCGAGAGGCTCGTGATCGGCGCAGCAATGGGTGCCACCACAGCCCTGGTGAAGGGGCGACACGCGACATCCGCGCCGATCCTCGCTCGCGCCGGCTTTCAGCACTTCGGCGACGAGCGCGGTTACGCCCTCGCCGTATCCTGACGCACAACAGCCCAAGGTGGTCGGCCCGCCTCCGCCCGTGACCCTCTCGAGGGCCCGCCCAAGAGCATCCGCGCCACTTTTTCGCACCCGCTACATCGATCGATGGCGCGGATGCGAAAAACTGTGGCGGATGTGGTGAGCGTCTACGCTACGCGGCCCGGGCACAGCCGAGCGCAGCGCTCGATGAATCAGACCGTGCCGTACAGGCGATCGCCGGCGTCGCCGAGCCCGGGCACGATGTAGCCCTTCTCGTCAAGACGCTCGTCGAGTGCACCGAGCACGAGCGTGACATCCTGATCGCCGACGAGCTTGCGGATGGCCTCGACGCCTTCGGGCGTGCCGAGCAGGCAGATCGCGGTGACGTCTTTCGCGCCCCGGTCGAACAGGAACTGGATCGCCGCACCGAGAGAGCCGCCAGTGGCGAGCATCGGATCGATGGCGAAGCACTGCCGATCACTGAGGTCGTCGGGCAGGCGCTCGGCATAGGTCGTCGGCTCGAACGTCTCGTCGTCGCGGACCATGCCGAGGAATCCGACCTCTGCGGTGGGGAGCAGCTTGACGAGGCCCTCCAGCATCCCGAGTCCTGCACGCAGGATGGGAACGACGATCGGTCGCGGCTCCGAGATCTTCACGCCCATCGTGTTCGTGACCGGTGTCGTCACCTCCACGGGGGTGACCCGCACATTCCGCGTCGCCTCATAGGCGAGCAGAGTCACCAGCTCTTCGGTGAGCTGCCGGAACACCGGAGACGAAGTTCTCTCGTCCCGCAGCACCGTGAGCTTGTGAGTGATGAGCGGGTGATCGGCCACATGAACGCGCATGGATACAGGTTACTGGCCCGCGACCTTCGCGTGCGCGCGGGCTTCGCGACGGGCGCGCCATGAGGCGTTGGTCTTCTTGGCATTGAGAGTGGTCAGAACGCCCACCAGGAGCGCCGGGAGCGAGACGACCAGGATGATGTAAAGGGCAGGGTTTTCCATATCTGCAACGGTACGGAGATGCTCGGTCGTCCACCTCCGCCGCAGGGGTGAGATTTCAGCATCCTCCGAGAGGCGGATGCTGAAGACTAGGCTCGATCGACGGAGGATCCCATGACCGCAGCCGATGACCACGCGATGAAGCGCGCGCTCGCGCTCGCAGCAGAAGCGGGTGCGGCGGGCGACGTTCCTGTCGGCGCGGTCGTCATGGACGCCGTCGGAGGCATCATCGGCGAGGGCCACAACCTGCGCGAGCAGAATCACGATCCCACCGGCCACGCCGAGATCATCGCTCTGCGCACGGCGGCAGCGAACGTCGGTTCCTGGAATCTGGAGAACCACACGCTCGTCGTCACACTCGAGCCCTGCGTCATGTGCGCAGGAGCCATCCTGCAGGCGCGCATCGGCCGCGTGGTCTTCGGCGCCTGGGACGAGAAAGCCGGGGCCGCGGGTTCGATGTACGACCTGCTGCGCGACCGGAGACTGCCCTACCGTGCCGAAGTCATCGGCGGCGTCGAAGCGGATGCTGCCACAGCCCTGCTCCGCGGCTTTTTCGAAGCCCGCCGCTGACCCCGCCTCAGCGCACCGCTATCGCAGCATCCGCTAGTCGCGCGACGAGTGTCAGGTACCCCTGCGCGCGCTCGTCGTAATATCCCGGATGTTTGCTGCCGTGCTCGTCGATCGATGTCTGCGACGCGTGTCCGTCGACCGGGATGCCGATCACGATGCCACCATCGACACCCGGTGCTTCGCCGCCGTCGCAGTCGTATCCGATGACGCCGCGGATGTCGCGCGGATCCACCGGGTGCGCGCCGAGCCGGCCGAGTGGCGCGATGCTGTCGTTCGCCCCCTCGGTCGCGTAGAGCGTGAGCCTGCCCTGAGCGATGGCATCGGCGAGCGCCGTGCTGGCTGCGTGCGTGACCCCGGCCGAGGCGATCGAGAACGCGATTCGCACATGCTCGGCGATGTTCAGCGCGAACAGTTCACCCAGCAGCGTCGACGAGTACGAGTAGGTCACGAGAGCGATCTGCGCGTGCGGATTGCGCAACGCCACCCGATCGATATCGATGGCGAGCTGAGCGGCACCCACCGTGGCGTGCTTGGTGGCCAGAGCTGACGTGTGCGTGCCGGAATCCCAGCCGAACCACACGATCGTGGCGATGCGTCGTGGCTCGCCGCGCGCCACACAGCTGCGGATCACATCTGCGCAGACGCGTTGACCGGCATCCGCCCAACCCGGCAGAACGTCGAGTCTCGTGTCGATCCCGTGCATCAGATACACGACGAGGTCGGCGGCGTCGACGTCGCCGAAAGAGATCACGGCATACGGCTCGTCGTTGATCAGCGAGAACGACTGCAACGTCGCCTGATCATCGCCGTCGAGTACATTCTGCACAGCCCGAAGCTTGTGCCGCAGCTCGACAGGCAGGTCGGTTCGCGCCAGCGCCGCGCGGAACTCATCGGTCACCGCGGCGTCAGTCCGAGGACTTGAAGACGAACGCGTCTGTTGGCGGCTCCGGGTCGAGGGAGGGTCGGTAGACGTCCGGCTCCAGATAGATGACGCGTGCGGCTGGCACGGCATCCCGAATCCGCTTCTCGATCTCGTCGATATCGGATGCTGCCTCGCGCACCGATTTGTCTGCCTTCAGTGCGATCTTCGCCGCGACCATCAGCTCATCCGGACCGAGGTACAGCGTCTTCATGTGGATGAGCCTCTGCACGTCGGGCCCGCCGGAGATCGCCTCGACGATCAAGTCGTGGTCAGCGCGGCCCGCGCCTTCGCCGACGAGCAGGCTCTTGGTCTCGATGCCGAGGATGACCGCGATCACGATCAGCAGGATGCCGATCATCAGCGTGCCGAGCGCATCGAACAGCGGGTTTCCGGTGATGAGTGTGAGTCCGACCCCGAACAGCGCGAAGGTCAGGCCGACGAGGGCGCCCGTGTCCTCCAGCAGCACGACGGGCAACTCGGGTGCCTTGGAGCGGCGGATGAACGACACCCACGACTGGCCCTTCTTGCGCACCTCGTTGCTCTCCTTGACCGCGGTGCGCAGCGAGAACGACTCCAGTCCGATCGCGATCACCAGCACGACCAGCGGCAGCCACCACCAGGCCGGATCCAGTTCATGCGGATCCGCGATCTTCTGCACGCCCTCGTAGATCGCGAACAGGCCACCGACCGAGAACAGGATGATCGATACGACGAATGCCGAGACGTAGCGCTCACGGCCGTAGCCGAACGGATGCTCGCGATCAGCCTCCTTCTTGGCCTTGCGTCCGCCGAGCAGGAGGAGCAGCTGGTTGCCCGAGTCGGCGACCGAGTGGATGGCCTCAGCAAGCATCGAGGCGGAACCCGACAGCGCCCACGCCACGAACTTGGCGAGGGCAATGCCCATATTCGCCAGGAATGCCGCGATGATCGCCTTATTGCCGCCGGATGCGCTCATAGCCCGAGTCTACGGTGCACCCTGCTCGAGGGCAGGGGCCCGACAATCGGCGTGCCGCGACTCGTAGAATTGCCCCATGGTCGACTCGCTTCCTTCTCTCGCGTTCCTCGGTGCCGGCTCGATGGGCGGTGCGATCCTGCACGGCGTCGTCGCGTCCGGTGTTCCAGTAGAAGGCGGCATCGTCGCCACGAATCGCTCCCGAGAGAAGGCGGATGCTCTGGCATCCCTCGACGGCGTCACGAGCGTCGCGCTGGAGGAGAATCCGGCAGGGAACACGGATGCCGCAGCATCCGCCCGCATCCTCCTCGTCGGCGTGAAGCCGGCGATGGTGCCCGACCTGCTGCGTGAGATCGCGCCGTCGCTGCGCGATGATGCGATCGTCGTGAGCCTGGCGGCCGGCGTCACTCTCGACACCTTCGCAGCAGGCCTCGGCGAAGGCGTTCGCGTGATCCGCTCGATGCCGAACACTCCGGCCACCGTCGGACGCGCCGTCACGGGGCTTGCGGCCGGGGCAGCGGCGGATGCCGACGATATGGCGCTCGTGCGCGCGCTGTTCGAGACCGTCGGCGCGGTGATCGAGGTGCCGGAATCGCAGATCGATCCGCTCTCGACGGTTTCCGGATCGGGCCCCGCCTACGTCTTCCTGCTCATCGAAGAGCTCGCGAAAGCGGCGCAGGGCATGGGCTTCTCGGATGCGGATGCGCGCCTCATGGCCGAGCAGACATTCATCGGCGCGGCCGCCCTGCTGGAAGCATCCGGCGAGGAGCCCGCGGAACTCCGCCGCCGCGTCACGAGCCCGAAGGGAACGACTGAGCGCGCCGTCGCCGTCATGCAGGAAGCCGGACTCGATGAGATGTTCGCCCGCGCCACGGCAGCGGCACTCGCCCGCGCGAACGAGCTCGCGACGGGCAGCTGAGCGCGCCCGACACCCGCTGCGCGCGCCCGACGCCCGCTGCGCGCTCCCGACGCCCGCTGTGCGCTCCCGACGCCCGCTGAGAACAGGCGATTCGCCCAGATCAGGCTGATTCTGGTGAAAACAGCCTGATCTCGCGTGATCGCCTGTTCTCGCCAACGGGAGCGGGCCGAGGCGAGATGCGGATGCTGTCAGGCCGACGCGATGTGCGCGACGAGCGCGGTGCAGAACTCTTCGGGGCGCTCCAGGTGCGGCGAGTGGCCGACGCCTTCCCAGCTCAACTCGGTGACCCGCCCGCCGCCGGCGGCGTAGGCGTCGAGCACGTCTCGTGTCTGCGACACCATCTCCTGTGCCGGGGCGACGTCTGCGCCGGGCCAGCCGGGGATGACCCCGAGTGCGCCGAGGTGATTCAGATCGAAGAAGGAGGCGTCCGACACGATGGCATCCGCGGTGCCGCGCACCCACAGCACCGGCGGTTTCACCGCGAGATCGACGATTCCGGATGCATTGAAATACCCCGGCGCCATGGTGTTGAGCACGCCGCGCACACCGGCCCCAAAACCGGGCCAGTTCTCGCTCGCGATGCCGTCTCCCGGGTAGTTGCCCACTGCTGTCGACGTGGTGAGCATCGACGCCACCCACAGGTCTTCGTGCGGCGTCTGGAAACCCTCCGAGACGTAACTCGATCGGAACACGTTGCGCGGTGAGGTCGGCGCCTCGTCGCTGTGATCCTTGTTCTGCAGCCGCTCGACGAAATCAGGATTGGCGCCGCCGCCACCGCATCCGGCGTCGTCATCGGTGAGGCGGGATCCATCGCGACGCGTGCCGCCGAAGCCGTAAGGCGACACCGGCGCCTGAAGGGTCAGGCTCTGCACGGCGTAGTCGAGTGCGTACTGCATGACGACGCCGCCGCCCATCGACCAGCCGACCAGGTGCGCCGACGGCACGCCGAGCTCGGCCAGTACGTCGGCGATGTCGTCGCTGAAGTCGCGCAGTCCACGGGTCGCATCCACCGGCACGGATTCGCTGCCGCCGAAACCGCGCAGATCTACCGCGATGACCCGCAGATCGGCGGGGAGCAGCAGCATGATCTCCTGCCAGAACAGGGCAGATGAGACGTTGCCGTGCACGAGCACGACCGTCTTCTGGGCCGGAGCGGATGCGTCGTCACCGTCCCTCTCGAGCACGTTCGCGGCGACGCGCGATGTACTGATCACACGTGCGCTGATGCCATCGAAAAGGGTCTTCTCTGGGGTGCTCATCGCGGCTCCTTCGTTCCGCCGCGGCGGCCGTGCCGCGTGCTGAGCACGACTCTAGTCCTCACCCGTTCCGAATGTGAATCGGCTTTCAGGTTGGCGTCAGGGCGGGCTAGCGATCCAGGTCTGAGAACCGCTCGATGTCACTGCTGGTGCCTGAGACGATGATGAGGTCGTGGTTGGTGACGACTGTGTTGGCCTCGGCGTAGCGGAACGGCTTGCCTGGGCTCTTCACGCCGACGACGGTGACCTTGTACTTCGTGCGCACACCCGATTCGTTCAGTCCGATGCCGCGGATGAACTTCGGCGGATACATCTTCGCCAGCACGAAGTCGTCGTCGAAGCGGATGAAGTCCAGCATCCGACCGCTGACCAGGTGCGCGACGCGCTCACCGGCTTCGCGCTCGGGGTAGATGACGTGGTTCGCGCCGACGCGAGCGAGGATCTTGCCGTGCGACTGCGAGACCGCCTTCGCCCAGATCTGCGGCACTTTCAGGTCGACGAGGTTGGCGGTGATCAGCACGGATGCCTCGATGAGGGACCCGACGGCGACGACGGCGACTTGGAAGTCCTGCGCGCCGATCTGGCGCAGCGCGTCGATGTTGCGCGCGTCGGCCTGCACGGTGTGCGTGACCCGCTCCGACCACTTCTGCACGAGTTCGAGGCTGCCGTCGATCGCGAGCACCTCGCGGTCGAGGCGGTCGAGTTCTCCGGCGCAGGCGGCGCCGAAGCGACCGAGTCCGATCACGAGCACCGGGGCGTCTCCCCGCACCATCTCAACCAACGATCGGCCTTTCCACTGGCAGCGAGTAGAGCTGCGAACGTGATGTCGCGGCGACTGCCGCGGCGAGAGTCACTGTACCAACGCGCCCCATGAAGATCGTGGCGGCGAGCACGTACGAGGCCGAATCCGGGAGCGTCTCCGTCAGGCCTGAAGAGAGCCCGACGGTGCCGAACGCGGAGATGACGTCGAAGAGAACATCGATGATCGGGGCCTTCGTGATCTGGGCGATCGCCACCGTCGACAGCGCCACGATGGTCGCGCCCCAGGCGACGACGCTGAGCGCCACGCGCTGCACGTCGCTCGGGATGCGGCGCCCGAACGCCTCGACGGACTGCCGACCGCGCGCCTCGGACCAGACGGCGATGGACAGCACCGCGAGGGTGGTCACTTTGATGCCGCCGGCGGTGGATGCTGATCCGCCGCCGACGAACATCAGCATGCACACGGCGAGCATCGACGACCCGTTCAGATCCGACATGTCGATGACGTTGAAACCGCCGGACCGTGTCATCGCCGATAAGAAGAATGCCTGCAGAGTCGTGTCCCCGGCATCCATCGAACCGAAGGTGGCCGGGTTGTCGTACTCCAGGATGAGGAACACCGCGGCGCCGAGCACGAAGAGCAGGGTCGTGGTGATGAGGGTGAGTTTGGAGTGCAGAGACCAGCGCTTCACGTGCCAGACGTGCTTGGCGAGGGTGTAGATCACGGGGAAGCCGATGCTGCCCAGGAAGACGCCGATCATCAGCAGAGTCAGCACGAGGTAGTCATCGGCGAAGATGGCGACGCCGCCGGCGTTCGGCGCGAAGCCCGTGTTCGTGAAGGCCATGGCGGCGAAGTACGGCGCTTCCCACAGGGCTGAGATCGGATTCACTCCGGCCATCACCAGAGCGGGATACAGCAGTACCGCGAGGGTGCCTTCGATGATGAGCGCCGAGAGTGCGACTGTCGTCAGCAGCTGGCCGACCTCGCCCAGGCGCACGGTCTGGCTCTCGTTGACGACACCGCCGTGAGCGCGCAGCGGGTTGGTGTCGCCGGCAGCCAGCAGTTTGGCGCGAAGGCCCAGACGCTTGGAGATGACCATGCCCAGCAGAGATGCCAGGGTGAGCACGCCCAGTCCACCGATGTTCACGCCGACGAACACGACGACGTGACCGAAGGGCGACCAGTGCGAACTCATGTCGACCGTGGTGAGACCGGTGACGCAGATCGTCGAGACCGCGGTGAACAGCGCGTCGCTGAGCGGAGTGACCGTGCCGTCTGCCGACGCGATCGGCAACGACAGCAGCCCGGTGAACAGCAGGATCAGCGCGGCGAAGATGACGATCGCGAACCGCGACGGCGACGAGGTGACGATGTGCCTGATCCCTCGGGCAGTTCCTCGAAAGCGATGCTGCGTGAAGGATGCCGACATCATGCCCGACATCGATCCCCCTTCTGCTGCATGTTCTTACTCGCGCGACGCTCTTCGTCAAGCCCTCGTCATGGTACTCCGTGCTCGCGCCGACTACCCTGATGGCATGACCGACATCTTCGACGTGATCGCTGACGGCACGAGGCGCGACATCCTCCGGCTGCTGCTGAGCCAGTCGTCGCAGAGTGATGGGGGCACGAGCGTGACCGAGATCGTCGGTGAGCTCGGGATCAGTCAGCCCACGGTGTCGAAGCATCTGAAGGTGCTCCGCGATGCGGAGCTTGTCACCGTGCGCGAAGACGGTCAGCGGCGTTTTTACAGTCTGGCGGTCGAGCCGCTGGAGCAGATCGACGATTGGCTCGTGCCGTTCCTCGTCGACGCCTATGGCGACCAGGCGCCCGACATCGAGTACCCGGTTGGGCCGCTGCCCGGCAGTGCCGCGCACGCTGCCGAAGTGGTCGGCCGTGCGGCAGCATCCGCGAAATATGCCGTCGCCTCGGCGTTCAAGCGCCGCGGCGTCTGACTCGTTCACAGCAATAACATCCGCCCCATCGGTTTACAGGCGTCGCACCTACCCCATATGCTGTGCATCAGCAGAAAGGGGTACGGGGGATGCCCGACGTTCAAGATGTTCGATTCCTGACGGTGGCCGAGGTCGCCGAGCTGATGCGCGTGTCCAAGATGACCGTGTATCGGCTGGTTCACGCTGGCGAGTTGCCCGCGATTCGCTTCGGCCGCAGCTACCGCGTGCCGGAGTCGGCGGTGGCCGATGCGATGAACAAGCCAATAGCCGACGTAGGATGATCACAGCGCTCGGTCGGGTTGGGGCTCGACCGTTTGCTAGAATCGTTCGAGGCATTTTCCGTGCCCGTACCCGGGTGTCCGCCTTTGTGGCATCCAACCCCTGACTTAGTGAGGTTTCCGTGGGTTCAGTCATCAAGAAGCGCCGCAAGCGCATGGCGAAGAAGAAGCACCGCAAATTGCTTCGTAAGACTCGCCACCAGCGCCGCAACAAGAAGTAAGCGGCACGACACCAAGCGCCTATCTTCGGATGGGCGCTTCGTGTCTGTGGAGCCCGGAAAGAAAACGGATCGCCAGAGGATGCCATGAAGACCATCACCGTTGAAGAGCTCGCCGGCCGCACAGGCGTGCCCCTGATCGATGTGCGCGAGCGCGATGAGTACGCCGCGGGCCACGTTCCGGGTGCTGTGAACCTGCCGCTCTCCGAATTGGGCGATCGCCTGGCCGAGCTTCCCGCTGAGGCCTTCGATGTGATCTGTCAGGCTGGCGGACGCTCCGGACGTGCGGTCGAAGCGCTTTCGATGCGCGGCCACGATGCGACGAATGTCGAGGGCGGCACGGGCGAGTGGATCGCTCAAGGACGCCCCGTCGTGCAGCCGTGACCACAGTCACCATCATCGGCAAGCCCGACTGTCATCTGTGCGATGTCGCGGCGGAGATCGTGAATGCGGTCGTTGCCGAGCTGCCGGATGCTGCCGCCGAGCGGCTGGAGATCGTCGAGCGCTCGATCGCCGACGATCCGGCGCTCTACGAACTGTGGTGGGAGAAGATCCCCGTCATCCTGATCGATGGCGAACTGCACGCGCACTGGCGCGTCTCTTCCGACCGATTGCGCGATGCGCTCGAGGAGGCAATGAAATGATCCGTCACGTCGTGAGCTGGAAGCTCGCCGAAGAGGATGCTGCCGTGCGCGGCGAACAGGCTGCGGAGGTCTCGCGCCGGCTGAACGCGCTGCTCGGGGTCATTCCTGAGTTACGCGCAGTGACGGCCGGCGCCAATATCGTGCATCCGGACGTCAACTGGGACGTCACGCTCGTCGCTGATGTCGACACGCTCGACGATCTCGAGGCCTACCAGGTGCATCCGGCGCACCAGGAAGTCGGGGCGTACATCCGGTCCGTCGTCGCATCGCGCGTGGCGGTCGACTTCGAGGTCTGAGCGCCCCTATTGCGAAGCGGCTGTCCTGCTTCGCAATACAAATGTGATCACGCAGGCTTCGCTGACGGTGGGCGATGGCGGTGGCTGCATGTCAAGATGAGATATACCCGTACCTGGGCAACAAGCCCCTGTCACAAAGGAGTGGCCATGAACCGCCGTCCCCTGCTCATCGGCGCCGCTATCGCGGCTGCCTCCATGCTCGCTCTCACCGGCTGCGCCAGCGGAGACACCTCTCCCGGCAATGACGGCGACAAAACGCCGGCCGGCGCCGACTACGGTCTCGTCACCGACGGCACGCTGACGGTCTGCTCGGAGGTGCCGTACGTGCCTTTCGAGATGGAGGGCGGCGACAACGGCAGCGGGTACACCGGATTCGACATCGATCTGACCTACGCGATCGCGCAGAAGCTCGGTCTGGAGCTCAGCGTGCAGGATGTCAGCTTCGACGGACTGCAGTCGGGCACCACTCTGATCGCGGGCACCTGTGACATGGGTGCCTCGGCGATGACCATCACTGACGAGCGCAAGGCGAACATCGACTTCTCCGACCCGTACTACGACTCGCTGCAGTCGCTGCTGACCAGCACCGATTCGGGTATCAAGAGCATCGACGACCTCGCCGGCAAGAACCTCGGTGTGCAGCAGGGTACGACGGGCGAGAGCTACGCCAAGGAGAACGCCAAGGACGCGACGCTCGTGCAGTACCCCGGCGATGCTGAGCTGTGGCCCGCGCTGCAGGCAGGACAGATCGACGCCATCCTGCAGGACCAGCCGGTCAACATCGAGCACGAGAAGGCCGACTCCGACTACAAGATCGTCGAGGAGTACAACACGGAAGAGTCTTACGGGTTCGCTTTCGCCAAGGGCGAGAAGGATGAACTGCGCGACGCCGTGAACAAGGCGCTCAAGGAGCTGCGCGACAGCGGAGACTACGACACCATCTACGACACCTATTTCGCGGCCAAGTAAGCGCCGCGGGCAGATAGGAGGTCCGCTCAGATGGCATTGAGGCGGAGGACTAAAACCAAGCTCTACCGGTATTCGATGTACGGGATCTTCCTCGTGCTGGTTGTGCTGATCGCAATATTCACGGACTGGGCCAGACTCGGAAAACAGTTCTTCGATCTTGAAGTCGCGGCGAAGCTGTTTCCCGACATCATCATCGTTGCGCTGCGCAACACGATCCTGTTCACGCTGATCGCCTTCACCGGCGGCATCCTGCTCGGCATCGTCTTCGCCCTGCTGAAGCTGTCGGTCATCGCGCCGTTCCGCTGGTTCGCCACCGCGTGGATCGAACTGTTCCGCGGCTTGCCCGCGCTGCTGACGATCTTCGCGATGGCATTCATCCTGCCTATCGCGTTCGGCATCAAGCCGCCGGGCGGCCCGGTCGGCGCAGGGCTGATCGGTCTCATCCTGGTCGCGTCCGCCTACATGGCGGAGGTGATCCGCTCGGGCATCCAGGCGGTGCCCAAGGGACAGACCGAGGCATCGCGATCGCTGGGCATGTCACCGATGAAGACCATGTTCTTCATCGTTCTGCCGCAGGGGTTCCGCATCATCATTCCGCCGCTGACGAATGAGTTCGTCCTGCTGCTGAAGGACACCTCGCTGCTGTTCATTGCGGGAACCTTCATCTGGTCGAAGGAGCTCACCAGCTTCGCGCGCGATGCGAACACGATGTACGCGAACGCGACGCCGCTGATCATGGCGGCCATTATGTATCTGATCGTGACGATCCCGCTCACGCGGTTCACCGCGTGGCTGGAGCGACGGATGGCGAGGGAACGATGAGCACGGATCTGATCGATATTCACGCCCCTGCGATCGATATGCAGGGACTCGTGAAGAGCTTCGGCGACAACGAAGTTCTCAAGGGAATCGACCTCACGGTGCTCGCGGGCGAAGTGGTCTGCGTCATCGGGCCGTCGGGCTCGGGCAAGTCGACGCTGCTGCGCTCGGTGAACCTGCTGGAGGAGCCCACGGCCGGCCACATCCTCATCGAAGGCATCGACGTCACCGATGAGGACACCGACATCGACCGGGTGCGCCAGCGCATCGGCATGGTGTTCCAGAGCTTCAACCTGTTTCCGCACATGACAGTGCTCGGCAACCTCACGGTTGCGCAGCGACGTGTGAAGAAGCGTTCGAAGGAAGAGGCGGAGCAGGTCGCTTACGAGATGCTCGAGCGGGTCGGCCTGTCGGAGAAGGCGGATGCGTATCCCAGCCACCTCTCGGGTGGGCAGCAGCAGCGCGTCGCCATTGCGCGCGCGCTGTGCATGAACCCCGACATGATGCTCTTCGACGAGCCGACGTCGGCGCTCGACCCCGAACTGGTCGGTGAGGTGCTGCAGGTGATGCGCTCGCTGGCTGAAGAAGGCATGACCATGCTGGTCGTCACGCACGAGATGGGTTTCGCCCGTGAGGTCGGCTCGCGCCTGATCTTCATGGACGGTGGTGTCATCGTCGAGCAGGGCGAACCGCACGAGGTGCTCGGAAATCCGCAGCACCAGCGCACACAGGATTTCCTCTCCCGCGTGCTCTGATCGTTCGGCGCCGCCGACACCCCGTGTAAGCATCGAGACCCCGTGCTGCAGACGACTGCAGCACGGGGTCTCGGCGTTAAACCGGGGTGTCAGCCTTCGACTTCGGCAACCCCTGCCGAGGACGGGCGCACGGGGTACTTGAAGCCGAGGTGCGAGCCGGCGAACCCCAGTCGTTCGTAGAAGCGGTGCGCCTCGACGCGGGCGGCATCCGAGGTGAGCTGCACGAGATCGGCGCCGAGTCGGGATGCTGCCTCATCGGTCACCCAGCGCATCATGGCCGAGCCGATCCCGGCCGAGCGAAGATCGCTGCGCACCCGCACAGCCTCGACGAGCAATCGCCAGGATCCGCGACGAGCCATACCTGGAATGAGGGTGAGCTGGAATGTGCCGACGACGGCATCCGCTCTCTCGGCCACGAGCAGATCGTTCGACGGGTCGCCGAGAATCTGCCTGAGCGCCGCCGCGTACCGCGCATGGTCATCGGGAGCGGCGATATCCCCGCGGGATGCACTGATCGGGTCATCTGCCAGCAGCGCGATGAGCCCCTCCACATCCGCGGCTGTCGCGCGTCGAAGGATGACTGGTCCGTCAGCCTCGGAATCCGCGCGCGAGGGGAGAACCTGGGGGAGAACAAGGGCATCGAGCATGCGCCCAGTCTGGCATTCTAAGAGCAATGGAAATCGGCGCGGTACTCGGCCTCGAGCAGCTCACCTGGGGCATGCTCATCCTCATCGTCATCGCGGCGTTCGGGGCGGGGTGGATCGATGCCGTCGTCGGCGGGGGCGGTCTGCTGCAGTTGCCGGCCCTGCTGTTGATTCCAGGCATCTCTCCTGTGCAGGCGCTCGCGACGAACAAGCTCGCGTCGGTGTTCGGCACGGCGACCAGCGCCACTACCTACTATCGACGAGCGAAACCCGATATTCGGACCGCGATCCCGATGGCGCTGATCGCGCTCGTCGGCTCTTTCGGAGGCGCGGCGGCGGCGATCGTGCTGCCTGCCGAGGCGTTCAAGCCGATCATCGTGATCGCCCTGCTCGCTGTGGCGCTGTTCACGGTGTTCAAGCCGCAGTTGGGCGCGGCCACCCGGCTGCGGTTCAGCGGGCACAAGCACCACATCGCGGCCGGCGCCGCCGGACTCGTGATCGGCTTCTACGACGGACTCATCGGACCGGGTACCGGCACCTTCCTCGTGATCACACTGGTGTCACTGCTGGGCTATGACTTCCTGCAGGCGAGCGCGAAGGCGAAGATCGTGAACCTCGCCACCAACGCCGGCGCGCTGCTGCTGTTCATCCCGCACGGGGCCGTGCTGTGGCTGCTGGGTGGCATCCTCGCCGCCGCGAATGTCGCGGGCAGCTATCTGGGATCGCGCATGGCGATCACCGGGGGCGCGAAGTTCATCCGGATCGTCTTTCTCATCGTCGTCATCGCACTCATCGGCAAGCTCGGGTTCGATGTGTGGAACGAGAACGTCTCACCCCTGCTCGCAGCGCTCTAATCGTTGCCGCCGGCGACAGCATCCGCCCGTCGTTCCCCGACACCCCGGGTAAACGTCGAGACCCCGTCGTAGCGACGTGCATACGACGGGGTCTCGACGATAAGACGGGGTGTCAGGTGAGGCGGGGTGTCAGGCGGGGGCGCCGTCCTCGGCATCCTCCGCGACGAAGTCGACGCCGGCCTCGGCGCGCTGCTCGGGAGTGATGGCCGCGGGCGCCTCGGTGAGCGGGTCGAACCCGCCGCCCGACTTCGGGAACGCGATGACCTCGCGGATCGAGTCGGTCTTGGTCAGGTGCTGCATCACGCGGTCCATGCCCAGCGCGATTCCGCCGTGCGGGGGAGCGCCGAACTTGAACGCCTCGAGCAGGAATCCGAACTTCTCGTCGGCTTCTTCCTCGGTGATGCCCATCACCTTGAACACGCGCTTCTGCACGTCTTCGCGGTGGATGCGGATCGAGCCGCCACCCAGCTCCGAGCCGTTGCAGACGATGTCGTACGCGTAGGCGAGAGCGGATGCCGGGTCGGTATCGAACGTGTTCTCGAACTCGGGCTTCGGGCCGGTGAACGCGTGGTGGACGGCCGTCCAGGCGCCGGCGCCGACGGCGACATCACCGGATGCCACAGCATCCGACGCCGATTCGAACATCGGCGCGTCGACAACCCACGTAAATGCGAACTGGTTCGGGTCGAGCAGTTCGAGCCGACGGCCGATCTCCACGCGTGCCGCGCCGAGCAGCGCGCGCGAGTCCTTCGCGGAACCGGCGGCGAAGAACGCGCAGTCGCCGGGCGCCGCTCCCACGAGCTCGGCAAGGCCCGCCTGCTCGGCCTCGGACAGGTTCTTCGCGACGGGTCCGCCGAGCGTGCCGTCTTCGTTGAAGAGGACGTACGCGAGGCCGCGTGCGCCGCGCTGCTTGGCCCAGTCCTGCCAGGCGTCGAGCACCTTGCGCGGCTGCGAGGCGCCACCGGGCATCAGCACCGCGCCGACGTACTCCGACTGAAACACCCGGAACGGGGTGTCTGAGAAGTACTCGGTGGCTTCGACAAGCTCGAGACCGAAGCGCAGGTCGGGCTTGTCGGAGCCGTACTTGGCCATCGCCTCGGCGTAGGTCATTCGCGGCAGCGGGGTCTGCACGTCGACATCGATGGTCTTCCACATCGCGACGATGAGGGACTCCATCATCTCGATGACGTCTTCCTGTTCGACGAAGCTCATCTCGATGTCGAGCTGGGTGAACTCCGGCTGGCGGTCGGCGCGGAAGTCCTCGTCGCGGTAGCAGCGGGCGATCTGGAAGTACTTCTCCACGCCACCCACCATCAGCAGCTGTTTGAACAGCTGCGGCGACTGCGGCAGCGCGTACCAGTTGCCGGGGTGCAGGCGAGCCGGCACCAGGAAGTCACGCGCGCCCTCAGGCGTGGACCGGGTGAGCGTCGGGGTTTCGACCTCGATGAAATCGCGCGTGTGCAGCTCATCGCGGATGGCCTTGTACACGTCGGAGCGCAGTCGCATCGCGTTCGCCGCGGTGGGGCGGCGCAGGTCGAGATAGCGGTGCTTGAGGCGCACCTCTTCACCGATCGGGTCGCTCTCGGCGAGACCGCTGGAAACCTGGAAGGGCAGCGGTGCCGACTCGTTGAGCACGACGACGTCGGTCGCGATCAGCTCGATCTCGCCGGTCGGCAGGTTCGGGTTCTCGTTTCCCGCGGGACGACGCGAGACCTCGCCGGTGATCTGCAGCACGAATTCGCTGCGCAGCGGGTGCGCCACCTCTTCGTCGCGGATGACCACCTGTGCAATGCCCGACGCATCACGCAGGTCGATGAAGGCGACGCCTCCGTGATCGCGGCGACGATCGACCCAGCCCGAGAGAGTGACGGTCTGACCGATGTGCGAGGCGTCGAGTGAGCCTGCCGTGTGGGTGCGAAGCACGGAATTCCTCCAGGTTGGGAAAGGGAACTTCGCCATTCTAGGCGAGCGCCGGACAGCGAACCGGAGAGGGCTTGCGGATGCTTGGCGATCGGCACATGCTTGCCAGATGGAAAGTGAACGGGAAAGCGAAAGCCACGAGAGTGCAGACGGCAGCGAAGAGCGGATGCTGCGCAGCGTCGAGCAGATCCGTGCCCGCACCGCGCAGGTGCCCCGAGGCCACGCCCTGCTGCAGCTCGCCTATGCGGTGATGATGGCGGCGTACATGGCGGTGTTCGTCTACACCGGGTCGATCGAAGCCGGCGCCAGCGCCCACGGCGGCACCACCATGGCGCTGATCCTCCCGCCACTGATCATCTCCTCCAGTCTCATCACCGGTGCGAGTGAGCGCTTCGGCGGGCGGCTGCGGACGACCGGTCGCCAGTGGCTCGCCATCGGCGCCTTCATCGCCCTGCTCGTCGTCTTCTTCGCGTGGGGGATCCTCGGCATCGGCTACCCGTGGTGGATGGCACTGATCGCCTTCGCCGTCACGCTGGTGCTGTTCAGTATCCGCCCGCTGAGTGCCCTGCGGCGGATGCCGGCTGCAGAGGCCGAACAGCAGCCATCGAGTCTGCTCCCGCGACCGGGGCAGATCACGACGATCGTCCTCGGTGCCTATCTCGGTCTCGCTAGTGCGGTCGCACTGTGGCCGACAGCGGCATGGATCGTGACGATGATCGGGATGCTGGCGGTCATCGTCGCATTGGCGGCGCAGACATCGGCGTGGGGCATCCTGCACACCGGTTACGAATGGCGGCGGCCGCAGTGGATCGCTGGTGGCGTCGCCGCCCTGCTGATGTTCCTGCTCGCCGCGCTCATCATCGCCACAGACCTCATCACCCCTGCCGTCGCCATCGGCGTCGGGGTGCTCGTCGCAGCATCCCTTATCGTGTCGGCTTTTCTCCCCGGACGCAGCCGTGGCGCATCCGAGGCATGACCTCGACGAGGCGCTGCTGACCCCGGTGCGCCTGTCGGTGATGGCGGCGCTCGGCGATGATGTCGAGCTCGATTTTTCGACCCTGCGCGACATCATCGAGTCTGACGACTCGGCGGTGAGCAAAGGGCTCTCGCACCTCGAGAAGCTCGGCTACGTCAAGGTCACGAAGGGGTATGTCGGATCCCGCCCGCGCACCTGGGTGCGCTCGACGGTGAAGGGCCGCAAGGCGCTGGAGAAGCACGTGGGTGCGCTTCGGGCCATCACCGACCTCGGCGGCTCCTCTTAGACTGGCCGGATGCCAGCATCCCGTCTCCACCTGGTGCGCCATGGTGAGGTGTACAACCCCGCCCGCGTTCTCTACGGGCGGCTGCCCGACTACTACCTCAGCGAGTCGGGGCGGCAGATGGCGCGTGCCGCGGCCGAGCACATCGCCTCGTTCGGTCGTCCGGTCGCAGAGCTGCGGTGCTCGCCGCTGGAGCGCACGCAGGAATCGGCCGAACCGTTCACCGAGCTCTTCGGGCTCGTGCCGACGCTCGACGCGCGCATCATCGAGCCGGCGAACGTCTTCGAGGGCAAGCGCATGTCGCGTGCGCTGCGCAACCCGCTCAACTGGCGGCATCTGCGCCGCCCGTCGCTGCCGAGCTGGGGCGAGGCCTATGTCTCGATCGCCGAGCGGATGCTGGCCGCGATGGACGAACGATGGCATGACGCCGATGGGGGCGACGTCGTGTTCGTCTCGCACCAGGCGCCGATCTGGATCACCCACCTGTCGATCGCGGGGCTGCCCCTGCGGCATGACCCGCGCACGCGGCGCTGCGCGCTGTCGAGTGTGACGAGCTTCGAACGCGTCGGCGATGTGTGGCGCGAGGTCGACTACGCCGAGCCGGCCGCGGAAGGCATTGATCTCGGGGCGGTCTGACCTGGTGACCGGTGGCATTCGGGTGATCAACACCGTTTCAGAGCGCCCATAGGAAATGCGCGTACGATTCCCAGCGTGTCCCTGCCTGCTCGTTCGCCTCGTCGTGACCGGCGCGTCGTCGGTGCAGCGCTCGCCGCGGTGCTCGCCATCGGCTTGAGCGCCTGCGCTGCTGATCCGGCCACCGAGGCATACCTGAACGGCGGCGAGAACGCGTACACCTCTGCCGATTCCCGCGTCGTCGTGATCCCCGCAGAGCAGCGCGGCGAGGCCGTCGACTTCGGGGGAGTGACCGAGAACGGCGACAGCTTCTCGAGCGACGAGATCCGCGGCGATGTCGCCGTGGTGAACTTCTGGTACGCAGGCTGCGGGCCGTGCCGGCTCGAAGCCCCCGACCTCGAAGCGACCTGGCAGAAGCATCAGCAAGACGACGTCCACTTCATCGGCGTCAACATCTACGACCAGGCCGACACCGCGAAGGCCTTCGACAAGACCTACGGCATCACCTATCCGAGCCTGATCGACGCGACCAGCGGCGATGCAAAGCTGGCGTTCGCGAAGGTCACACCCGTCAAGGCTCCGCCGACCACACTGGTGCTCGACAAGCAGGGTCGCGTCGCGGCCCGCATCATCGGGCCGATCGATGGCGTATCGATCCTGTCGACGCTGATTCAGGACGTGCTCAAGGAGAAGGCGTGAGCCCGGATGCCGTGATCGGCGCCGGCGCACTCTGGATCGCGATTCCGCTGGCCATGCTCGCCGGGCTCGTCTCGTTCCTCTCACCGTGCATCCTGCCGCTCGTGCCCGGATATCTCGGTTTCATCGGCGGGTCAGCGGGAGTGAGCGCCTCGACCGGCTCTTCGCCCGGTGCACGGGTACAGAGCACGTCTCGCCGACGGATGCTGCTGGGTGTGCTGCTTTTCATCGCGGGGTTCACCGTCGTCTTCGTCACCTATACCGTGCTCGGCGGCGCAGCCGCCGCCTTCTTCATCGAGTGGGGCGAGCTGATCACCCGCATCCTCGGCGTCGTCATCATTGCGATGGGGCTCGTCTTCCTCGGGCGCTTCGGCTTCGCGCAGCGCGAGTTCAAGATGCAGGTCAACTCCACCACCGGACTCATCGGCGCACCGCTGCTGGGCGTGACGCTGGCCATCGGCTGGGCGCCCTGCACCGGCCCCACGCTCGGGGCGATCATCAGCGTCGGCTGGTCGCTGGGCGACCCGTGGCGTTCGGCGCTGCTGGGCGTGGCCTACTCGCTGGGCCTCGGCATCCCGTTCCTGCTCGTCGCTCTGGGCTTCGGCTGGGCGACATCGGCCACTACTTTCATGCGCAAGCACATCCGCACCGTCAATATCATCGGCGGTGCACTGCTGATCCTGCTCGGCCTGCTCATGGCCACCGGGATCTGGACCGAGATCATGTCGAGACTGACGGCGGTGATGCAGAGTGTCGTCCTCCCGCTCTGACAAGAAGAACACGAACAAGAAGAACTCCGACACCTCGGCGCTCGGCGACGTGCCGGCGCAGGCGGACCGGACCGGCTCGTCGGCAGCATCCGATCCGCTGCGCCCTTCCGACCACATCGATTACGTCGAAAACGGCTCTGGCGAGATCAACCAGCCGAAGCTCGGCTTCGTGGGCTGGGCCCGCTGGGGATGGCGGCAGCTGACCTCGATGCGCGTCGCCCTAGTGCTGCTGCTCGCGCTCGCGATCGCGGCGATACCCGGGTCGATCTTTCCGCAGCGCAGCGCTGACCCGAACGGCGTTCTGAAGTACAAGGCAGAGAACCCGGATCTGTTCCCGGTCCTCGACAATCTGAGCCTGTTCGACGTGTACTCGTCGCCGTGGTTCTCGGCCATCTATCTGCTGCTGTTCATCTCGCTGATCGGCTGCATCATCCCGCGCATCAAGCACCACGCGAAGGCGCTGCGGGCTCAGCCGCCGCGCACGCCCGCGCGCCTGGCGCGGCTGGATGATCACGTCGCCCGCACCTGGGTGCCTGACGGCGGCACGAATGCGGATGCGGATGCAGATGCAGATGCAGATGCAGATGCCGCAGCATCCCGCGCCGCTGGCGTCGCCGAGAAGCAGCTGAAGGCCCTCGGCTACCGCGTCGCCCGCTACGACCGCGGCCGCACCCGGTCGGTGTCGGCGGAGCGCGGCTACTGGCGCGAGACCGGAAACCTGGTGTTCCACATCGCTCTGGTCGGCGTGCTCATCACCGTGGCGATCGGCGGCGGCTATGCGTACACCGGTCAGAAGGTCGTGGTCGAGGGGGCGAGTTTCGTCAACACTCTGATCGACTACAACTCGATGAATCGGGGCCGCTTCGTCGCCGACGATTCCTTCGATCCGTACGCGCTGACGCTCGATTCTTTCGACATCACTTACGAAGACTTCGGCCAGCCCGGTGCGGGCCAGGCCGGCAACTTCGCCGCCAACCTCAGCGTGCGCGAGCCGGATGGCTCCACGCGCGAAGGAACCGTGAAGGTCAACCACCCGCTCGTCATCGGCGGCGACAAGATCTACCTGCTCGGCAACGGCTACGCGCCCACCATCACGGTGCGCAACGCCGAGGGCGTGAAGGTGCTGAGTCAGCCGGTCGAGTTCCTGCCGCAGGACAGCTCGATGACGTCGATGGGCGTCATCAAGATTCCCGATGGTCTGTCCGAGCAGGTGGGCATGCTCGGGTTCCTGTATCCGACCGCCGTAAAGCTCGAATCCGGAGCCTTCGCTTCGGCGCATGGTGCACTGCAGCTGCCGCTGCTGACGCTCGACGTCTACGAGGGCGACCTCGGGATCGACGACGGCACGCCGCGCTCGGTCTACCAGCTCGACACCAACGACTTGACCAAGCTCACCGGTCGCACCACCGACCTGAAGTCGATTCAGCTTCAGCCGGGCGAGACGGCAGACCTGCCGAACAACATGGGCACGATCACCTTCGAAGACGCGTCGCCAGCGGGCGCCGCTGACACCCTGCAGTCGGTGAAGCGCTACGTCTCGCTGCAGATCCACCATGACGATTCGGCCCTGTGGGTGCTCGTCTTCGCGCTGCTCGCACTGACCGGACTCGGCCTCGCACTCTTCGTGCCCCGCCGTCGGATGTGGGTGAAGGCGACAGCATCCGCTGATGGGGTGCACCTGGAGTACGCTGGCCTGGCGCGCGGCGATGACCCCACCCTGGCCGCAGCCGTGGACGACCTCGCCCGCGGCCACGAACGGCTGCTCGATGGAACGACGCCGCGGCGGGACATCCCCGCGAAGGGAGCATGACAATGCCTGACCTCGATTCGATCTCGATCCTCACACTGTGGACGGCGATCGCCATCTACGCCGGATCGTTCATCGCGTACGCGTTCGACCTCGCCCGTCGATCAGCGGTGAGCGCCGAGGCCAAGGTTCTCGTCGGGGTCGGAGCGGGCGGCGGAGCGGATGCCGTCGAGCTGGGCTCTGACGCGGGCAGCGCTTCTGGGGCTGTCGGCTCTGATGGCGCACCGATGAAGAAGCAGCGTTTCGTGCTCGCGCGCATCGGTACGTCGCTGGCGGTGCTCGGCTGGCTGTTCCACCTCACGGCGACTGTCACGCGCGGAGTCGCGGCGGGGCGCGTGCCGTGGGCGAACCTGTACGAGTTCGCGATGATCGGCACCCTGCTGATCATGCTCGTGTACCTGGTGATGCTCACCAGGCTCGACCTGCAGTATCTCGGCAGCTTCATCTCGGGCCTGGTGCTCGTGCTGCTGGGTGCCGCGGCGGCGAACTTCTACGTCGATGTGACGCCGCTGGTCGACCCGCTGAAGTCGGTGTGGCTGGTCATCCACGTCTTCGTCGCGTCGCTGTCGACGGCGCTGTTCGCACTCGCCTTCGCGCTGTCGGTGATGCAGTTGATGCAGTCGCGGCGCGAGCGCCGGATCGCCGAGGGCATGGCGAAAACCGGCCCCGGATTCCTGCGGACGCTGCCTGGCACGGTGCGGCTCGAGAACATGGCCTACCACTTCACCGTCGTCGGCTTCATCTTCTGGACGTTCACTCTGATCGCCGGCTCCATCTGGGCGCAGGACGCGTGGGGCCGGTACTGGGGCTTCGACGTGAAGGAGACCTGGACGTTCATCATCTGGGTGCTCTACGCCGGCTACATCCACGCTCGGGCAACGCGCGGCTGGCGCGGAAACCCTTCGGCATGGCTGTCGATCACCGGCTTCGCCGCGGTCATCTTTAACTTCGCGATCGTGAACGTCTTTTTCAAGGGACTGCACGCCTACTCCGGCCTCAGCTGAGTTCGTGTCAGTGCGCGCTTTGCGAGGCGCCGCCTGCCACAGCTGACCGGGGCTGAGGCGAACTTCCTGACTCGGGTGCCTCATCGTGCCGCGTCAGGCCTCAGGACGCGGCCATCTGCGACACCTGAACCCGTGCGCTCGATGGTGTATCCGGGTTCACGTGCCGCATTGTGCCGATTCATTCCTCGGGACGCGGCCATCTGCGCCACCTGAACGAGCAGATCGGATGGCACTGCCGATGCGGACGTCTTTTATGGCGCAACTGGAGCCAGGAATGGCTGCTGACTTTTGCATCCTCGTGTTCGGGTCGCGTCGTGTAGCTGCATTCGCCGTGATGCGGCAATATGCGCCACGCGAACGGCAGGGCAGCTCGCGGCATCGGACGACGGTACTGCACCCCTGCTCCCGTCGCATTTTGTCCCGCTCGATCGCTTCGCAGGCGGGACAATTTGCGACGGGAACAGCGGGGATGCAACTGAGGCGGGATCATTTGCGACGGGAACAGCACCGACTACGCCGCAGCCAGCACCGGCTACGCCGCAGCCAGCACCGGCTACGGCGCGGCCAGCACCGCCTACGCCGCGGCGAGCACCGCCTTGGCGCTGGTCGTGCGACGAGAAGCGGCAGCCAGGGTCGCGACGCCGATCGACAGCACGGCCCATACGACGATTCCGGCTGCGGCGCTGCCGCTCGGAGTGATCAATCCGCTCAGTGCGGGCGCCGTAGGCATCGCCGCTCCTAGCCCTGCAAGCCAGCCGGGCACCGTCGAGATCAGGCTCGTTGCGAGAGCGACCACGCCCACGAGTGCACTGATCCAGCGTCCGATGCCGCCGAGGACGGCGAGGAGCGCCTGGTTGATCGCGGCGAAGCCGATTCCGACGAGCACCGCGAACCCGGCGAAACCCCACCACGTGGCGGCGTCGTAGCCCGCGACGATCTGCACGATCAGCGCGACGAGAACGCCCTGCCCGGCGCCGATCGCCGCAGCCGGCCAGAACCCGCGCAGCACCATGCCGATCGACGAGCGTCGAGAGGTGAGCGCGCTCCCCGGTACCGCGCGCAGCGCGATGAACGAAGCCAGCGCACCGAACCAGAGCACGAGCACCGACAGCAGCGGGATCGTGCTCGGACCGAACAGATCGTCGGTTGACGACGCGTTCTTCACCGGATCGGCGATGACCGACGCCAGCGACGTCGACTGCTCATCGTCGAACGACGGCAGCGAGGTCGACGCCGTGTGCAGTCCATCGGCGAGGTCGCCCGTGCCGGTTGCCAACGTGCTGATTCCGTCCGCGAGGGTGCCTGCTCCGTCGGCAAGCGCGTTCGCGCCGTCGCCGAGCTGGGTCGCTCCGGAGGAGAGACCGCGTGCACCGGTCGCCGAGTCGGCGACACCGTCGGCGAGCTGAACGAGACCCGACCCGAGCTGGGTCGCCGCAGAACCTGCCGTGCGCATCTGGTCTGCGATCTGCTTGGGCGCCACGGCGTTGAGGGCGGCGAGACCGGATGCCGTGCCGGCCGAGGCCTGGCGTGCGCCATCGGCTGCCTGCGCCGCCGTCGTGGCGAGCTCGGCAGCGGTGGCCGCGGGGGACTGCAGGCTCTCCGCCGCTCCCGCCATCGCCGACAGCTTGCCGCAGAACTCTGGGTCAGCTGCCACGTCGCACGAGCCTGCAAGCTCGCGTAGACCGGGCGCCAGTCCGTCGATTCCCTGCTGCACGCCGGTACTGGCCTGCGCGGCCCCGCCGGCTGCCTGGGCGGCACCCGCGCTGGCTTTCTCGGCGAGGCCCGCGGCCTCGGTGAGCTGCGCGGGAACGAGTCCATCGCGCTCGAGCGTCGCCGCACCTGTGTTCAGTCCCTGACCGAGCTGGGCGGCGCCGGCTGCGGCTTCGCGCGACTTGCTCGAGATCGTGCCGAGGCCGTTAGCGAGCTGGGTCGCGCCGTCGGCGAGACCGTTGGCGCCGGAGGCGAGTTTGGTCGCGCCGTCGGGAATCTCCGCCGCGCCGTCCGCCGCGCTCCATGCGCCATCGGTGAGCTTGTCGGCCCCGTCGGCCGCCTCGCCGATCTGGTCGCCGATGGTGGCGAAGCCGACCAGCACGTTGCCGACGGTCGCCTCGCTGATCATCGTGCCCATCGTGGATGCGGCGACCGACGCGATCTGCTGCGAGATCATGCCATCAGCAACGCGGCCATCCGGTGGCGTGGTGACAGTGATCTTGGCCTGCTCGGCGTCGCCGGCTTCGCCGCTCTTCAGAGCAACGCCCGATGACGTGGCATCCGCTGAGAACGACTTCGGGATCGTCACGATCGCCTGGTAGCTGCCGTCGGCCATGCCCTTCGCGGCGTCCTTCTCGTTCGAGATCACCCAGGTGAGGTTCGACGAGACCTCGTCCGAACCCTCGACGAGTCCTGCGGCGAGCTGGCGCCCGAGCGGCGTGTACTGGCCATCGACGGTCACGGGCTCGTCGAGGTTCACGACCGCGGCCGTCATCGATTCAAGACGGTCGGTCGGGTTCTGCAGCGCGGTGACGAGGATGCCGCCGATCAGCGCCGGCAGCAGCAGCACGCCGATGATGGTCAGCCAGGTGATCGGCCGCCGCGAGCGTGCGCGTTCGATGGGGAGAGTCATGCCTTCACCTCGGAGGTGTCGATGGAAGTCGTGCCGTCATGGGGCTGCGTGCGCCGAGACCCCGTGTTGTTGTCGAGAACCCCGGCTGTGGACGTCGATACCTTGGGGTCTCGACGCGAAAGCGGGGTGTCGGCGGTGTCAGCGCGCGGGGCTGTGGTGGCAGCGTGCGGGTCGGCGGCGCCAGCGCGCGGGTCGGAGGCGGGTGAGCGCAGGTCGGTGACGGATGCCGTGGAGCGCCCCGCTTCCGCGAGCAGCGCCTGCGCCGCATCCGGGTTGGCGGAGGTGATCAGCACCGCCATCTTCGAGCCCGCATCGCGCAGACGCGCAGCAAGCTGATCGCGCTCGGCCGCCGAGAGCCGATCGGTGCCGTCGAGAATCACCAGGCCCGCGCTGCCGCGCAGCGCCTCGGTGAGCTGGCCCGCGGTATCCGTGGCATCGAGCAGTGCGATGCCGACATGCGCACGCACCCAGGCGGCACGCCCCGGCATGAGATGACCGGCGACGCGCAGCATCCCGGCATCCGCCTTCACGCGTCCGGCGAGAGCCAGCGCAAGCGTGCGCAGCGCACGCGGCGATGCTCCCGTCACGATGAGAGCCTCACCTGGCGCCAGGCGCAGGTGGGCGCCGTCGATGCCGGCAGCTTCGAGCGTGAGGTCGTCGGCGGCGAGGATGCTGTCGTCTCCGGGCCACTGCTCCAGCTCGCGCTCGCGCTCGACGGCTTCGCCCTCGATGTCGACGTGCGGAAGGAGGCGCTCCATCCACTGCGGGATGCGCCAGGCGCGGTCACCGAGGATCGCCATCACTGCGGGGATCAGCGTCATCCGCACGAGGAAGGCATCGATCGCGATACCCGCGGCGAGTCCCAGCGCGATCGGCTTGAGCGAGGAGTCACCCTCGGGCACGAACGCCACGAACACGGCGAACATGATCAGCGCGGCTGCCGTCACGACACGAGCAGAACTGGTGAACCCGGTGCGGACCGAATCGATCGCGATGTCGCGCGCCGATCGTCCCTGCGCCTTCTGCGGGTCTCGTCGGGCATGCACATAGTCTTCGCGCATGCGCGAGACGAGGAACACCTGGTAGTCCATCGCCAGGCCGAACAGCACACCCATCAGCACGATCGGCATGAACGCGATGATCGGTCCTGTGCGGGCGACATGCAGCGCGTCGGCCAGCCAGCCCCACTCGAATACCGCTGCCACGACGCCGAACGACGCGATGATCGACAGCAGGTAGCCGATGGCCGCGGTGATCGGAACCCAGATCGAGCGGAAGACGACGGCCAGCAGCACGAATGACAAGCCGATGACGAAGAGCCCGAAGGGCAGCAGTGCGCCGCCGAGCTGATCGGAGATGTCGATGGCGACGGCCGTGAATCCGGTGACCTTCAGATCGATGCCGAATTCGTCGAGCCACTCGTCGTGGTGCGAGCGCAGCTCGCGGACGAGGTCGGAGGTCGCCGGGTCGTCGGGAGCGGTCTCTGGGATGATCTGCACGATGCCGGTGTCGGCGGTCTCGTTCGGGGTGGCCAGCGCCACCTCGCGCACACCGGGAACCTTCTCGACGGCGTCGCCGAGGTCTTGCATGAGCGTCAGCGGGTCGGTCGAGGTGACGATCGTGCCGGTGAGGATCAGCGGGCCATTGAAGCCGGGACCGAACTCTTCTGCCGTGACGTCGTAGTTCACGCGGGCTTCGGAGTTCTGCGGCAGCACGCCGGCGTTCGGCAGTGCGAGTCCGAGGCTCAGCGCGGGGATGGCGACGACGCCGAGTCCGACCACGACGGCAAGCGTGACGAGAATCGGGCGGCGGGTGACGCCGGCGACCCAGCGTGCGGCGAACCCGCGCTTGACGGGGACCGTCGCTGGCTCGGAGCCTTCGGCGGCAGCATCCGCCTGCTTCGCGGCCTTCTTCACGCGCTTCGGGCGGCCGATGACGCGACCCTTGACGAAGCCGAGCAGCGCCGGGGTGAGCGTCACCGAGATGGCGACGGCGATCGCGACCGCGACGGCGGCCGCGATACCCATGGTCGTCAGGAACGGGATGCCGGCGAAGCCGAGTCCGATCAGGGCGATGAGCACGGTGATGCCGGCGAACACGACAGCAGAACCGGCAGTGCCGACTGCGCGTGCCGTGGATTCCTCTGGGTCGACGCCGTCGCGCACCTGGTCCTGGTGGCGCGCGACGATGAAGAGCGCGTAGTCGATTCCGACCGCGAGCCCGAGCATGAGCGCGAGCAGCGGCGTGGTCGACGAGACCGAGGCGAAGGCGGTGGCGGCGAAGATGCCGGCCATCGATATGCCCACGCCGAGGATCGCTGTCAGCAGCGGCAGGCCCGCGATCACGAACGAGCGGAAGGTGACGATCAGCACCAGCAGTGCGATCAGCAGACCGACGCCTTCGGTGAGGGTGATCGTCGGGATGGAGACAGCGAACAGGTCACCGCCGAGGGCAGTCTGCGAGCCGTCGGGCAAAGACGCGGCGAGTGCGTCGACCGAGTCCTGCAGCGTGTCCTTGATCGATTCGGGCACGTCGCTGACCTGCCCATCGAACTGCAGCCGCACGATCGCCGCAGTCTCGGCGTCGTTGACCATGCCGTCGATGTTCTCGTCGTAGGGCGAGGTGACCGCCAGCACGCCATCGAGGCGTCCCATTTTGTCGACGGCGCTGTCGATCTCGTCCTTGTACTCGGCATCCGTGATGTTGTCTCCGGGCGCCGCGACGACGATGAACTGCGCGTTCGTGCCGCTGACCTGCGGGAACGTGCGCTCGAGCTGCTCCAGGCCGGCCTGCGATTCGGTGCCCGGGATGGAGAAGCTGTTGTCCGTCCCGCCGCTGAGTGCGAGGGCGCCGCCGCCGGCGATGCCGAGCACGATCAGCCAGCTGACGAGCACGCGCCAGGGGTGCCGGAACGACCAGCGACCCAGCGATGACAGGAGAGTGGACACGCTTCCTCCGACGAAGTTCGATACATGAATGTATTCAGTACGTACATGTATCGTAAAGGACGCACGGGATCGGATGCTGTGCACAGGATGTGAACCTGCGAGAGTGAGCAGAGGAGGCTTTCATGACGACACCACCGACGCGCAGCCGCGAGAACACGCGCGCTCGTCTGCTGGACGCGGCGGCGCTGGTCTTCGCCGAAGTCGGGCTGGAAGGCGCGACCGTCGAGGTCGTCTGCGAGCGCGCTGGCTTCACGCGCGGAGCGTTCTACTCCAACTTCGAGTCGAAGGACGAGCTCTTTCTCACTCTCGCCGGAACCGTTGCGGAAGCCCGGCTCGGCGCGGTGCGTGAGCAGGTGACGGCGCTGGCGGCCGACGGTGCGCTCGAGCGGTACGAGCCGGTGGAGCTCGTGCAGCGGATCATGGATGCCAGTGGCGATGACCGTCTGAGCGTGATGCTGATGAGCGAGATCCGCATTCGCGCGCTGCGGGATCAGGCATTCGGTGCCGCATTCCTCGCGCAGGAGCACGAGATGGTGGCGAGCATCTCCGAGATCATTCGCGAGATCGTCGATTCAGGCGCGATCACGCTGCGGATGGACCCGCAGCTCGTGGCGCGCGTGCTGATGATCGTGTGGGAGGGGATGGCCGTCCGCGGTGCGATGGCCGGCGAAGACGACACCCAGTTGCATGACACCAGTGGCGAGGCGATCGGGCGTCTTGTGCAGGTTCTGATGGCCTGAAAGGGCCCCATCGCCACGGGTCGTGTGCGTCGCTCGCGTCAGTTCGCGGCCAGCAGCGCGTGGCAGCGCGTCAGCCGTGCACGCCACCAGTCCTGCCGGTCGGCGGGTGCGGCTAGCCGGTCCAGCGCGGCAGCATCCGGAATCACGCGTGCAACCGACACCGACCCGCCCACCGCACGCGCGTCGGCGACGTCGTCGGCGAACAGCGACGCCGTCCCCAGTCCGCAGTCGAAGTCGAGAGCGGGAAGGGATGCTGCCAGAGCTGCGCCCTGCGAAAGTCCGATTGCGGTGTCGAGGGCGCTCGAGACGACCGCAGGCAGACCGGTCTCGGCGACGATCGACAGCGCTCGTCGAATGCCGCCAAGCGGCTGCGCCTTGATGACGATGAGGTCGGCTGCCTTGGCCTCGGCGACGGCGAGCGGATCGGTGGCCTTGCGGATGCTCTCATCCGCTGCGATGAGGATTCCTTTGTGCTTGACGCGGTAGCGCAGCTCGGCGAGCTCGGGAACCGTGGCGCAGGGCTGCTCGGCGTACTCGATGTCGAACTCGGCCATGGCATGGATGGCGTGCTCGGCCTCGTCGAGATTCCACGCGCCGTTCGCGTCGATGCGGATGCGCCCCTCGATGCCCATGACCTCGCGCACGGCACGGACCCGGGCGATGTCGTCGGCGAGCACCTGGCCGCGTTCGGCGACCTTGACCTTCGCGGTGCGGCATCCGTCGAACCGGGCGAGCACTTGGGCGACCTGCTCGGCGGCTATCGCAGGAACTGTGGCGTTCACCGGAATGCGGTCGCGAAGGAGAGCGGGCTGCTCGTTCCAGGCGAAGTCGATCGCCGCGGCGAGCCAGGTCTGCGCCTCAGCATCCGCATATTCGACGAAAGGTGAGAACTCAGCCCAGCCCTGCGGGCCCTCGAACAGCACCGCCTCGCGAACGTCGACCCCGCGGAACCGAGTGTGCATCGGGAGGGCGACGACTCGCGCCGTGTCGAGAATGTCTGCGAGCGGAGGCGTCATGCGTCCATCATGCCGCGTTGGGGTGTGCTTCACGTGCGTTGAGGTGCGCTTCGCGTGCGTTGGTGGCGCTGGCGCGTGGGCCGCGCAGGCGAATAGCGAGCGCACCTGAGCGAGCCGGACCGCCGCTCAAGTCGCAAAAAGTCCCGCTTCGCGGTGCGCGCGGCGGGACTTTTTGCGACCGGAGTCAGTTCGCGGTGACTGATTCCAGGGTGACCGGGGTCTTGGGAGCGCCATCGGGGGCACCGGACTCGGTGCCGGCGGCTGCGATGTCGGCGACGATCTTGGTGCTCGCCTCATCGAGGTGACCGAACACCGTGTACGCCGGCGGAAGCGGGGTGTCGGCGTAGACGACGAAGAACTGCGAGCCGTTGGTGTCCGGCCCGGCGTTCGCCATGGCGAGCGTGCCGGCCTCATACGTTTCTGAGCCGTCGAGCTCATCGGCGAAGGAATAGCCGGGGCCACCGGTGCCGGTTGCTGTGGGGTCGCCGCACTGCAGCACGAAGATGCCCTCAGTCGTGAGGCGGTGGCAGGTCGTGCCGTCGAAATAGCCCTGCTCGGCCAGCGACAGGAAGCTGTTCACGGTGCAGGGAGCAGCATCAGCATCCAGAGTCACCGCGAGGTCGCCCGCGCTCGTGGTGATGGTCGCCGCGACCTCGCCCGACAGGCTGGGGTCTGCATCAGGCGCTGTGACCGGCTTCGCCGACGGGCGCTCGTTGGCGGTCGGGTAGGCGCACTCGCCGGATGCTGCCGGCTGGGTTGCGGCATCCGATGGCTGCGTGGCCGCAGGTTCGGCGGGCGTGGATCCTGGCGTCGAGGCGCAGCCAGTGAGGGCGAGCGCCGCGCCGATGCTCGCGACGAGCAGCAGTCGGCGAAGGCGGGATGGACGGGTGACGGATTCGAAGAGCGAAGGCACGCGACGATCGTACGCGAGCGTGCACAAGAGCCCGCTGACAGCCGGTTCGGCAGAAAGCGGCAATAGGCTGGTGCCGTGACCAACGCATCTGTTTCCGACTTGTTCGATCCGGCCGAGTGGATGCTGGCGCCCGGCGCCGACGCGTACACCGACATCACCGCCCACGTCTCGAACGATGGGCGCATCGCCCGCATCGCATTCGATCGTCCGGAGGTGCGCAACGCTTTTCGGCCGCACACCGTCGATGAGCTGTTCCGTGCCCTCGACGGCGCCCGTCAGGATCCGCGCATCGGCGTGGTGCTCCTCACCGGCAACGGGCCGAGCGCGAAGGACGGCGGCTGGGCATTCTGCTCCGGCGGAGACCAGCGCATCCGCGGCCGCGACGGTTACAAGTACTCCGATGAGGCCGACGCCGTGCAGGATCCCGCCCGCGCGGGACGCCTGCACATCCTCGAGGTGCAGCGGCTGATCCGCTTCATGCCGAAGGTCGTCATCGCGGTGGTCCCCGGGTGGGCAGCCGGCGGCGGGCACTCGCTGCACGTGGTCTGTGACCTCACGATCGCGAGTGCCGAGCACGGCCGGTTCAAGCAGACGGATGCCGATGTCGGCAGCTTCGATGCCGGCTACGGGTCGGCGTACATGGCACGCCAGACCGGCCAGAAGTTCGCCCGCGAGGTGTTCTTCCTCGCCGAGGAGTACTCGGCGGAGCGCGCTCTGCAGGCAGGCGCTGTCAACCGGGTCGTGCCGCACGCCGAGCTGGAACGCGAGGCGATCGCGATGGCGCGCACCATCCTCACCAAGTCGCCGACGGCGATTCGGATGCTGAAGTTCGCCTTCAACGCGGTTGATGACGGGCTGATGGGCCAGCAGGTGTTCGCCGGTGAGGCCACGCGTCTGGCGTACGGCACCGATGAGGCCGTCGAGGGCCGCGACTCATTCCTCGAGAAGCGCGAGCCCGACTGGTCCCCTTACCCCTGGCACTACTGACCACTCTGATGCCCGGACCCATGAGGCTGCATCCGATCGACGCCGACGACCCTCGGGCCGTGCGCGCGGCGCTGCCGGCTGCGCTCGACGGCATCCGCCCACTGGCGCTCGGTTTCATTCCAGGACCCGACGATGTCGTTCCGGACGGAACCGCCGCCGTGGTCGCTACCTCCGGATCGTCCGGTGTGCCCAAGCGCGTGATCCTCAGCGCCGACGCGCTGCAGGCGAGTGCGTCGGCGACAGCGTCGCGCATCGGTGACGGCCAGTGGATGCTGGCGCTGCCCGCCGGCTACGTCGCCGGGCTGCAGGTGCTGGTGCGATCGCTGCTCGCCGGCACCGATCCGACGTTCGTCGATGGCCGGCTAACCCCAGAAGCTTTCGTCGAGGCAACCCCGCAGGCTGCCGGCGATGACCTCTACGTCTCGCTCGTCCCCGCCCAGCTGGCCACCTTGATCGATGCGGCGGATGCCGATCCGGCGGTCGTGGCGGCGCTGCGCGCGCACCGCGCGATCCTCGTCGGCGGGCAGGCGCTCTCCGACAGCATCCGGATGCGCGCCATGGACCTGCGCGTGCCGCTCGTGCACACCTACGGATCCAGCGAGACCAGCGGCGGCTGCGTCTACAACGGTGTGCCGCTGGACGGTGTGCGGGTCGCGCAGGTCGATGACGAGCTGCGCATCAGCGGACCCATGCTCGCCAGCGGCTACCTCGGAGACCCGGCGCTGACCGACCGCATCTTTATGACAGACGACCAGGGCGAGCGCTGGTACCGCACCGGCGATCGCGGATTCATCCTCGACGGTGAGGTCGAGGTGCACGGCCGGCTCGACAACGTGATCGTGTCGGGCGGCATCAACATCTCGCTCGACCGGGTGGAGCGCATCGTGCGCACAGTTCCGGGGCTCGAGCAGGCGGTCGTCCTCGGTATGCCCGATGAGCGCTGGGGAGAATCGTCGATCATCTTCGCCACCCCGGCAAGCGGCGACGGCAGGCGGATGCTGGACGACGCGCGAGCGCGCGTGGCAGCCGAGATCGGCAAGCACGCCCGCCCGGTGCAGCTGGAACTCGGCGACGACATGCCGATGCTGGCATCCGGCAAACCTGATCGCGAGCTGCTGCGCCGAATGATCCACGACGTGCCGCCGCCCCCGGACGGCGACTCCGGCGACACCACCCCGCGCTCGCGTCCCATCATCATCGACTGACGCACGCGGCTCCTCAGAAGTGCGTGCGGATGCCGGTGTTCGGCCGGTCTTCTGCGCCGCCCGCCCCGGTTGTGAGGAGTTGTGCACGCGATCGTCCCGGCAATCCCTGCCAGACTGACGCGCATGGCCGTCTACACGCACGGGCACCACGATTCGGTGCTGCGCTCGCACAACACCCGCAACGTCGATAACTCGGCGGCGTACCTCGCCGAGCACCTCACGGCCGACACTCGACTGCTCGACATCGGTGCCGGCCCTGGCACGATCTCCGTCGATTTCGCCAGCCGTGTTTCGCACGTCACGGCCACGGAGATCAACGCGCAGGCGCTCGCGCTCTCGCAGAAGCTCGCCGCCGAAACAGGCGCGACGAATACCAGCTTCTCGATCGAAGACGTGCACTCGCTCGGCTGCGCTGATGACAGTTTCGACGTCACGCATGCGCATCAGGTGCTGCAGCATGTCGGCGACCCGGTGCAGGCGCTGCGCGAGATGCGGCGGGTCACCAAGCCCGGCGGACTGGTCGCCGCACGCGACGCCGACTACGCGGGGTTCATCTGGTTTCCGCTGCTGCCCGAGTTGGATGAGTGGCTGCAGCTGTACCGCGATGCGGCACGGGTGAACGGCGGAGAACCGGATGCCGGCCGGCGCCTGCTGGCCTGGGCGAGGGCTGCGGGGTTCACCGACGTCACCGCGACAGCATCCACCTGGTGCTACGCGACCGATGCGGAGCGGCAATGGTGGGGCGGGATGTGGGCCGACCGCATCCTGCACTCGGCCCTCGCGGCGCAGCTGCTCGACACCGGCATGGCGACCCGGGAGCAGTTGCAGAGGATCAGCGAGGCGTGGCGCGCGTGGGCCGACGATGGCGACGGGTGGTTTCTGGTGCCGCACGGTGAGGTCCTCTGCCGAGTGTGATTCGCGGCCTCTGCTCGACTCGAGTTCGGTTCGCGTGTCGCATGTGGTCGCTTCAGGGCGCCGGATGCGGCGATTCGGGGCACGCGGAGCGTGAGGCGTGACGCGCGCCGAAGCCCGAGACAGACAACCAGAGACAGACAGCCCCAGATACATCTCGCGGCGGATGCCGGCTACCCACGCCGTCCCGTAGCGTGAAGACGTGATTCGCCCCGTACCCCCGCATCTGCTTGTGCTCGACATCGTCGGGGCAGTGCTCGGTCTGGTGATCACTGTGCCGCTCACACTGGTGGTTGCCTCGAACACGGTGAGCGGCTGGCTCGTCGACTCGCGCGTTGCGATCGGGCTGTACATCGTGGTTGGCGTGATCCTCTGGGCCGCCGCCGCGATCACTCGGCTGTCTCCACCGCTCGCGCTCGGACTCGCCTGGGTGGGAGCGCTGCTGCAGATGGCGGGCGGTCTGTGGCCCGGGCTCATCGACGTCGCCATCTTCGGCGTGCTGTTCGGCGCAAGCGCCTGGGGCTCAAGACGCATCATGTGGATGGGCGGCGCATCGGTGCTCATCGCCGGAGGAGTCGCCGGACTGTATGTGCCGATCGTCACCGGGGTTGCGCCATCCAGCGATCCCGCGGCCCAGTGGCAGAACATCGCCATCGGCATCCTCATCGCCGTCACCGTCTTCTTCGCGCTCGCGCTGTCGTGGGGCGCTGGCCTGCTCTGGCGCAGCGTGCGGCGCGGTCGCACCACGCGCGAAGCTCAGCTGCGGGCCGAGGCCGTAGCCGCGGAAGAGCAGGAGCGCGTGCGCATCGCCCGCGACATGCACGACGTCGTCGCGCACTCACTGGCAGTCGTGGTCGCGCAGGCCGATGGTGCGCGCTACGCGGCATCCGCTCACCCCGAACTCGCGCAGGAAGCCCTCGGCACGATCGCGCAGACCGCGCGCAGCGCGCTGTCGGACGTGCGGATGCTGCTCACCCAGCTGAGACACCGCCAGGGCGACGGACCGCAGCCGACGCTGGCCGACCTCGAAACCCTGTTCGCGCAGGTGCGCCACGCCGGAATCGAACCGCGTGTCACCGTCGATCCGATGCCCCCGGGCGAGCCGCCGGCGGCGATCCAGCTGGCCGTCTACCGGATCCTCCAGGAGGCGCTCACGAATGCGCTGCGACACGGCGAGGGCGGGGTCGATGTGCGCCTGTCATGGTGGTCGGATCGGGTCGAGATCGAGGTGCGGAACGCGGCCGGCGAGGCGGCGGTGGGCACCGGCCCCGGCTACGGGCTGGTGGGAATGCGCGAACGCGCGCAGCTCACGGGCGGTACGCTCGTGGCCGAGCGGGATGCCGGATGCTTCGTCGTCACCGCGACGCTTCCGATCGGCGCTTCGCCCCCCGCAGCCGCCGGATGACCACCGCAAGAGGAGACAGATGATCAGGGTCGTGCTCGTCGACGATCAGGCGTTGTTCCGCGCCGGCATCCGCATGCTGATCGCCTCGCAGCCCGACATGGATGTGGTCGGCGAAGCAGGCAACGGGCAGGAGGCTCTCGACGTCGTCGCGCGGACGGCGCCCGATGTCGTGCTGATGGACATTCGGATGCCGGTGATGGACGGCCTCACCGCCACCGCCCAGCTGCTGAAGAAGGCCGACCCGCCGCGCGTGGTGATGCTGACCACGTTCGACCTTGATGAGTCCGCGGCGCGGGCGATCCAGCAGGGCGCCAGCGGCTTTCTGCTCAAGGACGCCGAGCCCGAATTCCTGCTCGCCGCGGTTCGCACGGTCTATGCCGGATCGAGCGTGATCGCAGCATCCGCCACCCGAGAGCTGTTCGCGCACTTCACTCAGGCGACGACGCCGGTTCCGCCGGAGTACGGCGACCTCACCGACCGTGAGCGGGAGATCTTCGCGCTCGCCGCGAGGGGTCTGTCGAACTCTGAGATCGCCGCCCGCGAGTACCTCAGCGAGGCGACGGTGAAGACGCACATCAGCCGCATTCTCGCTAAGTTGTCGCTGCGCGACCGGGTGCAGCTGGTGGTCTTCGCGTTCGAGCACGGCCTGGCCTGATCGGCTGGGCCTCACCGGCCTGGCCGGCCCCGCCCGACCGGACCCGCCCCGAAACTCCGTACCCCTGCACGGATGCAGGGAGTTTGTACGGATGGAGGTCATTTTGACGGCGTTTCTCCCTGCATCCGTTTTTTCTCTCGCCATCCGTGCGCGGGCTGGAAGGTCGGCGGCCGGAGAGCGGGTCGGATGCCGCGGATCATCCTGCCGATGTACGCGAGATGATCCGCTCGGGCGATGTGCGGGGCGGATGCCGAGAAATAGCGTCGATGACATGGAGATCACCACCTCAGACCTCGGCCTCGCCGCCCGCGTTCAGCACCTGACCAAGTCATACGGCGCGGGCGCCGCGGGCGTGCGAGCACTCACCGACGTGAGCGTCGGCATCCGCCGCGGCCAGTTCACCGCCATCATGGGCCCATCTGGTTCGGGCAAGTCGACGCTCATGCACATCATGGCTGGACTCGACACGCCCACCGACGGCCGCGTGTGGATCGGCGACACCGACATCACCGGCCTCGGCGACCTCGAGATGACGGTTCTGCGTCGCCGCCGGGTCGGGTTCATCTTCCAGGCGTTCAATCTCGTGCCGACGCTCGATGCGCTGGCCAATATCCTGCTGCCGTTCGACCTCGATGGTCGCCGACCGAGCGCCATCGAGCGCGCCCGCATCGACGGCCTCATCGAGCGCCTTGGACTCGCGTCGCGACTGACCCACCGCCCGCATGAGCTCTCCGGCGGACAGCAGCAGCGCGTCGCCATCGCCCGTGCGCTCGCCACCGCCCCCGACCTCGTCTTCGCCGACGAGCCCACGGGCAACCTCGACTCCGCTTCTGGCCGCGAAGTGCTGCAGCTGCTGGCGACCGCGAGTCGTGATCACGGTCAGTCGATCGCGATGGTGACGCATGATGCCGTCGCCGCCAGCCACGCTGACCGGGTGCTGTTCCTCGGCGATGGCCGGATCGTCGCAGACCATCCTCGCCAGAGCGCCGAGCAGATCGCCGCATACATGCTCGCTGCGGACGTGGCCGCATGACCGCGCTCGTGGCCGGCTCCGTCGGCCCCGCCCCCGCCTCCGTCGACGTCGATCGTCCCCGAGTCGCGAAATTCGCGTGGCTGCGGGATCGCGGCATGGGGGCCAGCATCCTCGTCGCCGCACTCTCTGCCGCGTTCGGTGTCGGTCTCGTCGAGATCACTGCCTACATCGGCGACTACCTGCAGGCGGACTCCTTCATCGGCCGCAGCGAGACGCTCGCGATCGTGGTCGGCATCCTGTCCTTCCTGCTCACAGCTGTGGCGATGTATGTGGCAGCGACCGTTACCGCCAACACCTTCTCGACCATCGTCGCGGGGCGCACCCGGCAGATCGCGCTCATGCGGCTCATCGGGGCATCCGCGCGCTCGCAGCGGGCGGAGGTCTCGGGCCAGGGACTGGTCGTAGGCATTGTCGGAGCCGGCCTCGGGCTCGTCTCCGGGGTGCTGCTCTCCTGGGTCGGGATGCTGGTCGGCAGCCAGTTTCTCGAGGGAGCGCCCGAAAATGCCAGCATCCTCCAGGCCGCTGTTCTGCTTCCGGCCGTCGGGGTCGCGCTGACCACCTGGCTCGCCGCCTGGATCGGCTCCCGCCGGGTGCTCGCGGTGACTCCGCTGCAGGCTCTCGGCGGCTCCGTTGAACGGAGCCATGCAGAGGTGGCAGGCCGTCCGGCTCGCCACGTCGGTGCGCTCGTGCTGCTGGGCGTCGGCATCGCGCTGCTCGTGCTGGGTGTGCTCGCGGGCCTCGTCTCGCCCGTCGGTGTGGTCATCGCGTTCGCTGGCGGGGTGTTCTCGTTCACCGGGCTTTCCCTCGGCGCGACGCTGGTCATGCCTCCGGTTCTGCGGCTCGTCGGGCGGCTGTTCGGCCGATCGGCGACCGCACGGCTGGCAGCCGAGAATGCCCTGCGCTACCCCGAGCGCTCCAGTCGAATGGCGATGGGGGTGGTGATCGGCGTCACCCTCGTCACGATGTTCGCGGTCGCGCTGGAGTCGACGAAAGTGCTGCTGAGCCGTCAGATGGAAGAAGGCGAGGCGGCAGGGAGCTTCGCCGCGCTCGACGGTTTCGCCGCGGTGATGATGGTGCTCGTGGCGGTGTCGGCCGTGATCGCCGCCGTCGGTCTCGTCAACCTGCTGACGATCGGGGTCGTGCAACGTCGCCGCGAGCTGGGGCTGCTGCGGGCGATCGGTCTGACCGGTGTGCAGGTGCGCAGGATGGTGCTGCTGGAGGCGCTGCACATCACCGTGGCGGCGACTGTCACCGGTCTGGTTCTCGGCATCGGATACGGCTGGGTCGCGGCGCAGTCGCTGCTGGGATCTGTTCCGGTGCTGCCCGACTATGAGCCGGCCGGGATGGTGTACCCGGCCGTGCCATGGCTGCCGGTCGTGATCATCGTCGTCGCGACTGCGGTGCTGACGGTCGTCGCCGCGGTCGCCCCGACCCGACTTGCGACGCGCGTCGCGCCCGTGGAGGCGCTGGCGGCCGACTGAGGCTTGGACCGTCTGCGGCGACCCCTTCGCGCCACCCTGGCACGGACTCTGGCATCGCACCCTGGCACGGATGGCGGGAGTTTGTACGCTTGGCAGGCGACACGCCGCGGAATCTCCTGCCAGTTGTACAGACTCCCGCCGTCCGTGCGCGGGGTGCGCGGGGTGCGCGGGGTGCGCGGGGTGCGCGGTATCGGGGGCGGAATAGGCTGGTTGGATGCCATCGCCGTTCGCGCAATCGTCCTATCAGGTCCGCTTCGAATGGGGCTCCGCCGGGCTGGCACGCCTCGCCCGCGCGGATGTCATCATCGTCGTGGACGTGCTGCGATTCTCGTCGACGATGGCGGATGTCATCACAACCGACCGCCGCATCACGCTGGCAGAGGCCGCCGAGTTCTCGAAGAATGGCGGATCGGTGACGGCGACGGCGTCCACCCTCAGTGCACAGTCTGCGGGGAATGCCGAGCCGTGGGAACCGACCGTGCTGCTCGGCAGCATCCGCAATGCTTCCGCCGTCGCACGGGCGGCGATGACCATCCAGGAGAGGCGTGCGGCACGCACCTCGGTGGCCGTCATCGCGGCCGGCGAATTGACGCCATCGGGTGAAGTCCGCTTTGCGGTCGAAGATCAGCTGGGCGCCGGGGCGATCATCGCAGCGCTGACCGATCTCGGCATCGACCATGTGTCACCCGAGGCCGTCGTTGCCGGCGAATCCTTCCGCGCGCTGCGTCGTGCGCTGCGCCACCTGCTCGGAGCGAGCGGATCCGCCCGCGAACTGGCCGATGGGGTGCCATCGACGCAGCACATGCAGGCCGCAGGAGTTCGCCCCGCGACGATCGACGAGGCTGCGGAATTGGACGGGTCCGACACGGTTCCTCAGCTCAGTGGCGACATCTTCGTTCCGTTCGAGTGAGGCCCGTCTTCGGCACCGCGTCGGTTGTTCGCCGCGAGCCGTCGGATGCCAGCCCCAACCCGGCATAGGGTCAGTGCATGAGGTACCTGCCCGCCTTCGTTCTCGACGCCATTCTGGTGCTCATCTTCGCCGCGATCGGACGAGCATCGCACGACGAGAATCCGCTGGGCTTCCTGCTCACCGCGTGGCCGTTCCTCGTGGCACTGGTCGTCGGGCACGTGCTTGCCGCCCTCGTTCCCGCGCGCCCGCGCAGGCCTTGGTCGCTCGGCTGGGGAGTCGTGGTGTGGGTGGTGACCGTCGCCGGTGGGATGCTGCTGCGCGTCGCCTCCGGTGACACCGCCGCGGTGCCCTTCATCATCGTGGCGACGCTCACGATCGGGTTGTTCTTGATCGGCTGGCGGCTGATCACCATGCTGGTGCGTCGCCGCCGGACCGCCCGAGGACCATCCTCCGAACCAAACAGGCACCCGGAAGCAAACGAGTACCCGGAACCGAGCGGGCGGACGGAACGGCGCGACCGCTACGAGCCGACGGCGCCCATCGGAACAGACGGGCGTGCGCAACCGTACGACCCTTCAGAACCAGCAGACCCCATCGAGTCAGCAGACCCCACCGTGCTTTCGGACCCCATCGATCTTTCAGGCCCCACCGAGCCTTCGGACCCCACCGATCCCTCGGAGCGACCCGAGTCCTGACGGCGCCACGCACGTCGTCGCCCGGCAGAGCACGTCTCTGCCCGGCAGAGCACGCCGGCCGGCAGAACACGCTGCCCGCCAGAGCACGCCGCTTTCAGCGCGGCAGCTGTGCGGCGAGGCGATCAGCGGGCGTGATCTCGCGCCGTCGCCACTCGAACAGATATCGGCGATCGAATTTTCGCGAGCACTTCGCGCAGGAGGTCTCGCGCCCAGGACGTCGATGCCGGTAGACGATGTGCCCGGCCGCGCAGGTGCCGATCCACGGGGCGAGCTCGACAGCGGTTTCGCCCTCGTGGGTGGTGCCGCCGACGTAACCGATCTCACGCGCGATCTTCTTCCACGCCGGGCCGTGCGCCGCCATGTGCCCGGCAAGTGCGTGCGCGACTTCGTGCAGCAGCGTCTGGTGGATGTCGTCGTCGTCGAATCGCGCAGCCAGATAGCGCGAGACGCTGATGCGTTTGCGGCGATAGTCGCACAGCCCGGCCCGGCGCTTGGCGTGATCGAAATCGAAAGTCCACGTCTCGTCGAGGTGCATGCTGATCAGCGCCTCGGCCCAGACGCGCACCCGGATCAGATCTGCCATGAGATCAGAGTAGATCTCACCGCCGACATTCGGCGCGAACCCGCGGCGAAAGCGTCGTCGATGCGCTCAGACGAGAACGCCGGATGCTGCCGAGCTGCGCAACTCCGCGGCCTCGATCGCCCGCAGGGCCGTCTCGAGCGCGCTGTCATCGGCGCCGGCCTCGCGGCGCAGGAACAGCGAGCGCTTGAAGCTCTCTCGCGCCTGATCGAAATCGCGTGCCTCGTAGGCGTTCTTGCCATGATGCTGGTGCGCGAACGCGGCGATGCCCGCCCAGCCCTGACCTTCGGCTTCGTTCGCGCAGGTGGCGAGCTCCTGCTCGGCAGCAGCGTGCGCGCCGCGGTTCTGCAGAATCGTGCCGTGCAGCACGCGGGCGCGAAGCACATCCTTGCGCGTGCCCGCCATGCGCGCCTGGCGCACGGCTTCATCGGCCAGTTCCAGCGCCTCATCGAGACGGTCGAGCACTTTCAGCAGCCAGACGCGTTCGAGCAGCGCGGGAAGACTGCGCTGGTTTTCGATCTCCTCGAGGCGCATCATGCACTCTCGCTGATCGACGATTTCACGAAGAGAATCGGGGTCGTACCCTCGGATCATGCTCACGACTGATGCTCCTCTCCGCAGTGTTTTCCCAGTCTGCCCTGCCCGCGTCAGAAGCGACTGAGGCACGCCCTGGCTCGGGCAAGCGAGGCGCATTCCAACCCGAACGCGCTCACACGTTAGGGGTCTTTTGCACACTTGCCGGACGCTTTCCAGCATCCGGTCCTACAACTGGCGTGTCGGCCCCCAGACTGTGCGCCGGCCCAGACTGTGCGCCGGCCCAGACTGTGCGTCGGCGCAAGCGTCGCGTCAGCGCAGAAACAGATTCGCGTCGGGGCGTGGGGATGCCACAGCATCCGCATCTGTGACGATCGCCGCACCGCGCGCGAATGCCGCGACCTCGGCGCCCTGAGCGATCTTCGCGGGGTGCGGGCCGGCAGCCAGCATCCGCGGCAGCCATTCGGTCGGAAGGTCGGTGGCGGATGCTGCCAGCACGAGGTTGCCGAACCGCCGGCCCTTCAGCACCTGTGCGTCAGCCAGCACCGCGACCTCGCGGAACGCCGTCTGCACCGTCGCGACCTGGCGGCGGGCGAAGGCGAGCCCCGGGCTGTCGGCGACGTTCACCAGCAGCACGCCGGTGGGGGAGAGCAGTGCGGCGATCTCCTGATAGAACTCGATGCTGGTGAGGTGTGCGGGCGTCTGCGCACCCGAGAAGACATCGGAGACGACGAGATCGCAGCTGCCGACCAGGGCTGGCGGGAGACGGCGGAGTCCCTCCCTGGCATCCCCGATGCGGATGCGGATAGCCGCGCCACGCGGAAGCGGCAGGTGCTCGCGCACGAGCGTGACCAGCGGGCCCTCCAGCTCGATCACCTGCTGGCGTGAACCAGGGCGTGTTGCATCGATATAGCGCGGGAGAGTCAGCGCCCCCGCACCCAGGTGCACGACGCTGAGCGGTGAGCGCGATCCGCCGAGCTGATCGATGACGGCGCCCATGCGCACGATGTACTCGAAGTGCAGATGCGTGGGGTCATCGAGGTCGACGTGCGACTGCGGTGTTCCATCGACGACCAGCTCGAAGCCGTGCGTGAATTCCGACGGGGCGATCTCGGCCACGCCACCGTGGTCGAGCCGCGCGCGCGGGTTCTCGACATCGCGTCCACGCACTCGTCCCATGGGATCGAGCCTAGAGGTTGCTCGGCGCGAGATCCGGGTCGGTGCTCCATGCCCGGGCGAGGGAGCGCATGCGCAACCCGCGAGCCTGCCAGCTCGCCCACAGCACCGGCCAGAGCAGGGGTGCGGTCGGGCCATCGAAGGTGAGTCGGTCGCGCCAGAGGGTTCGGTGCGGCTGGCCAGGAGCGGGAGAGATGGCCATCTGATGGTCCCAGACAACGAGGCCGCTGAGAGGGCCGGTGAGGGGGATGCCGCTGTCTCGAAAGATCCGCACCTGACCGTCGGGCTCTTCCACGACGCGCTCGCTGACATGAATCAGCTGTCGACCGACCGGGATGCATCCGAACGCCGCGAGCTGCACCGGCACTTCATCGCCGGGAGCCCAGGCCTCGGGAAACCCGGTAGCCTGCACCGCGCGCATCTGCAGCAGGGGCGCATATAGTTGCGACACTGCTTTCGGTGAATGCACGGCATGCCACGCGGTGTCGGGATCGCAGTCGATGGTGAACTTCAGCAGAACGCGCATGCTTCAGTGTCGCAGAGGGTGCCAATACCGCAGCTTCCCGAATTGGTCAAGGACTGAGCTTGCCATGTCGCGATTCTCGGCATATAGTTGGTAGTTGCGCTCGCTTCTCCATGCCCTCATATGGTGGTCGGCATTCGTTGAGTTCACGAGCGCACTTCACTGACGTCCAGGAATCGACCACCCCTCGCACGGGGCACACGGAGGTTACTCCCTTGGCTGCTGCTCGCAACGCATCCACATCCACCACCAACAAGAACGGACGCGGAGTCTCCCGCCTCTCGTTCGCCAAGATCTCCGACAAGCTCGAGGTCCCTGACCTTCTCGCCCTCCAGACCGAATCCTTCGGCTGGCTGGTCGGCAACGACGACTGGAAGGCCCGGGTCGCCGAAGCCAAGAAGGCCGGTCGCACCGACGTCAACGAGAACAGCGGTCTCGGCGAGATCTTCGAGGAGATCTCTCCGATCGAAGACCTCGGCGAAACGATGCAGCTGAGCTTCACGAACCCGTATCTCGAGCCGGAGAAGTACTCGATCGACGAGTGCAAGGAGCGTGGCAAGACCTACGCCGCTCCGCTGTACGTCGAGGCCGAGTTCATGAACCACCTCACCGGTGAGATCAAGACGCAGACCGTCTTCATGGGCGACTTCCCGCTGCAGACCGGCAAGGGCACGTTCATCATCAACGGCTCCGAGCGCGTCGTCGTCTCGCAGCTCGTGCGCTCGCCCGGTGTCTACTTCGACAAGACGCCGGACAAGACGTCCGATAAGGACATCGTCACCGCACGCGTCATTCCGAGCCGTGGTGCATGGCTCGAGTTCGAGGTCGACAAGCGCGACCAGGTGGGCGTGCGCATCGACCGCAAGCGCAAGCAGTCGGTCACGGTCTTCCTCAAGGCGCTGGGCATGACCAGCGAAGAGATCCTCACCGAGTTCGCCGGTTTCCCGTCGATCGAGGAGACTCTGGCGAAGGACACCATCCTCACCAAGGAAGACGCGCTGCGCGACATCTACCGCAAGCTGCGTCCAGGCGAGCAGGTCGCCGCTGAGGCCGCCCGCGCGCTGCTCGACAACTTCTACTTCAACTCGAAGCGCTACGACCTGGCCAAGGTGGGTCGTTACAAGATCAACCAGAAGCTCGGCCTCGCAGCCCCGCTGACGGACTCTGTTCTGACGGTGGAAGACATCGTCGCGACGATCAAGTACATGGTGCGCCTGCACCGTGGCGACGAGTCGTTCGAAGGCATCCGCTCGGGCAAGAAGGCCGACATCCGGATCGCCACCGACGACATCGACAACTTCGGCAACCGTCGCATCCGCGCCGTCGGCGAGCTCATCCAGAACCAGGTCCGCACCGGTCTGTCCCGCATGGAGCGCGTCGTCCGCGAGCGCATGACCACGCAGGACATCGAGGCGATCACCCCGCAGACTCTGATCAACGTGCGCCCCGTCGTCGCCGCGATCAAGGAGTTCTTCGGCACCTCGCAGCTGTCGCAGTTCATGGATCAGAACAACCCGCTCGCGGGCCTGACCAACAAGCGCCGCCTCTCGGCCCTCGGCCCTGGTGGCCTGAGCCGTGACCGCGCCGGCGTCGAGGTCCGTGACGTGCACCCCTCGCACTACGGCCGCATGTGCCCGATCGAGACGCCGGAAGGCCCGAACATCGGCCTGATCGGTGCGCTCGCGACCTTCGCGCGCATCAACTCCTTCGGCTTCATCGAGACGCCGTACCGTCGTGTCTCCGATGGCGTGGTCACCGACCAGATCGACTACCTCACGGCATCCGAAGAGGTCGACTTCAACATCGCGCAGGCGAACGCCCCGCTCGACAAGAAGAACCGCTTCAGCGAAGACCAGGTTCTCGCCCGCCCCCGTGGCGGCAACGGTGAGGTCGACCTGTTCCTCCCCGAGGAGATCGGCTACATGGATGTCTCCCCGCGCCAGATGGTGTCGGTGGCGACCTCGCTCGTTCCGTTCCTCGAGCACGATGACGCCCAGCGCGCCCTGATGGGTGCCAACATGCAGCGTCAGGCTGTGCCGCTGCTCCGCTCCGACTCGCCGCTGGTCGGCACCGGTATGGAGGGCTACACCGCCATCGACGCAGGTGACGTCGTCACCGCAGCCAAGGCCGGTGTCGTCAGCGAGGTCTCTGCAGACCGCATCGTCGTCATGCTCGACGAGGGTGGCACGCAGGAATACCACCTGCGCAAGTTCGACCGCTCGAACCAGGGCACGTCCTACAACCAGCGCGTCGTCGTCAACGCCGGTGAGCGCGTGGAGGTCGGCGAGGTCCTCGCAGACGGCCCCGCCACCGAGAACGGCGAGCTTGCGCTCGGCAAGAACCTGCTCGTCGCGTTCATGCCGTGGGAAGGCCACAACTTCGAGGACGCGATTATCCTCAGCCAGGAGTTGGTGAAGGACGACACCCTCTCTTCGATTCACATCGAGGAGTACGAGGTCGACGCTCGCGACACGAAGCTCGGCAAGGAGGAGATCACCCGTGACCTCCCCAACGTCAGCCCCGAGCTGCTGAAGGACCTCGACGAGCGCGGCATCATCCGCATCGGCGCCGAGGTTCGCCCCGGCGACATCCTCGTCGGCAAGGTCACGCCCAAGGGCGAGACCGAGCTGTCGGCCGAGGAGCGTCTGCTCCGCGCGATCTTCAACGAGAAGAGCCGCGAGGTTCGCGACACGTCGCTCAAGGTGCCGCACGGTGAGCAGGGCACGATCATCGCCGTCAAGGAGTTCAACGCCGAAGAGGGCGACGACGAGCTCGGCTCGGGCGTCAACCGCCGCGTCGTGGTCTACATCGCCCAGAAGCGCAAGATCACTGAGGGCGACAAGCTCGCCGGCCGTCACGGCAACAAGGGCGTCATCGCGAAGATTCTCCCCGTCGAAGACATGCCGTTCCTCGCGGATGGCACGCCCGTCGACGTGGTGCTCAACCCGCTCGGCATCCCGGGCCGCATGAACTTCGGCCAGGTGCTGGAGACCCACCTCGGGTGGATCGCCAAGCAGGGCTGGAAGGTCGAGGGCAACCCCGAGTGGGCTGTGAAGCTGCCTGAGGAAGCGCGCGACGTCGCTCCGAACACCAAGGTTGCGACCCCGGTGTTCGACGGTGCCAGTGAGCACGAGATCTCCGGATTGCTCGACTCCACGCGGGTCACCCGTGATGGCGATCGCCTGATCGGCGCATCCGGCAAGACGCTGCTGTTCGACGGTCGCTCCGGCGAGCCGTTCCCGGCACCTGTCTCGGTGGGCTACATGTACATCCTGAAGCTGCACCACCTCGTCGACGACAAGATCCACGCACGTTCCACGGGTCCGTACTCGATGATCACCCAGCAGCCGCTCGGCGGTAAGGCGCAGTTCGGTGGACAGCGCTTCGGTGAGATGGAGGTGTGGGCCCTCGAGGCCTACGGCGCCGCATACGCGCTGCAGGAGCTCCTCACGATCAAGTCCGACGACATCCTCGGCCGCGTCAAGGTGTACGAGGCGATCGTCAAGGGCGAGAACATCCAGGAGCCCGGCATCCCCGAGTCCTTCAAGGTGCTCTTGAAGGAGATGCAGTCGCTCTGCCTGAACGTCGAGGTCCTCTCGGCCGATGGCACCGCAGTCAACCTGCGAGACACCGATGACGAGGCCTTCCGTGCAGCGGAAGAGCTCGGCATCAACATCTCCAGCCGTTTCGAAGCCGCATCGATCGACGAGATCTGACCCGGTCCTTTCGATTAGCGACAGATTTTCTACACAGGAGAACTAGTGCTCGAATCAACAACTTTCGATGAGCTTCGAATCGGCCTCGCCACCGCTGACGACATCCGCGGATGGTCGTACGGTGAGGTCAAGAAGCCAGAGACAATCAACTACCGCACGCTGAAGCCTGAGAAGGACGGCCTCTTCGGCGAGCAGATCTTCGGACCCTCCCGCGACTGGGAGTGCGCCTGCGGCAAGTACAAGCGCGTCCGCTTCAAGGGCATCGTCTGCGAGCGCTGCGGCGTGGAGGTCACCAAGAGCTCCGTCCGTCGTGAGCGCATGGGCCACATCGAGCTCGCCGCTCCCGTCACGCACATCTGGTACTTCAAGGGTGTGCCCTCGCGGCTCGGCTACCTGCTCGACATGGCGCCGAAGGACCTCGAGAAGGTCATCTACTTCGCCGCCTACATGGTGATCTCGGTCGACGAGGATGCTCGTCACCGCGACCTCGCCACGCAGGAGAACAACATCCGTCTCGAGCTGAAGACGCTCGGCGACCGCCGCGATGCCAAGATCGCGGAGCGCCTGGCCAAGCTCGAAGAGGACCTCGCTGCTCTTGAGGCAGAGGGTGCCAAGGCGGATGCCAAGAAGAAGGTCAAGGACGCCGCCGAGAAGGAGATGACTCTCACCCGCAAGGGTGCCGACGAGGCCATCGCCAAGCTCGAGCGCGTGTGGGAGGACTTCCGCACGCTCGAGGTGGGTGCTCTTCGTCCCGAGGACGACGTCTTCTACGAGCTGCAGGACCGCTTCGGTCAGTACTTCGAGGCCTACATGGGCGCCGAGTCGATCAAGCGTCGCCTGGAGTCCTTCGACTTGAAGGCCGAGTCCGAGAACCTGCACCTGCAGATCTCTGAGGGCAAGGGCCAGCGCAAGATTCGCGCGATCAAGCGCCTGAAGGTCGTCAACTCGTTCCTGGAGACCGGCATGAGCCCGGCCGCCATGGTCCTCGACGTCGTTCCGGTGATCCCGCCGGAGCTGCGCCCGATGGTCCAGCTCGACGGTGGCCGCTTCGCCACCAGCGATCTGAACGACCTGTACCGCCGCGTCATCAACCGCAACAACCGTCTGCGTCGTCTGATCGACCTCGGTGCCCCCGAGATCATCGTCAACAACGAGAAGCGGATGCTGCAGGAGGCCGTCGACGCACTGTTCGACAACGGCCGCCGTGGTCGCCCCGTCACCGGTACCGGAAACCGCGCACTGAAGTCCCTCAGCGACATGCTGAAGGGCAAGCAGGGTCGTTTCCGTCAGAACCTGCTCGGCAAGCGCGTGGACTACTCGGGCCGTTCGGTCATCGTGGTGGGCCCGCAGTTGAAGCTGCACCAGTGCGGTCTGCCCAAGCAGATGGCTCTGGAGCTGTTCAAGCCGTTCGTGATCAAGCGTCTGATCGACCTCGGTCACTCGCAGAACATCAAGGCCGCCAAGCGCGCTGTCGAGCGCACCCGTGGCGAGGTCTGGGACGTGCTCGAGGAGATCATCCGCGAGCGCCCCGTGCTGCTGAACCGCGCACCTACCCTGCACCGTCTGGGCATCCAGGCCTTCGAGCCTCAGCTCGTCGAGGGCAAGGCCATCCAGCTGCACCCGCTCGTCTGCGCGGCGTTCAACGCCGACTTCGACGGTGACCAGATGGCTGTGCACCTGCCGCTGTCGGTCGAGGCTCAGGCCGAGGCCCGCGTGCTGATGCTGGCGTCGAACAACATCCTCAAGCCGTCTGACGGCCGTCCGGTCACCCTGCCTTCGCAGGACATGATCATCGGTCTGCACCACCTGACCACGGTCAAGGAGGGCGCAGCCGGTGAGGGTCGTGCGTTCGGCTCGGTCTCCGAGGCGATCCTGGCGAAGGACGAGGGCACCCTCGACCTTCAGGCGAAGATTCGCATCCGCGTTCCCGGTCTCACCTTCCTTGAGGGCGAGGCTCCGGAGGGCTACGAGCGTCACGGGCTCCTCGACGCTTCGCTCGGTCAGGCGATCTTCAACGGCGCGCTCCCCAAGGGCTACCCGTTCGTGCGTGAGCAGGCCGACAAGGGCAAGCTGTCGCAGATCGTGAACAAGCTGGCCGAGGAATACCCCAAGGTCGAGACGGCCGCCACGCTGGACCGCATCAAGGATGCTGGCTTCCACTGGGCGACTCGCTCGGGCGTCACGGTTGCTCTCAGCGACATCCTCACTCCTCCGAACAAGAAGGAGATCGTCGGTCGTTACGAGAAGCTGGCCGCGAAGGTTCAGTCGCAGTACGACAAGGGTCTGACGACGGATGCTGAGCGCCGCCAGGAGCTCATCAAGATCTGGACCGAGGCAACTGACGAGGTCCAGGCCGCGATGCGCGCCAACTTCCCCGAGGACAACACGATCAACCGCATGGTGACGTCGGGTGCCCGTGGTAACTGGCTGCAGATCCGCAACATCGCGGGTATGCGCGGTCTGGTGAACAACCCCAAGGGTGAGATCATCCCCCGTCCGATCATCTCCTCGTACCGCGAGGGTCTGTCGGTGGCGGAGTACTTCATCGCGACGCACGGTACCCGTAAGGGTCTGGCTGACACCGCTCTGCGTACCGCCGACTCGGGTTACCTGACCCGTCGTCTGGTGGATGTCTCGCAGGACGTCATCATCCGCGAAGAGGACTGCGGCACGTCGAAGGGCCTCGAGCTCCCGATCGCTGCTCCGAACTCGCAGGGCGAGCTGGTGCGCGACCCGAACGTCGAGAACTCGGTGTTCGCTCGCACCCTGGCATCCGAAGCCGTCAACTCGGCTGGCGAGGTCGTCGCGACTGCTGGTGAAGACGTCGGCGACGTGCTCATCGACAAGCTGGTCGAGGCGGGTGTCGAGACCATCAAGGTGCGCTCGGTGCTGACCTGCGACTCCGCTGTCGGTGTGTGCGCACAGTGCTACGGCCGTTCGCTGGCGACGGGCAAGACCGTCGACATCGGCGAGGCTGTCGGCATCATCGCTGCGCAGTCGATCGGTGAGCCTGGAACCCAGCTGACGATGCGTACCTTCCACACGGGTGGTTCGGCTTCGGCTGATGACATCACCCAGGGTCTGCCGCGTGTGCAGGAGCTCTTCGAGGCGCGCACCCCGAAGGGTGCCTCTCCCATCGCCGAGGCCGATGGCCGCATCGCGATCGAAGAGAACGAGAAGGGCAAGCGCGTCATCCTGACGCCCGACAGCGGTGACGAAGAGGTGGTCTACCCGGTGCTGAGGCGTGCAACGCTTCTCGTCGAGGACGGCCAGCATGTCACCGTCGGTCAGCCCCTTCTGGTCGGCACCCTCGACCCGAAGGAGGTCATGCGCGTCATGGGCGCCCGCGAGGTGCAGCGTTACCTCGTCAGCGGCGTGCAGGGCGTCTACCGCTCGCAGGGTGTGCCGATCCACGACAAGCACATCGAGGTCATCGTGCGTCAGATGCTGCGGAAGGTCACCGTGGTCGACCACGCTGACACGACGCTGCTTCCGGGCGAGATGGTCGACCTGAAGCGCTACCAGCAGATCAACCGCGAGGCTGTGTCCGAGGGCAAGCGCCCGGCATCGGGTCGCCCCGAGCTGATGGGTATTACGAAGGCGTCGCTTGCGACGGAGTCGTGGCTGTCGGCTGCTTCCTTCCAGGAGACGACCCGCGTGCTCACGCAGGCCGCCATGGAAGGCAAGCGCGACCCGCTGGTCGGCCTCAAGGAGAACGTCATCATCGGAAAGCTGATTCCTGCCGGAACCGGTCTGAACCGATACCGCGACATCACTGTCGAGGCGACGGAAGAAGCCAAGAGTGAGCGCTACCCGAACCGGATCTTCGCATCCGACGGCGCGTACGCTGAGGGCGACTTCGGCTACGTCGACTTCGACGCGTTCTCCACGGACGACATCACCCCCGGTACGTACAACTGATTGTCGAGCCGACGAGCTTGCTCGTTCGGCCGAGCCGATTGAAAGTTGTCGAGCGACGAAGTCGCGAACACAGCTGAGGTTGAGCTGATCCACTGAGAGGCCCCGGGTTCTTCGGAACTCGGGGCCTTCTCCGTCCCCGTCGCAGGGTCAGCCGAAGACGTGCTCGATGATGCTGGACGTATAGCCGTCGGGCGCGAGGTTGGAGTACCGGGTGTCGATGAGCACACTGTCGCGCCAGAACAGGGTGCGTCCGTCGGTGACGGGATACTGCGTGTTCTGCCAGGTCTTCTCGCAGCGCGTGCCGCCATCGGGGGCGAAACAGGTGAATCCTTCGTCGGCGACGAGCATGTTCAACATGTCTAGGGCAGGGCCACGATCGATCCGTGTGATCTCGGTGGTCAAGTTCGTCGTATCGGCAGCCGGGTCGCCCCAGACGCACAGCAGTGAGCCGTCTTCGCGTGGACCCGACAGGTCGAATGCGGGATCGTTGAGCGGCACGTCCGCGAACTGATCGAGCACGGCCTGCGAAAGGATCGCCCGGCAGTCGGTCGGCAGAGCGATGGGGGTTGAGGTGGGCGTCGGCGTGGGGCTCGCGGTTCCACCACTCGGCGGCGTGGTCTCGCCGTCGGGCGACGCGGATGCCGAAGAGCTGGGCCCAGGCGGTGTCGTGGGCGCGTCGCCCATAGGGCCGCATCCGACGAGGGCAACGGCCATCATGAGCACCGCGGTCGCACTGAGAAGTCGCGCCTTCATGCCGTCACCGTACCGCCATCGTCAGACACACGCGACCGACGCGCGGTTGCGCACCCGGTTAGCTTCACGAGGCAGCCAAAGGGGTACACGCGATAGTCTCGCAAGGTGAGCACAGACAACCGCGAAGTCGTCGTCATCGGCGATGCGCTGATCGACGAGATCCGGGATGCTGCCGGCATCCGCGAACTGGTCGGCGGAGCCGCTCTGAATGTCGCAGTGGGGCTGCGCCGACTGGGTGTGACCACGACGCTGATCGCTATGGTGGGCGATGACGAGCCCGGTGACCACATCCGCGAGTACCTGCAGGACCACGACGTGACGCTGATCTCCAGCCGGGCCCCGCGCGGTTCGTCCCGTGCGGTCGTGACCCGGTCGCCGAGCGGTGAGCCGCAGTACGTGTTCAACGAGGCGGCGCAGCGGCGCAGCATCCGCTACGACGGCACCGCGCGGAAAGCGATTGCGGATGCCGGGATCGTCGCCATCAGCTGCTTTCCGTTCGATGTTCCCGCTGAGGTCGACGTGCTCCTCGATGCGCTGGGAGATGCGCGCGTCGCGGTCGACCCCAACCCCCGCTCTGGAATGTTGAGCGATCGTGCCGAGTTCGTGCGCGGCTTCGAGCGGCTCGCCGCACGCTCAGAACTCGTGAAGGTTGGAGCGGACGACGCGGCGCTGTTGTACGACGGCGATCTCGATGCACTCCGGGGCCGCCTGCGCGGGCTGGGCGTGACCGCCGTGCTCGCTACGGCCGGGTCGGATGGTGCGGTGCTCGACTCGGATGCGGGCATCTTTAGCGCTCCGATCGCTACGCTGCCCGGGGCAATCGTCGACACCGTGGGTGCGGGCGATGCGACCCTCGCTGCGGTCGCTGCAGGGCTGTCCGAGGGGACCCCGACGTCAGATGCCGGGTGGCAGGAACTGCTTGATCGGGCCATGCTCATTGCCGCGGCGACCTGTCGCGCGGAGGGTGGTCTGCTGCGCACTCCAGCGTCGCTGGCGGAGTCGCAGCGTGGCGTTTTCGGCAGCTGACGGTTCGATTTCTTGACACCGCCGACGACCGGTATGCTTGGTCTTCGCGCCCCCGGTTGACTGGAAAAGCCGGACGGGGGTGTCCTGGCAAGTTGCCCGAGTGGCCAAAGGGAGCTGACTGTAAATCAGCCGCGAGAGCTTCACAGGTTCGAATCCTGTACTTGCCACCGCACCGGAAACACGCGGAACACTGAGGGGCCCAGACCTGATAGGTCGGGGCCCCTCAGTCATTCGTGCGGGCGTACGCGATCGTGACCGAAGTCACGCCACGTTGCGCACCAGGATGCGCCAGCGCTCGGGCCCCTCGTCGAGGTAGCGGGTGTTGTAGGTCGGGCCGTGCTTGGCCGAAAGCTGGGTGAGCAGCGGCACGGGGTTGTGGGTCGCCGAGATCACCATGGCCGAGCCAGGGCGCAGCGATTCGATCGCTCCGAAGATCGCCGCGTGACGTACGGCGTGCGGGATGGTCTGCACGTCGAGCTCGGGGAGCTCTTCGTCGACCTCGCCGCAGGTGCAGCCGGCGGTGGCGGACTCGTTGGTGGGCGTCTGGTTGGTCGCCTCGGAGCGCGAACGGTGGATGTCGATGTGGCCCATGATTATCTCCGTCTCTAGAAGTGCAGGATTCACTTCTTATTTTATTACACTAGAGACCGTGGAAAACCATCGGGACGCCGGAGATAATCTTCGTGTCGGCGGGAGCGGTCGCTCATCGTCGTCGCGCGAGCGGATTCTGCGTGAAGTCGAGAGCCGCGGATCAGCATCTACCGCCGAGATCGTCACCTCGACGGGCCTGCACGAGAACACCGTGCGCGAGCACCTCGAGCGCCTTCGCATCGACGGGCGCCTGCGCCGCATCCGCGCTGAGGCGCAGGGCCGGGGTCGGCCTGGCTGGCGCTGGGAGGCCCCGCCGGCCTACGCCGTCAACCCCTACGCGGGGCTCGCGCTGGCACTCGCCGATTCCCTCGCGCAGGTCGCCGCTGACCCTGTCGCGCAGGCGCGCGCTGCCGGCGTGCGCTGGGGCGCCGAGGTCGCCTCAGAGCGCACGGATGCTGCCGCCGATGCGCACGAACTCGTGCTGGAGGTCATGCGCGAGCAGGGCTTCGCGCCGGATGCCACCGCCGACGGCATCCTGCTACACAGCTGTCCGCTGCTCGCCGCGGCTGCCCGCCGCTCCGATGTGGTGTGCGCGGTGCACGAGGGCCTGGTCGAGGGCATCGCACGATCACGTGTAGAAGGAACGGATGCCGAGTTGCAGCCCTTCCAGGCAGCCGGCGCCTGCGTGCTGCACCTGCGGGCCGTCTCGTGACCCGCCCCGACAGCGGCGCCTCTAGCGAGGGCCGCGCCCCTGCCGAGCCGGCCACTCCTGCCGAGCCCGTCATTTCTATCGAGAAACCACTTCCTGCACGAGAAACCACCCCAGACGTGGTTTCTCATGCGGGAAGTGGTTTCTCGGCGAGTGTGGGTGCGGATGCTGGGGGCGTGAGTGCCGCTACAGGTGTGGGCGCGGATGCTGCGAGCGCGAGTGCCGCTACAGGTGCGGGCTCTCGTAGCGGCGCGGGCGCGCGCGGCGGCACGGGCGCGGGCACGCGTGGCGGCGGTGTCGGCGCGCACGGCGGAGCGCGCATGGCGGGTGTCCGCCGCCGAAGCACGCCGTGGCGCCTGATCTGGATGCTGCCGGCGGGCCTCGCTCTGCTCGCCGGGCTCGACGCGGGAATGATGCTGCTGGGGCTGCCCGCACCCGTCACCACTGAGCGCCTGCCCGATGTGCACGGGATGCTGCTCGTGCTCGGCTTCGTCGGCACGCTGATCAGCCTCGAGCGTGCCACCGCGCTCGGCCGCGCCTACGGCTACATCGCGCCAGCCCTGCTGGGAATCGGCGGCATCCTGCTGGTGGTCATGCCCATCCCGCTGGTGGTCGCGAAGATCGTGCTGGCCGCGGGCGCAGCATCCTTCACCCTGCTGTACGTTCCGCTCTGGCGCCGCCAGTACGACGCCGCCCTCCTCACCCAACTGCTCGCAGCCGGTCTCGCGCTCGCGGGCGCGGTGCTGTGGATCGGGCAGGACACGATGACCCGCATCATCCCCTGGATGATCGGCTTCCTAGTGCTCACCATCGCCGCCGAGCGGGTAGAGCTCGCTCGCATCACGATGGGGCCGCAGGCTGGCATCCGACTCCTCGTCCACGCCTGGGGCGTGACCGGCGCTCTCGTCGTCGGGCTCGTGTTCCCGGATGCCGGCGCGATCCTGCTGGGCATCACGCTGCTCTCACTGACCGGCTGGCTGATCGTGCACGACGTCGCGCGCCGCACCATCCGGGCGAGCGGGGTGACCCGGTACATGGCCGCGTGCATCCTCGCCGGCTACGTCTGGCTCGCCGTCGCGGGCCTCGTTCTGCTGCTCGGCTCGCCGACCGAGCAGACCGCTTACGACGCGGTGATTCACGCGGTCTTCCTCGGGTACACCTTCTCGATGATCATGGCGCACGCGACGACGATCCTGCCGGCGGTGCTGCGCGTTCCACTGCCGTATCGGCCCGCGTTCTGGGTGCCCATCTCGCTGCTCCAGGTCGCACTGATCGTGCGCGTGTGGATCGGCGACGGCCTCGGACTGCCGGTGGCCTGGCAGATCGGGGGAATGCTCGGCGTGATCGCACTGCTGCTGTTCATGCTCACGGCTGTCACCAGCGCGCTGCTCGGGGTGCCGAAGGCGCGCACGGGGGCGAAAGTGGCGGGGCGCGCAGCATCCGCCGCACTGATCCCGCGCGCAGCGGAGGAGGACTCCGGCATCGGAGGACGGATGCTGCTGAAACCTCCTCCGATGGGTGAGAAGCCCTCCGCCCCACGCGCGAACCCTGAAGGACCCGCCTCATGACTCCGAACCTCACCGGCGCACCCGGTGCCCCCGGCACGCCTTCCGCCGTCGTGAAGAAGCGCGGATTCTGGCCGATGCGCGACATTCCGACGCTGGCGTGGCTGCTGCTCGCGGCTGTGTCGACGGTGATCCACCGCTTCGTGCCGATGCCGGGGTGGCTGATGATCCACCTGCTGCTGCTCGGTGCCGTCACCCACGCGATTCTCGTGTGGAGTCAGTACTTCTCCCTCGCTCTGCTGCGCAGCGCGCTCACCGTGGCCGGGCGCCGCAATCAGAACATTCGCCTCATTCTCGCGAATGCGGGCGCCGCTGCCGTCATCACCGGTGTGATGATCGCCGTCTGGCCGGTGACGCTCGTGGGAGCCGCATCCCTGATCACCGCTGTGATCTGGCACGCCGTCAGTCTGATCAGCCGGGCGCGGTCGAGCATGCCGGGCAAGTTCGGGCGCACGACTCGCTACTACATCGTGTCGGCGGCGATGCTGACGATGGGCGCTGGCCTCGGAGCCTGGCTCGCCCGTGGCGACGATGCCCCGAACCTCGTACTCGCGCACGCACTGTTCAACCTCCTCGGCTGGATCGGAATCACGGTTGCGGGCACCGTCGTCACCCTGTGGCCCACGATCCTGCGAACCCGTGCCGATGAACACGCCGCGCTCGGCGCCGCCCGTGCCTTGCCCGCACTCGCTGGTGGCGTGGTCGTCGCGGCCGTCGCGGCTGCGGTCGGATGGCTGCCCGGTGTCGCGCTGGGGCTCGCCGCCTACCTCGCAGGCCTCATCATCATCGGCGTCTCGCTGTTCCGCGCCGCACGGCAGAAGGCGCCGCGCAGTTTCGCCGCTCTGTCTGTCGGCATGGCGCTCGTCTGGTGGGCGGGTGCGGTGGCCACGCTCGTCGTCGGCGCGGTCGTCGCAGCCATCGACACCGCTGGATTCACCACGCTGAACGGCGATGGCTTCGCCGCCCTCGCCGCCCTCTTCGGCCAGGTAGTGCCGTACCTCGCTGCGGGCTTCGCGGCTCAGGTGCTCGTCGGTGCGCTCAGCTACCTGATTCCGGTAGTCCTCGGCGGTGGCCCCGGCCCCGTTCGCGCTGGCAACGCGGTGTTCGATGCGGCGGGCCCGCTGCGGGTCACGGTCGCCAACGCGGCGCTCGTCGTCTGCGTGCTTCCGGTGTCGAGCCTCATGCGCGTGGTCGCATCGATTCTGTACCTCATCGCTATGGCGTCGTTCCTGGTCGTGATGCTGCGCGCGATGCGTGCCCAGCGCCGAGCCAAGGCCGTTGCCACTCCGACGTTGGATCACAAACGCCGGCTCCCGACCGCGGGAAGCGACGTTAGTGATCCAACGTCGCAGGAGAAGGGGGAGACGCAGGCGAAGGGGGAGACGAGCGCACACCCCCAGGGCCGTCGCGCGGGCCAGGCCGTCGCCGGGCTGCTCGCCGTCGTGCTCGTCTCGGCGGGCATGGCGATCGCCGATCCGGTCGGCCTGGGGTGGAGCGCTGCTCCCACCGGCGATGCGGATGCTCCGGTGCAGACCGTCCAGGTCGAAGCCGCCGACATGCGCTTCACGCCGAGCCGCATCGAAGTGCCGGTCGGCACCCGCCTGATCATCGAACTCACCAACACCGACACTGAGCAGGTGCACGACCTCGTCTTCGCCAACGGCATCGGCGGCACGCGCCTTGCACCCGGCGCATCGGAGACGATCGACGTCGGTGTCATCACCGCGAACCTCGACGGCTGGTGCTCGATCATCGGCCACCGCCAGATGGGCATGACGATGCAGGTCGTCGCGACCGGCGGGGACGGCGGCACGACAGTCGAAGACTCGGATGCCGGTGAGCACGGCGACCAGCAGGGCGACCACTCCGATCACGCCATGCCAGGTGCGATCGATCTGATGGGTGAGCCCGGCCCTGATTTCACTCCCTACGATGCCGAGCTCGCGCCGCTGCCGGCATCCGATTCTCCGACCACCCGCGAGGTCACTCTTGTCGCCCGCGACGAGAAGCTCGAGGTCGCGCCGGGAGTGACCCAGACGCTGTGGACGTACAACGGAACGGCTCCCGGGCCGCTGCTGCACGGACGAGTGGGCGACACCTTCGTCGTCACCCTCGTGAACAAGGGAACGATGGGGCATTCCATCGACTTCCACGCCGGGTCTCTCGCGCCCGATCAGCCGATGCGCACGATCGCACCGGGCGAGAGCGTCACCTACACGTTCAGGGCCACGCGTTCGGGAATCTGGATGTACCACTGCTCGACGATGCCGATGAGCGCACATATCGCAAACGGCATGTACGGCGCAGTCATCATCGAACCCGACGATCTGCCCGTCGTCGACCGCAGCTACGTGCTCGTGCAGGGCGAGTACTATCTCGGCGGCCACGACGGCGGCGAGGTCGACATGGACCGTCTCGCCACCCGCAACCCCGATCTCGTGACGTTCAACGGCTACGCGAACCAGTACGACCACGCGCCGCTGCCGGCGAAGGTCGGCGAACGGGTGCGGGTGTGGGTGCTGGATGCCGGAGTCGAGCGCCCCAGCAGCTTCCACGTCGTGGGCGGGCAGTTCGACACGGTCTGGTCAGAAGGCGCGTACCTCATCAACCGGGCGGTCGACACCGGAGCCCAGGTGCTGCCGCTGGCGGTCGCGCAGGGCGGATTCGTCGAGCTGACGTTCCCCGAAGCGGGTCACTATCCCTTCGTGACGCACTACATGATCGATGCCGAGCGCGGGGCTCACGGGCTGTTCGCCGTGGACTGAGCCCGCTTCTGGTTGCATCGGTGTCGCATATGGTCGCATCCGACGGGACATGGTGACCAAGTGGCACTCCGACGCGCTGCCCGGCCCCGGTCGGGCGCGCTTCGACCGCGGGTGCGTGACAACTGCTGAACCTTCGGCCACACTGAGGCCATGGGATCAGCGTTGACCACCATCGGACTCCCCGTCGCACTGGGGATCATCATGCTCGGCCTCGGGCTGAGCCTCACTCTCGCCGACTTCGCGCGGGTGCTGAAGCAGCCGAAGGCGGTGATGATCGCGCTGCTGTGCCAGCTGCTTCTGCTGCCGGCGATCTGCTTCGGCCTCGTGCTGCTGTTCCAGCTTCCGCCGGTGCTGGCGGTGGGCATGATGATGCTCGCCGCGTCACCGGGCGGCACGACGGCGAATCTCTACAGCCACCTGTTCCGCGGGGATATCGCGCTGAACATCTCGCTGACCGCGGTGAACTCGGTGATCGCGGTGATCACCCTCCCGCTGATCACGAACTTCGCGATCGGCTACTTCCAGCCGTTCGACGACCAGCTCGGGCTGCAGTGGTCGAAGGCGCTGGAGGTCTTCGCGATCGTGCTGCTGCCGGTGGCGGTGGGGATGCTGGTGCGCAGGTTCTGGCCGTCGTTCGCGAAGGGGATGGACAAGCCGGTGCGCATCGCCAGCGTCATCATCCTCGTCGTGGTGATCGGCGGTGCGGTCGCATCGAACTGGACGCTGCTAGTCGAGAACTTCGCCGGTCTCGCACTGATCACGATCGTGTTCTGCCTGATCAGTCTCGCGGTCGGATACTGGGTGCCGCGGATGCTGAAGGTCGGCGCGCGCGAATCGATCGCCACCTCGTTCGAGATCGGCATCCACAACGCCACGCTCGCGATCGTCATCGCGCAGTCGGTGCTCGGCTCGATGGAGCTGAGCCTGCCCGCAGCCATCTACGGCGTGCTGATGTTCTTCATCGCGTTCGGATTCGGATTCCTCATCCGTGAGCGCACGCCGAGCCCGGTTGCCGTCGCGGCAGGTGCGTCTTCTTAGCCTCGATTCACCGATGAGCTTGGGTTCTGAGCGAGCGTCGTGACATAGAAATG
>NZ_FUKO01000029.1 GCF_900163815.1 Microbacterium esteraromaticum | reverse complement strand
GATCTCCACCACCCCTCCGGGCTACCGGCACGACCCCGCCGCCCGGCTGCGACCGATCAACTGGAACCGCATCGGCGACGACAAGGACCTCGAAGTCTGGAACCGTCTCACCGCGAACTTCTGGCTGCCCGAGAAGGTGCCGCTCTCGAACGATCTGCCGGCCTGGCAGAAGCTCACCGCCGAAGAGCGCACCCTGACGATGCGCGTCTTCACCGGGCTCACCATGCTCGACACGGTGCAGGCGACAGTCGGCGAGATCTGCCAGATTCAAGATGCGCGCACCGAGCACGAGGAGGCGGTCTACACGAACATCGCGTTCATGCAGTCCGTGCATGCGCGCTCGTATTCGAGCGTGTTCTCGACGTTGACGAGCACGCCGGAGATCGATGCCGCCTATCACTGGGCGGTCGGCAACGATCTGCTCCAGGAGCGGTGCAAGAAGGTGCTGGCGCACTACTACGGCGATGATCCACTCAAGCGCAAGGTGTCGTCTACTCTGCTGTCGTCGCTGCTGCTGTACGCCGGCTTCTACCTGCCGCTGCATTTCTCCGTGCACGCGACTCTCACCAACACCGCTGACATGATCCGCCTCATTCTGCGCGATAAGGCGGTGCACGGGTACTACTCCGGCTACAAGTATCAGCGGGGCCTGGAGACGCGCACGCGCGCCGAGCAGGATCACATGCGCGAGTTCACGTACGCGCTTCTCGAGGAGCTCTACGAACTCGAGTTGGACTACTCCGGAGAGCTGTATGCGCCGCTTGGGCTCATGGACGATGTGGCGGTCTTCGTGCGATACAACGCGAATAAGGCGCTCATGAATCTCGGCTACCCGGCACGGTTCGCACCCGAGGAGACCGAGGTGAACCCCGAGATTCTCGCCGCGCTTGCGCCGGGCTCAGATGAGAATCACGACTTCTTCAGCGGTTCCGGGTCGTCGTATGTGATCGGCAAGGCGGAGGACACCAGCGACGCGGATTGGGATTTCTGAAAGGACGGCGACGGCGTCGGGGGCCGTTCAGACCGGTGAGATCTTCTCCCAGTCCGCGATCGGCCCCTCGACGACGGCGAAGATCGGATGCGGTTCGGGAACGGTGATCGACTGCCAGCGCTCCCAGACGTCGGGACTGCGCTGGTGCAGCTTCGCGAGCAGGTGCTGCCACTCATACGCGAGCTGCGCGGAATTGACCGTCAATGACTCGGCGCCCCGGGCGAGAATCTTCGCCCGGGTGAACCGATATCCTCGCCTGTCGGCTTCGTCGGCGATGGCGGAGAGGTAGTCGCCGATCGCCGCTTCCGGGCTCGACATCAGCTGAAAGCGTCGCAGTTGCGGATGCTTCGAGTAGCCGCGACCGGCGTCTGCGACTACGGCCTGGGCGAGCAGTGCCTCCCGCCAGCACGCTGTCAGCGCTTGCCGGTCGAAATAGCGCGGGTGCACTGACCAGAGCCTCATGCGAAAAGGCCTTCCACGCTGCAGAGAATGAGCAGCATCGTCACACCGAATCCCACGACGTAGTTGATGATCAGGAACTTCCGCCATGCGCGGTTCGCCAGGGCGGAACGCGCGTCGTCGACGCCCAGGTAGGGTGCCACGATGGCGATGTACGGCAGCGCGGCCAGTGCGGCGAGGTTCGCGGGCCACGGTGTGAAGAGCATGAGTGCACCGGCGGCGACCCACATCAGCACCGCGAACCTCACCGTCCACGCAGCGCCCAGAGCGGTGGCGATGGAACCGATCCCCGCCTCACGGTCCGGGATGATGTCCTGCACGGCGCCGAAGGCATGACTGGCCATCCCCCAGCAGAAGAACGCGATCATCGTCACGATGATCGGCATGGTGATCGTCGTGTCGGCCAGCGCGAGGGCGTAGAGCCCCGGGGTCACGAAGTGCGTGCTGGAGGTGCTCGAATCGAGCACAGGGATCTCTTTGAAGCGGAGTCCGCGCACTGAGTAGGCGACAACCGCGAACAGGCTCACGGCCAGGATCAGCCACGACATCGGCTGGTCCCGACCGAGCACGACCAGAGCGATGACGAAGGGAATGGTCAGCGCAGCCGCCGCGACGAGCGTCGCACGATGCAGACGTGGCGGCAGCTTCGCGCCCTCAGCGCCTCCCTTTCGCGGGTTCGCGAGGTCGGACTCGTAGTCGAAGACATCGTTCACGCCGTACATCGCGAGGTTGTACGGCACCAGGAAGAAGATCGTGCCGACGATCAATGCGGCGTCGATCCGCCCGGTGGTCAGCAGATAGACAGCGGCGAACGGGTAGGCGGTGTTGATCCAGCTCAGCGGCCGTGAAGCGAGCAGCAGGGTGCGGAACGTGGGCTGCCGATCAGTCATCTGCTGCTCCTTGTCGTCTTTGCCGGTGGCCGTTTCTGCCCCTGGTCGAGCAGCTGCCACACACCGGCGAGCAGGAGGGCGCCGGCAATCGGGTAGAGAAAGTCCTCGACCGGCATCAGCAGCAGCCGAACCCCGCTGATCTGCTCCGTGCCGTAGTCGAAGAATCCGGCGGCCATCATCACGTTGTCGAATATCGCCGTCAGGATCAGCAGAACAATCGTCGTCGCCGCCCAGGAGGAAAAGTACCGCCGAGTGATTCGGCGTCGACGCGCATGCAGAGCGCCGAGGAGGAAGACGACGAGGCCGACGCCGACGAAAGGAGTGGACATCAGCAGGTACGTCATCGTCGCTCCCCCGCAGCTCTGCCGCGCTGCCAGTTCTCGGCCACACGATGCGAACCGCTCAACAGAATGAGGGTGAGGTAGGTGAGAAATACCAGGAACAGCAGTTCTTCGATCGGAAATGCGGGTGCGAGCAGGATGCCGGTGGCCCACCGCGAGTCGAGATGCCGGAACACGCCTGCCTCGATGCCGACCAGGTCCCAGATGATGAAGAATCCGAGACCGATCGCGAGCGCGATGCCAGCGCGCACGGGGCGCGAGCGGAAGACCAGCCGGAACCGGGCATCGAGGAGAGCCAGGCAGCCTGTGCTGATAAGCAGTGTCAGCAGGTAGACGGCTCTCACGGCTCCTCCAGCGGACCTGCGGAATGGTCGCCGCGCACGTGCTTGAGCACGAGTTCGGCGCTGATCAGGCACATGGGCAGGCCGACGCCCGGTACCGAGGTCGCGCCGGTGTAGAACAGTCCGTCGACCCGTCGCGATCGTGTGACACCGCGGAAGAAGGCACTCTGGCGCAGCGTATGCGCAGGTCCCAGTGCGCTGCCGCGGAACGTGTTGAATTGCTCGACGAAATCGGCCGGCCCCACCGTGCGGCGAAGCACCACGCGGGATGCGAGCTCGGGGATGCCCGCCCACTCGGCGATCTGCGCGATCGCCTCGTCTGCGATGGCTTCCACTGCGTCATCGCCACTCGAATCGATTCCCCCGCGACCGATGGTGGGATCGGCCGGCAGCGGGATCAGCACGAAGAGGTTCTCATGTTCTGGCGGCGCGACCCCGTCATCGGTCGCGCTCGGCTTGCAGACATACAGCGATGGCGGCGCGGGAATGCGCGTGGGCTGCTCGAAGATGGCGCTGAAGTTGTCATGCCAATCGTTTGCGAAGAACAGCGTGTGATGGAGAAGTTCCGGAAGCTCGCCTTCGACGCCGAGCATGATGAGCACCGCGCTGGGGCTGCTGACCTGCTTTTCCCAGCGTGAGGGTCGATATGAACGATCGGCGGGTGCTAGCAGCACCGTCTCGGTGTGGTGCTCGTCGATGGCAGACACGACGATGTCGGCGTCGAGCCGATGCACCTGGCCGTCCTTCTGGAATTCGACGGAGCGCACTGTGCCGCCGTCACTGGTGATAGCGCTGACGTCGCACTCGGTGAGCAGTTCGACGCCCTGCTCTCGCGCGATCTCGACGAGCGATTCGACGAAGCTCCGGAATCCCCCGCGCGGGTACTGCACTCCATCGACCAGATCCATGTGGCTCATCAGGTGGTAGAGCGCGGGTGCGTCGAACGGCGATGTTCCGAGGAATACGGCCGGATATCCGAGAAGCTGCCGCAGCCGCGTGTCCTGGAAACGGCGAGCGACGTAGCTCCACAACGACCTCAGCAGCAGCGGGAGCACCGCGGGCACGGCGGTCACAACCTGCAGCGATGCGAAGTCGCGCCACGAGGAGAACGGGTTGTAGAGGAAAGAACGCACGGCAGCGCGATACGTCTTCGTCGATGAGCGCAGATATCGGCGCAGGCGTGCGCCGGCGCCGTCCTCTCGCGCTTCGAAAAGGGCGGCGACGGCATCGGCACCTGCCGGGACATCGATAGCCGCTTCGACAGCATCCGCTCTCGGTTCGCCGACGATGCGATACCCGGGGTCGAGCGCGACGAGGTCGAGCCGTTCGGCGGTCGACGTGCCCATCATGCGGTAGAAGTGATCGAAGATTTCCGGCATGAGGTACCACGACGGCCCCGTGTCGAACACGAACCCGTCCTGCTCCCACGCGCCGGCCCGACCGCCGAGTTCGCGGCTCTTCTCCAGGAGCGTCACCTGATGGCCATCGCGCGCGAGCAGACAGGCAGTCGCCAGCCCGCTGACGCCACCGCCGACCACGACGACGCGGGACGAACTCATCGGGTCACTCTCGTCTTCATCCGCAGGGCACGCAGCATGATTCGGGCTTTGACGGGGGTCGCGACGCTCGCGCGCTTCTGCATCAATTCGGTCACCGGGGTCGCCTCGATGATGTGGGTCAATTCGCCGAACATGGCTCGTGCCGCCCAGACGGCTGCGCGGCACGACGAGCGCAGCAGCGGAATCGACTGATCCGCCCGCCGCAGGTCCTCGCGAATCGATGCGATGATCTCGAGCTTGGACTCTTCGGTGAACGTCGCCTCGGTGCCGGGAAAATACGCGCGGCCGAGTTCCTGCCGGTCCGGGGCCAGATCCCGAAGAAAATTGACTTTCTGAAACGCGGCGCCAAGGCTCCGTGCCCCCGCTTCGAGTCGCTCGCGGTCTGTCTCGTCGCGCACGGCGCCCGATTCGAAAACAGCGAGACACATCAGACCGACGACCTCCGCAGAGCCGTAGATGTACTCGTCCAGTTCTGTCGCGTCGAATGACGCGGTTGAAAGATCACGACGCATAGAGGCGAAGAAGGGTCGGCAGAGGTCGACTCCGATGCCGTGCGCGCGAGCGGTCAGCGCGAAGGCATGCACGATCAGGTTCGCGCTGAACCCGAGGTGCAGTGCGCGCTCGGTCTCGGACTCCAGTTCGTCCAGGAGCGCAGTGCGCGTGGCGAGGTCGGCGCCGGCCGCCTCGGCCGGGCCATCGACGACCTCATCCGCAATGCGAACGAGTGCGTAGATGCACGCGATGTCTTCGCGCGCCGATGAGTCGAGGAGCCGACTCGCCCACCCGAATGAAGTGGAGTACGCGCGGATGATCGTGGCAGCACTCGCTCGCGCCGTCTTGTTGTACAGGAGCAGGTCGGTTGTGGTCATGACACTCGCGAACTGCAGCGCGTCGCCAGTGCCGTCAGCTGATCCTTCAGAGCGGACGAGATCGTCGCCTCTTCGATCAGCCCGAAAGCCCTCTCGCAGTGCTCGTCGATGAGCGATTCCACGAACAGACGCGCGCCAGAGTTCTCGACGACGTCACGGAGGCGCTGCGCGTCGGAAGTGCTGAGCCGGCTGTCGCCGAAGAGCGGCGCGACACCGGGCCATGCTTCATCCGCGCGCGCGTACGCGATCAACAGGGTCTGCTTCCCCTCCCGCAGGTCGCTGAGCGTCGACTTGCCCGTCTGGTTCGGGTCACCGAACACACCGAGCACATCGTCTCTGAGTTGATAGATGACGCCGATCTGACGGCCGATCACGCTCAGCTCATCCACTACTGTCGCATCAACCCCGGCGAGGACCGCTGCCAGGCGAAGCGGCGCGGCGAACGAGTAGGCGGCCGTCTTCTGCTCAGCCATCGTCACAACCTCTGACGGATCCGTATCCTCGATCTGCAGGCTCAGCCACACGTCGTGCTGCTCCCCCGCAACGCTCTCGAACACCGTGTCCTCGAAGAGCGTGAGCACTGTCTCCCGCTGCGATTGCGGAAGGTCGAGGCGCGCGAGAAGGGAGTGTGCGAGCGTCAGCACCAGATCGCCGGCGAGAAGCGCAGTACTGTCTCCCCACGCGTTGGCGGCGTGCTCGCTGACACCGCGCATCGTCGCATCCCATGCGAAAGCTCCGGCAATATTCATCTCGCCGCGCCGGTGATGATCACCGTCGATGACGTCGTCATGAACGACAAGCGCGAGGTGGAGCAGCTCGATCGCGCATGCCGCGTCGACCGCGATCCGGTGGCGGTCGCCCCCGAGCGCTCGGTAGGTGTCAAGCAGCAGCTGCGGGCGTATCTTCTTGCCCCGCTGAGCCATGCGCTCCACTGACTCCCAGAGCTGTTCGTATTGCCGTGGGAAGACTCGAGACCGCACACGTCGCTCGGCGAGCACCTCGGCCAGCCGCCCTTCGATGCTCGACGGGATGCGCTCGATATGAGGGGCTGACTCAGGCATCATCGCCGGCTCTGACGTCAGGAAACTGCGAGCGGAGCTGAGGGAAGTGCTCGACGAGCCACGGGCTGAAAGCCCACGGCGTTGCGGAGATCGCCGTCGACAGCTCGGCCACGCTGGTCCACTGCACTTCGGCGACCTCTGCCTCATCGGGAGTCAGCCCAGATGTGGCGCGCGCAACGAAGACCGGGCAGTGCTCGTTCTCTTCTATGCCCGACGCGTCGCGGGCTGAGTAGCCGAAAGCGGGAAGCACGCAGACGATGTCTTCGACGGTCAATCCCAGCTCGAATGCGGCGCGGCGCCGCACAGCGTCCTCGATACGCTCGCCCGGAGCCGGGTGCCCGCAGAAGGAGTTGGTCCATACGCCGGGCCAGGTCTTCTTGGCGAGCGACCGTCTGGTGACGAGCAGTCGCCCTTCTTCGTCGAGGACATGACATGAGAAGGCGAGGTGGCGCGGGGTACTGGCGCCATGCACGCTGGCTTTGGACTGCTCGCCTACGGGCTCACCCTGCTCGTCGACGAGGACAACCATTTCTGGCACGGATCACTCTTTCTCTTGCTAGGCGAGAGTTTAGCTTAGCATCCGATATGCTGGAGGCGTGGCAAGCGCAGAGAACAGTGAGCAGGCGGGGAAGCGTGTGCACTCTTTCTCCGACGACACCGATCTCGTCGACCTTGGGGAGTTGACGGAAGACGATCGCGCGCAGTGCATGCGGGTGATGGATGGCATGCGCAACTGGCAAGCGGCGGCCCGCGCGCTCTCGGCAGCGTCGAAGCGCTACATGAAGCTGAACGAGAGTGATATGCGTGCGATTCGCATGATGATTCGAGCACAGCGGAAGAATCAGATTGTCACGCCCAAAGAGATCGCCCACGAAGTCGGAATCTCGAGCGCATCGACGACGAAGCTCGTGGACCGGCTGATCGAGAGCGGGCATCTGATCAGAAAGCCGCACCCCACTGATCGTCGAACGACCTCCATCGAGGTTACGGAGCACACCCGGCGTTCGGCCGAGGACAGCATCGGTCGCCAGCATGCGCGCCGGTTCAGCGCAGCGGCGTCGATGTCTCCGCAGGAGCGGAACGTGGTGATCCGGTTCTTCGATGCTCTGACCGAAGCGGATGCTCCGCAAGGCCCCCTCGCAATGGAGGACTGAGAACATGACCGACCACAACAACGTTCGCGACACCGGGGCGACGCGGGCAGCGCGGAGGTCTGCAGCTGAGCAGCAGAACGCGAGCCGTCCGCACGACCTTGCCCGGCAGATCGTGATCATCTCGACGACTGTCTTCATGCTCATCGCGGCAGTCATCGGAGCGGGGGTCCTCGGCGGAACGCCGGTGCAGGACCTGCAAGACGGCGCGCTGGGCGCTGACGGCTCGTATCTCGCGCCCGCAAAGAATGCCTTCAGCATCTGGAGCGCGATCTACATCGGGTTGATCGCCTATGCGATCTGGCAGGCGCTGCCATCGCAGCGGGCGAATGCGCGACAACGTGCCATCGGCTGGTGGATCGCCCTCACGATGGTGCTCAACGGGCTCTGGCTCGTGACCGCGCAGTTCCTCACGCTTTTCCTGACGGTGGTCGTGATGGTTCTGCTTCTCGTCGCGCTGGCGTACACGTTCCGGCTGACGGTGGTTGTTCCGCGCGAGCGGTGGACGGATGCTGTGCTCATCGGCGGCGTCACGGGGCTGCACCTGGGCTGGGTCACGCTGGCCACGGTGGCCAACGTCTCTGCGTGGTTGACGCAGATCGTGCCGCAGAGCTGGGCGGATGCTGCGGCCGCCTTCGGCGTTACGGTGCTGATCGTCGTCGGCCTGATCGGCCTCGCCATCGGCTGGCTGTCTCGAGGACGGATCATGCCGGCGGTCGCCATCTCGTGGGGACTGACATGGCTTGCCGTCGGGCGCCTGACCGGCAAGCCGGCGAGCGATACCATCGGCATGACGGCGATCGTGGTCGCGATCGTGGTGTTGGTGGGCTCGCTGGTCTTTCTGGTGGTTCGGCGGCGTACGCCCCTACGTTCTTTCTAGATTCCGCGCGAGTCAGCGGACTCGGCTGCCCGCTGGTCAGCGGATTCCAACGCCCGCTGGCTGACGGCGGCGTTCAACTCGCTGAGAGCGAGATCGCCGTGCACAGCGGCGCCCGTCATCATTCCCGAGGCACTGGATGCGACGACCATCGCCATCGGCTGGCCTGCGTTGCCCGCGACCCAGACTCCAGAAACTGCAGTCTGACCGCGCGGATCGACAGGAATCTCGGCGCCGAACATGCCCTCTCCGGCAATCCCGCCGAGCATCTCGTAGAGCTCGGTGCGGACGTTGAATCGCGGTGAGACGACGACCGCGTCAGCGTCGAAGAGCGAACCGTCTTCCATCTCCACCGCGCGCACTCGCGTATGTTCCATGCGCAACCGCCGCACTCGTGACGTCACGACGTCGACCTTCAGGGCGGCGAGTTGTTCCCATTGCTCCGCAGTGGGAACGCTGGCCTCGTGGAGAAAGAGAGTGACGCGGTCGCTGAGCTGGCGGAACAACATCGCCTGATGCAACGGCACATCCTGTCGCGCGAGGATGGCGATGCGCTGGTCGCGCACCTCCCACCCGTGGCAGAACGGGCAGTGCAGCACCGTGCTCCCCCACCCGGCGGCAACTCCGGGAACATCCGGAAGGTCGTCGACGAGGCCGGTAGCGAGGATGACTCGGCGCGCACGTATTCGCTGGGCGCCTTCCCCCACCTCGACGGTGAAATCATCGATCTGTCCCGACACGCGGCTCACCCGCCCCGAGACGATCTGCACGCCGTACGATTCGGCTTCGGCACGGCCGCGCGCGATCAGCTCGAGCGGCGCGATGCCCTCGTTTCCGAGAACATTGTGCGCGCCCTCGGCGGGCGCATTGCGCGGTTCACCCGCGTCGACGAGCACAACGTTGCGGCGCGAGCGCGCAAGGGCGATCGCGGCGGCCAGCCCGGCGGGCCCTCCACCGATCACAGCCACATCTGTATCTCGGGTCTCGAGACTTTCGCGCGACGGACGGACGGCGGTCCACACCACTCGACCCGAGCGGAACGCCGCGTCCGACGCACCGCTCGTCAGTTCATCGGGCCCGCCTTCATTCGTGGCCACTTCTTCTGTCGGGTCATCGGGGAGGCCTGCATGCTGCAGCATCTCCAGATAGCGGATGCCGGTGGCGGTATCGCCTCGTGCCACCATGTCGTGGACGTGCCGTTGCAGGGAGACGAACCCGGCATCCGCCAGAAGTTGCGCCCAGTCGTGTTCTCGATGCCTACCGTGCACTGCCTGCCCGTGGTGCCGCTGGTCGGCTGCGCTCGAGTCGTCACCGCCCGCAACACCGGATTCGAAGCTCTCGTCACCCATCATCTCGGTGAGCACGAAGACGCCGCCCGGATGCAACGAGGCGAACACCCGCCGCAGTGCTTCGGCAGGATCGTTGAGGTGATGCAGCGAGAGTGATGCCCACGCGAGGTCGATGCCGCGGGGAGTCTCTGCCGTCCAGTCGTCGTTCAGGTCGACGCGGTGCGTGTGGATGCGATCGGTGACGCCCACTGCGGAGGCTTTGGCGGCTACGCGCGCCAAGAGCTCGGCTGAGACGTCGACGGCGTGCACGGCGGCGGTCGGAAAATACTCGGCCAGTGCGACAGCATCCGCTCCGGTGCCGGAGCCGAGATCGACGATCGCGGCGGGGGCCGCGCCGAGAGCGCGGGCTGCGTATTCGAGGGCTGCCGCGCGCACGGGGATGCTGAGTTCTGCTTCGAGCTCGAGACGTTCGGCGAAGCCTTCCGGCAGCGAGCGCCACGGTTCCGGTGCGGAGTGATGATGGTGAGAGGTCATAGAGGAGACGGTACGCACCCTTCCCTTGAAGTGCATAGACTCTTGCATATGACGCAAGATTTTACGGAGTCCATCGTCCGGCAGCGCATTCGCGGTCTGCGCGTCGCGCGAAGCTGGAGTCTCGATGAGCTCGCCGCGCGCTGCTTTCTCTCGCCGTCAACGCTCAGCCGGATCGAGACCGGTCGCCAGCGGATCACTCTTGCGCAACTCGTCGATATCGCGAAGGCACTGGGTACTTCTCTCGATCAGCTCGTGGAGCCTGAGGGCGACGACGACGTCGTGATCCGCCCTGAGCCCACGTCGAGCGGCGGAACCACGTACTGGATGCTGTCGCGCGAACGGGATCGACGCGGCGTCACGATCGCCAAGATGCGCATCACCGAAGAGCGCGAAGCCAACGAGCCGCAGGTGCATCCCGGCTATGAATGGTTCACCGTGCTGAGCGGAATCGTCAGGCTCCAACTTGGCACGAGGACGATCCTGGTGCACCCGGGGCAGGCTGTGGAGTTCTCCACGATGACTCCGCACATGCTGGAAGCGCACGATGGCCCCGCCGAACTGTTGACCATCTTCGATCACGACGGCGAGCAGGCGCACCTGCCGGGGCACCGGCACTCGGTCGGGTGACTCCCGGCGAGTATTGCGCTGTCCGGACGTGCTTTAGCCCGACGGCTAATCGCTGCGTCGGTACGCACGTTCATTGACGATGACTTCTGGTCCTTTTCGAGTAACCCGCGTCGTTCGCAGCGACGAAAAACCGTTTTGTGATCTCTTTGGGTTGCGGCATCCCCGGGATCGCAGACTCACTAATCACAAAAACGTCCCCGAGCGAGTCGGGAAGCGTGTGTGGCGGTATCCGGGGCTCGAATCCACCAGGCCTGCATCACCGTCATCGAGCGCGCTCGATGCACGACTACGGGGAGGCGGTGCCCTGCTATGGTCGCCTGAGTGCTACCAGCGCTGCACGAAACAAATCGAAGACGATTCCTAATTCTTGCTGCTCACCAGCAACGCCGGTGCACGTAATTGACGCCATTGATGGTATGCAATCGGCCAAGAACTAAAGATCGCTAAATTATCAAAGAGGATGATACGGAATGCAACCCAGTATTCAGACCGCTCACCCGCCCGCGCGCGGGCGGCGACCAATGGCATGGATAGCGGCGGCGGCACTCACGCTTCCGGCAGTAATGATGCCCACCGCGGCACACGCCGCGCCCTATGCGCCTCAAGACGCCATCGAGGCAATCGAAACGGGCACATTCCTGCCGAGTTTCGAGCTTGAGTTCGCGAACAAAGTGAGTGATGCGAATGCCTACGAGCACGTACGCCACCTCGCGGTAGATATCGGCCCCCGCGTCACCGGCACCGCGGGCGAAGATGCCGGACTCGCCTACGTGCAGTCGGTCCTTGATTCTTACGGGATGGAAACCCGCAACGAAACGTTCCGTGTCGGGGTGAGCAGTTTCGCAATGGCTACCTCAGACCGCGAGCTCCCCGCCGGGCCCAACTGGCAGTTCGGGGTTGCATCAAATGCCGTCTTCACCGGACCCGACGCGCCGGTGACCGCCGGTGTTGTAGATGTCGGCAATGGTGCGGATACGACGGGTTTCGACTTGGCCGGCAAGTTCGTTCTCGTCGATTGGGTGTCATCCGCTGCTGCGCGCAACGTTCTCATCACGGCGCTGCGCGGCGAGAACCCCGCCGGAATCATCTTCACCGCAACAGCCGACAACGCCTCTATTCCGCGCCTGTCGAGTGTTCCTGCCGCAGCACAAGACATCCTCATGATGGCCGCCGGCACCGTGCAGGGCGAACGCATTCGGCAGGTGCTCGAATCTGGGCCACTTGAGCTCAGCATCACCACCGACAAGAGCCGCGACACTGGCTCAAATGTGATCGGAGTTCAGAAGGCCGCTGGTGACACCGACGGCACCGCGCCAATCATCTACATTGGCGCACACATCGACTCCGTGATCGGCAGTCCTGGCGCCAGCGACAACGGGTCGGGCAACGGCATCATGCTCGAAGCAGCTCGCATCTTCAGCGAATATTCGCTGAACACCGAGATTCGTTTCGGCTCATGGGGCGGTGAAGAGGGCGGCATCCGAGGATCGAGCCACCATGCCAATCAACTTACTGCTGACGAGATCGAACGGTCGATCGGCGCCTGGAACACTGATATGACGGGCACGTCGCATGTGGGAACCGACGAGCGGCCCTTCGGCTTCTGGGGTTTGAGCGTGAATCCCGATAATGCCGACAACGCCGTGCTGAACTTCGCGAGTGCTACCTCGGTTCAAGCGGGATACGGAGATTTCAACCGAGGATACGTCGGTCGAAGCGACCACCAGTCGTTCCATGACGTCGGCATCCCAGCGGCTGTATTCAGCTGGATGTACTGGTCAGAGGCGGACTCGATCGTCCTCGAGCCCGCGTACCACAAGCCCTCCGACACGATGGAGTTCATCTCGCAGGAGCGCTTGGGCATTGGTGCAGAGATCATCGGAGCATCCGCCTTCCGCGCCGCGATGAACACGGTCGATATCACCGTCGCAGACGAAGCCGGAGACCCCGCTTCAGGTGCGAGGGTCGCTATGTCATGCGGAGCTGACGAGGGTTGGCGAGACGCGGGCGTGACAACGGACGAGGGCACGACCTCGGTCCTCACCCCGAACACTGATTGCACGTTCGTCGCTCTGGCGTCGAACCGCGCGAACGCGTTCACTGTGGGCGAGATCAGTGGAGACACCTCCATCGAGCTCGCTCTCGTGCTCGACACCGCAGCACCTGTGGTCGGGATTGCAACCGACATCGATCCCGCTGTGACTGGCTGGTTCACGGACAAGCCCGTCACCGCTTCGGTGAGCGCGACAGACGACACCGATGAGGCTCCCGTCACGGAGTTTTCAGTGAACGGTGGCGAATGGGCGCCGTACACGGCTCCGTTTGCGCTTGGCGACGACGGTATCTACGTCGTCGATACACGTGCCACTGACGGCGCTGGCAATGTTGGAGCGGCTTCAGAGATCGTGCAGATCGACACTCTGGCACCCGAACTGGAGGTATTGACAGAAGGCGCAACGCGTGGAAACTTCACTGTGCGGTTCTACGACGAGACCTCCGGCGTAGAACGGGTCGAGTACCGTCTGCCCGGTGGAAAGTGGACTGGCCTAGGCGAGGACGGCACTGCAGAGGGCGGCGTGTGGGGCACGATCTCACAGCAGCTTGAGCTCGACGACGAAGCGGTCACTGTCGAATTTCGCGCCCATGACGTTGCGGGCAATGTAAGCGCATTGGCAACGCTGGAGATCGGTGCTGTTGCATCGACTCCGGGGGTTTCTCCGGACCGGGAAACGGGACAACTCGCAGTTACGGGTGCGAACCTTCCGTGGCTTGCAGGATCCATCGCCATGCTTCTTCTAGCCGGCGGGGCGATCTTCACGATTCGCCGAAACCGTGAAGGCAAGCTGGTGGCTGACGCCTGAGGCTGAAGCAACTTGAATACGGGTAGGGAGCAATCCGCTGCGGATGTTCTCTACCCGTATTTTTGCGCTAGGTGCCTGCCCAGATTCGCGGATGGCCGGATCAAATCTCACCAACGAAAAATCGCGGAAACCCTTGAGTTTCCGCGATTTTTTGGTCGGGCTGACAGGATTTGAACCTGCGACCCCTTGACCCCCAGGTACCCGGTTCAGGCCTTTTCCTTGATTTTCCGGGCTTCTCTGCCCCCCAGAAGCCCTGTTTTCACCTCATGCGTTGCATGGTTTGCATGGTTCTGGTCCCGGTTTGGTCCCGGTCAACACAGCTTCCGCAATGCCGCTCCGACGTTTACGCGGGGTTTACGTGGGAAGGTGCGCGGCCTCTTTTGGACAACAGACTAATCTTCGGAGGCGGCTTCAGGCTCGGCTTGCGGGTCCGCGCCGGTCTCATTGTCGATCAGCCCGAAAGGTGCGGTCGCAGGATCGCGTGTGTAACGGACGACGATGTGAGGGTCGACCGCGATCGGTGGGGTGTTATCAACGATGACGATCTGGGCGCCTTGGCCTGCGGCCGCGAGCCAAGCTTCGACGTGGTTGTAGAACCGCTCGACGAGGTGGATGTCTGCGAACTCTGCATCATCGGCAAGCCCACCCAGGTTCTTTTGCGGGGTGTCGATCATGAGGAATCCGGGGTGTGCATGATTCGACTCGTAGGCCGTCTCGAATACCGCAAGCATCCATGCGAGTGTGACGAGGACTTGACCTCCGCTACTGGCCTCCTTGAAGTGCTGGCCGCGAACGTAAGGCACAAGCTTGTCGTCGAGATAGGGCGGGAGCACGCCGGGCTCGTCAACCTTGGGGTAGTTAATCTCATGGAGGATCGTCGAATAGCGAGCGGAGACTGAGCTGATCACTGTGGAGCGGTCTGGGCGATCCTTCGTCTCGCGTTGTTCCTTCCGAAGAGTTTCGAGATTCCGGCGGGCGATGTCGTAGGACGTGAGTCGAGCCTGAAGGCCGGTATGGAGCTTCATGCCGTTCGTGACCTTGTTCCGCAGGACAAGAGTGGCTTGTCGGCGCCGCTCGAGTTCGGTGCGTTCCCCGAGGAAAGGGCTCACGGCTGTTCGCGTAGCGTTGTCGAGCTCCGTGCTGGCTGTCGACTCGGCTTCGGCAGCGTGCAACGCACGCTCACGGAGGCGTGGCAATTCCTCATTCAGCCTCTGCCAGTAGTCGTCGAGTTCCTTGTATCGACGGTTGGCAGCTCGCAGCTCGCGTTTTGCCAGTTCCGCATCGGCGCTCGCCCTCGTGAAGGCATCGGTACCTTCTTCTCCCTCGGGCTTCACCGGCTGGTGGCAGAGGCTGCAGGTGCCGTCCGATCGGATCTCCTGCTGAGGTAGTGGATTGAAGCAAACAGGACAGATGGTCACGTTGAGTTCGTTGAAGACGCTTCCCGCTTCGACAAGCAGAGTCAACTTGCGGACGTCGTCCGCATATTGCGCACGAAGGCTGGCGAATCGATCAATGAGAGAGACACGGTCTCTGACAAGGGCATCGGCTGCCGTCGCCACCGTGGTGAGATTGGCGTGCCGCTGTCGGAGTTGCGTCGCGAAGTCTGATGCGGCTCTCTCTCGAGCGTCAAGCTGGTTGAGTGCCGTCGTAACCTCGGCGAACTCCTTGTCGAGGTCCTCTGCTTCGATCTGAAGTGCTTCGATCGCCTTGGGTTCCTGCTGTTCGACGAATTCCTGCAGGGACTCAATCGACCGTCTCTGGAACTCAAGTGCGGTCTGGGCGTCTCGTACTCGCCGAGCGAGGTCGGCTTGGTCATTGTCGTGCACGCCAAAGATCGCGTCTACAACCTGGCGAAGCTTGAGTTCCTTCATGTAGTTGCCAGTGTGAAGTAGCTGCTGGCTGCCAACTCGCTCGTTGTAGTAGAGGCAGAGCCACATGAGGTCGCGGAAGCTAAGTCGATCAGTTCCGGAATCGTCCTTGGTGGGCGCCTCCTTAAGGTTCACATCCTGAAGTCCGACGGTAGCGAGCAGCCATTGGGAGATGCTGTCGGGGTCGCTAATGGGTTCGACAACATGGCGAACTCCAGTGACCTCGCTCAGCTCATCGATCGGGGACGGATAGAGAGTGACGTTCTTGCCGCCGAGTGCGCGCTCCAGGGTGAAGATGCCGTCAGGCGTCTGAATCTCGAGGAGCACTGCCCGAACCTGACGCTGCACCTCCGAGTGGCTGGGGTAGTCCCAAGCTCCCATCGCGTAGTCGATGAAGCGAAGGACCGCGGTCTTCCCGGTGTTCGTCCGGCCAGCGATGATGCCAAGGGGACGGAGGATCGCGTGCGTCTCATCGAAGAAGTCGACGTCGTAGGGTTTCGTAATACCGAGGAGGCGGAGCCTTCGGATACGGATTCCGCGCACAGGCGCGGAATCCGCCGGGTCCTCGGCAGCGGGCGGCGTCGGTGTCGTGGGGTCTTTATCGGCCATTGGGATCACCCTGGTTGTTCTGGAGGCCCGTGACAGCATCGGAGCCATCCGGGTCGCCGGCGGAGACCCCGTAGAGGTCAAGGACGAGCGACGGGGTGCGCAGCCACCTTCTTGCACTTGCCGCGAGCTGAGGTTCCGAAAGCCTCTTGAGGTGCTGATGCACGACACGCACCGATTCGCGGTACTGATCCGCGTAGAGCGCGCTGAATCTGTCAGCTATTTCTGCCCCTCGTTCGGTGGATCCAAAGCCACCGCCGCGCGGCACCACGAGGTCGTATGCCACGAGGAGGGACAGGTCGTGCTGAAGACGCTGGCGCCTGTTGGCGAAACGCGACCCGGTCGAGGCATACGAGAGTTGGCTCTCATCGAATGAAGCGCGGTGCAAGCGGGCCCGGTCTCGAACGTTCGCCTCTTCGATCATCGCGAAGGGATTGGCCGCGAAGAAGTCGTAGTAGCCGATGCGCTCCAGATCGAGCCCTTTGACATCTGCAGGCGCAACTTCGGCGAGAAGGATGATGAGTTGGGCGAGTCGGAAAGTAGTGTGATCCTCGGGGGCTGTAATCGCCGTCGGGGTTTCCTCGCCATGCCCGCTGTGGAGGAAGAGGGAGCCTAGGGAGTCGTTCACGACTCCGCTCCTTCTGTGGCATCCGTAGATAGTGAGTCGACAGTTGCGGAGTTACCGGACTCGGCATGCTCGCGCGCAACGTCTCTCCAGTCATGCACCCATCCGGCACGAGTGTCGTCGACGATCCGGTGCATCAGGCCAGAACTGTGAACGGGCCGCAACGGTAGCCCGTCTGGCGCCTTGATCGCTCCAGCCTCTCGCATCACGGACGCGAAGAGCTTCCGTGCGGAGCCCGTGTAGTCGCTGGCGCTAGGTGTGGTGGCAGGGTCGGCTACCGCGAGCTCCCAGCTTCCCTGGAGCGTCGCATCGATCTCGTCGACCGCGGCAAGTTGAGCGGGGACGGCTCGTGCCGCCACGTCCCTGACGAGGAGGTCTGCATTGAAGAACGCGTACCGCTGTGCGTCAAGCTCAACAATCCCGGCCACTTCCATCTGTTTGACGAATAGAGCTTCGTCGTATCGCGGAGTCCCGGCTCGCGGGGCGAGCAAGGGCGGCTCCGCTTGCAGTGCGGCCGCGTGATTTTGAAGCACCGAGGCATCCTTGCTGGGGCCGTAGAACTCTTCCCAGACGGCGCGGGCGTCCGGCGACATTAGCTTGCGACGTAGCCGAGATGCATCCCACAGGTCGAACTGCACGTCCGGGTAGGCCTTCGACCACTCTCGGACTTTGTTGTCCCACCATTTCTTCTCGGGCGCGCTGAGCTCACACGCAACGCAGAGCATCCAGGCATCTACGCGGTAGTGGTTCGCCTTCGCATGCTTCATGGCCGAATCGAAGGACTCGCGAATCTGCTGCTTCTGAGAATCGCCGATCTTGTCGTAGAAGTATTTGGACTGCCAGATCATGATCGACTCTGCCAGGCTGCCCACCATGACGTCGATGCCCCAATCCCCAGGGTCGGGGCGGATGTCCGTCGCGGTCTTGTACTCGACTGCAATGAGCGCCGAGAGCATCCTCTGGAACAGCACCCGACCGCCGTCGTCGCTCCCAGCGGCCATCGCATGCACGCGGAAGTCGATCATCGAAGGTTCAGTCATCGGCTTCCTATGCTGTCTCTGCCAACTCCTCTTGCACGGATAGGGCTTCCGTACCAGTGGCCTCATCCTATCGGGAGCCTCTCCCAGCCCCTTCGGCATGGGCGACGCGACCCGCCGACCCAATGCCCGCTGGGTCGACGTTGGGCGAGGGCATCCCAGTGGCAACCACGTTCAACTTGCCAGCCCAAAGGCTTCCTCGAGGTAGTCGGCGGTAGCCGGGTTGACGGTCTCGTTGCGGCGCACATAGTGCTGCAGGGTGATGATTGGGTCGGAGTGGCCGAGCAGGTCGGCGGCGAGGTTGATACCGGCGGCGTCGTTGATCGTCGTAGCGACCGTGCGTCGGAAGCGGTGCGGGGTGACGCCAGCGATGCCGGCCTCGTCCATGATGTCGCGGAGGCGACGGCGCACGTTGTTCGTGGTGAATGGCGTCCCTGCCCGCGTGGCGAACAGCAACTCTTCCGGATCGATGCTCGACACCCTCTGAAGACGCGCGCGCACGGCGCGCAAAGCGAAAGCAGGGAGCGCGACACGCCGCACTGAGCGGGCGGTCTTGGGGTGGTCTTGCCGGTGGGTGGGCTCGCCGCGACGGCTGACGATCGTGCCGGCGATCCGCACTGTCGGGATCGGGCCGTTGAGGTCGAGGTCCTGTAGGCGTATTGCGAGGACCTCGCCGATGCGGGCGGAGGTGCCGAGCATCACCTCGACGATGTGCCCGAGTTGCTCGTCGGGTCGGGGTCCGGCGAGGATCTCGCGCTGCTCCCACTTGCGGATCGCGGCGCGGATGCTCTTGATCTCGTCTGGGGTGAAGGAGTCAGGGATGCGTGGTGGGCGGCGCAGCCGGGAGACGTGGTCCATCGGGTTGCGTGGGATGATCTCGTGCCGCACGGCCAGGCCGAGCGCGAGCCGCAGTACGACGCGTGCCTGACGTGCCCGGTTGTAGCTGAGCTTGGCAAGCTGCTTGAGGTAGTGGTCGCAGCGGGAGACGCCGATCTCTCGGAGAGTCAGGTCTTTAAAGAAGGGCAGCACCAGGGTGCGCATGTTCCGCTCGTAGAGCTGCCTGGTCGTGCGCGAGAGCCGGTCTTCGACTTCCATGTCCTCGAGCCAGTAGTCCACGAGGGCGGGGAACGAGCTGTCGGCGCTCATCCCGGTGAAGCCGGGATGGAACAGGGATCGCTCGGAGAGCTTCTTCTTGAGCTCTCGTTCCGCGGCCGGCCGGGTATCGGCGGTGCATTGGACGTGGCGACTCTTGCCGTCCCAGTCGCGGTAGCGCGTGCGGGCTTCGTGCCGGCCGCCGGGGAGCCTTCGGTGCGCGATCACGCCGTAGGTGCCAATCGGGGTGCGGGGTCTAGCCACGAACCAAAACTCCCTCGCTGCGGAGCGCACCAGCCGCGTAGCGTCGGGATGCTCTGGAGAAGCATGCAGATGGACAAGGACGCTCGGGATGGTGCTCAGTACACATCCGTCCAGTCTGTTCGGACGAGACCACTCGCCCCGCACCGAGCAAGTTGGAGCGGCAACACGCCGCTCGGATAAAATACGCACACAGTTGCCTATCATGTGCAAGGCTTTTATCCATGAAGGCGATCGGTGAGAGCTTGCCGTCGACATTTACGACGGAGATGGCGCGGGCGCACGGGGTACACCCGCGTGACCTGTATGCCTGGCGGGATGCAGGACAGGTCGTGGAGCTCTCCCGCGGCGTGTTTCGCCGTGCTGACGCGCCACCGGCGTCGTATCCGGATGTGCTGGCGGTCGCGTATCGGTCGCCGCGGGCGATCGTGTGCTGCGTGTCAGCGGCCGCGCTCCACGAGTTGACCGACGAGATGCCGCCCGCGGTGCAGATCGCGGTGCCGAAACGCTCGCACACCCCCGTGATCGACTATCCGCCGGTGACGGTGTTCCGCTTCGAGGAGACCACGTTCGAACTCGGCCTGTCGTCGTTCGAGGCGGGGCCGGGCGAGGCAGTGCGAATCTACGACGCGACGCGCACGGTAGTGGACCTGATGCGGTTCCGCCGCCGGCTCGGCGAGCCCATCGCGCACGCCGCCCTGAACCGCTACCTGTCCTCCCCCGGAGCGCGACCCGCGCTGCTCCTGCAGTACGCGGAGGCGCTGGGCACGTTCGGGCCGGTGCGCGCTGCTCTGGACGTAGCGAGCGCCCGGTGAGCCGGCCCACGCGAGACAGCACGGCAGGACGTGCATATCTGGATCTGCAGAACCGTGCCCGCCGGGAGAAGCGCGGCACGCAGGAACTACTGACGATGTATGTCGTGGAACGGTGGCTGGCACGCCTCTCCCACTCGCCCTACGCGGATGACTTCGTTCTCAAGGGCGGGATGCTGCTGGCGTCCTTCGGAACCCGCCGCCCCACCGTCGATGCCGACGCGCTGGCAAGGAACATGGCATCTGACGAGGTAACGGTCGCCCAGCGTGTCGCCGAGATCGCGTCGCTTGAGGATCCGGACGACGGTGTGGAGTTCCTGCCCAGCACGGTCACGACCGCGGTGATCCGTGACGACGCGCTCTACTCCGGCATTCGGGTGACGATGGGCGCGCAGCTTGTTACCGCCCAGGTGAAGCTGCGTCTCGACATTAATTTCGGAGACCCGGTCACCCCGGCACCCCGCCTGGTGGAGCTGCCGGCGCTGCGCCCAGATGTTGCACCGATCCGGATCCTGGGCTACCCGATCGAGACGGTGCTGGCCGAGAAGCTGGTCACCGCAATCGACCTGGGGCGGGCCAATACTCGCGTGCGGGACTTCGCCGACATTCACATCCTCACCGGCACACAGAGCGTGCGCTGCAATGCGGTACGCGCGGCGGTCGAGGCGACGGCGGCTTTCCGTGGCGTCGCACTGACTCCCTTGTCGCAGGCCACCGAAGGTCTGGGCACCCTGAGAGCAACGACGTATGCCGCTTACCGCAGTGGCCTGGGATCGACTGTGCAGGGGCTGCCACAGCGGTTCGTCGATGCGATCGCCGCTGTCGTTGCATTCATTGATCCCGTGATCGACGGGCTCGACGGCGAAGCCGTGTGGGAACCATCGACGCGCCGGTGGGAACTCGAATGAGCAGTCATCTCTGCCGATGTCTAACCGTGCGCAATATCAGGTGCCCCACAGGCCGGATGATTCGTTTGACCAAGCCACTTTTGGAGGATTGTTCGGATGGCTCGGATTAGGACGTGGGTGACCACTACCCGAGAAGACGTCGGCTCCCACAAAGTTGTGCGGATGGTGCCGCCCGACGGGGCTGCGGTTGATGCTGGCGTGACGTGGGCCGCTGCCGCTGTGCCCCGTCACTACGTGGCTGCGGATGAGATCGCGGCGGTGCTACGCGAGCTCGGCAAGCCCGAGGCGGCGAAAGTTCTCAGCGGAAAGCTGCCGGTCAGCAAGCGGACCCGGTCGGGTGAACTCGGGGAGATCCTCGGCACCCAGTACGTGGCTCGGGAGCTCGGCTACCGCATGATCGCACGCCTGCGGTGGAAGGACAGCCGCGATATGCCCATGCGCGGGGACGATCTTCTCGGCGTTCGCATGGTGGACGACGACAAGCTTGAGTTCCTCAAAGGCGAGGCGAAGAGTCGTGCGAGCCTCTCAACTTCGACACTTGACGAGGCAGAAGCAGCCTTGCTGAGCGAGCACGGCCTGCCGACACCCCACGCGCTGATGTTCGTTGCCGCGCGTCTGCGCGAGATGGGCGAGACGAAGCTGCACGTGAAGATCCTCGCCGCCCAGCTTCGTGGACGCATCCGACCGAGCGACGTATTGCACCTGCTCTTCACGTTCTCCGGCAACAACCCTCTCAAGTTGTTGCGCAATCACACCAAGGCCTACAAGGGCAAGATCCGCCGACTCGGTGTGGGGCTACAGGTCCCAGAGCACCAGGCGTTCATCCGTCGAGTCTTCGAAGAGGTGATCCGTGATGCCCGGACGCGTTGAGGATCTCGAAACCGCGATCGATCGGGCAACAGCGTCCGGCTTCCGTGGGCGACTCCTTGCCCGTGGAGAGGCGCGCGCAATGATATGGCGCGATGGGGCTCTCCCAGAGGACGCTCCCCCATTTGACGTCCTACTGAGCCACGATCTCCTCTCCTACGGTTACGCGCTTCTGGAGCACGGACTGGAGCTGAGCGATCTGGAGGGATCTGCCGAAGTGTCTCGGCGGGCGTTCGAGAACGCAGCGTCAGCGATCGAATCGGTCATCGCCCGCGGGGAGGCGACGCCAGAGTTGAGTTTTCATCGGGTGGTGGCCGCAGCAGGCTTTCATCTCGCACGATACTCAGCGCGGGCCTATTCCCTTCTGGCAGCGACGCGTAACGATCAGAACGTGTCCCCCACCGAGCGATCCTTGGTGCTGCTCATGCTCCGGGATCTGGACACCCTGACGAGGCTCGTCTCTGGAAGCCGCGCGGATGACAAGGCGTCGGATGCGAGCCTTGCCGAGGAGTTGCGTTCCACGCTCGATCCGGACAACGGTAACGACGACCTTGAGGGCGGAGCCGATGTCCTGGATGTGGTCGACACCGCGATGACCGACGCGTTCATGGGTGCGATCAGCGTGGCCATGTTGGCGTTCGAACGTGGTGAGCCTGCTCTCCTCACGGACGCCATTGCACGGCTCGAGGTGGGAATGCGCGGCGCGGCCGCTCTGAGCATGGTGCCGCAGTGGTGGTGTCATCGGCTGGCGATCCACCTGCTGCGGGGCCTGTGGGAGTCCAGCTTCCACGTGGTCCTGCCGACGGGTCCGGGAAACGGGGACGCTGGCGACTGGGATCGCCTGCGCGCCACGTTCATCGCCTCGCTCTTCCGCCGACGGCGCTCCGAGATCGACCTCTGGCCCTCCCAACTGGAAGCCGCGTCACGGGTACTCAATACCCAAGACAATCTCGTGCTCTCCTTGCCCACGAGCGCCGGCAAGACTCGCATCGCAGAACTGTGTATCCTCGCGACCCTGGCCGAAGGCAAACGCGTGGTGTTCGTCACCCCGCTCCGGGCGCTGTCCGCACAGACGGAGACCGCTCTGGAACACACCTTCGTCCCTCTCGGCAAGACCATCTCGTCCTTGTACGGCACCACTGGGGTCAGCGATGTCGACGAGAGCATCCTCCAGGAGCGCGACATTGTGGTCTCAACTCCCGAGAAGCTCGACTTCGCGCTCCGCAACGATCCCGGTCTACTCAACGATGTCGGGTTGATCGTGCTCGACGAGGGACACATGATCGGAGCGAACGAGCGGGAGGTGCGGTACGAGGTCCAAATTCAGCGACTTCTCCGTCGCCCGGACGCGAAGACTCGTCGCATCATCTGCCTCTCAGCGATCCTGCCCGAGGGCGATGAGGTGAAGGATTTCGTCGGTTGGCTCACCGACGATGAACCCGATGGATTGATCAGTAGTGACTGGCGTCCCACCATCCTCCGGTACGGAGAAGTCGTCTGGCGCGAAGACAACGCGAGGCTGAACATCACTGTCGGCGGTGAGGAACCGTATGTGCCCCGGTTCCTCACCGCGGAGATCGTCCCCAGCAAGCAACGCAAGCTCCCTTTCCCGAAAGACGCGCAAGAGCTGACTCTGGCCACCGCCTTGCGCCTGGTCGACGATGGCCAGACCGTCCTGGTGTTCTGCCCGCTGAAGACGTCCGTCAACGCGTTCGCCAAGCTGGTCGTCAAGCTGGCCCGGCAAGGCGCGCTCCGCAATGTCTTCGACGGCGACCCGACTGTCCTGAACACCGCACTCAGTATCGGTGAAGAATGGTTCGGGGCCGACCATCCTCTCCTTGCCTGCCTACGCATGGGTGTCGCCATCCATCACGGCTCTCTGCCAGGGCCCTACCGCAAGGAAGTCGAAAAACTTCTGCAACAGGGAGAACTGAAGATTACGATCTCCTCCCCCACGCTGGCGCAGGGACTGAACCTATCGGCGAGCGCGCTTGTGGTGCATAGTCTGTGGCGCAACCGGAAGATCATTGACGCCGCCGAGTTCCGCAATATCGTCGGCCGAGCCGGACGAGCGTTCGTCGACTCATCCGGACTCGTGGTGCATCCGATGTTCGAGCCCACCCGACGAGCACGACAGAACTGGCAACAGCTCGTCGAAGATTCCCAGTTGCGGGATATGCAGAGCGGACTCGTCCGACTCCTCACCACCATGCTCAAGAGAATGTCCGACAGTCTCGGCGAGGTCGACTGGGACGACTTCACTGAGTACGTCACGGGGCTTGCCGACTGGTCCTTCCCAGCAATTGCCGCCGAAGACGAAGAGACCGCGAGCGAAGCCATGAAAATCTGGCCGGGCCAACTCGCGAGCCTGGACTGCGCGATCCTCGGACTGCTCAGCGACTCCTCCGTCACAGAGCAGGATCTCGGCGCCGCGCTCGATGCAGTTCTCGCTTCATCGCTGTGGGCACGGACAGTCGCTCGCTACCAGGAACCTGTGCGCAACGCCCTGCGGACAGGTCTCGTAGCCCGAGCTGGAGTCATCTGGCGGACCACGACTCCGGATCAGCGGCGCGGCTATTACCTGGCCGGCGTTGGCCTCGCGACCGGCCGGGATCTCGATTCAAATGCTGAGCAACTCAACCGTCACCTGCAAATCGCCGAAGCAGCCATCCAACTCGGCATGGACGACGAAGCGATCGACGCGATCACCCGCTTCGCCAGGATCGTGCTCGATATCTTCCCCTTCACTCCCAAGACTCGACCAGACAACTGGGAGGAGATCCTGGTCGGGTGGCTGCGAGGGCGCCCTGTCGCAGACATCGCGGCGGACGACAGCCTCGAAACGGCTGAGTTCATCGAAGACACCCTGGCATACCGACTCCCGTGGGCGCTCGAAGCCGTCCGTGTCCGCGCTGCAGCACATCCCACTCCCGATGCATTCCCCTGGGACCTATCCAGTCCGGAGACCGGACTGAGCGTCGCCGCTGTAGAAGCCGGCACCCTGAACAGGGCCGCGTCGACACTGATGCGAGCAGGCTTCGCCTCACGATCGGGAGCGCTCGCCGCGGTGGAATCAACCGGAGCCGAGTTCTCGACGCTTGGCGGGTTACATGAGTGGATGACGTCCGACGCGACACAACTCGCAGCCGGAGACACAGCGTGGCCGACTCTGACCACCCACGAACTGTGGATGAGTTTCGCCACGCGCACTGTCACGTCTCGCCAGCGAACGTGGGTTCATGAAGTTCACGAGTCGATAGTGACCTGGATTCAGGACTTCCAGCCTGGCTCCGGCGAGCCATACCGGGCGCTCCCCCATGCGGACGGAACAACCGTGATCGAGTCAGCAGATGGTCGTCAAGTCGGGGTACTGGTCGCGCACCTGAACCCGCGCCGTCAGGGGCTGCTGAAAGTCACTGGGACCGGAGTCGGCGGTGTCGTCGAGCTCGACTACCGGGGGCCGTCCGACCTTTTTGCGTAGACGCCCGCCCCTCAAGGACTCCAGAGGGCGTCGCCATGACTCACTCCTACCTTTCGGTCATGGATCGGTCACCGGCCGGCGGGCCTCATGATGAGCGAGATCGTGGAATGTACGAGGTACAACAGACACATGATCTGGCGAGAGGAGGTCCCGTGCGCGAGCACCCTCGGGGCGAGGCGCCGCCGATGAGGTGGGAGGACCTGTCGGCACGAGCGGGCCGGAACGACAAGCCGGCGATCCTGCTGACGGCGATCGCGATGGACGTGCTCACCGATCCGCAACAGATCAGGATTGGCCTCGAGGACGCCTGGACCACCTGCGAATGGCCCGGCCGCGCGGCCGACTACGACGTCTGGCGGTACGCGTTCGACGTCGCCGGCGCCGACGGGAAGTACCTCCACGAGCACGAGCTGCGCGATCTCTCGTCGGTGCCGGAGACGCTGCCGCTGTATCGTGCGGCGACGGAAGGGCACGAGCTGGGGCTGTCGTGGACGACGAGCTTCGAGCGGGCGCACTGGTTCGCGACCCGGATCGGCGCGGTGTCCGGGCACGCACACCAGATCTTCGAGATCGACGCGCCGCGCGAGCTGGTGATGGCGTACTTCCACGAGACCCGCGGCGAGAGCGAATACGTCATCGACACGAGCGGCCTCCTGGACGACGACTTGCGCGTGGTGGAACCAGCGGAATGGGAGTACCTCCTCGAGCGCGAGCGGGATGCCGCAGCGCTTGCCTCGTTCGAGGCCGATGGTGACGTGGTGGAGCTGTCGATCGAGGAGTCCGTGCGGGAGCAGCTCGGACTGATGATCGACCACCTCGCGTCCACCCAGACGGGCTCGTACACGCTGGACGAGGCCACTGAGCTTGTGCTGTCGGTGCCGCACAAGCTGACCGCGGACGTGCTGGGTCCGGTGCTGGAGGTTGTCGAGGATCTTTATGCGCACGGGGATCCGAGCCGTCGGGTCTCGCGCTACACGATCGCGCAGGCCGTGCGCCACACGCTCGATGAGACGGAGTAGGCGGCCGCTTCAGCGTCCGGTGCCCACGTAGTCGACCCCGGTCTGCTGCTGGGGCGTCAGGTCCTGAGCACTCGCGCCGTCGGGCGCGGCGAGGCGTTGCGAGAGCCGGGCACGGACTGCGCGCAGACGGTGGACCCGGCGCCGGCCGGCCTCGATGGGTGGGAAGAGGAGGAACTTGCTCGCGTTCCACAGGAAGAGCCAGAAGGCGAGGTAGAGCCATCCGGGCCAGCCCAGCTCGACCGCCCGGGCGCAGCCGATGGCGAGGGCGAGGTAGCTGGCGCCGACGAGGAGTGCGGTCCCGTCGCGCTTGCCGCCACGGCGCGTGCGCAGGTAGTCGAGGAAGATGTTCGTCGGCATCCAGACGCGCATGAAATTGCGGACGCGGACGCTCAGGACCAAGAGCAGATAGATCAGCACAGCAGACTCCTCATCGCGTTCTCCGGGGCACAGTCCCGAGTGGGCGGTGAGGCCTTGTGCGAATGAGGTCTTCCCCTTGCGGGGCCACCATGCCAATCCCGCAAGGGCCTGGCACGGTCAATGAGTCTTCCTACCGCTGATTTGAGGATACGCCCCTCCTCCGACGTGCGGTAGAGGGACGGCTCAGAGCTCCCGCACCGGCGCCTCTCGGCTCGGTGCCGAGCCGAGGTCCATCTCCGAGACTTCGCCCAGCTCTCGGACGGCGGCACGGGCACGTTCATAGTCGACGCGCTGCGCGTCACCCTCCGGGATCGACCCGAGCGCACTCGAGGTGGCGGTGATCCCGTAGCGGTCCCGATACGCGGCAACCGTGGTCAGATGCAGCAGGACCTGCTTCTGCTCGGCAGTGCCCGCGCCTGCAACGTTCAGGTGCTGTACCCACGGCGGCTGCTCGACGATGGCCGCTTCGGCGAGGGTGCGTGCGCGCTGGAGGATGAGTGCCTCGCGTTCGGTGAGGGCTCGCTGCATGTCCTCGACCATCGGCCCGCTCGCCCTGGGGATGAGGCCAGCGATCAGCTGGCGCTGACGCGCGGCTGGCTGGTAGCGGGCGGCGACGACTTGGACGCGATAGCGCAGCAGCGAGCCGAGGTCGTCGACGCCCTCGAGGCCGCCGGCGCGGATGACTCGCGGCAGCAGGTCATCGATGTTGTGCCCTTCGGCTTCCAGGCGGCGCAGCTCGGTGGTGAGGATGCCGTAGGCGTCGGTGTCGATGAGCTCGTCGATCGTGGACTCGTCGAGGCCGCCTTGCTCCAGGAGGGAGATCCATCGCTCGTGCTGGGCGGTCTGCGCGATCGTGTCGTACTCGCCGGCGAGCTGCGCGATCGAGGCCCATTCGTCGTGCTCAGCGGTGATCGTCTCGTGCGCCGACAGCTCGGCGCCGGTGTGCTGCAGGATGCCGAACAGGATCGACCGGGCAGTCATCTGCAGGTCGGCACGGTGCTGATGCTCCTCGAGGTGCTGCTCGTCGGTGGCCACGTAGACCCGGTTCGACTCGCGGCCGCGGGTCATCGCGACGTACAAGGCCTCGCGGGTCATCTCCGGGGAGGACACGACCGCGTGCGCCGTGTCGACGTTCGCGCCCTGCGCACGGTGAGCGGTGATCGCGTAACCGAGCTCCACGTTCTCGGCGACGTAGGCGGCAGGCAGGGTGAGCGTGGTGCGCCACCGGGATTTCTCGCGGCGCAGGGTGAGCGACCCGTCCTCGTTCGCGGTCGTGACGATCCAGCGGTCGTTGTTCTTCACCCAGCTGCGCCCGAGAGCTAGGCGGCGGTCGTTGCGGCGGGTGATCACGATGTCGCCCCGGGATGCGCGGGTGCCATCGTGCAGGCGGATGCCGCCTTCCTCGACGAGACCGGCGAGGACTCGGTCGGTGCGGGCACGGTCGTTGAGGTCGCTGACGGTCTCGCGGGCTTCGGCGATCAGCACGCTGCTCTTGCCTGCCCGCTGGTCGGCGAGCCATCCCTGGTAGGCGGCGTCGAGGACGCCGTCGCGGTCGGTGCCGGTGACCCGGTCGTGGGCGAGGTAGCTGTCGATGACGTCGGTGTCGCCGATGCGCAACTGGAGGGACGCGCGCTTCTCCCACACGTTGCGGAACCGTCGCACGTCCAACAGCTCTGGGGCGTCATCGCGGGAGCGCACGAGCAGTCCGAACGAGCCGCCGGCGTCCACGGCCTGCAGCTGGGCCCAATCGCCCACGAGCAAGACCTTCGCACCGACCTCGGCCGCATGGGTCGCGATGTGGTCGAGCGCGAACGTCCCCGCGAGGGACGCTTCATCGATGATCACGAGCTGGCCGGGCTTGAGGTCCCAGCTGCCTTGCTTGTGCTCGTGGATCCATTTCGCGGTGTTCTCCGTCGGGATCCGCAGCTCCTCGCCGAGCACCTGGGCGGCCGCGGCCGACGGGGCGAGTCCGACGACAGAACCCCTGCCGTGGCTCGATTCCCAGGCCTGTCGGAGCGCGCTCATAGTCGTGGTCTTTCCCGCCCCCGCCGGCCCCACCAGAACGTCGACGACCCGGGCGGAGACGGCGACCTTCGCAAGCGCGTCAAGCTGATCCGCCGACAGCGCCCGCCGCTTCCCGCTGGCGCGGGATGCCCGCTCCACGGCGGCCAGATCGACCGTGGGAGCGGTCCGTTGCTCGGCGAAGGCGAGGAGTCGATCCTCCGCCGCGAGGACCGCCTCCGAGGAGTAGACGGTGGACGCCTTTGGCCGGAACACGCTCGCGCCGTCGGCTCGGCGGAACGTGGCGGGGCTGGAGGCGAGTTCGGGCGGGGTGAGGCGCAGCGACGCGGCCTCGGCGCCATCGACGATCAGGCCGACGACCGCCTCCCGGTCGGCGGTGGAGACGAAGCGCAGATCCATCGTCTGCCGGACCGCTTCGGCATGGAGGTTCCACCGTCGCCACGTCGAGCGCCGGTCCGCGACCTGCACCACCACGACGTGCGCAAGGCGATCGATCTCCTCGAGATCGACGTCATCGGCACGCAGCAACGCGTCATGCGAGCCCGCAGCGACCACCTGTCTTGCCCAGCCGACGGGGTCCTCGTCCAGGACGCGTCCGGCACGGCCGCGCCACTGGCCGGTCAGCTCGGCGAGGGAGTGCTTCTGCTTCTCCGGCCGCGTCTCCAGGGTGGCCTGCTGGCGGATCTGCCACAGCATCTTCCGCGACGGCGCCCGACCATGTCGCTCGGTGTACTCGGCCACCAGCCGGTCCTTACTGCGCTCAATGTCACGGGTACGAGAGGAGAACTCGTCCATCAGCGGCTGTGGGACACCGGCGATCTCCCACGCCGTCATCCGGCCCGGGCCGCGTTCTCGCGCCTCCCATCCCACCCCGAGCAGCCGGGCGAGATGGTCCGACAAGAGCGCGTTGTAATGCTCCGATAACCCGCTCACCGCGGCATGCAACGCGCGTGAGTCGAGGGTGCGCCACTTCCTGTCATGGGCGCCCTGCACGCGGTTGGCGACCACAACGTGCGTGTGCAACTGAGGATCGGCGGCCCGGGAGTCGTAGTGGTCGTAGGCGGCCCCGACGACTCCGCGCACCTCGACCTGCGCGACCGCGCCTCGCGGACCCGCAGCCCCGACCCGGGTCATCGCGACGTCACGTTCGACCAGCTCGATCACATCACGCATCGCGGCGTGATGCGCTTGCGCGATGAGGGCCTGGGTGCCCGCATCGGCGACGGCCCACAACGTGGACACGGACTTCGGCGCCGAGAACGTCAGATCGAACCCGGCTACCGGCGCGCCGGTCGGCTTCGCGTGCTCCTCAGCCTCGATCATGACCCGCTGCTCGGCCCGCTCAGCGGGGCTCAACGTGTCAGGGAGACCCGCGATACGGCGGTCGACACGCTCCTGCGTGGTCGCGAACTTCCGGTACGGGCGCCCGAGCTGGCTGCCGGTCACGGGATCCTGCCCGAAGCCCATCAGACGACGCAGATGCGCCTCGGTCACATCAGCCTCGGTATCAAGACCGTCGAACCCAGACGAGCCCGCACCGACCCAATGACCGGGCGGAGTCCCGGACTCGTTGTAGTACCGAGTCAGCGCTTGTGCCGCGTCGCGTTGCCCGTCTCCGGCGACGACCGAGTCCAGCAAGTAGCGATAGCCCTGCCCCGCGCTCATCACTCGGATCGAAACCGTCACACTCCCAGGTGCGCCCCTCGCACGCACGAGGCAACTGGAGATGTCGTGCCCCTACCTCTCCTCCGCGGCGAAGTCCACGACCGAGATCGAGAGGAAGCGCATGTCATCTGCAATCACCGTCGGCTCACCAGGGGCCGGCGATCCGCCCACACGACGACGAGGGGCACGGCTGGTCGCCACCCTGGTGATCCTGATCATCGCGATCGGCACCATGCTCGCCGGCGCCTCGCCCGCCCACGCGGGTAGTCACGGAGTCGGCTACGACATCGGAGAAGGGTGGCTGGGCTCGTACAGCACCGACTCGGATGGGCGTCAGGCGTACTGCATCGACCTGGGCATGAACGCGCCGTTCTCGCCGACCTCGGAGCCGCAGACGATCACGTCGCTGGATTCGCTGAGCCGTCAGCAGATCGCCGAGCTGAACTACGTCCTCGCGCGCTGGGGCCAGTCGGGCGACCCGACCGTGACGGCCGCGGTCGCGCTGTACGTGTGGTCGGTGGGAGATCCCGGCGTCTACAACTCGCACGGCATGTCGGGCGACGACTACTACGTCGCGCGCGCACCCGCGGGCGTGCGCGGGACGATCCTGTCGAACCTCGCCACGATGCGCGCCGAGGCGCCCGTCAATGCCGTCGTCGATCCGTCGCTGTCGCTCGCGATCGACATGGCCGATCAGTACGCCGGCACGCTCACGGTCGCCGCGAACCCGTCGCACCTGCAGGGCACGGTGAACCTGACCGGTGCCGTGTTCGGCAACGGGTCGAGCAGCCGCACCGTCGGCGCCGGGCAGTTCGGGATCACGGGCACTCCGGCGGATGGCGCACCGTCCTATCAGATCGGTGCGTCGATGAGCGTCTCCGGGGACGGGTACGGGGCGAAGCTGTCGCTCTACACCTCCGCCGGCGACGAGCAGCGGATCATCGCCTCGGTCGCGGGCTCGCCGGCATCGCTGTCGGCGTCGGCGCAAACGCCGGTCATCGACCTCGACTTCCAGCCCGTGATCGCCACGCAGGTCTCCTCCCGCTACGTGACGGAGGGCGACGCGTTCGTCGACCAGCTCGAGGTGACCCTGACGAAGGGCACCTGGACGCGGCTGGGCGGCTCCCGCATCCCGATCGCCGCCGAGGGCACGCTCTACGGTCCCTTCGACCAGCAGCCGAGGGAGGCGGACTCCCCACCGCTGGGGGCACCGGTCGCCGGGGTCGAGCAGGTCACGCTGACAGGCGCGGGCTCATACACGTCGCCGGGGATGATCGAGGCGCCCAGCTCCGGGTTCTACACCTGGGTCTGGAAGATCACGAAGGAGGATCAAGGCGAGTACGCGCAATACCTGACCGGCTCGTTCACCGATCGCTTCGGGAGGGTCGCCGAGTCGTCGGTCACGCCGTTCCAGCCGCAGGCCGTCTCCACGGCCGACCAGCACCTCGCGGTCGCCGGCGACCCGCTGACCGACACGATCGTCGTCTCCAGCGGCAACGGCCCCTGGCTGCGCGTCGACGGCGAGCCCATCCCCGTCGTGTTCGAGGGCACCCTCTATCGGGTGCCCGGCGTGCGCCCGCCCACCGAGTCCGCCACGATCAACCCCGACGCGGTGCCGATCGGCACGGTGACAATTACCGCGACCGGCCCCGGCCGATACATCGCCCCGATGGTCGTCGCTCCCGCAGGCGGATTCGTGACCTGGGTGTGGGAGATGAAGAAGGCCTCCCAGCCGGACTGGGTACGCCCCTACCTGGCCGACGACTGGGCCGACCGCTACGGCATCCCGGTCGAGTCGACCTCGGTGCGGTGGCCCCTACACACCTCGTCGCTGCTGCGCGAGTACAACGTGCACCCGGGCGGCAGAGCCTTCGACGTGGTGACCGTGACCGGCTTCCCCGCCGATCACGGCGACTTCCACGGCGACGGCTACTGGCAGGCCGACACCGACGAGGTGACGCACGTCGTCTACGGCCCGTTCGCCACCGACACGGTCCTCACCGACGACCTCGACCTGTCGACCGCACCGGTGCTCACCCGGCTGACGACTCCCGCGCGCAACGGCGTCTACCAGCTCGGCTACACGGACAGCGACCGCATCACGCCCACGGAGCCTGGCTACTACGTCGTGGTGAGCAGCTTCGCCGGGGACGACCGAGTGCGGCCGTACACCTCGAGCCCCGCCGACGTGCTGGAGCGCTTCTACGTGCCACCGCCCACACCGCCGGTGATCCCGGTGACCGTCATCACCCAAGCGACCCCGGAGGCGCAGGTCGGCGAGCCGTTCGAGGACCTCGCGCTCGTGCAGGGCGACGTCCCCGCCGGATCGACCCTCGTGTTCCGCGCCTACGGGCCGCAGCCCCCGGACGAGGCGCCGGTGTGCGAGGAGCCGTTCTACGTCTCCGAGCCGATCGCCGTCACCCAGGCCGGGGTCTACCGCTCCGGAACGACCACCACCACCGACACCGGGGCGGTCTACTGGATCGAGACGCTGTACGACTCCGACGAGGAAGTGCTGGCCGAGGGCGTGTGCGGCGCGCCAGGCGAGACGACCGTCGTCACCGCTCAGCCGCAACCGCTGGCCGTGACGACGAAAGCGACACCGGAGGTCGAGCTCGGCAAGCCCGCCACCGACACCGCGACCGTGACCGGCACGGTCCCGGAAGGTGCCGCGCTGACCTTCGAGACGTACCTGCAGGGCGGCGACGAGCCGACCTGCACCGCCGACGAGCTCGTGCAGACGACCGAGCCGATCCCGCTCGACGGAGCCGGCGAGTACATCTCCGAGTCCGTCGTGTTCGAGACGATCGGAACCTACTACTGGGTCGAGACGGTTTACGACATCGAGGGGGCGGAGCTCACCCGTGGGGTCTGCGGAGCACCTGGCGAGACCACGCTCGTCTCGGAGAAGCCGTCTCCGACGCCGACGCCGCCCGCTCCGCTGCCCGGGGAGCTGGCGTACACCGGGGGTGGCGACTGGCCGCTGCCCTTCGGGATCGGCGCCGGGATTCTGCTGCTCGCAGGATTCGGTGTCCTGGCGTTCGGTCGCCGGCTGGCGATCTACCGGGAGCGGAACGGCTATGTGCGAGAGGAGGATCTGGAGAACGGCGCGCTCGACGACCTCGGCAGCCTCGATCATGACGATGAAGGCTGATCCACTCCCCTAGCAGCACACGAGTGGTCCGCCTCTCCGTTTGAGGAGCGGACCACTCTGTGCAAGCTCGAGCGCCCTTCCCAGTCCCGTATTCGGGCTCGACACCCATCCGCGTGGCCCGCTCGTGCTGCCGGCCGAGTCCTGGCCCGACTGGCTCGACCCGGCAACAACGGCCAAGCTGCGCGCGGCACTCTCCTCGTAAGCGCGTGCCCGGCGCGTGCTGTGCGGGCGTGGCATTGCTGCGCTAGCCGTACTCGCTCGAGGTGTCCACCAGCAAGTGCAGCATGAGACCACCCTATGAACGACTGGAGCGCTGCTATCGCTCCTCGCGCATATCAATCGGGACAAGTGCTCCGTCGTGGCAAAGGTGTCCCGCCAGAGCGCATCTGGAACAGGTGCCCCTAGGGTCAGCCGTCGAACCCCAAGGTTCAGTTCAGGTCGAACACGTCGACGGGGATTGCCGGCATGAAGGAACGCATCTTCATGAGCTCGATAGCGTGCCTGTCGAGAGCGACGTCCTCGTCGTTGTTGAGCGGGAGCGGCCGCAGCTTTGCTGCCCTTCCGTCGTCTCCTGGGGCGACGTAGATGGAGATGCAGCGTGTTGTCAGTTCGCGATCGTTGGGCCTGTCGATCGGGGCGGATCGAACCTGAGTTGCGATGTGCATGCTGCGCGCGCCTACGTGAATGAGGCGAGACTCGACTTCGACGATGCGTCCGATGGGGATGGGACGGAAGAACTGAATGCCCCCTGAATAGACGGCCACCGCGTCGGCGCTGCTCCATGAGGCGGCACACGCGAACGCTGCTTCGTCAATCCATCGCATGACGGTGCCGCCGTGAGAGTTTCCGCGCCAGTTGGCGTCGCCTTGAGCTGCGATAAAACGCAAGTGCGAGCGCGGAGTGCTGCCGGCCGCGGTGTACTCCTGCGCGTCGGTGGCCGCCCTGATAGCGTCACGGGGTCGTATGCGTTCTTCGGCGTGGCTCCTCAGCAGCGAGTCGTAGATGGACCTCGGTGTCCATGGTCGCACCTCGACGGGAGCGCCGCCCTCATCGAGCGCGACGAAGACCAGGATGCAATGCGCTGCGGTGGTGAACAGCTGCACAGCGACATCCGCGGTCGCCACAGAGACCAGAACATGGATGCTCGTTCGGCCGGTGTAGATCACTCGTGCTCTGGTCTCTACGAGGTCGCCGGGCCGCACCGGGCGTGTGAAGTGGACGTTGCCGACGTACGCGGTGACGCAATAGGTGCCGCTCCACCCCACCGCGCAGGCATACCCTGCCCGGTCGATCCATTCGAGCATGCGTCCAGCTGCAATGAACCAGCCAGATGACGCGGCGTCGCTGCGAGCTGCGAGGTGGCGGAAGGTGATCCGGTCAGCGTCAACGTCGACGGGCAGGGACGACATCTCGGTTCAACGCCGCCCGGCGAACGTTGGCGGACGCTTCTCCTGGAAGGCAGCGAAGCCCTCCGCGTAGTCGTCCGTCGCGCACAGGGCTCCTTGCGCAGCGTTCTCCGCATCTATGGAGTCCCACAGACCGACGCGGTTGTCGCGCAGCTCGGCGACGAGTGCTTTGCTCGCCAGAAGCGCGGTCGTCGCACCCGTCGATACCTTCCGAACCCGCTCCCGTGTGAACTCCAACAGCTCGTCATCGGGGACGACACGGCTGAACAGGCCCCCGGCAACCGCCTCGCCACCCGTCATCAGCTCCGCCGTATAGATGAGATCGAGAGTTCGGTGAGCTCCGAGCCGTTCGACGAACAAAGCGTGGCCGCCGGAGTCGAGCGTGGCACCCAGGTTGGCGAACGGCGATCCAAACCGTGCGCGTTCACCGACATAGACGACGTCGGTGGCGATCAGGATTCCCAGGCCGATCCCGAGTGTCGCCCCTTGAGCGGCGGCGAATGTGGGGGCGGGGAAGGCGGCGAGTTGGCGAAGCACTGGCGTCACCACGTCGGAGAGGAAGGCGTGGGCGTCGTCGGTCGCCGGACTGATATCGGAGATATCCCGGCCGGCGCAGAACGCCCGCCCTTCACCTCGGAGCAGCAGCGCGCGGACTCCGGCCTGCTCCGCAGTCGTGAGCGCATTCGCGAGCTCCGCGAGGTGCTCTGGATCGAGCGCGTTCAGTTTCTCCGGCCGGTTGAGGACGATCTCAGCGATCCCGGCATCGACGGTGACGTCTACGGGCATGGTGCTCCTTGGGTGTCAGGCGTCGTAGTCGACAACGACCTTGTCGCTGGTCGGGATGGATTGGCAGGTCAGGACGTACCCGCGTTCCAGCTCATCGGGTTCCAGCGCATAGTTCTCGACCATCTCCACCGTGCCTTCGGTCACCACGGCGCGACAGGTTCCGCACACGCCACCTGCGCAGGCGAACGGCACATCGCCACGCACCCGAAGCGCGGCGTTCAGGACGCTCTCGTTGCTGTGCACCGCCGTCGTCACGGTGGACGTCGTTCCATCCAGACGGAAGGAGATCGTATGAACGGCTTGATCGTCCGCGGCATCCACGGGGCGTCCGCTCTGACCCGCGGGGCGCTCGGGCCGCCCTGTCGTGAACAGCTCGTAGCGGATGGCTGACACGTCGACGCCGAGCTCGTCGAGGATGTCACGGCAGAGCTGCACGAGATCGAATGGTCCGCAGATGAACCACTCGTCGATGTCACTTGGGCGGATCAGCGAATGGAGGAGGTTGCGGAAGCGAGCGGCATCGAGCCTGCCCGACAGCAGCTCCGAGCTCCGCCGCTCCCGCGTCAAGACGTGGTGCAGCGCCAGTCGCGAGGTGTAGCGATCCTTGAGGTCGGCGAGTTCGTCGACGAACATGGTGTCCATCGCCGTGCGGTTGGAGTAGACGAGGGAGAACCGGCTGTCCGGGGAGGAGGCCAGCGTGCTCTCGATCAGCGCCATCATCGGCGTGATGCCCGAGCCGGCCGCGATTCCGACGAAGTGGGATGTGCCGACAGGGATCTGCGAGGTGAACTTCCCCTCGGGGCTCATGACGTCAAGCTGCATCCCCGGTTTGAGGTTCTCGATTGCCCAGGTGGAGAAGAGACCGCCGAGGTCGCGTTTGATGGCGACCTTGAGCTCGCCGCGGGCCGGCGCCTGGCAGATGGAGTAGCTGCGTCGCACATCCTGGCCGTCCAGGGCGGTGCGGATCGCGATGTACTGGCCGGGCGCGTAGTCGTAGCTGTCAGCGAACTCCTCCGGGACGACGAAGGCGACCTCGATCGAGTCGTCGGTCAGCTGGCGGATGCCGTCGATGCGGAGGGTGTGGAACGAGGCACGGCGCCGGGTGGTCCGCACCGGGCCGAACCCGTCAGCTTCGTCGATGTCGGTCGTGACGGTCATCGTCAGTGCTCCTTGAAGTAGTCGAACGGTTCTTGGCAGCGCTGACACACGTAGAGGGCTTTGCACGACGTCGACCCGAACCGTGACATCTGCCGGGTGTGCAGCGAGCCGCACCGCGGGCAGCGGATGCCGAGGCCCAGGCCGACCACCCCATCGGTCCGTCGTGGAGCGGGGGCAGCGATGCCGTACTCCTCGAGCTTGTGCCGACCGGCATCGCTGAGCCAGTCGGTCGTCCATGCGGGCGACAGCACCACGTCGACGGTCACGTCGGGATGCCCGTGGGCGGTCAGGGTCGAGACGATGTCGTCGCGCATCGCGTCGATCGCGGGGCACCCTGAGTATGTCGGGGTGATCTGGACTCGCACCGAGGAGCCGTCCGTCGAAACGGATCTGAGCACCCCGAGGTCTTCGATGGTGAGCACCGGCACCTCGGGATCGACAACGGTCGCCGCGAGGTCCCACAGTTCCGCCTCGAGGCCGGCCGCCGGCCGAGGTCGGGCGGTTTGCGCGGTCGCGGCGGTCACCACTTCGCTCCTGGGTGCGCACGGGCCAGAACCTGCATCTCGGCGAGAAGTGGTCCGAATGCCTCAGAGTGGACGCCCTCTCGACCGCCTCCTCGGGCGAAGGCGCTCGGGGGAACCTCCAGCCCGGCGTCTTCGAGCAGCTTGGGAACGAGTGCGTCGAACTCGTTCCGGAGTGCCTCGGAGTCCGCGGCGATGCCGGCGAGTTCGTCTGCGTTCGGCTCGGGCCGGAACAGCTCGTCCACGAACGGCCAGATAGCGGTCAGGCCGGCCTGCATCCGACGGTTGGACTCGTCGGTGCCCTGGCCCAGTCGCATCAGCCACTGCGTGGAGTGGTCGAGGTGGTAGTCGACTTCTTTGATCGCCTTGGCAGCGATCGCCGCGAGGGTGTTATCGGACGAGGCAGTGAGCTGACGGTAGAGGCCGTTGAAGTACACGGAGGCGATCAGCTGGCGGGCGATGGTGTGGCCGAAGTCGCCGATGGGCTGCTCGAACAGCTGGCGGCAGCGGAACTCAGGCTCGTCGCGGAAGTATGCGAGGTCGTCCTCGCTCTTGCCCCATGCCGATCCGGCGTAGCTGAGCAGACTCCGCGCATGGCCGAGGAGGTCTAGGCCGATGTTGCCCAGCGCGATGTCTTCTTCCAGTTCCGGCGCGTTCGAGATCCACTCTCCGAGACGGTGCGCGAGGATCAGGGCGTCGTCCCCGAGCCCCAGCGCGTACTGTGCGACGGCCTCCGGGGCGCGCAGACCCGCTGAGCCGACGCTGTCTGCGATCGACTCCGGGGTGACCACCTGCGCGGGTGCCTGCTTCCGGGACATGTTCATAGGTGAGGCACCTCCTCGCTGGCCGTGTAGTAGGTGGCGTGTCGATAGTCCTTGCCCTGAGGCGACTCGAAGAAGGCGCCCTTGGCGTCGGGATCTGATGCGGTGATCGCGGAGGCGCGCACCACCCAGACCGAGACGCCCTCATTGCGTCGCGTGTAGAGGTCGCGGGCATTGCGGACGGCCATAGTCTCGTCGGGTGCGTGAAGCGATCCGGCGTGAACGTGGGACAGCCCCCGCGAGGATCTGATGAAGACCTCCCACAGCGGCCACTGCTCCCGTGTGCCCGAATCGCCCGGGCTGGTCATGATGCCACCGGAAGCAGCTCAGCGGCCAGCGTTGCCTGCTTGTCTGCGTAGGCGCGAGCAGCTTCGCGCACCCAGGCGCCGTTTTCGTGCGCAGCACGACGCCTCGCGAGGCGCACCGTGTTGGCCTGTCCGTTGCCCTTGAGCACGTCATAGAACTCGGACCAGTCCAGCTCGCCGAAGTCGTAGTGTCCCCGCTCCTCGTTCCACTTGATGTCTGGGTCGGGCAGGGTGATGCCGAGAATCTCAGCCTGAGGTACGAGCATATCCACGAAGCGCTGGCGCAACTCGTCGTTGCTGAAACGCTTGATCTTCCAGTCCATGCTCTGCTTCGAGTTCGGTGAGTCATCATCGGGCGGACCGAACATCATCAGCGCTGGCGCGTACCAACGGTTCACGGACTCCTGCGCCATCTTCTTCTGCGCGTCGGTGCCGTTCATGAGGGCGAGGAGGATTTCGAAGCCCTGTCGTTGATGGAAGGACTCCTCTTTGCAGATCCGCACCATCGCGCGGCCGTACGGCCCATACGACGCGCGACAGAGGGGAACCTGGTTGCAGATCGCCGCGCCGTCGACGAGCCAGCCGATGGAGCCCATATCGGCCCAGGTGGGGGTGAGGTAGTTGAAGATCGAGGAGTACTTCGCCTTGCCGGAGAGGAGCTGCTCGAACATCTCCTCACGGTCGGTGCCCAGGGTCTGCGCGGCAGAGTAGAGGTACAGGCCGTGACCCGCTTCGTCCTGCACCTTGGCCATGAGGATCGCCTTGCGCTTCAGGCTCGGTGCACGCGTGATCCAGTTGCCTTCGGGCTGCATCCCGATGATCTCCGAATGCGCGTGCTGAGAGATCTGCCGTACTAGCGTCTTGCGGTAGGCGTCGGGCATCCAGTCGGTGGGCTCGATGCGGGAATCGGTGGCGATCAACTCATCGAAACGCACCCGCCCGGCCTCGCCGTGGGTGTCATCGAGAGTGTCGCGGGTGACGGTCGTCGCCATCAGAGCCTCCTTGGTCGGTGCGAATCGGCAGCCAACTTACCGATCGTTCAGTTAGGGTAGCATGGGTGTCGGGGGCGATCAAGACCATCCCCTCGGTTAGAGTCATGTTCTGATGAGCCAGTCCACGAGCACGCGCACTACGGCTCCCCGCGGAGGGAACGGCCGTGGCAACCGTGCTGCGTACGACTTGGCGGCGGTGCTCGACATCTCGGTGGCCGCGTTCAACGATCGCGGGTACGACGCCACGTCTATGGGGGTTCTGGCGGAGCGTCTGGGGACGACGAAGTCGGCCATCTACTATCACGTCGCGGGCAAAGAGGACCTGCTCCGTCTCGCGCTGGACAAGGCTCTTGACGGCCTCGAATCCGTGCTGGAGGAGCCAGGCGCGCGCAATGGCTCTCCCGCAGACCGGCTGCGCTTCGTTCTGCGCGGTGCGGTGCTCGTCCTCGTGCGGGAACTGCCGTACGTGACGCTGCTGCTGCGGCTGCGTGGCAACACCGAACTGGAGCGGTCGGCGCTGGAACGTCGACGCCGATTCGACCACGAGATCGCCACGTTGGTGGATCTGGCTCGCGCGGACGGTTCGGTACGCACTGACATCGACTCGCGCACAATCACGAGACTGCTGTTCGGGATGATCAACTCGATCGTCGAGTGGTACAAGCCGGACGGCTCGCTGACCCCGGATCAGCTCGCTGACGACGTGATCGCGATTGCGTTCGGCGGACTGCAGCAGCCCGCCGAACGCTGAACGGACGCTCATCAGTCCTTGCTGACGAGAGTCAGCACGTCGTAGGTGGCGACCGGCTGGTCGGCCTGGTTCCGAAGCACGGCGTCCCACCGTACTTCGCCGTAGTCCTCGTTCTCCCGGGGGGTGATCTGCTTGGCGGTGAGCGTGACGTGAACCGAATCTCCCGGCACGACTGGTGTGAGGAAGCGCAGGTTCTCCAGCCCGTAGTTCGCGAGCACGGGGCCGGGAGCGGGATCGACGAACAGGCCCGCCGCCCAGGACAGCAGCAGGTAGCCGTGGGCGACTCGGCCGGGGAAGAACGGGTTCGCGGCTGCCGCCTGCTCATCCGTGTGCGCGTAGAAGGTGTCGCCCGTGAAGTCGGCGAAGTGCCCGATGTCCTGCAGGGTGATCTCGCGGGCCTGAGACTCGACTGAGTCACCGACCCGCAGCCGGCTGAGGGGCTTGCGGAACGGGTGCTCACCTGAAGGGTCGCTCGGCGCACCGGCTCGCCACTGCCCGGTCAGCGCGGTGAGCACCTTGGGCGTGCCCTGGATTGCCGTTCGCTGCATGTAGTGCAGGACCGATCGGATTCCCCCGAGTTCCTCACCGCCGCCGGCACGTCCCGGTCCGCCGTGGACAAGATGGGGCACGGGCGATCCGTGTCCGGTGCTCGTCTTGACGTCATCCCGATCGAGCACCAGGACCCGCCCGTGGAACGGCGCGATCCCCTCGAACAGCTCTGCCACGATGCCCGGGTCGGCACTGGCGATGGTGGCCACGAGGGAGCCGCCGCCGCGTCGGGCGAGGCGGACCGCGTCGGCCGTGTCCTTGTACCCGATGACGGACGCCACGGGTCCGAACGCTTCGACTTGATGCACGACGTCGGCGTCGGCGTCTTCGAATCGAAGGAGCACGGGGGCGAGGAATGCGCCCTCCGGAGCGAGGTCGACGATCCCGTCCGCGGTCGGCACCGCCGGAGGCTCGAGGCTGCCGATCGCGAGTGTGGCACCGCCGGCGAGGAGGGTTTCGATGCTGCGGCGCACCTCGTCCCGCTGTTCGATGCTGGCGAGCGGTCCCATCGTGACTCCCTCAACGCGGGGGTCGCCGACGACGACGCGCTGAGCGAGCCGTTCGCCGATGGCCGCGACGACCGCATCGACGCGCGGACGGGGGACGATGACGCGGCGGATGGCCGTGCACTTCTGACCGGCCTTGGCCGTCATCTCCGTCGCGACAGACGCGATGAACGCGTCGAACTCGGGCGTTCCGGGCTCCGCGTCGAGGCCGAGGATGGCGGAGTTCAGGGAATCTGTCTCTGCGGTGAGGACGACTCCCCGGTCGATGACGCCGCCGTCCTCGCGAAGTGCTTTGGCCGTCGATGCCGACCCGGTGAAGCCGACTCGGTCGCGCAGGTCGAGGTGATCCAGGAACCCGCGGACTGACCCGCTGATGAGCTGAAGGGACCCGTCCGGGAGCAGTCCGGATTCGACCATCAGCCGCACGCAGGCTTGCGTGAGGTACGCGGTCGGTGTCGCCGGCTTCACGATGCTGGGCACCCCGGCGAGGAAGGCCGGCGCGAACTTCTCCAGCATCCCCCACACCGGGAAGTTGAACGCGTTCACTTGGAACGCGACCCCGGAGACCCGGCTGTAGAGGTGCTGGCCGCCGAAGGACCCATCGCGGGAGAGCCCTTCGGCGGCGCCGTCGACCAGGGTGGTGGAGTTCGGGAGCTCTCGTCTGCCCTTCGAGGCGTACGTGAACAGCACGCCGATGCCCCCGTCGATGTCGACCATCGAGTCGCGTGCGGTGGCGCCGGTGTTGCTGCTCAGCTCGTACAGTTCGGTCTTCGACTCGTTCAGATGTGCTCCGAGCGCTTTCAGGATGAGCGCCCGCTGATGGAAGGTGAATGAACCCAACGAGGCCTGCCCGACGCCGCGTGCGTACTTGACGGCCGCGGCGACGTCCAGTCCCTCGGCCCCGACCAGCGCGACCGGGGTGCCGGTCGCCGCATCGCGGACCTCGGTTCCGGTTGTCGGCTGCCACCATCGGCCCTCGACGAAACTGGGCACGAGCGGCGGGCGGCCGCCCGTGGTGGATGCGGTCGTGTGGTCGTCGGTCATCGTCATGATGGGTCCTTCCGCGGGTCGATGATGAGGTTCGTGATGCGCACGGTGCATAAGCGCGCTCCGCTCGAGTCGGTGATGACCACTTCGTGGGACGTGACCGTGCGGCCCAGCGAGATCGCGGTGGCAGTCCCCGTGACCATTCCCGTCCGCGCGCTCCGGTGGTGTGTGGCGCTGATGTCGAGTCCGACGCAGACCTTTCCGAGCGTGCTCGCATGGATCATCGCCGCCCAGGAACCGAGGGCTTCTCCGAGCGCGACCGAAGCTCCGCCATGGAGCAGCCCGAGCGACTGCGTGTTGCCTTCGACAGGCATCGTGCCGACGACTCGTTCAGCGGACTGCTCCAGCACAGTGATGCCCAGCTTGTCGTCGAGGGCACCCGGTGTGATGACCCAGGGGACGGTCAGTCGGCCCATGAGAAGAAGCCCTGTCCGCTCTTGCGCCCCAGGTGACCGGCCTCGACCTTGGCGCGCAGCAGCTGCGGAGGGTCGAAACGCTCGCCGAGCGTGCTGCTGAGGTACTCCGCGATGCCCAGGCGCACGTCGAGTCCGACCATGTCCGTCAGGCGCAGCGGACCCACCGGATACTTATACCCGAGCACCATCGCGGAGTCGATGTCCTCGGCCGACGCGACACCGTCTTCGAGCATCCGGATCGCCTCCAGTGCGATGACCACTCCCAGTCGCGAACTGGCGAATCCCGGCGAGTCGAGCACCGTGATCGGGGTCTTCCCGATGGCGTCGACCCAGCCCTGCGCCAGCCGCACCAGCTCGCCCTCCGTCCGTGGTCCCCTCACGATCTCGACGAGCGTGGACGCTGGCACCGGGTTGAAGAAGTGAAGCCCGACGAGCCGCTCCGGATGCGTGAGCCCTTCGGAGATGGAGCTGATGGACAGGGACGATGTGTTCGTGGCCAGCCAGGAGTCCGCGGACAGGACGTCTTCGACTCGGCGCAGCATCGACCGCTTCAGCTCCAGGTTCTCCGGCACTGCCTCGACCACGAGTCCGCACGCGGCGAGTTCTGAAGGCTCGGTGGCTACCGCGGAGTCACCGGCGAGGTCGGCGGCGGAGCGATCGGTGACCCCGCGATCCACGCTCACGCCGACCGCCCTTCGCAGTTCGGCAGCCGCGTGCTCCGCCGTGCCGTTGTCGCGCTCGAGGATCGTCACCTCGGCGCCGGCAAGCAGGAACGCATGCGCGATTCCCACGCCCATGCGGCCACCGCCGATGACGCCGATCGCGTCGGGGATCACGGTCATCTTTTCTTCTCCAGGAACTCGGTCATGCGGCGGTGCTTCTCCGGGGATTCGAACAGCACTGCCTGGGCTGTCTCGTCGGCGTGCGGATGCGCGGTCCGAGGGGCGCGCACGAGGGCCTTGGTGAAGCGGATCGCCAATGGATCCTGTTTCGCGATCCGGTCCGCGAGAGCATGAGCAGCCGGGAGAAGCTGATCTGAGGGGTGGACCTCTGTCACAAGACGCGCGCTGAGCGCCTCGTCGGCCGTGAGGACACGACCGGCGAGGAGGATCTCCATCGCCAGTGCTTCTCCGACGAGTTCGACGAGCCGCCAGGTCGCCCCGGCGGCGGCCACGATGCCCAGGCCCGTCTCGGGATTGCCGATACGGGCGGTCGTACCGGCAATCCGGAAGTCGGCTGCGTATGCGAGCTCTGCGCCGCCGCCGAGCGCCCAGCCGTCGACGGCCGCGATCACCGGCATCGGCAGCGCGGCGATGCGGGTGAACAGTCGCGAGTTGATGCCCGCCAGCGCATCATTCCGACGCCGGTCCCGTAGCTGCGCGATGTCCGCCCCTGACGCGAACACACTCCCTGCCCCGGAGAGGATCAGGATCCGCGGGTCTGCTTCGAGCTCCGCACAGACCGCGTGCAATTCGTCCACCATGGTCTGGTTGATTGCGTTCTTCACGGTGGGACGGTTGAGCGTGACGTGAACCCGGTCGCTCCCCCGCTCTATCAAGAGCGCTCGGGGATCGCTCATCTCACGCGCTCCACAGCCAGCGCGGCGCCCTGCCCGACGCCGACGCACATCGTGGCGATGCCGCGGTCGGCGGCTTCGCGTTCCATACGGCCGACCAGTGTCACCAGGATCCGTGTGCCAGACGCACCCAGCGGATGCCCCAACGCAATCGCGCCGCCGTCAGCGTTGACGATGCTCTCGTCCAGTCCGAGCCGACGGATGCACGCGATCGCCTGAGTCGCGAATGCCTCGTTCAGTTCGATCGCACCGAAGTCGGACGTCGACAGGTTGAGGCGCTCAAGGAGTTTCTCGACCGCCGGAACCGGTCCGAGCCCCATCACCTCGGGCGCGACGCCCGCCGATGATCCGCCGAGGACGCGAACGCGAGGTTCCAGCCCAAGCTTCGTCACAGCCGCTTCGCTGGCGATCAGCACCGCCGCAGCCCCGTCGTTGAGCGGCGACGCGTTTCCCGCCGTCACCAGCGATCCGCCTCGAACCACCGGACGCAGGCCCCCGAGCACCTCGATCGAACTATCGGCCCGAGGGCCCTCATCCGTCGTGACAGCTCCGCGGGGCGTCGTGACCGTCACGATCTCGTCGGCGAAACGTCCTCCGGCGGCGGCGGCCAGCGCTCTCGTGTGCGAGCGGAGCGCGAACGCGTCAGCCTCGTCCCGGGTGACGCCCTCCTGAACACCGACCTCTTCAGCCGTCTCGGGCATGCTGAAGGTCCACTTCTCGTGCTCCGCGAGTCTCGGGTTCGTGAACCGCCATCCGATCGAGGTGTCGACGATCTCGCCGGGGCGGGCGAATGCCTTCTCGGGCTTGGCGAGAACCCAGGGTGCACGGCTCATGGACTCGACGCCGCCGGCGATGACGAGGTCCGCTTCGCCGGACTTCACCATCGCTGAGGCGATGTGGACGGCCGAGAGGCCCGACGCGCAGAGCCTGTTGACCGTGATCCCGGGGACCGAGACCGGCAGTCCGGCCAGCAGTGCGGCCATCCGGGCGACATTGCGGTTGTCTTCGCCGGCCTGGTTGGCGTCGCCGAAAACGATGTCGTCGATCGAGGAAGGCTCGACCCCGACTCGTGCGACCAGTTCCGAGATGACCAGGGCGGCGAGGTCATCCGGGCGGACTTGAGAGAGGGTTCCGCCGTAGCGGCCGATCGGGGTCCGCACCCCGCCTACGACGAATGCTTCTGGCATGGCTCCGTTACCTTGATTGTGTTTCGCACTTGACCTTCACTTACCGATCGTTCAGTATGGATAGAGTGACATAGCCGGGATAGGCCGTCAAGTCGCGGCCTAGACTGTGCGCACCACGACGAAGTGGCGGCGATGTGATCGCCGAGGAAGGCATCAGATGGTCAGCACCGTCGTCCCTTTGGGGGTTCCGGCACCTGGCGGCCGCGCTGTGCTCGATTGCTCGGTGCTTCACGTCAATGAGCGCTTCGAGGCGTGGACCGAGGCGGTGTCGCAGAGTTTCGTCCCGCTCGCGGCGGAGATGAAGTCCTCGAGGAGGCCTGCAGGCTTCCAGGGCAGGCTCGTGTCTCAGTCTCTCGGCCCGGCAGAGATCAACACTGTCGCCGGGTCTGCCGTTTCGGTGAGGCGATCGGCCCGCTCCATCATGAAGAACGACCCGGGCTTCATCAAGCTCGGTCTGCAGCTTCGCGGGTACAGCGTGATCTCGCAGGACGATCGGGACGCGGCGCTTGCGCCGGGGGATTTCGCGATCTACGACACGACTCGGCCGTACATGCTCGACTTCGATGAGTCGTTCGAGATGTTTGTGGTCATGTTCCCTGCCGAGCTTCTGCGATTCGACCGGGGCACGCTCGCGACACTCACGGCGTCCCGGTTCTCTGGCCGGCGAGGTCTCGGGGCAGTGACCTCGCGTTTCCTGGGAGAGATCAGCCGTCAGCTCGATGCGGAGCCGCTGTCGGGCGGGCTGCCGCTGTCGGATGCGGTGTTCGATCTGCTGTCGGCGACGTTCGCCGAGCGTCTCGGGCCGACGGTGCGCGGCGATGAGCAGGCCAGGCGTCGGGCTTTGACGATGCAGGTGGAGTCGTATATGGCCTCTCGCCTCGGTGACCCGAATCTCACTGTGGCCAGCGTTGCGGACGCGCATCATGTCTCCGTTCGGTACTTGCAGAAGCTGTTCGAGCAACAGCACGAGACGGTGAGCGGCTGGATTCGCCATCGTCGGCTGGAGCAGGCGCGCCGCGATCTGGGTAATCCGGCGTTGGCGGGCCGGTCGGTCGCCTCGATCGGAACGTCGTGGGGCTTCATGGACGCTGCGGGCTTCGCTCGCGCCTTCCGGGGAGAGTTCGGTTTCACCCCGAGCGAGTTCCGTGCTGCGTCGCTGCAGCTGCTGGAGCGGCCCTGAATTCAGGTGCCGCCCCAGCAGACGGGTTGGTGCGCGGTCAGATGACGACCGTGACGACCTTCTCTTCGGTGTTGGCGAGGATGCCGGCCCAACCGAGCTCGCGCCCGATGCCCGAGGTCTTCATGCCGCCCCATGGCAGCGCCGGGTCGATGGCGGCCCAGGTGTTGACCCACACGGCGCCCGCACGGACCTTGCCCGCGACGCGATGCGCCCGACCGAGGTCGTTGGTCCAGATGCTCGCTGCCAGACCGTAGACCGTCGCGTTGGCGATCTCGATCGCCTCCTCCTCGGTGTCGAAGGGGATGACCACGCCGACCGGTCCGAAGATCTCTTCCTGGGAGATCGTCATGCTGTTGTCGACGTCGGCGAAGATCGTCGGGCGGACGAAGAACCCCTCGTCCTTGCCAGCGTCGCCACCGGCGACGAGGCGGGCTCCCTCGGCCTTGCCCTTCTCGATGTAGCCCAGCACGCGCTCCTGCTGCTTCTTGCTGACGAGAGCGCCGAGCGTGGTGCTCTCGTCGAAGGGGTCGCCGAGCACCTGGGCGGACGCGGCGCCGGCCAGTCCCTGCACGACCTGGTCGTAGATGGAGCGGTGAACGAGCACGCGGGTGCCGGCTGCGCACACCTCGCCCTGGTTGAAGAACAGCCCCATCGCGGTGCCGCCGACGGCGGCCTCGATGTTCGCGTCGGCGAAGATGATCTGCGGGGTCTTACCCCCGAGCTCCAACGTCACCCGCTTGAACGTCTGGGCCGCGGCGATCTGGATGGCTCGTCCGGTCTCCGGGGAGCCTGTGAAGCTGATCTTGTCGACGTCCGGGTGCTCGACAAGCGCCGCGCCTGCGACCGAGCCACGGCCGGGGATCACGTTCACGACTCCCGCCGGCACGCCCGCCTCCTGGATCAGCGTCGCCAGGTGCAGGATGGACAGCGGGGCGTCCTCTGCCGGCTTGACGACGAGGGTGTTGCCTGCTGCCAGCGCAGGCGCGATCTTCCATGCCGCGATCATCAGTGGGGTGTTCCATGGGACGATCGCGCCGATGACTCCGACGGGTTCCCGCACCGTGTAGGAGAGGGTGGGCTGCCCCATGGCGCCTGCGGTGGGGATCGTTTCGCCCTTGATCTTGTCGGCCCAGCCGGCGAAGTGACGGAACGTCGCCGCCGCGTTGGGGATGTCGAGGATCTGCGGCTGGATCGCGGGCTTGCCAATGTCGAGCGACTCCAGCCGCGCGAGCTCAAGCCCGTCCCGTTCGATGAGCTCGGCGATCTTGTTGAGCAGCTTGCCGCGGACGACACCTGGCGTCGCGCCCCACTCGCCAACGAGCGCGGCGCGTGCGGCCTTGACCGCCTCATCGACGTCGGCGGCGGAGCCGTCGCTGATTTCGGCGAGGGGCTTGCCTGTGGCGGGGTTCAGATCGGTGAAGGTGGAAGCGGCGGCGCGCCACTGTCCGTTGATGAAGAGTCCGGTGGTGAAGACCGGCTCCTCGGCTCGGCTCTCGTCGGTGGGGGCGTTGGCGGTGTCGATGGACATGTGAGTCTTCTCCTAGATTCCGGTGCCGACGAGGCGGTCGGCGCTGTTCGAGGTGGCGCTGGCGAGCAGCAGATCGGAGGCCTTCTCGCCGATCATGATGGAGGGCGCGTTGGTGTTCGCGCTCGGGACGCTGGGCATGACGGAGGCATCGGCAACCCGAAGGCCGGCGATGCCGTGCACTCGCAGCTCCGGGTCAACGACCGAGAGCTCGTCAGTCCCGATGCGGCACGTGCCCACCTGGTGGTGGTACGTGCCCACCGTCCGGCGGCAGAACTCCCGCAGTTCCTCGCGGGAGGTCACGTCGGCGCCGGGTGCGAACTCGGACTTGCGGAACGGAGCGAGAGCGTCCTGGTCTCCCACCTTGCGGCTGATGATCACCGCGTCGACCATCGCCTCCAGGTCGCGCTCGTCACCGAAGATGTTCGGGTCGACCAGCGGCGCATCCGCCGGGTCGGCGGATGCCAGCTTGAGTGTGCCGCGGGACTGCGGGCGGACGATGCCGGCGGCGATCGTGTAGCCCTGCTCAGGAGCCGAGACCCCGTCGGTGGGGTAGGGAAGGTGGATGAACAGCGGCTGCAGGTCCGGCGCGGGTCCATCCCAGTCGGTGCTGCGCGAATAGAACTGGGCTTCGAGCAGATTGTTCTGCCCGGCTGCGATCGGTTCGTTCGACTCGTACAGGACGCTGACGAGCAGGTGATCGTGCAGGTTCTCCCCGACACCGGGAAGGTCCTTCACCACATCGATGCCAAGTGCCTCGAGGTCGGCGGCCGGGCCGATCCCGGACAGCAGGAGGATCTTCGGCGAGCCGATCGCCCCGGCGCTGATGATCACCTCGACGTTCGCTCTCGCCTCGGTCACCGTGCCATCGGAGGAATACTCGACGCCGACCGCCCTGCCGCTCTCGATGATCACTCGGTGCACGAGCGCGCCGGTGGTCACCGTCAGCAATGGGCTGTCACTGATCGGAGTGACGTAGCTCTGCCAGGCACTGGCGCGCTTTCCGTCCTTCGTGGTCGTGTGATTGAATCCGGCACCGTCCAGGCTGCCTTCATTGAAGTCGTCTGTCGGGTCGATGCCGGCCTGCACGGCGGCCTCCACGAACGCAGCCGCAGCCGGGTGTCGAGTTCCGGGGTCAATGCGCTCGACGTGCAGAGGGCCTCCCACGCCGTGATAGTCGGACTCACCATCGGCGTGGTCCTCGGATCGCTTGAAGAGCGGGAGCACGTCGTTCCAGCCCCATCCGGTGGCACCAGCGTCGGCCCACGAGTCATAGTCGCGCTTGTCCCCGCGCATGTAGATCATCCCGTTCAGCGAGCTGCTGCCGCCGAGGACCTTTCCGCGCGGCCAGTACACGGGCCTGTTGCCCGCGTGGACCTGCGGGGTGGTCATCACCGCCCAGTCACTGGCGGACATGAGGAGTGCGGGCCACCCCTGCGGGCTGTGGATGTTCGGGTCCGTGTCGACCGGACCCGCCTCGATGACGTGCACGCTGAATCCCGCGTCGATGAGCCGCCGGGTAACGGCGCTCCCCGCGGAACCCGCGCCGACGACGATGTAGTCGCTGTTGGACATTCCAGTTCCTCCTTGAACCATGCGATGCGGACGACCGAGGCCGCACCCGGGAAAATCGGTCGTTGCATCCACTATCCGTCGCGGTCCCGCAGCCCACAGCGGACAAAGGTGCACGGTGCTGTGCCGGACACGCATGAAGCCCAGCCGATCGATCACCGCCATGCGTTTCTCTGCTGTTCTGGATGATCAGAGTGACAAAGCCGCGGGTGCACCTGCGCGATGGCTCCGCGGTACCAGCCGACCGGGAGGTCCGCACCCACCACAGACGAAAGCTTCTTGCATGGCTCCCTGATTGTGTTTCGCACTTGACGTTCACTTACCGATCGTTCAGTATGAGCTGAGCGATTTAGGCAGTTCTCGACGAGGAGGCGCAGATGGTCCAGCAGAGTGCCCCGCCCGACGACGCCGGCATCGCCGGCGCGGCAGCGATGTTCGCACGCGATCGCGCATCCATGGCCCTGGGCATGACCGTCGAGACCGGCCAACCCGGATACGCCGTTGTGTCGATGCCGGTGCGCGAAGACATGCTGAACGGCTACCACGTGATGCACGGTGGCCTGATCTTCGCTGTCGCCGATACCGCGTTCGCGATCGCCTGTCAGGAGTCGGACGCGGTCACCCTTGCCGCAGGCGCCGAGATCTCCTTCTTGCGACCGGTCATGGCGGGCCAGCGACTGACCGCCACGGCTGAACGGCGCGCGCTGTCGGGTCGCAGCGGGATCTACGACGTCCAGGTCAGCGACGAGGCGGGCGTCGTCGTCGCTGAGTTCCGTGGACGAAGTCGCGCCACAAGCATGCCCATCCCAGGCAGTCAGCCCACCTGAACAACTCACCCACCCGACCGCATCGTCCCAACGGAGGAACCATGACCATCACTGTTGCACCGAAGGATCGTGCGTACGCACCGACTGCGGACGAACTCGACCCCGAAGAGCGCATGTCGCGCGACGAGCTGGAGGCACTTCAGCTCGCCCGCCTTCAGGCGACGGTCCGCAATGCATACGAGAACGTCCCCCTCTACACGCGGAAGTTCGACGCGATCGGCGTACACCCGGACGACATCCGCGAGCTCAACGACCTGGAGAAGCTGCCCTTCACGACCAAAGATGACCTGCGCGAGACCTACCCCTTCGGCATGTTCGCCGTGCCACGCTCACAGGTCGCCCGCATACACGCCTCCTCGGGCACCACCGGCCTGCCGACCGTCGTCGGCTACACCCAAGGCGACCTCGACAACTGGGCGGACCTCATCGCACGCTCGCTGCGTGCCAGTGGAATCCGCCCGGGACAGATGGTCCACAACGCATACGGGTACGGCCTGTTCACGGGCGGCCTCGGCGCGCACGCCGGTATCGAACGACTCGGGTGCACCGTCATCCCCATGTCAGGCGGGAACACTCTCAAACAAGTGCAGCTGATCAAAGACTTTCAGCCCGATGCGATCCTCTGCACGCCCACGTACCTGCTGACGATCATCGACGCGTTGCGCGAGTCAGGCATCGACCCCAGGGACACATCCCTCGCGGTCGCTGTTCTCGGGGCCGAGCCGTGGACCAACGAGATGCGCACCACGATCGAAGAAGGCCTGGCGATCGACGCGCTGGACATCTACGGACTGAGCGAGGTCATGGGCCCCGGCGTCGGCAACGAATGCATCGAATCCAAGGACGGCCCGCACATCTGGGAGGACCACTTCCGGCCCGAGATCATCGACTCGGAGACCGGCGCAACAGTGCCCGACGGGCAACAGGGCGAGCTCGTCTTCACGACCCTCACCAAGCAGGCGCTGCCAATCATCCGCTACCGCACCCACGACATCAGCACACTGCTCCCCGGCACGGCAAGGCAGAACATGCGCCGGATCTCCAAGATCACCGGCCGCAACGACGACATGATCATCCTCCGAGGGGTGAACCTGTTCCCGACACAAATCGAAGAGATCGCGCTCACCATCGAAGGACTGTCGCCCCACTTCATCCTCGAGCTGACCAAGCAGGGTCGCATGGACTGCATGGCAGTGAAGATCGAGCCAGTCCCCAGCCTGTCCACGGCGGACGCCGAGCGTGCAGCCGCGCAACTAGTCCGCGCAATCAAAACGCGCATCGGATCCACCGTCACAGTTGAACTCGCCCCGCCGGGCAGCCTGGAACGAAGCGGCGGCAAGCTGAAGCGCGTCTACGACCTGCGTTAACCCACTCCCTGTGATCGTGATCAACCTCGACCCTCGGCCATGACATCCAATGTCGACAACTCGTCCCGCGACGCCGCAGACCGCACACCCGGGGCTGACAAGATGGGCAACCGCATCCACCATGCGCCTGTCCGTGTTCCCGCTCGAGCTCGATCGCGAGGAGATTCCGTGAGGTGCGCTTCCTTCGCCGCGAAGGCTGACTTGGTGTCGATTTTGGCATCTACGCCCCGCGTCGAAGATGCTGCTGGCTTCCACCGCAATCTCTCTGCGGAGGTCGAGATCTCTCTGCCCGCGTTCGAGACGACGCTCGAGCTGCTCACCGCGGCGGGGTTCGCCGGCGACGATCTCGTGCACGCCTGTAACGCTTGTTCCGCGGGAGTCACGTGGATCAACATCGAGCTGTGTGTGGAGCCGGCCGAAACCGACGATGGGTGGCGCGACCGCATCCGCGCCAGGCTCGTCGACCTCCCCGCGCGTCAACAGGTTCTGCATCGCAACACCGACTCCCGTGCCGACCGCCTGTCCGGCCGGCGCTGGGAGTCGGGAGTCACCAATCTGATCGACGCGAGCTTCGAGTTCTCTTGCGGCACCCTCCTCGATCGTCTCGAGGCGCGGCTCGAGACGCATGGGTAACCGCCGTGCTGTCGGCGGAATTCATCCCACTCGCGGCCGTGGTGTTGCTCGGCGCGGTGATGCAGCGCGTCGCAGGCATGGGCTTTGCGCTTGTCGTCGCGCCGTTCACCGTGCTGCTTTTCGGACCGCTCCAGGGCGTGGTGATCGTGAACGCGTGTGGCGTCGTGTGCGCGGCCACGCTATGGGCGATCACCCGCGAGCGTATCGATCGGCGCCGCCTGCTGCGCCTTGCCCTGCTGACACCGGTCGGGGCGGCGGCGGGCGTTGGGGTGCTCATGATTGTGGACCCCGCCGCGCTCTATCTCGTAATCGGTGTGACCGTGCTCGTGGCGTTGGCCGCGACGCTCGGACTGCAGCGAGTTGCCTATATCCTGCCCGATGGCTGGACCACCACGTCCCTCACCGGACTCGCCACCGGTGCTCTGGTGTCCATCTCCGGCGTGGGTGGTCCACCGCTGACCGCATACGCGCTGCTCACCCGGTGGGAGCAGCGATCATTCGCCGCCACGATGCAGCCGCTGACGGTGATAATCTCGTCCATCGCACTTATTGCAGGTGTGCTGGTGCCCGGCGCGGCACCAGAGTTGTCGGTGGTCGAGGTCACTGTGCTACTTGCCTCGATCGGAATCGGGTCGGCGATCGCGGTTCCGGTCGGCGGTCTCGTGTCGGCGCGGGTGGCTCGGGTGCTCGTGATCGTCGTGGCCGCGCTCGGCGCTGTGTCGATCCTCGTGCGCGGGGTGATGGCGTTCGCCGGCGGATGAGGAGACTCCACGGCGGAGATGCGCAGTGTTCAGCGACCGCCTGCGTCGCCTTTCGCGCTCGATCTCTCAATACTCGCGCGGGATCCATCGCTCAAGACGTGGCAGCCCACGGCAGGAGAGGAGGCCGCATGGATCTGTCTGGAGCCCACGGAACGCGGGCGACCCTCAATGCACGTTCGTCGACGACACCATGCCGACCCGGCATCGTTGAAACGACGCTCCCCTGTGCCTCGTGCGCCGAAGCGGATCATCTTCGATTCGCACGAGCGGCGGCCTCATCGTGACTCGAGAACCTCAACGTGCCGCACAGAACGGCGACTCATGGATGGAGCAGTCCGACGAAGGAGCAGCGAAGAACGGCTCTCACTTGCAGCATGGCGACGATTCTCCTGTTCAGAGGACGTGTCGGTCTTTCGTCTGACCGGCACTATGTCGTGCGATCGTCGCGAGGCGAGCGGTCGGCCCGCTGTCGGTCAGGGATGGTCGGTGCGTCCGCAACGCGAGGAAGTGGGCGGGGACGCTTGGGCTCAGGCTCATCACGAGGCGTAACGATGTTGCCAACATGTGCGGCGACGCGTGGGGATCGACGCGTGCCCATGACGGCGCGCAGGACCGCGACGACATCGCCCATGTCGCGGGTCCCTGCATCTTGCATGAAGCTGATGTTCATCACGGCCGGCTGGGCGCGGCTTCAAGCTCCTGGTGTGGAGCTCGAGCTTGAGACCGGGTCCATCGTGACGATTCCCGATGGGGTGCGCTGCTCTCTGACGCCGCAGGGGTTCGTCGACGTAGTGACGCTCTACGTCAATGATGAGTTCCTGGCGGCGCAAGTTCAATGGCTGCCTACTAGCCACCCCCTCGTGCACCACAGCGTCGCAGGTCGAACAAAAGAGCACCCCGTGGGTGCAATCAGCGTGGGCGACGCAGGTATGCGACGACTGCAACCGCTGCTAAACAGCCTGGTGTCACTGGAAGAAGCACGCGGAAGCGCGTTCGCAACATTTGCCCGCGCGGCCGATCTTTTCGATGAGGTATCCGTCCTGAGCCCACGCGACAGAAGCGACTTGCCGATCATTGCACGGCCACAGGTGCTCTTGCCGGGGGCTCAGGTGAGCATCGCGGCTCGACTGATACGAAGTCGCCTCAACCATCCTTGGACCATCAGTGAACTCGCGCGCGAGGTTACGATCTCCGAGTCACAACTTACCCGGCTTTTCCGGCAAGAATTAGGAATCAGTCCGGCAGCGTTCCTCTGGCAGACCCGCATCGACCGCATGGCCGATCTGCTCATGACGTCGGGAATGACCGTATCGCAAGCTGCGCAGAGCGCGGGGTGGACGAGTTCGTCCGCCGCTGCTCGTGCGTTCAGGCGGCGCTACGGGGTAAGCCCGCGCTCCTTCGCGGCTCATGCTCGCCGTACTACCCTCGCGCCGCAGCCCCGGTCCTCCGACGAGGGCCAAGTCAGCAACGGGGAGGAGCAGTTGACCCGCACATGATCTTCCGGCGGGAGCACAACTGGTGCCGTGATGAGAACTTGAGTGACGAGTTCCGCACTCGTTCAGACGTGGCTGGCACTGGTCCCAATAAGTTCCGGCCGTGTCGGACCCAGCATGTGAATTGGTGGCATGGGCACCGTCGGGCGAGCTCACGTTCCTGCTCGCGCTACTCGCGATATGTACCGAGGTCATCCCAGCCTGCGCGAATGCACAGATGGTCGTTCTCGGTGGTCGTCGTCCGTGGTGTCCTCTAGCATGAGTTCGCGTGCTGCGATGCCGATGGCCTCGTGAAAGCTCTCCGCTTCAACGTCGATCGCGCCGCCGCCCTCGCGGACGATGCCGTGGTAGTACCGAAGCGCGATGTCCGTCGCCTGTCGGACTTGGTCACCATCGAGACCGTTCTGGAAAGTCATTCCCTTGCGGATCTCGACATCGAAGTCGTGGCGAGTGCGTCCGGGCTCTATCAGACCCAGCCGACGACGTGCTGACTCTATGACCGCGTCGAAGTCGGACTCGTTGAGCGCATGGACATCGATGAACCTGTGCTTCGGACCTGCCGCGTCTGTCGTGTTGCGAACCTCGATCTGCAGCATGGTGCGGTCAGGATGTGAATCCGCATCGATGAGCCCTCGTTCGGCGAGGAAGCTGTTCACGCTGGCAGTGGTCGAGTCCTCGAGTGCGATCGACTGCCCGCGGTCGTCGAATGCTTCCACTACGCGCCACACTTCTCGATCACCTACCAGCGAGAACGACGCAAGCTCGGAACGCGCCCGCATCAGCAGCTGCGCCGCGGCCTGCAGGACAAGGTGTTGGCTGTGGAGCGCCATTTCCTCGCTGAGCAGATCCAACTTGTCGATTTCGGTCGAGTACGCGACGGCAGATGAATCGTCTGCGTCTGATGAAGAAAGCCGGATCGTATGCGCGCCTCCGGCAGCGTGATCGGGTTCATCGGGAATGTCGAGACCAGTGGTGCTTCTGCTCATGGTTAACTCCGCTTCTACTTGCCGGTAACGGTCACCCGAGAGGACGGGGCTCGTCGGGTGGCGGATCTCAGCCGCCGTAAGGGAAGGTGCGGCTAGGCGCCAGAGCTGTCCCGGACGAACCTTACGTTTTCCCACCCGGAAGGTGAAGTCGGGCGGGCCGCGAAAGCGATGGGCTGGGAGCGACCATCGTGGACAGGCACTGGGCATCGGCTGCCCGGAACGTCGTCGATTGCCGATCGTGTGGACCGCCCTGCCTGGGACCGAGGGGCGGAGCTGACCGGGGCTGAGCGGCGAGCCGGACCGGCGGCGTGAAGGTGCGAGCGCGCGCGTGCGGAGCCGCGTACCTGGCTGGCATCCCTGCTCGCTGGGCAACGGCGGCGAGCGCTGACGAGAGCTGGTTCTCGATGCCCTCAGAGCGTCCGCATGCCTTCGGTCCCGAGCCGCTGCCGATCGAGCTGGACCGCGACGGCGCCGTGATCCTGGCCGGCGACTCGGTCGAGCTCCTACCCCGACTGCGCGGCGAGCTGGTGGACGCGCTGGTGAGTGACCCGCCGTACGGCCTGGAGTTCAACGGCAACGACTGGGATGGCAAGACCGGGTTCACCGCGTCCCTGCCGGACGTGGATGTGGCGGGGATGAGCGACGGCGAGGTGTTCGAGGAGTGGTGCGCCGCGTGGGCGCGCGGCGCGCTGCACGCCCTGAAGCCCGGTGCGCACCTGGCCGCGTTCGGCGGCACGCGCACCTGGCACCGGATGGTGCGCGGCATCGAGAACGCAGGCTTCGAGGTGCGCGATCAGATTGCATGGATCTACTCCTCCGGGATGCCGAAGAGCATGGACCTGGGGTACGCACTCGACAAACGCAACGGCATCCGTCGCCCGGACCGGATCGTGCAGCAGTCCGAACACGACGGCGTGCTCGGCGCGACCCGCCGGGTGGTGCAGCATGGCACCGCGGTCAGCGAGGACGCGCAACGCTGGGAGGGCTGGGGCACCGGGCTGCGGCCCTCGTTCGAGCCGATCATCATCGCCCGCAAGCCGATGGTCGGCACGGTCGTCGACAACGTGCGCACGCACGGCACCGGCGCGATCCATATCGACGCGGCCCGCTTCGGAGAAGCCAAGTGGCCGGCGAACGTCGTGCTGGATCCGTCGCAGGCCGACGCGATGGACCTGCTGACGGGCACCTGGCGAACCGATCCGGTCTCGGCCCGGTTCCCGATCTTCCGATACGAGCAGAAGGCGCCCGAGTCGGAGCGGCCGCGCGCGTTCGGGGTGTCGCACGCGACGGTAAAGCCGCTGTCGCTGATGCGGTGGCTGATCCGCCTGCTGACGCCGCCAGGCGGTCTCGTCCTGGAGCCGTTCGCCGGGTCCGGCTCAACCGTCGAGGCCGCATTGCTGGAGGGGATGCAGGTGGTGGCGATCGAGAAGGACCCGACCTTCCTCCCCCTGATCGCCTCCCGCGTCGACCGGGTGGCACTGAACGGGCAGCTATGACGGATCCAGAGAAGCCTGGGGTTGGTGAGAACGTGCCGCTGTGGACATATCGCGTCCTGCGGGAATTCGAAGTCTCCGCACGGAACGAGCAGGAGGCGCACGCTGTACTCGACGATGCATTGGCCGGAGGCACGATCGCCGAGCCCGCCCCGGTGCAGCGAAATCAACTGGTTCTTCCCGACGGCGACGTGTGGGGCGTCCTCGGATGGCGCAGCGTCGACCCACGCGCGCCAGCCCAGCCACGACTCGGCCTCCAGCCGCTCTCACTCGGCGTGATTGTCTGGGACGACCAAGGGCAGGACGATCCGACGTTGCTCGCCGGCCCGGACCCCACAGCGGTGGCGCGAGCGACCGCGCTTTTGATCCACGAACGGCTTTCGGAAGGACCGGCCCCGGACCCACTCGCGAGGTTCCTCGAAGAACATCCGCCCGCGCAAGACTGGGTCGAACCGCAGGACGTGGACGACTGGCTGGAGGCGCTGCGGAGCACGGCGTCGTTTCCGGCGTTCTCCTTTCACGACATCCCGGTCACCGGCGGCACGGACGGCACCGACCATGCGCAGGCTGCCCGGATGCTCGCGCTCGCGCTTGCGCGCAGAGAACGGGAGCTGGGGACGCCCGACTCCGGCCCGGGGGTGCGGCATGGCCGCGACCGTGCGGCTCCCGACCGTGAGCGCTGATCTGCGGACGGCTGGGAGTTGAGAAGCACGGCCAAGGAAGCGACCATGAACACCCCGAGCGAGCCTGAACCGCCTGCGCGCTGCGATGCGACCTACCTGAGAGGTGCCCGGCCGAAAGAGCTGGGGTCGGTCGGCAGGAAAGGACGAGCATGGTTGACCTGAGCACTCCCGAGGAAGGCGAGCCGCTGTGGGAGTTCCGTGTCGGCGTCGATTTCGGCGTCTCGGCACGCGACATGGGCGAGGCCCGAGCCCTCCTCGAGCAGGTCCTGGCCGCCGAGGACTCCGATGGGCGACCGTTCCTGTTGCGTGATCAGCGTCAGGTCGACGACTACCTCCGGTGGGGTGTGCTCGATTGGCAGCAGGTCCCGGCCCGCCCCTCACAGGCCGCGCTCGTGCAGGAGAAGTACCCCGGGCTGGTGAACGACCTCGCGGTGATCGAGGGACTCGGCGTCCTGCTGCGCGCGCCCGGTGCGCTGCCGGAGCAGACTCGGGAGCGAATCCAGGAGGTGCTGTCGGGCCTGGACCGGCACATCTTCGCCGAGGATCCCGGCCGCACCGGCGGGCCCAGGATCTTCGAGGGCTCCGCCAGCACCGCCGCCGCGGAACTCGCCGAGGGCGTCTACGTGGCCTTCGACTACGACGACCGGGAGTACGCCCTCGTGGTCGCCCCGTCGGAGCTGTCCCCGTCCGGGCGGATCTCGGCCGCGTTCCCGAAGGAGCGCAACGACGCCCGCGCCTTGGACGAGATCTCCCGGCTGCTCGAGCAACACACCCGCCAGCAACCGCTCGACGAGCTCGTCCGCCTGATCAGTCGACGTGTGAACACGACACGAAGAGGCGGGTTCCCGTCATGGGTCCCGCTCGAGGGCGAGCCCGAGCGGCCGCCGCTACCGCCGGCACGCGTGCCGGTCGGCGTCATCGTCTGGTCGAATCTGGAGGGCGAGGAACCGACGGTGCTGGCCGACATCAGCGTGGTGCGCCTGGCACGCACGATGGCCACGACGCTGTACGAGACGCTCAGCGACTCGGACGCGTTCGCGGGGGCGACCGAATTCCTCACCTCCCACCCCGCCCCGGCCGACTGGCAGTATCCGGAGGACGTCGACACCTGGCTGAACGCGCTGCAGGAGGCGACTCCCTACCCGAGCTTCTCCATCCAGTCCATCCCGGTCCGCCCGGCAGACCGGACACCGGCCGGCTCGGCACTTGCGCACGCCCTCGACCAGCGTGCGCAGGACCTCGGCGCTGCCACCGGCAACAAGCCCTCGGCGCCGTCGGCTCCGTCCCGCGAGTCGCGCGGGGGTCTGTGACCTACCTGATCCGCGTCGACGCCCGCGGGGTGCCGATGCGGACGATCAAGGAGGCGTGAATGGCCGAGGAAGAGCGACGGCACCGGATCCCGGTGGTGTTCGAGATCGTCGGCAGCGACCGGGAGCAGGCAGCGCAGCTCCTGCACGCGCTGCTTGCCCGGTGGGGCGACGACCTCGCCAAGGCTCCCGTCCTTGACGAGCGTGGTGCCCCGACCCATCCGGTCAAGGCACGCTGGTTCCCCGAGGCGGCGCTGAAGCACGTCGACGGGAACACCCGCGAGGCACAGCACCTGCGCAACCCGAACGCGTTCATCGACGAGTACGAGGACACCCCGGTCACGGAGCTGCTGGCCGAGGCGTTCCCCGAGGCCCCTAACCCGGAGGACTACCGCACGGCCGGCGGCGAGCTCGACGAGAACGCCTGGGGCATCGCCTTCGACAACTTCACCGACGAGGCCCTCGACCTGGCGATCAAGGTCACCCGCATCGACGACCTCACCGAGCGCCTCGACCGTGCGGAGGCGCTCCGCGACGACCTCGCCGATGCACTGGAGCGGGACCGGCTTCCGGAGGAGCCCCACAGGGACGACTATCTCGTCACCGTCGCCCCGAACTACCGAGGCGAGATCGACGCTGATCGCTATGACGAGGACCACTCCCACTGGGAGTCCGCGTTCCACGCTGCCGCGCTGGCTCGCGAGCGGCAGCTCCTGCAACTGCTCGCCGGCGGCGGCCGCAGCCCGACCCTGCCTCCACGATTCCAGAACGAGTGGGTGCCGCGGGACCTCATGAGCCTGCAGGCGCTGCGCGATCTGGTCAACCAGGAGGACTCGTCCGACCCACCCACACGGCTGCTCTCGCGCGATGTCCGCACCCACCTGCGGGCGATGCTCCACACCGCGGACCTGCAGGTGCGGGTGCGCAGGGCCGACGGCACCGACCAGTACACCGGGCGTGCTTCCCATGCTGCCGCAGTCCTGCCGGCCGGGGTGTACGACGCGACCACAATGTACGGGGACGAACCGGCCCGGCTGGTCGTGGGGCCGGCAGGGCGGCACAACGCCCTCTACTCGGCGGCGTTCCTGCGCGAGCAGCACAACGAATCCGTCATCACCGAGATCGCGCTCGCGGCACGGGCTGCGCCGGACCGGAATCTGCGCGACCGTCTCGCCGGGATCCTCGCCACCGTCGGTCACGTCGCCAACCGGATCGTCGTCCCGGCGTCCCCGGCGCAGCATGCAATGCTGCTGGACGAACTGCTCCGTCAGCGCCGCGAACGCCTGGACTCCGACACCGGCCCCGCCGCCGTCGCCGCGGACTCGCTGACCCGCGGCACCGGTCCTGACGAGGTGTCGCGATAACGCGCTGCGGTCAGTCCGCGGGCCATTCGATCTCTGCCACCGAGGGCAGGAGCACGTCGACTTCGATCTGCAACGCCTGCGCGAGCCGGGCGAGATGCTTCAGCGACGGGTTCGCGGGCGTGCCTGCCTTCCAGAAGCCACGCTCGAGCTGCTGGTAGTGATTGCGCGTGATGCCCGCCTTGTGTGCAAGCTTCTCTTGGGTCAGGTCTGCGGCGATGCGCCGGCGCTGCAGTTCGATGCCGACGGCGCGGGCGTAGTCCTCCCATGAAGACGGTGCGTTGGAGGACATGAGTCCAACGGTGACGAACCACAACCCTTCCGGTCAGCCATATATATCCGGCATAATTTTTCATGCCTTCCAGGGCTCGGCAGGTGCGGGGACGTTCCCGGTTGCGGGAACCTAGTCCTGCACCTGTTCCGCCCGAGGGTGCTTGCCCCAACGAACCATCCCGATCCTGCCGCACGCACCCGAGCATCAGGTGTCGCAAGCAGGCTCGGGCCCGTAGCCTTCCCGCCCTTCGCCGGCCGCCCGGTGCCCGGGCTGGCGGGCATCTGATGAAACCGAAGTCCCGGAGCTGACGCCGCGCATGCCGTCTGGAGTCCACCGTCCCGGCGCTGCCCGCGCGCCCGGCGCCCGATCTGAGGGCCGGCACCCTGCCCCCGCACCTTCCTGCAGGAGCGGGCTCGTGTCAGCCGGACGGCGAACGCCCGCGCACCGAGGAAGAGCAGGGTCATGATGGCCGATCACAACGGGCTCCCGCCGCTGGGCTATGTGCCGGCCCCGCTGGAGCATCACACCGTGACGATCGCGTTCGACGTGCTCGCCCGCTCCGAGCAGGAGGCTGCGTACATCGTGCGGGAGACCCTGATGGAAGACCTCGCCGCCCCGGGTGACGCAGTGGTCACCGACGGGGACCGGATGTTCGGGGAATACTCCGGCGAGGACGTCTCCAGCATCCAGAGCTGGATCCCGGTTCCCGGCACCGAGGCGGGGGCAGTCGTGCCGCCGCCGGCGGACCTACTGGTGTGGCAGACGCTGCGCCGGCTCGCCGAGACCGAGGACGGCGCCGGCCTGGCGGTGAGTGCGACGGAGCGCGAGCGCATCGCCGAGCTGCTGCGCGCGGTGGACCTGGACGTCGTGGTGCCCGACCCGGAGCACCCGGATGAGCCCGCGATCTACGAGGGGCCCGCCTCCGAGGCGCACCGCTGGATCCCCGCCGGCAGCTACCGGGCGACCAGTCCTGATGGGGACGGGCAGCTGCGCCTGCTGGTCGGCGCCGCCCGCGACGGGACGGACCAGGCGGAGTCCGTGGCCTTCACCGCCGCAGCACACGACGCGGCGGCGCTGGACCGGATCTTCTTCCTCCTGGAAGGCATCGGCCGGTCGCAGGCGGCTCGCACCCTCGAGGCGGTCAACGCCGTGCTCGCCTTCACCGGCCGCCCGGCGGCCGATCTCGACGGCCTGTCCACCGACCGCGGGTGGCGGCACCCTCTCCTGCGCGGTCTGCTCGCCGGACGCGGCGAATCCCTCGACCCCGATACCGAGCCCGAAGGCCCCACGGACGACCACCGGCCAGGGCTCTCTCGCTAGCACGACCAGAGGCCGACACGCGGCAGGCTCGGCCCGGCGTGTGTGACTCAGTCACGCAGATCCATTGCTCAACCGCGCATCCTCCAGTCCGACGCTGGACGCGGCAAGGATGCGGCGCGTATCGGTAGAGGACGCCGCTGCGGGACGCCTCGGGAGGGTCACAGCACAAATCCCGAGGTCACTGTAGCGGTCACGGGTTACCAGCAGATGACACGCACCTGACTCCGACGGCCAGGATGCGCGAGCATCCGGGACCGTGGGAGGAGGCGAGCATGGTCCAGCTGCGCGAAGTCATGGCGGCACTGCACGAGCGCCCACCAGCGGCGCTGCGCGACGCGGCGCTCGCCTACGCCGCCACCGGGCTGCCGGTGTTTCCCTGCGTACCGGGCGGGAAAACGCCGCTGACGCACAACGGATTCCAGGAGGCGACCACCGCGACCCGGCGAATCCGGGGCTGGTGGGCATGGCAGCCGGCCGCGAACATCGGCATCGCCACAGGGCATGGTGTCGACGTGCTCGACATCGACGTGCATCCCGGTGGCGACGGATACCAGGTGCTGCAGCGGCTGCACCGTGACGGCCTCGTCTCCGGCGCCCTGCAGTCGGTGCGCTCCCCGTCCGGCGGCGTGCACCTCTACTTCCCGTCCGACCCTGCCCGGCCGCAGCGGACCTGGGCGCGTGGCACCTCCCATGTCGACTTCCGCGGCACCGGCGGCTACATCATCGCCCCACCCTCTGCCATCGCGGTCGCCGGGACGGTGCGCCGGTACGAGACGATCGCGCTCGGTGGCACCGGGTCGCCAGTCGACGCTGAGGCGATCCGTGAGCTGCTCACCCCGCCCCGACCGCCCCGGCCCCGCCCAGTCATCGGAGCGAGCCCGGGTCCGGCAACGCAACGGCTGGCCGGCTGGCTCGCCGGCGCGGTGGAGGGCAACCGCAACAGCAGCCTGTTCTGGGCGGCATGCCGGCTCGCCGAGCTCGGCATGGACGAGCCGGGGATCCTGGACGCCCTGGACGGGCCGGCACTCACCGCCGGCCTGGGCGAGCGTGAGATCGAGGCGACGATCCGATCCGCCTGGCGCACCGTGCGGCTCACCCCGGACGCCTCACCGGCCGGCAGTCGGTTTCGGTCGAGCCGGGAGGCGGTGGCGCGATGACCGGCACGGCCCGCCCCGACCCGCACGTGCGGTCGGGCGCGGGTGCGGCCAGACTCGTACCGGGCGTGTCACGGCTGGTGATCGGCACCAGCCTGTCGGGCACGATCCTGCTCGCCCTGGGCGCGTTCTGGCTGAGCTTCACCGCGCTGCGCGATCTTGCGGTGCTCGCCGGCATCCCCGAAACCCAAGCATGGGTCTGGCCCCTCATCGTCGACGGCGTGATCCTCGAGGCGACCATCAGCGTCGTCGCCCTGCGCAACCAAGCCGCCTCCGCCCGCCGCTTCGCGTGGCTGCTGCTATCCGCCGGGGCCGGAGTCTCAGTGGCCGCGAACATCACGCACGCCGTCGTGGCCGCCGACGCGCGCGTGCCGGCCCTGATCGCCGCCCTGGTCGCCTGCATCCCGCCCCTCGTGCTGCTGGCGATGACCCACCTGACGGTGGAGCTGCTGCGCAACGCCGACACCACCAGCGAGCGGGACGCCGACCCGGCGGCGACGGAGCAGACCGCCGTGGCCCTCGTGGCGACCCCGGCCCGCACCGGGCGGGCGCCGGCGGCGATCGAACGCGCCCCGCGTACCCGGACCGGCAGCGACACCCGGGCGCGAGCGGTGGCGTTGGCCGCGGACGGCGTCTCGCAACGGCAGATCGCCGCCGAGCTCGGCGTGCACCCCACCACGATCGGCCGGTGGCTGTCCGTACCTGACCAGCCCGCGGAAGGAGAAGCGAGATGACCGACCCCACCCTGCCCGACACCACGTTGCCCGACAGCACCGATTCCGCGACGCCGCGCCCCGGCGTCACCGACCCGGACCCGCAGGACCGCGCCGCCCCGCCAGCGGGCGAACGAGCCCGGGACGAAGGCGAGCAGGAAGAGGCGGCGGCCATCGAGGCGATCCGGACCGACCCGGCGCTGCGCCGGGAGGCGGAAAGCACCCAGGAGCAGAACGCCCCGGAGGAAGACGACCGGATGCGGGTGCAATGGGTACGCCCGACCGATCTGGCCGCCCGGGCGGGCGCGCGCGTGCTGGAGAAGGGCGTGGAGCTGAACCAGCACAGCGTCGACCTGGCCCGCCAGGCCGCCCTCGAGGCGGCCCGCGGCGCCCGCGACCGGCTGCGGCAGGCGTTGGCGCGCCGCGAGCAAGCCCTGACCCCGGACACTCCCACCACGGCGGGCTCGCCGGTGGCGGGAAGGCAGGGGGTGAGCCGGTGACCCCATCCCGCCCGGGCCTTTGTTCACTCGGCATGCCCGGCCCCCGCACCGAGACGACCATCCACAACATCGACGCCGGCTAACCCCGGCCGCCCCAGCAGCCACCCGCGAGCGCGCGTGGCGTGCTTCAGCGACGCCGAAAACCGCCGACGCCCCCGGCGACGCCCTGACCGCGTCCCTCGTGATCGTTTCGGCTGCGGGCCCTTCATACCTCGCTTGCACCCAGATCCGTTGAGGGAGTCGCTATGCACCACACCATCCCCTTCCCGTCCGGCGATGTGCCGGACTTCACCACACCCGAAGGGCTCCGCCAGGTCCTCACGGACTTGAACGCGACCGGCACCTGGTCCTCCAGCCCGGTCGCGACCGCGCTGATGGTCTACGCCACCGCGAAGTACACGCCGATCGCGAGAGCCTGGCACCGCGACCCGGCCGATGCCGCGTTCGAGGCGTTCATCGCCATGCGGCAGCCGACCACGCTGCGCGCGGTCGACCCGTGGGCGGTCGTCACCCGCGCCGTCGCGCTCGGCATCGCCGCCGAGGTGCACGCCGACCGGAACATGACCAGCCAGGACAAGGCCCGCCGTCCCTCCAAGCGCCCCGAGGAGGAGCCGGTGCGCGCCGGGCACTACGAAGAGTTCTTCTACGACGTCCACCCGCACGCCGCCCCGATCGGCGGCCCGGCCGAGACCGACGGCGCCGAGCGGGTGATCCGCACCGTCAGCGTCTTCCTCGTCGTCACCGGGTGGCCCGCACGCCAGGTCGAGCAGGCCGTGGACTACATCGCCCACCGCATCACCGGGCTCGGCTCGCACCAGTCCGCGATCGAGATCGTCAGCCGCGAGCACAACATCGCCCTGCGGCTCGGCTACACCCCGGACGTGTGGACGGAGCTGGTCGCGCTGGTCGTCGGCATCCGTGCTCGCAAGCGCCACCCCGGCCGGCTCGGGCTGCTGGCCCGTGCCCTGCTCGGCGACACCGCGCAGGAGCTGCTGGCCGACGAGCACCTGTCACGCTCCTCCCGGGCGGCGGCGTCCCGGCTCGGCCCGGCGGTGACGCCATGAGCCGCTCGGGCTACCTGGTACTGGAGCATTCGATCGACGAGATCGAGCTCGGGTTCTCCTTCCGCCGCGACCTGGGCGACCTGGACGAGCTGGTCGAGTCGATCCGCCGCACCGGCGGCCTGCTCGTCCCGATCTCGATCACCCCGCAGAACGTGCTGATCGCCGGCGAGCGGCGCCTGGCGGCGTTGCGGATTCTCGAGTACCGGGTCGTGCCGGTCTGGGTCGTCACGGGTATCTCCGACAGACTCGCCACGGTCCTGGCCATCAAGGACGAGCACGCCCTGCAGAAGATGCTCACGCCAGTCGAGCAGGCCGAGCTGTACACGGAGTACAAGGACATCCTCGCCGAGGACAACGCACGCAAGCAGCGCGCCACCCGCTTCGGCGCCCGCCCCGACACCGACACGCAGGACCCGGAAGGGGCCAGCGCGGACCCGGGCGAGGCGGCGGCCGGGCCGGGTGGGGACGGTGGTGTCGAATCAACACCACCGCACAGCGAGGCAGCAGGGGCGTCGGGTAAGACGCGTGTGCAGGCCGCGAAGGCCGTGACCGGGCGGGACTCGCACTCGATGCTCGACCAGGTCGTCGAGCTGCAGCAGATCGCCGCGACCGAGACCGAGGACCCGGAGATCCGGCAGGAGGCGGCCGAGGCGCTCATCGAGCTGAACACCGACGGGAAGGTCAACGGCCGCTACCTGCGGGTGAAGATCCTGCAGGCCCTCGCCGCGCTGCGCCGCGCCGCCGACGACCCGGCCGAGCCGGAGCCGGTGCGGCAGGCGGCATCCGCCGAGCTGCAGGTCGCCCAAACGCAGGAGGCGCCCAAAGACATGCTGCGCGAGGCGACCCGCGCCCTGACCCACCTGGCCCAGCTGCGGCAGCAGGCGACCGCCGCGGGGCCGACGGGATGGACCGACGCGGACCCGCTGCTGCGGCAGAAGCACCAGAACCGTCGCCTGGTCGACCTGCTGCGCCGCGAGCACGGCTGGTGGGACCGCTTCGACGCGGACGACTTCGGCCGCTACGCCGACCCGGACCAGTGGGAGCTGGTCGCCAGCTACGCGGCCGGCACTAGCCGTTTCCTCGAAGCGGCCACCGTCGCCCGCGACACGGGCCTTCAGGACGGTGACGATGCCGACGTTCAGTGACCCGGCCGCCGACGCGGAGGAGATGTGGCAGAGCGCACGCGGCCTCGCGCACGCGACCCGCGGCATCGGTCGACCCGAGGACGTCTACGACGTGTTCGGCGCGGTGACCGCGACCCTGCGCGCGCTCACCCAGAGCCTGGAGCAGATCGCACACTGGAACCTCGCGCACACCGACCGCGCACGAACCGACGACGGGAACGTCGAGACCGGCGCCGACCAGGCCCGGGCGACCGCGTTCTTCGCGCTGGGTGCCGCGAGCACCCTCGCTCAGGCCAGCGACCTGGTGATGATGGCCCATTCCGCAGCCGGGCAGATCGCTTGGCAGCCGGCAACCGAGCCCGGCGTGCGGGACGCGCTCGCGGCACGCCAGGTCGAGCTCACCGACGAGTCGGACCCCGGCCCGGGCCCGTCTGGGCCGGCGTCGTCGGGGCGGGCGTTGGACTGATCGGCGGCGCGGGGGTCGCACCTGACGGGTGCATTCGACTCGCACAGGAGGCAGCCCCGTCATGACCGATCCCGCCACCCCGGACCGTCCCCGCAGGCTGCGGCTGATCATCTCGCTGGCCGCCGCCGGGCTGGTGCTGCTCGCGTTCGTCGCCGTCGGCGTCTACGGCCTGCTCACCGGCCCGGCTTCACGGACGCCCCCGGACCCGGGCTCCACCTCCCGACCCGGGACCAGCACGCCCACGCCCGGCGGTCCCGCGTCGCCGGGTACGCCGACGCTGCCGCCGCTGCCGGACACGAAGGATCCGGAGGTGTTCGCCCGGGCGTTGGCGCAGGCGCTGTTCACCTGGGACACCTTCACCACCCTCACCGTCCAGGACCACCGGGCGGTGATCCTCCAGGCGGCGGATCCGACCGGGGAGGAGACCCCGGGGCTGATCGGCGATCTCGGCAACTACCTGCCGTCCGCGTCGACGTGGCGGAGCCTGCAGGAATACCGCACCGCGCAGACCCTGAGCATCGACCGGCTCTGGGTGCCGGATCAGTGGGATCAGGCGGTCGAGGCGGCGGACGGGCAAGTCGCCGACGGGCTGATCGCCTACACCGTCGAGGGCACGAGGCACCGCACCGGGGTGTGGTTCGACGAGCCGGTGGCCTCGGAGCATCCGGTGGCGTTCACGATGTTCCTGTCCTGCCCGCCGGCGACCGCGCAGTGCGTGCTGCTGCGCCTGTCGCAGCTCGACAACCCCCTTCGATAGGCCGGGGGCCGGCGATGAGGAAGGCGCTAGTCCTGGCGTTGGTGAGCATGCTGTTCGCCCCGATGCTGTCCCTGCTCGGCGTCGCCGTGCTGGTGAACCCGGCCGTGACGAACCAGGCCGTGTGCATCGCCTCCGGTGTGGTCCTCGGCCCGATCCCGGACGAGCTGGAGGTGACCACCGCCGACGGGACCACCTTCACCCTGAGCCGGACCCAGCTCACCCACGCGGCCACGATCATCGAGACCGGCGCCCGCACGCCCGGCGTCGGCCGTGACGGGATCCTCATCGCGCTGATGGCCGCGCTGACGGAGTCCACGCTGCGGCAGCTGGCGAACGCGTCGGCCTACCCGGAGTCGGCTGGCTACCCGAACGACGGCGATGGCGGGGACCACGACTCGCTCGGGCTGTTTCAGATGCGCCCGCAGTCCGGGTGGGGCAGCGTCGAGCAGCTGATGGATCCCCGCTACCAGGCGGCCGCGTTCTACGGCGGCCCGGACGGCCCGAACGGCGGCTCACCGCGCGGGCTGCTCGACATCCCCGGCTGGCAGCAGATGGACAAGGGCGAAGCCGCCCAGTCGGTCGAAGTCTCGGCGTTCCCGGACCGCTATCAGAACTACGAGCCGGTCGCCCGCGCCATCCTCCAGGCCCTGACGATCTCCTCCGGCACCGGCGGGTCCGGGGTGCCCGGCGACGCGAACATCCCGGAGACGACCCGGCTGGTGTTCCCGCTGCCCACCGGCACCTACGTCCAGACGTCCCCGCTCGGGCCCCGCACCGATCCGATCACCGGAGAGCCCCGTTTTCACTATGGGAACGACTGGGCCGCCCCCGACGGGACGCCGATCTTCGCGCTGGCCGACGGGATCGTCACTTACGCGGGCATGGTCGACGGGTACTCCGGGCAGATCACCGTCGAGCACACCATCGGCGGCGAACGCGTCGCGACCATGTACATCCACATGTGGGCCGACGGGATCTACGTGCACGCCGGCGACCGGGTCATCGCCGGGCAGCACATCGGCGACGTCGGTAGCTCCGGCCACTCCACCGGCCCGCATCTGCACTTCGAGGTCCACCCCGGCGGGGCGGGCGCCGAGGCCGTCGACCCGGTGCCGTGGTTGGCCGCGCACGGCGTAGAAGGGATCGACGCTCCCACCGCCGGCGGACCCGGCTGCGCCTACTGACGAGCCTTTTCCGGTGCGGGGTGCGCACCTGTCGGATGCCCCGCGCTATCCGATGACCGAAGGAGGCCCCGTGGTGCCCCTGACCTTGCGGCTGCTGGTCGTCGCCGAGGACGTCTACCCGGACTTCGACGCCGTCGGCGGCCGGTCGACGTTGATGAGCATCGTCGGCGCGCTGCTGACGATCACCCTGATCATCGCCGTGCTGATGCTGGTGATCTGCGCCATCGTGTGGGCCGTCTCCACCGCGCACGGCAACTTCCAGGCTGCCTCCCGCGGCCGGGTCGGCGTGTTCGTCGCCCTCGGCGCCGCCGCGCTGGCCGGCGCCGGGGTGGCCTGGATGAACTTCCTGCTGAACGTCGGAAGCACCTTGTGAGGCCCGCCCATGCCTGACGCGATCACCCTGCCCAGCGCGCACGAGCTCATCCGCCGCATTGAGGCGCAGGACCGCCCCGCGGGAGCCTGGACGTACGACGCGGACCCGGCCTGGTCGAACGCGGGGACCATCGTGTTCCCCGAACGGATCCTGCTGCGCATCGAACGCGACGACGAGAACCCCGGCTACGCCTGGCAGGTCGAACGCTGGGACCCGGCGCAGGAAACCTACGAGCCCGTGCCAGGCCAGTCGGGCACCGCCGAGCACCCGATCGCGATGGCCGAGATCGCCGTCGCGTTCATCGACGAGCACGACCTCGGCGAACAGGGCCCGAGCAGCGTGTACCCGTTGGCGTACGAGCTCGGCGACCGCATCGCCGCCGGCTACCCGCGGGCGCACTGGCTGCACTACACGAACGACGTCTTCGCGGACGTGTTCGAGTACCCCGGCCAGCGGCGCCTCGCGTTCTGGGACGAAGCGGACTTCATGGGCTCCATCGACGGATACACCTGGGTCCTGGAGGAGTTCTCGCCCGCCGAGAACTCCTGGGTGACGGTGTCGGCCTCGAGCGACATGGTCTCGATCGGGCAGCTGCGGCGCACCATCGCCAACTTCCATGACACCGGCGAAGCCCCCTACCGGGCACCCGCGGCACCGCCTGACGCCCCCATCGCCGGGCGCGGCCGTCCCGCCCGGACCAGGAAGGACGCTGCCGCGGACGAGCTCGCCCGGCGTCTGGCCGAGCGCGCGGCCGCGCTGACCGGCGACGAGTCGGCACCGACCGCCGCGGCACCAGCTCCGAGCCGGCCAAGCCCGGGCCGGTGACGGCAGCGGCTGCCGCCGGGGGTCCGCACCTGTGACGGTGAGCCCTGCACGAGGCGGGCTCGTACTCGTCAAGGAGCCCTGTATGACCCTCATCGTCGACACCCTCGCCCTGACTGTCGCCGCCGTCCCGGCCGACATCGTCATCCCGCCCAACGACAACGGCCTGCCCGGCATCGCCGCGCTGCGCACCGTCGTTGGCGCCGTCATGACGGTCGGATTGATCCTCAGCGTCTTGGCCTTGATCATCTCGGCTGTGGTTTGGGGTTTCGGCGCGAACTCCTCCAACCCCCACCTCGCGTCGAGGGGCAAGCTCGGCGTGCTCATCTCCTGCGGCGCGGCGATCATTACCGGCGCCAGCGTCACGCTCATCAATTTCTTCTGGAACGTCGGCCAGACCGTGTCCTGACCCTTTCAAACAAGCAACGGAAAGGGGTGAGGCATGGCCGGCATCTGCGACGTCCCCATCATCAGCAACGTCTGCGACGTCGTCGGCGAGACCGCGGCGACGCTGATCAGCGCGCCGTTCGACTGGCTGGCGCAGGCGATCGGCGCCGCCGCGTCCTGGATGTTCCAGGGCGTGTGGTGGCTGTTCGACACCACGACGCTGGTCGACCTGAGCGACCCGGGCTACATCGGCGTGTACAACGTCATCTTCGGGATCGCCATCTTCCTGATGCTGATCTTCTTCTGCCTGCAGCTGATCACCGGCCTGATCCGCCGCGACCCGTCTGCGCTCTCGCGTGCTGGTCTCGGGCTGGCGCGGAGCGTCCTCGGTTCCTTCCTCGTGGTCACCCTGACCACGACGCTGCTGGAGGTCGTCGACCAGCTCACCATCGGGGTCGTCCAGGCCACCGGGACGACCGTGGAGGAGATGGGCGGCAAGATCGGCCTGCTAGTGGCCGGGCTCACCGCCATCAACCTCAGCGCCCCCGGTGCGGGGGCGATCGTGACGATCTTCCTGTCGTTCCTCGCGTTGAGCGCGGCGGCGATCGTGTGGTTCAGCCTGCTGATCCGCAAAGCGCTGATCCTGGTCGCGGTGGTCATGGCGCCGGTCGCGCTCTCCGGGGGCTCGTGGGATGCCGCCCGGGGCTGGTTCGGGAAATGGGCGAGCTTCGTCCTCGCCTTGATCTTCAGCAAACTCGTCATCGTCGTGGTGTTCCTGGTCGCGATCAATCAGGTCAACGCGCCGATCGACTTCGACCTGGCCTCCATCGCGGATCCGGTCGCGGGCATCGTGTTGATGTTCGTAGCCGCTTTCGCGCCCTACATGGTGTACCGGTTCATCGCGTTCGTGGGCTTCGATATGTACCATTCGATCGCGGCCGAGCAGGACGCGAAGCAGTCGATGAACCGGCCGCTGCCGCTGCCGGGCAAGCCCTCCGGGCCCGCCCCCAAGCAGGTTCTCGACGGCGACGGCTCCTCCGGCGGCTCCGGAGCACCGCCGGCTGGACCCGGCCCGGGCGGTCCCGGCGCGGAGCCCGCGCCTGGTGGCGCGCCCACCGGCGGCGGGTCGGCCGGCACCGCCAGCACCGCCGGAACGGCCGGCACCGCCGGCACAGCGGGCACCGCCGGGGCCGGTGGCGGCAGCGCGGCCACCGCCGGCGCGGGCGCGGGTGCGGCGGCCGGGCCGATCGGGCTCGGGGTGGCCGCGGCTGCCACCGTCGCCAAGGGCGCGGCGGAGGCGGGCCCCAAAGCGGGCGCCTCTGTGGGCCGGGCCGCGGAAGGTCAGGCTTCGGTCGCGCAGGAGGGCCAGGCCGCCCCGCCGCCCGAGCAGCCGCCACGGCACGCGACCTCGTCCCCGCCTCCGGCGCAGCCTTCCCCTGCGCCCGCCACCGAGCCCGCGGCGCCGCAGCGGTCGCAGCCGACGCCACCCCGGCAGGGGCCGCCGCCTGCGACGGGTGCTTCGGCTCCGCCGGCCCAGCAGGCGCCGCCGCCGCAGCGCACCTCTCCTGCGCCCCCGGCACCCTCCCCGACGGATCCGGGGAAGCGGTAGCCCCCGACCGCCCCGATCCCGAGAGGAGGTGACACCCCCCGGAAGGCGGCGGTGCACGACCCGGTCAGCTGTAGCGACCTGACCCGGGGATCGTGCACCGCCGCCTTCTTCGCGTCCTCGTACCTGCCTGGCGTCCCGCATGTCCCGCCGAGCCCCGAGGAGCAGCATGGCTACCACCCGATCCGAGTACGAGCTGACGCCGGTGAAGTTCTCCCGGCTCACCACCCGGGGACTGATCCTGGGCCTGTCCCTGTCGCAGGTGATCGTCCTGGCGGTCGCGGCCGTCGTGTTCGTCGCCTCCCTGTACGCCGGCGGCTCCACGGCCTTGTTCACCGCCCCGGCCTGGGCCTCCGCGGTCGGGCTCGCGGTCGTCGGGATCGGCGGCCGCAAGCTCGTCGAGTGGGTGCCGATCACCGGGCACTGGCTCTGGCGCAAGGCTGCACGGCAGACCGCCTACCGGCGCCGCATCGCCAAGCCCCGCCCCGCCGGCACTCTCGCCCTCCCCGGCGATGCCGCGGCGCTGAGGCAGTACGAGGACCCCGAGACCGGGGCGGTGATGGTCCACGACCCGCACCAGCAGACGCTCACCGCGATCCTGGAAGTCAATCACCCGGCTTTCGTGCTGATGGACCCCGGCGAGCAGGAGCGGCGCGTGCATGCCTGGGGGCGCGTCCTGTCCACCGTGTGCCGCTCCGGCCGCGTCGCCCGGCTGCAGGTCCTGGAGCGGACGCTGCCGGACTCCGGGTCCGGGCTGACGCAGTGGTGGGCCGAGCATGGCCGCGACGACGGCTCCTGGGTCGCCAACACCTATCGGGAGCTCATCGAGCGCGCCGGTCCCACCGGGGAACGGCACATCACCACGATCTCCATACAGTTGGACATGCGCGCCGCCGCACGGCAGATCCGCGCCGCCGGCGGCAGCCTCCGCGGGGCCGCCGCCGTGCTCGGCCAGGAGATGCACACCCTGACCACCGCGTTGCGCGCCGCGGACCTGAAGCCCTCCGACTGGTACACGCCGGGGCAGCTGGCCGTCATGCTCCGCACCGCCTACGACCCGCAGGTCGCCTCGAGCCTCGACCGTGCCGGCGACCTCGGCCGCGACCTGGCCACTGCCGGCCCGGTCGCCGTCGAGGAGACCTGGTCCAGGCTGCGGTCGGACTCCGCGCACCACGCGGTGCTGTGGATCAGCCAGTGGCCCCGGGCGATGGTCTACCCGGGGTTCCTCGCCCCGATCCTGCTCAGCTCCGGGATCCGCCGATCGGTGACGATGCTGTGCGACCCGGTCCGCTCCGACCAAGCAGCCCGCGACATCCGCAAGAAGAAAACCGAGTACATCTCCGACGCCACCCAGAGGCAGCGGATCGGGCAGATCGAGGACGCCTCGCAGTCCGCCGAGTACCAGGACGTGCTCCAGCAGGAAGCCGACCTCACCGCCGGGCACGGGGTGCTGCGCTTCACCGGGCTGATCGCCGTGTCCGCCGACACCGTCGACGAGCTCGACGCCGCCGTCGCCGCCATCGAGCAAGCCGCGATCCAAGCCTCCTGCGAGACCCGGCTCCTGGTCGCTCAGCAAGCCCAGGCGTTCGTCGCTGCTGCGCTGCCGCTGGGCCGCGGCATCTGAAGCCCTTACCTGTCCGGCACCGACCCCGGAAGGAAGGCCCCGTCATGGATCCCGATCGCAGCCGCCGCAAGCTCTACTCCACCGTCCTCGTCGAGACCGGGCGGGGCAGCCGCCGCGGCCGCCGGCAACGCCAGAAGGCCGCCGAGGCCGTCCTCGCCAACGATCAGGCGGCCACCCGCGCCGAGCAGAAGGCACGCTACGACGCCCAGCGCGCCGAAGCGCGCGCCATTACCTACCTGCCCCGCGGCGGCGAGCCCGGCCCCGCGGCGCTGCGCTCCTACCGGCCGTTCCGGGTGCCCACCCACCAGGACACCTCCGCGACGCTCCAGGGCGCGTATCCCTTCCTCGCGGAGGGCGGCCTGGGCTCCAGCGGTGTTTTCGTAGGGCAGGATCTCTACTCGGGCGGCAGCTTCGTCTACGACCCGTGGCACTTGTATCAGCGGGGGCTGATCACCGCCCCGAACCTCGTTTTGGCCGGCATCGTGGGCGCCGGGAAATCGAGCCTCGCCAAGAGCCTCTACACGCGCAGCATCGCCTTCGGACGCCGCGTCTACGTTCCCGGCGACCCCAAGGGCGAGCATTCCGCGATCGCCGAAGCAGTCGGCGGAAAGGCCATCATCCTGGGGCACGGCCTCCGCACCCGCCTCAACCCCCTGGACCAGGGTTACCGACCCGCCGGCCTCTCCGAGGCCGAGTGGACCTCCACCATCGCCTCCCGTCGTCGCGACCTGATCGGGGCGCTGGCCGAGACCGTCCTCGAGCGACCCCTCTCTCCTCTGGAGCACACCGCGATCGACCTTGCGCTGCGCGCAACTGTCGCGCAGGCCTCCGTGCCGATCCTGCCCATGATCGTCGAACGCATCCTCGCCCCCGACTCCGCCGACAACCTCGACGGGCGCCTCGCCGAAGACGGCCGCCTCGTCGGCCACGCGCTGCGCAGACTCGTCGCCGGCGACCTGGCCGGATTGTTCGACGGGCCCTCCACCGTGACCTTCGACCCCACGCTGCCGATGATCAGCCTCGACCTCTCCCGGGTGGTGGAGAACTCGACCCTCATCAGCGTGCTGATGACCTGCTCCTCCGCGTGGATGGAAGCCGCGCTCCTCGACCCGGCAGGCGGGCAGAGATGGGTCGTGTACGACGAGGCGTGGAGGCTGATGAGCCATCCGTCGCTGCTGCGGCGGATGGACGCGCAGTGGCGCCTCAGCCGCCACTACGGCATCGCGAACCTCTTGATTTTCCACAAGTTGACGGATCTGGACACCGTCGGCGACAGCGGCTCAGCCATGCGGGCGCTGGCCGGCAGCCTGCTCGCCAATGCGGAGACGAGGATCATCTATCGGCAAGAGAGCGACCAGCTGGGCGTCACCGCGCAGACCCTCGGGCTCACCGGAACCGAGCAGCGGCTGCTGCCCACTCTGGGCACCGGGCAGGGCCTGTGGCGGATCAAGGACAGGTCCTTCGTGATCCAGCATCAACTGCACCCGAGCGAGCTGGCGGCCTTCGATACGACCGGCCGGATGACTGGGGAAGCCCGCAAGTTCACGGATCCGGGAGCATCGCTGGGGCCTTTCGATAAGGGTACGGCGGCGTGAGGATGTGGCGCAAGAGCGACCCCGAAGCTGTCCCGGCGGTGCTGCCGTTGATCATTGCGGAGGTCATTTCCGAAGAGCACATCGTGCTGACCGTGAACGGGCAGCGCATCCCTGCCGCGCCGACGACCCGGGACGAGCTTGGCCGGGCGATCGGCGAGCTGGTCACCCGGCTGCACAGCCCCACTCGGGTCGAGGTCCACGAGCTGGACGGCAGCGTCTGGGCCGACATCATCACCCCGGTAGCTGTGCCCGGTGACGCGCCGATACCGCCAGCTGCGCCGGGACCGGTGCTGGTCGAGTTCACGTCCGAAGGGTTCGTTCCGGGCGAGGACGTCGCGATCGCCCTCGTGCTGCGGCATACCTCCGCCGGCGGCAACGGGACCGCTCGCGCCCTGGTGGATCGGGCGGAGAAGGCGACGGTCACCGGCGAGGTGATCCTGTTGGGTCGTATCTCGGGCACTCTCTCGATTCAGCGCGCCGACTGACCTTCGCCGGGCCCTACCTCGCTCCTGACCCGCCGCACGGACGGGTCAGGAAGGAGGCGTCATGGCCGCGCCCGGACAGGCCCGCCCCGCCAACGATGCCCTGCTGAACGTCGCCCTTGGCGCACTGGTCGCCGCCATCGCCCTCGGCGGCGTGCTCCGAGTGGCCGGCAGCGCGGCCGCGTTCCTCACCGGCCTCCCGGAGCCGTCCGGGAGCCTCACCGACGGGCTCGGCGTCCTGGCATCCCCGGCCGACCCAGGGGCGGCAATCGGGGCTGACGGCCTGAACCCGGTCGTCTACTGGCTTCTGGTCGTCGTCCTGCTCGGCGTGCTCGGCACGGCAGGCGTATTCGTTTTCCGGGCGATCCGTCGCGCGCGCTCGAGTACGAACCCGCACCAGCTGGCGGGCACCGCGACCGGCGGGGAGATCGCCCGGGTCGCATCCGGCAAGACCCTCGTGAAGCGCGCCAGCACGCTGCGGCCCTCGCTGACCGGCAAGGCCACCCCAGGCGACGTGGGCTACCTGCTCGGCTCGAGCAAGGGCGGACAGGTGTGGGCGACGATCGAGGACAGCATCCTCCTGATCGGTCCGCCCCGCTCCGGCAAGGGCTTGCACATCGTGATCAACAGCGTCCTGGACGCCCCCGGGGCGGTGATCACGACCTCGACCCGGCCGGACAACCTCACGGCCACGCTCCGCGCGCGGGCGCGGAAGGGTCCGGTGGCCGTGTTCGATCCACAGCAGCTTGCCCCGGGCCTGCCCGCTGGGCTGCGGTGGTCGCCCGTGCGCGGCTGCCAGGACCCCCTCACAGCCATGATCCGAGCGAAAGGGTTGGCGACGGCCACAGGCTTCGGCGGGGTGCAGGACGCCGGCTTCTGGGAAGGCAAGACCACCAGCGCGATCCAGGCGCTGCTGCACGCAGCCGCCCTCGACGGGCGCGACGCGAAGACCCTCTACCAGTGGGCCCTGAATCCCACGCTCGCCGCCGACGCCGTCCGAGTGCTCTCCTCGCACCCCGGCGCGGCCGACGGATGGGCCGAGAGCCTGGACGCGATGGTGCAGGCCGACCCCCGCACCCGCGACAGCATCTGGCAGGGCGTGTCCCTCGCCCTGGCAGCGCTGGCCGATCCGCGCGTGCTCGACGCCGTGTCCCCGGCTCCCGGAGAGGAGTTCGACCCGGAGACGTTCCTCCGGGCAGGCGGCACCCTGTTCCTCCTCGCCACCGGTGCTGGGGCAGGTGCGTCCGCGGCGCTGGTGGCCGCGTTCATCGAGGACCTCGTGGAGGCGGCCCGGAAGATCGCCGCCCGCTCCCCTGGCGCCCGGATGGACCCTCCGTTGCTGCTTGCGCTCGACGAGATCGGCAACTTGTCACCGCTGCCGAGCCTGCCGACCCTCATGGCTGAGGGCGGCGGGACGGGCATCACGACGCTCCCAGTGCTCCAGTCGCTCGCCCAGGCGCGGGAGAAGTGGGGCGAAAACAATGCGAACGCGATCTGGGACGCGTCAATCGTGAAGGTGATCCTCGGCGGCGCATCCAACAGCCGGGACCTGCAGGACCTGTCGACGCTGATCGGGGAACGCGACGAGGGCACGGACTCGTACACGACCGACGCCTACGGCGCGCACTCCAGCCAGCGCTCCATCCGACGGGTCCCGATCCTCCCGCCCGACGTGCTCCGAACGTTGCCGTTCGGCACCGGGATCGTCATGCTCCGCACCGCCCGCCCGATCGTCACCGATCTGCGCGCCTGGCCGAGCCGCCGGGACGCCTCCCAGCTGCGGGAAGACCGCGCCGCCGTGGAGGCCGCACTACGTGCCGGCCACTGACGCATTCCGGTTGGGGGGCGGGGCGCTAGCGGCGGAGCCAGTCCGGCGCGGGAGGATCTGCCACGGCAGGCGTCTCGAACTCGGTGAGGTGACGCTCGCGGCCTGGGCGGGCTGGATTGCTCAGCAGGAACTTGCGCGCGTCCGTCGCCGAGGTCACGAGCATCGCCTGCCCGCTTTGGATCCATAGATTCGGGCCCGCACTCACAGGGCGGGTGATCGGACCCGGCACCGCGCCGACTGGTCGTCGCAAGGCAGTCGCCTCACGAAGGACATTGATTGCCGAGGATCGCGCGTCTGCTTCCACCAGGAGGACGCCATCCGACAATGCCGCGATGAGGCGCGTCCGTTGTTGAGTCCGCCCACGGGTGAGGGTCGTTCCTGGAGGTAGCTCGCTGAGGAGCAGGCCCGTCTCCTCGATCCGCCGGTAGAGGTCCGAGTTTCCCATCTGGTAGACGCGATCCAACCCGGTCGGCATTACCGCGATCGTGGTCGTTCCATTCAGCATCGCGGCGCGATGCGCGGCGGCATCGATGCCGTACGAACCACCCGAGACGATATGGATCCCTGTCTGAGCGAGGTCCCCGGTGAGTGCGGTCGCCATCTCGTAGCCGTACGTGGACGCCGCCTCGGCGCCGACCACAGCGATCCTCGCGGCCTCCGGATGTGCCAGGGAAGAGGGCCGACCCTTCGCCCAGAGCGCGGCTGGCGTCCGGGAGCCGAGCTGGTCGAGCTCTGTCGGCCAGCCGTAGTCGCCGGGGATCAGAATCCTCATGTCCTGACGCTCCGTCTGCTCGAGAGCGTGATCAACCTGTTGGGGGTTCAGCCGCGCTTGCACGGGTCCCCGCCAGGCTGCCGCCTCCTTCGCGCTGAGCCCTGGAATGGGGTCGTCGCTGTCGGCCAGCCGCAGCGTCGCGATCGGGCCTTCGGCGTCCAGCAGCGACCCGGTGACCGTGTTGCCGGGCTCGAAGGCGGTAGCGATCATGACCCGAGCGGCGCGCTCGTCCCACCGCAGGCCCGTGAACCTGTCCATCGGCGCGCTCCTTTCTGCTCGATCTGTTCCAAGAGGAGGTAGGCAGACGGTTTCTCCTGCCGTCGGTCGCACCTGATGGGTGACCCCGCAACCGCGGGCGAATCAGTCGACAGCGAAAGAAGGGGAAGGGCATGGCCATTCCTACTCGCCCCGGAGTCGTGGGGCACTTCATGTCGGATCCCGAGCTGACCACCTCGGAGAACGGCCGGAACCGGCTGTTCGCGTGGGTCGGCCTGCAGGATCCGAACCCGAACGAGGACGGCACGTTCCCGCCGGCCGTCCGCACGCAGCTGGTGATGTTCAACGCCTCAGCGACGCGCGCCGCAGAGACCTTCCGCAACGGCGACAACTTCGTCGCCACCGGCCGCGTGGATGCCTCCGAGCACAACGGCGAGCAGCGCGAGCGGTTCATCGCCTCCAGCATCGGCCCCGACAACAACCTCAGCACCATCCACCTCCAGCGCGGCCGCACGGAGCAGCGGACCCAGGAGCAGAGCGCACCCGACCGCGAAGCTCAGGAGGCCGACCCTGCGGCGGCTGCGCTGGCCCGGCGCGAGCAGGAGCTTGACGCCGCACCGGCGACGGGCGCGGCCGCCGCCGCCTCTGCCCAGCGCGAGCCGGTCGCCCGATAGCCGGGGCGTCGCCGGCGGCCCCGCAGCCCCCGCCGGCGACGCCCCTTCTCTTTCTTCCCCCGCGCACTGTGCCCCAAGGAGTCACGCCATGACCACGTCCGAGGAGAACCAGCCTGACCTGGATGAGAACGCTGTCGCCGAGGTGCAGCGGGTCGTCGCCGAGCAGTACGCCCAGCACATCACCGATGTCCTCGGCGAAGTGCCGCGACCGATCAACTGGCGCGCCCTGCCCCCGGACGATCTTGAGCACGAGCTCCTGGAGCTGAATGCGTGGGTCGACTGGGTCCGCCACGAGTATGGGCTGCCCGCGCAGATCATTCCGCCGATGTGGCATCGCCACCCCGAGTTGCTGTGGGAGCTCTCCGCGCTGCGTCAGCACTGGCTGTTCTGCTACGACCCGCAAGCCAAGGGCAACCAGGCCCTCGCCTGGCACCACGACTTCGCGATCGCCCGCGAGCGACTCCGCGATTGGGTTACCATCGCCGGCACCCGCCTGGACCGCGACCGCCCCACCCGCATCACTCCGTGGCCCGGCGGCGAGGCCGAGGACTGGACCGAGCAGGACACCAGCGAACGACCCGTGACTGCACGCACCGAGGACTTCCTCGCCTTCGTGGAGGCGCAAGTGCAAGCGAGGCAGCGGGAGCAGGACGCGACCATCCGGGAGATCGTCAATACGGATTGGAGCGACCGGCCATGAGCGACGGCGCGGAGCAGCTCCTGGTATCACCGCTGCTGGATAGCCGCGAGGTCGCCGCGTACCTGAAGGTGTCGGAGTCGACGCTGTCCCGGTGGCGTGCGGACCGGAAGGGACCGCCGTTCCTGCGTGTGGGAGGGATCACCCGATACCGGATCGACGCGGTCGAGGCCTGGCTGGCAGCGCTCTCGAGCGATGAGCACCGCTGAGGCCACTCCGCCCCCGATCCCGCCGATCGGTGTGAAGGTCGCCACCGACCTGGAGTACCGTCCCTCCGGCATCCGCGCCCGCGCGCGCTGGACCGACCCGCAGACCAAACAGCGGATGGTGCGCGCGCTCGTCGTTCCCGACGAGGAGGCAGCGGAGGCATTCTTCGCCGGCCTGCAGGCGTCCTCGGCGATCGGCATCGACCGACACATCACCCTCGCCGACTACCTGTCTGTCATCGGCGACCGCTGGACCCGCGGCCTAGATCTGACCTCCACCGGGGACAACTACAAGGTCGGCATGCGACTGCGGGTCATACCCGCGCTCGGGCACCTGCCGATCTCCTCGATCACCGCGGGGATGATCGATCGGACCATCGATGAGTGGGAAACGAAGCATTCAGCGTCGACGATCAAGAACAGCATCGCCCCGCTGGTGCGGGTACTGGATGAAGCCGTCCGCGACGACGTGCTCAGCAGCAATCCCGCCCGGCACCGGTCTCGCCGAAGCCTCGGCAAGACCGCAGTCACCTTGGACGAGAGGGACACCTCCCCCAGGGCGCATGCACTGCCTGACCTCGCGGCCCTAACCGCGCTGGCCGACCTCTGCGGGCAGGTGCATCAGAGCTACTCGGACTTCGTCATGCTCTGCGCGCTCTTGGCCTCTCGAGGCTCCGAGGTTGCCGGCCTCCAGGTAGGGGACGTGGACTGGGATACCAACATCGTCACGATCCGCCGGCAGACCTACCCTGGCTCCGGCGGACTTGTGACCAAGCAGACCAAGGGACGGGAAGCCCGCCCCGTCCCGATCCTGCAGGCCCTCACCCCGGTGCTGGAGCGGCTCACCGCCAACCGGGAACCAGAAGAGCGCCTCTTGAAAGGGCCACGCGGTGGTGTGCTCACGACCGCGAGCGTGCGTGACGCGACGAAATGGGATGGCCTCGTCACCGACCTCGGGCTGCCATCTCTCACCCGGCACGGGCTCCGGCACACCGGAGCGACCTGGATGGCCGACGCGGGGATCCCGCTCCACGTTCTGCAGCGCATCCTCGGCCACAAGTCGATCGAGACAACCCGCGGCTATCTGCACCCAGACAATCGGCACCTCGCCTCCGCCGCCGAGCAGGCCAACGCGTACCTCGCCGCACAGCCACAGAACGCGCCGCAGGCGCCGCGGGCGAGGCGCTCGCAGCCGACCCACCTGCGCCGGTGATTCGTTGGCAACACGGCCCCGAAAGAGGCGCTTGTGTCCCGGCGGTGTCCCGGCGCTTCACAACAGCGGCTCCGAGCAGCGCTCTCGACCTCGGTGCCAGCGAGCGACCGAGTCCGACGAAAACTCGTCGGACGAAATGACGAAGCCCTGATGAAAAGTGCTTCTCATCAGGGCTTTTCCGTCGGGATGACAGGATTTGAACCTGCGACCCCCTGACCCCCAGTCAGGTGCGCTACCAAGCTGCGCCACATCCCGTGGCTCGATATTCAGTTGTGTGGATGGGCTACCGCGCTTGACCCCCAGTCAAGTGCGCTACCAAGCTGCGCCACAGCCCGTGGACGACCGCGCTTTCGCGCGGGCAACTCCACTATCCTAGCCGACGCAGACAGGCGCCGCGAACCTTGGTTCTCGGGCGTGGCGCCCTCCGGGGCGAGTCACATCCTTGCCCGTGTCGGTGGCCCGGCGTAGCGTGCCAGCATGTCGACGATCTCAACCGAGCGTGCCACAGCCAGCCGGTGGAACGACGTGCAGCATTCGCTGACCGGCGGTGGTGATGGGCGCTCGTGCCAGTGCGTCTGGCCGATGCTGCGCAACAAGGACTGGAATCAGACGACGCTCGCTCAGCGCCAGGACGCACTCCACGACGAAGTCGACAGCGGTCCCCCACCCGGACTCGTCGCCTACATCGATGGCGAGGCGGCAGGGTGGATCCGAATCGGCCCGCGTACAAGACAGTTGCGCATCATCCACACCCGCGCGATCGCGGCAGCGACCGCCGAACCTCTTGACGACGAATCGGTCTGGAGCGTCAGCTGCTTCGTCGTGCGCAAGGAGCACCGCGGCAGGGGTCTCAACACAGCGCTCCTCACCGCTGCCATCGATTACGCGCGCGACAGCGGCGCGCGCATGATCGAGGCGTATCCCGTCGACCCCTCCACAGGCGAACACCACCCAAACGAACTGTTCCACGGCACACTTTCCACCTTCATCACCGCAGCTTCGACGTTGGCACTGCCCTCACGAACGGTCGAGTACTCGTGACGCGCGGCCTCGCGAACTGACCGTGTCGCACCCGCACGCTAGCGTGGCGATATGAGCATCCAGCACCCAATCATCGACGACCCGGAGCTCGGCCGGCTGACGCGCGCCGAAACCACCCTCGATGACGGCGGTGTCGTCACGCACGACTGGTACGCCGGCACCGTCACTCTCGCCGACCAAGATGTCGAGTTGATGATCGATGGCACGACGCCCGAAGGTGTGCAGAAGCTGCTCCCCCGCATCCGCGCCGTCATCGCCGACCTCGCGAACATCCGCCGCCAAGCTTCGGATGCCATCAGAGCGCACTTCAGCGACACCGAACCGACCGCGGCAGAACTCGACGAAGCAGCCGAAGACCTGCTGCTCGAGGCCGTTGAAGCGACGGCCGACGAAACAGTGCTGCACTTCGTCGACAGCTGCGGACAGCACTTCCCCGAAGAATGCTGGCCCGCGGCGCATCTCGATGCGCACGGAGTCGTCACTACCGTCACCGTCGAAGCATGAGCGGTTGGGGCCACGAATGACGGACAGACCCCGGAGAGAATCGGAGATGACCATGGATGCTGTGAAGCCCGTGCGCATCGACAGCTGGCTCTGGGCGATCCGCATCTACAAGACCCGTTCGGCAGCGACGACGGCATGCCGAGCCGGGCATATCCGAGTCAACGGCGATCGCATCAAGGCTGCGCAGACGGTCAAGCCGGGCGACGAGGTGCGGGTGCGCATCTCGGGCTTCGATCGCATTCTCGTCGTGCGCACAACCCTGTCGAAACGAGTCGGAGCACCCGTCGCCGTCACGGCCTACGAAGACCGCACTCCGCCGCGCGAACCGACCGCGATGCTGGCCGTCCGCGACCGGGGCGCGGGACGCCCGACCAAGCGCGAGCGCCGCGAGATAGATCGCTTGCGCGGGCACGGCGAATCGTGAAATAAGAGCATTTCCCCCTTCCGTTATTCGAAGTTATGTACTAATATTGAAGTATGGCCACCAACCTCCCCGCCGACTCCGATCAGCACACGCTGCTGCTCGAAGAGTGGCTTGAGGCCCGGCGCGAGGCCGCCAAATGGGAGGCGAAAGCCGCCGCCGCACTCGGCCGCAGGGCCGCGCTCTTCGACGCAGACGTCGAGAGCGAACCGCTGCACCGCGATGCCATCTGGCGCTCGATGGTGGCAGAACTCTCCGCTGCTGCGCACATGGCGAGAGGCAGCATCGAGCATGCACTCACCGATGCGAGATCCCTCGCCAGCGACTTCCCCGCCCTCAGAGCGTCGTTCGGGTCCGGAGATATCTCCGCGGCCCACGTACGTGAAGTCGTTCGCGCCGCGTCACCGGTGATCGCGGCCATCCACGACGGCACCGTCGAGGCCGACGTGCTCGGCGTCTACGAAGCCGCTTCCGTGCAGTTCGCCGAGCACGAGTCGCCGGCTCGCACGCGCGCGCATGTACGAGAGATCGCCGCGGTCCTGGCAGAGCAGACGGTCAGCGAACGGCAGCACTCAGCCGCAGGCGAGCGCGCAGTCACGGTCCGGTCGGTCGGAGACGGCCTGGCTCTTCTGCAGGCCGTGGTTCCTGAGCACTACGCGACCGCGATTCTGGATCGCCTGACGCAGATGGCTCTCCACCAACGTCGACATGTCGAAGACCGCGACCCCGCCGTCGGCCCCATGGCCGAATGCCTCCAGCCCGACGACTTCTCTGCCAACAGCCTGTTCTCGAACGGCAGCGTGATCTTCGGCGTGCAAGACACCTACACCGTCGATCCATTCCACCCGGGCGAGCCGAGCAGAACCTATCACTGGATCCCCGAGTCCGAGTTCCCCGAAGATCCGGCCCAGTACGCCGCATGCTGCGATGCGATCGACCGAGAGATCGCGGCCGGCCCCAGCGTCGTCCGGATTCCCGGTGACCCACGAACGCTCGACCAGATCCGCTCCGACCTGCTCATCGATCTGATGCTGGGTGCCGACCCTTCAGAGGTGCAGGGCGCCGGGCTGCAGAACATCACCGGTCAGATTCATGTCACCATCGCGGGCAGCACGCTCGCCGACCTCGACGATAAGGCTGCGATGCTCGACGGGCACGGACCACTTCTTCCCGATGTCGCTCGCACACTGGCCGGACGCGATGGTGGTTGGACACGGCTGTTCCTCGATCCCTCGGGTCTCGTCACTCAGACCGACACCTATACTCCGACCACAGGCATGAAGCGGTTCCTGCGGGCTCGCGACCAGCACTGCCGGTTCCCCGGATGCCGGATGCCTGTGCACCGCTGCGATATAGACCACACGCACGATTATGCTCTCGGAGGACCGACTGCTCTGAACAATCTCGCGCACCTGTGTCGATCGCATCATGTGCTGAAACATCCGAGCGTCCCGGAAGCCCATCGCTGGAAGGTGAGACAGCTGCCGAACTGGGAACTCGAATGGATCAGCCCGAACGGACGGGTGCATACGGACTCGCCACCGCGACGCGTGATGTTCGTGCCGACCGACACCCTCGGCAACGGTTCAGCGGGCACCGATTCGGCGGGCACCGATTCTGTGGATATCAGCCCAGCCGAGGTCAGACCGACCACTGAAGTGCCACTCGCCGCCTGCCCATTCTGATGATGCAGATCGCCCGTCAGCACTGGCACGCCAGAACCGGCAGAACCGGCACGTCAGAACCGGCACGTCAGCACCCGCGCGTCAACCAGCCGGCCGGCTGAGTCCGAGCGCCCAGCCGCTCCGCGCGCTCCCGCAGCTCTCGGTCACTGGTGACGACGGTCACGGTCGCTCCCGCATCCACGCGGCGCCGCGCCTCGTCGACGATGGTGTCGTCCCCGTGGTCGCTGGCACGCACCACCGTAACAGTGGAAGGCGCATCCGGCAGGCTTCGCGCCTTGCCCTCGACCACGAGGACGATCTCCGGAGACCACTGCGTCACTGACGCGGGCGAGCGCTCCCCCGCCGCCGCCGACCCGCTCGGCAGATCCAGCGATTCCGCCGGTATCTCCACAGTCGCCAACCGGTCACGCAGCCGTTTCGCCGCCCCTGCACGATCCTCCCACCAGCCGTCGGGCACCGAACCGATCACGTTCGCCGCATCCACGACGATCACCGGGCGCACGGTCAGCAGTTCGCGCAGCACCGGCCACGCCGCCGCGAAACCTGGATGCAGCGGTCGCTGGTCGACTTCGTCGATCGGCACCCACTCCAGAGCCACGCTCTCGGGATCGCTGATCACCGGCTCGAATGCCACCGCGACATCGGCGACGACCGTCGTGTACGACCAGATATCGAGGTCCACTACTCGCACGAACCTCGGGCGCAGCGCGCCATCGGGGATGCCGGCCTCTTCCTGCGCCTCGCGCACCGCCCCGTCGAGAGCGGTCTCGCCCTCATGCAGCGCCCCACCAGGCACACCCCAAGTACCGCCGAAATGGCTCCAGCCGACCCGAAGCTGCAGCAGCACTCCGCGATCAGCATCCACCGCCAGCACGCCCGCGGCGCCGTAGCGGCCCCAGTACTTCTCCCCGCTTTCCGCGACCACCCAGGCGTCGCCGCTGTTGCGCGGCCCATCGGGGCGGCGCGGCTCACCGGGGGCAGAAGGGACGATCGTCACATCTCCAGCTTTCCACGCCGCACCGCCCCCCGAGGGCCAGAGCGTCCGCGCGTTACCGAACTCCGACCTGCGCGCCGGCGCGCAGACGGGCTGCGGCGAGTTCTTCCGCCGCCTGCAGCGGGGTGATGCTGCGCGCTTCCGAATCGTCGAGAATTGTACGCACGGTGTCGCCGATGCCGGCCACGCGGGCCATGATCTCATCGCTGGTGCCCGTCTGCTTGGCTTCGAGGTCGAGATAGATCACACCACCGGCATTGACTACGAAGTCGGGCGCGTACAGAATGCCGCGGTCGGCCAGTCGCCCGGCTCCCGAGCGCTCTGCGAGCGGGTTGTTCGCGGGCCCGCACACGGCCTTCACATCGAGTGCATCGATGACCTCGTCGGTCAGCAAGCCCCCGATGCCAGCGGGCACGAACACGTCACCGGCGATCAGGTGTTCGGTTCCAGGCTCGACCCAAGCCGCACCCAGAGACTCGGCGAACTCCCGCCGCGCGGGGTTGATGTCGGTCACAGTCAGGCGCGCACCATTTTCCGCGAGGCGCGAAGCCAGGCGTCCGCCGACCTGCCCTAGACCCGAGATCGTGATTCGGCGATCGGCAGCATCCGCCGACCCCGTCACCCGCTCGAGAACTGCCTGCAGCGACGCGTAGACACCAAGGCTGGTCGGTCCGGCCGGCTCACCGGAGCCGCCCACGGTCGACGGCAGGCCCACCACGTGCGCCGTGCGCTCACTGACGGTGAGCATGTCGTCGGTCGTCGAGCCGACGTCTTCTGCGGTGCGGTACTGACCACCGAGCAGTTCGACCGCATCGCCGAGGTCGAGGAAGGCCGCGCGGCGACGATCGGCGTCCAGCACGGTGTCTTCGGGCAGTCCGATCACCGACTTGCCACCACCGGCATTCAGGCCTGCGGCGGCATTCTTCAGCGTCATCGCGGCCGAGAGCCGCAGCGCGTCGCCGAGAGCGTCACTCCAGTGCGGGTATGTCCACAGGCGAGCACCCCCGAGAGCGGATCCCAGCACCGAGGAATGCAGGGCGACCGCGATGAACAGTCCGCTGCGCGACCCCGTCATCACCTCCACCCGCTCGTGCGTGAAGTCTGGCAGGGGCAGGGTGTGGCGCATCATCGCATCCTTTGTTCAAGCGTGCCTCGTGGGCAATGCCGTGCGGATGCCGCGGATTGCAGCATCCGCACCCATTATCTCCCACTCAGCGGACGAACAGCACGTCTCAGCGGGCGGTCATCTGCCCGCTGCGATCAGCGCTGCCGCTTCTCGCGCACCCGCATGTTGATGACGATCGGCGTTCCATCGAACTCGTAGATCTCCCGCAGGCGCCGCTGAATGTACCGGCGGTAACCGGGGTCGAGGAAGCCCGTCGTGAACAGAACGAATGTCGGCGGACGAGTCGTGGCCTGGGTGCCGAAGAGCACGCGCGGCTGCTTTCCCCCTCGCAGCGGGTGCGGGTGCGCGGCGACGAGCTCGGTGAGGAACGCGTTGAACTTGCCGGTCGGGATGCGACGATCCCAGTTCTCCAGCGCCTTCTCCAGCGCGGGCACGAGCCGGTCGAAGTGGCGACCGGTCTTCGCTGAGATGTTCACCCGAGGGGCCCACGCGACGTGCGCGAGGTCCTGCTCGATCTCGCGCTCCAGGTATCGACGACGGTCGGAGTTCTCCATGTCGTCGTCCGACAGACGATCCCATTTGTTGAACGCGAGCACGAGTGCACGACCCGACTCGAGCACCATGTCGATGATGTTGAGATCCTGCACACTGATCGGCTGGCTGACGTCGAGCACGACAACGGCGACCTCGGCCTTCTCCAACGCCGTCGAGGTGCGCAGCGACGCGTAGAAGTCAGCGCCCTGCTGCAGGTGCACACGACGGCGGATGCCGGCGGTGTCGACCAGCCGCCACATCTTGCCGCCCATCTCGACGATCTCATCCACCGGGTCGCGTGTGGTCCCGGCGAGCTCGTTGACAACGACGCGCTCTTCCCCCGCGGCCTTGTTCAGCAGCGACGATTTGCCGACGTTCGGACGCCCCAGAATCGCGACGCGGCGCGGGCCGCCGATCTCGGCCTTGGCGACAGCCGAGACATCGGGCAGCTTCGCCATGACAGCATCCAGCAGGTCGGCGACACCACGGCCGTGAATCGCCGAGACGGGGTAGGGCTCGCCGAGACCGAGGTTCCACAGCGCTGCCGCTTCGGGATCCTGTCGCGGGTCATCGATCTTGTTCGCGACGAGGAAGACGATCTTGCCGCTCTTGCGCAGCAGCTTCACGACGTACTCATCGGTCGACGTCGCGCCGACCTTCGCGTCGACGACGAACAGCACGAGGTCCGAGAGATCGATCGCGATCTCGGCCTGGGCAGCCACGGAGCGGTCGATGCCCTTGGCATCCGGCTCCCAGCCACCGGTGTCGACGAGCGAGAAGCGGCGATCCATCCACTCGGCCTTGTACGTCACGCGGTCGCGCGTGACACCGGGCGTGTCCTCGACGACGGCTTCACGGCGGCCGAGGATGCGGTTCACCAGCGCCGACTTGCCGACGTTGGGCCGGCCCACGATCGCCACGACGGGCAGCGCCGGCATGTAGTGGATGTCGTGCTCGCCGCGCACAGCGCCGGCAAGCAGGTCAGCATCGTCGTCCTCGAGGTCGTAGTCCGAGAGCGACGCGCGCATCGTCTCGGCCCGCTGCTCGGCGAAGTCCTCGTCCAGCTCGGCCATCTTGTCGGCGAGGTGATCGGGGGCGCCTTCGTATTCTTCTTCAGCCATGGGAAGCTCCTCTGTCAGCATCGCGCCGCTGTCCGATCACTGCCAGCACGGCATCGACGGTCTGCGCGAAATCAAGTTCTGTGGAATCGACGACATCGACGCCGGGCGCGGCGTTGAGGAAGTCGACGACGCTGCTGTCCGATGCGTCGCGCTTGTGCAGCGCTTCGGCGACGGCAGCGGCGTTCTCTCCTGCCAGCTCCCCCGCACGGCGCGCGGCGCGCACCTCGGGGGCAGCAGTCAGCAGAATGCGCACCGGAGCGTCCGGTGCGACGACGGTGGTGATGTCTCGGCCCTCGACGACGACGGCGGGATATTCGGCTTCCGAGACGATCCGGCGGAACGTCTCGTTCACCTGCACGCGCACCTCGGGCACGCGGGCGACACCGCTCACCGCAGCGGAGACCCGCGGGTCTCGAATGGCGTCGGTGACGTCCACCTCGCCGACGTGCACGCGTCGGTCATCGGGGTCGAGTCCCTGGTTCAGGGGAAAGTCGGATGCTGCAGTGCGCACCGCATCAGCATCTGCGGTATCTGCACCGTGCTCGAGCACGTGCCACGCGAGCGCTCGGTAGGCAGCGCCGGTGTCGAGGTAGCCGAAGCCGAGCTGGCGCGCGATCGCCTTCGAGACGCTCGACTTGCCGGATCCCGCCGGCCCATCGATCGCGATGAATTTCGCTGCATCAGTCATTGGTGTTCCCCGCAATCTGCCAGCCGCGCTCTTCGAGCCCGTCGATCGCGCCACGCAGCGCCGCGGGAGCGACGCTGATCTCGGCGAGACCGAACTGCGCACCGGGCGAATGCTCCAGGCGCAGATCTTCCACGTTGACGTTCAGTTCGCCGAGCTCGCCGAACAGGCGTCCCAGCTGTCCGGGGGTGTCATCGACCATGACGACGAGCTGCTCGAAGCGGCGGTTCTGGCCGTGCTTGCCCGGCAGCCGCTCGACACCCTCGTTGCCCTGCCGAATGGCATCCGCCACTGTCCGGCGCGAACCGGGCGCGTTCGGCTCCCGCAAAGCGTCGGAGACGTCGCGGAGATCGGATGCCAGGGCATCGAGCACTTCAACGATCGGCTCGGCGTTCGCGCCGAGGATCTGCACCCACAGCTCGGGGGCAGATGCAGCGATGCGAGTCGTGTCGCGCACCCCCTGGCCTGCCAGTCGCAGCGAGCCCTCATCGGCGTCCGCCAGGCGGGCAGCGAGCAGGCTCGCGACCACCTGCGGCACATGAGAGGTGATCGCCACCGAGCGATCGTGCTCCTCCGGAGTCATCTCCAGCGGCATCGCCCCGACATCCAGCGCGAGCGCCTCGACCAGCGCAAGGTCGGCCGGGCGGGTCTCGCCGTCACGGCACACCACCCACGGGCGGCCGATGAACAGGTCGGCGCGGGCCGAGATCGCACCACCGCGCTCACGCCCGGCCAGCGGGTGCGAGCCGATGTATCGCGTCAGGTCGACGCCGCGTCGCCGCAATTCGTCGAACGGATCGAGCTTGACGCTGGCGACATCGGTGACGACAGCATCCGGGTACACGGCGAGCTCCGCCTCGATGACGTCAGCGACCACATCAGGCGGCACCGCCACGACGATCAGACCTGGCCGGTCATCGTCGCGGGCACGTCGCCCGGCGCCGTAGTCGATGGCCAGACGCAACTGCGATGGCGATGCGTCGGCGAGGACGACATCGATGTCCTTCGCGCGCAGCGCGTGACCGATGCTCGAACCGAGGAGTCCTGCGCCAACGATGCGGACGGTCCCCGAAAGCCGCGCGGCGACATGCGCTCGGTGGGGGTGGCTCACTCGATCTCCTGGATGGGGTCCTTGTCGCTGGCCTGGGTGCGATCTGAGGTCGCGGGCACAGCGGAATCCTGGCGCGAGAGGGTCAGCAGCGCGCCACGTTCGATTTTACTCAGTTCGCGTGCCTTCCCCGCAGGGAGGGCTCCCAGGTGGAGCGGGCCGAACTGTCGGCGTACGAGCTCATCGACCGGGTGCCCGACGGCGGCCATCATCCGGCGCACGATCCGGTTGCGTCCTGAGTGCAGCGTGAGCTCCACCAGGCTCGAGCCGCGAGACGCATCCAGCAGGCGCGCCTTGTCTGCCTTGATCGGCCCGTCCTCCAACTCGATGCCCCGGGTGAGGGTGGAGATCGTCTGCGCGGTGACGAGACCGTCGACCTTGGCGATGTACACCTTCGTCACGCCGAACGAGGGGTGCGCGAGCACATGAGCGAGGTCGCCGTCGTTGGTGAGGATCAGCAGACCGCTGGTCTCAGCATCCAGCCGTCCGACGTTGTACAGCCGCTCGGGCCATTCGTCGGTGAAGCGGCGCAGGTCGGGGCGACCGTTCTCGTCCTTCATCGTGCTGACCACGCCGGTGGGCTTGTTCAGCATGACGTAGCGCTTGGAGACATCGAGCTGCACAGCGGTGCCGTCGACGTCGACGAGGTCGGATTCCGGGTCTATGCGCCGCCCCAGTTCGGTGACCGTTTGACCATTGACTCGGATGCGGCCCTCGACGATGTACTGCTCGATCACGCGGCGCGAGGCGACCCCCGCATTGGCGAGCACCTTCTGCAGGCGCACCCCTTCCGGCGCTTCGCCCATCGCGGGAAGAACGCTGTCGTCCGGTGTCATCGCAGTACTCCTTCATCAAAACCGTCGGTGCCGTCGTCGAGCAGGGGTGAGATCGGCGGCAGCTCGTCGATCGAGTTGATTCCGAGATGCTCGAGCAGCGCATCGGTGGTGCCGTAGTTGATGGCGCCGGTCTCGGAATCGGCGAACATCTCGGTGATGAGCCCGCGTGCCAGCAGCGTGCGCACAACAGAGTCGACGTTCACGGCGCGAATCGAGGCCACCTGACCGCGGGTGACGGGCTGCTTGTAGGCGATCACCGCGAGGGTTTCCAGGGCGGCCTGCGACAGGCGTGCCGGAGCCTGTCCGCCGATGAACTCCGCGACCAGATCATCCTGTTCCTCGCGCACGTACAGCCGCCAGCCACCGCCGACTTCACGCAGTTCAAAACCCCGACGCGTCCCTGTTCCTCGGCCGTCGTAGTCGTCGACGAGTGTCTCCAGGGTCTGGCGCACCGCAGGCACGGGGGCGTGCACCGCTGCAGCGAGTGTGACCAGCGCGATCGGTTCGTCGACGATCAGCAGGATCGCCTCGACCCGTTGGGAGAGGGGTGATTCGAACCGTTCCTCGCGAAGATCGGCGGTCGGAGCCGTCTCGGTTCCGGCTTCTGCAGTCATCGTCGCTCTCTCATCCATCGTGTTGCGCATCGGCTGTGCCTGCTCATCGGTCATAGTCGGCTCCGAGCGTCGCCAGCTGCTCGTCGGACCAGCTCTCGGCAGACCACCGCAGCGTGAGCTCGCCGAGCGGTTCGAGCTGCTCGAACGACAGCGCCGCGTGGCGGTACAGCTCGAGCACCGAGATGAACCGCGCCACGACGATGCCGGGCTCAGCGACACCCGCGATCAGTTCGCGGAACGTCAGTGATTCGGTGCTGCGCAGCAGCGTCACGACCACGGCTGCCTGCTCGCGGATGCTGACCAGCGGCGCATGCAGGTGATCGAGCCCGACGGTCGGGATCTCCTTCGGCGCGAAGGCCAGCAGTGCCAACGCGGCGAAATCGTCGACTGTGAGCGACCACACCAATTCCGGCGTCTTGCGACGGTGCTTCTCATCGAGCTGCACGGCGCGCACGTGCCGGCGGTCTTCTCGCTGCAGGCAGCGCGCGAACCACGCCGAGACCTCTTTGAAGGCACGGTACTGCAGCAGCCGCGCGAACAGCAGGTCGCGAGCTTCGAGCAGCGCAACGGATTCGGCATCCACCAACTCACCCTGCGGGAGGAGTCCGGCGACCTTCATATCGAGCAGCGTCACCGCCACAACGAGGAACTCCGAGGCCTGTCCGAGCTCCTCTTCGCCATCGAGCTCCTTCAGGTACGAGATGAACTCGTTGGTGACGCGGCTCAGAGAGACTTCGGTGATATCGAGCTCGTGCTTGGAGATGAGGTTCAGCAGCAGATCGAAGGGTCCGTCGAAGTTCGTCAGCGAGACGCGGAAGCCGGAGTCGTCCTCGGCTGTCTCAGCGGGATCGACAACCGGCGCGAGGAGCGGATCAAAATCAGGCGACGGCGCCACGGGCGACCAGCTCCCGCGCCAGTCGCAGGTACGCCTGCGCTGCGGCGTGCTCCGGCGCGAACTCGGTGATCGGAATGCCCGACACGGAAGCGTCCGGGAACTTCACCGTGCGACCGATGACCGTCTCAAGCACGTCATCGCCGAAGGCCTCGACCACGCGCTCCAGCACCTCGCGCGAGTGCAGCGTGCGCGGGTCGTACATTGTGGCCAGCAGTCCGTCGAGGGTGATCGACGGATTCAGGCGATCGCGCACCTTGTCGATCGTCTCGATGAGCAGCGCCACACCGCGCAGCGCGAAGAACTCGCACTCCAGCGGGATGACCACGCCGTGCGCGGCGGTGAGCGCGTTCACAGTGAGGAGTCCGAGCGATGGCTGGCAGTCGATGAGAATGACGTCGTACTCGCCGGCGACGTGACGCAGCACGCGCGCGAGGATCGTCTCTCGGGCGACCTCGTTGACCAGGTGCACCTCGGCGGCCGACAGATCGATGTTGGCCGGCAGCACGTCGAGGTTCTCGACCGATGACGCCACGATCGCATCATGCGGATCGCGCTTGGTGTCCAGCAGCAGGTCGTAGACGGTGGTCACGTCGTGCGTGACGATGCCGAGGCCCGCCGAGAGCGCACCCTGCGGGTCGAAGTCGACGGCGAGTACCTTGCGGCCGTATTCGGCGAGCGAGGCGGCCAGGTTGATCGCGGTCGTGGTCTTGCCGACCCCGCCCTTCTGGTTGCACAGCGCGATGATGCGCGCGGGCCCGTGCGATGCGAGCGGCGCGGGGGTCGCGAACCCTTGATATGGGCGACCGGTCGGGCCGATAGGGGTTTCGTCGCCCTTCGTCGCCTTCGAGCTGGACTTCGCCGCTTGCTTCGCCACCGTTTCCTGCCTTCCGTGCTTGGTCGATTGTAGCGGCCACGGCGGCGGCCTCACAGTCGGCGCGCGGCAGGGCAGAGAGCGGCAAGCGGACACGACGTCCGACGCGCAGTGAATACCGCCGTCAGCGCGCCCGAGGATGCGAGGTCGCGTAGATGTCTCGCAGTGTGTCTACCGACACATGCGTGTAGATCTGCGTGGTGGCGACAGAGGCGTGCCCGAGCAGTTCCTGCACGACCCGCACGTCGGCGCCGCCCTGCAGCAGGTGGGTGGCGAACGAGTGCCGCAGAGTGTGGGGCGAGACCTCCGCGGCGATCTGCGCACGTTCGGCGGCCGAGCGGATCACGAGCCAGGCGCTCTGCCGCGACAGCGGTGCACCGCGCGCGCCGAGGAACAATCGGGCAGTCGCTCGGCCCTTTGCCGCCAGCTGCGGTCGAACGCGGGTCAGGTAGGCATCGACTGCGACGCGCGCGTACGACCCCACCGGCACGATCCGCTCTTTGTCGCCCTTGCCGCGCAGCCGCAGAACGTCGCCATAGGCGAGATCATCGACGTCAAGCGAGACGACCTCTGACACTCGAGCACCCGTCGCATACAGCAGCTCGAGCAGCGCGCGGTCGCGGATGCCGATCGGCTCGTCGGACGGGGGCGCGGCGAGCAGACGCTCGACCTGGTCGATCGTCAGGGCCTTCGGCAGACGCTGCGGCGTCTTCGGCGGGCGCAGCCGCCCGGAGGGGTCATCCGACGCGATCTCCTCGCGAGCCAGAAAACGGTGCCAATTGCGCACAGACGACTGCAGTCGGGCAAGGCTCGTCGCCGCGGGCGGCGGGACGGCTGCGGAACGCTGGGCGATGAAATCCGACACGACGGATGCCGTCACCGCCTCGATCTCCGTGATCCCCTGCGCCGTCAGCCATTCCAGGTAACCGTTGAGATCTCGCCGGTACGCCGCGATGGTGTGCGCGGAGAGGCCCCGTTCGATCGTGACGTGCCGCAGATACTCGTCCAGCGCCCGGTCGAGCTGCATGTCAGGCTCGGTCGCGCAGCAGCCGCTCGGTGGCGAGCACCCCAATGGAGAGGATGCCGTTGTGCATCCGTCCTGCCAGCACAGCATCCGCAGCATCCGACAGCGGCACCCACTCCACGCGGATGTCCGCTTCTTCGTCTTCGCGCACGTGCGCGGCTTCGGACGCACTGATGCCGGTGGCGAGGTAGATGTGGATCATCTCGTCGTTGCCGCCCGGTGTCGTCCATGACGACACGAGGTGTTCCCAGTGGGCGGCGGTGACGTCGGCTTCCTCCGCCAGCTCGCGCTGCGCAGCGACCAGCGGATCCTCGCCGGGAATGTCGAGGAGACCCGCCGGCAGCTCCCAGTCGCGGTGGCGGATCGGATGCCGGTACTGCTGGATCAGCAGCACCCGGTCCTTCTCATCGACCGCGACGATCGCCACCGCACCGGTGTGAGCGACGTACTCGCGGACGATCTCGCCCTCGCCGTAAGCCACCCGATCCGAGCGCACGTCCCACACCCAGCCCTTGTAGACGAGGTCGCTCTGGAGCACTTCCGGCTCGAACGACTCGTCCTGTAGCGAGGCGGCGGACCTGGCCGCGGGCTTGTCAGTCATCTTCGGTGAACAGCTCGCTGGAGCGGTGTCGTTCGATCGCCGCGCCGACCAGGCCGCGGAACAGCGGATGCGGCGACGTCGGCCGCGAACGCAGCTCGGGGTGCGCCTGCGTCGCGATGTAGAACGGGTGCACGTCGCGCGGAAGCTCGACGTACTCGACAAGATCGAGGTCGGGGTTCAGGCCGGAGAACACCAGACCCGCTTCGGCCAGACGGGCACGATAGGCGTTGTTCACCTCGTAGCGGTGACGGTGGCGCTCGGAGGCGGTGCTCGCACCGTACAGCTCCTGCGCCAGGGATCCATCCGCCAGTGCGGCCTCATAGAGTCCGAGCCGCATGGTGCCGCCCAGATCGCCGCCGTCGATGATGTCGACCTGTTCCGCCATGGTGGCGATGACGGGCTCCGCGGTCTCCGGGTCGAACTCGGTCGACGAGGCTTCCGCGACACCGGCCATGTTGCGCGCGTATTCGATGACCATGCACTGCAGTCCGAGGCAGAGGCCGAGGGTGGGGATGCCCTGTTCCCGAGCGAAGCGCAGCGCGCCGAGCTTGCCCTCGATGCCGCGGATGCCGAAGCCGCCGGGCACGCAGATGCCGTCGACGTTCGCCAGCGCCTTCTCGGCGCCCTCCGGGGTCTCGCAGGAGTCCGACGGGATCCACCGGATGTTGACCTTGGTCTCCTGGGCGAATCCGCCGGCCTTGAGCGCCTCGGTCACCGAGAGGTAGGCGTCGGGCAGGTCGATGTACTTGCCGACCAGGCCGATGGTGACCTCGTGCTTGGGGTTGTGCACCGCGTGCAGCACCTTCTGCCAGCGCGACCAGTCGACCTCTCCCGCCTTCGCGTCGAGACCGAAGCGGTGGGCGATGTACGAATCGAGCTTCTGGTCGTTCAGGGTGGAGGGGATGTCGTAGATGCTGGGCAGATCGACGGTGTTGATGACGCCTTCGACGTCGACGTCGCACATCAACGCGATCTTGTTGCGGTTGCTCTCGCTCACCGGGCGATCACTGCGCAGCACGAGAGCGTCAGGCTGGATGCCGACCTGACGCAGCGCCGCGACCGAGTGCTGGGTGGGCTTGGTCTTCTGCTCGCCCGAGGCCCCCATGAAAGGAACCAGCGAGACGTGCACGAAGAAGACGTTGTCGCGGCCGAGCTCGTGACGCAGCTGACGGGCGGCCTCGAGGAACGGCTGCGATTCGATGTCGCCGACCGTGCCGCCGACCTCGGTGATGATCACATCGGGGCGCGGCTCTTCGGAGGCCTGCAGGCGCATGCGCCGCTTGATCTCGTCGGTGATGTGCGGGATGACCTGCACGGTGTCGCCGAGGTACTCGCCCCGGCGTTCGCGGGCGATCACCTGCGAGTAGATCTGGCCGGTGGTGACGTTCGCCGCCTGCGACAGGTTGATGTCGAGGAAGCGCTCGTAATGGCCGATGTCGAGGTCGGTCTCGGCGCCATCGTCCGTGACGAAGACTTCGCCGTGCTGGAACGGATTCATCGTTCCCGGGTCGACGTTCAGGTAGGGGTCGAGCTTCTGCATGACCACGCGCAGTCCGCGCGCGGTGAGCAGATTGCCGAGGCTGGCGGCGGTGAGTCCCTTGCCCAACGAAGAAACGACACCGCCTGTCACGAAGATGTGCTTCGTCGTGGACTGGGTGTCGTTCGCGTTCCCCGCGCCGGAAGAGTTCATCACGGGCTTCGATCCTATCAGTTCAACTTCGAGCCGAGGCTCAGAAGCTCTCGGGCATGGGTGAGGGCGGCGTCGGAATCCGTGAGACCGGAGAGCAGCCGGGCCATTTCGGCTTCGCGCTCCTCCCCCGCCAGACGGGTGACGCTGGAGGCAGTGACCGCGCCATCGTGCGACTTCACGACGGAGAGGTGGTTGGTGGCGAAGGCCGCGACCTGCGCAAGATGGGTGACCGCGATGACCTGCGAGGTGCGAGCCAACTGGGCGAGGCGTCTGCCGACCTCGATCGCGGCGGCACCGCCGATTCCCGCATCCACCTCGTCGAAGACGAAGGTCGGCACCGGGTCGGTACCGGCGATCACGACTTCGATCGCGAGCATGACGCGTGAGAGCTCGCCGCCTGACGCGCCGCGCGACACCGAGCGCGGTTCGGCTCCGGGATGCGGGGCGAGGAGGATGGCGACATCGTCGCGTCCGTGGGTCGATTCCGCACCGGGTGACACGCGCACTTCGAGTCGGGCATCGGGCATCGCCAGCGCGTGCAGCTCTTCGGTGACCGCGCTCGAGAGCCGCCCGGCGGCCTCTGTGCGCACGGCGGTGAGTGCGCCAGCCGCGTCGTCCAGGTCTGCACGGGCCAGGGCGGCCTCTTCGGTCAAGCGCTCGATGCGGTCGCCATCGTCATCGAGCTCGGCGAGGCGGAGGGAGCCGGTCTGCCAGACCTCGAGCGCCTGTTCGAGGGATCCGTGCTGCCGGATCAGGCCGCCGATGGCCGCGCGACGCTCTTCGACGGCAGCGAGCTCATGCGGACCCGCCTCGTCGAGGTCGGCGAGGTAGGCGCTCAGCTGCAGGGTGAGGTCGGCGGCACGGTAGCCGAGATCGGCGACGGCATCCGCGATCTCAGTGAGCTGCGCGTCATCTGCGCGCTCGAGAGATCGTCGCGCTTCGGCGAGCAGAGCCGATACGTCCGGGAGATCTTCATCGCTCGACAGCGCCGATCGGGCGACGGATGCCGCAACACGCAGCTCTTCGGCATTGGCCAGGCGCTCCGCGCGTTCGTTCAGTGTGGCGTCCTCGCCGGTCTGCGGTTCGAGCTGTTCGATCTCAGCCAGCTGCTCGCGAAGCAGCGCGGCCTCGGCTGCACGTCGGTCGCGATTCTCGGTCAGCTCGGTGATCTCGGCATCCAGCCCGCGCCACGTCTGAAAGCTGCTGGCATAGCGCGTCAGCGCGTCGGCGATGGCCTGGCCGCCGAACCGGTCGAGCGCATCACGCTGTGCGACCGCGGAGCGGAGCCGCAGCTGCTCGGACTGCCCGTGCACGACGACGAGCTCTTCTGCCAGTGACGCGAGCACCGCCGCGGGTGCGGGGCGGCCGCCGACGCTGGCGCGGCTGCGGCCTTCGGCGCTGAGCGTGCGCGAGACATACAGCTCGGCCGCGTCACCGGCGGGTTCAAGCTCGCCGCCGGCGTCGGAGACGATGTCGGCGATGGCGCCCGCCGGGGGCACCACCCACACCCCGGCGACGGATGCCTGCCCGGCACCGGCCCGAATCGCGGACGTGTCGGCACGTGCGCCGAGCAGCAGTCCGAGTCCGGTGACGACCATGGTCTTCCCCGCGCCGGTCTCACCGGTGACGGCGGTGAATCCGGGGCCCAGCGGCAGCATCGCGTCGTCGATGACGCCGAGGCCGCGGATGCGCATCTCGTCGATCATGGGGCGCCCCGCCACCCGGCGACCGGCAGCCGGAACTTGCGCACGAGTCGATTCGTGAAGGCGGTCGGATGCAGTCGAGCCAGTCGCACCGGCTCTTCCGAGCGCCGCACGATCACGCGCGCCCCGGGGGGCAGATCGTGTGAGCGCCGACCATCGCACCAGAGGATGCCGGTGCTGGTCGTGCGCTCGAGAACTTCGATCGCGACCGAGGCCTCGGGGCCGACGACGAGGGGCTTGGCGAACAGCGCGTGTGCGGACAGCGGCACGACGGTGATCGCCTCCACGGTGGGCCAGATGACCGGGCCACCGGCTGAGAAGTTATATGCGGTGGATCCGGTGGGGGTCGAGACGACCATTCCATCGCATCCGAAACTCGACAGCGGTCTGCCGTCGATCTCGATCACGACCTCGATCATCCGCTCACGGCTGGCCTTCTCGACGGTCGCCTCGTTGAGCGCCCAGGTGTCGTAGACGACGTTTCCTGCGGAGTCCTTCACCCGCACCGAGAGTGCGAGGCGCTCTTCGACCTCGTAGTCGCGATCGATGACGCGGCGAACAGCAGCATCCATGTCGTCGCGCTCGATCTCGGCCAGGAAGCCGACGTGTCCCATGTTGATGCCGAGCACCGGCGCGCTCGATCCGCGTACAAGTTCGGCCGCGCGCAGGATCGTGCCGTCGCCGCCGAGGACGATCGCCAGCTCGAGGTCTTCCAGCGCGACATCGACGCCAAGCAGCTCGATGTCCGCGAAGCGCGCATCGACCTCGATCAGTTCATCTCGATCGGGGGCAGGAAGGACCGGAACGGCCCCCGCGTCACGCAGTGCGTCGATGATCCTCAGGGCCGCAGCGACCGTGTCCTCTCGCTTTGCATGAGCGATGACCAGAATGCGTCGGTCGTTCATCGTCCTCCTGCCAGATGCGCGATGTGCTCCGTCCATTCTGACGGATCAGTGCCGCGGTGAGGTGCGAGGTGCGCCAGATACTCGGCATTGCCGTGCGTGCCCAGAATCGGCGAGGGCAGGATGCCGAGCGTGCCGAGCCCTGCATCCTGGGCGCTCCACAGAGTGCGCTCGACGGCATCCATCCGTGCAACACAACTGGTGACGAGTCCGCCGCGCACGGCCGTGCGTCCGACCTCGAACTGCGGTTTGACCAGCAGGATGATGTCGGCCTCTGCGGGCGCCGTCTCGGCGATCGCAGGCAGCACCAGCGCCAGCGAGATGAAAGACAGGTCGCCCACGATGAGATCGGGGCGTACCCGCTCACCGGTGGCCTTGGCGAGGCTGTCGGCGCTCATATTGCGCACGTTGAAGCCTTCGACCGAAGTGACGGCGGAATTCTGCGCGATCTGCGGAGAGAGCTGGCCGTGGCCGACGTCGACCGCGAGCACCTTGCGCACACCGCGCTCGAGAAGCACCTGCGTGAAACCACCGGTGGAAGCACCCATATCGAGCGCCAATCGGCCCTCAGCGCCGATCTTGAAGCCGTCGAGCGCGGCGATGAGCTTGTGCGCACCGCGGCTGACGTAGTGGTCACTGCCGGCGACCGAGATCGCAGCCTCGTCGGAAACAGCTGTCGATGCTTTGACGATGGTGCGTCCGTCGACCTGCACCAGGCCGTCGGCGATGAGGGTCGCTGCGTGCGTGCGCGATCGCGCAAGTCCCCGTATAGCCAGGGCTGCGTCCAGACGCGTCATCGCGCTCCCGGGGCCGCGTCGCGGGCGTCTGCGCGCGGGGCGCTCTCAAGTCGTTTCATCAGCTCGTCGTGCAGCGCGCCGTAGGCCCCCGCGCGATCAGCGAGCGGCTGCCCTTCGATGAGGCGCAGGCGGCTCCAGAGCGCATCGGCTGGCTCATCTCGCGTGTGCTCCATCAGACCACTTTAGCCCGCGCCAGCGCTCGCGCTGTGGCGACGCTCAGGGTCTGTGGAAAGGATCTGCGTAGAGCAGCTCCGGCACCCGGAACGCATAGATCGCGAGTCCGGTGGCCCAGATGGCAGCGGCTCCCGCGCGCAGCAGATCGACCTGCGAACGCCCCTGCGAGAGGATCTGCACGTCGGCATCCACCACGCGCACTGCGGCATCGTTGACGGTGAACACGCCGTTCTTCTCCACGGGTTGCGGGTACGGCAGGTGCAGTTCGCGCAGGTCGCTGAGAATGTAGTCCGGCCGCGACCCCTGCGGGGCCGCCAGCACATGTTTGGGGCGGTCGATGCCGGTGAGGACGAGCGCGGAGTCGATCCCTGCTCGCGACGACCCCAAGATGTCGGTATCGAGGCGGTCGCCGATGAAGAGCGGATGCTGCGCCCCGAACCGGGCGATCGCCTCTTCGAAAATCGGCGTCTCGGGCTTGCCTGCGACTGTCGAGAGCCGTCCGATTGCGGTGTGGACCGCCGAGACGAGGGTGCCATTGCCCGGAGCGATGCCACGGTCACGTGGAATGGTCCAGTCGGTATTGGTCGAGATCCACGGGATCCCGCCCTCGTCCTCGGGCAGCTTCAGCGCGAAGGCGGCTTCCGCCAGGTCGGTCCAGGCGACGTCGGGCGCAAAGCCCTGCACGACGGCGGCCGGCGCGTCGTCCGCATTGCGCGTGACCGTGTACCCGGCCTTCGCCGCCTCGACTTCGAGCCCCTCTCCCCCGACGATGAGGATCGTCGCAGGAGCGGGCACCATGGTCGCCAGCAGACGCATCGCAGCCTGTGGACTCGTCACCACGTCTTGCGGCGACACCGTGAGCCCGAGGCTTGTGAGATGCTCAGCGACAGAGGCATCCGTGCGGGACGCGTTGTTGGTGATGTAGCCGAGCCGCATCGACTCGCCGGCACGGTTGAGGCTGTCTACCGCGTGCGGCAACGCACCTGGTCCGGCGTAGACGACGCCATCGAGATCGGCGAGCACCGCATCGCGGTCAGTCAGCGGGGTCGGCGCCGGCTGCGCACGACGGAAGAGAGCCATCAGCGATCGGAATCCTCACTCAAGTCGTCGGTTGCCACGGACTCTGGAGTCTGCGGCTCTCCGGAATCTGGCTGCTCTTCAGAGTCTGCCTGCTCGTCAGAGCCTGGCTCCTCGTCAGAGCCTGCCTGCTCATCAGAGCCTGCCTGCTCGTCAGATTCTGCCTGCTGCTCGGCATACGGCTGATCGTCAGCCTCCGCTTCGCCGGCATCGACGTCGTCCGCATCCGCTTCGCCGGCATCGACGTCGTCCGCATCCGCTTCGCCGGCATCGACGTCGTCAGCCTCCGGTTCGCCGGCATCGACGTCGTCCGCATCCGCTTCGCCGGCATCGACGTCGTCCGCATCCGCTTCGCCGGCATCGACGTCGTCCGCATCCGGTTCGCCGTCTGTGAATTCATCGTCCTCGATGAGACCGTCTTCGACGTAGATCTCATCGAACTCGCCATCGAGACCGAGCGCGGAGGCCGCGGCGTCTGCACGCTGCGCCCAGAATGCAGACTCCTCCATCCGGCCGAGGTCTTCGAGCACTGCCGCGCGGGCTGCGAAGAGCGCCGGGCTCCACGAGAACGCGCGATCGGGGTTGAGTTCCGGAATCTCGAGCTCTCCGAGTGCGAGCTCCGTCTCACCGCGATCGAGTCGAGCACCCGACATCGCAATCGCCAGAGCCACACGCACAGCCGGATCCAGCGAAGCGCGATCGACAGTGCGCCCCTCTTCGAGCGCACGGTCGGGTCGGCCCACTCCTCGCTCGCTGTCCACAATGAGCGCGATCTGGTCATCGTGGCCGGAGATCCGCCGGTAGGTGCGCAGCTCTCGCAGAGCGAGCGCAAAGTCCCCGACGCCGTATGCCGTGATCGCCAGCGTCTCGCGGACGACCGCGACGCGGCCAGCACGACGGGATGCTGCCAGTGCATGCTCGTGGGCACGCTCTGGCTCGTCGTCGACGAGCTGTGCCACCATCGCCAGGTGCCGAGCCACCTGCTCGGCGTTCTCCTTGCTCAGCGTCTTGAGCTCGTTGCGGGCCGCCGGATGCAGATCACGCGCGGTGATCTCGTCTGGCAGCGGGGGCTCCGGGATACGTTCCCGAACCGGAGCGAATTCATTGTAGGTGCGCTCCACGCCGCCCCGCTGCGGGAACGACCGACGGTCGCCATCGTTGCGGTCGCCACCTTGGGGACGACGATCGCCTTGGGAACGACGGTCACCCTGGGGGCGGTCACCGTAGGAGCGGCGATCGTCCTGGGTGCGGTCATTGCTCCGGTAGGGACGGTCGCCCTGCGGACGGTCGTTGCTCCGGTAGGGACGGTCGCCCTGCGGACGGTCGTTGCTCCGGTACGGGCGGTCACCCTGCGGACGACGGTCGCCCTGCGGGC
>NZ_FUKO01000015.1 GCF_900163815.1 Microbacterium esteraromaticum | reverse complement strand
AGCCTCGATCCACCGACGAGCTGCAGGTGGGGCGGGCTGGCGTGATCGAGGTTCGGTGGCGTGTCGAGGGCAGGGGTGAGTTCCGGGCGTCGCATCCCGGTCGTCCACTGAGGTCCTTGTTCGTGCCGCGGCGCGGCGGTGGTCAGCTGATCGGGGCCGGTGGCGGGGCGTGAGCGGTTGCGAACAGTCTCGCGAATGCTGCCTCCCAGGGCCAGGCCTTCGGAAGGTGCAGCGTGACGCGGCGCGCGGAGCGGGCCAACCGTGCGGGGACATGGATGAGGGTGCGGCGGATCGTCGCGGTGGTCGCTCTCGCGAGTCGCCCGGCCTTGTCGGCGATGAGACCGGCAGCACGGGCGAGGTTGAATGCGATGACGGCGAGGACGAGCCAGGCGCTGTTCGCGGTGAACACTCCCGACGGTAGGTGCGCGAGCGGCCCGTTCTTGAGGTCGGCGTGGACTTGCTCGATGATCGCGTGAGCGCGGTGGGTCTTGTCCGCGACCACCGTGTCCATCGCCTCCTTGTCGGTGGTGGTGAAGAACGCGTGATGCCGGTAGGTGTCGAACAGTGTCGGCTGCTCCACCTGTCTCGGGTTCAGGTCGGGGATGCGTCGCACCACGAGCCGCCCGGCGATGCGTTCTGCCTTCTTCCGAGAGCGGAACGCGGTGAAGTCGATCTCGGCGACCTCGGCTTTGGAGATCAGTTGCCCGGTGGTCTCGTCACGGATCGAGTCGGTGTACTCGATCATCGTCCACGCATCATCGGGAATGGTCGCGATCGCGGCCTTCACCGCAGGGTCCATCCGAACAGTCACCGACACGTCGGCGCCGGCCTTGATCGCGGTGCCGATGGTCGCGTGCCCGTAGAACGCGGAGTCTGCCCGCAGCAACGGCGTAGCACCGGTCGCGGCGCCGGTGCGGCGCAGGGTGGCCAGAGCGTCGCCGACGATTCGCGCGGCGCCTTTCGGAGACCCTGTCTTCCCCTGCCGCAACCGCTGGCCCAGGATCACCGGCGCCGACGACGCCGTCGACGCGGTCGCGAGCAGCGCGTTCAGGCCGCGGACGCCGGAGTATCCGAACCCAGCGCCCTGCTTCTGGTATCCGTGGACCTCGATGATCGTGTCGTCCAGATCGACCATCACCTGCTCCCCGGTCCGCACCTGCAGCAGTGGCGTGTCACCGGTGAGGTTCCCCAGAACGCGGGAGGCGATGGCGTCGAGTTGGCGGACGTGTCCGAATCGGAACTCGCGCAGGAACGACCCCAGCGTCGACGGCGCATACGTCCGGTCGAACAGGCGACCCATCCCGCCGTGACGGAGCAGGTCCATGTCGTCGATCGAGTCCGCCCCGGCGAGCATCCCCGCAACCAACGCCATCACTTTCGCCCCAGCGTTGGAGCCCTTGTCCGTCGGGACGCTCAAGCGGGACTGCGTCAGCTCGTCGAGCCCCGCTTTCCGCGCGAGACCGAGCATCGGGACCAGGCCCGCGGCCGACACGAGATTCGGATCATCGAATACCGCTGAAACCGCGGCAGGAGCGTGCTTGAATTGCATCTACGAGATGCCTCTCTGACTGGGTGAATAGGACCTTAGACAAGCTCTATTCTTCCTGGTCAGAGGGGCATTTCTATGTCACGACGCTCGCTCAGAACCCAAGCTCATCGGTGAATCGAGGCT
>NZ_FUKO01000036.1 GCF_900163815.1 Microbacterium esteraromaticum | reverse complement strand
GGCTCTTCGGACATCCAGTGGGGCTGAGGCGCGCCGGGTGAGGTTCGGCGGGTAGGGGTCGAGGTCCCCGAGGATCAGAAGCGCTAACCACCTGATCGATCACGAGGACCTCGACGTGTTTCACCCTACTTCGGGGTGCGCTGATGCGCGCCCATCCTTCTGTCCGTGCGCCCGTTGCGACCTTCTGCTCGGCATCGATGGTGTTCATGTCGAGCACGTCGATCGCGCCGAGGGGCTGGTGGTGGTGACGGTTTCGACTCCGGCCTCGCCGACAGGGTGCCCCTCGTGTGGCGTCATCGCGACCGGCCGTGGACGCCGACGGCGGGTGCTTCATGACGTGCCCGGGACCACTCGAGTGCGGGTCGTGTGGCGGCAACGAGTCTGGCGCTGTGACGATGACGACTGCAAACGGAAGACGTTCGTGGAGCAGTTGCCTACTCTGGTCGCTCGGCGCGGGTCGATCACGACGCGCGCCGTCGACTGGGCGGTCGGGCAGTTGCGCCGCGAGCACGCCACCGTCCACGGTCTGGCGCGTCAGCTCGGCACGTCGTGGAAGACGGTGTGGCGTGCCGTCGAACCCGAACTCGTCAAGCTAGCCGCTGACGAGTCCCGGTTCGACGGGGTCACTTCGCTCGGTGTCGACGAGCACATCTGGCATCACGTCGACCCGCGCCGGCGTGGCCCGAAGGAACTGACTGGAATGGTCGACCTCACCCGCGACAAGCACGGAAAGACACGAGCCCGGCTACTGGACCTCGTGCCCGGAAGATCGGGGAAGGCCTACGCGACCTGGCTCGGTGAACGCGGCGACACGTTCCGGCAGGGCGTGAAGGTGGCGGCGTTGGACCCGTTCGCCGGCTACAAGACCGCGATCGATGACAAGCTGCAAGATGCCACCGCGGTGTTGGACGCGTTCCACGTCGTCAAGCTCGGCACCGCCGCCGTCGATGAGGTCCGCCGTCGAATACAGCAAGACACCCTCGGGCACCGCGGACGCAAGGGCGACCCGCTCCACGGAATCCAGACCATCCTCCGTGCGGGCGCCGAGAATCTCACTGACAAGCAGTGGGCACGCCTGACCAGCGCGATCGAAGCCGATTCCGCGCACGACGAAGTGGCTCTTCGCAGATGAGGGTGTAGTCGGATGCGCGCGGCGATTGGTGGATAGGGGTCGAGGTCTTCCAGGATGGAAGTTCCTACGCTGTCCACCGGAAAGACCTCGACGTGTTCCACGCTACCTTTGCCGCGCCCGATCTGACCACCTTCTGTCGCCTTGACGAGCTCGGCCTGCAAGCTGTCGGGCAGCGCCTGGAACCGGATCGGGCGGTGATCGAGTGCCGGGCCGTTGAGGCTGATCCGTGGTGTCGGGGGTGCGGCGCCGAGGGCGTCATTCGGGATACGGTGATTCGTCGTCTTGCGCATGAGCCGTTCGGTCACCGGCCCACGACGCTGCAGGTTCGGGTTCGTCGATACCGGTGTGATCATTGCAAGCGCACCTGGCGGCAGGACATGTCGAAGGCATCGTCGCCGCGGACGAAGATCTCCCGAAGCGGGGTGCGGTGGGCGTTGGAAGCTCTCGTGGTCGACCATCTCACCGTCTCTCGTGCCGCCGCCGGGCTTGGGGTGTCCTGGCATACCGCGAACAGCGCGATCCTCGCCGAAGGCAAGCGACGTCTCATCGATGACCCTCACCGTTTCGACGGCGTGAGCACCATCGGTGTCGACGAGCATGTCTGGCGTCACACGCGCAAGGGCGACAAATACGTCACGGTCATCATCGACCTCACCCCCGTGCGGGACAAGACCGGCCCCGCGCGACTGCTGGACATGGTCGAGGGACGCTCGAAGGCAGCGTTCAAGCAGTGGCTCGCGCAGCGGCCGAAACAGTGGCGAGATCGGATCGAGGTCGTCGCGATGGACGGGTTCAGCGGCTTCAAGACCGCCGCCGCCGAAGAGCTGCCAGACGCGGTCCCCGTGATGGATCCGTTCCACGTCGTCCGCCTCGCCGGCGACGGGCTGGATCGGTGCCGGCAACGCGTTCAGCAGGCCACGCTCGGGCATCGAGGCCGTTCGGGCGACCCGCTCTACAAGGCCCGCCGCACCCTGCACACCGGCGACAGCCTCCTCACCGACAAGCAACGCGCACGCCTTCAAGCACTATTCACCGGTGATGATCATGTTGAGGTTGAAGCGACCTGGGGAATCTACCAGCGCATCGTTGCCGCCTACCGTGAACCGGACAAGACCAAGGGCAAGCAGATGATGCAGGCCGTCATCGACGCCGTCACCAGCGGTGTTCCCACCGCGCTGATCGAGATCCGCCGCCTCGGCCGAACGTTGAAACAGCGCGCCGCTGACGTGCTCGCTTACTTCGACCGCCCCGGCACCAGCAACGGCCCCACGGAGGCGATCAACGGCCGCCTCGAACACCTCAGAGGCTCAGCGCTCGGCTTCCGAAACCTGACGAACTATGTTGCCAGATCGCTACTCGAAGCCGGAGGATTCAGATCCCACCTACACCCTCGATTGCGATGAGCCGACGAGGCTCTTCGCAGATGAGGGTGTAGTCGGATGCGCGCGGCGATTGGTGGATAGGGGTCGAGGTCTTCCAGGATGGAAGTTCCTACGCTGTCCACCGGAAAGACCTCGACGTGTTCCACGCTACCTTTGCCGCGCCCGATCTGACCACCTTCTGTCGCCTTGACGAGCTCGGCCTGCAAGCTGTCGGGCAGCGCCTGGAACCGGATCGGGCGGTGATCGAGTGCCGGGCCGTTGAGGCTGATCCGTGGTGTCGGGGGTGCGGCGCCGAGGGCGTCATTCGGGATACGGTGATTCGTCGTCTTGCGCATGAGCCGTTCGGTCACCGGCCCACGACGCTGCAGGTTCGGGTTCGTCGATACCGGTGTGATCATTGCAAGCGCACCTGGCGGCAGGACATGTCGAAGGCATCGTCGCCGCGGACGAAGATCTCCCGAAGCGGGGTGCGGTGGGCGTTGGAAGCTCTCGTGGTCGACCATCTCACCGTCTCTCGTGCCGCCGCCGGGCTTGGGGTGTCCTGGCATACCGCGAACAGCGCGATCCTCGCCGAAGGCAAGCGACGTCTCATCGATGACCCTCACCGTTTCGACGGCGTGAGCACCATCGGTGTCGACGAGCATGTCTGGCGTCACACGCGCAAGGGCGACAAATACGTCACGGTCATCATCGACCTCACCCCCGTGCGGGACAAGACCGGCCCCGCGCGACTGCTGGACATGGTCGAGGGACGCTCGAAGGCAGCGTTCAAGCAGTGGCTCGCGCAGCGGCCGAAACAGTGGCGAGATCGGATCGAGGTCGTCGCGATGGACGGGTTCAGCGGCTTCAAGACCGCCGCCGCCGAAGAGCTGCCAGACGCGGTCCCCGTGATGGATCCGTTCCACGTCGTCCGCCTCGCCGGCGACGGGCTGGATCGGTGCCGGCAACGCGTTCAGCAGGCCACGCTCGGGCATCGAGGCCGTTCGGGCGACCCGCTCTACAAGGCCCGCCGCACCCTGCACACCGGCGACAGCCTCCTCACCGACAAGCAACGCGCACGCCTTCAAGCACTATTCACCGGTGATGATCATGTTGAGGTTGAAGCGACCTGGGGAATCTACCAGCGCATCGTTGCCGCCTACCGTGAACCGGACAAGACCAAGGGCAAGCAGATGATGCAGGCCGTCATCGACGCCGTCACCAGCGGTGTTCCCACCGCGCTGATCGAGATCCGCCGCCTCGGCCGAACGTTGAAACAGCGCGCCGCTGACGTGCTCGCTTACTTCGACCGCCCCGGCACCAGCAACGGCCCCACGGAGGCGATCAACGGCCGCCTCGAACACCTCAGAGGCTCAGCGCTCGGCTTCCGAAACCTGACGAACTATGTTGCCAGATCGCTACTCGAAGCCGGAGGATTCAGATCCCACCTACACCCTCGATTGCGATGAGCCGACGAAGTCTTCGTCGCGTGGCAGTGCGCCCAGCAGCTGCGCTCCGCCTACCACCAGAAAGACCTCGCCGAAGGGCGACGGATCGCTGAGACGGTCGTCGACAGCTTCCACACCTGCCCAATCCCCGAGATCGCCCGCCTCGGCCGGACACTGCGTCGCTGGCGCCCAGCATTCCTTGCCTACTTCACGACCAGCAGGGCGAACAACGGTGGCACCGAGGCGATCAACGGCATTATCGAGCTCCACCGCCGCCTCGCCCGCGGGTTCCGCAACCGCGAGAACTACCGCCTCCGCATGCTCCTCGCCGCCGGCGGCCTCACACCCTGACCCCACCGAATGTCCGAAGAGCCG
>NZ_FUKO01000016.1 GCF_900163815.1 Microbacterium esteraromaticum | reverse complement strand
CGGCGTGCGGTCATTAAGCCACTCCGAAACCACCCACGGTTACGTCAGGAGAGCCTCTTTGTCGGGCGTTTCCTTCGGTGATGGATCGCCATCCGCGTCTGGAATCTTTCGGTCAATATCATGCGGGTCGAGCGAGAGTTCGGGAACCGCCTTCCCCGCAACGACTGCGTTGTAAAGTCGTCTGTACGCCCGTTCTTGCCGGAGGTAACTCGCGTCCATGTAGCCGAACAGCAGTATGGCGGCGACGCCTAACAGGGCGACACTTCCCGACCGTTGGGTGAGCGCATACCCGAACGTCGCGACTACCACAGGCAGGAGCCAACTTTTTGCTTGCGTCGAGGAATGGGCCATTCGAGCCACAATGCTCTGAACATAGTCGAGGTGCTTTAGCCTCGCGGCTTCGCTCGTCACTTCATTCTTCGGCAGATCACGCTTCTTCATAGGCGAAGCTCTCTGCACGCGCCACGGAGCGCATCCCAAGCCTCGTCCTTCGCGTGCTCAGAGTAGTGCGTCTCGGGTGGCCAGATACGTCCGATGGCGTCGTTCGTCCACCTCGGGACGAGGTGGGCATGAACGTGATTCACGCTCTGGGTGGCAACCTCGCCGTTCGACTGAATCACGTTGAGCCCCTCGGCCCCAATGGTCTCCACGATCACCCGCGACATGCGTGAGATAAGCAGGCCGATGTGCTCCGCATCCTCATCCCGCAGCTCCCAAATGAAAGGTACGTGCGTGCGCGGGACGATCAAGATATGGCCCAGAACTGCCGGTTCTGTGGGGAAAAAGGCCACTACTTGATCGTCCCGATACACCTCGCGCACATCGGGGTCGTCCCGTTGCACAATCGCGCAGAACGGGCAGTCGGGATCAGCGATCACAGACGAGTCTTGCCCTGCGTCGCCCATGTCTTCAGGTGATCTTTAAGGTAGTTGTAGGTGGCCTTCGAATCGATCTTCCCTGACCAGTCTGTCTGAGTCGGATCAAAGATCGGCACGCCCGAGACACCCGAAACTTTGTCAAAGGGATTCGCCCCTGATGAATCGACGCTCCCCATTGACGACAGGCCATGAATCCGAATACCGAGAAGCGGCTTCTTGTCATCCCAGGCCTTCTGGATCTCGTACTGAACCCACTCCCGAGAAGCCGTTTCTTTGCCAATAAGAACGATGACAGCCGACTTCCATTTCATCTTCTCAGCAATCCATTCTTTGATCGCTTTGTCGCCACCGCCCTTGATCTTCTCCCACTCTTGAGGGTTGAGGATGGGCTGCCCTTCGAGTGACCCCATATTCTCAATGAGTTGCACGCGATGAACATCTCGGTCGTAGTGGAACGAGTAAAAAACGGCCATGTCTGTCTCCTTTGACGTCGTTCGGGGAGGCACGCACACTCCCCAGAGTCGAGCATATCTGAGCTCCAAGATTCTCCGCCGCAACCATGCCGGAGCTCACGCTTGAGCAAAGCCACGCTACAGGCCGCGCGCCGGTCGGTCGCGATCAGGACTGGGGCGGTGTGACAGGTGTTCGAACGGGTCACCTAACCTCCGCGTCCGCTCTTCCGCCTGCCGTCGCATCTGTTCCTGACCGGCGCTAATGGCTCCAAGACGCCTGACCGCTTCGCTGGCAGGAAGACCGCGAAGCGCCTCCGCCTGAGCACGTAGAGCTGCGGACCGGGTGCGGGCATCGCGGGCCTCACGGTTCGGGTTGAACGCGCGCATCCCGAGTTGGTGGGCGCGCGCGTTCTCGGCACCGTACTCTCGGGTCAGGAGCGCCATGCGCTCGCTCTCGTGACGTTGTCGCGTCGCGGTTCTAACCGAGCGCGCGACTTCGATGGCTTGGTCAACGTCGCTCACACGCGGGTCTTCCTCTGCTCGCCGCGCTGCAACCTGTGCCGACCATTCGGGTAGTGCTTCGGAGGTGCGCGGTGGTTCGGCATCCCAGGCTTGACGGAGGCGCGACTGAGCAACCTGCGCCTGTCCGTTCGCAGTGCGGTGCTCGTCGCGCGCTCTGCGCTTCCCGAACCGCCCAACTGTCGCGAGATGCACGCTTGCCGCCACCTCTGTTCCGAGGGCGGCGAGGTAGGCCGCGCCGTCGTGCTCGGCTTGCTCGGTGAGAGACGCGGCAACCTCGGCGCGCACCCGCGCGGCGGCTTCCTCAGCCTTGCGGAGCACGGCGGTGTTCTCCTCATTTTCTGCTCGGTGCGCGGCGCGTTGGGCGTCGAGCCGGTTGGCAGTCTGTTCCCACCGCTCCGCCGCCTGTTCTGCGCGTTCGGCTTCACGGTCGAGTCTGGCGAGTTCTTCGGTGACGCGCATGATCGGGCCGTTCTTGACGATGCCCCGCACCGCCTCTGTCGCTTGCAAGGCGGCGTGGTCGAGGCCACGGTCGACGGGGTCGCGTTCCATCGCTGCGACGAACTGCGCACGCGCACCTGACATGTCGTCGGCGATGATGTGCAGCCGGTTGTGTTCGCGGCCTCGGGTCATGCCGACGTAGACGCCTGCCGCGCTCGTCGCGTCAGTAAGCATCGTGTGGGAGTCGTTGACGGTCGCGCCTTGGACGCCGTACGCGGTTGTTGCGTAGGACAGGTGCGCGTGCTGACTCACATACTCGGCAGAGAGGGCCACGGTACGGGGGTTTCTGCGCCCGCTGACGGCTTCGCGCGCATAGACCGTGCCGTCGCTCTCGACGTGTTGGACGATCCATTGCTGCCGGTTCGCTACGCCAAGCGTGGTGTCGTTCTTCCGTGTCTGGATCAGATCGCCCCGACCGATGGGCAGGTCGTCGCTGCCGGTGACTGTGATCGTGTCATCGACCTCACCGCGCTCAACCCGCCTCGTGCGGGTGCGCTCGTTCAACGCGGCGGCTTCGTCGTTCGCGGCAACTGTGATCGCCTCGCCCTCGGTAGCGTGCTCGCTGATGTAGTCGCGCGCCCGCTCCTCATCAACATGGAGCCTCACCAGGCCCATTGAGGCGAGTCGGTCGAACACGTCGCTGGCGTTCTCCCGGTCGCGCATCGTGAGGGTGAGTGCCGCGTACTCGGTGTCAGCGAACCTGTGCAGCTCGGTCATGTCGTAGGTGCGGCCTCGTATCTGCGCGGCCATGTCGAGCACCCCGCCCCGGCCGACCGCGGGGAGTTGTGCGCGGTCGCCGACGAACGCGACGGTCGCGCCTGCCTCGGCGGTGACTATGAGGAGTGCGTGGGCGGTGTCTTGGTCGAGCATCCCGGACTCGTCCACGATCACCCGCTCACCCCGGCGCATCGCGGCGTCCACTGACGGTCCGGTGTAGGTGCGTCCGGTGTCGGGGTCGGTGTCGCCCGGGGCCAGGCGTGTCCATGCACCGTCGCGGTTCCATCGCCATCCGTGCGCGTGCACGAGCGCTGCAACGCTCGTGGCGGGTATGCCGAGTTCTTCGTGCGCGACCTGCGCCGCGCGCAGCGTCGGCGCAACCACTCGCGACTGTCTGCCGTGCTCGGCGGCGACATCGATGGCGGTGCGCAGCATCGTTGTCTTCCCGCTGCCCGCCGCGCCCTCCACGATCACCATCGGATCAGACGATGCAATTGCAGCAGCCGCGACCGTCTGTCCATCGTCCAGCGCTGCCGCTCGTGCGGCCTCGGTCACGTCCGGGTGTGCGGGCTCTTGCTCCGGCACAGCGGCGGTGAGCCGGTCGCGCAGCGCAGTCTCGGCAGCGACCACGGTGAGGCTGGTCAGGTGCGCGACATGCTCCGGCGTCGCAGCATCAAGTGGCAGGACGGAGAAGCAATCCGACACCGCAAGCTCGGTCGCAATCATGATGAACTCGCGCAACTCGGCGGGGTCCGCGTGCACACCGTGTTCGGTGGTGATGCGGGTGACGTGCTCCCGCACCGTGTGTCGTGTCCACGCTGATGATGCGGCGGCGCAGCGATCCAGCGCCCGCGATGCAACCTGCTGCACGGCCAGATCATCAAGCGGCACCGGGCGCTGCATGGTGCGGCGTTGCCGCTCAGCGGGGTTGTATCCGGCGTCACGGAGTTCCTGCACCCACCACTGCTCGTTCTTCAAATCAGCAGGTTTCTTCCCTGGCCGTTGGTTCGTCCACGCGACACCCTGCAACCGCGCGGTCATGACCGGGCCAAGCACCTCTCCGGGATGCTCGGCTTCCCACTCGGCTTCGAGCCGGTCAAGGTTGCGCCTGATCTGCGCAGAACGCTTCGACATCACCCCATTGAACGGCTCCAACTCCGCAACCTCGCCCGATACGGGGTCGAGGGTCAGGCCGTGCTCTGCGAGGGTCTGCGCAAGTTGTGGGTGCGCGGCGATGACCGCTGTGCCGAGGGCGCGGATCGCTCCCTGCTGCTTGAACAATGCGGCAGTGTCGAGCGCTCGCCACTTGCCAGCCGCCCACACCCTCGTGCCGATCTGCATGTGGATATGCCGGTGCGGATCACCCGCCCGCGAAGTCTTGTGCCGGATACCGACCACCTGCATCCGCTCGATAGGCAGCACCTCCCGCGCGTCACGCGGCCCGACCCTCGTCACGGAGTGCTGACCGAGCCACCGGCGAATCTCCGCCAGTGCGTCCCGCTGCGCGGCGTCCAGCGCCGCTGATACCTCGGGGTGGAGAGCAGCGGCGACCGACAGGCTCTTGGGTGCGTTGATCGTCATCTCCGCGAACAACGGCGAACCCTTCGAGCCCTCGCCGGGCTTGCGTGGGGTGCCCATCGACTCGCCCGTGATCGGCTCTGTCCAGTCCACCCACCCCTCGTACTCCTCGGTGGTCAGCGAGTGGGTGGCCGTGACCTCACCGTTGGCGTCGAGCACCGCGTACGCCGCAACGGCGTTGTCCGCGCCGAGGTAGTACTCGTCGGCGCGGGAGCGATCGGCCTCGACATAGCGGCGCGCGGCAGCACCGCTGCCGCGGAACAGGATCACGCCGCCCTTCACCCTGGGCCTCCTCACGAGTGGTCTCATGAGGGAGGTGCGCACCACGCCCCCGGCGTGGCATACGTGCATTCAATTCAATTCATTTAGAAGAGCAGTGGGGATGAAAACAGATCGATTATCCATATCAGTATCAATACTGATAACGTTTGAGCTATGGCTACTTCTTCAGCGTTGCTGCATCCGGTGAGACTTCGTATCGTCCAAGTGCTGTTGGGCGAGGGCGAACTGACGACGCATCAGCTTCATGAGCGACTTTCTGATGTACCGATCGCGACGCTGTACCGGCATGTTTCACACCTGGTCTTGCATGAGCTAATCGAGGTGGCGGATGAGCGGCAGATACGTGGAGCGAGTGAGAAAACCTACGCCTTGGCTGCGGAGTTCGCAAACCCTTCTGCTGAAGAACTGAACGCGTTGAGCAACGAGGAGTTGCTGACAGCGTTTACGGTGTTCACCTCCGGGCTGATTCGTGATTTCGGTGACTACCTGCAGGCCGGAGAGCCTGAACTGCACGCAGACCGGGTGAGCTTCGCGCAGGCATCGTTCTGGGCAGATGACGACGAAGTTGACGCGTTTGGACGCGCCCTCATGGCTGCGCTCGAGGATTTGCTGGGTAATGAATCGGCTCCTGGTCGCCGTCGCCGCACCCTGACCACTGTTTTAATGCCACGTGAGAAAGCTGAGCGGTCAAACTCCGGTCAGCATGAGCCGAAGGCGGCAGAATGAACCGTACTGATACCGCGACCGCCACCGCGCTCGTGGCAGGCTACGGCGACACCGAAGTGCTCGGCCCGGTCGACCTGTCGCTGAGACCTGGTGTGACCGCTTTACTGGGCCGCAACGGCTCAGGGAAAACGACGCTGATGCGCACGTTATGCGGCATCATCCCCGCCTTAAGCGGCACCTGCACGGTGCTGGCCTCTGCCGTGGCCGACGGCGCTGAGGTCCGGTCAAGGGTCGGTTATCTCGGGCATGAATCCGCGCTCGCGAGCGCGCTCACTGTGGAAGAGAACCTGCGGTTCTGGGCGGACATCACGAGCACTTACCCGGGTGCCACCGTCATCCCCGCCGAGGAACTGGTCGAGCGCTTCGACCTTCCCTCATTGATGAGCAAGAAGGTGTCCTCGCTCAGCCGGGGTCAGCGGCAGCGGGTCGATCTGGCCAGACTGGCAATGACCGATCCCGAATTCGTCGTGCTTGACGAACCGCTGACCGGCCTTGATCCAGTCTATGCCGCGCAGACCCGCGCCCTGCTGAGTGATTGGGGCGAGACGCGCACGGTGCTCTACTCCACTCACAGCGTGCCCGAAGCGCTCGAACTGGCGCAGCACTTCCTGATCGTCCAGGGACACGACCTCATCGAGTTGGACTGCGACCGCGAAGCAGTGACTGAAGCAACGATCCTCGACGCATTGGAGGCCCACGCATGACCATGACCACCACCCCTGCCCGACGCCGCGTATCCGCGTTCGCGAAACGCGCCTGGATACAGCAGGGCAGCATCACCGTGTGGCTCGCCGCGCTAGTCGGCGGTCTCTTTGGCGTGCTCGTTTTCCTCGGTAGCAGCGGCGTGAACACGATCACTAGCATGCCCGACCTCATTCCGAGTAGCCCCGATGGACTAGTGACCGTCAGCGATGCGAACGGTGAGTTCTTACCCATGACCTCCTACCTGCTGCTGATGACACCGGCCATTTTGGGAATGCTCGTCGCGATCGTCGCCACGCTGACGCTGCCGGGAGTCGTCGCCGACGACATCGCCGGCGGGGGGATCGAGGCACTGCTGGCCGGTCCCATCCCGCGACGCTCTCTGTTCGACTCCTATCTCGGGGCCGCTCTCACGCTGAGTTCCGCAGCGTGGGTGATCGCGATGGTCGCATTCGCCTTGACCTCCGTCGTCACCGCGATCATTGTTGGAGCATCGGTCGCGATGATGTGGGTGTACTGGATCGCCCTGCTGGTCATCCCGTTCTCAATGGGCTTGTGGTCGGCCACCGCGACGCTCTTCGGCGCGTTGCTGTACCCGAGCAGTCTCGACACCAAGGCAGGACTCAACGGCGGCCCCATCCGGCTCGTCGCGGTCCTGCCCGCGCTGATAGCAGTGCCCTCGGTGCTGCTCCTGCCTGATTGGGTGCTACCCGCACTCGGGATCGTGCTGGCGACCACCCTGCTCGCAAGCCTCGTCCTCACCCGCCTGACCGCACGGGGCTTCCGCAGCACCCGCGTGCTCGGCGACTGAATTCTTCTGACCGAACGGAAAACTCTTGAACCTTGTGAACTTCGATGCAGCGATGCTCATCCCGCTCCTACCCGTGCTCATCCTCGCTGCCCTGCTCATCGGATGGTCACTGATCGACATCGCCCGCAAGCCTGTCCAGCACCTCCCCAAGTGGGCGTGGGCCCTGATCGTGCTCCTCGCGATCCCGATCGGCGCGGTCATCTACCTCATCATCGGCCGAACCCGAGTCCAGAAGCTCCGAGACGAGGACCTACGATGACTACAGCTCTCACAGTCAAGAACCTCACCCGCGTCTACCCCGGAGGCGGCGGCGTCCATGACGTCGGCTTCACCGCCGACGAACGCGCCGTCACTGCCGTAATCGGCCCCAACGGGGCCGGAAAGACCGTCCTCTTCAGCATCATCGCGGGCCTCGCTCCGGCACAGTCGGGCACCGTCGAATTCGCCTCACCAATTGCGCGAGTGGCCTACTGCCCAGACGTACCCCAGTTCGAGTCCTGGCTGACCGCTCTCGAAGTCGTGGAAACCTCTCTCGCCGTCTCCCGCGAAAGTACGAGCTGGGCACGAATCACCCGCGCTGACGGCTTCGCCTACTCGGCACTCGATGCCTGCGGTCTAGGTTCAGTGATGGATCGTCGTGTCGCGGACTTCTCCCGCGGCATGCTGCAACGCCTCGGCATCGCTGCGGCCCTGGTCACCGATCCGGAGATCCTGATCCTCGACGAACCGAACAGCGCGCTCGACCCCATCGGCCGCGCCGACGTGCGCGACATCATCACCGAGCAGAAGCGCCACCGCTGCATCCTGCTCTCCAGCCATATGCTCAGCGAGGTCGAGCAACTTGCCGACCACATCATCGTCATCAACCAGGGGCGCGTCGTCACGCAAGGCACAACGGCATCGATCCTCACCGACGGCCTAGAACCAGTCTGGACAATCCGCCTTGGCGCGCCCGCCCAGATCAGCGCATCCGACCTCGCCGTCGCTATTCCCGAGGCCTACTTCGAGTTTGAGACGGACATGCTGTGCACCGCTCGTTTCCGCAGCTTTGAGGCTGCCGCGACTCAGCTCAAGACAGCCTTGCACATCTTCCGCTCGCCCATCATTGAGGTCACTCTGCGCGACCGCGATCTCGACGCCTCCTTCGCCCGCATCGTCCAGAATCAGGAACACCGATGAACCTTGTCCTTGCCTCGGCCAGCGTCGAGCTGCGCCGCCTTACCCGTTCCGGCCTGCTTATCGGACTACTCGCCGTATTCGCGTTCTTCGGGCTCTCCGGCCCTGCCCTCGCGCTCTACATGCCCGAGATCCTGGGCGCTGCGGCAGGTACGGAACAACTCACAATCGAAGCCGCCGATGCAACCCCGAAAGACGGGCTCGCGCTGTTCAACCAAAGCGCCATGCAACTCGGGCTCATCCTCGCCGTGGCCGTCGCGATTACCTCGCTGACCTGGGATGCTCGGCCCGGCTCCTCGATCTTCTACCGCACCCGTGTACGACACCTCGCCCGGCTCACGGTGCCCCGCCTCGCCATCGGCTGGATCGCTGTTATCGCCAGCTACACCGTGGCCTTGCTGCTCGCTGCCGGACTCACCGCCCTATTTATTGGGCAAATCGAGACCGGACTGCTCGTTACCGTCGGCATCGCTTCTGCGGTTTACTTAGTCATGGCTATGAGCATCGGATACCTCATCATGGCGCTCACCCGGCGCACCGCCGCCGCGATCGCCACCGCCACAGTCTTGATGCTGATGCTGCCGCTTCTGAGCAGTATTGATGCTCACGCTATCTGGATACCGACGACACTTCTGGCCGCGTCCGAACTCGGGCTTACGGACCTTGCGGCACCGCTGCTCTCGGCAGTTATCGTCACAGCTGGGTGCATTTTCACTGCGGGCTATGTTACAAGGCGAAAGATCCTTCGGCGCGATGCATAAGTTGTCGTGCGGGAGTTTCGACCCGTATTCGCTGGAACCCAATTCTCGATTTAACGCGATCCATCCGCACATCGCCACCGTGCCGATGCAGGCAGGGCTCGCTCAACAGGGCAAAGCGTGACCTTGGGCGCTGCGCATTCCCCGCTTGACTGTCCAGATGCGGGTCGAGGTCAGTTCAAGTCTTCCATTCAGTAAGCAAAGTCGCAGTTATGGCGTGAACTTCTACTGGTAAGGCAGGCGTGCCGGAACGAATTCCAGTTCCACATTGATCGGCAGAAAGGCCGCAAGGCGGGATTTAACGGCTCTTCCTACTTGAGGTGGGGGCTGGTCAGTGCGCCGCCGATGAGGAGCATGC
>NZ_FUKO01000028.1 GCF_900163815.1 Microbacterium esteraromaticum | reverse complement strand
CTACCCGCCGAACCTCACCCGGCGCGCCTCAGCCCCACTGGATGTCCGAAGAGCCATTAAACCCGGGGCGAAACAGGCTGAGGATCGTCCTTCTCCCCGCCCGCGCAGGGAAAACACCACCAACGAACGGGATTCTTCCGTGGACATCGCCAGTTGGATGTCGGATCACATGGACGCCTCGATCAGTCCCGGACTCTGCCATTCCCAAGGTTGCGGGCGAGAATCGGGGTGGACCAGCAACACGGTCTCCCCTGCCCTCGGGTAGGCTGTGAGGCGTAATCAATACGCGCCGTCACCGGAAAGTCAGGTCATGTCACATCCTTCGTGGGACAGGGTCGGAATCGATGCGCAAAGTGTCGACGCTCCGCTCTCCCGCTCTGCCGTCTTCCTCACGATGACGATCGGGCCGACCGACGCAGCGCTCGACATCGCACGCTCCGTGATTGCCGGTATTGACGATTTGGTCAAGACCGTCGGATTCCGTGACCTGGACGGGCGGCTCTCCTGCGTGGTCGGGATCGGTGACGCAGCCTGGGACCGGCTCTCACCACGATCCCGTCCGAAGGAGTTGCACGCGTTCGCGGAGATCGACGGCGGCGTGCATCGCGCTCCCGCGACTCCGGGCGATCTACTGTTCCATATCCGCGCCGAACGCGCCGATCTGTGCTTCGAGTTCGAACGGCTGCTGCTCGACGCTCTCGGCGAGAGCGTGGCCGTGGTCGATGAGGTGACCGGCTTCCGCTACTTCGACTCCCGTGACCTGCTCGGCTTCGTCGACGGCACCGCCAACCCGGTCGCCGACGAGCTGATCGACTCCGCCGTCATCGGCGACGAGGACCCCGATTTCGCCGGCGGCAGCTATGTCGTCGTGCAGAAATACCTGCACGACCTCGCGGCCTGGGGAGAGGTCGGCACAGCGGTGCAGGAAGAGATCATCGGCCGCTCCAAGAGCGACAACGTCGAGCGCGCCAGCGCGACCGAGGCCCGCAAGTCTCACAAGTCGCTGTCCACGATCGTCGATGACGACGGCAACGAGCTCGACATACTTCGCGACAACATGCCGTTCGGCCGACCAGGCCAGGGCGAGTTCGGTACCTACTTCATCGGCTACTCGCGGCGGCTCTGGGTTACCGAGAAAATGCTGCACAACATGTTTCTCGGCGACCCGATCGGCTCCTACGACCGCATCCTCGACTTCTCCACCCCCGTCACCGGCGCGACGTTCTTCGTCCCCTCTCGCCAGTATCTGGCCGACCTCGGCGAGCCGCAGCCGGTCACGCCCGTGACCAGTGCTCCGAGTATGCAGGCCACAGAGGCCGAAGCACCCGTACCGCTGCCCGCTGACGAGGACACCTCGCTGAGGATCGGTTCGTTGAAGACACCCCAATCGGAAGGACACCGCCCGTGAATCACCTCCTGCGCGACCTTGCCCCACTCTCACCTGAGGACTGGGCTCTGCTCGACGAGGAAGCCTCCACCCGCCTGCGCGTCGCCCTCGCCGCGCGGCGACTCGTCGACCTGCGAGGTCCATTCGGTTGGTCGTACTCGGCGACCAATCTGGGTCGCGTCGGGCCGACGATCGACGCCCAGACGGAGTCAATCGCCGCCCGCACCCGCAGAGTGCTGCCGGTGACCGAGGTGCGCGCCGACTTCAGTCTCGACCTGCTCGAGCTCGAAGCAAACTCCCGCGGCGCCGAGGACGTCGACCTCGGCGCCCTGGACGCGGCCGCTTTGCGCCTCGCCGGTGTCGAGAACCGCGCGGTATTTTTTGGGTGGGAGGCTGCCGGTATCACCGGGATCGCCCAGGCCTCCCCGCACCAGGCTCTTGTGCACGACGGCAGCCCCGCGCACTACCTCCAGCAGGTCACCCAGGCGGTATCCGTCCTGAAGCACAGCGGCATCGGTGGGCCGTACGCCCTCGCCGTCGGCCCTGAGGACTGGGTCGCCGTGATCGAAGCAGGAGACGACGGCTACCCGGTGCTGCGCCACCTGGAGTCCATTCTCAGCGGGCCCATCGAATGGACGCCAGGAATCGAGGGCGCCATCGTTCTCAGCACCCGCGGCGAGGATTTCGTCCTCGAGCTCGGCGAAGACTTCTCCCTCGGCTATACCCGCCATGATGTCACCGACATCCACCTCTACCTCGAGGAGACACTCACTTTCCGCGTCAACACCCCGGAAGCAGCCATCGCCATCGTCGCGGCGTCGTAGTCGATTCGCCGCGGGGCGGGCTTCCACCGGATTCCAGACCCTCGTCTCACGATCCCGGCGTGCTTTCCCTCTGTCGACCTTCCCGTGGATGGTTCTGCCTCCTGAGCGCCGACTGAACGCCCGGAATTCTGCTGCCGACCGTGGCGCAGGAGCTGTTGGCGATCGTTGCCCGGACATAGTACGTCAGGCATACCGTCCGCACATCGCGTGCGTTCTGAGCAGTTCGGCGTTCCTCAGTTCGTCGCGTGTCGCGAGAGTGCTTCGATCAGGTATCGCCCGGTGACGCTTCCGGGTGCGTGGGCCAATTCATCGGGCGTCATCGAGGCGACGATCCGTCCGCCCTGGTCGCCGCCGCCGGGGCCGAGGTCGATTGGGCTGACCCCGTTTCGTAGGTCCAGTCGTTATGAGAGTCGTCCTGTTGTCCGCGGTCGCGGGCAGGGAGACTGGTCAGATCATGACGAACAGCAGGAAGCGTCACACCCCGGAGCAGGTCGTCCGTAAGCTCGGGCAGGCCGACAGGATGCTCGCCGACGGTCAGGACGTCGCGGCGGTGTGCCGGGAGCTCGTGGTGTCCGAGCAGACGTACTACCGGTGGCGGAACCAGTACGGCGGCCTCAAGGCCGACGACGCAAAGCGCCTGAAGGAGCTGGAGAAGCAGAATGCGACCCTGAAGCGTCTGCTCGCGGAAGCGGAGCTGGAGAAGGCCGCGCTCAAGGAGCTGGCTGAGGGAAACTTCTAAGCCCGGACAGGCGCCGCGCCGCCGTCGATCACCTCAAGCGCAAGCTGCGGGTGAGCGAACGGATGGCGTGCCGTCTGGTCGGGCTGAGCCGCTCCGCGTATCGGCGACCGCTCAAGGGCGACACGGTCGCGGACCCGGATCGGGCGTTCAGGGAGTGGCTGCGCGCCTGGGCGAAGGACCATCCCCGCTACGGGTACCGGCGGGCGTATCACGACGCCCGCGCCGAGGGGTGGGTGGTGAACCACAAGAAGATCCAACGCCTGTGGCGTGACGAAGGGCTCCGGGTCCCGCAGCGGCGTCGACGCAAGCGCGTCGGGTCCTCGACCGTCGACGCGCCGACGGCGGACGCGCCGAACGTGGTGTGGGCGGTGGACTTTCAGTTCGACGCCGACGAGCACGGCCGACCGATCAAGATCTGCTCGATCGTCGACGAACACACCCGGGAGTGCATCGGCGGCCTCGTGGAGCGCTCGATTACCGCCGACCGACTCACCGCCCACCTCGAGGACCTCGTCGCCGCCCGGGGCGCCCCGGCGGTGCTCAGGTCGGACAACGGGCCGGAGTTCATCAGCGAGGCGATGGCCGACTGGGCCGGCACCCGCACCGGCCTGTCCTACATCCCTCCGGGCTCGCCGTGGCGCAACGGGTACGTCGAGTCGTTCAACAGCCGGATCCGCGACGAGTGCCTCAACATCAACAGCTTCTACTCGCTGCTGCACGCGCAGGTCATCATCGGCGACTGGAAGGACGAGTACAACCACCACCGCCGGCACTCCTCGCTCGGCTACCTACCCCCAGCCGAGTACGCTCGACAGTGCACCCATCAAATGGAAACCGACGACTCACAGAACGTCCGGACCGAATGAAGGGGGCGGCTCAGAAAGACTGTTCAGCCGGAGCCGTTGGTCGTGCCACCACTCGGGGTGATGACGTTGCAGGTAGAGCCCGCCTACGACCAAGGCTACGCCCGTACCCCATTCAATGAAAGCGGCAGGTTTCTAAACGCTATGGCTCGCACCGTCACTGGAGTCCGCACGCGCTATCGACAGACAAATCGTGCCTAGAAACCTGAAGAACGCTCGTGCCATGTATCGGCGACGAACTGTGCAACGGCCACAGTGGCATTGAAGACCAACCGCGCATGACGAGGAGTCGCTGGGCTCAGTGTGCTCGAACCGTGGCCATCTCCGATCGAGTTCCGGGCCTCGGCTACAGACTGAACTGTGGTGCTCAACGCGCGCATCGCCTTCCGCATCGCGTCGCTTCCACGCGAGTCCCCTTCCACAGCGTTCGCGTTGATGCTGAGTTCCTGCGCAACCTTCGAGAACAAGGTCGGCAACTCGTCCCGATCCGAAAACTCACCACCGAGATCCGTGAGCACGATCTTGCATTGACTCTCAAGCAGGTTCTTGCACGACGAGATAGCCGAGGCTGGATCGGAGTTGAGATCTCGGTCGATGACGTCAAGATGCCGCCGCAGGACACTATTGTCCGTGAGGTCCGGCGCCTGCGTAAGCCTAAGGACAGCGGGTACGTGGTAGGCGGCTATCGAACGCCACCCATAGATGATTCGGTCTCCGAAGCGATCCGTCTCGTACAGCTCGAACCCATCGCGTCGCAGTGTGTCGTTGTACGCCGCAACCATCTCAGCAGCAGTTTGAGCATTGTCCCTCACGATCGGATGAACCGTCTCAGCAAGGAAGCTCAGGAAGTTTTCATCACTGCCATCGCGAAGATGAAACCGATCGTCAGCGAAGACCCAGTCATCATCCCAGTCCCAGTTATTGACCATGTGCTGGTAGATGTCACCGGAGGCGTTCCGGTACCGATTGTCCTTACTCGGGAGACTTTCAAGGTCGTACAGACGGGAGAGAAACACGGGGTGTTCGAGACGCCCTGCCCAGCTGTATTCGGACAGCGATAGCCAATCAAGCAGATTGTTCCGCGTGCTGCGCGAGAGGCGTTGCGTCGCTGTAGGGGTCACACATTCAATGCTACCGACGCGACATAGAGGGTCGCCGCAAACATGAGCCTACGAACGCGGGCTGTTACGCCGCCGACAGTATTCCAGCGCGGACCAGCGATGCGCGCACGACCTTTCGATCGACACCCAGCGTTCGCGAGATCGCCCGCATCGATGAGCCGCCGCGGTGCAGCTGTACAGCTTCAGCGGCATCGTCGATGTCGAGGCCTGGCGTACGACGGACGACGCCCCGGCGCGTGAGGTGCTTTGAGACCGTGCCCCGGTGGATCTCGTACTTCTGCGCAAGCGCGCGCACGGTGAAACCGGCGAGGTAGTCATCGACGAGACGGTCAACCTCGGTTTCCTTGAGAAAGGTTTGAGGAATTGCGATCTCCCGGACGACCGGCCCCCGATCATCCCGAATCGGGGTGATATCGCCCCTCTGATGCGCACGATACACGCCACGCTTCCAGCGGCTGACCAGGGCGTTAAGCTTTGGGGAAAGGTTTGAAAACGTGCTACGTCGGGACCCCATGTCCTGAGTCGCGACATAGTTTACGAACTTGTCGCGGCTCAGGGCTTTTTTGTTGTCTGATGTGTTGACGGCTGACGGGG
>NZ_FUKO01000027.1 GCF_900163815.1 Microbacterium esteraromaticum | reverse complement strand
GCTCCTCGCCGCCGGCGGCCTCACACCCTGACCCCACCGAATGTCCGAAGAGCCGCTAAAGGCCGAGAACCGCAAGCTGCGTGACGACGTCGCGATCCTGAAAGCAGCGACGACTTTCTTCGTGGGGGAACTCGACCCCCGCAACCGCTGATCATGGGTTTCATTGACCAGATGAGATCCGAGGGGCATGCGGTCGAGTCGATCATCCGCGTCCTGCGAGAGCAGGGCGTGAAGGTTGCCGCGCGCACTTACCGGGCCTGGCGGCAAGGCCGTGTGGCCGCCAGGACAGTGACCGATGCGCTCGTCGTCGACGCCGTCCGTGACGCCGCCTGGCGCGTCGAGGTGCTGCCCGACGGGACGACGCGCCGCCGAATGACGCCGGAGGGCTTGTATGGCCGTAAGAAGATGACCGCACTGATCCGCCGCACCCAGATCACTGACGCCTCCCGTGGGGCCGTGGACCGCGCCATGCGAGTCCTCGGGCTGCAAGGCATCACCCGGGCGAAGGCGATCCGCACGACGATCCCTGCGAAGGACGGGGTGCGTGCCGGCGATCTCCTCAACCGGGACTTCACCGCGCCGCGGCCGGATCACACGTGGGTAACCGATTTCACGTACGTCAGAACGTGGGCAGGGTGGGTGTATGTCGCCTTCATCCTCGACGTGTTCGCCCAACGCATCGTGGCCTGGCACGCGCAGACCACCAAGCACACGGATCTCGTCATGATCCCGCTGCGCATGGCGCTCTGGGAACGCGACCGGCAAGGTCATACCATCGGGCCTGGGCAGCTCATTCATCACAGCGATGCCGGCTCTCAATACACGTCGATTGTGCTGACCGAGCACCTCGCACTCGAGCAGATCGCGCCGTCGATCGGGTCCGTCGGCGATGCGTACGATAACGCCCTCATGGAGACGATCAACGGCCTCTACAAAGCCGAATGCGTGCGCACCACGATCTTCCACGACGGTCCCTACAAGACCATCGCCGACGTCGAGTACGCGACCGCCGGCTGGGTCGACTGGTACAACCACCGACGGCTCCACGGTAGCCTCGGCATGGTCAGCCCCGACGAGTACGAGGCTGCCTACTACGCGGCTCTCACCCGAGAGCCGCTCCCCGCATAACAGCGGCACAGAACCTGGGACGGTTCAAAGGACAGCAGATCACCGCGACCACCCCGCCCACAGGCGAAGCCGCCGACATCCTCTCAAAACTCGAAATCAAAACGGGACACTAAAGTGGCACGACTCAGACCAGACCTTGCTCGAAGCCCCAGTCATAAGCCCGCGCCACTTGGTCATTACGGAGGACGTAAGCGGCAGCACGTCCGAGATGCGAGCTGCAACCCGCCGCAAACGATCGTTTGCGGCTCGGGGACGACTCGGCCATCGCGCCTGACCGAACGGCCCACATCCGACGCGCTTCATGAGATTTCGACGCTTCCGTGAGACGCTCCGACAACTTTCGTGAGACTCCGACAGCTTTCGTGAGATCGGACACAAATGTCCGATCTCACGAGAGTTGTCGTGAAGTGAGACACGGGACCCCGAAATCTCGCGGAAGTCAAGTTAGTGCTACAACTCAATCTGTCTCACGCGAGTTGTCGGAATTTTCATCATTCGCCTCGAAAGCGTTCGAGGCCGCGGGGTCGAAGGACAGCAACGCTGCTCGGTACGGCCGCGCAGGGCTTAGGGTGCAGAATTCAGTGCATGGAGATGAATGCGGGGCGTCGGGCTGCGCGAGCGCAATATGGGCGGCGTGCCGGCAGACGCGCGGCATCGACCGACACGATGACGACGGAGGGCAACGCGTACGGCGAGGCAGTCCGAGCGGTTCGGGCGGGCGAGCTCGACGCGGACGAGGCCGCGGACCAACTGATCGACCAGATGACTGTTGAGGAGGTGCTCGGGCTGCTCGACGGCGACTCCCCGAGGCTGCTGCTGCCGCTCATCCCGATTCTGCACGGTCGGCGGCCGTTCGTGGCCGGGGCCGTCTCTCGGCTCGGTATCCCGGGCATCCGGTTCAGTGATGGTGCCCGTGGCGTCGTTATCGGTGCTTGCACCGCCTTCCCTGTGACGATCGCGCGGGCCGCGACCTGGGATCCGTTGTTGGAGGAGCGGGTCGGCCTCGCGATCGGTCTAGAGACGAGGGCGCGGGGTGCGAACTACTCCGCCTCCGTCTGCGTCAACCTGCTTCGCCACCCCGCGTGGGGCCGTGCGCAGGAGTGCTATGGCGAGGATCCTGTGCTCACCGGTCGGATGGGATCGGCCCTGACCCGCGGCGTACGCGTGCACGCGATGGCATGCGTCAAGCACTTCGCGCTCAACTCGATGGAGAATGAGCGCTTCGAGGTCGACGTATCGGTCGACGAGCACGCCCTGCACGAGGTGTACTTGCCGCACTTCAAGGCCGTCCTGGAAGCTGGCGCAGACTCCGTGATGAGTTCCTACAACCGGGTGCGGGGCGAGTACATGGACGTCAATCGCGCGCTGCTCACCGATGTATTGCGGAATGAGTGGGGCTTCTCGGGGTTCGTGACGAGCGACTGGGTGTTCGGCACCCACGACGCGGTCGTCAGCCTTCAGGCGGGGATGGACGTGGAGATGCCGCTGCGACTGCTTCGCGCCCGCGATCTGCCGACCGCGCTGCGGCGCGGGGATGTCGCCCGCGCGACTGTGCTGCGGTCCGCGCGCCGCATCCTGCGCACCGGCGTGCTGCATGCAGCGACCCGCGAGGTGGCGAGGCCAAGTGCCGCCCTCATCGCCTCCCCGGCACACCGGGCTCTTGCTCGCCAGGTTGCGGAGGAGTCGATCGTGCTGCTCAAGAATGAAACCTCTGGCGCGGCGCCGCTTCTGCCATTGGCTCCAACCATCCGGCATCTCGCGGTGATCGGAAGACTCGCGCCACGGGCGAACCTTGGCGATCATGGCTCGTCACGCGTGCGGCCTCCCTCCGCGGTCTCGCCGCTGCGGGGGCTGCGTGAGGCGCTGCCGTCGGTGCGGATCACCACCGCCTCCGGCACGAACGAACGCGCCGCAGCCGCGGTTGCGGCTGCGGCGGAGACGGCGATCGTGGTCGTCGGCCTGGACCAGCACGACGAGGGCGAGTCGGTCGTCACCGGCGGCGTCGACGTGGGTGTGCTCGGTCGGGAGTTTGGCTCGGGTTTCCTCCGTCGGCCGCTCATCGGTCTCGCGCACCTGGCGTCGCGCTTCGTCCGAGGTGGCGACCGCAGCTCGCTCAACCTGCGCCCCTCCGATGTGCGCCTCATCCGCACGGTCGTTGCCGCCAATCCTCGGACCATCGTCGTACTGATCGGCGGCAGCGCGATCCTTACAGAGGCGTGGCGAGACCGCGTGCCAGCGCTTCTCCTCGCCTGGTACGGCGGTATGGAGGGCGGCCGTGCGCTCGCGAACGTACTTACCGGCGGTGCAGAGCCCGGCGGACGGCTGCCGTTTGTGCTGCCGACGGATGCCGCGCATCTGCCATCGTTCGACCGCGCGGCGAAGTCCGTCATCTACGACGACAAGTGGGGCCAACGCCGGCTCGACGGCGAAGGACACGCGCCCGCGTTCCCGTTCGGATTCGGCCTGGGTTACACGACGATCGAGCACCGGCTTCTGGACCACAGGTTCGACGACTCAGGCGGCAGCGCGGACGTGCTCGTAACGAACACCGGCGACCGTGAGGGCTCGACCGTCGTGCAGATCTACGCCGCGGACGTGTCAATCCGCAGGCCGGTAGCTCAACTGCTGGGCTTCCAGAAGGTGAAGCTGCAGCCTGGTGTGGAGACGACAGTGCGGATCACCCTGGATGCGGGGCCCACGCTGCAGCGCGATCCGGCGACACGGCGCTGGTCCACCCGCGCCGGCGACTGGGCCGTGCTCGCAGCCCAGCACAGCCCAGCCAGCTGGGCGGACGCACGGCAGTTGCGACATGCTGAGAAATCGATCGACGAGGAAAGCGCCTCGGACGGTCGGCCGACCTGAGGCCGGTATGGGTTTGATACCGGCGTTCACCCGGGAAGGATAGGAAAGGATGCCGACAGCCCCTCGACGCGAACGGGTAGCGCGCCATCGCCCCGCAGCATAGCGCGGAGTACACGCCGCTCCTCCCACCGGAACGATACGGCCGCTTGGTCGCGCCGCAGCACCAGGCCCCCGTTCGGAGTCGCGTACCGCTTCTGCAGATCAGCCAGCTCCTCAGCGCGCAGCAGCGCGACTGTGCTGCCCTCAGCCGCGTCGATGAGGCGGACCAGCGAGGTGGGCCCCGTCAGATCGGTCGCGACGAGGCGCTGCTCGCTCGCGGCGAGGATTGTCTTCTGCGCCGCGCGGGTCACGACCAGCGGACGGGACGGCCCGTCAAGCAGACCGCTCAGCACGTCTGACGCGGCGTCAGGGCGACCGATACTCTGCGCCGCAGCCCGCATCCGCTTCAGACGGCCCGGCTCACGCAACACCTCATCGATCTTCCAGCCGATCGTGGCGGCGGTATTGCAGCGGACGGCTGCCCCCTGCTCCATCAGGTAGTCGCCATTGCGAACCTCCTGCCCCGGGATGGGGTTCACTAGGACCATGGGAAGCCCTGCGGCCATGCACTCCGACGCCGACAACCCGCCCGGTTTGCCCACGAACAAGTCGGCGCGGCGCAGCAGCTGCGGCATCTCCGTGGTGAAGCCGAGCACGCGGTAGCGGTTGTCAGCGGTCGACACCAACTGCTCGATGCGCTGCCGTAGCCCGTCGTTGCGTCCGCACACGACCGTGGCAGTGAACGGGGAGCGCATGTGCAGCGTCTGCCGTACGACCGCGACGGCGTAGTCGCCGCCAGTCGCGCCCGCGGAGATCAGCAGAGCCGGAGGGTCGTTGGCGTCGCGCGGGGGCGCGTTGTTCACCTGAGTGCTGATCGGGATGCCGGTGGCCGCGATGCGGTCGGGAGGCAGGCCGAGCGCGGTCAGTTCCACCCTCCCTTCCTCCCTTGCCACGAAGAGCGCGTGGAAGGCGCCCGTAAGCCACAGGCCTTGGAAGTCGTAGTCCGTCGTGACGACGGCGGTCCTGGCGTCAGTAAACCCGCGAAGAAGCAGTGACGCCATCAGCTGGGCAGGCAGGAAATGTGTGCACACGATCGCGGTCGGTCGGAATCTCTTGATCGCCCGGACGACCGGAAGGGCGTTCGCCCGTGTCCAGGGATCGATCGGCCCACGGCGCCGGAACGGTGGGTCGCTGATGTCGTAACCCCACTCGATCAGCCATGGCAAGTCCTCGACCAGGGCGAAGTAACCCTTGCTCAGCACGTCGCGGTACAGTGCGCTACTCACCTGCAGCACATCCAGCACCTGCACCTCGGCAATGTCCGCGCGCCCGGCACACGCCTTCTGCACCGCCGCTGCGGCGCTATTGTGCCCCGATCCCACCCCTGCGGACAGGATTAGTAGGCGCTCCCCTTCAGCGGTCTTGGGGCCTTGTGCCGACGGTCTGCGCATGAAGAGATGCTAGCGGGCCGCATCACGTCCCGGCCTACCCGCCCTCGACGTGCTCACTCGAGGTGTGCGGCTGACTCCTCGAGCATCTTCTTCACGAGTGATTGCTTGCCTCGGCGCCGTCTCTGGAGGGCCCTCCGCGGGGTGGACGATCAGCACGGGGCAGTGCGCATGTTGTGCACAGGCCGTGCTCACCGATCCGAGCAAGAGACCGACGAAACCCCCGTGTCCGCGACTGCCGAGAACGAGCATATCCGCGCCCTTGCTTCGCTCGATCAACGCGTGCGCAGCCGACCCCGGGACGATCGTCGTGATCAGGCCCGCTGGAGGTGAGTCTGTGAACGCCTGGCGGATGGACGTAGTCAGGATCTTCTCCGCATCCGCTTCCGGAGACCAGCCGTCGATTGGATAGTAGAGATTGGGGAATTCCCAGGCGGTCACGGCCTCGATGGCGGCGTCGAAGAGCGGAGCGATTCGCTCGGCATAGCGGAGCGCTTCAAGGGAAGAGTCGGAGCCATCGACACCGACAACGACGCGGGCGACTGGAGAGATATTTGTGTCTGTCATACCTAAAGCATGAGGAGGAAAGGACGCAGACACCAGGTCCAAGGTCCCGTCCCGGCAGTGCGCGGTTGGGGATGTGGAGGAGGGACTTAGGGCGTGTCTGACACAGATTGAGGGCTGGCTTAAGATTCATTTCGTGTCGCGAGTTCAGGTGATCTCGGATGCTCGTGGTCCTTGGTCGAGGGGATGCTGCCGCGTCCGACAGATAGGCCGGGCCGAAAGTTCTCATACGCCAAGCTGATGGTGGAGGCATCGTGTACTGCCGGAGGCCGCCTGAACACGGCATAGGCCGCGCTCGCTGCGGACTCTCGACGAAGATCCACCAGCTTGTTGACGGGAACGGCCTTCCGCTGGCAACTACCGCGCCGCAGCTGTCCTCAACTCCGCCATCGCCTGGACCAGCACCAGGGCATAGTCCGACACACGCTACACGTGCTGAACGCCCTTCGGGGTGAAGTACGTCACTTCACCGCTGGCGTCCTCGCCACCAAAGATGAACTGCCCCGACGGCGTCGCGCAGATATCGATGATCACACCACGGGACTTCGTGGTGAAGACCTCATCGCCAACCCTGAACTGTCCCTCGTCATAGCGACACGCTAGCGCCTAGGAGGACCACCCAGGGACCCGCAACGACCTCGGACGGGCGCGCACGAGTCGGGACGCTTGCAATCCGTAGTCGGCGAATCCAGAGACATGATCCCCATCTGTAGCTGCGTCCCGCGGGGAACGACCTAGGTGTTCTTCCCACGGACGTTGTGGACGCGGTCGATGGGTGATTGGCCTCCGAGAGC
>NZ_FUKO01000026.1 GCF_900163815.1 Microbacterium esteraromaticum | reverse complement strand
ACTCCCGCCATCCGTACCCGGGGTGCGGGGTCACTCCACGGTGACGGACTTCGCGAGGTTGCGGGGCTGATCGACGTCGAGGCCCTTGGCCGTGGCGAGTGCCATCGCGAAGATCTGCAGCGGCACGACGGCGAGGAGCGGCTCGAAAAGGGCGCCGGTGAGCGGGATGCGGATGACCTCGTCGGCATAGGGCAGCACGGCCGCATCGCCCTCTTCGGCGACGACGATCACGCGGGCGCCGCGAGCGCGGATCTCCTGGATGTTCGATACGACCTTCGAGTGCACCAGCGATGAGTGCCGCGGCGACGGCACGATCACGAACACCGGCTGACCCGGCTCGATCAGCGCGATCGGACCATGCTTGAGCTCACCGGCGGCGAAGCCCTCGGCGTGGATGTACGAGATCTCCTTGAGCTTGAGCGCGCCCTCGAGCGCGATCGGGAAGCCAACGTGGCGGCCCAGGAACAGCACCGAGCGGGTGTCGGCCATCCAGCCGGCCAGCTGCGACACGTGTTCGGTCTCCTCTGCGAGAACCTGCGCGACCTTCTCGGGCAGGGACTGCAGCTCGGCGACAGCGTCGGATGCCACAGCAGAGGTGAGCGTGCCGCGCACGCGCCCCATGTGCAGACCGAGCAGCAGCAGCGCGGTGATCTGCGCCGAGAACGCCTTGGTCGACGCGACGGCGACCTCGGGGCCGGCGTGGGTGTAGACGACAGCATCCGATTCGCGGGGAATCGTCGCGCCCTGGGTATTGCACACCGACAGCGTGCGCGCACCGCGCTCGCGGGCGTACTTGACGGCCATCAGCGTGTCCATCGTCTCGCCCGACTGGCTGATCGACACAACAAGAGTGTCGTCGCCGATCACCGGGTCACGGTAGCGGAACTCGTGCGCAAGCTCGACGTCGACCGGCACGCGCGCCCACTGCTCGATGGCGTATTTGCCGACCAGCGCCGCGTACGAGGCCGTGCCGCAGGCCGTGATGATGACCCGGTTGATTCCGATGAAGAGCTCGTCGAGTCCATCGAGTTCTGGGATGACGACGGCATCGCCCTGAATGCGGCCGCGGATCGTGTTGGCAACAGCATCCGGCTGTTCGGCGACCTCCTTGGCCATGAAGCTCGGCCAGCCGCCCTTCTCGGCGGCAGCGGCATCCCACGACACCTCGAACGGCTGCGCCTCGACGGTGTTGCCCTCGAAATCGGTCACCGAGACGGCAGCTGGAGTGATGGAGACGATCTGGTCCTGACCGATCGCGAGCGCGTTGCGGGTGTGCTCAACGAAAGCGGCGACGTCGGATCCGAGGAAGTTCTCGCCCTCGCCGAGGCCGATCACCAGCGGAGAGTTGCGGCGAGCGCCGACGACGAGACCCGGCTGGTTCTCGTGCATGGCGAGCAGGGTGAAGGCACCCTCGAGGCGGTTGACGACGGCGCGGAACGCCTGCTGCAGGTCTGCGGATGCTCGGTACTCGCGCCCGAGAAGAGCTGCGGCAACCTCGGAATCGGTCTCGCTGACGAACGTCACCCCTTCGGCTTCGAGCTCTGAGCGCAGGGCTGCGAAGTTCTCGATGATGCCGTTGTGGATGACGGCGAGCTTGCCGTCATCGGCGAGATGCGGGTGGGCGTTGACGTCGGTCGGTCCGCCGTGGGTCGCCCAGCGGGTGTGGCCGATTCCGGTGGAGCCGTCGGGAAGGGCAGCATCCGTCAGCGAATCGCGCAGCGCACTGAGCTTGCCTGCTTTCTTGCGCATCCCGAGCTCGCCGCTCTCATCGATGACGGCGATGCCGGCGGAGTCGTAGCCACGATATTCGAGGCGGGCGAGCCCGGCGAGCAGGATGTCCTGGCTGGGCCGCGAGCCCACGTATCCGACGATTCCACACATGATTTAAATCGTAAACGCCCGATTTTGCGAGGACTCCGAACGAACCTCGCCCCGCGCGCCGGCCTCCCGCTCACGTGCCCCAAATGGTCGCCTCAGCAGAGCGGATGCGGCAATACGCGCCGCCTGAACCAAGGATGCAAACCAGGGATGCAAGCCACAAGATCAGAGCTTGCGCAGGCTCACACTCTCCACCGCGTGGTCGGCACCCTTGCGCAGCACCAGGTTGGCGCGATGCTTCGTCGGCATGACGTTCTCGACGAGGTTGGGCATGTTGATCTCGTTCCAGTACCCGAGCGCCGTGGTCACCGCTTCGTCATCGGTGAGGTGCGCGAAGACGTTGAAGTACGACGACGAATTCGTGAACGCACCTTTGCGCAGCGCCAGGAACCGGTCGGTGTACCAGCGCTCGATGTGCCTGATGTCGGCGTCGACGAAGATCGAGAAGTCGAAGAGGTCACTGACGGCGACCTCGTTCGGCACGGGCGGCGGCTGCAGCACGTTGAGCCCCTCGACGATCACCACGTCGGGCCGACGCACGACCACGTTCGCGTCGGGCACGATGTCGTACCGCATGTGCGAATAGAAGGGCGCCCGCACCTCGCTGGCCCCGCTCTTCACCTCGGTGAGAAAAGTCAGCAGCGCACGGCGGTCGTACGATTCCGGAAATCCCTTGCGGTCCATCAGCCCGCGACGCTCGAGCTCAGCGTTCGAGTAGAGGAACCCGTCGGTGGTGACCAGCTCCACGCGCGGAGTGCCCGGCCAGCGGCTCATCAGCTCGCGCAGCAGCCGGGCGATCGTCGACTTGCCCACGGCGACCGATCCCGCGACGCCGACGATGAACGGCGTCGTCGAGTCCTCCTCCTGCAGGAACTCGCTGGTCGCCGCCCCGAGCCGACGAATCGAACTCGCATACAGGCTCAGCAGCCGGCTGAGCGGCATGTAGACCTCGCGAACTTCATCGAGGTTGAGCCGGTCGCCGATCCCGCGGATGCCGACGAGCTCGGTCTCGCTCAGAGGCTGGTCGAGCCCCGCAGAGAGGCGCGCCCAGTCTTCGCGGTCGATCTCGCGGTACGGCGACAGCGGCAGGTTGGCGGCAACGGACACGGGTACATCGTATCGGCGGGGGCGGATGCCGCGAACCGGCCCACCAACAGCATCCGTCGCGACCATTCCCGCCGACCCTCTCGGCACCGATAGCATGACGCTCATGGTGAGTTCGATACGGCCGATGCGCGCGTTCGCGGCAGCGGTTGCATGGCGCCGCTCGTGAGACGTCGAGTTCGCGCGAGAACACGCATGACCATGAACAGACGCATCGTGGTCATCATCGCGGCAGTCGTCGTTGTCCTCGTGGTGGCTGCGGTGATCTTTGCGATAGCTTCCACCCAACGCTGGATTCTCGCTACCGTGGCGCAGCCCCCCAGCACGACAACCGCCATACTGGCCCCCGAGCAGTCGAAAGCACGCGATGCGCTGAGCGGCGAGAAGATGGACGCTCGCGAACGCGCCGCAGCCGAGTACCTCGCCGACCAGCCCACGGCGTACTGGCTCACCCCTGAGCAGGATCCGATCGGCACGGCCGGCAAGACGGTGTCGTCGCTGACGACCCAGGCCCGCGATCAGGAGGTGGCCATGGCCATCGTCATCTACGGACTGCCCGAAAGAGACTGCGGCAACCACTCGGCCGGAGGATTATCCGGCGACGACTACCGGACCTGGATCGACGAGATCTCGGCGGCGCTCGAAGCGGCCCCCGACGTGCAGAAGCTCGTGATCCTCGAACCCGACAGCCTTGCCCTCGCCCCGGAGTGCGGCAACCTCGACGAGCGTGCGGCGCAGCTGCGCTCGGCCGTCCACGAGCTGACCGCTCCGCACACCTGGATCTACCTCGATGGCGGTCACAGCGCCTGGTTGCCCGCCGCTGAGATGGCGTCGCTGATCGAAGCTGTTGACGTCGCGGACGAGGTGCGGGGCTTCGCGACGAACGTCTCGAACTACCGCCCCACCTACGACGAGTTCACCTACGCGCACGCGGTGGCAGCGCAGCTGCACGGGATGCATGCGGTCATCGACACCTCCCGCAACGGCGGCAGCGTGGATGCCGGTGCGCAGTGGTGCAATCCGCCCGACCAGCGCGTGGGCGAGCCCAGTGGCACCTTCGGCGATGAAGTCGTAGATCTGAATCTCTGGATCAAACCGCCGGGTGAGAGCGATGGCCCCTGCGAGGGCGGACCCGCAGCGGGCGTGTGGTGGCCCGCCGCGGCCGCAGAGCTCGCGCAGGACGCGCGATGACGCTGACGGGTGAATACGGCCTGTAGCATGAGCGGAAGCACGCATCTGCTCCCTTCTCCTAAGGAAACGACATGCTCGATGACGACGCAGCGCCGAAGACAGCGGTCATCGTCGAAGACGATCCAGATGTCCGCCACCTCTTGGCAGAGGTGCTTGAGGCAGCCGGCTTCTCCACGGTGTCCGTGGGCAATGGCATCGACGGCGTTCGGGCTGTTCTCAACTATCAGCCGCTGATCACGACTCTCGATGTGAACATGCCGGGCATCGACGGGTTCGAAGCAGCCCGTCGCATCCGTGCGCAGAGCGACACCTACATCATCATGCTCACCGCACTCGACGAGGAAGCCGATGTTGTTCTGGGCCTCAGCGCTGGCGCTGATGAGTACCTGAACAAACCGTTCCGCCCACGGGAGCTGCGTGCGCGCATCGACGCGCTGCTGCGCCGCCCTTCTGACCGTTGTCGGGGGTGACTTTGGTGATCAGCGAGATGCTGATCGGCTTCACTGCATCGGCGGTCCACCGGTCCATCGACAGTGTCGACCAATAGTCGATCTGGGCGGCGATCGGGCCGGCTGTGAGCTCGCGCTCGGTGCTGCCGCTGGAGAGGTCGTTGGGCACGGGAGGCGCCACGGTCGGCGCGGTGGTGGCTGACGCCTCAGGATCGGGCTCAGTCCAGGGGGCGGGACCGCATCCGACGAGCGCGATGCCCACCGTCATGGCGATGATCACGGTGGTGCTGCGCCGTGCGACTCGTCTGCGCATCTGTGTCCCGCTGTTCGGTGCTGCAGGCTCGGTCCAATCCTAGAGGGCCGCCCGGCTGGCCCGGCCGACCGCGCTGCCGACACCAGCCGGGCAGAGCCGGCCCCTGCGGGCTATGATCGCCGTGGGTAGTCGATGGCAGGGGGGCCGACGATGAATTCGTGGAATGAATCCGAGACCATGGCGACGGTTCAGCACTCGCCGGGCGCGCGCGAAGCCGACAGCACAGCGACGACGAATATTCAGCATCCGGGGCTCAAAGATGCTGATACCTCGCAATGGGAGGCTGAATTCACGGCCCCGACAACGCCCGTCAAACGTCCTGACGTGCCCACTCTGCTGCGCACACTCCGCGATGAGGGCCCGCAGGAGCGCATCGCCGCGGTCTTCGAAGAGCACTACATCGAAGCGTGGTTTGGACTGGATCCGGTAGAGCTTCGCTCTGTGCTGAACGCCGCTACCGAGCGCGAGGTGCGGACCCGACCCATCGTCGGGTACATCCGATCACTCCTGCGCGGCGAGACGGTGCCGCTGCTGAGCGACGTGCGTCAGAACGGCGTCAAGACGCTCCGCGCATCGGAACGCGGCGCGGTCGTCGCCATGGCCGTGCTCGAGTCGCGGCTGCGCGGCGAGTTGAGTACAGCGATGCAGTTGGCAGAGCGGCTCGGTGCGGATGCTCCCGCAGCGAACGCACTCGTGGACGGGTCGCTCGGCACCGCCTCGTTCATGTCCCTGCAGGCGGGCATCACCCGCATGCTCGCCGGCGACTTCGCCCGGGCCCTCGCCGACCTCGAGCGCGTGAAGTGGACCGCCCCGCCCGCAGCCCTGACATTCTTCGTGCGCGACGCGCACGCGAAGGCGGCTCTTGTGCACGCCATCGTCGGTGACCCCGAGCTCGCTCGCCGCGCGCTTGCCAGCGCTCGGCAGGTGCAGAGAACGAACAGCTGGGCGGAGGCGCTCGTCGACGCCACGGCCCAGCTCGCCGAGGTGATCATCGACCGCAACGCCGACTCGACAGCGCTCGGTCAGCTGCTTGCGACAGGGCGCACGGAGATCGGCGAGATGTGGCCGCTGTTCATACTTTCCCTTGCGCCCACGGTGCTCTCCGGCGATGCTGGCGCCGCGCACATGCTGGCGGCAATGGAGGGGGCTGCGCTGCCCGGGTCGAAGAGCAGCCAAGGGCTGACCGGAAGCGCGGCAGCTCTCGTGCGCGCAGCCCAAGCGGCAGAGGCCGGGCACCTCTCGGAGGCGCGTGCGGCGCTCGCCGCCGCCGACCCCGACCTGCCGCTGACGAAGCTCGTGCAAGCAGGAGCGGCACTTGACAGCGGGATGCCGGGGCAGGCGCTGGCCATCGCGCTGGACGTCGCTGCGCACACGGCGGGCCTGCGCCAGCTGGAGCTGTGGCGGCTCAGCATCCTGCACCTTGGGCATCGTGCGCTGGGAGAAGAGGATGCCGCGCAGGCCTCTCTCGATCAGGCCCGTCCCCTCGCCGCTGGTCTTGGGGCCATCGCTCTGCCGGTGAGCGGATCAGCTCGAGCCCAGATTCAGTCGCTGCTTCACGACGTACCGCTTCCCACGACCGCCCCCACGGCTCTGTCGCTCACACCGCGTGAACTCGAGGTGCTCGTGCGCCTAGCGGCGGGAATCAGCCGGCGCGAGATCGCTGAGCAGCTCTTCGTCTCGATCAACACCATCAAGACACAGGTGTCGAGCCTTTACCGCAAGCTCGGCGTGCGCGGCCGGGGCACCTTGTTGGCCGAGGCCTACCGCCGTGGCCTGATCTGAACCGGCGCATGCGAGCGTGTCGCAGGCTCACTCAGCGATTCCACAACGATCCACACGAGATACTGAGGCATGACTTCTCTCGATGACAGCTTCGGTTCGGATGCTGCGCCGACCCGCCGCCGCAGATGGCCGTGGGTCATCGTCTTCGTCCTGGTGGGCGCACTGATCGCCATCGCCGCTGTCGCCGCGGTCTACCTGTGGAACCTCAACACGTCGTATGAGAAGGCCGAGACGCTGCCGACCGAAGAGGTGTTTCCCACGGTGCGCCCCGTCGAAGCGAACCCCGAGGACACCAACATCCTGCTGCTCGGCTCAGACTCGCGCTCGGGCTTGGATGGCGACCTCGACAGCATCCGGGGGCAGCGTTCTGACACCATGCTGCTGGTGCATATTCCGGCCGATCGCTCGGGCGTGCAGGTGATCTCTTTCATGCGCGACAACTGGGTCGAGATTCCCGGGTACGGCAACCAGAAGCTCAACGCCGCGCTCGCATACGGCGGGGTGCCGCTGCTGGTGGAGACGCTCGAGAACATCGTCGACGTGCCGATCAACCACGTCATGATCACTGATTTCGAAGGTTTCAAGGGCCTGACCGATGCGCTCGATGGCGTGACGGTCAACAATCAGGTCGCGTTCACACGCGGCGGGTTCACCTTCGCGAAGGGCCCCGTCACCCTCAGCGGCGACAGCGCACTGCTCTACGTGCGCGAGCGCTATTCCTTCCCCGACGGCGACTATCAGCGGGTGCGCAACCAGCAGGCGTTCATCAAGGGCGTGATCGACAAGATGCTCAGTCGCGAGACCCTCACCGACCCCGGCCGGGTGGCAGCAGCCGTCGATGCGATCTCGCCGTACTTGACGGTGGATGCTGGACTCACCGGTCCGACCGTGGCCAGCCTGGGTGTGAGTCTGCGCAATCTTCGCAGCGACGACATCATGTTCCTGACCTCACCCACACTGGGCACCGACACAGTCGCCGGTCAATCGATCGTGCGACCCGACTTCGATGGCCTGGCCGCACTTTCTGAGGCACTGAAGAACGACACGGTGCCGGAATACGCGGCGGCCCATCCCGCACGCTGACACCGCGCCAGTACCAGGGCTGGGTGTCTGAGCCGGTTCTCACCCTTTCGAAGGCCCCACTGCACCCGAACAGTACGCTGGAGCAATGACCGACGCCGACGGCACGACCCGCCCCAGTCTTCGACGAGCCGATCTTCGTCGGCTCCGTGACTCGCTCGATCGCGGCGACGCTCCCCTGCCCGCCGACCTGCCCGCGGCCGCACAGAGTGCCGCACCCGCGCGAGAGATCTCCGCAGCGAACGGCACCATCCTCACGGTCTGCACCGGCAACATCTGCCGCTCTCCCATGGGCGAGGTGCTGCTGCGCGCGTCGCTGCGCGATCTCGGCGTGCGCGTGCACAGCGCCGGCACGCATGCGCTCGTCGATCACGAGATGACTGAGCAGGCACAGCAGCTCGCGGTGGCCAATGGAGCGGATGCGGCCGAAGCCGCCGCCCACCACGCGCGCCTGCTGGTCGATCCGCTGCTCGCCGAGACCGACCTGGTGCTGGCGATGTCGCGGGAGCACCGCTCTCACGTCGTGCAGATGATGCCCTCGATGCTGCACCGCACCTTCACCGTGCGCGAGTTCGCTCGGCTGGCCGCGACGCTGACCGATGATGAGGTGCGTCGTGGCCTCAGCAGCGCCGGAACGGATCCCCGCACGCGGTTGCGGGCGCTCGCGCGATTGATCGGCGGCCAGCGCGGCCTGGTGCCCGCACAGCCCGAAGACGATGACGTGATCGACCCGTACCGGCGATCGCAGACGACCTACGAGCTCTCGGCGTCGCAGCTGGCACCGGCCGCAGCCGAAGTCGAGCGCGTGGTGCGCGCCACGCTCGTGATCTGAGCCGAACGCAGCTGCTGTTCGGGCTCCGCATCGGCCGGTCCTTCAGCGCACCCTGGTGCCAAGCAGTCCCTGCGCAACCGCCGCGGTGAGTGCCTGCTGGCGCGAGGTCACGCCGAGCTTGCGATACAGCGAGCGACGCTGCGACTTCACTGTGTTCACCGATACATGCAAGTGGTCCGCTATCGCGCTGGCGCTAGCGGTATCGACCAGCTCGCGGAGGATCACGCATTCGCGGTCAGTGAGTGACGCGGTCGCTTCTCCGGCTCGGATCGTCGGGGTGGGCCACGGCATCTCGATGTCGAACAGCTCGCGATCGTCGACGGGAACTAGCAGGAATGGCGTCGTGAGTTCGTACGCCTCGGCAACGGTGACAGCGTGCTGAGCAGCACGCGCGGCATCGGAGGCGCGCCCGAGTCGGTGCAGCACGACGGCTTCGAGTACGGCTGCGTGAGTGCGTTCTGCCGGGCTCACGGCGGTGATGCTTCCCAGCATCCGCAGCGCACGCTCGTACTGCCCGGCGAACATCACCGCGCGCGCAGCCCCGAGGGCCACGAGTGGCGAATCGCTCGCGCGCGGGACGAGCGTGCTCGCGGCGACGGGGTCTCCGGCAGCGAGCGCGAGGCCCGAATCAGCGAGATCGAGCAGCCGGGTGTATTCGCGTGAGATCCGTGCACTCCGGTGACGGCGCAGTGCGCGCAAGCGCTCGAGCCCGACCCCGGCCCGACCGCGGCAGATGTCGATCTGGGCGCGCACGTGGGCGAGCAGTGGCCAGTACTCCACGGTGTCGATCATGTGCCATACGCTGTTGATGGCGTTCTCGGCTGCGTCGAGTTGCCCTTTCTCGATGCAGATCTGTGCCTCAGCGATCCGCAGCAGACACCCCAGGTAGCCATTGCGCTGGTCATCGGACCACGGTCGCGCCACCGCGGTCTGCACCCACCGCTGCGCGGCCATGACGTCTCCGGAGTGCGCGGTGATCCACGCGATCGCACCGAGCGAGAGTATCTCGGTGGCAGGCCTGGCAGCCGTCGCGAGAGCTCGTTCGAATTCTGCGAGGGCTTCAGCATGCTCGCCCGCACTGAGAAGGCTCACCGCAGCGTGCGAGTGCATATCGCCGAGCAGCCCGTGCACGGACTGAAATTCGTCTGACGGCAGCTCGCGGATCATGCGCGAGCCGTCCCGGGCCGCCTTCACACCGGAGTCTCCCGTGCCGAGCAGCCGCTGCAGCACCGATTCGATAACACGCAGCAGCGCACGCTCGGCAGATCCGCTTGGGGCCGTGCGGGCGCCGAGCAGTGCGACGCCCATGAGCTCGACGGCGCGCACCCTGTGCTCGTGTCGCGCGTTGTAGATGAGTGCCAGAGCCAGCGCGACGATCGGCCAGCGTCGCAGCTCCCAGACGTGGAAGCCGCGCAATCGCGCCGCGATCGAGACGCCGTGCATCTTCAGCAGCGGCATGCCTGCACCGCGCAGCGCAGCATCGATCACCGGCAGCGATCGCGCTGCCGCACCTTCGATGAGCGCGCCGTACCAGGCGCCCTGCTGCAGCAGAAAGCGGCCGGCTTGTTCGCGCACGGTCTCGACCCGATCACTCGGATGCGCTTGTGCCGTCGCCGCGCGCACGGGTGCGGTCAGCATGAACAGCGGATGCTCCAGAGTGGACGTCCATTTGCCCCAGCCGGCGCGTTCAGCCCGGTCGATGAAGTCTGACGGACCGCCAAGTTCGACGACCAACTCCTGGGTCAGCGCTTCCGGAGCGGCGAGCACCGCGAGCTCTGCGTCAAGAGGGCCCGGGCTCAGCGTCGCGAGGGCGCTGTCGACGATCTCGCTTCGCATGGTCTTCAGGTGAGCAACGGCCCGCACCGCGGCGGGCAGGCCGCCTGTCGCGAGATGGACGGCGCGCGGGTCGAGATGAGACGCAAGGCGGTAGAGGTATTCACTCGTCTCCTCCAGAGTGAGAGACAGGCTGAATACGAACTCGGCATCCTCCTCCGGCGGAACTTGGCGGAAGCTGTGCACAGCCGTCCGAATCAGCAGGCGCGGATGGGTGCGACGCAGTGCGCGAACCTGCTCCCAGCCAGCGGCGTCGATCGATGTGGCGTCCTCAATGATCAGCACGTCTTCTGCGGTGTCGGGAATCGCCTCGGCGACCGCCCAGGTGATGCTCGCGCTGGTCTGACTTGCCCATTGCCGCAGCAGTGTCGCTGCCTCCGCACCGACGGGCCCCACTAACGCGACGAACGTCGCCGATGAAGAGAGCGCGCTGATCAGCCGGGGACGCTCCAGTGCCGACGGCGCGGATGGTGACGATGGGAAAGGCGAAAGTGCTCTCGCTGACCCTTCCGCCCCCGCTGATGCCATGCCCCCACTCTAGCTAGAGTGCTGTAGGCATCGATCGAGAGGGACATCTTGTCTGCACACGCCGAGGTCGGTCGCGCCGACCAGCGTTCCGTCTATCTGCTGGCCGCCGTGAACCTCGTCACTTTGGGTTCACTCACTGCCCCGGTCGTGGCCGCGATTCCCTTGAAGATTGCAGCGATGCTGCCCGAGCAGCACCGCGCCACGGCATTGGCGACGGTGCTGACCCTCGGCGGCCTCGCCGCTCTGCTCGCGAATCCGCTCTTCGGTGCCCTCTCCGACCGCACTCGAGGACGGCTCGGCAGGCGTCGGCCGTGGATGCTCGGCGGCGCCATCGCCGGGTTCGGCGGCATCGCCTTCCTCGCCGTTGCAGATTCGGACCCCGCCATCATCGTCAGCTGGGTGTTCACGAAGACCGCGTTCAACGCCGTCTTCGCCGCAGCCGCCGCACTGCTCGCCGATACGGTTCCGCCACGACGACGAGCGGCCGCGTCGGGGGTCTTCACGGCGGCGGCATTCGTCGGCACGCTCCCGCCGCTGCTCCTCGCCGCGCTCTTCCCCGAACATGTCGTCCTCGTCTCGTTCATCATGCCGCTGACGGCGCTCGTGGTCGTCGCGGTGGCGATGACCGTGCCCGACCGGGCGGATGCTGGATTCGCCCGCGCTCCTCAGGGCATTCGCGCAGCATCCTTCCGCGTGCCCTTTCCGAAGGCATTCATCGCCGTCTGGCTGCAGCGGCTCGCGATGCAGCTGGCGTTCACCCTGGCGACGGCCTTCACGCTCTATCTCGTCATCGATCGAATGTCGAAGAGCCCGGTCGAGGCGACGCCGATCGCGATGGTTGCCACCCTCATCGGTGGTGCGGGGGTCGTGGTCGGCGCCGCATTAGGAGGCGCCTGGGCCTCGCGCATACAGCGCTACCTTCCGTTCCTCGTCTTCGGCTCGCTGGGCCTGGCGGCAGGAGCAACCGTGCGCTCCATCGCTGATGCCCCCGTGCTGCTCTGGGCCGCGGCGGCGTGCGGTGGCCTCGCGGTCGGCACCTACCTTGCCGTCAATCTGGCGTTGGCGATGCACGTCATTCCCCGCCAGCGGGCTGGCACATACCTGGGTCTTCTGAATGTCGCCGAAGCATTTCCCCAAGTCGTCGCGCCACTGACCGCCGCCGCCCTGCTGCACATCGGCCCTGCCGACCCGATCTCCGGCGTCGCCGACAACTACGTGATTCTCTACGCGACCGCAGCGGTCATCGCGCTGCTCAGCCTTGCGACGCTGCCGGCTCTGCGCCACACAGCGCGCGACCTCGAGAACAACACCGGCACCACCACACCACTGCATGCAGAAGCGGGCGCCCCATCCTCTCGGATGTGACGCCCGCCTCTGGCATAGCTGCTACTGGATCGCGCCTCGGCGTCGGCGCAGTACGAGCACTCCGCCGCCGATCAGCAGCAGCAGGGCCGCCATCAGCACCCACGGTGCGATCTGCCCACCGGTGATCGCCAGCGGCGTGAGCACCGGGTGCTCCGTGCCGCTCGGAGGCGGCGTGATCGTCTCACCACCGGGGGGCGTTGCCGACGCGGTGGCCACGTTGGCCAGCGTCTCGCCGGCGGCATCGGCGTTCACGGTCACCGCGTAGGTGATCGTGACCGTCTCGCCCTCGGCAAGGCTGCCCGTCCAGCTCAGCTCGTTGCCGTCGATGACAGCCGGGGCGACCTCACGGTCTCCGACGGTCACCGTGGCGGCGCCGTTCAGCTTCGCGTGGTTCAGCACCTTGCTGAGGTCATCGGTGATGACGACCTCATCGAGACCCGTCTCGCCGGTGTTGACGCCGGTGAGGGTGTAGGTCACGGTGCTGCCCGTGGCGATCTTCGTGCCGGATGCCGGGTTCGAGGTCTTCTCGAACTCGAAGCCTGGCGTGCCGACAGGGTGCTCGGTGGTCGCCGGAGGAGGCGTGAGCTCCGCACCGCCCGGAGGCACCGCGACACCTTCCACCGTGTTCTGCAGCGTCTCGCCGCCGGCGTCGCCGTTCACCGTCACCGAGTAGGTGATGGTGACGCGCTCGCCGATTGCAAGGGCGCCGCTCCACGTCAGCTCGCCGTCGACGATGGCGGGTGCCGCGGCATCCGTCTCGCCGATGACTGCCGCCACGTCGTCGTTGTAGACGCTGTTCGCGAGCACCGCCGACAGGTCGTCGGTGATCGTCACCGGCTCGAGTGCGGTCTCGCCGGTGTTGATGCCCGTCACCGTGTAAGTGATGACGCTGCCCGGGTCGACGCGCGTTCCCGTTGCCGGGTCAGCGGTCTTGACGATCTCGAAACCGGGCTCGTTGACCGGGTGCTCCGTCGTCGACGGAGGCGTCTCGATCGGCGGCGCGCCGCCGGGAGGGTTCGCCGTGCCGTTTACGGTGTTCGCGATGGTCTCGCCGCCGGCATCCGCGTTCACGGTCACCGAGTAGGTGATCGTGACTGTCTCGCCGACTGCGAGCGCACCGGTCCACGACAGTTCGCCGTCAGCGACGACGGGTGCGGAGGCATCCGCGCCGTCAATCATTGCGGTGACGTCGTCGTTGTACGAAGCGTGCGCGAGCACGTCCGACAGGTCGTCGACGATCGAGACCGGGTCGAGAGCCGTCTCACCGGTGTTGACACCCGTCACCGTGTAGGTGATGGTGCTGCCCGGGTCGACGCGCGTTCCCGACTCCGGATCGGCGCTCTTCGAGACCGAGAATCCAGGCACGTTCACCGGGTTTTCGGTGGTGCTGGGCGGCGGGGTGATCTCGTTGCCACCAGGAGGTGTCGCGGTACCACTTGCCGTGTTCTGCAGCACTTCACCGGGTGCGTTGCCACCCACCGTCACCGAGTAGGTAATGGTGACCGTCTCGCCCACGGCGAGTGCTCCGCTCCACGCCAGCGAGTCGTCTCCGACCACAGGATCCGCAGCTGCGGATCCGTTGATCATCGCGACGGCGTCACCGTTGTAGGTGCCGAACTCGAGCACGCCCGAGAGGTCGTCGCTGATCGCGACGGGATCGAGCGCCGTCTCGCCGGTGTTCACGCCGGTGAGGGTGTAGGTCAGCACGTCGCCCGGGTCGACTGCCGTTCCGGATGCCGGGTCCACGGTCTTATCGAAGGTGAATCCGGGGGTGTTGACCGGGTGCTCGGTGGTCACCGTCGGTGGAACCACCGGGGTGCCGGGCGTGGTCGGGCTGTCGGGGTTGCTCGGGTCTTCGGGCATCAGCGGGGTCGCCGTGCCGTTGACCGTGTTCTGGATCGTCTCGCCACCGGCGTCTGCGTCGACGGTCACCGAGTAGGTGATGACGACGTTCGCGCCGGGTGCCAGCGTGCCGTTCCAGGTGAGCGTGTCACCGTCGACGGCGGCAGAGCCGGTCGTCGCAGAGACGTCACCGTTGTACTCGGCGTGTGCGAGTGCGCCGGCGAGGTTGTCGGTGATCTGGGCGGGGTCGAGCACGGTGTCACCGGTGTTGGTTCCGGTCACGGTGTACTCGATGACGCTGCCCGGGTCGACACGGGTGCCCGATGCCGGGTCAGCCGTCTTTTCGACGGTGAATCCGGGGTTGATGACCGGGTGCACAGTCTCCGCCGGCGGCGGGTTGATCGGGTCACCCGGAGTCGTCGGGCTGTCGGGGTTGGTCGGGTCGGTGGGGATCAGCGGTGTCGCTTCGCCCTCGACCGTGTTGCGCAGCAGCACGCCGGTGGCGTCCTCGGACACGGTCACCGAGTAGGTGATCGAGACGGTCGCTTCTGGCTGAAGCACACCCGTCCAGGTGAGGGCACTCCCCGTGACCTCGACCGTCCCCACGGTCGAGGTCACGTCGTCGTTGTACGACGCATCAGCGAGCACGGCCGACAGGTCATCAGTGATCGATGCGGGGTCAAGGACCGTGTTCCCCGTGTTGGTGCCCGTGATGGTATAGGTGATCGTGTCGCCGCCGCGGACGGCGGTTCCGGATGCCGGGTCGGCCGACTTCGCGATCTCGAAGCCGTTGTCGACGACCGGGTGGGTCGTCTCGGCGGGCGGAGGCGTGATCGGGTCGCCCGGAGTGGTCGGGCTGTCCGGGTTCGTCGGGTCGGTCGGGATCAGCGGTGTGACCGTACCGGTCGCGATGTTCGTCAGCAGTGCGCTCTGCACGCCTTCGTTCACCGTGACGCTGTACTGGATGCTGACAGCAGCACCCACCGGCAGCGAACCGTTCCAGGTGAGGGTGTCGCCCGTGACTTCGACATCACCACGGTCGGCCGTGGCGTCGTCGTTGTAGCCGGCGTTGTCGAGAACAGCCGACAGGTCGTCGACGATCTCTGCCGGGTTCAGCTCGGTGTCACCGATGTTGGTGCCGGTGACCGTGTAGGTGATGGTGTCACCGGCCTGCACTGCGCTGCCCGATGCCGGGTCGGCCGACTTGCTGATCGTGAAGCCCGATCCGATCACCGGGTGCTCGGTGGTGACCGTGGGCGGGTTGATGGGGTCTCCCGGCACCGGCGGACCGTTCGGGTCTTCGGGGTTGGGAGTGATCGGGGTGGCGGTGCCCGAGACCGTGTTGCGCACGATCTCGCCCGAGGTGTCGTCGCTGACGGTCACCGAGTAGGTGATCGTGACAGCGTCGCCGGCCTGCAGCGTTCCGGTCCACGCGAGGTCTTCTCCCGTGATGGATGTTGCGCCGCTGGTGACAGTGGTGCCGTTGATCTGGGTGGTGATGTCGTTGTTGTACTCCGCGTGAGCGAAGACACCGCTGAGGTCATCGGCGATGGATGCAGGGTTCAGCGTGGTGGCACCGGTGTTGGTGCCGGTGACGGTGTAGGTGATGGTCTGTCCGGGCTGCACGACGCTGCCCGTCGCGGGGTCAGCGGTCTTCGCGACCGTGAAGCCGGCGACAGGGTGTTCGGTGATCACAGCGGGTGGCACGATCGGGTCGAACCCGGGAGGGGTACCGGATGCGGTCACGCGGTTGGCGATGGTCTCACCCTCGACGTCTTCGTTCACGACGACCGAGTAAGTGATGGTGACGATCTGCCCGGGCTCGAGAGCACCGGTCCAAGCGAGGTCGGTGCCGATGATGGCGGCTGCCCCTGAAGTGACTTCGGTGCCGTCGATCGATGTGGTGACGTCGCCCTGGTAGTCGGCGTTGTCGAGGACACCGCTGAGGTCATCCGCGATGGTCACAGGGTCAAGTACGGTGTTGCCGGCGTTCTCGGCTTCGACGGTGTAAGTGATCTGCTGGCCGGGCTGCACGGAGGCGCCGGTGGATGGATCCGACGTCTTGCGCAGGTCGAGACCGGGAGTGAGCTTCGCGTTGACGAAGGTACAGACCATGTCTGTGCCGAGCGGACCGGCAGGCTGGTTCGCGACGTTTCCGGTCACGGGAACCGGCGTCGTGCCGGCGGCTGTCACCTGCTCGCACGAGAGTGACGATGCGTATTGACCGAGGTCGGCGGTACCGGCTGCAAATTCAGCAAACGTGAAGGAGTCGCCCTGATTGACGAAGATCGGGCCCGCATAATCGGGCTGCACCCCACTCGCATTGCCGGTGGTGGTGGCCTCGACGGTCGGGACCTGGTAGTCCGAAGGCCCGTCGATGCGCAGCGCGAACTGGTCGCTGGCCGCCTGACGTCCCTCAGGAAGGCTCTTCTTCAGCGTGAGCGTGTTCGGGAACGTGCAGCTCGCCATGTCAGTCGGCGAGAAGCTGCCGAGACTCGTGGTGTTGACGACCTCACCACGAGGCAGGTCGACCTCGATGATGCGGTTCGGGTTCGAGCCGCGAGCTGCCGCCGAGACCAAGATCCGGCCGAGGTTGCCGAAGGCGATGCCGTTGCCTTCGACGCCAGCCGCCATCTGGAAGACTTCCTTGGCGTCGACCATCGCTGTGCTGCCCGAGACGTCTTCGGGCAGATCAGCCGAATAGATGACGTTGTCAGCGACGAGGAGCAGCTGGCCCGACGCGCTGAACGCCATGTCGCCATTCGCTCCGAAGTCTGCGCTGCCGGTGGTGGGGCTCAACGTGCCGACCTGCACCGGTGTGGACGTGCCCTCGTTCCAGGCGTAGATCTTGATCTCGTTGTCCGCGGTGCCGCTGGCGAAGTAGTACACGCCGGTGACGGGGTGCACCGCCCCGCGAAGCAGCGACGCGTCGAGCGGCGCGGTGATCGGGTCCGAGACCGTCGTCACGTTCGTCTGCCGGTCGTGCTTCGACACGCGCTTAGGAGTGCTGCTGTTGGTGATGGTGTACGCGTAGCGTCCGTTGGCAGAGATGCCGAGGCCGTTGTTCTGGTGGTTGGTTCCGAGGCTGGAGGGGTTGAGCGTGCCGCCGGTGGCGCTCACCTGGAACTCGCGCACCTCGGTTGCGCTCTGCACGTAGACCGAGCCCGGTGTGCACGAGAACGGATCTGCCGCCGCGGCGGGTGCCGCACCGACCGTTCCGGCGAAGAGGAACGACGTGGTGATCAGCGCTGTGCTCGCGACGCTGCTGACCGCTCTCTTCAGTCGGCGACCGAAGCGACTATTCAGCCACGGTTGCCTCTCATCTGGCACGTGTTGTTTCTGCCCAGCACGAAATATCAAGATTGCCCCTCCCCTGGTACGAGTCCGATGCCGGTCGGGCGCTCGGACAGCCTCAGAGGCAGGCTGCGAAGTGTAGGTCGTCGGGTAACGACAGGCAGTATGCGGTCTGGGGCCTCTGACAGGTTGGCCTCTCGCCCGCCCGGCGCTGAGGGATTGCGCCGGAATTCACCCCGGAATTCACCCTCTCGGTTCGCGCGGGCGCGGCCGCAGCCTCAGTGCGCGCACATTCCTCTCGCCTAGGCTCTGGCTCATGCCCGTCCCCCGCCTGCCGCTGGTCACGATCGCCGCGCGCGTGATGCTCGTGCCGTACACCGTGGCGCTGGCGCTGATCGTCTGGTTGCCCGCATCGGCGGCGGCGAAGGCCACCGGCATCGTGTTCCGATTCGCGCGCTTCGTGAGCGCACATTCCGAGATCTCGCTCTCGACCAGCTACACAGTCTTCGAGTTCTTGGCCAACATCGCGCTGTTCGTGCCGCTGGGGCTGCTGCTGGTCGCGGCGCGCCCGCGTGCTAATGCCGGGGTGGTGCTGCTGATCGGCTACTCCGCCAGCGCAACGATTGAGCTTGTGCAGACATTGCTGCCCAGCCGATTCCCGACGCTGTCGGACGTCATCGCCAACACGATCGGCACGGCGATCGGATGCCTGACCGCGCGGATGCTCGTGCGGCGGCATCCGCCGCGCACCTACTGGGTGGTCGAGCCCAGTGAGCGCGTGGGACAACGGCAGTGACGAGCCTCCGCGCGCATCTACCTCGTCACCACACACACTTACGATTGAGACCATGTCTTTGACGAGAGCCGAGCTCCGCGCCCAAAAGCAGCGCCGACCCCTGTTGCGCAGCTTCCGCTTCTGGGTTCCGGTCGGAATTCTCGTCTTACTGTTGGCCATCGCCATCCCGGGCGCCATCATCGGCAAGCAGGTATACGACCGCGCCATGTCGGCGAAGACTTCTCTCGAGAAGGCCATGCCTCTTGCGTCGACGGCCGCACAGCAGGTGCTCGCTGGCGACGGCGAGGCCGCGAAGGCGACGACCGCACAGATCGCGAAGCTGACGGCGGATGCCAAGAAGCAGACCGACGACGGCATGTGGAAGGGCCTGGAGTGGGTGCCGGTCGCAGGCCCGAACCTGTATGCGGTGCGCACGGCGGCGGCGGTCACCGATGATCTCGTGCGGGAAGCACTGACTCCGGCGACGGCCCTGTCACTCGACGCAGTCCAGCCGAAGGATGGCGCGATCGACCTGACTGGCATCACCGCGATGCAGAAGGTGGCCGATCAGGCCGCCGCGGCTGTGAACAAGGCATCGACGGATCTCGCTTCAATCGACCGCGGACCGCTCATCACCGAAGTCGATGGCGCTCTCGAGAAGCTCACGAGCGCAATCGGTGAGGTGCAACCGGTGCTTGGCCCCGCCTCTGAAATTCTTGGGGTGCTGCCGCAGGCGCTGGGAGCCGAGAAGCCCCGTCATTACCTGATGATCTTCCAGAACAATGCCGAATCGCGCGGCACCGGCGGTAACCCTGCCACCCTTGTGATGATCGACGTTGACAAGGGCAAGATCAGCATCGGGCAACAGGCGTCCAGCGCGGACTTCGACAACGGCCGCTCCACGCCGGTAACCGCGCTCGATCCCGAAACCGCCGCTCTGTATGGCGACAAGATCGGGCGTTGGATACAGGACTCCACGCTGAGTCCCGACTTCACCGAGACAGCGGGTATCGTGCGCGCATGGTGGTCTGAAGCGTTCGGAACTCCGGTCGACGCAGTCGCCTCGTTCGACCCGGTGGCACTCAGCTATCTACTCGCCGCGGCGGGCCCAGCCGTAGTGCCGAACAAGACAGTTGAGATCGAAGAGCACAGCACGCCCGTGCTCAATGAGCCGCTGACCCTGACAGCCGAGAACGCGGTGCCATTCCTACTCAATGGTGTGTATTCGCAGTACCCCGACCCGCTGCGTCAAGATGCGGTGTTCGGCTTGTCCGCCCAGGCCGTGTTCAATGCCGTGACGTCGGGTGACGTCGACCCCAAGGCTCTTCTCGAGAGCTTGACCCGTGCCATCGATGAGGGCCGGCTGATGTACCAGCCAGCCACCAAAGCCGAGGCAGCTTTGGTTAGTGAATCACGGCTCTCAGGAAAGCTGCCGCGCACGAATTCGGATGAAACGATGGTCGGCGCCTACGTGAACGACTACACCGAGGGAAAGCTCGACTACTACATGCAGCTCGATCTAGCGGCGTCATCCACTCAGTGCAGTGCCCCGGCAGCACCGACGTTCACGGTGAGCGCCACCCTGACGAATACGCTCACGCCGGAGCAGGCACCGGAGTTGCCGAGTTACATTGCCCCTGGCCGGTTCTTCAAGAAGGGCGACGTCGCTACGCGCCTCGTGCTGTATGGCCCCGTCGGTGCGACGTCGGCCACTGTGACGGTCGATGGCAAGTCTGTGAACCGCGTGGCGCGCCCGCACCTCGGGCGACCTGCCGTGCTCGTGCCGATCATGAATGCACCCGGACAGAAGCACACGGTGACGGTGGAATTCGACGGCGCGAAGGGCAAGTACGGTCCGCTCGAGGTACGCCACACACCGATGGTGCGCGATACACCGGTAGCGATCGCCATGCCCGACTGCGGCTAATCGGTTCGTGCGCGAGCGCGCCGCCGGGTCGAAGCGTCGAAAGACCACCCTCTCGGTCGCCTGTGCTCATAAACAGTGCCGACGGCATCACTCGCCCGACTCTGCGTCGGCCTGACCGTGGCCGGGTGCGCGAGGTGCTGATGCACTCTTCACTGCGTTGTCTCGACGCGCGCGCAGGGTGGCCGTGCGCAAGCGCTGGTCAATCACGAGATAGCCGAGCAGACACAGCAGCTCGCTGCGTCGAAAGGAGTGAATGCCGGTGAAGCCGCCGCCCACTGCGCTCGGTTGCCGCCGAAAGTCTGCTCGTCGAGCGCGACCCGGTGCTAGCGACGGCCCGCGAGCACCGCTCGCAAGTGGTGCAGCTGGCACCGGCGATGCTGCACCACCCGTTCACTGTGCGCGAGTTCGGGCACCTGGCAAGCACTCTCGCCGACGCCGCGCGTCGGGGCGTGGCATCGGTAGGTTCAGATGACGTCGCAAGCGCACGACATATGACCTGTCCACTTCGCAGAACAGTAGAGCAGAGCGCTAAACTTTTGGGCGGAGATGCGCACTCGGGCGCAGAGGATCGGGGAACACATGCGAATTGCCGTCGTCGGCACTGGCTACGTCGGACTTTCGAACGCGGTTATTCTTGCACGACATAATCATGTCATCGCGGTCGACATCGATGCGGATCGCGTTGAAATGATCTCGAATCGCCGATCCCCGATCATCGATGCAGAGTTGTCAGAATATTTCGCGAACGTCGAGCTGAACCTGGTGGCTACCCTCGACGCTGAAGCCGCCTACCGCGACGCTGACTACGTCATCGTGGCGACGCCGACGAACTACGACCCAGACACGAACGCCTTCGATACTTCGTCAGTTGAGGAGGTGACAGCCGCAGCGCTGAAAATCAACCCGGCGGCCCGGATCGTAGTCAAGTCGACGGTTCCGGTTGGTTTCACAGAACAGCTGCGCAGGCGGCACCCAAACCGAACTATTCTCTTCTCCCCGGAATTCCTGCGCGAGGGTCGCGCGCTCTTCGACAACCTGCATCCTTCCCGAATCATCGTTGGAGACCAGAGCGAGATCGGGGAGTCGTTCGCGCAGATGATGCTCTCCGGCAGCCTGGAAACAAATGTGCCGGTACTTCTCACGAACGCGACCGAGGCCGAAGCCATCAAGCTGTTCTCAAATACATACCTCGCGCTACGCGTGGCCTACTTTAATGAACTCGACACCTACGCAGCTTTGCATGGACTCGATTCCCGCCAGGTGATCGACGGCGTGGGGCTAGATCCGCGCATTGGCACCCATTACAACAACCCTTCCTTCGGCTACGGCGGATATTGCTTACCCAAGGACACCAGGCAGTTGCTCGCCAATTACGACCAGGTGCCTCAGAATCTCATCACGGCCGTGGTCGATGCCAACCGCACACGCAAGGACTTCGTCGCTGACGACATTCTGAGCCGCCATCCTCGGACAGTCGGCATCTACCGACTGATCATGAAAGAAGGTTCGGACAATTTTCGTGAGTCCGCAGTACAGGGCATCATGAAACGCATTAAAGCCAAGGGAATCGAAGTTATAGTCTACGAACCATGCCTTGAACACGACTCGTTCTTTGGTTCGAAAGTGCTGTCCGACCTCGATGAGTTTAAACTCGAATCGGACCTGATCATTGCCAATCGCCACACGGGACTACTCGACGACGTCGCGGCCAAAGTGTACACCCGTGATCTCTATGGGCGAGACTGATTTCACCTGGGCCTGTGCGCCAAGCAGTGGGTCAACAACAGCTGAGAACCGTCCCCATTTGTGAGCGATCGCTAGCTTCGGTTCTTCATCGCCCGGTAGATCGCACGGATCCAGGCCTCTTTCAATGGCGATGATTCCAAAGGATCGCAATTAGTAGTTCTCCGCGACCGGCCAACGATCGGCGAAGGTGCTGGCGAATGCGCTGCAACTGAACATACATCGCATCGTCCATCGAGTGCGGCTGCGACCAGTGGGGCGAGGCTACGGGGACAAGACGCAGGAGCTTCAACGCGGCCTGCTCGGTCGGGAACCGGTCTCGCGGACGGACTACGCTGCGGTACGTCGCGTTAAGAGACCCCAACGCGTTCGCGGAATAGATCCCGGCGCGGATCTCGAGGTCGGCCCCAGTCGACAAGTACACGAAGCAACTGGATAAACCGGCCCGTCGGCCCGAAGCGCCGATTCACTGCTTCAGAACATCTCGGTCTTTCATCGCACTCGCCGCCCAGCGGTGCGCATCTCGAAGATGGAGAGCTACGCTGCGCGAGGGCCAACGCCCGATAGAACCGTGAGAGCGGTGGCTATAGCGAATCCCCTCATCGTACACACAGCGAAGGCCAGCGCGCTCAGCCTGCAAACCTACAAATATCTCTTCAGCGTACAAGAAGCACGGGAAATCAAACCCACCCGAAGCTTGCAAATACTCAGCGGTGAAAATCATTAAGGCTCCGTGCGGCGCGAACACCGAGGAGCCATCTAGGATCCCGGCAGACCCACGCCCAATGCGAGCAAGCAACTTGCGCTTAAGATCACCGGCCTGCTTATGGACCGACAACGCGAAATACGACTCGTACATACGACCAAGGCGCGAAAGATGCCGAACCGTCGGCGGCTCAATTAGATGGAGCTGCCTCGTTCGGTGGCCCTCAGCCGACACCAGTTGCGGAGCGATAACGCCTACATGGCGCTCACGCATATGCACCTTCGTCAGATCCAAATGATCAACAACAGCACCCAATTCAAACATCAGATCGGTGTTGCTGACAATGAGAAAGTCTACCTTCGCAAGGTGGGGCATCCGAGTGATGGCATGTCGAACCGCACCCAAATAGCCAAGATTAGCGGCGAACAGGACAGATACTCCATCGTGCGATGCGATACGATCAAGCGCGGCGTGATCACGCCTATCCGATTCCGTATTATCCACCACGACGATATCGCATGCAGTATTGATTTGCTGGCTACGTAAGAACCTTTCGAGATGCGAATAGTCGCGGTAGTTCACGAACACAATAGCCGTAGATGAGTCATCCATGAGAACCCTTTCGAGTACTGGTCAGAAGCGGCCAATCTGATGTGGTGCTACCTTGGCCGAATATTTTCATGAGCAACGGGATCAGCACCGCCGCCAAGACATTCCCGACAAAAGCCCAATAGCTAAAAATGAAGCTAGTTAGTATCCATGTCTGAATAAGGAAAAACAATGAAACCTGAATGCTACGTGAGGAAATACGATTTGACATGGCTGCGCGCCCCAGAAAACCCACGAACCCCATGAACAGCACAGCGCCCAACAAGCTGAAGTCATGAATCAAACCTCGAAAAGATGTATAAATGTTCGCGGGTTCGGTGGGGGTAAGCCAAACATACCCAGTATATCCACCTACCGTCCGTTCCTCTATCCCGAGGTTGTCGTAGAAACCCATGAACGTGAAATCGCCGGGCAAATGGGGTGGCTCCTCTGGAGCAAATCCGTCCCACCACAGCGAGAATCCCGGCAAACTGCCCCAAGGCCACCGTCGCAGATGTTCTAACACCTCGGAGATCGAGCGAGCCCCCGATTCGCCGAATCTCATCACCTGGAATCCCACAAAAACGACTACCAGGAAGCAGGCACCTATTCCCATAATCAGGAGCATGCGTGGCGTGAATATACCTGGGTATCGCAGTTCGCGACTCAACTGCGCACGGGCATAGACGTAGGCGAGCACTGCGATAAACAGCAGGTACACTAGCGTTGACCGAGTTGTCACAATCGCGTTGCCGAGCGCAAATATACCCACAGGTAGCAGCAACGGTAGGCGCAACCTGCGCGTCGTGGTCGCGTCCATCACTATGACAGCAACATAAGCAAGAACGCATGCGCTTGCCACGCTCCCGTAGAGAGGTATTTCGACACCTTCGGTATATCTTTCGCGTGTCGCAATCTGCGCAATCGCCGCCAACCGGCCAAGGTTAAAGAATATTCGATAGTCAATGCCAACAGACGACGCAACGGCGTGGAAGCTGACCAGCGAAACAACCAGGCCGAACGCGAAAAGAGCCTTGGTTGACCTTAGTCGGAAACCATAGGTGTCCTTTTGTACACGCTCAGGCAGTACTCTCGACAGACAAGACCCGCACACGGTGGCTAGGACAAACCCCTGAAGAACCAGGTTGGCCACACCAGACATATAGTACTCCGGAGCGAGCACGCGCGTCGCAATGGCGCTACCACCCAAGAGTAACGCAAGCAGAGCACCGGGCGACCACCATGTCCGCTCGACCACGCGTGCAATAAAAAGCGTGCACAACCACGACAAAATAATCACTGCTTCGCGTGCCTTCGGTCTCGCGCTGAGGGCACCGCTAGCCAAATGTGAACCTGGAGATATCGACCCAACCAGGAGATTTGCAAGACATATTGCACAGCGAAGGCGGCAACCGTCGCCCAGGCAGCGTTCACCGGACCTATGCCGGGATCAACTATAAGTATCAAGACCAACAGGCCGGCGCTCAAGGCAAGAGTAGTCAGGACTACCCATGCCCGGCCGGTCATCTTTAGAATTTCATCGGACAGACCGCCAATGGCCTCAGCGTATATGCCGACGAGTAGCACGCATAGTACGGCGACTGTGCCAGCGTACGCTGGCCCAAACACAAGAGGAATCAACCATCCCCCCATCGCTGCAGTCGCTATGATCGCGCTCGTTGCGACTGCGGCGCTAAAATACGACGCACGTCTCGATAGCCGCCCGATGCCCGGCCAATTATTGTCAGCCGCTAGCGTGACGATCTCAGGCCTTGATGAGAAGCGAATGGAGCCCAGCACGGCAGTTGCGACAACCGCAAGCCTTGATGCGGCCGCATAGGTGGCCGCTCCCCCGGGGTCTCCGTGAACAGCCAGTAGCCAAACCGGAAGCCAAGGCAACATCCCTTGTAGGAGACGCGCCGTCGCGATTGGCATTCCGATAGTGATCAATTTGCCCGCCGACCGGCACACCTGTACGAGTTCGTTCCATGCTGGCGCAATATCACCACAACGGGCAGCACGCGTGCAAATGACTACGATCATCAGGGACGCGCAAGACAATAAAGCACCCATTGTTGCCCAGTACACCATGCCACTTAGGGTGGGCGAGTCGGCGATAAACAAATACGGCACAAGTGTCAACATGTAGCCAATGTTGATGGAGGCGTACATTCCAAAGTTTCCCCAGGTTCCACTGCGGAAGGTAATCATCGCTTGACTTATTGCAAGAACTTCAGCGTAACCAAACAACCAGATGGCGAATAGTGTCGCAATGCCAACACTCTGTCCACAAGCTAACGCGATGAGCAACACGAAGCCGCACAATGGAATATTGATGATGGTAGAAGCCATCAGACCCATACTCCGCAGGCTGGCACTGTCTTCAGCGACAGGACACAGTTTAACAATAGCGTCGGGAATACCCAGCCCAGACGCGAGGTGAACGACGGCGACGGCACCGAAGAGCGCGAAGTATCCGCCTGCTATTTCCAAATCGACGGACCTGGCAACCAGAAGAACAATTGCAAACTGGAGCAGTAGTCCCACGTACCGCCACAGCATTGGTTGCGCCATTCGTTGCAGCGCGAATACCTGCGCCCGAAATCGCTGGCGCTTGCTCTGGACCAATGTAATCACCTGCTTCCGCCTCGCGTAGCAGCCTAGCGCGACTTCGCTGGAGACCAGGTAGCCACAGTCTGGCCCCGCATCGCCCGAGCGACGCCGAGAAGTGTGGCGAGCAAAGCCAAAACAACCTCGCTGATCTGACCGACAACGCCATGTTGAATTCGTGCTCCAGCGAAGATCGAAATTGCAATCAAAACTAACGCCGCTGATCCACCCCAGAGGGAATAATGGAATGCGATGAGAAGGGTGAGAGCCACCCCGACAAGGAGGAAGAGCCCGCCAAACCATCGCACCGTTTTGCGTGACGTGTACTTAAATTTGTCCAGGGTAGACATTTGCTTCAACTGCGGGCGAAGAAAAAGGTGGGTATGGAACGCGCGAGCAGCGATTCGCACTTTTCTTGCGAATTCGTCACCTCTCGCCGACACTAACCGCTCGTACGCAATAACGTTATCGGCTTTGACAAGACGCCGGCCCTCGAAAACGGCCGTCATTGATACCGTGAGATCATCCAAAACCGTGTCGGGGAATTCAGGATAGATTTCGCGACGCAGCGAAAAGATCGAGCCGTCAGCACCCATGACGTTGCCGGTGCGCGATTCCCATGATTTTAGCTTTTCCTCTAGTCGCCAATACGCTCCGCCCACGGATGCCGTCGCGCTGTCCTGCGAGTTGAGATAGCGAAGCGTCCCGCATACGCCGCTCACATTTGGGTCCCGGTACCAGTCGAGCAGGTGATCGATTGCATCATCGTCGACCACCACGTTGGCGTCTGTAAAGATGAGGACTTCTCCCGTCGCGAGCCCCGCCAAATGTTTCATTCCGTGCGCTTTTCCCAGACGTCCACCGCCGTCAACGACCGTGAGTAGATCCGGGCGCATGCGCAAACGTTCCAGCGTGTCGTCGGAACTTCCGTCGCTGTACGCCAGGACTTCAAGCTGGTGATAGCGTTGCTTCAACATTTCGATGTTCCTGAGCTTCTCCGTCAGCGCCGCCCCCTCGTTATAAGCGCAGAACATCAACGTTGCTGATTTGGGGCGCAAACCGGTGTATTCGATCTCTACGGTAGGGATGAATCGCAGGACAATCGGGTAGATCACATACGGGTAGATCACCACGAGCATGCACAGCACGAACAGCATCGTTAAAACGATGACCATGTTCCCGTCCTCCATCGAGTTGAGTTCCTTTGAGTCGTTCCGCTTGTTGCGCTGTCGAATGTGTTGGTGAGCAGACTTCGGAGCTCCAGATTTCCGTATGGCACCGGGTCGTACCGGTTAATGTGCACCGTCTGCGGTGATAACAGCACGGAATGTTCTCCACAAAATGACGAGGTCGCCGACAAGCGACCAGTTCTCCACGTAGTACAAATCGAGCCTGATCGCGTCCTCCCAGGCGAGCGAGCTGCGCCCGCTCACTTGCCACAGTCCGGTGATGCCGGGCTTCACCAGTAACCGGCGGTGGTGGTGTCGATCGTAGAGTGTCACCTCTGCATCACGTTGCGGACGCGGGCCGACCAGGCTCATGGTACCGATGCTGACGTTGAACAGTTGGGGAAGCTCGTCTAGGGAGAAGCGACGCAGAATCCGACCTACACGGGTAATCCGCGGATCGTTGGTGACTTTGTGAAGTGGCTGATCTGACGTTCCCTGCGCGTCGAGCAAGGAAGCCAGTTGATCGTCGGCGTTTCGAACCATCGAACGAAACTTGAACATCGGGAACGTCTGGCCTCTGAATCCGACCCTCTCCTGCGAATAGAAGATCGGCCCCGGGCTGCTCAGTTTGACAGCAAGAGCCACGATCAACATCACCGGCGACAGCAGGAGGATAAGTATCAATGAACCGAGCACATCGAACAGTCGCTTGACGAACCGCTTGTACCCGGTGAGCTTGGGATAGTCAACGTAGATGAGTGGGAAGCCGACGGCCTGCCGCATATGGATCCGTGGCCCCGCGACGTCCGTGAGCGCGGCAGCAACGACCAAATCGACGTGGCGGTCATCAAGCTCCCACCCCAGCTTCTGCAAACGCTCGGGGGACAGGTCGTCGGCGCCGGTGATGATTACTGTGTCGACCTCAAATTCGCCGACGGTGTCGAGCAGATCGCTATAAGACCGCGCCGCTACGCCCTCCAGGTTGCGCGCGACTTGGTGCTGATCATTGGTAGCTGCCACGACGACATCGAACCCAGCGTTGATGTCGGCGCGCATCTGCGTGTGGACGTGACGCACCTTCGCAGCCTCACCCACCAACATGGTGCGATACACGTTGTTTCCCCTACGTCGCTGCCAATGCAGCCGGCGCCGCCACAAAAACCTTCCCAGCACGAGAGCGATGAGGCCTGTCGGTAGTGCGATGAGCAGGTAGCCACGGCCAATGTCCATCCGTAGTGCGAATGCGATGACAGCGAAGATCCCAAAGGCCATCAAAGTGGATGACACAACTCGACGATATTCAGATGAACCAACACCAAAGTTCTGAGTCTTCCTGGTCTCACCGATTGTGAGCATCAGGAGCCAGCCGACCACGAGCATCGCCGAAAGGAGGCTGTAAGACACCTCGATGGAGGTAGACGACACGGGCGTTGACAGATCTTCAGGGGTGGCACCAATCCGCAAGAGTTGAGCACCGAAGACGGCAATGAGAACGACGGCCACATCGGTGGCGGCCAGCTTGCGCCTGTAACGGTTCTCCCACGCGGGAGCCCCTACGCCCATCTTCCACCCGCACGGCCGCACTCAGGCGCACTAAAATAGAGCCCGTCAGTGTTCATGACCCCTCAAATACCCCCGCAGTTGATTTACCCTCAAGCTATTTTCTCACATGTCATTCTCTGCTGAGTACACTACTCGGCAGGACTCTCCTGGATGGACGAGTCGGCTGGCGGGTCGGTGGGTGGGGCTGGTTCAGACGGTATCGGTTCTGTCGGTGGGGAATTGTCCGAGCCGGGCCCGGTCGGCGACTGTTGCTGACGCTGACGCTCGCGTTCGATGCGCTCCTGCTCTTCGCGCTCTCGCTCGAGTTGGCGGGCTGCGCGCACCTGGTCAGCTACCAGGGCCACGACTGCGTCGCGATAGGTGCTCAGCATCGCCGATGCACCCTCGGCCCGCAGATCAGCTGCGGCGATCGTGGCGGCTGACGCCGTGACGGCATCCTTCAGCGCCTGATCGGCATCGGGATGATCATCAATCGCCTTCTTCGCTACGGCGGGAAACGTGTCGGCGAACGTCGCGAGCTGTGCGGTGAAGGCCGTAGTACGCGCATCGACGGCGGTGCGCACAGTGCGCACGTCTCCACTGGCGTGGTCGATGTCGTTCAGGTGTTGCTGCGCGGCGTCGATCGCCGCCCCGACTTCGGTCAGCGAACCGACGTCGATGTCATCGCGCGCATAGTCAGCAGGGAGCTCAGGCAGTTCGAACGCCGCGAGGTCGGTGCGATAGGCATCGAGCGCCGCCAGCACGGTGTCGAGCGCCGCCGCGTCTGCGATAGGAATGGTTCCCGCATCCTCCGGCGCATCCGCCCACCCCTCCGGGATGTCAGCCGGATCGGTCGCGTCGCGCACCTGCTCCAGCACTGGACGCAACTGCTCGGCGGCAGCATCCGCGCTCTCGATCGCCTCGGAAAGACGCGCCGAAGACGCAACCAGACCGGCGGTCGCGCTCTCGATCGTTTTCTCATCGGTCGTCAGCACGCGCAACGCGTCGGTGGCGGGGCTTGCACTCGCAGCCTGAATCCCGCCGATCGACGCCGCAACAGCCAGTGCGACTACCGCGAGAGACCCCGCAGCGACGTTGATGAGGTCGAAACGGCGACGCGGTCGCCGCTGCTTCGCCGACGACGACGGCGGCATCGTGCCCAGCGGTTTCGCGTCGGCAACCGCGTCACTCACCATCGCGACGAGAGCAGGGCGCCCCGATGCACGGTGCGTGCGATCGAGATCGACTCGGCGATCGCCGAACATCTCATCGAGACGCCGCATCGTGTGGCGATCGTCGCCGGTCACCGCCGCGCTGTTGCGGTGCTTGCCATCCGGAAAGAGTTCATCGAGTGTGCTCATCAGAGTTCCTGTCGCGTGGGAGCCGCCGCAAAGTGGGGCACCCGATATCCTCAGTAGGATACCCGGGGGGAAGGCCCCCGTGTTGTGCCCACCGGGAGCCCTATGGATCTGCGCGACTTCATCCGCGTCTTCCGACGACAGCTCGTCGTGATTATCGCCATGACCGTCATCGGCTTATGCGCCGGAGCCATCGTCGGCTTGGTGACGCCGCAGCGGTACGAGGCGTCGACGCAGCTGATGGTGTCGGTCGATGCGGGCAGCACTTCGAGCCCGGTCGAGCTGACCCAGGGCAACAGCTACGCGCAGCAGGTCGTCGAGAGCTACCGCAGCGTGCTGACCAGCTCACTCGTGTTGCAGCCGGTGATCGATGATCTGGGGCTCGACCTCACCACCGACCAGCTGGCCGCGAAGGTGAGCACCAGCCTGGGCACCCGCGGCGTGATCATCACCACCACCGTCAGTGACGCGAACCCCGGCCAGGCCGCGCGCATTGCGAACGCTATCGGCGACAGCTTCGCCACGGTGATCACCGATGAACTCGAGCGACGCGAGCAGGCCACTTCTTATCGCATCCGCATCATCCCGGTGCAGCCGGCGACCGTGCCCACCAAGCCCGTGGCCCCGAACCTGCCGCTGTCGATCATGCTGGGCGCCGTGCTCGGTCTCGGCGCGGGCATCGGCATCGCGCTGCTGCGCCAGGTGCTCGACCGTCGCATCCGCACTCTCGACGATGTCGAGAAAGCTGTCGCGGCGCCCGTGCTCGGCGGCGTGGCGCTCGACCCCGAAGCATCCGCTCGCCCGCTGATCGTCGCGAACGCACCGCACGACCCCCGCGCCGAAGCCTTCCGCAGCCTGCGCACCAACGTGCGCTTTCTCTTTCCGCCGCACGGCACCGGCGTGTTCGTGGTCACCAGCCCGGGGCCGAGCGAAGGCAAGTCGACGACCGCCGCGAACCTGGCGATCGCGCTCGGCGAATCGGGCTACCGGGTGGCGCTCATCGACGCCGATCTGCGCAAGCCGCGCGTCGCGAGCCTGTTCGGCATCGAGGGCGCGATCGGCCTCAGCGACGTGCTCATCGGCCGGGTCAGCGTGAACGACGTGATTCAGCGCTGGGGCCGCGGCACCTTCTTCGTGCTGCCGTCTGGGACTGTTCCACCCAACCCCGCTGAGCTGCTCGGATCCGATCAGATGAGCACGCTCATCGACGACCTCAAGGCCGCGTTCGACGTCATCATCATCGACGCGCCGCCGGTGCTGCCGGTGACGGACGCTGCCGTGCTCTCGCGCCTGACCACCGGCGCGCTGCTGGTCGCCGCCGCCGAAGCGACCACGACCGACAACCTGACAGCGGCCGCAGAACGCATCGTAGCCGTCGACGGCAAGGTGCTCGGCACCGTCGTCACGATGCTGCCCGTGCGCGGGGCCGACAAGACCGCCTACGGCACCTATGGCTACGGAGCGTTGGCGAAGGCCTGACGCTCCGCGGCGATCCGCCGCATATGTGACAATCGACGAGTTGCCTAACTGAGGAGAAGACCCGCGTGGAGCTTCGCGACTACGTACGCATCCTGCACAAGAACTGGATCATGATTCTGATTCTGCTCGTGCTCGGGCTCGTCGGCGGTGCCGGTTATGCCGCGCTGCAGGCCCCGAAATACGTCGCGTCCACCCAGCTGTATGTCTCGGTGCGCACCGAGGGCGCGGCCACCGGTGACCTCGTGCAGGGCACCACGTTCGCCCGGCAGATGGTTACCAGCTACGTCGATGTGGTCAACACCGCGCTCGTGCTCGAGCCCGTCATCGACGAGCTGAAGCTCGACACCACGGTCTCGGCGCTCGCCTCGCGCGTCAGCGCATCGACGCCCCTTAATACAGTGCTCATCGACATCTCGGTCACCGACGGTGATGCCGATCAGGCGGCCGAGATCGCCAACGCCGTCGCCGACAGCTTCGGCACGGTCGTGCAGGGCACTCTCGAGCAGCCGACCGCTGAAGACGCGGCCAGCCCGGTCGTCATCACGGTCACCGAGCCCGCAGTTACCCCGGTTGCGGCCTCCAGCCCGAACGTGCGGATGCTGATCATCCTCGGCGGGCTACTCGGCCTCGCGCTCGGCGTGGGTGTGGCGATGCTGCGCACGGTGCTCGACACCCGTATCCACACGCAGCACGACCTCGAAGACATCACCGACCGGCCGATGCTGGGTGGCATCGCGTACGATCCTGAAGCGCAGAAGCGTCCGCTGATCGTGCATGTCGACCCGCGCAGCCCGCGGTCGGAGTCGTTCCGCACGCTGCGCACCAACCTGCAGTTCCTCGACGTCGAGGGCGGCGCGCCCGTCTTCGTCGTCTCAAGTGCCGGGCCCGGCGAGGGCAAGTCGACCACGGCCGCGAACCTCGCTATCGCGCTGGCCGAGACCGGTGCGCGCGTCGCGCTGGTCGACGGCGACCTGCGCCTGCCGCGCGTGGCCGACTACATGGGCTTGGAAGGCGGAGTCGGCCTGACCGATGTGCTCATCGGACGCGTCGACGTGGCGGACGCCCTGCAGAAATGGGGCCAGAACGAGCTGTACGTACTCACCAGCGGCCGCATCCCGCCGAACCCGAGCGAGCTGCTCGGCTCGTCGGCGATGACGCAGGTGCTGGGTCCGCTCGGCGAATACTTCGACTACGTGCTGATCGACGCCCCTCCCCTGCTGCTCGTCACCGACGCGGCGGTACTGGGCAAGAAGACGCGTGGGGTCATCCTCGTGGCGGCCTCGGGCAAGACGAAGAAGCAGGAGTTGACGGGCGCGGTGCGCACGCTCGCCACCGCCGGCGTCGAGCTGCTCGGCACCATCGTCACCATGCTGCCGACCAAGGGTCCGGACAGCTACGGCTACGGCAGTTACACCTACGGGGCGAAGCACGTTGCCGACCAGGCCGCGCCCGAGATCAGCCGCGCGCAGGCGAAGCCGAAGCGGCGGACTACCGCGAAGGCAGGTTGATATGAAGGGGATTATTCTTGCTGGGGGCTCGGGTACGCGACTGCATCCGATCACTCTAGGAGTGTCGAAGCAGCTGGTGCCGGTGTACGACAAGCCCATGGTCTACTACCCGCTGTCGACCCTCATGCTCGCCGGCATCGACGACATCCTCGTGATCACGACCCCGCATGACGCCGCACACTTCGAACGTCTGCTGGGCGACGGTTCGCAGTTCGGCGTACGCATCACGTTCGCCGAGCAACCGTCACCCGACGGCCTGGCGCAGGCCTTCACGATCGGAGCCGACTTCATCGGCGATGACTCCGTTGCACTCGTACTCGGAGACAACCTGCTCTACGGACCAGGGCTCGGCACGCAGTTGGCGCGGTTCCGCGAGATCGACGGTGGTGCGGTGTTCGCCTACTGGGTGGCCGAGCCTTCTGCCTACGGCGTGGTCGAATTCGACGGCGACGGTCGTGCGGTGTCGCTGGAAGAGAAGCCCGCCCAGCCGAAGAGCAACTATGCGGTACCCGGGCTGTACTTCTACGACAACGACGTCATCGAGATCGCTCGCGCGCTGAAGCCATCTGTGCGGGGCGAGTACGAGATCACCGATGTCAACCGCGAGTACCTGACGCGCGACAAGCTACAGGTTGAAGTGCTGCCTCGCGGCACCGCCTGGCTCGACACCGGCACGTTCGATCAGATGACTGACGCGGCTGACTACGTGCGCACCATCGAGCGGCGCACCGGCATGAAAATCGGTGCGCCCGAAGAGATTGCATGGCGGCAGGGATTCCTCTCCGACTCGCAGTTGCGAGAGCGCGCCGAGGCACTGGTGAAGTCGGGGTACGGATCGTACCTGCTCAAGCTCTTGGAGAGGGGCGCTCGGTGAGGATGCTGGTCACGGGCGGTGCCGGATTCATCGGATCCAACTTCGTGCACCACGTGGTGGCGCACACCGACCATCAGGTGACCGTGCTGGACGCTCTGACGTATGCCGGCAATCGCGCATCGCTGGCCGGGCTGCCCGAGAACCGCGTGCGGTTCGTGCACGGCAACATCACCGACGCGGGCCTGGTCGACGAGCTGTTCGCCGACACGGATGCGGTGGTGCACTATGCCGCCGAATCGCACAACGACAATTCGCTGCACGACCCGCGACCATTCCTCGACACGAACATCGTCGGCACCTACACGCTGCTCGAAGCAGCGCGCAAACACGACGTGCGGCTGCACCACATCTCTACCGACGAGGTGTACGGCGACCTCGAACTCGATGACCCGCAGCGCTTCACCGACACCACGCCATACAACCCATCGTCACCGTACTCATCGACCAAAGCCGGGTCAGACCTTCTGGTGCGGGCCTGGGTGCGCTCGTTCGGGGTGCGGGCGACGCTGTCGAACTGCTCGAACAACTACGGTCCGTACCAGCACGTGGAGAAATTCATCCCCCGGCAGATCACGAACGTGCTCCGCGGCATCCGCCCGAAACTGTACGGGGCAGGGCTCAACGTGCGCGACTGGATCCACGCCGACGACCACTCCTCGGCCGTGCTCACCGTGCTCGAACAGGGGCGCATCGGCGAGACGTACCTGATCGGCGCCGACGGCGAGAAGAACAACAAGGATGTCGTCGAGCTGATCCTCACTCTCATGGATCAGCCTGCAGATGCGTACGATCACGTCACCGACCGCGCCGGACACGACCTGCGGTACGCGATCGATTCGGCCAAGCTGCGCACCGAGCTGGGGTGGACCCCTCAGTACGACGACTTCGATCGCGGGCTCGCCGCGACCATCGACTGGTACCGAACCAACGAGCACTGGTGGGCGCCGGCGAAGGACGCCACCGAGGCGTTCTATGCGGAGCGTGGGCAGTGAGGCAGACGCAATGATCACGCAGACTCCGATCCCCGGACTGCTCGTCGTCGACCTCACGGTGCACGGCGACAGCCGCGGCTGGTTCAAAGAGAACTGGCAGCGCCAGAAGATGACCGCCGCGGGCCTGCCCGACTTCGGCCCGGTGCAGAACAACATCTCGTTCAACGACGCCGTCGGCACCACCCGAGGCATCCACGCCGAACCCTGGGACAAATATGTCTCGGTGGCCAGCGGACGCATCTTCGGCGCCTGGGTCGACCTGCGCGAGGGTCCGACCTTTGGCGTCGTATTTACCGCCGAGATCGATGCTTCGAAGGCGATCTTCGTGCCCCGCGGCGTTGGCAACAGCTACCAGACGCTCGAACCGGGTACCGCATACGCTTACCTCGTCAATGATCACTGGTCTGCAGATGCGACCTACTCCTTCCTCAACCTCGCCGACGAGACGGCCGACATTGCCTGGCCGATTCCGCTCGACGAGGCAGAGCTGTCTGAGAAAGACAGAGCGCATCCGGGCCTCGACAACGTCACCCCGGTGCCCCGGCGCAAGACCCTCGTCACCGGAGCCGACGGGCAACTCGGCCGCGCGCTTCGCGCGCTGCATGGCGATCAGCCGCACATCGAGTACGCCGACCGCGCCGATCTCGATCTCACCTCAACGCGTCTCGAAGACGCACGCCGCTGGCACGACTACGACACGATCATCAACGCCGCCGCGTACACAGCAGTCGACACCGCCGAGACAGCCGACGGTCGCCCTCTCGCCTGGGCTGTCAACGCTGCCGCGCCCGCACAGCTCGCACGCATCGCCGACGATCACGGTATTACTCTCGTGCACGTCTCGAGCGACTATGTGTTCGACGGCACCTCCGAGCGCGCCTACCGCGAAGACGATCCACTCGGCCCGCTCGGCGTCTACGGCCAGTCCAAGGCCGCGGGTGACCTCGCCGTGGCGACCGCGCGTCGCCACTACATCATCCGCACCTCGTGGGTCATCGGCGATGGCGCCAATTTCGTGCGCACCATGGTCTCGCTCGCTGCACGAGGCATCCACCCGAAGGTCGTCGATGACCAAACCGGCCGGCTCGCCTTCACCGCCGACATCGCCGCCGGCATCCGCCATCTGCTCGATTCGGCCGCCCCGTACGGAACCTACAACCTCACCAGTGCGGGTGAGCCGAGCACATGGGCCGACATCGCACGCGATGTCTTCCGACTGACGGGGCACGATCCGACACACATCACCCCGACGAGCACCGCCGACTACTTCGCTGCTGCAGCTGGGGCGGTCGCGCCGCGCCCGCGCAACAGCGTGCTCGACCTCGACAAGATCGAAGCCACCGGCTTCATTCCTCGCGATTCCGCGAACGCCCTCGAGTCTTACCTGGCATCTGACCTCTGAAAACCGAACCGGCTCACGAACCAGCATCCGGCGGCGCACACACCCGATAGCGCCCACTCTCGATGAGCACGTCGGTTTTGCATGCCAGCCCGGTCAGCCGCGGCGCATCCGCCATCGACGACGCATCCGCAAGCCCCACATGTGCCCCCGAGAGCACGACCGGTGCCACCGCAGCACCCCACGGGTGTGCAGCAAGCCACGCGGTGCCGGTTTCTTCGACCCACTGCTTGATCGGCGCGATCTCGGCTCGCTGAGTCGCGAGGGTCTCCGACCGCGGCAAGGTCGTCTGCATGGCGTGACCCGCGAGGCTCCACGCGAGCGAGAGACTCAGCAGCGCCATGAGCAGCACTCCCCCGATCCTGGCCGCACCGCCGCGATCGATCAGCACCCGCGCACCCCAGATGGCAGCGATCACCAGCATCGGCAAGAACGCGAGCACCCCGACAGCCGGATGCCGCACCCACAGCGGAAGCTGCGACGCCGTCGCCCACCAGCCGACGAACGCCAGCGCACCGACAGCAGCGGTGGCGGCCAGCAAGAGTGCGCGCGCCCTGGCATCCGCCTCCACAGCCGTCGCGCCACGCGACACAACGAGCCCCGCAACCGCCAGACTCAGACAGACGATCACAGTGACCACCGCCACCCAGGCGGGCACGAACCACGCCCCGGCCAGCGTCTCCAACTTCTGCGACACGCTCGTCGGCGCGACATGTTGCCCACCGCCGCGCACGAAGTGCACCATGCCGCGCAGGTGTTCGATGTACCCGTTCATCCCCATCGACAGCAGCGCTGCCAGCTCGAACAGCAGCGTCGGCACCCCCACCAAGATCAGCGGCAGCCACGAGCGCTTCCAAAGCCCGACGATGCGCTCACGCGCGCGCCCCGGCGTGAGCAGCCACAGCGCCACCGCAAATGCGGGCAGCGCCAGCAGCGCGATCAGCTTCGCCTGCACGGCCAGACCCACCAGCAGTCCGGCCAGCCACGGCCGGCCCCGCAGCACGATCACCGCCCACACCAGCAGCGCCGCCGCGGGAATCTCACCCAGCAGATCAGCCGGCCCCTGAATCGGCGAGACACTGCCCAGGCCGTTAAAGCACAGCGGCACCGCCGCCGCGACCAGCCCCACCCACCGCCCGGCGGTGCGGATGCCGAGCAGCACCAGCCCCACAATCAGCACCGCCCAGAAAGCCACCGGCACCAACCGCGCACCGATCACCGGATCAGCCCCCAGCGCGAGCACGCCGATAACCGGCACCAGCACCGTCGGCCCCGTCGAGATACGCGGGTCGAAGGGCGTGATCACCGAACCAGACAGCGCACCATCGCTCGAATAGCCGAGACCGGCGAGAAAGTTCAGCGGCACGGTGAGGTTGAATGCCTCGTCTTCCCAGAAGCGGGCGCCGAAACCGTGCACGATCACGACCAGGTGGCAGGCGAGCAGCCCCGCCGCCAGCAGCCAGAATGCGATCGTGCGAGCCAGCCTCATGAGCGTGAATTCTCGAGACGGATGCTGCGCAGCGGCGCTCCCGGGCGCAGTGACAGCTGCCATGCCTCTTGCAGCGCGGCATTCGCAAACTGGCGCAGTCGCGGCGGCGGCACCAGCGCCTTCACTCCCCCACCCCACATGGTGCCGCTCGTCGACGAACCTCGGCGAGGGATGCTGCGCACCGACAGGTAGCGCACGGTGAACCCGGATCGCGCCTCAGCCAGCGAGAAGTGCACATGCGGCACGAGCACCTCTGCAGGCACTGCGTCGAGCAGCATCCGCAATGCCTCCGGCCGGTACGCGCGCAACGGGGTATTCACGTCGGGCACCCGGCGCCCGGCGGCGAGCGCGATCAGCATTCCCACAGCACTCGTCAACGTGCGGCGATACCAGGGGTCGGTGCGGCTGTGGCGCACACCGTGCACGACATCTGCCCCGGTGCTTTCCATCGCCTTCAGCATCCGCGCGAAGTCTTCGCCGACGAACTGACCATCACCGTCGACGTGAACCAGCAGATCGGGGTGCAACGCCAAACCGGCGCGGTAGGCGGCGAGCGCCGTGGGGCCATGCCCGCGGTTGACCTGCTGCGGCTCCACCCGCACATCATCGATGTTCTGGAGTGCCGCGACCGTGGCATCCGTCGACCGATCATCGGCGACCACGAACGTGAGCTGACCGACCAGCGGGCCGACGTGCTGGCGGATCTCGTCGATGAAACCGCTGATGCCCTCGGCCTCGTTGTAGGCGGGCATCACGATGGCGAGATGGGCTGCGGTCACGCGATTCCTCCGGTCGGGAGCGCGCGGTCGCCCTCCACTAGTAGCCTAGTGAAGCCATGCAGAATCATCCCCGACTGCGCCGACTCGCCTCCATCGGCAGTCGCTTTCTCATCGTCGGCGGACTCAGCACCCTCATCGAAGTGGGTGTCTTCAATCTGCTCGTCTACGTGATGGGTGTCGACGTCGTCTGGGCGAAAATCATCGCCTCTCTCGTCGCCCTCGTGAACGCGTACATCGGCAACCGGGAGTGGACCTTCCGCCACCGTGACCGTCGTGGCCGCACCAGCGAGCTCGTGCTCTTTCTGCTGACCAACGCCGCGTGCACCGGTCTCGGCGCACTGCTGCTGTGGGCGGGCGTCGAAGCGGCCGGCAACGCTCTGGGGCACGCCCCTGGTCCGGTCATCGTGAACGTCGTCAACCTGGCGAGCATCGCCATCGTCGTCGTGGTGCGATTCGTGCTGTACCACTCGATCGTCTTTCGCGGTGCGAAGCCGCCACCTGCGGGCGAGGCCGCAGCCGGCTGAATCACTGGCAGCCGGCGGCATCCATCTCTACGTGGGTCTCGCGCACCATTGGCGTGTGGCGCACATCGAGCGGACCGTACTTGCCCGCGTCGCCTGCGAACTCGACCGTGACCGTGTGCTTCTGACCGGGGTTGTTGTAGATCGGCACCAGCACCGCTGGGCGCCCCAGGTGCGGGAGTGTCTTAGCCGCCAGCTCGGTACCGTCGACCGTTACCTTCGCCGTGGTGGCGCCGACCGGACCGTACAGCACGAGATTCGTGGCGACGCGTCCCTTGTCGAAGAAGCGGCCCGGAGAGATATACGACGGCAGATCGGCGACCTGCTCGGGCTTCAGCGTGTTTGTCAGCGTGGCGCTGAGTGAAAAGGACGGGTCGTTCGCGGCCGCGCACTGCGTGGACTCCGCGACGAGGTCGAGCTGCATGTAATAGTCGAGCTTGCCCTCGGTGAAGTCGTTGACGTACGCGCCGAGCATCGTCGAGTTCTTGTTGGTACTGGGCAGCTTGCCCGCCAGCTCGGTCTCGCCGACGAGCTTTGCCTCGTCTTCGTTCGCCGGCTGATACATCAGCCGGCCCTCATCGACTGCGCGGGTGAGCGCCTCGAGCAGAGCCTTCGGTTCGGCCTTGCCCGAGGTCACGGTGTCGAAGACGGCACGAGCGGATGCTGCGAACACGGCATCCTGCTGGGCGGGGATCGGATACTTCCAATAGATCTCGTTGAGCAGAAACGGCGTGGCGTTCTCGGCCGTGAGTGTCAGCGGCTCGGTGAGCAGGTTGATCGTGCGGCCCTTGATCTCTGTCTGCTCATTCGGCACGGATGCCGGGCCCGTCGCTCCGAGCAGGTAGCTCAGCGCCACTGGGTCGAACGAGGCGACCGCGTCGATCGGTGTGCCGTATTGCTCGGCCCACCAGGCGCGCACGATGTCGGCCGTCTCGGTGAAGTCGGGGCTGAGGGTGGAATCCATGATCCACCGGCCGATCTTGTCGCCGTACAGCGCCTGGGTCTCGGGGTTCAGCGCCGTGATCGGTTCGGCACGGCCGTTGTCGAAATCGCTGCTCGATGCCTGCTGGCCGATGCTGATGCGCCCCTTGTCGACATCGATCATCACCAGCGCTGCCGGGTTGCCGCCGGTGCCGCGCGACTCGGCGTTGTTCTGGAACATCATCAGGTAGTGGCGCGGCTGGTCGGCTCCGAGCGCCTGCGGCAGCACACCGAGAATGTCGGATGCCGGGCCGAGCATCGGCTGCAGCTCGTCGACGGCGCTGGTGAGCTTGCCGATCGCGCCGCTCACCTGCGAGATCAGTGCATCACGGTCGATCGTGGCGAGGTCGCGCGCGGCAGCATCCACCGACTTCTGCGCCTGCCCGACGATCGTGTGCATCTCGGTGATGCCGGCGAGATCGATCGCGCCGTCTTTCGGCTTCAGCACATCAAGCGACAGGGCGGTGGCGGGCGTCAGTGCATCGCGCACGAGGTCATCGGTGACGGCGGCCGCGGTGCGCACCGCGTAGAGGTTGGGTCCCGCCACGGGAACCCACTCGACGCTCTTCCACACGCCGTCGTCAGTCTGCTCACGCGCGTCGGTCGTCAGTGCGGCGAGTTGGCCAGAAAGCTGCTGTGCTTTCTCGGTGTCGCCGTCGAGCACAGCATCCGCCGCCTGAGATGCCAGCGGAACCGCCTTCTCCAGCGAACCTTTCGCCGACATCGCACGGTCGTACACGTGCTTGCCGACAATGGCGCCGACGATCGCGATCACGAGCAGCAGCAGCACGACTCCCATCGGAATCCAGAAGCGATAGCTGCGCAGCAGCGGTCGGCGCGTGCGTTCGGCACGGCGCTCGGCTCTCGTCGTCATTCCTCAATCGTAGAGTTGCGAGACCGAGGGAATCCTGCACGCACCACGAGCACAATCGCCAGCAGCAGTGCGGCGCCGATGATCACCGCCCACCATGGGAAGCCGGGGACATTGGGCTGCTCGCCGGCATGTTCGATGTCTTCGATGGGCGTGGGGGTGACCCGCGTTCCCGTCACGAGATAGCGGTGCGTGTTGATGCCCAGCGGGGTGCAGGTGACGAGCGTGACCAGGTCTTCACCGGCGACAGCGCGCAGCGTGTCGGTGTCGTCGGGTTCGACGACGCGGGTGTCGACGACCTCGTAGGTGAGCACCTCGCCGAACACCTCGATCGTGAACCGGTCGCCCTTTGACACCTTGTCGAGATCGTTGAACAGCGTCGCTTCCGGCAGACCACGGTGCGCGGTCAGCACCGAATGCTGCGACGTTCCGCCGACGGGGAGCGACGTGCCCTCGAGGTGGCCGACGCCCTTCGCGAGCGTGGCGTCGGAAGTGCCGTGATAGATCGGCAGATCGACGTCGATCGACGGGATGCGAAGGCGCCCCATCACACCGGTCGGCGTGGCGCGCAGCAGTCCGTCGTACTCGAAGCGGCTGACCTCGGCCGCGTCGGAGGTGGGTTTGTTCGCGTTCGGAGCGAGCAACGCGCCGCTCTCGAGCAGGTCGTTGTACTCGTGCGCCCGCTGCACTTCAGCGGCCAGCGACGGCGGATCTTCCTGCTGCAGCTCGCTCGAGACGTCGACGATCAGCTGCGACTGGTAGTACTGCGAGAACCACCCGGCGACGTCGGGGTACTGCATCAGGCCGACGCCGGTGAGCATCACCATCATCACCGCGAACAGCCCCCAGGGCATACGCCACCGTCGGGTGGCTGCGGGTTCGTGCCGCGGAGCCTCGGGCGTCTGCACCGGGATCATGCTGCATCCTCTCATGGCGGAGGGCGGGAAGGTCAATGCCTTCCCGCCCTCCGTGTCAGGCGGTGATCGTCACCAGATCAGCTGTGGTTGCGCGTGCGACGCACCATCAGGAATCCACCTGCGGCCATCACGATCAGCGCGATTCCACCGACGGTGAACCACAGGGTGCCGTTGCTACCCGTGAGGGGCAGGATCGGTCCGGGAACCGGCGTGTTCGCCACCTCAATGTGCGCGGTCGTCGTCGCCGTGCCTTCGGCCTTCACCGTGATCATGTGCGGCGTGGTGTCCTTGATGAAGCCGAGCGGCTCCTGGGTCTCCACGACGCAGTACACCTTTTCGAGAATCGACTCGTCATTGCTGACGAATAGACCCGCGATCGTGACGATGCCACTGGCATTCGACTCGAACTCGGTCGCACCGTTGACGGTCAGTGCCGCACCGAGCGTGCCCGTGCAGTCGGTGCCGTTCGGCGAGTTGAAGACCGAGAACTTGGCGCCAGCCAGCGTCTTGGTCTTGTCGCCGGCCTGGTGCTTCAGAACCTCAGCCGGACCCCACTGCGTGCTCGCCTCACCGAGCGTGACATCGTCACCACCGGAGTTCTGGAAGCCCGTGTTCAGGATGCTGCCGACGCCGGTCACCGTGGTGCTGAAGGTGAACGTGAAGATCGTGCCGGCCGGACGCTCGTTCAGCCACGTCAGGTTGGTGAAGTCGACGACTACGTCGCCACCAGCACCCGCCGGAGGGGTCAGCGTGTAGTTGGCCGCAGGCACCGTCTGCGCCGAGCCACCGGGCTCGGTGTAGGTGAGCACCGGGGCCGGCGTCGCCGAGTAGGTCAGCTTCGCGTCGAGACGGTCGATGATCTTGAACGAAGTCAGCTTCTGACCGTCGTTGAACGATCCGATCGGCTTGGTCGTGAGCGTCCACGGGACCGTCGAGCCCAGGCCCGGCGCGGTGGGGTCGCCGACCGTCTTGTCTCCGTCACCAGTCAGGGTGTTCTTCGGGTAGGTGTGCACCGTGTACAGCCAGTCGGTCACACCGTTGTTGGTGCTCGCGTACGGGATGCTGACGTAGAACTCCACCGAAGGGGTGACGCCCGTAGGTGCATTGGTCTCGTTCACGTGGTAGAGCCCGAGCGGCAGTCCCGCGAACGTTGCTGTTCCCGAGCCATTGGTGATCTGCGTCGTGGCACCCGCCGTCACGAGACAGTACGGAGCGGCGGGCGGCATGCTGTCGTCCGCTGCCTGCGCGTCGGTCCATCCGGCAGCGGTGCCGAGGTCGAGCGCGACGCAGCCGCTGCCGGTGTCCTTGCCGACCGGAGTGACGACGAACGTCACGCCTGCCAGCGGCGGACGGTCTACCGTCTGCTCGGTGCCGTCGGGCGCGTCCTGCGACGTGGGCGAGCCCGCGTACTTGTGGACGATGAGGGTTCCTGCATCGGGAGCCCCCTCCTGACCCGGTGCTGCTGCGGCACTTGCCATGCTCGCGCCACCCATGAGCCCAGCCGCAACGAGGGCGATGACGCCTACTCCCGATGCGAGCCGCCCCAGTGGCCTCTTCTTGGTGTTCATGCTTTCCTTCTTTCTGGTCTTCTGCTGCCCCAGCAGCCGAAGTGAATGTGAATATGAGTGTGAAAAATCCGGTTTCGGGTTTCGGAGGTTTAGATCAATGGCTCATCGCGCCCCCGTCGCGGGATGCCTGGCGGAGCCATACACGCCGAGTGATCAGCAGTGCAATGGCGAGCAGCAGCACGCCGAGTCCGAGGAAGGAGTAGAAGTCGCCGCCCAGTCCGCCGGTGAGCGGCAGGGTTGGCGGGGTCCCCAGCGAGTTCTCGAAGGCGCCGAGTGCGATGGCCGCACCCACCGTCGTCTTATCGATGGTGAACGTGTGTGGCGTCGAGTCGACGATGTAGCCGAAGGGTGCCGCTGTCTCGACGATCGTGTAGGAGCCCCAGGCGAGCCCGGTGATCTTGAACACGCCGGCGTCGGAATCTTTGTCGAGGCCGGTGCATTCAGCATCCGACGCAGCGACGCAGTCGACGATCACGTTGTTCGGCGCCGTGAAGCCGGGGCCGGTGATTGTCCACTCCGAGCCTCCGAGAAGGGTCGTCGTGCCGTCTGCGACCTTCGTCCATCCGGCCGTGCCGAGCTTGCGCACGTTGACTACCGGGTTCATCGTGGCGCCGGCTTGCGCATTCGCTGCCGTCACGATGACGGTGCGCGGCGTGGTGTCGAGCTCGAAGCCGTCGGGCGCGATGGTCTCGGTGATCGTGTAGGTGCCCCAGGCGAGACCGGTGACCTGCAGGTACCCGGCGCGGTGGTCCTTGTCAGCGGATGCTGCGCACGCCGCCGCATTCGCGCCGACGCAGTCTGCGACGGTCGCAGTAGGTCCGGCGATGTCGGGCCCTTGGACAGTCCACGTGCTGCCGCCGATGTTGGTAGCCGGGGTGTCGTTTGTGACCTTCTGCCAGGAGATCGAGCCAGGGATCTTCTTGTTCACGTAGGCGCAATCGACGTCATCGCCGGGCTTGATGTCGGTCAAGGCCTGCGCGGCGGGCCCCTGAAGGTCAACTTCAGTGAAGCTACCGTCAAGGCTTTCGATCAGGCATTGTCCGCTGACGAACTCGTAGCCAGGCTTCTGAACCTCTGACACAGAGACATTCGTCTTATCAGCCGCATTCTTGAACTTCAGCGACCATGCTGCGTTGCCCTGAGCATTCGTCGACTGCGTGATTCCCGTCGGCGTCGAGACGATCGTTGCGAGCGAGGGAGCCGCACCTACTGTCCACCCCGCGCCGGGCTGAGGATTCTCGCCATTGGTGTCGAGCACCGTTTTGGATACGTTCACGGTGGCGATCAACGGGGCATTCGTGATGCGACATTCGATAACGTCGCCACTCGCTGGAATCGTGACGCTCCCAGAAGTGCCTTGACCGTTGCTCATCGGCTCACCGTCAGCGAGGCAAGTCCAGCTCGACACATAGTTGCTGAGGACGGTCGTACCCGCCGCCGCTTCCTTGAAGGACAGGGTGACGCCCCGCACCGTGGGCTGAGGACCAACCTGTTCGTTCTGCAGGCCGACCGCGCTACCGGTTGTGACCGCCGTGCCCAACTCGGTCGTGCCCTGAGAGAGGGTGAGCTTGAACTGGTCGCCGCTGCTCACCCGGCCCCCCTGGACGAACTTCTGGACGGTGATCGTCGCTGGCGAAGAGCACGAAGCGAGGTCGCTGGTGCCCAGCCCGGATGTCACCACGTTCTGCTCGCCAGTGAAGCCCGGCATTGCAAAAGACTTCATCTGCGAGCCGCTGCCGAGGTAGGCGCGGCCGGCGGAGTCGAAAGCGACACCGTTGACGTCAGTCATGGTCGTGACCGTTGCGGATTTCGATGAGGCGATGTTGCCACCATTGGCTGCTGCCAGGTTCGCGGCGGTGACGCTGTAGATGGTGGTCTGATTGCCATTTCCGTGCACGACGAAGAGGTCGCCGTTCGCGTTGAAGGCGATATCGCCGTTAGCGCTGGAGTTGCTCTCGGTGACGATAGTCCCCTTGAACTTGATCTTGGTCGCGGCGCTGGGGTTGTACTGGTACACCTTGAAGTCACCGTCGCTAGTGAAACCGCCGAAGTAGTACAGACCAGTCTTCAGGTCGACGGCCCCACCGACCATGTTCGTTCCGCTGTTGCCGCCGAGGCTGCTCGTGCTCTGCGACGTCGTGGCCCAGACGCCCGTCGTCGTGTTGTAGACCCACACGGTCGCGTTCTGGGCGGTGCCACTCGTGTCTGTTCGCTCTATGGCGTACACGGGGGAGCCGCCACTGCCGATGCCGAGACCATTGAAGATCGATACACCCGAGGCCTTCGTTCCGAGGGGTGTCACAACGCCCGCTGACGAAATCGCTCGGAGCTGTCCTGCCGCGGTGACGCCGTAGATCTGTCCGGCCGTGCAAACCGGCGACATCGGCGGGATCTTCTTCACCATGAAGTCACCGAAGTCGTAGGTGCCGTCGGCGGTCCAGCCGGAGGGCGTGTTGCGCGAGCCCGGGATCGTAACCCAGTCGTTGTTCGTGTCAGTAAAGGTGTATCCGGCCGGAGCGGTCTGCTGGCGAACCCGATAGCGGTTGCTATCGGACACGCGGTGCGACCCGATGTTCATCACCAGGAACTCGCCCGGATCCGGATCCTGATCGGCTCCGGTGCAGGGTGTGGAGACGCAGTCGGTCACGGTGACCGACGAGTTCCACTTCACGTTGTATTCACCGCGCCACCAGTTGTAATTGGATGTGCGAGGGCCCTGCACCTCAAGAGTCGCACCGCCGCGCAGCGCGTTCCCGGTGGTGTCGCGCACCTCCCAGTAGAGATAAGGCTTGGTGACGCCCGGGCCGTCAGGACCGACGAGCATCGGGGTGACGATCGCATCATTTGACCGAGCGGCGGGCGCAGCCTGAAGCGTTACGTCCGTCGGTTTCACCGTGTCGTCGGTGAGAACGGTAAGCGAGGCCCAGTCCGTAGCATCCGCCGTCAAGAAACCATCTGCCTCGAGAACTCGCACCCGGTAGTCAAAGGCGACATCCACCGGAACAGAGACGTCAGGGGTGTCATCGTCGGCGAAGCTCTCGATGCGGAACAGGCCGGGAGCCGGGTCGAGGTCAGCACCGTCGTAATTGGCCTGACCGACGTTGTCGAGCACAGTTGCCTCGGGGGAATCTGCCCACTGTTCGTCGTTTCCGCGATCGGTGACGTCGGCATCGCGAGGGCCCTGCAGGGTGAGCGTCGTGCCCGCGACGATGCGGCCTTCGGCGTCGATTGCCTGCCAGCGCAGTGCAGGAACTTCGGCCTTCCTCGACTGGGTGGCCTCGTCTGCATCGTCAGCGGGAGGCGCTGGCTGCTCAGCAGGCGGGGTGCTCTGCTCGGCCGGCGGCGTGGCCTCGGCCGGAGGCGCGGGCCGCTCGGAGGGGGGCGTCGACTTGGCCGGTGGCGGTGTCTCGGCGGGCGGCTGCTCAGCTGGCGGCTGCTCGGCAGGAGCCTGCGGCTCTGCGGGCTGCTCGGTGGCAACGGGCGCCGTCGGCTCCGTGGACGGAGACACGTCGGGCGTATTCGCGCCCTCGGCAAGAGCAACGCTGGCCCCACCGAACATCAGTGCCGACGAGAGTACAGCGATTGCGGCGATGCGCGCGTTGCGCGCAAATTTCGTCGCAGAAAAAATCCCCATTGGGTCCCCAAACCCTAGATTTCTGGTCTGCCGCTGATAACCATCCCCACGATGGTCACGACATTCCAGCCCCAGTTGCGCATCGTTCACTCGGGAGTTGAATCGATGCGACTCAAACGCTAGTGCATGGGGAGCATTGGCGACCTACACCCCCGCAGCTATCGTTACTGGTTCGTTATTTAAGCGATTGATTTCGCGCGCGTTTTCGCCACTCCTGCGCGGCGACGATGATGACGAGCCCGAGGCACGCGCCCGAGACGTTCGCGACGATGTCGTAGATGCTCGGGGTTCGAGCGGCAAGAAAGATCGCCTGTGCGGCCTCGATCCCCAGCGATACCAGCAGTGCGATCGGCATGACGAGATAGCGTAAGCGCGGCATCAGCAGAGCGAGTCCGATGCCCAGGGGCACGAACAGCAGAATGTTCGACCCGAACTCGATTCGCGCGTAGGTCAGCCCAGGAACCGTCTTGGTGATCCACCGCAGCAGCGCGCCCGCACTGGAATCCACCGGCTCCGGCCAGAATGCGATCAGCGCCAGAGCAACACCATAGACGGCCACCCAGCCGGGCGCGCGGCGCCACCGGGGCACCGCGGCGTCACGTCTCGACGACCCCGCTGTCACAGAGCCAGGTGCTGACGCACAACCGCGGCAAGCCTCACGCTGACTGCCGCTCGTCCTCGACAGCAAAATAGCGCGAGTGAGTACTCTTCAACGCCTCGAGCGATGAACTGTTGAGAGAGACGATCTCCCAGTCAGAGTCAGTCCGCTCGCCTTCGAGCTGCAGCCGGTATCGCATCGCATCCCGGTAACCCTCTGCACCCGGGAACTCATGCACTCGGTGCACGCCAGTGGGACGGTAGTACTCGATAACGAATCCCGACACTGTCACCGGCCCCCCTTGCATTGTTCTGAACTGATCATGAAGTTTGCGGAGCGCATCTCGAAACTCGTTCTCCGAAGTGCGTCCCCGCTTCCACTCGGCTTCCAGTCTATCGCGCACCTGTTTGTCGAAGATCGGAGATCCGGCATCGGCATATTCCTGCAGCCTGAGTAGCTCGCGCGCCTTGCTGTTGCGCTCCTCCTCCATCTTGGCGGTCGCTACGACGGAAAGGCTCTGCAGCGAGTCGACGATGTTGCGCTGCACGGGGTCATCAGGACGAACTCGATACCGAATATCGCGTCCGAAGACATCTGCCGCTGCCTCATACACGTTGGCCCACGCACCCTGCATATGCGTCCGTACCTGAACTTCGACGCGAGCTGGCAGCCGCAACCACACATGCACAGCGCGATAGCCACTGTGAGGTTGCGCACGCATGTCTTTGACGCTTGACGGATCCTGTCCGTACATTCCCGCAATGGCGTGTGCGACCGCATCCTGCTCATCCAGCGACATCTCGCCTTCGAAGCGCACTCCAGCCACGTCCTGGACTGATGGCAGCGGCGTACCCGAATCACGTTGCAGCTTCTGTCGAAGCGTATCTAGCGTCTTTGAACGTGAGGTCACCTCCTAGGGGCGATTCCCCAGAAGCGGCTTCCAATCCAGTGTCTCGATCGACCGCTGGACCTCCGCAGCGACATCGTTGTACCAAAGCATGACCTCGTCGTACTGCGGCAACTCAGGAGGTATAGGCGTTTCGTCGCGAATATGCCGACCTAAGCTCTTCAGCCTGTTGTTCGGCCACGGGGATTTCATGCTCACGATGGTAGATCGCGCCGACGACATTGCGGACGCTGAACGCTCGGTCCGCGACTCAGAAACCCGCTGTCACAGAGCCAGGTGCTGACGCACGACCGAGGCGAGGGCCTCCGCATGGGCACTGGCTGTCTCAGCATCCGCTGCTTCGACCATCACCCGCACGAGCGGCTCCGTTCCCGACTTGCGCAGCAGCACGCGACCGGATGCACCGAGGTCTTCCTCGACGGCCTTGACCGCGTCTTGCACAGCGGAGTGATCCGAAACGGCGTCTTTGTCGACGTCCTTCACGTTGATCATCACCTGCGGGTAGATCGTCATGATCGAGGTGAGCTGGGCCAGCGTCTTCTTCTGACGGGCCATCTCAGCGACCAGGTGCAGCCCCGTGAGCAGGCCGTCACCGGTGGTGGCGAAGTCGCTCATGATGACATGGCCCGACTGCTCACCGCCCAGCGAGTACTTGCCGCGGTTCATGTCTTCGAGCACGTAGCGGTCGCCGACACCGGTCTTGCGCACGGTGATGCCTTGCTCGCGCATGGCGATGTGCAGCCCGAGGTTGCTCATCACGGTCGTCACCAGGGTGTCGTCGACGAGTTTGCCGCGGCTCTTCATCGCCACGGCCAGCACGGCCATGATCTGGTCGCCGTCGACGATATTGCCGTCAGCATCCACCGCGAGGCAGCGGTCAGCATCCCCGTCATGAGCGATGCCGACGTCGGCGCCGACGCGCACGACCTCGGCAGCCAGCTTGTCGAGGTGAGTCGATCCGACACCGTCGTTGATGTTCAGACCGTCAGGGTTGGCGCCGATCACGGTGACCTTGGCGCCCGCGCTGGTGAAGACCTCGGGAGAGGCTCCGGATGCTGCGCCATTGGCGCAGTCGAGCACCACATGGATGCCGTCCAGCCGGTGCGGCAGCGAGCCCAGCAGGTGCAGCACGTAGCGATCTTCGGCATCCGAGAAGCGCATCACGCGCCCCACGTCGCCACCGGTCGGCTGCAGCTTGGTACCCGCCAGCATCGTCTCTTCGATGCGCTGCTCGACCTCGTCGGGCAGCTTGACGCCTCCACGGGCGAAGATCTTGATGCCGTTGTCGGGCGCTGGGTTGTGCGATGCCGAGATCATCACGCCGAAGTCGGCGTCGATGTCGGAGATCAGAAATGCTGTCGCCGGGGTCGGCAAGGTGCCGGCATCCAGCACATCCACGCCCGATGACGCGAGACCAGCCTCGACAGCAGCGCTGAGGAAGTGACCCGAGATCCGCGGGTCGCGAGCGACCACCGCGGTGAGCCGTTTGCCGACAGTGCGACGCGCGTCGGCGATACGGCCCTGGCCCAGGACGACAGCAGTCGCCTGGGCCAGGTTGAGCGCAAGTTCAGCGGTGAGGGTGCCATTGGCAAGCCCTCGCACGCCGTCCGTACCGAACAGTGCCATTGAAGGAACTGCGCGGATCAGCGCTTCGAGTACTGAGGAGCCTTGCGGGCCTTCTTGAGACCAGCCTTCTTGCGCTCGATGACGCGGGCGTCGCGCGAGAGGAAGCCGGCCTTCTTGAGGGTCGGGCGGTTGTTCTCGACATCGATGCCGTTCAGGGCACGGGCGATGCCGAGGCGCAGTGCGCCGGCCTGACCGGAGTCGCCGCCACCCGAGATGCGGGCGATGACGTCGTATGCACCGGCGAGGTTCAGCGCGGTGAACGGGTCGTTGATCAGCTGCTGGTGCAGCTTGTTCGGGAAGTAGTCCTCGAGCGTGCGGCCGTTGACCGTGATGGTGCCCGAGCCGGGGATCAGACGCACGCGGGCAATAGCCTGCTTGCGACGGCCCACAGCGGCACCCGGCACGGAGAGCACGGGGCGAGGAGCAGACTCCACAGCCTCGGCCTCAGGGCTCGAGGTGGAGAAGTTCTGCGGGAATTCGGTGGTGTCCTGGATGTCAGCCACGAGTATGTCCTTAGTCTTTACGGCGCTTACTGGGCGACCTGGTCGAGGGTGTACGGCGTGGGCTGCTGAGCGGCGTGCGGGTGCTCAGCACCGACGTACACCTTGAGCTTCGACAGCTGCTGGCGCCCCAGGGTGTTCTTCGGGAGCATGCCGCGAACGGCCTTCTCCACGGCGCGAACCGGGTTCTTCTCGAGGAGCTCGGCGTAGGAGACAGCCGTCAGACCGCCCGGGTAGCCGGAGTGGCGGTAAGCCATCTTCTTCTGGAGCTTCTGTCCCGTGAGAGCGACCTTGTCTGCGTTGACGATGACGACGAAGTCGCCCACGTCGACGTGAGGAGCGAAGGTCGGCTTGTTCTTGCCGCGCAGGATTGCTGCTGCGTGCGAAGCCAGGCGGCCGAGAACGACGTCGGTTGCGTCGATGACGACCCAGTCACGCTGGATCTGCCCGGCCTTCGGGGTGAATGTGCGCGTCACAATAGTGCTGCTTTCTTGATTCGAACGGAGAGGTTCGTGAATCCCACTCCGGGGTGGTTCTCTGTCTCTTTGGGAGACTGGGGAACACGCCAGTGGAGGGCTCACGTTCGTCGTGCCGATGCTCAGACAAGCTGGACAATAGGCACCAAGGGGATAGCTTACAGCATCCGACTGCCCTACCCAACCTCTCGTGCTGCGCGAGGTGCCTCCGACTCGTCGCCTTGCCTCGGTGTCTTACCTCGGTGCCCTGCCTCGGTGTCTTGACTCGGTGCCTTGACGCGTCGGGGTGCCGAATTGCCTTCTTGCGCGATGAATCGCGGCCACCTGGCACTCCGACGCTCAAGAGTCGGGGCATGAGCTTCGTTCTGCACATCTTGGTGGTTGCGGGAAGCTCTGCACAGGTTGTGGCGTCCTGGCGATTGGAGGTCATCGGCCTGACACAGAGTGAGCACATGCCGAAGAAGCACTCACCCCTGCCGCCGCAGCTCGGCGTCCGCTTCAGCACTTCGCAGGCGATGGCTCAGGGGCTCACACGACGACGACTGCGAGGCAACGACCTGCAGAAGCCCTTCCACGGCACTCGCCGGACGCACGCCGACATCGCCGCCGAGAAGAAGAGACTCGACCAGGACTTTGGGCCACTCGCACTGAGCCGCCGCCGGGCGGAGGAGCTGCTTTCCAGGGTGCTCACGTACATGCAGGTGATGCCCGCCGGTGCGTTCATCTGCGGCCGCAGTGCCGCCGTGCTGCGCGGATACCCGCTCGGCGCCGCGCGGGATCGTCGCCGGAAGGACGATCTCGAGGTCGGGGTGATCACGCCGCGCACCGCGCCTCGCGGCAAAGGTGTGAAAGGGCGCAGGCTCGCGGAGCGCTTCGTTCAGATCGAGGAGTTCAAAGGTGTTCCAGTCATGACTCCCGCGACCATGTGGGCGATGCTCGGCCGCGAACTCGCTCAGCGCGAGTTGACGATTCTTGCGGATGCCATCGTGCACATCCCCCGGGACTCCTTTGCTGTTCGGCATCCGGAGCGAGCGGATGCCACACTCGCCGATCTGCAGGATGCCATCGAAGCCGGGCCGCAGAAGGGCGTCGCGAGACTGCGCGCGGCGCTGGCCAGAGCGCGCACGGGCAGCGCGTCGCCTCTCGAGACGGAGTACCGGCTCGATGCGGAGGATGCTGGACTTCCCACTCCCGAGCTTGACGTCGAGATCCGCGATGAGAACGGGCGCCTGCTCGGCATCTCGGAGTTCGTATACCGCAGGTATCGGCTCATCGTCGAGATCGAAGGCGATCACCACCGCACCTCCCGCGAACAGTGGAATCGCGACATCGAGAAGTATCGCGCCTACGCGGAGGCCGGCTGGGAAGTGGTGCGGCTCACTTCGACGCACATCCGCGGCCGGAGAACCGCCGTGGGGATCGTGCGCACCGCGCTGATCCGCCGCCACAAGGCTCTCACTGCCTGATGCCCCGGGTCGTGGCACGGGTGCCCAGCGCGTCGGAGTCACAAATGGTCAGCATCCGACCCTCGAGGCGACCACTTGCGACGCCAGCACGCATCGCGCATCGGGCACCCAGCGCATCGGAGTCACAAATGGTCAGCATCCGACCCGCGAGGCGACCACTTGCGACGCCGTCACGCATCGCGCGTCGGACGCCAGCGCAGCGGAGTCACAAATGGTCAGCACCCGACCCCCGAGGCGACCACTTGCGACGCCGGCGCGGGGCGAGGGGCGTGGGGCGTGGG
>NZ_FUKO01000025.1 GCF_900163815.1 Microbacterium esteraromaticum | reverse complement strand
CTAGGTGTTCTTCCCACGGAGGTTGTGAGCAGCGTGGCGTGATGGGATAGGCGAGGACCTCCGGTATCGATATGGGTTACCACACTCATCTCGATCCACGGAGGTCCTCGTGTCATACGTTACCCATGCCAACGCCAAGCTCACCCCTGCAGGCCGACTCGCGATGGTCCGCGCGGTCGTCGATGGCGGGTGGACGCAGGCGCGCATCGCCGAGCGGTTCCAGGTCGCCCGGGGCACTGTCTCCAAATGGGTGGCCCGCTACCGTGCCGGTGGTCAGGACGCCTTGCAGGATCATTCCTCACGTCCGCACACATCACCGAGTCAGACGCCGGCGCGCACGGAGCGGCGCATCATCGGCCTGCGGGTCAATCGTCGGTGGGGACCGCACCGGATCGCGTATCACCTGCACCTGTCCCAGTCGACGGTCTCCAAGGTCCTATCCCGCTACAAGGTGCCGCTGCTGGGGCATATCGACCTGAACACTGGTGTCCGCGTCCGCAAGCCCAAGCCGGTGCGTTACGAGCACGAGAATCCCGGCGATCTGGTCCATGTCGATGTGAAGAAGCTCGGACGCATCCCCGACGGCGGCGGCTGGCGCACCCTCGGCCGACAGCAGGGCAAGAAAAACCGCAGCGGCGTCGGCTACTCCTACCTGCATTCCGCGATCGATGATCACTCAAGAGTGGTCTACTCCGAGATCCTCGACGACGAGCGCAAGGAGACCGCTGCCGGGTTCTGGGAACGCGCGAATACCTACTTCGAAAGCCTCGGCATCACCGTCCAGCGAGTACTCACCGACAACGGCGCCTGCTACCGCTCCCACCTGTTCAACAAGACACTCGGCACCCAGATCAAGCACAAGTACACGCGCCCGTATCGGCCACAGACGAACGGGAAGATCGAGCGATTCCACCGCACCCTCGCATTCGAATGGGCCTACGCCCACCACTACGACTCCGATGCCGCCCGCGCAGCCACCTACCAGGCCTGGATCCACGACTACAATCACCACCGACCCCATACCGCTCTCGGAGGCCAATCACCCATCGACCGCGTCCACAACGTCCGTGGGAAGAACA
>NZ_FUKO01000039.1 GCF_900163815.1 Microbacterium esteraromaticum | reverse complement strand
CCGCGGCTGAGCTGGACGCATCCATAGAGTACGAGGTCATCTCCTGGCCATCGCGGTCCTTCCCGACCGAGGCCAACCTCTACGCTCGTGCCGACATCACCATCGATTGGACAGCGCTCTTCCCCGTGGAGGAGCCGACCTGGGACCCGCAGCTGACGGTCAGCCCCGCGACAGAACTCAACGCGGAAGGTGACACGGTCACCGTGACGGCCGCGGGCTATAACCCGGCACAAGGGCTCTACGTATTCCTCTGCGAGGATGTCGAACTTCCCGCAGACCTGTGGCAGCTCGCTCTGGGCTGCCGGGACGGCGCCGCGCTGGTGACGCCGACGGAGGACGGCACGTTCGAGCTCGAGTTCACTGTCCAGCAGCTGAACGACGGCCCCACCTCCGTGTACACGGCGGCGAACCACACGGCGCAGGCCGACCGCACGCAGGATGCCAAAGCACCCCTCGCGTTCGCCGAGCCGGTGGAGCCGCAGCCCGCCGTCCCGACGTTCACGGCAGAGGTCACCGAGATCCCGGATGAGCGCATCGACATCGCGATCGAGGGCTCGGGCTATGACGACGTTCAGGCGCTGCCCGGACAGGCCGAACCGCACGCGTACTTCACCCTGATCGAGAAGGGCGCGGACCTGTCGGATGTGACCGAGACCCAGTCGGCGATCTCCGCGACGATCGACGCCGAGGGGAACGTCAGTGACGTTCTGCCGATCCCCGCGACTGAGCTGGACGCGGCCACCGAGTACGAGGTCATCTCCTGGCCGTCGCGGTCATTCCCGTCGGAGGAGAACCTCTACACCCGCGCCGACATCACGATCGACTGGGCAGTCCTCTTCCCCGAGGCGCCCCAGCCGGAGGAGCCGGTCCTGACGCTGACGGGCCCCGCCGGCGAGGAGCTCACCTCGGTCACGCAGGGTGACGATGTCACATTCTCCCTCAGCCCGGTGGAAGCCGGTACGGAGTTCGAGGTCACCATCGAGTCCGACCCGATCACGCTCCCCGACCGCGCCGTCGCCGACGCGGAAGGCATCGCCTCGGCGACCTGGACCGTCGCCGACGACTTCGAGCCCGGTGAGCATACCGTGACCTTCGCGTCCGGCTCCGCCTCGTACAGCGCCGTCTTCGAGGTGCTCGCAGCCAACGGAGGGCCCGGTGGGCCTGGTGATGGCGACGATGACTCGGGAAACAGCAACGACGGAGCGGGTGGCGGCAACGGCACCGCACCGGACACCAACGGATCAGCGAGCGGACAGCTCGCCGTGACCGGTGCCGACGGAGCCGGGATCGCGTTCTCGGCGGCCGCGTTGCTGATGCTGGTGGGCGCGGGAGCGCTGGTGCTGACACGACGCCGCGCACTGACGACCACTCAGGTCTGACGCGAGCTGCGATCCGCGGTCGGATGCCTCCCTCACCGCGAGGAGAGGTATCCGACCCACTGTACAAGAGAACACCCCCGAGAACAGTAGGAAGTGATTTCCGTGGCCCGAACCGCGTGGTCCCGCAACACCATCGCCCTCGTCATCGCAACTGCCGTCGCGATCAGCACCCCTTTCGCCGCCGCGCCAGCGGCGATGGCGGCCGAGACGCCATCGTTCACGGCGGGGGTGACGGAGATCCCCGATGAGCGGATCGACATCGCGATCGAGGGCACCGGATACGGCGACGTGAAAGCGCTGCCCGGACAGGACGGCCCGCACGCCTACTTCACGCTGATCGAGAAAGGCTCGGACCTCGCCGACGTCGGTCAAACAGACACCGCGGTCTCAGCAGCTATCACCACGGACGGCACGGTCAGCCACGTGCTGTCGGTGCCCGCCGCCGAAATCGACGCGACCACCGACTACGAAATCATCTCCTGGCCATCGCGCTCCTTCCCCACCGCAGAGAACCTCTACGCCCGATCCGACATCACCATCGACTGGGCTGTGCTCCTCCCCGAACCGATTCCGGACGACTCGGAAGAGGAGCCGGGCGGCTCGGAAGAAGATCCCGCTGATCCGGACGAGAACCTTGAGGACCCTGGACCGGGTCTGACGTCGCCGGCGTTCACGACGGGGGTGACCGAGGTTCCGGACACTCGGATCGACATCGCGATCGAGGGCACCGGATACGGCGACGTGAAAGCGCTGCCCGGACAGGACGGCCCGCACGCCTACTTCACGCTGATCGAGAAGGGCTCCGACTTGGCCGCCGTGGAGGACACGCAGGCGGCGATCTCAGCGAACATCGACGCCGATGGCAGGGTCAGTGACACTCTGCCCATTCCGGCTGCGGATCTGGACGCGACCACGGAATACGAGGTCATCTCGTGGCCGTCGCGGTCCTTCCCCACCGACCAGAACCTGTACGCCCGCGCCGACATCATCGTCGACTGGGATGCTCTGTTCCCGAGCGGCGCTCCGGACAGGGCCGTCGTCACGCTCTCCGCCGACTCCGCCTCGGCGTATGCGGACCAGGCGATCACGCTGACCGCGACGGTCACCCCTGATGTCGAAGGCACTGTCACGTTCCGGAACGGAGCCGATCCGCTCGGCGCAGCGGTGCAGACGGTCGACGGCACCGCCACGCTGCGGACGAGCCTGCCGGTCGGCGACCACCGCATCACCGCGCACTTCGCGCCCGACGACGAAGAGTATGCGGACTCGAGTTCCGACCCGGTATCGATCACCGTGACCGAGCGGTCGGCTGAAGGAGTCCTGCAGTGGGGCGTGAAGAGTAACTTCCGCAGCTACGTCACCGGGAACATCGCGAACGGCCGTATCACCGCGTCGGAAGGAGCGCAACAGACCGCCGGCAACGGCGTCTTCACCTTCCCGCAGGCCTCATCCGGCACCGACTGGAACGGACAGACCGGCACTGTCCAGTACGCCGGACAAGTGACCTTCTACGGTCACAGCGGGGCGCTGAACCACACGGTCGCGAACCCGTCGATCCGGGTCACGAGCGCGTCGAGTGCTGACCTGCGGATCGACTATCACGGCTCCTCCATTACGTTTGCGACCATCGACCTGTCGACGGCGGTGAAGCAGGAACTGGACGGGGAAGCTGTGCGATTCAGCAGCGCCTCCGCGACGCTCACCAATGCCGGCGCGCAGTTCTTCTCGTATCAGGGGCACGAGTTCTATAGTCCCGGCGAAGCGCTGGATCGCATCACGTTCACAATCGGCGAGCCCAGCGACATCGACACCAGCGAGCCACCGACCACGCCACCGGAGAACGTGCCGAGCGATCCGCAGCAGCCGGAGACTCCGGCGAGCACGCAGGGCACAGCATCCGCCGGTTCGCTGACCTGGGGTGTCTCCAACGCATTCGTCGCGTACACGACCTGCGCCGGCATCGAGCGGTTCGGATACTCGCACTGCGCGAAGGGATCCATCTCCACCAGTGGCGTGGGGGACGGCTATCTCTTCCCGCAGGCCGAAGGCGGCGACTGGAATGCCCAGACGCAGACGGGGACCGTGAACTACTCAGGCGTGGTCAGCTTCCTAGGCTACGGCATGACGATGTTCAGTGTGTCGAATCCGTCGATCACCGTCTCCGGCCCCAGTTCTGCCACGCTCCACACCGGGAACACGGCAAGCTTCGGCTCAACCTCCTATCCGCTGGACCTGTCGTCGGCGACGACGTCAGTGGGAGGGAACGGCGAGGTCACCTGGTCGGGCGTCGGCGTACGCGGGTCCCTCACGGGCGGCCCGGGCGCCGGCAGCCAGAACAGCATCACCTTCAACGACCTCAGCTTCACTGTGGGCACCCCGAGCGGTCAGACATTCGGCGCAACCTCGGCGGGCGACTCCGAAAATGGCTACGAAGCCGCGACGACACCGCCCACCACCGAAGGCCTCGAAGTGCTCACCCCCGCGGACCGGATCCGCGAGGGCGGTCGCATCCAGGTGCAGGCGTCGGGTTTCGACCCCGATGACAGCGGCGTGCTCGTCGTCCTCTACCCGACCGGTGCCAGCTCGGTGCCCATCGTGCTCGACGACGGAGCGAGCGCAGATGAGAACGGCCAGGTGCGATGGTCCGGCACGCTCCCGAACGACGGCACCGGCGATCATATTCTGACTCTGCAGGGAAGCGCGGATGCCGGGGCCGAGATCGACATCCTCGAAAAGGAGGCTGCTTCGGCGACAACCGTCTCGGCGCTGTCAGAGGACGGATCACTCGCCACGGCAGCGCTGATCCCACTGCCGACCAGTGGGATGGCGCTCTGGGAATGGTGGCTGATCGCGCTGAGCCTCGTATCGATCGCCGGATGCACCAGCGTGCTCGCGATCCGTCAACAGCGCACCCGCATGCCTCTCCTCCCCCCGAACCAGAAGGACTCCTTGTGAACACACGCTTTGTATCCCGCATCAGTGCCCTGGCAGCCGCGTCCGCCCTCGCAGGGTCGGCCCTGCTGGTTGCCCCGACAGTGGCGGCAGCTCAGACCCCTGACCCTGCGTGCGAGGTGACGAGCAGCAGCCTGACCTGGGGCATGAAGGAAAGCTTCCGGGCCTACATCAGCGGATCGATCGCGAACGGGGCGTGGGAGACCTCCGACGGCGCCGAATACGAGACGCCCGAGTTCGTCTGGACCAACGGCACCGGAACCTTCGACCCCACAACCGGAACGGGATCCGTCTCATTCACGGGAACCGTGCACTTCACCGGACACGACGGTGTTCTCGACCTCACCCTGGCGAATCCCACGGTGGAATTCGAGGGCGGCGGCAGCGCCGCACTCCTGCTCGATGCGCGCAGCACTGACATGGAGGGTGAAGTCGTCGTCGATACGGCCCAGGAGTGGGTCGGCGAGATCGCCCTCGACGGGGATCTCGTACCTTCCGGTGGTGTGCTCGATCTCGCCGACCAGCAGACGACGCTGACGAACTCGGGCGCCGCAGCGTTCGCCGGCTTCTACGAGGCCGGCGTCGATCTCGACCCGCTGAGCGTCACACTCGGGCTCGACGGCTGCGACACTGATGCGGCCGCGGTCGCCGATGAGCCCACCACGGAGGAACCTGTCGCTGCCGCACCGGTCGCCGAAGATGAGGGCGACATCCCGTGGCTGCCGATCGCAGTCGGCGGTGTGGCGCTCATCGTCATCGGTTTGACGGTCGGGCTGCTGATCAGTGGTCGTCGGTCCCGGTCTGCTCCGGAGTCAGGCACGGATCAGGCGCTCGAAGATCCTCTGGCGGGAGCGCAGTGAGCGTCGCGTCCCGGCGACGTTGGACAGCGCTTGTCGCGGGGTTCGCCGCCACCCTGGTGCTGATGACAGGTTGCGCGAGCAGCGTTCATGGCTCCGTCGACGGCGCCGTGCCGCAACCGGCACTCTCGGAGATTGATGCGCTCGAGGATCCGCGCGCATACGAGGGACCGTCGACGGCGCTGATTCCCAACGTGGAGATCGAGCCGATCGCCGAGAACCCCGAGCAGCAGCTGCCATCGACCGTCACGTCGTACACTCAGACGGGCGACGAGGAGCAGATCGAGATCACCGACACCGGTCGCGTCGTCGCCGTGGATCTCGCCGGGTCGATCGCAGCGACCGTCTGGGGGCTGGGTTTCGGCGAGACTCTCGTTGGCGTCGACCAGTCGACGACGTTCCCCGGCACGGAGGATCTCGACAGGGTCACCTCGGGGGGCCACACGGTCAACGCCGAAACGATCATCGGGCTCGCGCCGGACGTCGTCATCACCGACGGCACCGTCGGCCCGCGCGATGTCATCGAACAGCTGCGGGACGTCGGCATCACGGTCGTGTTCGTGGACAACGATCCCTCGTTCCAGGGAGCTGAGGAGCTGGTGCGTCAGGTGGCAGGCGTCTACGGCGCACCTGAAGTCGGTGAGCTCCTGGCCGAACGGATCGGGCAGGAGATCGACGCCACCATCGCCGAGGTGGCCGATCTCGTCCCCGACGATGAGGCGGACCGCCTGCGGATACTGTTCCTCTACTTGCGCGGCAATGCGGGCGTCTATTATTTGTTCGGCTCCGAGTCGGGGGCGGACGAGCTCATCTCTGCGCTCGGCTGCGTGGACGTCGCGGGCGAACTCGGCTGGGAGGGGATGCGGCCGATGACCGATGAGGCACTCGTCGCCGCGGATCCGGATCTGATCCTCACCATGACGGGCGGCATCGCATCGGTCGGCGGCGTGGACGGCCTGCTGCAGGAGAAGCCTGCCGTCGCCCTAACGACGGCAGGCGAGAAACGTCGCATCGTCGACATGGAAGACGGCGCGGTCCTGTCCTTCGGACCGCGTTCGGCGACGGTGATCGACGCACTTGCACGCGCGATCTATGCCCCAGACTCCACCGGCTCCGACGGCGAATGACCCGCGTCCGCACACCCGGCACAGCTGTGCCAGCCACCCGTCCTCGCTGGAGCAGACGCGTGGTCGTCTTCGTGGCGCTGATCGTGCTGCTCGTCATCGGCATCCTGTTGTCCGCGAGCCTCGGACAGCTCCCCATCGGGCCGAGCCAGGTGTTCGGAGCCCTGCTGCGCGGCATCGGGATCGACAACGCGTGGGCGACCGATGACCGACTGATCGAGCAGACCCTGTGGCAGATCCGCTTTCCCCGTGTCGCCATGTCCCTGCTCGTCGGTGCGACCCTCGCGATCGCCGGAGGGGTGATGCAGGCGGTGTTTGGCAACCCGCTCGCCGAACCGGGCGTGGTTGGGGTGTCCTCCGGCGCGGCACTCGGTGCTGCTACGGCGATCACCTTCGGGATGTCTTTCTTCGGCGGCTGGACTATCGCGGCCTTCGCTTTCCTCGGCGGCCTCTTGGCGACCCTCGTCGTGTATGCCACCGCCCGTGCGCAGGGGCGCACCGAGATCGTCACGCTGCTGCTCACAGGCATCGCGGTCAATGCCTTCGGGGGTGCGGGTCTCGCCCTCATCACCTTCCTGGGCGACACGCAGAGTCGAGAGCAGATCATCTTCTGGCAGCTCGGTTCCATCAACGGAACTCGCTGGGACGAGGTCTTCATCGTCGCTGTCGTCGGCCTCGCGGCGATCGCGATCGCCTTGTTGCTCGCACCGCAGTACGACCTGCTCTCGCTTGGCGACCGTACCGCCGCGCACCTCGGAATTAAAGTGGAGCGGCTGCGGATCGTCTCGGTCGTGCTCGTTGCGCTCATGACCGGCGTCGGGGTCGCGTTCGTCGGCATCATCGCGTTTGTCGGTCTCGTCGTGCCGCACCTGGTGCGCATGCTCCTCGGCCCCTCCCACCGCTGGCTGCTGGCCGTGTCGGTGCTCGGCGGAGGTGCTCTGCTCGTCTGGGCCGATCTGCTCGCCCGCACGCTCGTGGTCGCATCCGACCTGCCGATCGGCATGCTCACCTCGCTCGTCGGAGGACCGTTCTTCTACTGGCTGATCCGACGCAGCCGGCGTCAGGCCGGAGGATGGGGATGACCGGCTTCCCGAACCGGCCGCCCGCACAGCGTCTGGAGTCCGCTAGTTATCGCATCGGCGGCGTCAGCCTCGTGGAAGGCGTCACGATGGACGTCCGCTACGGCGAGGTGCTCGCCCTCGTGGGACCAAATGGTGCGGGTAAGTCGACGCTGCTCGGGCTGCTCGCAGGAGACCTTGCGCCGACAGAGGGAGCCGTGAGCCTGGACGACCGCGCGCTCGTCGACTGGATCGCGAAGGAACTCGCCCGTGCCAGGGGTGTGCTGCTGCAGGCGAACCAGGTTGCGTTCTCATTCACCGCGCGGAAGGTGATCGAGATGGGCAGGGCACCCTGGATCGGCACCGACCACTCGGACGACGATCCGCGTGCCATCGCCGCCGCGATTGCCGCCACAGACGTGAGCCACTTGACCGCGCGGGCGTTCCCGACCCTGTCGGGGGGTGAGAAGGCCCGGGTCTCACTTGCCCGCGTGCTCGCACAGGACACCCGCATCGTCCTGCTTGACGAGCCGACCGCAGCGCTCGATCTACGGCACCAGGAGGAGGTAATGCGCATCGCCCGAGGCCTCGCAGCCGAGGGACGCGCCGTGATTGTCGTGCTGCACGACCTGTCGCTCGCCGCCGCCTACGCCGACGAGGTCGCGATCCTCGCACGGGGCTGTCTGGTCGCCCACGGCAGCCCGGACGAGGTACTCACCGCCGAACGCGTCGAGAGCGTCTACGACATTCCCGTTCGCGTGCTGCGTGACGAGGACACGGGCCGACCCATCATCATCCCCCGCCGCACGCACTGACAAGAGCGCCGCTGATCATCCCCGAATGGGACTGTCTGGTTGACGGAGGAACACGATCGCCAGCAGTAACGAGATCTGCTGGCTGTGCTGGCGCGTCGGTCATGGTCGTCGCTCTCTGCAAGGGCATGAGAACGCACACCACATCCATTTCGAAGGTCGACCATCACAAATCAGGGTGCTCCGGTGAGGCGGTGGATTTCTGCGGCGATGAGTTCCGGGTCGGTGAAGGGGACGTAGTGGCTCGATGTCTCCGCGAGGACATGGCGGCCGCGGGGCGATACCGCCGCGCGTGCCGCATGCGCAGTGTTGGTCTGCGCCCGTGCACGGGAGGACAGCCCATCGCCTGGGCGGGTGCCGGAGATCACGGTGACGGGGATTTCACCGAGATCGGGTGGTCTCTGTCGCCAGGTGGCGAGTTCGTTCAGGAACGTTCGCGCCTGCGCGGCGTGGGTTCGCACCACACCGGGGGTGAAGCCCTCCTCGCCCAGTTCGGTGCGCACATCGGGTGCGGGCATGGCGTCGAGTTGCCACTGGTAGAGGCGGCGGAGCAGTCCGAGCCTCGCCAGCACCCGGTTGAATTGGAGCACGGCCCGTTCGCCCAGGCGGAATGCGCGACTGAAGAGGATGCCGACGAGTTCGTCGGTCGGGTCGACGAGCACGAGGCCCGCGATGCGATCGGGACGCCGGGACGCCGCGAGGCGGACGATGGGTCCACCGGCGCTATGCCCCACCAGGATGAGGGGGCCCGGCGGGGAGGCGTCGAGGAGGTCGTTCAGATCGTCGGCCATCCGATCGAGGGTTCGCTCGGCCGGGTTGGGCGCGGAACGTCCCAGCCCGGATCGGTCGTAGACCACGGTTCGGGCGAACGCTGCCACCCGAAGCTGCACCAGCGCCCAGCTGGATCGGCTGTCCGCAGCACCGGCCTCGAACACGACCGTCACACCGTTTACCGTCGGGCCGGGCAGGGAGGCTGTGTGCAAGAGTCGCCCGTCACGGGTATGCACCCAGGCCGAAGCTCCCTGAGTGGGCGCGGTCGGCGGGGTTTCCGCGGTCACCCGTTGAGTGGGACGACGTCGAATCCGAGCACGTCCACGCTCATGCCGCGCCGCTCGTCCGCGGTATGAGCGTCCGTGGGCCGTGCTGCGGTCCACGTCTCGTAGTTCTCGCGCGAGTCCCAGCGGGTCACCACGAAATAGCGCGTTTCCCCGATCTGCGGGCGCAGCAGCTCGAACCCCTGAAATCCTTTGGCGGCGTCGACGCCCTTTTGTCGGGTGGCGAACCGGCGCTCGACCTCGGGCCCTGCGCCCTCGGGAACGGTGAGGGCAGTGATGTTGACGAATGTCATGACAATCTCCTTCGATAGTGGATTGATCATCCAATGCAGGCGAACCACGGTCGCCCGCACGCCGCGCCAAACACCCGGGCGTGGAACGGATCTCTAAGTTAGGGTACCCTAACTCATGGATGGCGCGGCAGGTTCATCCGATGGCATCGAACGGCTGCGGCCAGGACGAAAGGGGAGGCGATGGCATCCACCAACATCAAAGTCACGCATGCCGATACTGGCCTGGTCACGGCCGAGGTGTTGCGGGCGGAGCAGATCTCACCGCACTTCGTGCGCATCACGCTCGGGGGTGAGGACCTGCACCGTTGGCGTTCCCTCGGCTTCGATCAGTGGTTCCGTCTCGCGCTCCCGATCTCCGCGGAGACGCGGTTCGACCGGCTCAGTGACCGGTTCGATATGCGCGGTTACTTGCGTTATCTCGCCCTCCCCAAGGCGAGTAGGCCCGTGATCCGCAGTTACACCGTGCGCGAGTACCGGCCCGAGGCCGGTGAACTCGACGTCGATTTCGTCGTGCACGGCACCGAGGGGGTCGCGGGCCCGTGGGCGGCCTCGCTGCCGACCGGTGCCCCGGTCGCGCTCATCGACCAAGGCTGCGGCTATCGCCCGGTCGAGAATGCGAACCGGGTGCTCCTCGCGGGTGACGAGAGCGCGCTGCCTGCGACCCTCGGCATTCTGCGCGATCTCCCCGACGAGACCACCGGCACCGCCATCATCGAAGTTCCCCACGAAGCAGACCAGCAACCCGTCATCTCACCCGCAGGCATAAACATGCACTGGATCGTGCGCGACACGAACGCGAGACCAGGCGCGGAAGCCCTCGCCGCGCTCCGTGAGCTGCCCCTCGACGGCGACGCACCCGTGTCTGCGTTCCTCGCTGGTGAGCAGCAGCTCGCCACCGGCGGCCGCCGCCACCTGGCAGGCGAACGCGGCATTCCGAAGACCTCGATCGACTTCACCGGATACTGGCGTCACGCGTAGCCGCACGCGGTTCCCAGGTCCGGGAAACTCGATGGTGTATCCGGCAGCGGGGTGAGTCCGTAGCATTCCTCGTCGGGTCAGTGGCAGCACCACCGGGTGGTCCGCTTTGCCGCCCAGCGAAGCGCGTTAGGCGGCCTCGATCCATTCGTCGGTCATCTGCTGCAGCGTCAGTTCGTCCAGAGGGAAATGCTCTGCAGTATCGTAGGCGAACTGCACCGCCATGGATGGATGAAACCAGAGCGCGACATACCCTGCGGGTTGCCCCGGGTCTGGGGGCGGCACGAGCATGAAGCTCTCCTTGCGCCTGAACTTAGTGTGGATGATGGCTTCGAGGTGGGCGAGCTCCCGGTCCTCGACCTCGATGCCGTCCGGCAACGGTGCGAATCTCCCCATGGATAGGAATCTATCAGGAAGGCCCTGTGTTCGGGGTTGAGCTCCCACGCCCGCGACCATGCAGCGTTCCGCAGTAGACCGATTTGCAGTGCATCTCGGCACCTGATCAGGACACAGGGTGCAATCCCGGCTGCTCTGGGAGTGCTCGGAAGTGTCAGTGTGGCACCTTGATGGTTGCTGGTTCTATCGCGGTAGATCGAGGTGTACCGGCGAGGCAAGGTTTCGCAGTGTGGCGGACAGGATGGTTTCGACGGTCTCTGGCAGGGACTGCCAGTCATCCGAGATGTATGAACTGACCTGCGTGCCGATAAACAGGTAGATTAACGTTCGTGCCGTCGTCGGCGCATCGATGTCAGGGCGCAGAGTCCCGTTTCCGATGGCAGCATTGAGCACACTTTCGACAAGTTCGATCCAGTCCGGGTGTGGCATGTAGGCAACCTCTGGGAAATGCTCGGCGGCCTGAAGTACCAAACGCATTCCCGCCCGTGCTACGAGATCGTCTCGCAACAGCATCGCCGTCTGCGTTATGAATTGCAGGATCGTGTGAACCGGGTCATCAGGAGCACGGTCGGCGAGTTGGTCTCGCAGCTCGACGAATGCTTGTTCTTGTCGGCTGATGAGTTCTTCGGCGACCTGCTTCTTCCCCGTGAAGTGGAAGTAGAAGCCGCCCTGCGTGACCCCGGCCTCACGAAGCAGAGCGCAAGCTCCTTCGCGTGGAGTCAACGACGCGGACGGCGTCCCTTCAACGGTCGGCGCATCGACACCTGCAAGTCTCGATGATCATCAGCGGGATTCGGTGCCTCATCACCTACTTGTTGATCCCGATTGCGGTTCCTCTCATCGGGCTCAGTGGAACCGTGTCCGCTCCAATTGGACTCCTTCTGAGCGCTATCGCCGTGATTACTGGGGTGATTAGCCTCCGCAAGTTCTGGCGAAGCGATAACCGATATCGATGGATGTACACCGCGTTCATCCTGGTCGTCTTCATCGTTGTGGCGATCACCGTATCTGTCGATATTTCAGAGATTGTGAGCACCCTATGACGGCACCAGAAGATCAGGTAGCAGAACCAGAGCAGGGTCCCACCGATGAGTCTCCGTAGAACCTTCCCCCTATGGCCTGGGCCACACTGATCGGTTTTGCCGCCTTCTTTGTGTTGTTCTTCACTTGCGCGAACACCTTCCCGTTTTAACTGATCACCTTCGGCCTCATCGACAGCCCGGTCAGAACCTCTGAGTCTGTTCATGCACCAGAGCATCGTCCGCGCCAAGGTCCGATCAGCGTTCGAGCGGATCAACGCCGGTGACTACATGGTGATGGTCGACGCGATGATTCGGTGGTGGCAACGCACGCTCCGCCTGCTGCCCGACGCACGCTTCGACATCCAAGACGTGCTCGTCAATGGCGGACCCTGGCGCACGCGTGTGGCGGTGCGCTCCCTCGTATCGGGCGACCTGCCGGGCGGCGGTCGGTACGAGAACACAGTGTTCCAGTTCCTCACCCTCTCCTGGGGCAACGTGACCTCCATCGAGACAGCCGAGGACCTCCAGGTGCTCGAACGCGCACTCCGCAGCGTTGCCAGTGCTGGCGAGCCGGAAGCCCTCGCACGCCCAATTGCGGACTGAACTGGGCACACACAGGTCTTCTCCATACAACGAGCACAGCAGAAGGAAGATAGCGATGGCGTCGAGTTCCGCTTTTCGCTCTAGAGCCCGGACTCGAGGAGAGCCCCGAAGCGCGCTTCAGGGCCCTGTCGAGTTCGCGCGCCCTTCAAGCATCGGCCTTCGCGCGGTTGAGGCCCATCGAGACATACGCGGAGAACCCAGCTCGCTTCGCGAACTTGATGCGTCGTCGCTGCGTCTCGGTGAATCCGAGCTTGGCGTACAGTCCGAGGGCGGGGGTGTTGGTGTCCTTGATATCCCGCAGCACGAACTCGTCGGAGGGCAGCTCCAGGAGCCGACGCATCAGCGCAGTGGCTACGCCTTTGCCCTGATGCTGCGGCGCTGTCGTGACGAATGCAATCTCCGTCAGACCGTCGCAGGCGCCATCGTAGGCCCCCATGAATTGGCTTCGGATGATCCGATAGCTGATCATCCCGTGTATGGGACCGAGCACGCGCTGGAGCTCGTGCCGATCCGGCTTGAAGCACGCCTGCTCACCTTCGGTGACGACCGCGACCGCGGCGGGCTCGCCGTCGACGAGCGCGATGTGGAAGCGCTCCAGGATGAGCATCGGGGCGAACGCGTCGGCGAGTACATCCGCGTCCTTGGAGAAGAAGGCGAAATCCTCGGCGAAGCCTTGCGTGAGAACTTCCGCGATCTGGTGTCGGTACTCCTCCCCGAGTTCGTCTGCGCGTGTAACTTCGATCTTCATTGGGGTCCTCCTGTGAACACTCGTAGGATCAGGTCGACATCGGGCTCCGCGGATTCCTCCCCCAGAGCAACGTGCAACGTTGTGAGGCCGGTAAGCATGGCGAAGTAGTGAGCGGTCAGTCGGGCGGAGTCTCCCTCGGCGATCTGACCCTCAGCCTGGCCTCGCGCGATGAGCGAGGCGATGGCCCGCCAGATCGTTCTCTGTGATGCGGCCAGCCGAGATGAGGTTCCCTCCGGGGTGTCCGTCGTGACGCCCTGATTTATCATCATGTAGAACTCGGCCGCGCCGTTGTTCGCTGCGAGGTCCGCCACGTATACCTCGGTGAAGGATCGGATCCCTTTCGGTCGAGAGCTGCGCGGCGACAGCCCCGAGCCCGCGCGAGGCCTGATCGATCAGTTCATCGAACAGCTCTTCCTTGCTCGCGTAGTGCCGGTAGATCGACCCGGTGCTTATCCCCGCCTCGACGGCGATCTGACGCATGTTCGTGGCCGCGAAACCACGGTGCGCGAACACCCGGACGGCAGCCGTCTCCACAGCAGAGCGCGTGGCTGAGCGCAGCGCTTCGTTCTGCTCCGTCGTCCGCGGCACGATGACCCTTTCAATGAACCTTTGTTCATTTTATGTTTCGATCGCATGCGGCGCGACCCGGTGCTCGACCTGGGCTGGTACCGGGGTGCCTGGTGGGCAGTGGTTGGATGCGCGGCAGCGGGTCGACATCCAGAGATTGGTACGTGCCGGAACTCGGTCCGGTTCTGCTCTCCCAGCGTGCAGGCTCGTCCCGGCTGCCACGAGCGGCTCGCGGTGCTCGGTAGCTTCGGCCTCCGGCCTGACTCCGCCGGGGGCAGGGAGCGAGTCGAGGACTTGGTGAGTCTCACACGAACAGGAGCACCTTGAGGCACCAGGCGGTGAGGTAGGGGTCAGAGTCCGATCCCAGGTTCAGGCTGCGAATCTGGCCTGTGACGCATCGACGGGTCGGGGGACGAGAGTTGCCGCTGCCGCTGTTCTGCTTGCTGTTGCGCAAGCTCTCGTTCTTCCCTCTTAGCCTCGATGAGTTTGGCGGCATCGTTGGCCGGGAGACTGCGGAGTTCTTCGCTCTCGGCTCGAAGGAGCGCTGCGCGGGTGCGGGCATCGCGGGCATTGCGGCGCGGATTGAGGGCGCGCATTCCGAACTGGTGGGCGCGGGCATTCTCGGCCCCGTACTCGCGGGTCAGTAACACCAGGCGTTCGTTCCGGTGACGCTGGTGCGTTGCAGTTTGCTCAGCACGCGCGACTTCGACGGCTTGGTCGGCGTCGCTCACGCGCGGGTCCCTCTCTGCACGGCGTGCTGCTGCGGTCGGGACCCATGTCGGTAGCGCCTCAGGAGTTCGGGGCAAGTCACCCCATGTTGCGCGCAGGCTCGCGCGAGCGGTGCGAGCCTGTTCGGTCGCGCTGCGATGGGTATCGCGTGCTTTGCGCTTCCCGAACCGTCCCGTGGCGGTCAGTCGGGCACTGGCGGCTATCTCGGTCTCGACGGCGGCGAGGTAGGCCTCGCCATCCGACTCGGCTTGTTTCGTGAGTGGTCCGGCGACCTCGGCGCGCACCCGTGCAGCTTCTTCCTCGGCACGGCGAAGCATGGCGGAGCTCTCGTCGTCCTCGGACCGGTGTGCGGCGCGCTGTGTGTCGATCCGGTTGGCGGTTTGCTCCCATCGTTCCGCCTGCTGGTTGGCGCGTTCGGCTTCTCGGTCGAGTCTGGCGAGTTCTTCGGACACTCGCTGCACGGGGCCGCTCTTGATGATGCCACGCACCGCTTCGGCAGCTTGGGCGGTGGCGTGATCGAGCCCACGGCCAGTCCGGTCGCGTTCCATCGCCTCAATGAACTGCACTCTGGCATCGGGCATGTTCTCAGCGATGACATGCAGCCGGTTCCGCTCGCGCCCTCTCGTCATGCCGACATAGACGCCAGCCGCGCTCGTCGCCTCCGTCAGTACGGTGTGCGAACTGTTGACGGTTGCGCCTTGGACGCCGTAGGCGGTCGCTGCGTAGGACAGGTGCGCGTGCTCGCTCACGTACTCGGCGGGGAGGGCGACGGTGCGGGGGTGTCTGCGTCCGCTGGCGGCTTCCCGTGCGTAGACGGTGCCGTCGCTCTTGGCGTGTTGGACGATCCACTGCTGCCGGTTCGCCACGCCCAGGTCACTGTCGTTCTTGCGGGTTTGGATCACGTCACCGGCCCCGATAGGGAGGTCGTCGCTGCCGGTCGCCGTCAGTGCATCATCGACCTCGCCGGACTCGACCCTTCCGGTGCGGATGCGGTCGTTCAAGGCGGCGGCCTCATCGTTCGTCGCGACCGTGATCGCCTCACCGTCACGAGCGTGGGCGGTGATGTGGTCGCGCGCCTGATCATCATCGGCGTGCAGGGTGACGAGCCCCATCGCGGTGAACCGGTCGAACACGTCGCCGGGGTTCTCCCGGTCTCGCATCGCCAGTGTGAGCGCCGCGTAGTCGGGGTCGGCAAACCGGTGCAGTTCACTCATGTCATAGGTACGCCCGCGAATCTGCGCGGCCATGTCGAGCACCCCGCCCCGCCCGACCGCGGGGAGTTGCGCGCGGTCGCCGACGAGCGCGACGGTTGCGCCTGCTTCTTGGGTGATGGTGAGGAGGGCGTGGGCGGTGTCTTGGTCGAGCATCCCGGCCTCGTCCACGATCACCCGTTCACCCCGGCGCAGCACCGCGCCTGGTGGCGGGCCGGTGTAGGTGCGTCCGGTGTCGGGGTCGGTATCGCCGCGTGTGAGGCGTGTCCATACGCCGTCACGGTTCCAGCGCCATCCGTGCGCGTGCACGAGCGCTGCAACGCTGGTGGCGGGTACGCCGAGTTCTTCGTGCGCGACTTGCGCCGCGCGCAGTGTCGGTGCAACTACCCGTGATGCTCTCCCGTGCTGTGCAGCGACTTCGATCGCGGTGTGCAGCATGTTCGTTTTCCCGCTCCCCGCAGCGCCCTCCACAATCAACAGCGGATCAGCCGACGCGACCGCAGCAGCCGCGAGAGTCTGCCCGGTATCCAGCCCCGCTGTGCGTGCGGTCTCGGTCACGTCCGGCTGCTCCGGTTCCTGCTCCGGTGTGGCGGCGGCGAGCCGGTCTTGGAGCGCAGTCTCAGCGGCGACCACGGTGAGACTCGTCAGATGCGCGACATGCTCCGGCGTCGCCGCATCCGGCGGCAGCACGGAGAAGCAATCCGACACCGCAAGATCGGTCGCCATCGTAATGAACTCGCGTAGCTCGGCGGGGGTTGCGTGCGCGCCATATTCGGTGATGATGCGGGTGACATGCTCCTGCACCGTGTGCCTCGTCCACGCCGACGATGCGGCGGCGCAGCGATCCAGCGCACGTGATGCAACCTTCTGCACGGCAAGATCATCCAACTGCACCGGGCGCTGCACAGTGCCGCGTTGCCGCACAGCGGGGTCATATCCGGCGTCGCGGAGTTCCCGTACCCACCACTGCTCATCCTTCAAATCTGTGGGTTTCTTCCCTGGCCGCTGATGCGTCCAGGCGATGCCTTGCAACCTGGCCGTCATCACCGGGCCCAGCATCTCGCCGGGATGGGCGGCTTCCCATTCGGCTTCGAGCCGGTCGAGGTTGCGCCTGATTTGCGCCGACCGCTTGCTCATCACGCCATTGAAGGGCTGTAACTCGGTGACTTCGCCGCTCACCGGGTCGAGCGTCAGGCCGTGTGCCGCGAGGGTGCGCGCGAGGTGTGGGTGTGCGGTGATGACCGCTGTGCCGAGGGCGCGGATCGCTCCCTGCTGCTTGAACAGGGCCGCGGTGTCGAGCGCACGCCATTTCCCAGCGGCGAAGACGCGGGTGCCGATCTGCATGTGAACATGCCGGTGTGGGTCACCCGCACGGGAGGTCTTGTGCCGGATGCCGACCACCTGCATCTGCTCGATAGGCAGCACCTCCCGCGCGTTACGTGGCCCGACTCTTGTGACGGAGTGCTGGCCGAGCCAGCGGCGTATCTCGGCCAGGGCGTCCTGCTGCGCTTGGTCGAGCGCGCTAGACACTTCGGGGTGGAGAGCGGCGGCGACCGACAGCGATTTGGGAGCGTTGATCGTCATCTCCGCGAACAACGGCGACCCCTTCGACCCCTCACCGGGCTTTCGCGGGGTGCCCATCGACTCGCCCGAGATCGGGTCATGCCAGTCCACCCACCCCTCGTACTCGACCGCAGTAAGCGAACGGGTGGCGGTGACCTCGCCGCTGGCGTCGAGCACCGTGTACTCGGCGACGGCATCATCCGCGCCGAGGTAGTACTCGTCAGCGCGGGAACGGTCCGCCTCCACATACCGGCGCGCAGCAGCACCGCTGCCGCGAAACAGGATCACGCCGCCCTTCATCTGGGCCTCCCTCATGAGTGGTCTCATGAGGGAGGTGCGCACGCCCCACCAACGGTGGCATACGTGCCTCACTTTAAGACTGAGGGGTGTTAGAGCCGAGGAGCCAGGCAGTCGGATTCTCAGGGGCAGTTCGTAGACTCGGAGTGTGCGGATTCTGGTGGAGGAAAGCGAGTGGGCTCAGGCTTGCTGCGGCATTGGGTTGTGTGTCGGTACTGAGACAGCCGGGGATCTCTCTGCGGCTGATTCCACCTTGACACGGCTTGACGGCCAGGACTGGGGGTCAAGCCCCGACTTGGATCCGGCCTCCGATCAGACGCTGCGCGGCAACTACTCCTACGTGCTACGGGAGGTGTCCGCATGAACAACACAACCTCGCTGGCAGACCTCCTCATGCGCGGGCCACGGGGACGACGATTGCTCCTCGAGTACGCGATCGCGTCTGATCGCCTCCACGACCCCGAGTACCGTGAGGACTCGTTTAACGCGGGAGTCTTTCTCGCCTCGTATCATCTCGACCCAGGTAAGGGCACGTCGGTGCAGTTGATCGGCGACGTCGGTGCGGAGATTCAGGAGGTCACGCCCGCTGAGGTTGCAGCGCGCTTGGAAACTGTGGCGTTGGCCGAAGTGACGCCGGAACTGTTGCGTGATTGCGTCGCCGAGTCGGTCGGTTCGGCAAGGTACTGGCAGGAGGGCGATGGGAGCGACGTACTCGCGGCGACAGTCGAGATGCAGGCCCCGCTTCGCCGCGTCGCGGAGCACGTCGCCGCGTCTGTGCATGCCGAGTGGTGGGGCGAGCCGGTAGCGGAGTGTTCCCAATGGCAGGTGGAGTGGGATGACGCGCCCCCGCACGAGATCATGACAGACCCGACGGCATCGCTCCGCAAGGTGCAGGATCAGATCATCGAAGAGGAATTGGTCGCCAAGCGTGAGCGACCGTCGGATGTGACCGCGAACTGGAGCGGGACGTGGTGGTCACGCGCACCGTGGGAGCTTCCTTCAACCACCAGGACATTGTTCGACGGGAGTCCTGCCGGGTTGTGGTTCGTGGAGGACAGCCTTGGCTGGGAGCAAGCGGATACCCGGCGGCTGGGGATACCCGCAGGGCTGCGTATCTTCGAAATCGACACCGCCGAAGCCTGGGCGGACCTTTGCGCACGGTTCCCGATCGAGGTCACCGCGCAGAAGCGTCACGACTGGTACCGCACCACCGGGCGAGATGGCGCTTGGGTGATCCCGGACTGGGCGAAAGTCGCCGAACACTACGACGCCGTGCACCTCCAGGTACAGGCCTATCTCTCTGCGGCGGGAACCGCGATCCCCGTCGATGAACAGGCCGCTACCGTGATCGCGGGCTGGGACCCAGATCAGACCTTCTGGTTCACACCGAACGTGCGCTACATCGACGAAGCTGTGCGCTGGGTACTCGAAGAGAACGGCGAACGCACCGACTGGGTGAGGCAGGAGAACCAACCATGATGATCGAAACACGATTGCGGCCACATGTCGCGCTCGGCGCGGCAGTTGCTGTAGCGGCAGCGATTTTGCTGTCTGCCTGCGCCCCCTCTCCGACGACGACCACGACCGACGCTGAGGGTAACACTGTCACCGTTGATTGGGTCGACTACCCGGCGCACGCGGGCATCCCAGCAAACGATGTGTTGATGCTCCCCGATGCTGAAGAGGTTGAGGCGCGAGCAGACGAGCTCATCGCCGAAGTTCAGGACACTCTCGAAAGTGAGTACGGCATCACTGGGTGGACGGTAGAAAACGAAAGTGGCTGGTATCCACAGGAAGGCAACGGGTACGGTGGCAAATCGCTGCTGACCGCCTACAACTCTGCAAGCCATGAGGTGAACGTCACAATCCCCATCGAACAATGGGATGCGGTTATCGACACCGTTCGAGAGATCGCGGAACGGTATGAGATCACTGACCAAGTGCGCGACACCTACTTCGAGGAGTATCCCGAGTGGATGCGGGTAGGGAGCTTCTATCGCGGGACTGAGTTCTTCGACGTCACCATCCAAGACGAAACGCTCAACCCTGACTACCAGGCGGGCGAGAGCGATGACGGCCTCGTGGCGGGTGTTTCCCTGTTCTATGGGATCACGACGATCAGTGAAACAGATCGTGCCGAGTTCATCCGCCGCGCGGCCCCCTTCGCGGGGATCAAGATGCCTGAGTCAACGACCTCCGACTGACACTCACGCACGGTCCTGCCACCGTGGCGGCACCGTAGGATCAGGGGTTTTCCTATTTCCGGGTGAACCGTGTCGGTGGGGTCACCGTGGCCCCACCGTCCCATCTGGGATAAAACAGTTCCGCGATGAACCGAGTTCTACCGGTCGGGGGTGTTGAATCAACACTCCCGGTGGTTGTGAATCACAACCACAGCGCCGGGGTCCCTGATTAAGTTGCGTGAGCACATATAGTAGCTCAAGTCGCGGATGAATACTAGATGTTGTGGTTTGACTGACGCACCTGTCCTGTATGAACACGATCACCCACACCACCAGCACCCCAAGTATTGCCCGCACCAGACAGGTACGAACCCCATCCCGGAGACGGGCGCAGGCACCTGGCGGACTCCCGCCAGGCTTCGACCCGGAGGGGTTCACGCGGGAGGCGTGTGAGCGGTCGGGGGTGTCCTTCGCGGTCACCGACCCGGTCGCGCTCTCAAAGCTCCGTGTCCTCACCCGCCCCGACACTTGAAGGGCTGAATGCGGGAGGGCTGCACGAGAGCATCGTTGCCTTCCGCGAAGCCCTCTTGCTGCGGTCGGTGTTCAGGCTTTGAAGGTGATCTGCACTCGTTCGGGCCTGAACCGTGCGCCACCGTTGGGGAGGGGCAGGATCACGAGGGTGTCTACGAGTGCAGCGATGATGGCGCGTTTCTGCGGGATCGACCACTCCGACTCCCACGCCTCACGCATCGCTGTCTCGTCACCGATCG
>NZ_FUKO01000006.1 GCF_900163815.1 Microbacterium esteraromaticum | reverse complement strand
GCAGAAACACGCGCCTAGATCAAGATCCCATCCACTCCTTTTGGCCTATAGCCCGCGTTTTCGGGGCCCGTGTCAGCTGCGAATCGTCCTGCGACTCTGCCGCAAACAATTGTTCTCGGCGTGGTCCAGCGCCAGCGCTAGGAGCGCCTCCCGCAAATGCCCGTCATGACTACGAGACGGCATGGCCCATCTTGGCTCACCGCAGCAGCCAGCACCACAGCGCCGTCGCTGACCGCGATAGTGGTGGCAGGGTCATCCGTTGTCGCGACGGCGATCGGGTACTTCTTCTCTTCGTTACATCTCCGTTTTCTTCAAGGCCCCTTTTCGTACCGGATCTGGCCGTGCAATGTCGGTGGCCCCTCGGATACTGGTGCTATGAACGCAATGGTGGCCGCCTCGGACGAGCAGATGGATGTGCTCGATGCGTTGGTAACGATGGCGCGCGACATCGAGCGCTCGATCGATGGGATGCAGGCCGCGCGGGATGGGGTGCTGACACTGGCGAACCGGCTGGCGCTGTCGATGGCCGAGGATGCAGGCGGTGCGGATGCTGCTGATCTGACACTGCGTTCCGTGTCGGCGGAACTGGCAACAGCGCTGCGGGTCAGCGACCGCACGATCCAGCGTCGGATGGCGGATGCTGATCTGAAGGTGGAGCGCTTCCCAGCCGTCTGGGCGGCGCAAGGGGCAGGGCGGATCAGTGCAGGGCGCTCCAGAGTGATCGCCGACGCCGGGCTGTACATCGATGACGTCCGGGCGCGCGCGGCGTATGCGGAACGAGTGCTGGAGTTCGCTGAGGACGAGTCCCCGAACCGGTTGCGTCCGATCGCGCAGCGCCTGGCGCAGCAGTACCAGCCGCGGTCGATGGATGAGCGGCACGCACAGGCGCGTCAGTCACGAAGCGTGTGGGTGAAGGATCAAGGCGAAGGTATGGCCGAACTCGGCATCCTGGGTCCGGCCGCCCTCGTGCACGGTGCGTTCGAGCGACTCACCGCAATGGCGAAAGCTGTTGCCCGCGCGGGCAACAATCCAGGTCCCGCCGATTGCCCCAGTGCGGGCGACGCAGTCGCTGATCACGGGTGCGCAGACGAAGGTTATGGCGCCGCCGATGCGGGCGCGGAGCGCGGTGAATCCGGTTGCCGCACGGATGCCGACCACCCCACGCATGATGCTCGTGGCACGATCGATCCGCGAACGCTGTCGCAGACGCGGGCGGATCTGGCGCTCGACCTGCTGCTGACAGGGGTACCTGGCGGGCATGACACCGCCGATGGGCTGCTGTCGGCAATCACCGCGAACATCAGCGTGACCGTCCCGGTGACCAGCCTGATGAGCGAGGGTGGGCCCGAGGCCGAGCTGGACGGACGCTGTCCGATCGACCCGGGCACCGCGCGAAAGCTTGCCGGCGCCGCCAGTGGCTGGGATCGAGTGCTCACGCACCCCATCACGGGCGGCGTGCTCGCCGTTGATCGCTACCGGCCGTCCGAGGCGCTGAAACGACATCTGGTCGGCCGCGATCAACGCTGTCGTTTCCCTGGCTGCGGCATGCCCGCACGTCAGAGCGACCTCGACCACACCAAAGACGCAGCCTTCGGCGGGCCCACCGATGACGACAACCTCGCCGTCCTATGTCGGCGGCACCACGTTCTCAAACACCACTCGCCCTGGCACCTCCGACAACTCGGTGATGGGCTCCTGGAATGGACCAGTCCCACCCGACGCGTCTACATCGACAAGCCGCCATCGCCGAACACCGTCACCTTTACCGACGACACAGCCCCCGACCGCCCGAGCGGCGCGCCCGACGACTCCGACGCAGGCGAGCGAACTGCCGACCCGTGGGTCACCGTTCCCGAATCACTGCTCGCACCTTTCTGACCGGCATCGCCCGCGCCGCTCTGTCTATGCGGCTGGCGCGTCTCTGGCACATCAGCGCGGTTGGGCACTGATGCACCCGCGTCGTCCGCTATGGTTCGGACCCGTACCGACGTCAGAGGTCGCGCCACGAGTCGTCCGGTAGACCCGAGCCGGCCTCGGGGCCCATCTGCAGCATCCCGCCGTCCACCGGCCAATCGGCGCCGGTCACATAGCTGGAAGCAGGTGAGGCGAGGAAGGCGATCACCGCCGCCACCTCCTCGGCCTTCCCTGGCCGGCCCAGAGGGATGCCGGGCCGATGCGTGCGGTCGGCGTCCTCTGATGTGCGCCCGCTGGCCGCCGTCGCGATCTCGCCGGGGGCAACGGCGTTCGACGTGATGCCGTGACGACCGAGCTCCTGCGCCATTGTCTTGATGAGTCCGGAGAGCGCATGCTTGGCCGCGATGTACGCAGCGAGCCCGACCCGCGGCTGATGCGCATGCACGCTGGTCACCGCGATCAGCCGCCCTCCCGAACCGGCCTGCACCATGTGCCGCGCTGCGGTCTGCATCCCGAGGAACGCCCCGTCGACGTTCAACGCCATCGTGCCCAGCCATTCCGTCATTGGAATCTCCAGCACCGAACGCGGGGTGCTCGCCCCCGCGTTGTTCACGAACACGTCAAGTCCGCCCAGCCTCTCCCGGAGATTGTCGATGACACCGGGCACGGCATCGAACTCCGTCGCGTCGAAGCGCGCGACCACGGCACGCTGGCCCCGTGAGCGCACCACCTCGGCCGTACGCTCAGCACCCTCCTGATCCTCGTGCCAGGTGATGCCGACATCCATTCCGGCGGCGGCGAGAGCCACGGCCGTCGCGGCGCCGATACCGGAGTCCGAGGCTGTGACGATGGCGTGGCGGGGGAGGAATGCGTCTGACATCATGCCCGGAAGGCTATCCGGGGCCGGTCACGTTTCGACAGGGCTTGACAGCATGAGCCCGCGGATCTGCGGGTTGCGCAGCGGCACGATCATCAGCAGCGCCATCGCCGCGCCGTATAGCGCGAAAGGTGTGAACAGAGGGAGGATGCTGGCGAGCAGCCCGAACACGGACATGGCAACAGGCATCAGACAGTCATCCCCCAGCCGCAGGATCGACCCGAGCCGGCCGAGGTGGTCGGGAGCCGCCGTCGCGGCGAAGGTCGAACCCAGCAGCACCGACGCGAAGCCGGCGGTGAGTCCGACCACGAGGCATCCGACGCCCACCAAGGTTGGAGAGCCGGTGCCGAGCGCGACGATCGCCAGGCCCTGCACGATCAGCGCGGTGAACCCGCCCACCGCCTCGCGCCGCGGCCTCCACCGCACCACCACCAGCGCACCGATCATCGCCCCTCCGCCGACCAGCGCCTCGAACACGCCGACGGCGCCGGCGCCCCAGCCCCGAGCAGTCGCCTGCAGGGGCAAACCGATCGAGATTGCGGGCCCGACAGCCAGGTTCAGCCCGGACAGGGCGATCACGAGCGTCCGCGTGGCTCGCTCCCGGCCGAGATGCCGGAAGCCGTCGGCGACATCGCGCAGCACGCTCTGCTGGGCGGTCGCGCGGGGAAGGGCGAAGCGCGGGCGCAGCCACAGCGCGATGAAGACGACGACCACCGCGTAGGTGACAGTGTTCAGGCCGGCGCTGCCGGAGATGCCGTAGGCTGCGACGACAAATCCGCCGATCGCCGAACCCGCCATTGTGCCCAGCCGTGAGAGCGTCTGGCTGAGCGCAGAGTATGCGGGCAGATCCGCGACGTCCACGAGTTGTCGGGGCATGGTTCCGGCGGCCGGTTCGAAGAGCGCGTCGCACAGTCCAAAAGCGACGCTTGCCGCCAGCAGCAGCGCCACGGTGGGTGTCGTCGCAAGGCACCAGACTGTGACCGTGATCAGCACCACGATCCGCAGCACATTGAACAGCACCATCAGTCGTCTGGCATCCGCGCGATCCGCATAGGCGCCACCGATCAGCAGCAGAATGGCGCGTGGGAGCGTGCCCGCGGCCACGACCAGCCCGGCCATGGCGGGAGAAGCGATCTGCACGGCGGTCCAGGCGAACGCGATCAGGAAGATCGCATCACCGGCATCCGAAACCGCCTTGATGGTCAGCCACGCCTGCACCAGGCGGTCCCTCCGGAAAGCGGGCGGACGGCGCAGCATCCGAGTCTCGCTCGTCGTCATCTCACACCTCGGTCGGGAAGCCGTGCGCGAAGAAGTAGACCGGCAGGCGCTCTTCGCCGTCCGTGCGGTCGATCCCGGCCTTCCACTCATCGAGCAGAGAGGTCAGCCGGTGCTGCAGCTCGTTCAGCTCCTCGGAGGTCGCCCACGCCAGCGTGTCGGTGCTGAAGCCCTCGACGTCGCTCTGCGCCGAGACGCGATACCAGCGCTGCAGGCGATCCAGCTGGTTCCGCACATTCGCGCGCTGCGCTTCTCGAGCGATCAGCGAATCCGCAGGGGACTCGAAGTCCGCGGATGACCAGCTGAACGATCTCCGCGCGAGCTGCCACCAGCTGGCGCGACGATCACCGTCCGGCGAATCGACCTGTTCGACGACGCCGGCCTTCTGCAGCATCCTCAGATGATGACTGATGCTGCCGACCTGCGCGTCGAGTGCCCGGGCGAGCACGCCGACCTGGGTGGCGCCGTGCAGCAGCAGCCGATCGACGATGCGCCGACGGAGCGGGTGTGTGATGGCCGTGATGACCGAGATGTCTTCCACGTCGACAACGCTAGAGGCGAAGCCGAATACTCACAAGAGTTCTTGTATACCGCGGAATATCAAGAGATCTGAGCAAACTGACCGGATGTCGGGCGTGTGCTCTTCCGGCTGTGCAGGCACCAGATCGCCAGGCCGACGGCGGCGAAGGGCGCGATGAATCCGCCCATGACCAGCAGACCCCACAGGGGGATGAGCGCGGTCAGCACAAGGGCGCTTGAGAGCAGCCAGCGCAGCGAGGGAGCCGTGCGCAGCAGTGCAAAAGTGACCACTCCGATGCCTACCGCGGCCAGAATCACTGGAGGCCAGGGCAGGTCGCCGGAACTCAGTGCACCCGTGAGTGTCGCGACGGCGTGCCAGACAATGTCGAGCGCGACCAGCAGTATCCCGCACCAGAGCTGCGTCCGTAGTCGCGGTCGTCGCGCGGCAAGCAGCCGAGCGACGGCATACAGCACAGGGATGCTGGCCAGTGCTCCCGCAGCAAGTCCGATCTGCATCGCCCGAGTCGTATCGATCGTCGGCATCAGAGTGCTGCCCAGCACCGCAAAAACAGCACAGGCCACGCCGATAACAACGCTCAGGAGGGCGATGATGCCCGCGTGACGGCGCAGTCTCCCGTCGATTGGATTTGCTGTGTTGATCACCGGGGTGCGAGGGCTGCCAGGACTTCGGCGTGCAATCGTTACCGCGCTGATCACCAAGAGCCCGGTGCCTGCGAGAAAGCCGGAGTACGGGGGTACGCAGCGAGCCCGATCACCGGTGGAGCGATCACCGCACTCACGAGGGGCGGCGCCCAGCGGATTCCGCGGGGCAACGACCGGCCGAGTTCGAGCACGGCCAGGGCGAACGCCAGCCCGCCGATGGCCCACCCGGCGACGAAGAGTGGACCGAATGCCAGCGAGAACGGGGTGCGCAACAGGCCGGCATCTGCCTCATCGAATCCGACCGACCAGGACCATGCAGCCAAGAAAGCGCATGCCCAAGCCGTGACGGCCAGGAGCAGCACTGCTAGCACTCGGTCGGGACGGAGCAGCCCCGCGTGGCGCGGCAGAGCCAGAGCGGCGATGGTTGCCAGTGGCGCTGCGACCAGCAGGTTCAGCGCAAGCGGCACCCACCCGCCGCCGAACTGAGCGATTGTGTCGAGCCCGACGAGAGTCACCAGGATTCCGGCGAAGGAGAACGGGAGTGCTCCAACTGCCGCGAGCAGGGCAGCGCGCACTGTGAAGCGCTCACCGATTCCGTGCAGCATCATGCTCCGCGCCTCTGCACCGCTGGGGCGGGTGCGCCCCTCAGCCTCGGCAGCATCCATCAGCGTCCCGATGAGCACGTCCCCGTGTACGGCGCGCCATGAAGCCGGGTACCAGCGCAGCAGGCGACGGTAATGCGTCTCGAGAGTCATCACGCGATGCCTACCAGCGCGAAACCTGTCGAAGCCGACGCCGCGCGCGGACGGCGGCAAGACGCTCCGTGGCGACTCGCACCCTGACCGCCAGGCGCGCAGCTTCTTCACGAAGCGTCTCGGATCCGGCCTCGGTGATCGCGAAGTACCGACGCGCCCTGCCGTCCACGACTTCTTCGCCGTCGGAGTGGATGAGGCCGCTGTGCTCCAGTCGCTCAAGCGCTGCGTACAGGGTGGGAACCTTCAGAGACGTCGCCCCCTCGCTGAGCTGTGCGAGAGTATGGTTACTTCGAGGCAGATGCTGCACGGCGACGCCGACGGATCAGCCAGACGATCAGCAACACGACACCTGCGACGGCGAGCCAGGGGAGCAGGAAGCCGACGGCCACCACAAGGGCGTTCAATGAGACGATCAGCCCGTTCCAACCGGCCAGCAGTCCGTCGCCGAACCCGGCTGGGTCGGCGGTCGTCGCCGTTGTGTGCTCGGTCAGATTGATCGACACCGTCGACATCGCGACCTGCTCATCGATGCCCTTCAGCTGCTGCTCGTAGCTCTCCAGCTCGGCCTGACGCTCGCTGAGCGCAGACTCCGCCGCGATCAGATCGCCGACCGAGCCCGACTTGGCCATGAGCTCGGTCAGCCGTTTTACCGACGCCTGCAGCGCATCCACTCGTGCTCGCAGGTCCACGGCGGTGGAGGTGACGTCCTGCCGCGAGATCGATGACCGCAGCACGTCGCCGTCGGCGCCGACAGCCTGCACGACGTCGGAGAGCTGGTCGGCCGGAACGCGGATGCTGATCCAGCCGCTGCCCGCTTCGCGCGGCTCCACCGGCATGGAATCGCTCGATGACCCCTGCGCGAAGCCGATGTCTGTTGCTTCGACATACCCGTCATGCTTCGCCGCGAGCGCAGTGATGGCATCCGTCGCCTTTGCGACATCCGCGACGCGCAGGGTGACCTGGGCGGTCGTGATGATGTCGCGACCATCCGTGACGTCGCTGCCGCCGGCACTCCCGCTCGACGCATCCGCTGATGCGGCGCCGTCGGCGGCCGACATCTCGGGTGCGTTCTCGAACGCACCGCCCGGGCCGCGTTCTGCGGGAGCGTACGCGCCAGACGAAGCGTCCATCGATGACATCGTGACGGCGTTCAGCAGAGGTGGTGCGATGAGGATGCCACCGACGAAGGCCGCGGCGATGCCGAGCCCGGTGGCCCAGCCGCGGCGCTGACGATGCGCGACCCGCGCACCGGCTGCCACGGGCGGTGCGACGTGCGTCGGAGCCTCGTCGCCGATCTCGTCGAAGACAGCGCTCTCGATTCGGGCGATGCTGTCGTCGCTCAGCGGTGGCAGCGTGATGCCTGTGTTCTCGCTCATGCGTCTCTCACTTCCTTCACCGCGCCGCGGAGGCGCGTGCGCACTCGGGAGAGACGATTGCGAACGACCGCATGACTGACACCCAGTTCTTCCGCGGCGGTCCGATAGGCATAGCCATCCACTGCGCAGAGCCGGAAGATCGCACGATCCATTTCGTCGAGGAGGCCCACCTCACTGGCGATGCGCTCCGCGAGGGCGGTGGAGATGACCTGATCTTCGACACTCACCGTGTCGGGGATCGTCTCATCCAGTGCATCCGCCGTGTTCGCGCGATCCCGCCGCAGCACCCGCAGCCGATTGGCCGCCTGGAAGCGGCAGATCGTTGCCAGCCACGGAAGAAGCGAGGTGCCCGCCAGTTGCAGACCCGGCAGCTTCCGCCAGGCGACCACGAAGGTCTCCTGAGCGATGTCCTCGGCATCTGGGATCGACCCGAGGATGCCGTGGGCGATCCAGTACACCGGCTTGACGTGAGCGCGATAGATCGCGCGGAACGCATCCTGGTCTCCGGATGCTGCCCGTTCGGCCCACTCGCGGTCTTCGTTGTTCGTCGGCATTCCTGTTCCGATCGCTGTCGTTCGCAGTATGTCTCTCACCTATGAGTGTCGAGGGATGTCTCATCGTCTCAGATTCCGGTACGATCAGTTCAGCGAAGGGGAGTATCCCATTTCCGCGCGGATCGTCATCACGAGCATCGTCAACGCTGCTCCGGTCGCGCGACGCACATCACGTGCGGGGGAGAGACTTTCGGTTCTCTGCAACCCCCTTTCGAAAGGCGCTCGCCCTTGATCATTCCCGCCTGGTTCGAGATCACCGCATTGGTCGTTCTCACGGCCGTGCTTCTGGCCGATCTGCTTCTGATTCTGAAGCGTCCGCACATTCCATCCACCAAAGAGTCCAGCCTCTGGGTGGTGTTCTACGTCTCTCTGGCGCTGATCTTCGCCGGTGTGCTGTTCTTCGTCGGAGGCGCCCAAACCTCGCTGGACTTCCTTACGGGCTGGGCGATGGAGTACAGCCTCTCCATCGACAACCTCTTCGTCTTCGTGCTGATCATGGCGCAGTTCTCGGTGCCACGGCGGTACCAGCAGGAAGCGCTGATGGTCGGAATCATCATCGCGCTGGTGCTGCGTGCGATCTTCATCATCATCGTGGGGACTGCCGTCCAGCATCTGAGCCCGATCTTCTACATCTTCGGCGCTTTCCTGGTGTTCACCGCGATCCGCCAGGTGATGCCGGACAAGCATGAAGACGATAAGCAGACCGAGAATTTCATCGTGCGCACGATTCGCCGCGTGATCCCGATCAGCGACGAGTACGACGGCCCGAAGGTGCGCACCGTGGTCGACGGCAAGAAGATCTGGACGCCGATGCTCATCGTGTTCGTCTCGCTCGGCGTCACCGACCTGATGTTCGCCGTCGATTCCATCCCTGCGATCTTCGGCGTCACCACCGATACTTTCATCGTGTTCACCGCGAACCTGTTCGCGCTGATGGGGCTCCGGCAGCTGTACTTCCTGCTGGGCGACCTGCTCGAGAAGCTGAAGTACCTGCATTTCGGCGTCGCATTCATCCTCGGGTTCATCGGCGTGAAGCTCATCCTGCACGCTCTGCACGAGAACGAGCTGCCGTTCATCAACGGGGGCATGCCCATCGCATGGGCACCCGATATCGGCAACTGGGCGTCGCTCGGCGTGATCGTCGCGTCGATGGCGGTCGCGACGATAGCGAGCCTCATCTCCTCTGCACGTCAGAAGCGGGGGATCACCGGCGGCTGAGTGCGTCACATCGTGACGCACGACCTGAACGCCAGCTCCGGCCATGTAAACTGACCGACATGCGGCGAGTGGTTCTCCTTCTTAGCGGCCGCGACGGGACCTCGATCTAGGCCTTCCTCGTCGCGGAGTCCTGTGTGGCCCCACCCATCGAGCAGGAAGAACACACCGCATGACCAGCACAACGCGACCGCGCACCCTTGCCGAGAAGGTCTGGGATGATCACCTCGTCGTCAAGGGCGAGAATGATGAACCCGATCTCATCTACATCGACTTGCACCTGGTGCACGAGGTCACCAGCCCGCAGGCATTCGACGGCCTGCGCTCCGAGGGCCGCCCCTTGCGACGGGTCGATCTGACGATCGCCACCGAAGACCACAACACGCCGACGCTGGCCATCGACAAGCCGATCGCCGACCTCACCAGCCGCACTCAGATCGAGACTCTGCGTCGCAACGCGGCCGAGTGCGGTGTGCGGCTGCACTCGCTGGGCGACGCCGAGCAGGGAATCGTGCATGTCGTGGGACCGCAGCTGGGTCTGACGATGCCCGGCATCACCGTCGTGTGCGGTGACTCGCACACCTCGACGCACGGCGCCTTCGGTGCGATGGCCTTCGGCATCGGCACGAGCGAGGTCGAGCACGTGATGGCCACGCAGACTCTGCCGCTGAAGCCGTTCAAGACGATGGCGATCACGGTCGACGGTGAGCTCAAGCCGGGTGTGACCGCCAAAGACATCATCCTCGCAGTGATCGCGAAGATCGGCACGGGTGGTGGCCAGGGCTACGTCCTCGAGTTCCGCGGCAGTGCGATCCGGGCCCTCTCCATGGAAGGCCGCATGACGATCTGCAACATGTCGATCGAGGCGGGTGCGCGCGCCGGGATGGTGGCCCCCGATGAGACGACGTTCGCCTATGTGCAGGGCAAGCCGCATGCACCGCAGGGCGCCGACTGGGATGAGGCCGTTGCCTACTGGCGCACGCTGCCCACCGACGAGGGCGCCGTCTTCGACGCCGAGGTGTTCCTCGACGCGAACGAGCTCGAGCCCTTCGTCACGTGGGGCACCAACCCCGGGCAGGGCAGCTCGCTGTCGGCATCCGTCCCCGATCCGGCGGACATCGCGGATGCCAATGAGCGCGCCGCGGCGGAGCGGGCGCTGGAGTACATGGCGCTCACCCCGGGCACGCCGCTGAAAGAAGTGCCGGTGGATGCCGTGTTCATGGGGTCGTGCACGAACAGCCGCATCGAAGACCTCCGCGCCTTCGCTTCGATCATCGAGGGCAAGAAGAAGGCCGACGGGGTTCGCGTCATGGTCGTCCCCGGCTCGGCGCGGGTGCGCCTCGAAGCCGAGGCCGAAGGCATCGACAAGATCGTCACGGCGTTCGGGGCCGAGTGGCGTTTCGCCGGCTGTTCGATGTGTCTGGGCATGAACCCCGACCAGCTCGCCCCCGGCGAGCGCTGCGCATCGACGTCCAACCGCAACTTCGAGGGAAGACAGGGCAAGGGCGGCCGCACCCACCTGGTCTCACCGCTGGTCGCAGCGGCTACAGCGGTTCGGGGCACGCTCTCTAGCCCCGCTGACCTGGAGGGGAGCAACTGATGGAGAAGTTCCGCACGCACACCGGAGTCGCTGCACCGCTCAAGCGCTCCAATGTCGACACCGACCAGATCATCCCCGCCGTATTCCTCAAGCGCGTCACCAAGACCGGGTTCGAGGACGCACTGTTTCACGGGTGGCGCCAAAATCCCGAGTTCGTCCTCAACCAGGCGCCGTTCCAGCACGCATCGGTGCTCGTCGCCGGCCCCGACTTCGGTACGGGCTCCAGCCGTGAGCACGCCGTATGGGCGTTGCGCGATTACGGTTTCCAGGTGGTGTTGAGCGCCCGCTTCGCAGACATCTTCCGGGGCAACTCCGGCAAGCAGGGGCTGCTGGCTGCCACCGTCGACGAAGCCAGTATCGAGCGCATTTGGGCTCTTATCGATGAGGACCCCGGCCGCGAGATCACCGTCGACCTCGAGACACGCACTGCCACGATCGGTGCCTTTCAGACGTCCATCGGGATCGACGATTACACTAGATGGCGGCTCCTCGAAGGGCTCGACGACATCGGGCTCACCCTGCGCAACGAAGACAAGATCGCACAGTTCGAGGCCCGCCGCGAGTCGTGGCGGCCACGTACGATTCCTGTCCGCTAGCGGCAGGAACCAGGTGGGCCGGGAGTCATGAGCTCCCGCGGCACCCGCCGTGACAGACTCAGACACCGCGGTAACCACCGTGCGTGTCCAGATGAAGAAGAGGCCCGAATGACGACACCGCCGCGCGATGCTGCAGTTGACCTGGCTCCGGTTCCCGCCGGATCCGTCCTTGCGATCCGCGGAGGCCGGCCGCTGCGCGGTCGGGTCGACGTCAAGGGCGCCAAGAACCTCGCCACCAAGGCGATGGTGGCGGCGCTCCTGGGCGAGACCACCAGCATCCTCCGTGACGTTCCGGATATCAGCGACGTCGCCGTCGTGCGCTCGCTGCTCGAGGTGCACGGAGTAAACGTCAGCGAGGGCGACGAGCCCGGTTCGATGGTGTTCGACCCGAGCGAGGTCGAGTCGGCGCATTTCGAGGAGATCGACGCCCACGCCGGCGCCTCTCGCATCCCGATTCTGTTCTGCGGCCCGCTGCTGCACCGTCTCGGCCAGGCGTTCATCCCCGATCTCGGCGGATGCCGGATCGGCGACCGCCCTATCGACTTCCACCTCGATGCGCTGCGCAAATTCGGCGCGGTCGTCGAGAAGCAGCCCAACGGCATCCGCCTCTCTGCACCGAACGGTCTCAAGGGCGCGAACATCCACCTGCCCTACCCCAGTGTTGGAGCGACCGAGCAGGTTCTGCTGACCGCCGTGCGCGCTGAAGGCACTACCGAGCTGCGCAACGCAGCCATCGAGCCGGAGATCATGGATCTCATCGCGTTGCTGCAGAAGATGGGCGCGATCATCTCGTACGAGCCGAATCGGGTCATCTTCATCGAGGGAGTCGACGAACTCCGCGGCTACGACCACCGCTGCATCTTCGACCGCAACGAAGCAGCGTCCTGGGCGTGCGCCGCGTTGGCGACCGACGGCGAGATCTTCGTCGGCGGAGCGAAGCAGCAGGAGATGCTGACCTTCCTCAACGTCTTCCGCAAGGCCGGTGGCTGGTTCGACGTGCAGGAAGACGGCATTCTGTTCCGCCGCGACACTGCGCTGAAGCCCGTCACCGTCGAGACCGATGTGCACCCCGGGTTCATGACCGACTGGCAGCAGCCGCTGATCGTCGCGCTGACTCAGGCAAAGGGGCGCTCCATCGTGCACGAGACCGTGTACGAGAACCGCTTCGGCTTCACAGACGCGCTGGTGAAGATGGGCGCCGACATCGAGGTCCATCCGCACGGGCTTCAGAACGGCCCGCGCCGCGTGGCGCGCCGCGAACTCGAGCAGGCCGCGGTGATCACCGGGCCGACGCCGCTGCGCGCGGCAGACATCGTGGTGCCTGACCTCCGGGGCGGCTACAGTCACGTCATCGCCGCGTTGACGGCAGAGGGCGAATCCCAGGTGTCGGGTGTAGACATCCTCAGCCGCGGCTACGAGAAGTTCCTCGAGAAACTTCGGGCTCTCGGCGCAGACTTCGACGTCGTCCGGTGATCTGATGGCAGCATCCGAACGCAGTCGTCCCAGCCTCTTCTGGCCGCTGGCGGTGATCGTCATCCCGCTCGTCTCGCTGCTGGCGAAGATCACCACGACCGGTGCCGAGAAGCTGCCGCGAAAGGGTGCGTTCGTGCTCGCTCCCAACCACTACTCCGAGTTCGACCCGCTCGTCGTCGCGATCGCGGTGTACCGCACCGGCCGACTGCCACGGTTCATGGCCAAGGAGAGCCTCTTTCGCATTCCGGTGCTGGGCTGGGTGCTGCGCAAGACCGGGATGATCCCCGTTGCACGCTCGTCCTCGGCATCCGCGGCAAAGCAGACCCTGAAGCAGTCCAGCGATCTCGTCGAGCACGGACGAGGCGTGATCGTCTATCCCGAGGGCACGCTCACCCGCGACCCGGATCTGTGGCCCATGCGGGGCAAGTCCGGCGCCGTGCGCCTCGCGCTGGCGGGCGACATTCCGTTGATCCCTATGGCGCAGTGGGGCACGCAGGAGATCATGGGCCGCTACCAGAAGGGACTGAGCCTGTGGCCGCTGCGCAAGCGGGTGCGGGTGCTCATCGGCGACCCGGTAGATCTGTCCGACCTCCGGGGCCGGGGCGGCGAGAACGCTGTCCTCGTCGAGGCCACTGACCGGTTGATGGTGGCCGTCACGGCGCTGCTCGAGCAGCTGCGTGACGAGAAGGCTCCGGCGGCGCGCTGGAATCCCGCAGATCACGGGCAGAGGGAGACGGGGCGTCTTGACTCCTAAGCGGATACCGCCGAACTCCAGCACTCGTGCCGCGATCATCGGTGCGGGGAGCTGGGGCACCACCTTCGGCAAGATCCTCGCCGACGGCGGCGCACACGTGACGATGTGGGCACGTCGGCCGGAGCTCGCGCTCGAGATCGCCGAGGCCAAGCGCAACTCGAAATACCTGCCCGGCATCAACCTGCCGCGTTCCATCGGCGCCACCCACGAGATCGCTCGCGCTCTCGAAGGAGCCGACCAGATCTATCTGTCCGTCCCGAGCCAGTCCCTCCGCGAGAACCTCAAGGCACTGCGGCCTCTGATCGTCGACAGCGACGTGCCGATCGTCAGCCTGATGAAGGGCGTAGAGCGCACCACCGGGCTGCGGATGAGCCAGGTCATCGAACAGGAGCTGCGCTGCGATCCGGAGCGCATCGCTGTGGCATCCGGTCCCAACCTCGCGCTCGAGATCGCCCGCGAGCAGCCGACAGCAGCTGTCATCGCCTCGCGCAGCCAGGAGACCGCGGATGCTGTCGCCCGCACCGCCCGCAACCACTACTTCCGCTCCTTCGTGAACACCGATGTGATCGGCACCGAATTCGGCGGCGTGCTGAAGAACCTCATCGCCGTCGCCATCGGCATCGTCGATGGCGTCGGCTACGGCGAGAACACGAAGGCGTCGATCATCACTCGCGGGCTCGTGGAGATGACCGACTTCGCGGTAGCGAACGGCGCACAGCCTGAGACCCTGCAGGGGCTTGCCGGCCTCGGCGATCTGATCGCCACCTGCCAGTCGCCGCTGAGCCGCAACAACACCGCGGGACGACTGCTCGGGCAGGGCTACAGCTTTCAAGATGTGGTGAAGCAGATGCAGCAGACCGCCGAGGGCCTCGCCTCCGTCGCGCCGATCCTGCAGCTCGCTCGCGAGTCCGAAGTGCACATGCCCATCGTGGAGCAGGTGAAGATGGTGCTCGACGGCAGGCTTGACCCGCGGCATATCGCGCCACACCTGACTACCGACGACGACACTCCCCAGGAGGAGAGGACCAATCATGGACAAGCAGACGGTGGTGGTGCTCTTCGGCGGGCGTTCCAGCGAGCATTCGATCAGTTCCGCAACGGCGGGCGGAGTTCTAGCGGCGATTGATCGCGAACGCTACGCGGTGATCCCCGTCGGAATCACCCGCGAAGGCGCATTCGTCCTCGAGCAGGACGACCCGGCGAAATTCGCACTCGACGCCGCGCACATGCCCGAGGTCATCGACAACGACACACGAGTGCACTGGCCCGAGCCCGGGGGAGAGCGGATGCTGCGCGTCGCCGCACCCGACGGCTCCGTCGTCGATCTCGGCGAGGTCGACGTCGTGCTGCCGATCCTGCACGGCACCCATGGCGAAGACGGCACCATCCAGGGGTACTTCGACACGCTGGAGGTTCCCTACGCGGGCGGTGGCGTGCTGGATTCCGCGCTGTGCATGGACAAGCACTTCATGAAGGTTGCCCTTCAGGCCGAGGGGATTCCGGTTGCTCCCGGCGTGACCGTGCGTCGGCGAGCATGGGAAGCCGATTCCTCAGCGCTGCGCGCACAGATCGCGCAGCTGGGTCTCCCGCTGTTCGTGAAGCCTGCGCGTGCGGGGTCCAGCGTCGGGGTGTCGAAGGTGACGGATGCTGCCGAGCTCGATGCCGCACTGCAGATCGCCTTCGACGAAGACGAGAAGGTGCTGGTAGAAGCGGGCATCGTCGGACGCGAGATCGAAGTCGCCATTCTGGAGAGCCCGACGGGTGTGCGCGCTTCACTGCCCGGTGAGATCGTGCTGACCTCACGCGGCTTCTACGACTTCGAGGGCAAGTACCTCGGCGGCGAGGGCGTCGATGTCGTGTGCCCGGCAGATCTTTCGGACGAGCAGATCGCCGCGGTACAGCGGATCGGTCTTGCCGCATTCGCAGCTGTCGACGGACGCGGGCTCGCGCGGGTGGACGTGTTCCTCACCGACGACGGCGACATCATCGTGAATGAGCTGAATACGATGCCCGGGTTCACACCGATCTCGATGTTCCCGAAGTGCTGGATCGCCTCGGGCCTGAGCTACGGCGAACTCATCTCCGAGCTGATCGAGGCCGGCCTCAACCGCTGAGTCAGATCCCCGAGCCTGATTCAGGGGCCCTGTGCCTCTCGAAGGGCGCTCGGCCTATTCCGGCAGCTCTGCCGGCGCCGTGCACTCCCGCTGAGCGGGAATCTGGCGTACGGCAGACACGATGCTGCTGTTGGTCAAGACCTGGTTGGCGCTGACCACTGCGGTGTCGACGAACACCTGCACGGCAGGGTCTCGTCCATAGGTCGTCATGCGCATCTTCGGCGCCTGCGACTCGTCGACGAGCCAGTCGATTCCGTCGAGGGTGATGCAGGCCAGCTCGCTCGTCGGCCCCGGCACCGCAACACCGCACGCCACGATGACACTGGTGGGGTCGCCGTACGCACCCGTGGCCTGGGCGTCGGTCCAGCGGCGATCCTGGTCGGACACCACCTTCGGAAGCCGAACCGTCACCTCGGCGCAGGCGGGGTTGTTCGCATCCTTCGCCGGCTCCAGCGCCACAGTGCTCGAGCATCCGGTGAGGACGACCAGCGTCAGCGCGGCGCACAGGAGAGCGAGACGTCGGAGCATGATTCCAGGCTACCGTTGTCGGCATGGCATCCGCTGACGACGAAGACCCGCTCATCGGCGACCTCTCGGAAGGAGCGGTGCTGCGTGCGATCCTCGCGCGCACGGCGCCTGCCGCGCATGCGCTGCTCGGTCCAGGTGACGACGCCGCCGTGATCACCACCCCGTCGGGTGCGGTCGTGGCCACGGCCGATACGCTCGTGCACGGGCCTGACTTCCGCACCACCTGGACCACCGGCTACGACCTCGGGTGGAAGGCCGCGGCCGTCAACCTTGCCGATGTCGCGGCGATGGGGGCGACGCCAACCGCGTTGCTGGTCTCTCTGGCTGTGCCGCGCGGCACGCGATTGTCGTACGTCACTCAGATGGCGGATGGCCTCCGAGAGGCATGCGCGGCGCTGGCACCGGGATGCGCGGTCGTCGGCGGCGATCTGACGGTCTCCGAACTGATGATGGTCGCTGTCACCGCCCTCGGCGATCTCGGCGGCCGTACTGCGGTGACGCGCGCCGGCGCGCGTCCCGGCGACGTCATCGCGCTGGCAGGCGAGCTCGGAGTCGCAGCCGCCGGCTTGGACCTGCTGTTTCAGAGGTTCCGCGATGGTGAGACACCGGTGGCGATAGACAGCACCAAGCTCGATGCTGTCGAGCAGCACGCACTGGACCGGCAGCTGCGACCGCACCCGCCGATCGGCCTGGCCCCGGCGGCGGCAGACGCGGGGGCTTCGGCGATGATGGACGTGTCCGACGGCCTGACGCTGGATGCGGGGCGAATGGCCGAGGCCTCCGGTGCGGCGATCGACTTCTCCGGTGCAGCGTTGGACGCCTTGGCGTTCGGCGGCGACCGCCAGCGCGCGCTGGCCGGGGGAGAAGATCACGGACTCCTCGCCGCATTTCCCTCGGATGCTGTACGCGAGCACGGCCTGCCAGCGGGGTTCCAGGCGATCGGCGTCGTCATCGAAGGAAGAGAGCATGGCGTTCTCGTCGACGGCACACCTGTCGTGCACTCCGGGTGGGATCCCTACCGCGACTGGGACGGGGTCGTCAGCGACTGATCCGCGGGCTCGGCCCACCACAGGGTGGTATCGCCGTAGGTCTTCTCGCGCAGAAGCTGCAGCCCTGCCGACCCCAGATCCGGTGCCGTGGCGCGCCGCGCGCGCTCGATGACCACGACGGCGTCGGGGGAGAGCAGTGGAGCGAGTGCTTCCAGATCTGCGCTCATCGCGGCATCTTCGAGGTCGTACGGCGGATCGGTGAAGACGAGATCGTACGGACCGGCAGCGCGGGCGAGGAAGGCATGCACCGTGGCTTGATGCACCTTCGCGGCGGGCGCTGTGCTCATCGCCCGTGCGACGACGGCTGCATTGCGCCCGACGATCGTGGCGGACTGCCGCGCCCGCTCGACGAGGTCGACCCAGATCGCACCGCGACTCCACGATTCCAACCCGAGCGCGCCGCTGCCGGCGTACAGATCGAGAACACGGGCGCCTTCGATGGCATCCATCGACTCGAGTGCGCCGAACAGTGACTCCCGCACCCTGTCGCTGGTGGGCCGCGTGCCGACACCGGGTACCTCGAGCCGTGCTCCTCGGGCTGCGCCCGCGATGATCCTCGTCACCCGTTCACGATACGACACGGCGCCCGTCCGACCGATGTCAGGCACTGCCGACGCGCGAGGTCTGCAGCCCTCCTTAGACTCGGATCATGTCCTTCGAGCTCGATACCTCGCTGTCCGACGCTCTCGGCGCCGCCCCAGCGCGCACGCTCGACCGCGCCTTCGGAATGAAGGCGGTCGGCGATCTGCTCGGCCACTATCCGCGCCGCTACGCGGACCCTGGCGAGTTGACGCCGATTCGCGACCTGCCGATCGGCGAAACGGTCACGATCGTCGCCGAGGTGCTCTCGTCCAGCATGCGGCGCATGCGCAACAAGCCGGGCGCCATGCTCGAAGTCGTCATCGGCGACGGCCTCGGGCGGATGTCGCTCACTTTCTTCGCGAAGGGGCCGGGCCAAGCAGAATGGCGGCAGAAGGAGCTGTCGGTCGGCCGCCGGGGCATCTTCTCCGGCAAGGTCGGCATGTTCAAGGACACGGTGCAGTTCGCGCACCCCGAGTATGAGCTCTTCGACGATCTCGATTCCGCCCAGCGTCGGGCCGATGCCCGCAAGAACGTGCCCATTCCGATCTATCCGGCGACGTCGGCCGTGCAGAGCTGGCAGCTCGCGAAGATGATCACCCGGGTGCTCGATCAGCTCGGTGATGTGCCGGATCCGCTGCCCGAAGCGCTGCGCGTGTCCGAGCACCTGCTCACGGCTCGCGCCGCGCTCGACGGCATCCATCGGCCGAAGACCCGCAATGACATCGACCCGGCCGTGCGCACGCTGCGTGTGCACGAGGCGCTGACGCTGCAGGCAGCGCTTCTGCAGCAGCGCGAACAGGTTCGGTCGCTCACCGCCACCCCGCGTCCGGCGGCGGCCGGCGGGCTGCGGGAGACGTTCGATGCCAGCTTGCCGTTCTCTCTCACCACCGATCAGCAGCAGGTCGGAGCCGAGATCGCCGCCGACCTCACCGCAGATCGCCCCATGAACCGGCTTGTGCAGGGCGAGGTCGGCTCGGGCAAGACCCTGGTCGCACTGCGCGCGATGCTGCAGGTGGCGGAATCCGGTGGACAGGCTGCGCTGATCGCGCCGACCGAGGTTCTTGCCGGCCAGCATCTGCGCTCGATCGCGAGGATGCTCGGGCCGGATCTCGCACCGCGGCTGATGCCGACCCTGCTGACCGGGCAGATGTCGGCCCCGGAACGGCGGAAAGCCGCACTGCGGGTGGCGTCCGGGCAGGCGCTCATCGTCATCGGCACACATGCGCTGCTCGCCGAGAAGACCACGTTCGCCGACCTCGCGCTTGTCGTGGTCGATGAGCAGCACCGCTTCGGAGTCGAGCAGCGGGAGGCGCTTCGTGCGAAGGGCACAGCGCCACACGCGCTGGTGCTGACAGCGACGCCGATTCCGCGTACGGTCGCGATGACGGTCTTCGGTGACCTCGATACGTCCGTGATCCGGGTGATGCCGGCCGGTCGTGCGGGGACCGAAACGTTCGTCGCGCCCCTCGCCGAGCATCCCGGCTGGTTCCAGCGGGTCTGGGCACGTGCAGCGGAAGAGATCGCCGAGGGTCGCCAGGTCTTCGCCGTGTGCGCGGCGATCGACACGACTAAGACGGGTACCGAGGCCGAGACGGCGACGCCACCGGATACCGAGGGCCGGGGGCCGCGGTGGGGCGTGGTGCAGCTGGACGAGGTGCTGGGCACGCACCCGGTGCTGTCGAACGTGCGACGAGCGGTGCTGCACGGAAAGATGCCTTCCGAGCAGAAGGATGCGGTGATGCGCGCGTTCGCGGCGGGGGAGATCGACCTGCTGGTCGCGACGACCGTCATCGAGGTCGGCGTCGACGTGCCGAACGCATCGACCATGGTCATCATGGATGCCGACCGGTTCGGAGTCTCGCAGCTGCACCAGCTGCGAGGCCGTGTGGGGCGGGGACAGCTTCCTGGCCTCTGCCTGCTCGTCACCGAAGCAGAGGCCGGTTCGCTCTCGCGCGAGCGGGTGGATGCCGTCGCCGCGACGCAAGACGGTTTCGCCCTCGCGGAGGTCGACCTCGAACTGCGTGGCGAGGGTGACGTGCTGGGGGCTTCCCAATCCGGCATCCGATCGTCCTTGCGTCTGCTTCGCGTGGTGAAGGACGCTGATCTGATTGCGCGGGCACGGGAGATCGCGTCGGACATCCTCGAGCACGATCCGACTTTGGAGCATCATGCGGGGCTCCGCGCCACCATCGACCGGCGGGTGACGGATGCTGACCGCGCGGCACTCGGCAAGAACTGAGTGCTGGTGGCAGTCGACGTCGACTGGGAGGGAAGTCATCGAGACGTGTCATAGGCTGTGAGCATGAACAGCCGGATCGCCGTTGTCCCTGGCTCCTTCGACCCGCCCACGCTCGGTCATCTTGATGTGATCGAGCGCGCCGCGCGGCTCTACGACGAACTGCATGTGCTCATCGTGCACAACCCGGGCAAAGAGGCCATGCTGCCGATTGCGCAGCGGCTGACGCTGCTCGAGCAGTCGATCGCCGAAGCCGGCATCGAAGGGCACATCATCGTCGGATCGTGGAGCATGGGTCTTCTCGTCGACTATGCGCGAGACGTCGATGCGGGCGTGCTCGTGAAGGGCATCCGCTCGCAGGTCGACGTGGCGTACGAATCGCCGATGGCGATCGTCAACCGTCACTTGGCCGGAATCGAGACGGTGTTCCTGCTGCCCGACCCGGCCAATGCGATGGTTTCCAGCTCTCTCGTACGTCAGGTCGCGGCCCTCGGTGGAGACGTGTCGCCGTTCGTGCCGCCGGCTGTCGCCGAGTTCCTCGATACCGGTGCACGCGGACTCTGACCTGAACACCGCTCCGGCCCTTCACAGGTGGGAGCCAGGTAGCATGGCTGGGTGAAATCACGAGTGAATGGACCGTTCTTCCTGCCCGTCCACGACATCGCCCGCAAGCCCGGAGAGATGCGCGAGCACAACTTCTCAGTGCCGCTGAAAGAGAAGTGGGGTGAGGGGATCGTCGTCGTCGAAGCCGGCGAGACGGTCGACCTCGAGGTCCGACTGGAATCCGTTCATGAGGGCATCCTTGTGTCGGGAACGGTGGAGTCCGACTACATCGGACAGTGCGGTCGATGCCTGACCGACATCTCTGCGCCCGTCGAAGTCGAGATCCAGGAGCTTTTCGCGTATCCTGGACAGGAAGAAACTGACTTCGAAGTTCAAGACGACCACGTGGATCTTGAAACTCTGGTCAGGGATGCGGTTGTATTGTCGCTTCCATTTCAGCCGGTGTGTCAGCCGGATTGCTTGGGGCTTGACCCGAAAACGGGCGAGAAGCTGACCGAGAGCACGGGCACAGAGAGCGTTGCTCCCATCGATCCGCGGTGGAGTGCGCTCCAACAGATCACAGACCAGGTCGGTGCGGCAGAGAGCCGGACCGCCGAGAAAGAAGAGAGCTAGTCATGGCCGGTAACCCCCCGAAGCGCAAGGTCTCCCGTTCGAACACCCGCTCGCGCCGTGCGCAGTGGAAGGCGACGCCTACCGCTCTGGTGAAGACCGTCGAGAACGGTCAGGTCGTCTACAGCCGTCCGCACCAGGCCAAGGTCGTCACCGATTCGCAGGGCACCGAGCTGTTCCTCGAGTACAAGGGCCGCAAGGTCGCCGACGTCTGATCTGTCAGACCATGTCCGAGCATCTCGCAGGGGAGACCCCCCTCACAGAGAAACTCGGCGTTGAGATCGATCCCGATCTTCTGGAACGGGCTCTGACGCATCGCTCCTATGCCTATGAGCATGGCGGCATTCCGCACAACGAGCGGCTTGAATTCCTCGGCGACTCGGTGCTGGGACTGGCCGTGACGGTGATGCTGTTCACCACGCACCCAGACCTCGATGAGGGCGAACTGGCGAAGCGGCGCGCAAGCGTTGTATCGACAGTCGCCCTCGCCGAGGTCGCACGGGGCATCGGCCTGGGCGCACACCTGCGGCTCGGCCGCGGCGAAGAGCACACCGGCGGACGCGATAAGGACTCGATCCTCGCCGACACGATGGAAGCCGTCTTCGGCGCGACGTTCCTGTCGACCGGTCCGGATGCTGCCACCGATCTGGTGCTGCGGCTCACGAAGCCGCTGCTTGCTGATCCGGAGCGCTACGGTGCGGCGATGGATCCGAAGACGAGCCTGCAGGAGCTTGCGGCGCGCCTGGGAAAGACGCCTCCGCTGTACGTCGTGGAGTCTTCCGGCCCCGATCACGATCGCGTCTTCACGGCGACGGTCACCGTCGGCGACCTGTCGTGCATCGGTCAGGGCAGCAGCAAGAAGACGGCTGAGATGGCGGCGGCTCTCACTGCGTGGCGCGAGCTCGGCGCCAGAGCCTGAGCGGCAGGCGTGCCAGAGCTTCCTGAAGTCGAAGTCGTCCGCTCGGGTCTTTCTCCCGCTGTCACGGGGGCTGCCATCAGCGCGGTCGAGGTACTCGACGAGCGCGCACTGACTCGGCATCCGCTCGGCGCTGCCGACTTCGTCGCGCGTCTCGAGGGCCGCCGAATACGTGAGGCGGCCCGCCGAGGCAAGTTCCTCTGGCTTCCTCTCCTCGCTACCGAGACCGATGCCGCGGAGGAAGCGCTTGTCACGCACCTCGGGATGAGTGGCCAGATGCTGCTGCGCGAGAGCGACGCTCCGCGCGAGCGTCATGAGCGCATCCGGATGCACATCGAGCATCCGCAACATGGCCGCCTCGCAGTCGTCTTCGCCGATCAGCGCACCTTCGGATCGCTCGCCGTCGACGCACTGCTCGCGACACACGACGCGGCTGCTGGCGGATTCGGCAGCGTTCAGCCTCTGGTGCCGTCGCAAGTCGCGCACATCGCGCGTGATGCCCTGGATCCTGCTTTCGATGAGCGCGCATTCGTTGATTCGGCCCGTCGGCGCTCGAGCGCTATCAAGCGGATGCTGCTCGATCAGACGCTGGTCAGCGGAATCGGCAACATCTACGCGGATGAGTCGCTGTGGGCGGCCCGCATCCATCCCGAGACGCCGGGACGCAACCTGTCTGCGGCGGCGCTGCGCCGGTTGATGACCGAGGTGCGCCTGGTGCTGGAGAAGGCCCTTGCCGAGGGAGGCACCAGCTTCGACGCGCAGTATGTCAACGTGAACGGGCAGGCGGGGTACTTCGCGCACTCACTGAACGCCTATGGACGCGGAGGAGAGCCGTGCACCCGCTGCGGCGGCGCGATCACGCGCGCGGCGTTCATGAATCGCTCCAGCCATTTCTGCCCGCGGTGTCAGCGCCGACGTTAGTCGTCAACCAGGCATTGGTGCGTTGATGCTCGCTGCCCACTCCCGGATCGCCTGCCGCTCCGACGCATTGCACACATAGCCGTACCCGAGGGTCACATTGGCCTGGGAGAGTGTGTGCTCGTCGTAGTAGGTGAGCGCGTAGCAGTCGGCCATCTTCTCCTCACTGCCCTGGAATAGCCCCTTTTCGATCATTCGGTCGGCATCGCCCTTGCCGTCCTCGAACCGGCGTGCATCAGCGTGTTGGAAGATATGGGCGAGTTCATGGGCGACCACCATCTTCCGCTCCCAGTCGCTGGTAGCCTCGCTCTCGGCCTGCATGTGGATGAGGAGCGGTTTGCCCCGCACCACGCACGCGGCTGTCGACCCGGGTTCTTCGTCGTCGCACTCCGTGGCGGCATCCCAGCGGATGTCGATGAAGCCATTGCCGGCTTGATCCACGAGCTTCTCGGTGAGAGTGCCGGAACTGTTGCCGCGACGTGACTCGGCTGCGGTGACCGCATCCTCCAGCTCTTGGCGGAACTCGCGTGCGCGCTCCGCGACCGATCGCGCCGTGATCTCGGAGATGTTCTCCACCGCGGCCTCGCGCTCGACACGATCCATGAAGTCCTGCTGGGTCACGAGCGGTGCGACGGGATTGCCATCGAGTTCTGCAAGCAGTTCATGGTACTTTGCGCGCTCGGTCTCAAAGGTTGCCATGTAGGCAGCGACCTTCTGATCCTGCGCGACCCCCTGGTCGTGGGGGATCGGTGTTGTGGGGGTCGTCCGGTCTGAAGAGGATGTCGCGGCGCCGATGCCGCCGACCACTGCGAGCAGGGCGACTACGGTGACGACGGCCAGACACCCGCAACCGCCGATCCAGTACTTGATCCCGCGCCGCGGAGGCCGAATCGGCGCGCCGACGGAAGCTGCCGCCGAATAGGGAGGCTGCGCAGTGTAGGGCTGTGTCGCGTACGGGGACAGGGCAGCATACGGGGCCTGTGCGGAGTACGGCGGCGGCGCTTCGGGCGACGACTCGTGCGACAGCTGCGCCATGACGGGATTGACCTGCGCCATCCAGGCGCGCAGCTCTGGGTAGGCCTGTGGATTCGCGGCGATCACGCCGTGCAGGTCCCACCGCCGCTCAGCGATATCGGCAAGTTGCTGCGGCGCCGATCGGGGATCCGCTGCAGTCACACTGTCGAAATCGCCCGCAGCACCACTCATAGAGACGATGCTATCCGGCGCGCGGCATGCGGCCGTCATCGGCTGTGGATAACACCGGTTCGCAGACGCTGCTTTCAGGTCAGCCGTTTCTGCCACGCGCCCGCGTAAGAAGCGGGCACGAAGCCGATCGCCTCGTTGATGTCGAGCATCGGCCGATTCTCCTCTGCGTTAAAGGTGGAGATCTTGGGGGAGCGCGGTGCGACAGAGCGCCAGCGCAGGATGTTCGCGCACTTCACGATGGTGCCCAGACGCCGGCCACGGTGCTCTTTCACGACGAGCGTGCCCCACTGGTGGGTGACACCGCAGAGATCCGCGCTGATGTTGAGCTCGTTGAAGGCGACCATCGCGCCGGAGGGCTCGTGCATGACCGCAGTGACGGACATCGTCTGCCCGCCCGCGGCGAAGGTCGCATCCCTTCGCGCGACGCGGTCTTCGTCCCAGGTCTCGGCGGCGTTCTCCAGGTCGCCGCTGGGAACATCGGTGGCCATCCGGGCGATCATGCTTCCGTACCCGGCGCGAAGCTCCGGCGGTGTGGGCAGTGTCCACGCCACGACTCGATAGTCGGGTCCCGCGAAGGCAATCGCTTCGGCAAGTCGCTGCTCGGCGTCGTGAACCGCGCCGTCCAGCGGGAGGATGCTGTTGCGTTCGACCTGCTCCAGCCGATACCCGTGCGCGTCGAGCAGATCGCTCAACGCGGTCGTGGCGACAGATCCCCAGCCGGTCGCCGGTGTCAGCATCCGCTCATGATGCGCGGCCGGATGCAGCGTCCACGTCTGCAGGACGCTGCGCCTGAGGACTCGAGCTTCCTGCTCGAGACGCTCCACGAGCGCGGACCCGACCCCGTCCTCTCCGTGTGGCGGCAGGAACACGAGTTCGATCTCCGCGGTCGTCGTGCCCTGTTCTGTGGCGGTGCTGATCGAAGCTGCCCCCACGATCTCACCATCACACCGAGCGATGAAGCCGCGACGGATGCGATCGGATTGATCGAGCCAGACCGGCAGCATCTCCTCGGCGGTGTCGCTGAGGTCGCTGATGCCTGCATCCAGCTCGGCCGCCTGATTTCCGAGCGCGACCATCGCCCGAAACTCTGTGGAATCCGCTGCGTCAGCGTGCGCCGGAACGATCATCGGTGTGATCGTGATCATCTCAGGACCTTCTTCCAGGCGCCTTCATAGGCGATCGGTGCGAAGCCGATGGCTTCATTGATGGAAAGCATCGGCCGATTCTCTTCCGCGTTGTAGGTCATCACGTGCGGCGAATCGGGATGCTGTTCTCGCCAGGAGAGCAGCCCGGCGGTCTTCAGCAGCATTCCGAGCCGGTGCCCCCGATGTCCCGAGAGCACGAGCGTGTCACGCTGATCGGTCTTGGACGTCGGATGCTGGTCGATGACGAGCTCGTTGAATGCGCACAACTCGCCGGTGGCGATGTGCTCCGCAGCGGTCACCTGCACCGTTTCGCCCTTGCCCGCATAGCGCGCGTCATGACGGCGCACGCGGTCGGCATCCCACGTCTCGATCGGCATGCCCAGTTCTGCATCCGGGACGTCCGTGGACATGCGCGACTTCAGCCATGCGTAGCCGTCGATGAATTCTTCCGGGGTCGGCAGCATCCACTGCACGATGCGATAGTCGGTCGCGTGCGCCACGGCATCCGCGTGCAAGTCCTGCAGCCGTCTACGCGTCGTGGGATCCCACACGAGGGTGCTGGCCCGCTCGATCTGCTCGAGAGTAAAGCCGTGGCGTTGCAGGAAGCGAGCGGTGTGGTCGTTCGGCACAGTACCGAACCCCGTCGGTGAGGGGACTGTTCCGACGGCACCCTGCTCGTGATGCTCGTTCCAGCAGAGCAGTTTGCGTAGACCCTTGTCTCGAGCGAAGTGTTCGACGTGCGATAGGGCTGCGGTGCCGATGCCCTGGCCCCAATGCTTTCGCAACAAGGCGATGGTGCCCATGGCCGTCGCCGCGTCGTCATCCTGATAGACGTTCAGCGGAACGCAGCCGATCACTTCGCCGCCCCGCTCGATGTACCACTGAGTGCGGGCGACGTCGGCATCGCTGTACAGCAGCGGCAGCATCGTCTCGGCAGTGACTGCATCGTCGGTGCGCCCGGTCTCCTCAGCAAGGGACGCATTGCGAACAGCGGTGTATGCGCGGATGAGCGGACTGGGCGCTGCGTCTGCCCGAGCAGGTAGCTCAAGCAGACGCAGCGTCGCGCCGGCCACAAGCGGGATCGTCATCCCGTTGCTTCTCATAGGAGCCTCCTCTGGATCCCGTAGCTGAGGATCGTCATAGCGGTGCGTTCGTCGATTGCGCGCCGCTGCGGGTCGCACAGTTCGGGCGCTGATGGTGCGCCGCCTTCAACGGTGTGCTGCCCGAGCAGCCAGAGCGCGATGTTGAGGCGAAGACGGTCGGCGAGCGGAAGCTGCTGCTGCCGTTCGCGATCGGGGATGCTGAAGACCTCGCGGCCATCGGTATCCGGTGGATGACTGGACGTGTGCTGACGTTCGTCGGTCAGCAGGAGCATGCTCACGATGTGTGCTTTCTGAAGATGCACGGATGCGGCGCTCGTCGCACGAGAGCGCGACGGCACATGTTCCGGAGAAGGGCCGGGTGAGACCCGAAAAATGGGCGAACCCGACACAGGAGAGGGCCCGACGAAGCGGGCCGGAGAGCGGCGGCCCACAGAGTGGGCGACGCGGTCATCGATCAGACGCGTAGCGTCAGATGACGGGAGGCTGCCGGAGCGGTTCTAACCGAGAACGCTGGCGAAGGCCACCGAGACGGCGGCAGTGCGCGCTGGCACGAGCGACGCGGTGCAGAACCGGGCATCGAGCTTCGTGATCATCATCGGTGACCTCCTCTCTTGTGAACGAGAAGTCACGCTAGTCCCACGGACGACATCTCGTCAAGCATGTGGTGTGCCTGTCGGCGTGTCGTGACACCGGCAACCTGCGAGACCGCCGCGCGGGATCCGGCGTGTCGCCTGGGATTCCGGTAGCGTATGGGCGTGATTCACTTGACCGCGAAGGCGCCTGCATGCATCTGAAGAGCCTGACGCTCAAGGGCTTCAAGTCATTCGCTCAGCCGACCTCGTTCGTCTTCGAGCCGGGGGTCACCTGCATCGTCGGACCCAACGGATCCGGCAAGTCCAATGTCGTCGACGCTCTCGCATGGGTGATGGGCGAGCAGGGAGCCAAGACCCTCCGCGGCGGCAAGATGGAGGACGTCATCTTCGCGGGCACGTCCACCCGCGGTCCGCTCGGTCGTGCCGAGGTGCAGCTGACGATCGACAACAGCGATGGCGCCCTGCCGATCGAATACGCCGAAGTCACCATCAGTCGAACACTGTTCCGGAGCGGATCGAGCGAGTATGCGATCAACGGCTCCAGTTGTCGGCTGCTCGATGTGCAGGAGCTGCTGAGCGACTCCGGGCTCGGGCGCGAGATGCACGTGATCGTCGGGCAGGGACGTCTCGATACGGTCCTGCAGGCCTCGCCGGAGGATCGCCGCGGCTTCATCGAAGAGGCAGCGGGAATCCTGAAGCACCGTCGCCGCAAAGAGAAGACCGTGCGCAAGCTCGATGCGATGGAGACCAACCTCACGCGCTTGAGCGACTTGGCCGGAGAGATCAGACGCCAGTTGAAGCCGCTCGGCCGGCAGGCGGAGATCGCCCGCGAGGCGCAGACGATTGCCGCCGTCGTGCGCGACGCGAAGGCCCGCATCTTCGCCGACGACGTCGTTTCCTTGCGCACAGCGCTGGCCGATCACACGCGCACCGAGCACGAGCGCCACACCGAGCGACTCGTGCTGTCGGAGCAGTCGGATGCGGTGCGCATCGGCATCCAGCGTCTCGAGCAGCAGCAGAATTCGGCGGCCGTCGACGAAGCCAGGCGCATCGCATTCGGGCTGGAGCAGACGCAGGAGCGGATGCGGGGCCTCTTCACGCTCGCCAATCAGCGCCTCGCGCTGCTCGGCAGCGATGATGACGAGACGACGACGGCGATCACCGTGACCCAGGACACGATCGACGAAGCCAAAGACGAGATCACGAGGATCTCGGAAGGTCTCGGCGACGCGCAGGATGCCGCTGCTGCAGCGAGTCGTGAGGTCGTCCTCGCGCGTGCAGAGCTCGACACGCTCGACGTGGATATCGCTGAGCAGAGCGCGCTCGTCTCCGAGTACGACATGCGGGTTTCCGCGCTGCGGGGAACGGCTGATGCGGCAGCATCCGCTCTCGCCGCCGTGCGTGGTGCGGTGCTGCGGCAGGAGCAGGCGCTGGGAGCCGCGCACACTCGTCGCCGGGAAGCGGCCGACGCGCTGGAGGCGATAGCGGATGCCGAGGCGCCGCAGGGCTCCGCCGCCGAATACGCTGCCGCCTACGAAGAGGCGCAGAAAGAAGTCACCGCGGCGGAAGCAGACCGCGATGCACTGCGCGAGAATCTGCACGAAACCGAGCGCGAGGCCGACTCCTTGACGGCGAAGGCTGCTGCCCTCACCAGCGCGCTCGCGATGTCGGGCGGCGCGGCGGAGATCGTTGCAGCTGGTGCACCCGGCGTGCGCGGTCTCGTCGGAGACTCGGTTCAGGTCCGCTCCGGATACGAAGCAGCGATCGCCGCCGTGCTGGGGCCTCTGGCCGAGGGTGTGCTGGTCGACGATGCCGAAACCGCGTTCACCCTGGTCGCAGAAGGGTCGCGGGGCACTGTCGATTACGTCGTCGCTGACGGAAGCATCACCGTCGGGGCCGCGCCTGCCGAGCTCGCCGACACGGTGGCTGCCGTCGAGGTGATCGACGCGCCGAAGGGCGTGCGGGCGATCCTGGCCCACGTGTTGATCGCAGACGATCTCGCAGCCGCCCGCGCGGCCCGGACGTTGCTCGATGCCGTCGGAGACTCGCTGACGACGATCGTCACGAAGGATGGCGAAGTGGTCACCGCTCACACGATGCGTGCAGGCTCGGGGGAGACTTCGCGGCTGGAGCTCGCCGCCGAGCGCGATGCGGCCACCGAGCGACTTGCAGAGGTGCGGGTGACTGTCGAACGGCTGCACGCGGCGCGTGCCGATGCCACCGAGCGGGTCGAGACCGCACGGCGGCTCTCGAAGGACACGCTGCGGGCGCTGCGCGAACACGATGCGGCTCTGGCGACTCATACCGAGCAGGTCAACCGGGTCACCGTCCAGCACGAAGCGGCCACCGCAGAATGCGAGCGGTTGGAATCTGGACTCGCGCAGGCGCAGGGTGCGGTGACCGATGCGGAATCGGCAGCGACGAGAGCGAAAAGCGAGCTGGAATCGCTGGAATCAGAACCCCGCCCGGTGCTTGACGCATCTGCGCGCGATGGGCTGCTGGAGACCCTTGAGACAGCGCGCGAGGGCGAGGTGCGCGCGCGCTTGGAGATCGAGACGCTGCGGGAGCGCGTGCGAGCCGCCCAAGCGCGGGTAGTCGCCCTTGAACGTCAACGCGATCAGGAACGGGATGCTGCTGCAGAGGCCGCGCGACGCGCGGTGATCCGTCGGGGGCAGCGCGCTGCGGCATCCGCCGTCGCCGAAGAACTGCCACGCGTGCTCGACTCGATCGACAGATCTGTCACGGAGTCTCGGATGGCGCTGGCCGCGGCGGAGTCCGAGCGCTCGGCCCACAACGAAGAGCTCACGGCGCTGCGCGCACAGGAGGGGTCGCTGCGTGAACGTCTGGCGGGGCTCACCGAGAGCGTGCACGGGCTCGAGCTGCAGATCCACGAGAAGAAGCTGCACCTGAACAGCCTGCTGGAGCGGGTCGCGTCAGAACTCGCCCTCGACGAAGATATTCTCGTTGCAGAATATGGGCCGGATCAGTTGGTTCCTCGCGACCCTGGAGCTGACGAGGAGCATGAGGATGCGGCGATTCCATTCGATCGGCGCATCCAAGAGCGCCGACTGAAGGATGCGGAACGCAAACTCGGACAGCTCGGACGCGTGAATCCGCTCGCACTCGAGGAATTCGCGGCTCTCGAGCAACGCCACGCCTTCCTCACCGAGCAACTCGCTGATCTGACGAAGACCCGCCAGGATCTGCTGACGATCATCGCTGAACTCGACGAGCGGATGCAGACCATCTTCGCCGCGGCTTTCGAAGACACCAAGCAGGCTTTCACCGAGGTCTTCCCGCTGCTATTCCCCGGTGGGGCTGGCAGCATCTCGCTGACAAATCCCGATGACATGCTGGCCACGGGCATCGAAGTAGCGGTGCGTCCGGTGGGCAAGAAGATCGAACGGCTCTCGCTGCTGTCGGGCGGTGAGCGGTCGCTGGCGGCAGTCGCGCTGCTGGTGGCGATCTTCAAGGCGCGACCCAGCCCCTTCTACATCCTCGACGAGGTGGAAGCCGCTCTCGACGACGCGAACCTCGGGCGTCTTCTGACGGTTTTCGAGCAGCTCCGGGAGAACTCGCAGCTGCTGATCATCACCCACCAGAAGCGCACGATGGAGATCGCCGATGCCCTCTACGGCGTGTCCATGCGCCAGGACGGTGTCTCCGCAGTGGTCGGCCAGCGCGTCGGCGCCGCAGCATCCTGACCGCAGCATTCTCGCCTGTTTGGGGGGTGGGCCGAAAGCTCACGGCGTCACGGGGGCGGCGAGCCTGCGGAAGATCGTAGGCTGGAGGCATGGCGGAAAAGTCCTGGTCTCTCGGTCGCTCTCTGCGCGGCATGTTCGTCAAGCCCACCATCGATGAGACGACATGGGAGGACCTGGAGACGGCGCTCATCACGGCGGACTTCGGTCCCGATATCGCCGAGCAGCTGATCGACGAGCTCCGCGAGAAGGTCGATCGCTACCGCACCACAGACCCGCGCGACCTGCAGCGGATGCTGCGCGAGACGCTCGAGGAGCGCTTCGCCAAGTTCGACACCACTCTCAAACTCACCGAGCGACCCGCCGTTGTGCTGGTCGTCGGTGTGAACGGCGTCGGCAAGACCACGACGATCGGCAAGTTCACCAAGTTCCTCCGCGGCTTCGAACGCAGCGTCGTCGTCGGTGCAGCCGACACCTTCCGTGCCGCGGCCGTCGAGCAGCTCGCCACGTGGGCCCAGCGCGGAGGAGCGGCGATCGTGCGCCCCCAGCAGGAAGGGCAGGACCCGGCATCCGTCGCATTCCAAACCGTGGACTATGCGAAGCAGCATGGCATCGAGATCGCGATCATCGACACCGCAGGCCGGCTGCACACCAAGAGCGGCCTGATGGATGAGCTCACCAAAGTCCGCCGCGTGATCGAGAAGCAGGCCCCGATCAGCGAGGTGCTGCTCGTGCTCGACGCCACGACAGGGCAGAACGGCGTCATGCAGGCCGAAGCGTTCCTGCAGCACGCCGGCGTCACTGGACTCGTGATCACGAAGCTCGATGGCTCGGCAAAGGGCGGTTTCGTGCTGGCCGTGCAGGAGCGCACAGGGATCCCGGTCAAACTCCTCGGTCAGGGTGAGGGCATCGACGATCTGACCGGTTTCACGCCGCATGTGTTCGTCTCGGCGCTCGTCGGAGCATAGGGCTAGCGTGGGTGCAGAGAGGCTGGTTTCATAACGACATGGCGATCGAACACGACTACTTCGGAGTCCTTTCCTCCGGCCCTGACGGAGCCATCTTCTGGACCGAGCGCGTGGAGTGCGGCGACCAGTCCGTGACGGTGGATCTGACGGCTCCCGATCAGGACGACATCTCACAGGCCGCACTCGACGTGGCCGCGGCGATGATCACCGGCATCGAGAACGTCGATGCGAATGTACGCGGCGCGATGCTCACCGAGGTGGACGATCGCACCAGCGAGGTGACCGAATACATCCTGCAGCAGCAGCAGGCCTACGGTGAAGAGCTCGAAGAGGTGCTCGTCGATGTCAGCGGCGATGTCGCCGTCGATATCATCCGCTCGCTGCGGTTCATGAGCTTGACGATCCTGGCCGACGAGCACGGCGGCTCCGAGCCGTTCGCCGTGCTCGAGTACGCACTCGATGCGGATGCTACTGACGATGTGCTGCTGGTGAACCTGGGGTCCGACGGCTCGGTGCTCTCCGTCATGAGCGCCGACTGACGCAGACCCTTCGTCTTATCTGAGAGTCACACGGCCTGAGCGAAGCCGAGCTCGACGCCTTCCGCGATGTGCGCGAGGTGGGGCGGGATCTCCCGTCCCTTCGACATCATCGACTGCGCCCACAGACGGCCCGCGCGGTAAGACGAGCGCACGAGGGGGCCCGCGAGCACGCCGAGGAACCCGATGCGCTCGGCCTCCTCTTTGAACTCGACGAACTCTGCGGGCGTCACCCAGCGCGCAACCGGAAGATGGCGCGGCGACGGGCGCAAGTACTGCGTGATCGTGATGATGTCGCATCCGGCTTCGCGCAGATGCTGAAGCGCTTCGATCACTTCTGCGGGCTCTTCGCCCATTCCGAGAATGAGGTTCGATTTCGTGATGAGTCCGGCTTCATGTCCCTGCGTGATGACGTTCAGCGACCGCTCATAGGTGAAAGCCGGCCGGATGCGCCGGAAGATGCGCGGAACGGTCTCGACATTGTGCGCAAACACCTCGGGGCGTGCATCGAAGATCTGCCCGAGGTAGTCCGGATTGCCGCCGTGATCGTTCGCCAGCAGTTCGACTCCGGTATTCGGATTCTGCGCGTGGATCTGTCGCACCGTTTCGGCATTGAGCCAAGCGCCGGTATCGGGCAGGTCGTCGCGTGCGACGCTGGTGACCGTGGCATAGCGCAGGTCCATGCGCGTGACGCTCTCGGCGACCCGCCGCGGTTCGTCGGTGTCGTAGTCGGCCGGCTTTCCGGTATCGATCTGGCAGAAGTCGCAACGACGCGTGCACTGCGAGCCGCCGATGAGGAAGGTCGCCTCACGGTCTTCCCAGCACTCGAAGATGTTCGGGCACCCGGCCTCCTGGCACACCGTGTGCAGCCCTTCCTCCTTCACCAGGGAATGCAGCGCCTGATACTCCGGGCCCATCTTCGCCTTGGTGCGGATCCACTCTGGCTTGCGCTCGATCGGCGTCTCCGCGTTGCGGATCTCCAGTCGCAGCAGCTTGCGTCCATCGGGGTGTGCGGCGCTCATGCGGCCACCTCCGTCGCATATTCAGCGGCGAAGGCCGCAGCGACCGGCTGCACGATATCGCTCGGGGTGACTTCGGCGCCGACGATCTCGCTGATGGTGGTGACGCCCGCGTCTGTGATGCCACACGGAATGATGCCGCAGAAACCCGCCAGACTGTTATCGCAGTTGATGGCGAAGCCGTGCATCGTCACACCCTGCTGCACACGCACGCCGATCGCCGCGACCTTGTCTTCACCCAGTGGTCGACGCACCCAGACTCCGCTGCGCCCCTCGACCTGGTAGCCATTCACACCCAGTGGCTGCAGCACGTCAATCAGAAGCCGCTCGAGGCGGCGCACGTGGGCGACGACATCCATCGGCTCAGGCAAGCGCACGATCGGATATCCGACCAATTGCCCGGGGCCGTGCCAGGTGATCTTCCCGCCGCGATCAACATCGATCACAGCTGTGCCGTCCTGCGGTCGGTCCTGCGGCTCCGTGCGCTTGCCAGCGGTGTACACGGCTTCGTGCTCGAGCAGCAGCAGCGTGTCGGGTCGCGCGCCGGAGACGACATCGTGGTGGATGCTGCGCTGCAGTTCCCATCCGTCCGAGTAAGGAACATAGTCCGGGGCGAGTCCGGAGATCTGGATGTCGAGCATGGGTCGCTTTCTATTGTTAGACGGTGTCTAAGAATGTCGATCGAGCAATACCCTACGCCTGATTCTGGCTGATTGGCCACCCGGCTACGCTGAGTCATATGGAAAACGAGCCGCGCGCAGGGAGGCCCCGGGCATCGTCACGGGAGACTCTCGCGGAGGCCGCCTGCGAACTGTTTCTGGAACAGGGGTACGAGGCCACCTCGATCATCGATATCACCCGCCGCGCGGGGGTCAGCCGCTCCAGCTTCTTCAACTACTTCTCTTCGAAGAGCGACGTGCTCTGGTCGGGGCTCGACGCTCGAATCGACACCGCACTGGCGGCGTTGGCATCGCTGGGAGCCGATGCTGATGGGCCCGCGGTTCGCGCTGCGCTCGAACCGATCGTGCACGGTCTCGCGCCCGACCCGCTCACGCTCGCTCTGCGAAACGCACGCGCGATGGGGCTCGAAGCAGAGCTGCTGGCGGACACGGGGCTGCGTCACGCGCGGATCGCCTCGGCTGTGGCATCGGTCGCCCGCAATTCCGGAATCGGCGCGATCCGGGCCGACATCCTCGGTGCGGCGCTGGCGACCGCACTGCTTTCGTCCTTGCGGGTGTGGGCTGAACAGGGTGCCGGACAGGCGTCACTGGAGCATCAGTTCGATGCGGCGCTGCGCAGCATCCATGATCTGCCCTGGGGCTGACACCCGGAGATGATGATCTACCGGTCGCTCGCGTAGAATCAAAAGCACCATGGCTACTTTTGGCACGCTTTCTGATCGGCTCACCGAGACCTTCCGCAACCTGCGCACGAAGGGCAAGCTGACCCCTGCTGATGTCGACGGCACTGTCCGCGAGATCCGTCGCGCCCTGCTGGATGCTGACGTCGCGCTCGTCGTCGTCAAGGAATTCACCGCGAAGGTGCGCGAGCGCGCCCTCGGCGACGAGGTCAGCAAGGCGCTGAACCCGGCGCAGCAGGTGGTGCAGATCGTCAACGAGGAGCTCGTGGCGATCCTCGGTGGCGAGCAGCGGCGGCTGGCGTTCGCAAAGACGCCGCCCACCGTCATCATGCTTGCGGGCCTGCAGGGCTCGGGTAAGACGACCTTTGCCGGCAAGCTCGCCAAGCAGCTCGAGGGCGAGGGCCACACGCCTCTGCTCGTCGCCGCCGACCTGCAGCGTCCGAATGCCGTGAATCAGCTGCAGGTTGTGGCTGAGCGCGCGGGCGCCACGATCTTCGCGCCCGAGCCCGGCAATGGCGTAGGCGACCCGGTGAAGGTGTCAAAGGCCGGCGTCGAGCACGCCCGCCGTCACCAGCACGATGTCGTCATCATCGACACCGCCGGCCGTCTGGGTGTGGATGCCGAGCTGATGAAGCAGGCCTCCGACATCCGCAAGGCGACCGAGCCGGATGAAGTCCTGTTCGTCATCGACGCGATGATCGGTCAGGATGCCGTCAACACGGCCAAGGCCTTCCAGGAAGGCGTCGACTTCACCGGTGTCGTGCTGTCGAAGCTCGATGGCGATGCACGCGGTGGTGCTGCACTGTCGGTGGCATCGGTCACCGGCCGTCCGATCATCTTCGCGTCGACGGGAGAGAACCTCGAGGACCTCGAGCCGTTCTACCCCGACCGCATGGCGAGTCGCATCCTCGACCTCGGTGACGTCCTCACCCTGATCGAGCAGGCGCAGCAGGCCTTCGATGAGGAAGAGGCGATGAAGGTCGCCGAGAAGTTGGCGAACGAGGCCTTCACCCTGGAGGACTTCCTCGACCAGCTTCAGCAGATGAAGAAGATGGGCTCGATGAAGAAGATGCTCGGGATGCTCCCGGGCATGGGCCAGATGAAGCAGCAGCTCGATGACTTCGACGAGCGCGAGATCGACCGCACTGAGGCCATCATCCGCTCGATGACGCCTGGCGAGCGACGGAACCCCAAGGTGCTCAACGGCTCGCGCCGCATGCGCATCGCGAAGGGCTCCGGTATGACCGTCACCGACGTCAACCAGCTTGTGCAGCGATTCGATCAGGCCGCGAAGATGATGAAGACCGTCGCTCGCGGCGGCACCCCCAATATCCCCGGCATGGGGCCCGTGCCCGGCATGGGGCGGCCCGGCGCGTCCTCGAAGCGCGGGAAGAAGGGCGCGAAGAGCAAGAGTGGCTCTCGTTCCGGAAACCCCGCGAAGCGGGCAGCCGAGAACTCGGGTGTCGCGACCGATAACGCCAACCCGACGGGTTCCGGCTTCGGGCTTGGCGGGCAGGCCGCACCGTCCGAAACCGATATGGCTGAGATTCAGAAGCTGTTCGGCAAGGGCTGAACATGCACGAAGCGCCCCGGAGGATTCCGGGGCGCTTCGTGTATATCCGCTGGTCAGTAAGTGACGACCAGGGAGTTGGATGCCGACATCAGCACAACAACCGCTGCGTTCAGCACTCCTGCGATATACGGGTTGTTCGTCGCCCGGTAGATCTTCCTCGAGATCACCGCGCTGACCGCGAGGATCACGATCACCGGGATCAACCAGATGCTGTAGATCCCGCCGAAGCCGGGGATCAGCTCACCGGAAACGGCGAAGGTGATGTACTGCGCCAGCACGAGCACGATGGGTCCCAAGGAGTTGAACAGCGCGAGCACCGCCGTGTTCACCCATTCACGACCACCGATCGTCACGCGGTTGAACACGTTGATCGCGACGGAGTTCGCGACGAAGTAGATCAGGAACAGCGGAAGCACGAAGAACGCGTACCAGATCTTGTCCTGAGGGAACCATTTGAGTGCGATGACCCAGAGCCGGAAATCCGTCTTGAAGAAGTAGTCGGCCAAGAACACCAGCCCGAATGCGGCGGCGGTAACGACGAGTGCCAGCGCAACGCTCTGGAGAAGCTTGAACCAGCCTGGGAATATTCCCAGGTCGCGCAGTCGCACGCCGCTCTTCTTGCCGAAGAGGTAGTACGACGCCAGCATGATTATGATCGCGATAATGCCGTTGAAAGCAGCCCATACCCCGATGAAGAATACGGAGCCGGTCGGGATGGGGTTCGGTACGGCATTGTGTGTCAACGCCGCCAACCAGGTCTGCTGACTGAGCCAGACGTACGACCATGCCGAGATGATCGCCGAAACGACGAGTCCGCCCCAGAACCAGTAGTGACCGGAGCGCGTTGCCGGAAGTGCAGGCGCGATCGTTTCGGCCCGCAGCCCCGCGAAAGCTCGGGTGCCCAAGAGCGCACGAGTGAACGGGACCAGGAACATGCCGAAGCCCAGCAGACCGAGAGCCGTGAAGGCCTCCTTGATCTGCCATACCTGAGCGGTACCGTCCATCGCGTGGGGGGCATCCAGCGTCATATCGAAAAAGTCGACGAGGTCGGCGACCGTGTACTTGGAGATGGTGCCCCACGGGTGCGTCTGCGGCGGGGTATGCAGGATCCGGATGGCATCCTCACCGTCGATCGTGTCGGTGTAGACCGTGTCGACCTCGCGCATCTCGCCGCTGGCCGGATCGGCTCCGAAGTTCAAGAACGACTGCGCGTTGTCAGTCGTGGAGAAGTCTCGTGGCGCCGTCAACGGAACGCCCTCTGGGCTGTAGCTGCGGAAGAAGAACTCGTCGTACTGATCCGCGACGAGGCCCACGTCGCGCGTGCCGTAGAGGTTGGCGTACGCGCCTTCGGCGTCCCGGTACATCGCCTCGTTGTCGACGAGGAATACTGACGAGATCAGCTGCTCGTCTGCCGCGTCGTCCAGCGCGATCGAGAAGTTCGCGGCACGGGCGCCGTTCGAGTGCCCTGTGACGCCGATTCGCGTGGAGTCCACATACGGCAGATCCGCAATGAGCTTCACACCGTCGTACATCCCGGTGCCGCCCACCTCGAGTTCGTCCGCGGGCAGTGGATCGGAGTTGCCATGACCGTACATGTCGATCGACAGCACGACGAAACCGCGCCGCGCGAGTTCGACATAGTTGGCATCCTGCATCTCCCGGTTGTTCCACCAGCCGTGGCTCACGACCACGGCGGGTGCGCGGTTGTCAGCGCTGGCCGTCTCCGGAACGAAAAGGAGGGCATTCAGCATCCGGCCGGATGACGTCTCCCACTGCATGTCCTTCACAGCGACCGCTCCGGCGTGGGTCTGCACCACGCTCGCGCCGACTGCCGAGATCAGGCAAAGAAGGAGCGAAAGTGCCAGCCAGAAGCCGTTTCTTCGCGCTCGTCGTTGAATCATCGTTCTCTCCTCAGTGAAAGGGTTTCGGGCCCGCGCGGTCGGATACTCGCTCGCCCATGGGGAGACTATTGGCTGAATGAATGCTGAGTGGGCGATTCTGCGCCTAAGTGCACATACGTGCAGAGCCGGGTTGCGGCGTCGTGGTCGCAGCCCTCAGCGCACGTCGTCGTCGACCCAGTCCATGGACTTCGTCACGGCCTTGCGCCAGAGCCGCAGCTGACGATCGCGCTCGTCGGAAACCATCGTCGGCTCCCAGCGGTGATCCTCCTGCCAGTTGGCAGACAGATCGTCCAAGCCGCTCCAGAAGCCCACCGCGAGCCCCGCCGCATACGCGGCGCCGAGAGCCGTCGTCTCCGTCACGACGGGACGCACAACGGGCACGCCGAGGATGTCGGCCTGGAACTGCATCAGCGCGTCGTTCGCGACCATGCCTCCATCGACCTTCAGCTCAGTGAGCTCGAAATCAGCATCCGCATTCACCGCATCCAGCACATCTCGGGTCTGAAACGCGACGGCCTCCAACGCCGCCCGCGCGATGTGATTGCGATTTGCGAACCTGGTCAGTCCGACGATCGCACCGCGTGCGTCCGGACGCCAGTAGGGCGTGAACAGGCCCGAGAATGCCGGAACGATATAGACGCCGCCGTTGTCATCGACCTTGTCGGCGAGCTCTTCGACCTCAGGGGCGGACGAGATCAGACCCAGCTGATCGCGCAGCCACTGGATCAGCGATCCCGCGACGGCGATCGAGCCTTCCAGCGCATAGTGCGTGGGTGCGTCGCCCAGCTTGTACCCGACCGTGGTGAGCAGGCCATTCTTGGAGTGCACGATCTCTTCACCGGTGTTGAAGATCAGAAAACAGCCGGTGCCGTACGTGTTTTTGCTCTCGCCGCTCTGGAATGCGGCCTGCCCGAAGGTTGCTGCCTGCTGGTCACCGAGGATCCCCGCGATCGGGGTCTCGCGCAGGAGCGAAGACGTCTCGGCCGTTCCATACACCTCGGATGAGGATCGGATCTCCGGCATCATCGAGCGCGGCACGCCGAACGCTTCCAGAATGTCGTCGCGCCATTCCAGCGTTTCCAGATCCATGAACATCGTGCGCGATGCATTGGTGACATCGGTGACGTGCACACCACCTTCCGCGCCGCCGGTGAGATTCCACAGCACCCAGCAGTCGGTCGTGCCGAAGAGCAGGTCACCAGCATCCGCCCGCCCGCGCGCACCCTCGATGTTCTCCAGAATCCACGTGAGTTTCGTGCCCGAGAAGTACGTGGCGAGCGGAAGCCCGACGATCGGCTTGAACCGGTCGACACCGCCGTCGGCTGCCAGGCGGTCAACGATCTCCTGCGTGCGCGTGTCCTGCCATACGATGGCGTTGCAGACCGGCTCGCCGGTGTGACGATCCCAGACGACTGTCGTCTCGCGCTGGTTCGTGATACCGACTGCAGCGATGTCATGCCTCGTGAGGTGTGCACGTGACAAAGCGAGGCCGATGACCTCCTGCACATTGAGCCAGATCTCAGTGGCATCGTGCTCGACCCACCCCGCCTTCGGCAGGATCTGCTCGTGCTCCTTCTGCCCGGTGGCAATGATGCCGCCGCCGTGATCGAAGATGATCGCCCGACTGGACGTGGTTCCCTGATCGATCGACAGGATGTACTCAGCCATGGCGGCCTCTTTCTGCGTGTCATCGGCGACGCGCGTATTCACGGCTCAGCGGCGGGCGGGCACTTCGATCGCGAGCCCGTGCGCGTCGTTCAAGATCTGTACGGTGGCCTCGATCTCGGCATCCCTGCGGCTGTCGCTCCATCCGAGCAGAGGTGCCAGGGCATCCGCAAGCTCCTCGAGGACCTCACCGGTGACGTCACCGACGAAGGCGATGCTGGTGCGGCGCAGCACGACATCGATGAGGCGCACCACCAGTTCGTGCTCGACCATCCATTCCAGCTCGCGCGTCGAGACCGCACCGCCAGCCAGCGATCGATCGTCTTCCTGCTCGATGTGCGCCCACACCTCCGCAGCGCGTGTCCCATAGCGCGCCAGCAACTGGTCGCCGCGTGCGGCATCGGCGCCGGAGAGGTACGTCTGCTTCCACGCCGAGCGAGCTCGCACCGTGCGCGGGAAGCCCAGCCCGCCCCCGATTGGGAGACCCACGGTCGAGACGGAACGGGTGCGTCCGAGCAGGTCGAGCACGCGGTCGGCCAGCGTCTCGCCGAGTGCGCGGAATGTCGTCCACTTGCCGCCGACGAGACTCAGCGTCGGCACAGCCGTGCCTTCGTCGCGTTCGATCCGGTAGTCGCGGGATACGAACCCGGGAGCAGTGTCCTCATGGCGCGGCAATGGGCGGATGCCGGAGAACCGGTACACGATCTGCTGACGGTCGAGGTCGATCGTGGGGAAGACGTGGTTGATGAGCTCGAAGAAGTAGTCCACCTCTTCTTCTGTGCACCGCGCGGGCTGGCGAGGATCTGCCTCGATATCCGTGGTGCCGACGAGAACACGACCCTTCAGCGGATAGATGAGCACGATGCGCCCGTCAGAGTGCTCGAAGAAGATCTCCCGCCCCTGCGTCGCCGCCAGCAGCTCGGGGTGGTCGAGCACGATGTGCGAGCCTTTCGTGCCTCCCATAAAGCGGGTCGCGGTGCCGAGGACGTCATTGGTGAGGTCGGTCCACGGCCCCGAGGTGTTGACGACGACGTCTGCGCGGATCGAGAACTCCTCAGCGGATTCGAGATCGCGCAGCACCACGTCTTCACCGCGCTGCCCGACTGCCTCGACATAGTTCAGGGCATGCGAGCGCGGGTTGGCGGCACGGCCGTCCTGCAGCACGTCGAGCGCAAGGCGCTCGGGGTCGTGCATCGAGGCGTCGTAGTAGGTGGCGGTGTACTTGATCTTCGGGTCGAGAGCGGGCAGCTCTTCGAGTGAATGCCGGCGTCCGAAGAACCGATGCCGCGGGACGCTGCCACCATCGCGGGAGAACAGGTCGTAGATCATCAGGCCAAGCTTGATCAGCACGGCGCCGCGCTCTTGCGGCTTGTCGCTGCCGTGGGTGAGAAAGCGCAGGGGAGCGGCGAGGATGCCGGAGAACGTCGAATAGATCGGGATGGTCGTCTCGAGCGGCTTGACGTAATGGGGCGCGATGCGCAGCAGTCCGTTGCGCTCCTTCACCGACTCGCGCACGAGGCGGAACTCGCCGTTCTCGAGGTAGCGGATGCCGCCATGGATCATGTGGCTGGATGCTGACGATGCACCGCCGGCGAAATCGCCACGGTCGACGATGACAGCATCCACACCCTGCAGCGCGAGATCGCGGAACAGCGAGATCCCGTTGATGCCGGCACCGATGATCAGCACCGTCGTGCTTCCGGCAGTGCGGACGGCGGCCAGCTCGTCGCCTCGCTGTGAATTTCGCGTCATATCGACCATGATCCCTCTTTCTCCCTTCACCAAGCATCAAGCCGGTGGCAGAATCGCGCAAGCACGCTGCACGGATGTGCAATCCTGGGAAAGGAGGTGCGGATGATGCCCATTGACGAACCCCGTCACGATGCGAAAACGGTCGCCGCGCTCACGGCGGCGAAGCTGTACTACCTGCAGGACATGACGATGGATGCCATCGCCCGGGAGCTCTCCACATCGAGGTCGTCGGTGTCCCGACTACTCGCATCCGCGCGGGAGAGCGGCTTGGTCGACATCCGCATCAACTCGCCCTTCGAGCGTGTGGGTCGCATCGAGGAACAGCTGCGTGAGCGCTTCCGCGTGAATGCGCACATCGTTCCGATGTCGGGCATTGTGAACGACGTCGAGCGCCTGGAGCGGGTGGCTCTGACTGCAGGCCGGCTTCTCTCGCAGTTCATCGAATCGAACATGGTCGTCGGCGTGGCGTGGGGCTCGACGATCAGCATGGTCAGTCGGTCACTGGTGCAGAAAGAAGTGCACAACACGAGTTTCGTTCAGCTCAACGGCGCGGGGAACACGCAGACCAGCGGCTTGGAGTACTCCAGCGACATCCTGCAGCGCTTCGGCCAGGCTTTCGGCGCCGAGGTGGAGCAGTTCCCGGTGCCGGCGTTCTTCGACAACCCCGATACGCGTGATGCGATGTGGAAAGAGCGCAGCACCCGCCGTGTGCTGGCGTTCCAGTCGAGAATGGACATCGCCGTCTTCGGCCTGGGATCCCCGCAGTCCGAAGTGCCCAGCCGCGTCTACGTCGGCGGATACCTCAACCGCGACGACTATCGGATGCTGCGCGAAGACGGTGCCATCGGCGACGTGGCCACCGTCTTCTTCCGGGCGGACGGCACCTGGCGCGACATCCGTCTGAACGGCCGCTCGACCGGTCCGGGACTTGACCGACTGCGCCGCGTGCCGAGACGTGTGTGCGTGGTCTCGGGTGCTGCGAAGCTCGGCTCGCTACGTGCGGCGATAGCCGCGGGCATCATCACCGACGTCGTGCTCGACGAGACACTCGCGCGGCTTCTCGCCGAAGACGGCTGAAGGGCGTGATCAGCCGGAGACCGAGCCCTCCGGGCCGGCGCGGGACTCGCGGATGAGGTGCTGCACCACTGCACGCAGATCGCCGTCGGTCGCGGCTGCAGCACCCAGCTGGCGGGAGTAGCTCGCGCCCTCATTGAGGATCGTCCGCACCCCTGCGAGCTCACTGTCGCACGAAAGCTCGCCTGCGACAGGCATCAGATCCTCGACGACGGCGGCGATATGCTCGCGCACGGGCGCTTGCGAGCCGGCAGCGTCCACGATGATGCGCGCATCGAGTCCGTAGCGCGCCGTGCGCCATTTGTTCTCACGGTGGAACCACGGCGGCATCGTTGGCAAGGTGAGCCCCTCGTCGAGCTGCCTCGAGAACGACTCGACCAGCACCTGCGTGAGCGCCGCCACCGAGGCGAGTTCGGTCAGCGTCGACATCCCATCGCACGCACGCACCTCGATCGTGCCCCAGCGCGGTGCTGGCCGGATGTCCCAGCGCACTTCCGATGCATCCGCGAGCACGCCCGTACGCTGCATGTCATCGAGGTAGCTCTCGAACTCGGCCCAGGTGGTGATCGGCCAGGGGAGACCCGCCGTCGGTAGCTGCTGGAACACCAGCGCACGGTTGGATGCGTAGCCAGTGCGCTCTCCGGCCCAGTAGGGACTTGACGCCGAGAGTGCCTGCAGATGAGGAAGAAACGCCGATAGCGCGCCGATGATCGGCACTAGTTTGTCTCGGTCGTCCACTCCCACATGCACGTGAATACCCCAGATCATCATGTTGCGCCCCCACCACTGGGTGCGCTCGATGAGCTGGTGGTAGCGGCTCTTGTCTGTCACGCACTGATCGAACCACCGTGCAAACGGGTGGCTTCCCGCCGACAGCAGCTCGATACCGGCCGGATCGGTCGAGCGACGAACGGATGCTATCGCTGCGGCGATATCCGCGACGGCATCCGCGACGGTGACCCCGATTCCGCTGGTGACCTCGATCGTGTTCGTCAGCAGCTCACCGGTGACCGTGTGGCGCTCCGGTGCGCTCTGCGCCTCCAGCGAGGCCAGCAGCTCAGGCGCGCGTGCGACCAGATCGCCGGTAAGGGGATCGGCGAGCATGACCTCCCATTCCAACCCGATCGTCGAGCGGGCTGAGGAGGCGAATTCGACGGGCACGCGCACAGTCTGACACGCAGGATGGCACTGCGGCATCCGTTCGTTCTGCTCGTTTCGCGGACCGCGTCGAGATCTGGCAGAATAGAGGGTCGGACGGCTGCTCGACCCTCTATCCAGCATCCGTCCCCCTCAGAGCTTGCGCCGGGTGTGCACCCCACGCTCCAGGCGTCGTTCATCTTCCTTTCCACACATTCAGGAGAATCGTGGCTGTTAAGATCCGTCTCAAGCGCTTCGGCAAGATCCGTGCGCCCTACTACCGCATCGTCGTCGCCGACTCGAAGACCAAGCGCGATGGTCGCGTGATCGAAGAGATCGGCAAGTACCACCCGACCGAGCAGCCCTCGTTCATTGAGGTCGACTCCGAGCGCGCGCAGTACTGGCTCTCCGTCGGCGCGCAGCCGACCGAGCAGGTCGCCGCTCTGCTCAAGCTCACCGGCGACTGGGGCAAGTTCAAGGGCGACAAGAACGCGAAGTCCACCGTCCAGGTCGCAGAGCCCAAGGCTCCCTTTGAGATCGACGCGGCCAAGAAGTCCGTCGTCAAGCCCAAGGTCGAGAAGAAGGAGACTCCCGCTGAGGAGGCTCCGGCCGCTGCCGACGCGGAGGCCGCTGAGGCTCCCGCCGCCGACGCAGAGTAATCCGCTGTGCTTTCCGCCGCGCTCGAGCACATCGTCAAGGGGATCGTCGATCACCCGGATGATGTCCGCATCACCGCATCTGCGTCGCCCCGTGGCGACCTTCTCGAGGTGCATGTGCACCCGGATGATCGTGGTCGTGTGATCGGGCGCGGCGGTCGCACCGCCAAGGCGCTGCGCACCCTCATCTCCGCCCTCGCCGACGGACGTCGTGTCCGCGTCGATGTCGCGGATGGCTGACGTGGCCGCCGAGAAGAACCAGCTTCGCGTCGGCCGCCTGCTCAAGGCTCACGGCCTCAAAGGCGCGTTCAAGCTTGAGCTGTACACCGACGCACCCGAACGCCGCTTCACTCCCGGCGCGGAGTTCACTCTGCAGGTGCCGGAGGCATCGTCCTGGCACGGCAAGACCGTGAAGGTGCGCGAGTACCGCGTCATGAACGGCAACTCCGTCATCTTCCTCGAAGGCGTCGATGACCGTTCTGCCGCCGAGACTCTCGTACGCGCCATCCTGTGGATGGACGAAGACAGCGAAGCCGAGGACGATGCGTGGTACGCGCATCAGCTCGTGGGCCTCGATGTCGTGCGTGACGATGTCGTGGTCGGTCAGGTGCTGCGCGTCGAGCATCTGCCGGCACAGGACCTTCTGATCGTGAAGACCGAGACGAGCGAGGTCATGGTGCCGTTCGTCGCCGCGATCGTCCCTACCGTCGATATCGCGGCCGGCCGCATCATGGTCACCCCACCCGCTGGCCTGTTCGAAGAGCTGCCGGTGGCGGATGCCTCAGCCGGTGGCCCCACCGCAGCATCCGAGTGATCTGCGGCTCAGCTCATGCGCCTTGATGTCGTCTCGATCTTCCCGTCGTACTTCGACGGGCTGGCGCTCTCCCTGCTCGGCCGGGCACGGGAGACCGGCATCCTCGAACTCAGCGTCCACGATCTTCGGGACTGGACGCACGACCGGCACCGCACTGTCGATGACACCCCGTACGGCGGGGGCGCGGGAATGGTCATGAAGCCGGAACCGTGGGGCCTTGCGCTCGACCAGCTGGCAAAGGAGTCGGATGCTGGCGCAGCATCCGCTGTTCCCACCATCATCTTTCCCTCGCCCGCCGGCGAGGTCTTCACGCAGAAGACGGCGCGCGACCTCGCCGCAGAAGAGCATCTGATCTTTGGCTGCGGACGTTACGAAGGCATCGACGAACGGGTCTTCGAGTACGCGGCCTCGCTCGGAGAGGTGCGTCTGATCAGCCTGGGCGACTACGTGCTCAATGGGGGAGAAGTCGCTGTGATGGCGATGGTCGAGGCGATCGGGCGTCTGATTCCCGGCGTCGTGGGCAACCCCGAGAGCCTGGTCGAAGAATCGCATGAGGATGGGCTTCTCGAGTATCCGTCGTACACCAAGCCCGCGCTCTGGCGCGAGCGCGAGGTGCCACCGATCCTGCTGAGCGGAAACCACGGTGCTATCGCCAAATGGCGCCACGAGCAGCAGCTCGAACGCACCCGCGCTCGGCGCCCCGACCTGCTCGGCTGACGCCAGCGGTTCTCGGCCTGATCGAGACCAGGAGATCCGGCGAAAACAGGACGATTCCAACGAGAACATCCTGTTCTCGGCGAATCTCCTGTTGCCGGTGAGCGGATGCCGGTCGCTGGCACGCTGCCGGGCGTCCGCCCGGTAGCGTGGACGCATGGTCGATGAAACGCTGGCGGAGTCTTTCCTCAATGCTGGCGAGGACTACGACAGGTTCCGGCCCGGATTCCCGGATGCCGCCGCCGATCTGATCGTGCCGAGACCAGTCGGGGCGGTCCTCGACCTCGGGGCAGGAACAGGCAAGTTCACCGAACGGCTGGTGGGACGAGCCGGGCGACTGATCGCCGTGGAGCCCTCCGAGCAGATGCTCGCCGTGCTGCAGACGAAGATGACCGTGGTCGAGACGCATGTCGGCACGGCTGAGCGCATTCCGTTGGCGGATGCCACGGTCGATGTCGTGACGGTCGCGCAGGCGTTCCACTGGTTCGACCGTGAACCTGCGTGCACCGAGATTCGGCGCGTCCTCGTCTCCGGTGGAACGCTCGGGCTGCTCTGGAACCGTGCCGACCCGGGCTGCACCTGGGATCGCGCCTGCGCGCGCGTCGCCCACCCCTGGCTGAGCGATGAGATGCCGGTGTCGAACGCCGCGCAGGAGCTGCTTCCCGGATTCAGCGAGCCGGTCCACCAGGAGATTCCGTGGCGGGAGTGCATCACCCGGGCCGACTACATCGCCCGCTGGCTCACCGTGAGCACGTTCATCGCGGCATCCGATACCGATCGTGCCCGCATGGTGGCGGAGGTCGAGCACATTCTCGACACCGATGCGGCTACGGCAGGCCGCGACGAATTCGACCTTCCGCAGATCACTGACGTGTTCGTCTATCGCGCTGTTGACTGACCCGCGCCAGGACTCGAGAACAGGACATTCGGCCAGAACAGGACAGTATCGGCGGCAAACGTCCTGACCTCGACAAATCTCCTGTTCTCCGTGAACGGATGCCGGGAGCCGCCGCACCTGGGTGAGCCGGCGAACGTTTAGTCGACGCCGAGGAATGACCGGTCGGTGAGGATGATCGGACCATCCGCGGTGACTGCGACGGTGTGCTCCGAGTGCGAACCGCGCGAGCCGTCGGCGCTTCGCAGCGTCCACCCGTCTGCATCGGTCCTGAGCTCATCGGTCGTCGCCAGCAGCCACGGCTCAAGCGCGAAGACCAGACCCTCACGCAGGGGGAAGCCTCGTCCGGCGCGGCCGTCGTTGGGGATGTGCGGATCACCGTGCATGATGCGACCGACGCCATGGCCACCGAAGTCGGTGTTGATCGAATAGCCCTCACCATGAGAGACGGCGGCGATCGATGCGGAGATATCACCGATCCGGTTGCCGATCACAGCGGCGGCGATCGCTGCTTCCAGCGCGCGCTCGGTGGTGTCGATCAGACGCAGGTCCTCTTCCCGAGCGGAGCCGACCACAAAGGAGAGGGCGGAGTCGGAGACCCAGCCGTCAACGGAAACGGCGAAGTCGAGCGACACCAGGTCGCCGTCGCGAAGGACGTAGTCGTGGGGGAGTCCGTGCAGCACGGCATCGTTGATCGACGTGCAGATGACCTTGCCGAAGGGGCCGTTGCCGAAGGAGGGCGCGTAGTCGATGTAGCAGGATTCCGCGCCGGCCTTGCGAATCAGGTCATGCGCGCGGGCGTCGATCGACAGCAGGTTCGTACCCACCTTCGTCTCGTCACGCAGCGTTGCCAGGGTCTCGGCGACGAAGCGGCCGGCGGCACGCATCTCGTGGATCTCGGCGGGTGTGCGCAGTTCGATCATGGGGAAGATCCTCTCGTCAGCATCCATTCTCTCCGATTCCTGCTGTCCGGATGCTCACAGCGAACAGCAGGCCTACGACGAATGTCTGCGACGTACGATCGAGATATGTGGTTGCGACAGGCATTTTTCCGCTGGCTTCTGCCGGCAGCCTTTGTTCTGCCTCTGTGGATGATCGCCGGCTGGGCGATCTTCGGCCAGAGCGGTTGGGGGCTGCTGTGGGTGCTGCTGATGGCCGTCCCCGCGGTATTCGTCGGGCAACTGGTGCTGACTCTGCTCACCCGGTCGCGCCCGTCTGTGCGCGCAGAACGCGCGGTTTCCTGGTGGGACGTCGGCGGCTTCGCGCTGTGGCACGCACTCACGATCTCGGTGGGATGCTTCCTCGATGGGGCGTTCCCGTGGTTGCTGACGGCCGCGATCATCGTCGCGATCGGCCTGTTCTGGCTGCAGCTCTCGCAGCTCTGGAGCGAGGCGCGGGGCAGCGGCGCGCGCTTGCGCGAGACGATCACGTGGTCATCGATCCCGCGGGCCGATGCGACAGCCGACCCGCGACAAGCGCCCGGAGTGATCATCATCGAGGAAAGCCGCTCCGGGGACTGAGTTTCCAACGCCGCCGCATTTTGGTGCGCAGGCCCCATCCGTGGCAGAATAGATGTTTGTGCCGTAATCGGTTCTGCCTCAGGGGAGCCTGCGGACGCCTCGCGTGCCGCTCAGCACACACATTTCTTAATCCTTCAATTCATGCACCCGACCTGTGGCGAGTGCAGAGAGAGACGATCATGCAGATCCTCGATGCCGTTGACGCGGCTTCCCTCCGTTCCGATATTCCTGCCTTCAACCCCGGTGACACCGTCAAGGTGCACGTGAACATCACCGAAGGAACGCGCTCGCGTGTCCAGGTGTTCCAGGGCGTCGTCATCGGTCGCCAGGGTGACAGCGTCCGCGAGACCTTCACCGTCCGCAAGATCAGCTTCCAGGTCGGCGTCGAGCGCACCTTCCCCGTGCACTCGCCGATCATCGAGCGCATCGAGATCGTCACCCGCGGTGACGTCCGTCGCGCCAAGCTGTACTACCTGCGCAACCTCCGTGGCAAGAAGGCCAAGATCAAGGAGAAGCGCGGCTGACGCACCTCTTCTTTCGCAGAACCCCGAGACACATCGTCTCGGGGTTCTGTCGTTCCTGCGTCGGTGTGCGACGCTTGTATCTGCCGTCTTCGCGCGGCGCGCTTGATGATGAGGAGCCACATGACCGCCGAAGCCGCAGAGCAGCCGCACCGGCGCAGGGGAGTGCTGGTGTTCCTGCGGGATGTGCTGATCATCATCCTCATCGCGGCCCTGGTCTCGTTCGTCGTGAAGACCTTCATCGTCCGCTCGTTCTACATCCCCTCCGGCTCTATGGAGCGGACCCTCTTGGTCAACGACCGCATCCTCGTCGACGAACTGACTCCGCGCTGGACGGGTTACGATCACGGCGATGTCGTCGTCTTCCAGGACCCCGGCGGCTGGCTTCCGCCCGCGCCGCAGACTCCTGCGCGACCCATGCTCATCGAAGCGATCGACTGGGTGCTCACCTTCGTCGGCATCTCTACCTCTGACGCACAGGATCACCTGGTCAAGCGCATCATCGGCATGCCGGGTGACCACGTGGTCTGCTGCAACGCTCTCAGTCAGATCACCCTCAACGGCTCGCCGATCGATGAGCTCTCTTACCTGAACCTCCCTGAGGGCGATACCGCAGCATCCAATACCGATTTCGATGTCACCGTGCCGGAGAACTCGATCTGGGTGATGGGAGACAACCGCGATCGTTCGCAGGATTCCCGCGCGCACCAGGAGCTCCCGGGCGGCGGATTCGTGCCCCTCGAGAACGTGGTCGGCCGTGCGTTTCTGACGACCTGGCCGCTGGACCGACTCGGCTTGATCGACACCCACGACGAGGTCTACCGGGCGGTACCGGAGCCGAAATGACCGTCGTCGCGCCGACCCTGACTTTCGAGCGACGGATGCTCAAGGAATACGATCTGCTCATCTCACTCGATGAGGTCGGTCGCGGTGCGCTCGCGGGCCCGGTAGCGGTCGGAGCTGCGGTGATGGATGCTGCCGGAGCCCGCCGGGGTGTGCCCGAGGGGCTGCGCGATTCGAAGTTGATCGCCGAGAAGCGTCGCTCGAGCATCGCCGAACGCGCGCGGCAGTGGGTGCCGACCACGGGCGTCGGGTGGGCCAGCGCAGCCGAGGTCGATGCCGTGGGCATCATGCGCGCACTGGGCCTGGCGGCCTCCCGTGCCGTGCAGGCGGTGGTCGATCAGGGCGTGCCCCTGGAGCGGACCCTCGTGATCCTGGACGGCAACCATGACTACGTGTCCAAGGTGCATCCGGTGCCGCTGACCGTGCGTCCGGTGATCAAAGGAGACCGCGACTGCGCCTCCGTGTCGGTGGCTTCAGTGATCGCGAAGGTTGCCAGAGACGAGTTGATGGCGTCGCTGCATCCCGAGCATCCGGCATATCAATGGGATCGCAACAAGGGCTACGCGAGTGCCGAGCACCGACAAGCCATTCGCGAGGTCGGACTCTCGCCGCTGCATCGCTCATCATGGGCGATCGCTGGTGTGCCGACCCTATTCTGAGTGACCGCGATCGGCGGAATGTCCGTTCCACCTCGGGTGCTCATAGGATGGTGTCACTATGGATGAGGACGCCTTCGACGACTATGACCGCGAACTCGAGCTCGCGCTGTTCCGCGAGTATCGGGATGTCGTGTCGCAGTTCCAATATGTGGTCGAGACCGAGCGACGCTTCTACCTCGCCAATGAGGTGAACGTCGTACGGCGCGACACCGAGCACGACTTCTACTTCGAGATCTCGATGACCGACGTGTGGGTGTGGGACATCTACCGGGCCGACCGTTTCGTCAAGGCCGTGCGCGTGCTGACGTTCAAGGATGTCAACGTCGAGGAACTCCAGCGCCGGGAATTCGAGCTTCCCGACGAGCTGTCACTGGACGGCAAGTAGGTCATTGAAACTCACAATCCGGTGATTCGGATGTGCTGTCCACAATCGCTGGAATAGCGCACTTGGACGGTCTCCGTCGGGCGCGAGGCTGTCTCCATGGCAGCAAAAGACGACTTCGGCAGGGCCGGCGAAGAACGCGCCGCTGAGCATCTGAGATCGCAGGGGTATGCGATTCTCGACCGCAACTGGCGGTGTGCACAGGGCGAGATCGACATCGTGGCCATGCGCGACGAGACATTGTGCGTCGTCGAGGTCAAAACACGAAGCTCCGAGGCCTTCGGCCACCCGTTCGAAGCCATCGATGAGAACAAGCGCCGTCGGCTGTGGCGGCTCGCTTTCGCGTGGGCAGAGGCGCATCCCGAGACCGCCCGTCGACGACCGATCCGCCTCCACGCGGTCGGCCTTGTCGGAGCGGATGCTGCGACGGCGCAGCTCGAGCACCTCGAGGATCTGCTGTGACCACTGCGCGCACCTGGGCAGTCGCGTTGACGGGCGTCGACGGTCACCTGGTCGAGGTAGAAGCCGACTACTCGAATCAGACGCCGGAGTTCCGCATCATCGGTCTGCCCGATAAGGCTCTCGGTGAGGCGGTGCAGCGGGTGCGCAACGCCTGCAGCAACTCCGGCCTGGACATGCCGCGGCGGCGCTTGACCGTGAATCTGTCGCCAGCGAGTCTGCCCAAGCACGGGTCGGGGTTCGATCTGAGCATCGCCGTCGCCACCCTCGCGGCGGCTGGTTCGGTGTCGATGGAATCGATCCGCGCCACGGTGCACATCGGCGAGTTGGGTCTGGATGGGCGTATGCGCCCGGTGCCGGGAGTGCTCCCCGCCGTGTACGCGGCGGCGCGAGCAGGGTTTCGGCGTGTCGTCGTGCCGCATGCAAACGCGGCCGAGGCACAGCTCGTCCCCGGCCTCGAGGTGCGTGCTGCCGCCTCCTTGGCGGAGGTGGCTGCCGCGCACGGGGCGGAGGTCGAGGTCGTCGACGTCGAACCTGTCGCGGTGCCGACAGTCGAACGGGCCGACGCTGACCTGCTGGATCTCGCGGATGTCGTGGGGCAGGACGAAGCAGTGGACGCGCTGATCACGGCAGCGGCTGGAGGACATCACATGATGCTGAGCGGTCCACCGGGCGCGGGCAAGACGATGCTGGCACGCAGGCTGCCCGGCATTCTCCCGCGGCTCGATGACGCGCAAGCATTGGAAGTGGCAGCGATCCGATCTCTCGCGGGGGAAGCGGTGACCCGCCTCGAACCGATTGCTCCCTTTGAGGCACCGCATCACAGTGCCTCCGCCATCGCACTTGTCGGCGGAGGGTCGCGAGTTGTGCGCCCCGGGGCGATCGTCCGAGCACATCGCGGCGTTCTCTTTCTCGACGAGACTCCGGAGTTCCAGCGCGTGGCGCTGGATGCGCTGCGTCAGCCACTGGAGTCGGGACGCATCGAGGTTCACCGCGCCGGATTCGTCGCGAGTTTCCCGGCGCGGTTCCAACTGGTGCTCGCGATGAACCCGTGCCCCTGCGGGAACTATGGGGTGCGGGGCGCTGAATGCACCTGTCCGCCAATGGCGATTCGTCGGTACGCTGCCCGGCTGTCTGGCCCGCTGCGGGATCGGATCGACATCGATCTGCAGGTTGCCAGAGTCGCCGCTTCCCGGGCGACGTCTGGAGAGCGCTCGGCGACGACGTCTGACGTCGCGCGTGCTCGGGTGCTGGATGCTCGTGCCACTGCGGCCGAGCGATGGCGGGGGAGTCCCTGGCGCGTCAACGGAGACGTCCCCGGTGAACGACTGCGGCAGGGAGCTCTCCGGCTCGCACCGAACGTTCGCGCACCCCTGGACAGGGCACTCGAGCGCGGAACGGTCACCCTGCGGGCCTACGACCGGGTGCTCCGAATCGCGTGGACGCTGGCAGACATATCCGGGTGCGGCGCGCCAGGTCTCGAGGAACTCGGACGCGCGCTCTTCCTCAAGAAAGGACTGTTGGGATGAACATTGACGCGCGTTCGATCATCGACGCACCGCAGCTTCGGTCTGCCGCAGAGCAGCTTCGGCCAGACGCCGACCCCGGTGAAGTGGTTGCGCGCGCAGCCTGGTCGGTGCTTCTTGAGCCGGGCGACGGGGTCGCCGGAGCTCTGATCGCCGTGCACGGCGCTGTCGCTGCGCTCCAGCTCGCGCTGGGAGAACCGGGATTGCTCGTGCCTGAGGAGATCTCACCACGGGCTCTTGCTGATGCACGATCGAGATGGCATCCGCGGGCCAAGGCGGAAGCGGTCAAAGAAGCGCTGTCGTCGTGCCGCGAAGTCGGCGGCCAGATTCTGCTGCCCGACGACGAGGATTGGCCGAGGGGGCTCGATGATCTGGGCGCGCACGCACCGCAGGTGCTGTGGGCACGTGGCGACCCCGGCGTGCTGCATGAGGGGGCGACGGCGTCGATCGTCGGTGCGCGTGCGGCGACCGGCTACGGCGAGTCAGTAGCTGCTGAGATAGCCGGAGACCTTGCCAGCTCGGGGACCACCATCATCTCCGGCGGCGCCTACGGGATCGATGGTGCCGCGCACCGGGCAGCGCTCGGCTCAGGCGGCAAGACCGCAGCCTTCCTCGCGGGCGGCGTCGATCGTGCATACCCGATCGGCCATCAGCAGCTCTTCGACCGCATCCGCGCGTCGGGGGTCGTGATGAGTGAGGTGCCGTGCGGCGGGGCTCCGACCAAATGGCGATTTCTGCAGCGGAACCGTCTGATTGCCGCCTCGGGGATGGCGACGGTCGTGGTAGAAGCGGGATGGCGCAGCGGATCGCTGAACACTGCGGGGCATGCGGCAGCGTTGGGGCGCCCGATCGGTGCCGTGCCGGGTCCGGTGACCTCTGCTGCATCCGCCGGCTGTCACCGCCTGCTGCGTGAGTACGACGCTGTCTGCGTGACGAATGCGCAGGAGGTGCGCGAACTCTGGGGCGAACAACCAGATCCGGCATCCGCTGCCGTCCGGGCCGATCCCGAACAGATCCGGCTGTTGGACGCGCTGAGCTCCCGCGCACCCCGGGAGACAGCGGAACTGGCGCGGCGCAGCGGGCTGGCAATGGATCGCGTGCGCAGCCTGCTCGGACTGCTCGCCCTCGACGGCGCTGTGACACAGCACGAAAGAGGGTGGCAGCGCACTCCTTGAGACCACGGGAGATCTCGACACCGGGAGCAGAATCATGGCACCGGCGCGTCGAGAGCATCGCAGCAAGAGTCGGGGCATTCTGGAGGGATGCAGTACTCGGACGCGGCCGACGCCTTCATGGTGCACCTACAGCAGGTGCGAAGGCTGTCTCCAGCGACCGTGCGGGCCTATCGCTCCGACCTCGCTGACCTGCACCGCAGCGTCGGTGACATCGAACTGGCCGAAGTAGACCTCGAGGCGCTGCGCAATTGGCTGTGGCAGGCCACGCAGCGTGGTGACGCCCGGTCGACGATGGCACGCCGGGCGGCAGCAGTCCGCTCATTCTTCTCCTGGGCACGGGACGCTGACCTCGTCGATGTCGATCCGAGTCTGCGCCTGGTCACACCGAAGCTCGCGAAGACGCTTCCTGTCGTCGCGTCGCAAGAAGGCATGCGGCAGCTCCTCGAAGATCTGAGAGCGCAGACGACTGAAGGCGATCCGGCGGTGCTGCGTGATCACGCGATGCTGGAGCTCCTCTACGGCTCAGGGATGCGCGTCTCCGAGCTGTGCGGAATCGACATCGACGACATCGATCTGCGCAGACGTACGGTTCGCGTGCTCGGCAAAGGCGCCAAGGAACGCGTGGTTCCGTTCGGCGCACCAGCGGCGGATGCTGTCGGGGCATATCTGACTCGTGGCCGGCCCGCATTGCAGGCACGCAGGGAGGAGAGAACCCCCGCTCTGTTCCTGGGCGCCCGAGGCGCTCGCATCGGGACGCGCACGGTCTACGCTGTCGTCGCGCGCATTCTGGGCCCCACCATCGGCGCCGAGCACGTCGGACCGCACGCGCTGCGCCATTCTGCTGCCACCCATCTTCTCGACGGCGGCGCTGACCTGCGCGCCGTACAGGAGATCCTCGGGCACGCCAGTCTGGGCACCACCCAGATCTACACACACGTTTCCGCTGAGCGGCTCACTGCCAGTTATCGACAGGCGCACCCGCGCGCGTGACGCCTGGCAGTGCGGTCAGTCGCTGCAGCAGGGCAGCAGAATCGCACGAGGAATCTCGCCGAAGAGCGGATGCGGATTCAGATACACACCTTCGACGCGCACGCCGATATGCATCGTTCCGCGTGGCGCGTGACCACCGATATCTACCATCCCGATGACATCGCCCGCCTGCACCGTGGCCCCCGCACTCAGTTCCGACGCGACAGGCTCGAATGTGGAGACGTACCCGCTGCCGTGATCGATGGTGAGCAGTGGCCGATCGACCACGACGCCTTGAAATGCGACCACGCCCGCAGCCGGAGCATGCACAGCAGTGCCGATCGGCGCGGTGATATCGACGCCTCGATGCCCGGGTCCGTAGTCGTGGGCTGGCGCCCGGAACGGCTCGATCACCAGGCGGGGGCCAGTATGCGGCCACGACCACGGGTAACCGGGAGCGGCGGAAGCGGCATCTGCTGATCTCGTCACCGCATCGGCAGAGACCGCCTGAATCGGCGCGCCGAGCGCGGCCGCCATGCTCATGATTCCGATGACAGCCGTGGCCAATGACCGCCGCAGTCGCTGGCGCGGGGCGTGCGCGTCGCGACCAGCGGGGCGCAGCGGTAGAGAGAGCATTCGTCCAGAATGGGCCACCGCAGAGCGGCCGAAGCCACCCATGCGCGGGGATGGGGAGAACACGGGTGCCCGGGTCATCTGTGCAGAGTGAACGAGTGGCTCGGGTCCAGGCCATTGCGATGCCGATCGCCGCTCGCTCACGACACGTCGTCGCGGCTCGCTTCCTGTACACTGGGAGAGCACCTCGTAATCGGGGTGACTACGCGTGCCCAGAGCGACTCAGGTCGTGGCATCCACTCCCACAGGTCCCTTTCAATGAGAGGGCGGGTGTGCGCCGGGCACCAGGAGTGTCAGCCGCTCGGCTGACGACGATAACCTCAACGGCGCTCCGGCGCCAGAACCAGGAGACGACCATGGCTGTGGTCACCATCCGCCAGCTGCTCGACAGCGGCGTGCACTTCGGACACCAGACTCGTCGGTGGAACCCGAAGGTGAAGCGCTTCATCCTCACCGAGCGCAGCGGCATCCACATCATCGACCTTCAGCAGTCGCTGGCGTACATCGACCAGGCGTACGACTTCGTCAAGGAGACGGTCGCCCGCGGCGGCACGATCCTCTTCGTCGGCACCAAGAAGCAGGCACAGGAGATCCTCGTCGAGCAGGCCGACCGCGTCGGTCAGCCCTACGTCAACCAGCGCTGGCTCGGTGGCCTCCTCACCAACTTCCAGACGATCGCCAAGCGTCTCGCCCGCATGAAGGAGCTCGAGGAGCTCGACTACGAGACCCCGTCGGTCTCTGGCTTCACCAAGAAGGAGCTGCTGCTCAAGAAGCGCGAGCTCGACAAGCTGCACAAGTCGCTCGGCGGCATCCGCAACCTCACTAAGACGCCGTCGGCCCTGTGGGTCGTCGACGCCAAGCGTGAGCACCTCGCCATCGACGAGGCCAAGAAGCTCGGCATCCCGGTGATCGGCATCCTCGACACCAACGCCGACCCGGATGACTTCCAGTACCCGATCCCCGGTAACGACGACGCGATCCGCTCGGTTTCGCTGCTGACCCGCATCATTGCGGATGCTGCGGCCGAGGGCCTGCAGCAGAAGCACAACCCCGAGTCGGGCGCGGCAGAGCCGCTCGCGGCATGGGAGCAGGAGCTGCTCGAGGGCACTGACGCACCTGCCGCCGCCGCTGAAGAGGCACCTGCTGCTGACGCTCCGGCTGCTGACGCTCCGGCTGCTGACGCTCCGGCTGCTGACGCTCCCGCTGCTGAAGAGGCTCCGGCTGCTGAAGAGGCACCCGCCGTTGAGGCTGCTGAAGAGGCACCGGCCGAGGCCGCTGCCGACGCAGAAGCCAAGTAATCAACCCGCACACACGCACAGATACGAAGCAAGGAGCCACGACACATGGCCAACTTCACCATCGCCGACATCAAGGCGCTGCGCGAGCAGCTCGGCACCGGAATGGTCGACACTAAGAAGGCTCTCGAGGAGGCTGACGGCGACGTCGAGAAGGCCGTCGAGATCCTGCGCCTCAAGGGCGCCAAGGGCAACGCGAAGCGCGCTGACCGCTCCACCAGCGAGGGGCTGATCGCCGCTCGCGAGGGGGACAACGGCGTGACGCTGATCGAACTCGCCTGCGAGACCGACTTCGTCGCGAAGAACGAGCGCTTCATCGCGCTGGCCGACAAGGTCGCCGACGCCGTCGCGGCTGTCGGTGCCGACTCGCTCGAAGCCGCGCTCGCGGCTCCGGCGGGCGACCAGACCGTTGAGCAGCTCATCTCCGATGAAGCAGCCATCATCGGCGAGAAGGTCGAACTGCGACGCGCACGCACTCTCAAGGGTGACGCGCACTCGGTCTACCTGCACCGCACCAGCAAGGATCTGCCTCCGCAGATCGGCGTTGTCGTCGCCTACACCGGCAGCGACGCGGAGACCGCCCGCAGCATTGCGCAGCACATCTCGTTCGCCAACCCCTCGTACCTCACTCGTGAGGACGTCCCGACGGCCGACGTCGAGAAGGAGCGTGAGATCGTCACCGAGATCTCCCGCAACGAGGGCAAGCCCGAGGCGGCACTGCCGAAGATCGTTGAAGGCCGCGTCACCGCATACTTCAAGCAGGTCGCGCTCTTCGAGCAGGACTACGCGAAGGACAACAAGCTGTCCGTGAGCCAGGTCGCGAAGGATGCCGGTATCACCATCACCGACTTCGCCCGGTTCAAGGTCGGCGCGTAACGTCACCCAGGGGGTTCGGATCAGAACATGATCCGGACCCCCTTCTTCATGCCCAGAAGGCACTATCTTGATGAGGGACGAGAGGACTTCCCACATGACCGAAAGCACGAGACGCCGTCGCGTGATGCTCAAGCTGTCAGGCGAGGCGTTCGGAGGCGGCCAGCTCGGCGTCAACCCCGACGTCGTCGGACAGATCGCGCGGGACATCGCCGCCGCAGTGGACCGCGTGGAGATCGCCATCGTCGTCGGTGGCGGCAACTTCTTCCGCGGCGCCGAGCTGAGCCAGCGAGGGATGGACCGCGGTCGCGCCGACTACATGGGGATGCTGGGCACCGTCATGAACGCACTCGCGCTGCAGGACTTCCTCGAGCAGGCGGGCGCCGCAACCCGCGTGCAATCGGCCATCTCGATGACGCAGGTCGCAGAGCCGTACATTCCGCTGCGCGCCGAGCGGCACATGGAGAAGGGGCGCGTCGTCATCTTCGGCGCGGGCGCAGGCCTTCCCTACTTCTCCACAGACACCGTCGCGGCTCAGCGCGCGCTGGAGATCCGTGCAGACGAGGTTCTGGTCGCGAAGAACGGGGTCGACGCGATCTACACCGCCGATCCCAAGACCGACGCCACCGCCGAGCGCATCGAGCGCGTCACCTACCGCGACGCTCTGCAGCGCGGACTGCGAGTCGTCGATTCGACCGCCTTCAGCCTGTGCATGGACAACAGCATGGACATGCGCGTTTTCGGCATGGAACCGGCCGGAAACGTCACCCGTGCCCTGCTCGGGGAGCAGATCGGCACGCTCGTCACCGCCTGATCGGTCGGCGCTGCATGCTCTGACGCGTGCCTGCCCGATAGAATTGCTGGAAACCTACGACGTAAGGAGACCCCGTGATCGCGGACGTCCTCGCAGAAACCACTACACGCATGACGCGTGCGGTCGAAGCCGCCAAGGAGGACTTCGCCACGGTCCGCACCGGGCGTGCAAACCCGCAGCTTTTCCAGAAGCTGCTGGTCGACTATTACGGCTCGCCGACGCCGATCGCGCAGCTCGCTTCGATGGCGAACCCCGAAGCCCGCACGCTCATCGTCACTCCCTACGACAAGACCGCGCTGCGCGCCATCGAACAGGCGATTCGCGACATGCCGAATCTCGGTGCGAACCCGACCAATGATGGAAACATCGTGCGGGTGACGATGCCCGAGCTCACCCAGGAGCGGCGCAAAGAATACGTGAAGCTCGTCCGCAGCAAGGGAGAGGATGCCAAAGTGCACGTGCGCGGCATCCGCCGAAAGGCGAAGGACGAGCTCGACACGCTCAAGGCCGACGTCGGCGAAGATGAGATCGCGCGCGGCGAAAAGGAACTCGATGCTCTGACCCGCCAGCACGTCGACGCGATCGACGAAGCGCTCAAGCGCAAAGAGGCAGAGCTCCTCGAGGTCTGATCAGCATGTCTGATGATCAGGATCCCGATGAGCGTCCGCTGACACGGCGCGAAGCTCGTGCGGCCGACGTCCCTGCGGCGGCCGACGAGGTGGAGGTTGCACCTCTGGCATCCGATGCTGCTTCCGCTGATCTCGGCGACGTCGAGACGCCGGTGCGGGGGACGCCCGCGGTGGATGTGCCGGACACACCGGCCGCGAATCCGCTGACGGATGCTTCTTTCCCCGGCTTCGATTCCTCCCGGGTGCCGCCGCGCCCCCCGCTGCCCGCGGCGCCGGTGGCAACGCCGTCGGATCTCGGCTTGGACACTGGCGAGCACAGTGCGATCCGCGAGCAGTGGCGCGCAGCCAAGGACGAGCTGGAATCACACGTCTCGCAGGCGCGCGACCACTTCGACCAGGCCAACGAGCGGATCAAGCAGCGCACGGGGCGCGATCTCATCGTCGCGATCCTCATCGGGCTCGCCTTCGGTGCGGCTCTGGTCGCGTCTCTCATCTTCGTGAAGTGGCTGTTCCTGCTCATCGCCCTGGCCGCCGGGTTGCTGGCCACATACGAGCTCAGTCGAGCCCTGCGCGGCGGCGGACGTCAGATCGACGTCATTCCGCAGCTGCTCGCCGGCACCGCGGTGCTGCTTGCCGGGTTCTTCGGAGAGCTCTGGGTCAGCTGGGTTGTGCTCATCGCCGCGGTCGCGTTCATCAGCGTGTGGCGGATGGTCGCACAGATGATCGCACAGGACGGCCGCACCTACGGGGCAGTGCTGGCGGACGTCGTCGTGGGATCGTTCGTGCAGGTGTACGTCCCCTTCCTGACCTCGGTCGCACTCATGCTCCTCAGTCAAGAGAACGGCGAGTGGTGGGTGCTCTCCTTCGTCGCCATCGCTGTGGCCGCCGATACCTGCGCGTATGCGGCCGGACTCGCCTTCGGCAAGCATCCGATGGCACCCAGGATCAGCCCGAAGAAGACCTGGGAGGGCTTCGGGGGAGCAGTGGCGGGATCACTGCTGGCCGGTGTGCTTCTTGCGATCTTCCTGCTGCATCTGCCGTGGTGGTGCGGACTCATCTTCGGTGCCGCGATCCTCGCCTCGGCAACACTGGGCGACCTCGGCGAGTCGATGCTCAAGCGCGACCTCGGCATCAAGGACATGAGCTCCTGGCTGCCGGGGCACGGCGGCCTGCTCGACAGACTCGACAGCATCCTGCCGTCGACGGTTCCTGCGCTCGCGCTCTCCTTCCTGTTCGCCCCCCTGATTGGTGCTTGATGACCGACGCTGACCTCGATGCACTCGACGATGCGGGCGACGCCCGACCCGCATTCCCCCTCACTTCCGGTCGCCAGCGCGGCTATCACCCTGCGGCGGTCGACAACTTTCTGGATTCTGCGCGCGGTGCGTTCGAAGACGAGCGCACGGATTTCGGTGCTGAAGATGTACGGGTGGCCTCGTTCCCCCTCGTCAAACACGGCTACGTCGTCGCTGACGTCGATGCAGCACTCAGCCGTGTGGAGGATGCTTTCGCCGCTCGAAAGCGCGACCGTGCGGTGCGAGCCACCGGGGTGGAGCGCTGGGTGGCGCGAGCGCGCGATGACGCCCAGCAGATTCTCGACCACCTGGCTCGGCCGCATCGTCAGCGTTTCGCGAGAACCGGCATGCTCACCTTCGGCTACCGCCTCGACGAGGTCGATCACGTTGCAGAGCGCATCACCGCTTTTCTCCGCGACGGGGACGCTCTGGACGTGGAACAGGTGCGCGGTGCTGCCTTCCGGATGCAGCGGGGCGGCTACCGAGAAGAGCAGGTGGACGCACTTCTTGACGCCACCGTCGATGTGATGCTCGCTGTTCGGTGAGTTCTCATGGACGTCTCAGGGACAACTGCGTAGACTGATGCCCATCGTGACACCCGATAACGAATTGATCTCGTCCTCGACGCGCCCGAACGCGTCGAGCGCGAAGAAGAAGCCAGTGCGTCGCCGCGTCAGCGCGGTGGTCGCAGGCCTCGCCGTCCTCGGTTTCTCCGGTGCGATGCTCGCACCCACGGGCATGGCTCTTGCGGAGCCCGCTCAGGCTGACGCACCGGTGACTGCGTTCTCGTTGGCATCCGCTGACACCCAGAACATCACGGTCACGGTCGAAGGGGCAGCGATCGAGCCCGTCGACCGCGGCAGCTTCGAGGTGTACGTCAAGCCGAAACCGAAGCCCAAGCCGAAGCCTGTGGTCGCTTCGACTGGCGCAAATCAGAGCTCCGGCGGTGGCCATTCCGGACCGCCGAAGTACTCGGGCGGCGGTTCCAAGGATCAATGGATGGCAGCGGCCGGCATCGGCGCTGGGGACCGAGCGTATGTCGACTACATCGTCTCCAGAGAGAGCGGCTGGAACCCGAACGCGACGAATCGCTCGTCGGGTGCCTGCGGTCTGGTTCAGGCGCTGCCGTGCAGCAAGGTGCCGGGCAACGGCTACAACCCGGTGGACAATCTGCGCTGGGGTAATGGGTACGCGGTCGGACGCTACGGGAGCTGGGCGAACGCCTACGACTTCTGGAAGCGCAACCACTGGTGGTAAACCAGCGGTATGCCACGCTCACATCGCCGACGACCGGAACGATCGCCTGAGGGCGACTCCTTCGAGCGCCTGCTGGCTGGGTGGAAACGAACCGAGACCCGTCGCGGCCAGGAGTGGACGGTGCAGCCCGTCACCGGGAGCAAAGCCGTCAAGGAATACACCTGCCCCGGGTGCGGTCGCGCGATCGCACCGGCGACGGCACATGTCGTCGCCTGGCGCGCGGACGGTGTGATGGGGGAGTCCGCGGATCTAGCGGCGCGGAGGCACTGGCACTCGCACTGCTGGAACATCTCATGACGATGGAGATTCGCGGACCTGCGCTGCTGCCGGCTCAGCGCACCGCGGTCGAATTCGAGACTGCTGACGGGCTGACCCTCGTCGGGGAGCTCGCTCTCCCGCAGGACCGGGTGCCCTTGGCGACGCTCGTGACGCTGCATCCGCTGCCCACCGCCGGCGGCTGCATGGACTCGCACATCATCCGCAAGGCGGCGGGGCGTCTCCCCGCGCAGGCCGATCTCGCGGTTCTGCGATTCAATACCCGCGGCACGACGTCGCCGCGTGGCACGAGCGCGGGCACGTTCGACGGTGGTGCCGGTGAGCAGTTCGACGTCGCTGCTGCCGTGGACTTCGTCTCGGAGCAGGGGCTTCCGCGGCCTTGGCTGGTCGGATGGTCCTTCGGCACCGAACTCGCACTCAAGTATGGCCTCGACCACGACATCGAAGGCGTCATCCTGCTCTCGCCTCCGTTGCATCGAGCCACTGATGCTGATCTCTCCGCTTGGCGCGGCGACGAGCGCGAGATGGTGGTTCTCGTGCCGGAATTCGATGACTATCTGCAGCCCGCCCAGGCTCGTGAGCGCTTCTCGACCGTGCCGCACGCCACGGTCATCGGCGTCGACGGCGCCAAGCACCTGTGGGTGGGGGAGAGCCAGACACGTCGTGTACTCACCGAGATCGTGGCCGCGGTGAATCCGGGCGCACTGCCGCTGTCTACTGTCTGGGAGACCTGAGCTCAGCGCTCGTTCATGCGCGGAATGAGCACCTGTCGGTAGATGATCAGGAAACTCGCCGCAACGGGAATCGCGATGAGTGCTCCCAGAAGCCCCAGCAGCGCGCCGCCGGAGAGCGCGGCGATGACGACGACGGCACCGGGCACCGCCACCGCCCGGCTCATGATGCGCGGGGCGATGAAGTACGCCTCGACCTGCATGTAGATGAGATACCAGATGGCAGCGGCGAGGGCTGTGCCGGGGGACCCCACGCCGGGGAGCAGGCAGGCGAGCACGATGATCGTCGAACCGGTCAGCGTTCCGACCAGGGGGATGAGCGAGAAGAAGAACGCGATGACGGCGAGTACGGCGGTGAACGGCGCGTGGATGATCGAGAGGAAGATGGCGCTGAGGATGCCGTTGATGATTCCCAGCGAGACCTGGCCCATGACGTAGTGACCGACGGAGTCGGTGATCTGATCGGCGATATCCATGAAGCGCTCGCGTCGCGACGCCGGCATGAGCTGATAGACCGAGCGCTTCAGCGAAGGCGTCGAGGCGGTCAGATAGATGGTGAGCACCAGCACGATGATCGATCCGAACAAACCGGCGAACACCGCACCGCCGACGACGAGAACTCCCTGTCCGATCGACTCCGTCCAGGCGGCGACGCTTCTCTGCCAGTCCCCGCTCGCCATCCAATTGGTGAGGTAGGCGAAGACATCATCGACGGCGAGATTGGGGAACGTGGTGGACATCCACTGCTTCAGCGATTCGATGGTCCCCTGCCCGTCGATGACGAACGGCGTGATCTGGCTCACCAGCTGCGAGATCTGGTCGACGACCACGGGCAGCACGATCAGGACGATCGCCGCGAAGATGCTGAGCACTGCGAGGATGGTGATGAGCACTGCTGCCCAGCGGGGCAGGCCGCGTCTTTCCAGGAAGCTCACCAGCGGGTCGAGCCCGAGGCTGAGGAACAGCGCGGTGCCGATGTAGAGAATGACCGTCGACAGAGTCTGCGCGCCGTTGATGATGAGGAGACCGAGACCCACGCCGAGCGTCGCCACCAGAGCGGTGCGGAAGGGATTATGGATCTTCATTGCTCTCCTGATCGATCTGCGGTGCAATCATAGTTGTTCGTCGCCGCGCTTTAGTCGTGCCGTGCCGGAGCGTCTCCGGCGGCGTTCGTGGGCAATGCACAGGTGATTTCGCTAGGCTGAAACGTCGAGCGGAGACCATCGGCGGATGCCCGGGGTCACGTGAAGGAGTTGATTCGTGCGTTTCGTATGGGCCGTCGTTGCCTTCGTGCTGGCCACGGTTCTCATCGGAGCCGGTATTGCTCAGCGCACCATCTTCATGGGCCCGTCCGAGCAGCGGCTGGAACTCACCGTCGATCACCCCGAGCCGTATGTGCTCGTCGATGCCGACGTGCTGCGTTCGCATGAGGGCCTGCAGACTCTGCTCGTGCGCGGCACAGGAGACATCTTCGTCGCCTATGGCCGCACTTCTGACATGACGTCATGGCTGTCCGACACGGCATACACGCATGTCGCGATGACCAAGTCGGACAAGGTCAAATCCACCCATGTCGACGCCGAGCTGGCTCCGGCGGATGGTGGCGAGACCTCGGGCCGAAACCCCGCCGGTTCCGACCTCTGGTTGGACTCGTTCGCCGATGAGGGATCGCTCGTCGCCGAGATGCAGCTGCCCGCCGGCAACAGCGTCCTCATCGCTCGCGACGGGGTCGAACCCGCGCCGACAGACATTCTGCTCTCGTGGGGTCTGGATACCCGCACGCCACTGGCGGGCCCCTTGATGGTCGCTGGTGCCGTGATGCTCGCGGTCGGCCTCGTGCTCTATATCTTGGCGATCCGCTACCAGCGGCGCGGCCGCGGTCCGCGTCGCAAAGGACCCGGCCCGCTGCCGGAGACCCAGCCGATCGGGATTGCCGGTGCGCCGACGCGCGAGCAGCTCGACTCACCTCAGCCGGCCCAGGATGCGCCGGAAGGCTCTGAGCCGACCCAGGATCCGAATGGCACTGGTCGTGCCGAGCGCACGGCGTCCGCACGACGGATCGCGTTCGCGCTGCCCGCACTGGCCCTGACCGCCGTCCTTGCTACGGGTTGCTCACCCGAATCCTGGCCGCAGTTCGGAGCTGAGACGCCGACACCCACGCCGACTCCGACGGTGGTCGCGCCTGAGAACCAGAAGCCCCCAGTGGTCGGCGAGAAGCAGGGTCAGCGGATCGTCACTGAGATCGCTGCCACCCTCGAGAAGGCGGATGCCGATCTCGATGCCGACCTCGCCGCGACTCGTCTCACCGGCACGGCGATGGACGCTCGCCGCACCGAGTACACGCTGCGCGACAAGATCGCGGAGCGCTCGGGCGCACTGATCGCACCTCGTGACAAGATCAAGATTCAGCTGCCCGAGGCCACCGAGAGCTGGCCGCGCAGCGTCCTCGTGCTGACTGTCTCCGAGAAGGACGAGACGGTGCCCCCGGTGCTGCTCACGATGACCCAGGCCGACCCCTGGTCGAACTACCGCATCGCAGAGATGGCCGAGATGCCGGCATCCGGTCAGTTCCCGAACGTCGCGCCCGGATGGCTGGGCACGACCCGGGTACCGGCTGAATCCGCGTTCCTTTCACTGCCTCCGGCCGAGCTCGGCACAGCCTTCGCCGATTTTGTCGACGCGGGCGACAAGAGCGAATACGCCGACCGTTTCGACGAGGTATCGCTGAAGCTCGCAGATACGCTGCGGGAGAGTCGTGCGAATGTCGTGAAGGGACTCGCCGACAAGGGCGCGGCCAAGACGTCGAAGGCGACGTTCGACTTGGCTCCCACGGATCAGGAGCCGTTCTCGATGGCCACGCTCGACAGCGGCGCCGTCGTGGCCGTGAGCGTGACCGACAGCGAAACCGTCGCCCCCACCACGTCGGATGCCGTCATCCGCTTCGGCGAGAATGCCGAAGCAAAGGCGCTTACCGGCGCCAAGGAGTCGGCGAAGGGAGTCGTGACCACGTATGGTCTGCAGCTCTTCTTCGCCGTACCAGCCCAGGGGTCGAACGAACAGATCCGACTGCTGGCATACCACCAGGACCTCCTCAGCGTGAAGGTGATCAAGTGACTGAAATCTCCGCAGCCGCACTTCGCGGCGCCGTCGACCTCTCCTCGCTGCGTGGCCGCGGCCAGCAGCCTGCGGGTGCACCTGGTACGGCCGCGCCCGCAGCCGGCGCGCCCGCGCCGGGCGAGACCGGCGCGCCGGCGGCATCCGGTGTCGTCATCGATGTGACGGATGCGTCGTTCGGCGACATCGTCGAACTCTCGCGCACCGTGCCGGTCGTCGTCGATCTCTGGGCGGAGTGGTGCGGTCCCTGCAAGCAGCTCAGTCCCGTCATCGAGAAGGTGACGAAGGAGCAGGCCGGACGCGTGGTCCTGGCCAAGGTCGATGTCGACGCGAACCCGCAGATCGCACAGGCCTTCCGTGCAGAGTCGATCCCGATGGTGATCGCGCTGATCGGCGGGCAGCCGGTGCCGATGTTCACCGGTGCCGTCCCAGAGGCGCAGGTGCGGGAAGTGTTCACGAAGCTGCTGGAGGTGGCAGAGCAGAGCGGAGTGTCAGGTTCCGTGCCGTTCGAAGATGCACCGGGTGACGACGCATCCGACGCCGTCGAAGAGGTGCAGGAAGCGCCCCTGCCGCCCCTGCACGCCGAAGCTTTCGAGGCGATCGAGGCCGGCGACTACGAGCGCGCGGCGCAGGCCTACGAGCGCGCATTGGCTGAGAGCCCCCGCGATGAGGAGGCCAAAGCCGGTCTCGGACAGGTGCGCTTGCTCGGTCGGGTGCAGGGACTGGATCTGCAGGAGGTGCGTGCGGCGGCTGCAGCCGCCCCACTCGACGTGGATGCTCAGTTCCAGGTCGCGGATCTCGACCTGGCCGGCGGCCACATCGATGATGCCTTCGACCGACTGCTCGAGCTGTTCGCCGCTCTTGACGCGGAGCAGCGCGTGCGCGTGCGCGAACGGCTTGTGGAGCTTTTCGACCTGGTGGGCTCGGCAGACCCGCGCGTGGCCCCCGCGCGCACGCGGCTCGCCTCGATGCTCTTCTGAACAGACTCGTCAGGCAGTGAGCACGCGGCCTGCACCGCCTACCGCGTGCTCATCTCCGGGTCACGCGTGGCTGATCGTCGGCACGTGCGGGTCGCTCTGGTGACGGAACCAGATCGTCGATAGTCCAGGCAGAGTGACGGTGGCCACAGCGGGTGCGTCATCGGAGTCGCGACGTGCTTCGATCACGCCGAGGTTGCCGGTGTCGCTGCCGCCGTATTCGGCAGCATCCGTATTCAGCACTTCCTGCCATTCACCCTGAACCGGCAGGGCGAGCCGATAGCCGGTGCGCGTAACACCCGCGAAGTTCGTCACGACGACGAGCCGTCCGCCATGGGCGTCACGCCGCTCGAACGCGACCACGCTCGGGTCCCACGAGGGCGCTCCCAGCCGCGCGAACGACGTGCTGTCGTTGTCGCGCTCCCAGAGCGGCGCCTGGTGACGGTAGACGGTGTTCATCGCCGACACGAAATGCTGCAGCTGCGCGTGTGAAGGCTGGTCGAGGAGCCACCAGTCCAGTTCGCGGTCGACAGACCATTCGCCGATCTGGCCGAACTCCTGCCCCATGAACAGCAGCTTCTTGCCCGGGTGGCCCCACATGTAGCCCAGGTACGCGCGGACGTTCGCGAGCTTCTGCGCGTGGTCACCTGGCATGCGCGAGACCAGGGTGCCCTTGCCGTGCACGACTTCATCGTGACTGATCGGGAGCATGTAGTTCTCACCGAACGCGTACACGAACGAGAAGGTGATCTCGCCTTCGTGATGCGAACGGTGCAGCGGATCGCGCTTCATGTAGACCAGGGAATCGTTCATCCACCCCATGTTCCATTTGAAGCCGAAGCCGAGGCCGGCATGGTCCGTCGGGGCTGTGACGCCCGGGAACGCCGTGGATTCCTCGGCGATCATCACGACGCCCTTGTGCAGTCGGTAGGCGGTGGCATTCACTTCTTGCAGGAAGCGGATGGCCTCGAGGTTCTCCCTCCCGCCGTGCACGTTCGGCTCCCATTCGCCCTCGTTGCGCGAGTAGTCGAGGTACAGCATCGACGCCACGGCATCCACGCGCAGGCCATCGACGTGGAACTCGCTCATCCAGTACAGGGCGTTCGCGACGAGGAAGTTGCGCACCTCGTTGCGGCCGTAATCGAAGACGAGCGTGCCCCAGTCCTGATGCTCGCCGCGGCGCGGGTCGGGATGCTCGTACAGCGATCGCCCATCGAAGCGCGCCAGCGCGAAGTCGTCCTTGGGGAAGTGCCCCGGCACCCAGTCCATGATCACGCCGATTCCGGCCTGGTGGAGCTGATCGATCAGATAGCGCAGGTCATCGGGCGTGCCGTACCGGCTGGTCGCGGCATAGTAGCCGGAGACCTGATAGCCCCAGGAGCCGCCGAACGGATGCTCGGACAGCGGCATGAACTCGACGTGCGTGAAACCGGTGGCCAGCACGTGCTCGATCAGCGGCTCCGCCGCCTCTCGATAGCCGAGATCATCCCGCCACGAGCCGAGGTGCAGTTCGTACACCGACATCGGCTGCGCCACGGCGTGCGTGGCCGCTCGGCGAGTGAGCCAGGCGCCGTCGTTCCAGCGGTAGGCGCTCAGGGTGACGACGGATGCCGTAGCCGGCGGCACTTCGGCCTGCTGCGCCATCGGGTCGGCCTTCAGCAGCCAGCGACCGGTGGGGGAGAGGATCTCGTACTTGTACCGGGTGCCGACCGGAACATCGGGCACGAACAGCTCCCACACGCCGCTGTCGCCCATCGAGCGCATGCCATGGCCCTCGCCGCTCCACGAGTTGAAGTCTCCGACGACCCGTACGGCTGACGCATTGGGAGCCCAGACGGCGAAGTCGACGCCGGTCTCCCCGTCGAGCGCGCGAGGATGAGCGCCGAGAACCTGCCACAGGCGCTCGTGCCGGCCTTCGCCGATGAGATGAAGGTCCATCTCCCCGATGGCGCTGAGGTGGCGATAGGGGTCGCCGGAGAGGCTCTTCGTGCCATCCTCATACGACGTTGCGAGGCGGTACGAGACCGGGGGACCATCGTGGCGCCCTTCCCAAATGCCGTGAGCGGTGTGGCTGAGATCGAGTCGGCTGCCGTTTTCGAACACGACCTCGACGGTCTGCGCGAGTGGGCGCCGCGCACGGATCGTCGTCGTGGTGCGTCCGACGGCATCCGTCGCAGGATGCGCGCCGAGCACGGAATGCGGGTCGTGATGCGCGCCCTGCGCGATCGCAGCCCAATCGGCGGAAGCTGAGACGTCTTCGATGTAACTCATGATCGCTCCTTCACCCTCAGGATGTGCACCGGCTCGGCGAAGGCGTCGAGGCGCACGTAGTTGTGGTCATTCCAAGTCCAGACCGCACCGGTCAGCAGATCTTCGACTTCGAACTCGTCACCAGGATCCACGCCCCAGATGCGCGTGTCGAGGTGAACGGTGGTCTCGCGCACTGAGTGCGGGTCGACATTCGCGACGATGATCAGGGTGTCGGATCTGCCGGTGCCGGTGAATGCAGCATCCAGATGCTTCGAGTAGACGAGAACGGCATCGTCATCGCTCCAGTGGAACGCGATGTTGCGCAGCTGTCGCAGCGCGGGATGCACCCGCCGGATCTCATTCAGACGTCGCAGCAGTGGCGCGAGCGACTCGCCGCGCTGCTCTGCGCCATCCCAATCGCGGAACTTGAACTCGTACTTCTCGTTGTCGATGTTCTCTTCCGACCCTGGCCGGGCGACGTTCTCGACCAGCTCGTATCCCGCGTACACGCCCCATACGGGAGCGGCTGTCGCCGCGATGCATGCGCGGATGCGGTAAGCGGCGCGACCGCCGAACTGGAGGTACTCGGTGAGGATGTCATGAGTGTTGACGAACAGGTTCGGGCGCATGTAGTCACTGGTCTCGTGCGCGACCGAGGCGAGGAACTCTTCGAGCTCGGCCTTGGTGTTGCGCCAAGTGAAGTACGAGTAGCTCTGCTGGAAGCCGACCGCGGCCAGCGCCCGCATGACCGCGGGCCGCGTGAACGCCTCGGCCAGAAAGATGACATCCGGATCCTCGCGGTTGACCTCGGCGATCAGCCACTCCCAGAACTGCAGGGGCTTGGTGTGCGGGTTGTCCACTCGGAAGATCTTCACACCCTGGCCGACCCAGTGCATGACCACGCGGAGCATCTCGGCGTAGATGCCTTCGGGGTCGTTGTCGAAGTTCAGCGGGTAGATGTCCTGGTACTTCTTGGGTGGATTCTCCGCGTACGCGATGGAGCCATCAGGCAACGTCGTGAACCACTCTGGGTGGGCGGCCACCCAGGGGTGATCCGGCGAGGCCTGCAGTGCCAGGTCGAGAGCGACCTCCAGGCCGTTGCTGTTCGCGGTGCGCACGAAAGCGCGGAAGTCCTTCTCGGTGCCGAGCTCGGCGTGGATGGCGTCATGCCCCCCGTCGGCGGCGCCGATGGCGTACGGCGAGCCAGGGTCGCCCTGTTCTGTCACCAGCGTGTTGTTCCGGCCCTTGCGGTTCGTGGTTCCGATCGGATGGATCGGCACGAGATAGATGACATCGAATCCCATCGCGGCAACGCCCGGAAGACGTTTGGCAGCCGACCGGAACGTGCCGCTCTTCACTGTGCCGTTCTTGCGGAGGACCGCGCCCTCTGATCGGGGAAAGAACTCGTACCAGGCTCCCACCCCGGCACGTTCGCGCTCCACGCGGAGATCCAGCCACGGGGTCGTCGATCCTGCAGAGCGCACCGGGCGGGCGGCGAAGGCCGCCGCGAGACTGGGATCCGTCGCCACTGCGCGCAGCACCTCGGCGTCGGCTGTCTTCTTCGATGCGTTCAGCTGCTTGGCGGCGGCCTTCAGCATCCGCGTCTCGGCGGCGGGGCGGTCGCGCTCGGTCGCAGCGTTGGACATCAGCTGTGCACCCAGCGCGCTCATGACCTCGACGTCCACCCCGGCGGCAGCTTTCACATCCGCGGCGTGCGCCCAGGTCGCGTAGTCGTCGGCGAACGACTCGAAACGGAACCGCCAGAGTCCCTGACGTTCGATTGCGACCGTCGCTTGCCAGCGGTCGGTGCCATCGGCAACGGCCGAGAGCCGGTGCAGCGTTTCGTCGCCGGATGGATCGACGAGACGCACGTGCACACCGATGAGGTCGTGTCCTTCGCGGAAGGCTACGGCGCCGAAGGGAACGGCCTCGCCGACGAATGCCTTCGGCGCGTAGCCATGCGGGCCGTGCGGAGTCGGGTCGAACACCGGAATCCGGCCGGACTCGACGCCCCGACGAGGCGCCGTCTCGACGGCGCTGCGCAGCGGGATCAGTGCGGGGCTTCTCAGCGCTGCAGATTCTTGAGCGATTCGTGCTGCCACTCTTTGAATGTACCGCTCTGGGCCCCTCGCGTCACTCCACCCGGAAGAGCTGCATCGTCGTGCCGGAGATCGGGAGCACGGCCCCGGGCGGATACTGCTTGCCATCCGGCGCGGGAACGTCGTCGGCGCTGCTCCACAACGAGGTGAAACTGGTCACCCCCTCGATGTCTTCGGGCAGACGAACATCGATCGGCGATTCGGTGCCGTGCACGATCAGAAGGATGCGGTTGCTCGCACCGTCGTGCGGAGCGCTGGAGGCGACGTACTGCAGGGTGCGATTGCGGGGATCATTCCACTGCTCGACCTCCATGGTCTCGCCGTTCTGATCGAACCAGTCCATATCCGATGCTTCGGGGACGTGCTCTCCGAGCCGCGCATATCGCGAGGGGCGCAGCGCCGGATTCTCGGCCCGCAGTCTGGTGAGGAGAGTCACATGCGCGAGCAGGTCCTGCTGCCACGGCTCATGCTCCCAGTTCAGCCACGTCAGCGCCGAGTCCTGGCAATAGGCATTGTTGTTGCCTCGCTGCGTGCGCCCGAACTCGTCGCCGGCGGTGATCATCGGAATTCCAGCGGATAGCAGCAGCGTTCCCATGAGATTGCGCATCGCCTTGCGGCGGGCCGCCAGGATCGTCGGGACTTCCGTCTCGCCCTCGACACCGTGGTTGAAGGAGCGGTTCATGTCCGCTCCGTCGCGGTTCTGCTCGCCGTTGGCTTCGTTGTGCTTGACGTCGTAGGAGACCAGGTCGTGCAGGGTGAAGCCATCATGCGCGGTGACGAAGTTGATGCTCGCGAGCGGTCCGCGCTCTTCGCTGTAGGTGTTGGCGGAGCCGGCGAGACGATTCGCGAAGCCGCCGATCCCGACGGGCGCCGAGGCGCGACGCGCGTAGTCGATGTCACTGAGCCAGAAGTTGCGGGCCCGGTCGCGGTACCGGTCGTTCCATTCGCTCCATCCGGCGGGGAAATGCCCGGTCTGCCAGCCGCCCATGCCGACATCCCACGGCTCGGCGATGATCTTCACGTCCTGGAGCGCGGGATCGTCCCGGATGGCGAGCAGCAGCGGGTGCTGCGGATCGAATTCGTGCGCGGCGTTGCGCCCGAGGGCGGCGGCGAGGTCGAAGCGGAACCCGTCGATCTGCATCTCGTTCGCCCAGTAGCGCAGCGAATCCAGGATCAGGCGTGATGCGGCATCCGTGGCAGTGTTCACCGTGTTGCCGACGCCGGTCGTGTCGATATAAGCGCCATCGGGCTGCTGACGGTAGTACGACGCGTTGTCGATGCCGCGCAGGCTCGACCGCGGGCCACCGAGACCCTCTTCGCTGGTGTGGTTGTAGACGACGTCGAGGAAGATCTCGATGCCGGCCTCATGCAGCAGCTTCACCATGCCCTTGAACTCTGCCAATACAGCCTCGGGGCCGCCCTTGCGGGCCGCCTCGGTGGCGTACGCCGTGTGGGGGGTGAAGAAATTCAGGGTGTTGTAGCCCCAGTAGTTGGTCAGGCCGCGTTCGAGCAGCCGAGGCTCCGGAACGAACGCGTGCACGGGAAGCAGCTCGACCGAGGTGATCCCGAGCTCCTGCAGGTACTCGATCATGGCCGGGTGAGCCAGCCCCGCATAGGTGCCATGCAGTGCGGCCGGCACGTCTGGGTGCCGTTTGGTGAGGCCCTTGATGTGCCCCTCGTAGATGACGGTCTCGTCCAGCGGCACACGGGGCTTCTGCACACCGCCCCAATCGAAGCCATCGACGATGACGACCGAGCGCCATTCCTCGTAGCCGTCTCCCTGGGCGAGTCCGCGCGCGTACGGATCCAGCAACAGGGTCTCGGGATTGAAGGTGTGCCCGGGACCATGCGGACCGTCGACGCGGAGTGCGTACCGGACGCCGGGCTGCAGCAACTCGGTCGTCGTCTCCCAGACACCGCCGGGCTGGCGCTGCAACGGCACCTGCGCGGTCTCCCAGTCGAGATCATGGGCGTCGAACAGCACGAGTTCGATCGATGAGGCGTTCTTCGACCAGACGCGCAGAGTCCCCACGCCATCGTGCAAGCGCACACCGAGGTCATCGAGAGCGACGCCGTCGATGGACGGCAGGGTCGGCACGGGCATGCGGAACAGCATAAGCGGGCTGAGGTGCTGTCGGTGAATCCCCGTGCCGTGATCCATGAAATCCAGTACCGCGCACGTGCCGAGATCACCATATTCGCGGGAGAATGGGGCAATGCGCTTCTACCTGGACCACGCCGCCACCACCCTCCTGCGCCCGCAGGCTCGTGACGCGTGGCTGGCCGCGGGTCAGATCATCGGGAATGCGTCGTCGACGCATGGCGCCGGACAGGATGCGCGGCGCGTGCTGGAGGAGTCGCGGGAGCGCGCTGCGGTGATGCTCGGGTGCGATCCGATCGAAGTCGTCTTCACCTCCGGCGGCACAGAGTCGATCAATACCGCGCTGCAGGGCCTCTGGGCCGCGCGCCCCAGCGGTACGGATTCGATCGTCTTGCCGGATGCCGAGCATCACTCGACGATGGACACAGTGGCGGCGCTCGCTCGTGGCGGTGCACGGGTGCGCCCGGTGCCTGTCGACGGCGCGGGGCGCATCGACATGGCTGCATTCGCGATCGCATCGGAGTCGGCGGCGCTCGCCACGGCCCTCGTCGCCAACAACGAAGTGGGCACCGTGAACGATGCGTCCGCTCTCGCCCGGGCGGCGACGGCGGCGGGAGTGCCGCTGCACCTGGATGCTGTGGCGGCCTGGGGCTACCTGCCACTGTCCTTCCGCGCACTGCGCGCCGATGCGCCTGCAGGAGCGGGACTGGTCGCGATGAGCGTGACGGGGCACAAGATCGGCGCTCCCGTCGGTACCGGTGCGCTGGTCGTCGCACGCTCAGCGCGGATGACGGCGCTGCTGCACGGCGGCGCGCAGCAGCGGGGGCTCCGTGCCGGCACGCAGGACATCGCCGGCGCGGCCGCATTCGCCGTGGCGCTGGAGTGCGCCGAGGCCGATCGCGAGGCCGAGTCGACTCGACTCGCCTTGCTGCGCGACCGACTGATCGATGGCATCCGGAAGTCCGTGCCGGGTGCGGAGTTGTTGGGAGACCCGAGCGATCGCCTGCCTGGCAACGCCCATCTGCTGTTTCCCGGCGCCGTGGGGGAGAGTCTGCAGTTCCTGCTCGACATGGCCGGTATCGCGGCATCGACAGGATCAGCGTGTCAAGCAGGTGTCGCTGAGCCGTCCCACGTCGTCATGGCGATGGGACGCAGCGAGCGAGACGCTCGCAGCGTGCTGCGCTTCTCGCTCGGATCATCTTCTGCGGATGCTGATGTGGATGCCGTGATCGCGGCGATCGGTGATGCCGTGGCACGGGCATCCGGTGCCCATACAGCAGAGCGCTCGTAGACTGGAGACCATGCGAGTTCTGGCGGCGATGAGCGGTGGCGTCGATTCTGCGGTAGCGGCTGCCCGCGCAGTGGATGCCGGTCATGATGTCGTCGGCGTGCACCTCGCGCTTTCCCGCGCCGGCGGCACACTGCGCACCGGAAGCCGCGGATGCTGCACGATCGAAGATGCTCTCGATGCCCGTCGCACGGCAGATCTGCTCGGCATCCCGTTCTACGTGTGGGATTTCTCGGAGCGGTTCCGCGAGGACGTCATCGAGGACTTCATCTCCGAGTATCAAGCGGGCCGCACGCCCAACCCGTGTTTGCGCTGCAACGAGAAGATCAAGTTCGCGGCGCTGCTGGAGCGCGCCATCGAGCTCGGCTTCGACACGGTGTGCACAGGTCATTACGCGACGCTCATCGACTCCGGCGATGGGCTCGAGCTGCATCGTGCATCCGACTCGGCGAAGGATCAGTCGTACGTGCTCGGCGTGCTGAACGCCGACCAGATCGCGCACACGTACTTTCCGCTGGGGGAGACCCCGTCGAAGGCGCTCGTGCGCGCAGAGGCGGAGCAGCGGGGCATCACCGTTGCGCAGAAGCCCGACAGTCATGACATCTGCTTCATCCCCGACGGCGACACCCGCGGCTGGCTGGCAGAGAAGGTCGGCACAGCCACCGGCGAGGTCGTCGATCGCACAGGTTCTGTCGTCGGCACCCACGAGGGTGCGCACGCGTTCACCGTGGGTCAGCGTCGTGGCCTGAAGCTCGGCGTGCCGGCGGCCGATGGCAAACCCCGTTTCGTGCTCGAGGTGCGACCGGTATCGAACACCGTCGTGGTGGGCCCCAAAGAGGCGCTGGCGATCGCCGAGATCTCCGGACAGCGGTTCTCGTGGGCCGGGCCCGCACCGAAAGCGCCAGAATTCGAATGCGAAGTGCAGATCCGTGCGCACGCCGATCCGGTGCCCGCTCGCGCGTTCGTCTCATCCGACGGCGTCCGGGTCGTGCCGGAGACACCGCTCGATGGCGTCGCGCCCGGACAGAGCGCGGTGATCTACGTGGGCACCCGAGTTCTCGGCCAGTTCACGATCGACACAACGGTATCGGCGGTTCCGGTCGACGCCTGATCCGCGGTCATCGCACTCGATGTCGACGGCCCCTCGTAGACTCGTGCTGTGCCGGAGAACATCTCGCTGTCTGACGCCCGCCGCGAATCGGAGGCGCTGATCACGCGCATCCTCGAGGCGAAGGACGCCTACTACGGGCGTGACACCTCGGTGGTCGATGACGCCACGTACGACGAGTGGATGCGCCGACTGGAAGAGCTGGAGCGACTGCATCCCGAATTGCAGGGGCAGGACTCGCCGACGCAGATGGTCGGCGCGGCTGAAGCTACGGGCCTCGCGACCATCGAGCATGCCGAGCGGATGCTGAGCCTCGACAACGTGTTCTCACTCGACGAGCTGCGGGAGTGGGAGGCGAAGACCCGCGCTGCAGCGGGGCGCGACGTGGCCTGGCTGACGGAGCTGAAGATCGATGGGCTCGCGATCAATCTCCGTTATGAGCGCGGCATTCTCACTTCCGCGGCGACCCGCGGCGATGGGCGCGTCGGCGAGATCGTCACCGACAATGCACTGCGGCTCAGGGATATTCCCGAGAGGCTCACCGGAGAAGGGCACCCGGAGATCGTCGAGGTGCGCGGTGAGGTGTTCATACCGGTCGCCGCGTTCGAGCGGCTGAATGCCGCACAGGCAGCCTTCCGCGAGCGCGCCTACGCTGACGCGCTGGAGCGATGGCAGGCACGCAGCGGTGCGAAGAGGCCGTTCGACCACGACAGGGCGCGCACGGCGGCCGCCCGGCGCTTTCCCGCCTTCGCGAACCCGCGCAACGCAGCCAGCGGCGGTCTGCGCCAGCAGATAGACAAGAAGAGCGGACTCGAACTCGAGGCCGGCATGCTGCGCATCGAATCGCTCTCGCTTTATGTGCACGGCATCGGAGCCTGGCCGAATCCGCCCGTTGGCGCCCAGAGCGAGGTGTACGAGCTGCTCGCAGAGTGGGGGCTTCCCACCAGTCCGCACACGAAGGTGTTCCAGACCGTCGACGAGGTCTCCGCCTTCGTCGGCTACTTCGGCGAACACCGGCACGATGTCGAGCATGAGCTCGACGGGATCGTCGTCAAAGTCGATGAGCTGGCGCTGCACGATGAACTGGGAATGACCAGTCGGGCGCCGCGATGGGCGATCGCCTACAAATATCCGCCGGAAGAGGTGCAGACCAGACTCCTCGACATCGTCGTCTCCGTCGGCCGTACCGGCCGGGCCACGCCTTTTGCGGTCATGGAACCAGCGCATGTCGCAGGATCTGTCGTGCGTCAGGCGACGCTGCACAACAAGGATGTGGTGAAGGCCAAGGGCGTGCTGATCGGTGACACGGTCGTGCTTCGCAAGGCCGGCGATGTGATTCCTGAGGTGCTCGGGCCGGTCGCTGATAGGCGCGACGGCACCGAGCGCGAGTTCGTGATGCCAGTGGATTGCCCTGAGTGCGGCACGCCGCTGCGGCCGATGAAGGAAGGCGACATCGATCTGCGCTGTCCGAATGCGCGGTCCTGCCCGGCGCAGGTGCGCGGGCGTGTCGAGCACGTCGGATCACGAGGCGCGCTCGATATCGACGCGCTCGGTGAAGTGACTGCCGCCGCGCTCACACAGCCGACCAGTCCGTCGGAGCCACCGCTCGAGACCGAAGCGGGCCTTTTCTCGCTCACCCTGGAGCAGCTCGTCCCGATCGAGGTGATCGTTCGAGACGCCGAGACCGGTCTTCCGAGAGAAGACGATGGCGTGGTGAAGATGAGGTCGCCGTTCCGCCGCAATCCCACCAGTGCCGAGAAGAAGCAGGGCATGGAGGGGCCGCAGCCGTCGTCACAGGCGCTGACTCTGATCAATGAGCTCGAGAAGGCCAAGACGAAAGAGCTCTGGCGCTTGCTTGTGGCCCTGAACATCCGGCATGTCGGCCCGGTCGCGGCGCGTGCGCTCGCGCAGTGGTTCGGGTCACTGCACGCCATCCAGAACGCTAGCCGCGATGAGCTCGCCGCCGTTGAGGGCGTGGGCGGGATCATCGCCGACTCGCTTCTGGACTGGTTCGAGATCGACTGGCACGTCGAGATCATCGAGCAGTGGACGGCCGCTGGTGTGCAATGGGCGACCCCTGGGCATCCTGGTCCCGGTGCTGCCATCTCGGAGGGCGGTGTGCTCGAGGGACTGACCGTGGTCGCCACCGGCTCGCTCGACGGCTATACGCGCGACGGTGCACAGGAGGCGATCATCAACGCCGGCGGCAAAGCGGCCTCCAGTGTTTCGAAGAAGACAGACTTCGTCGCTGCGGGGCCCGGCGCGGGATCCAAGCTCGCGAAAGCCGAGGAACTCGGCGTGCGGATTCTGGATGCCGCGCAGTTCCACGTACTGGTGACCGAGGGGCCGGAGGCACTGGGCAACTGACGACGCACCACTTCTGCCTCGAACTCTGATGCCCCTGCGCACGCGCTCAGCGCCGGATCTCGAATTCCCGCAGCTGGGAATCCTCAGCATCCGATACTCCCACGTCATCAACGTGCGCGAACGGCGGCCCGGTGCGCAACTTCGCGAGCACGGCATCCACCTCGGCGTCCGCACCGCACAGCAGCGCCTCCACGCTTCCGTCGGGGAGGTTGCGCACCCACCCGGTCACGCCGTGGGCGTTCGCGGCTTCACGCGTGAACCAGCGGAACCCGACGCCCTGGACCCGTCCGCGCACGACGACGTGCACTGCTCTCATGGCTGAACGATGCCTTGAGGATGCCTGCCTGTGCCTCAGCCTCAGCTGCTCTTGTGCCGGGGCTTGCGCGCAGGCGAGCTGGCGTGACCGCGGTCGTCGCGCTGGTAGCCGCCGCGATCACGCTGGTAGCCGCCATCGCGCCCGCCGCCATCGCGTGGGCCCTTCGAGTATCCGCCGCCGCGCTCGTCGTCGCGCGAGTTCCGCCGGCCGGGCACGCCACGATCGGGCTTGATCTCGATCAGCTGACCTGAGATGCGCGTGTCACGCAGCTTGTCGAGCACCGAGGGGTCGAGGTTGACCGGCAGTTCGACGACCGAGAAGTCTGGCTTGATGGCGATCGCACCGAAGTCGTCGCGGCCAAGGCCGCCCTCGTTCGCCAGTGCGCCGACGATCTGACGCGGCTCGACGCGGTGACGACGGCCCACCTCGATCCGGTAAGCGGCGTAGTCACCGCGGTTGCGACGCTCGCGCGGTGCGCGGTCCCCACGATCGCCACGGTCATCGCGGTCACGCTGCGGACGATTGTCGCGTTCGACGGTCCTCGACAGTGCATCGTTGGCGGGGTCGAGCAGCAGCGGCGTCTCGCCCTGCGCGACGACAGCGAGGGCAGCGGCGACATCCGTCTCGGGAACGTCATGGTTGCGGACATAGTGCGCGATCACGTCGCGGAAGCCCTCGATCCGCGAGGTCTCTCCGAGGGCGGCCGTGATGGCATCGTCAAAACGCGCCAGGCGCGTGGAGTTGACATCGTCAGTGGTGGGCAACTGCATCTGGACGGGCTGCTGGCGGGTCGCCTTCTCAATGTGCTTGAGCAGGTAGCGCTCGCGCGGCGTGATGAAGCTGATTGCGTCGCCGGTGCGACCGGCGCGGCCGGTGCGACCGATGCGGTGCACGTAAGACTCGGTGTCAGTCGGAATGTCGAAGTTCACGACATGGCTGATGCGCTCGACGTCCAGGCCGCGTGCGGCGACATCAGTGGCGACCAGGATGTCGAGCTTGGCGTTCTTCAGCTGGTTCACCGAGCGTTCGCGCTGCACCTGCGGCACGTCTCCGTTGATGGCCGCAGCGGAATAGCCGCGGGCACGCAGCTTCTCGGCGAGTGTCTCGGTCTCGTTCTTCGTACGGACGAAGACGATCATCCCGTCGAAGTTCTCGACCTCGAGGATGCGGGTGAGAGCATCCACCTTCTGCGCGTACGAGACGACCAGGTAGCGCTGGGTGATGTTCTGGTTGGTCGTGGTCTTGCCCGTGATCGCGACCTCTTCGGGATCATTCAGGTACTGCTGCGCGAGGCGGCGGATGGTGGCGGGCATCGTCGCTGAGAACAGTGCTACTTGCTTGTCCGCCGGAGTCTGGGCGAGGATCTGCTCGACGTCCTCCGCGAAGCCCATCTTCAGCATCTCATCGGCCTCATCGAGTACGAGGTACTTCAGCTCCGAGAGATCGAGGGTTCCCTTGGCCTGGTGGTCCATGATGCGACCTGGTGTGCCGACAACGATGTGCACGCCCCGGCGCAGAGCCGAGAGCTGCACGCCGTACGCCTGTCCGCCGTAGACAGGGAGTACGCGAACGTCCTTCATGCGAGCCGAGTACGACTCGAAAGCCTCGCAGACCTGCAGGGCGAGTTCGCGGGTCGGGGCCAGAACGAGCACCTGCGGCGTCTTCTGGCCGAGGTCGAGATTCTCGAGCACCGGCAGCGCGAACGCCGCGGTCTTGCCTGTGCCGGTCTGCGCCGTGCCGAGCACGTCGCGCCCCTGCAGCAGAAGCGGAATGGTCGCGGCCTGGATGGGGGAGGGCGTCTCATAGCCGAGGTCGCGGATGGCCTTCAGAACAGGGCCGGTGATGCCGAGGTCGTCGAAGCCGGGCTTCGCGCTCTCTTCGGCAGCGGGCTGAGTGGTCTCAGCGGTGGCGTCGAGGGCAGGCTCGGCAGCGGGGGTCTTGTCAGCAGTCACCTGCCAACGATAGTCCCTACGGATGGGAGACTGCTGGTCGTTCAGCTCCCGGAGGTCAATCCGATCAGCTTCTCCTTGACTTCGCGGCGCAGCACCTTGCCGATCAGAGACTTCGGCAGCTCATCCACGATGAACAGGCGACGCGGCACCTTGTAAGGCGTGAGGATGGTGCGAGCGAACTCGCGGATCGCATCGACGTCGACATCCACACCGGCTTCGACCACGACCGCGGCGACGACCTCTTCACCGGAGTGCTCGCTGGGCAGACCCACCACCGCGGCATCCAGTACGTCCGGGTGCTGACGCAGCGCACCCTCCACCTCGGTCGGGGCGACGTTGAAGCCACCGGTGATGATGAGCTCCTTGATCCGGTCGACGATCCGCACGAAGCCGGTCTGATCGATCGTGACGATATCGCCGGTGCGGAACCAGCCGTCGGCAAAGACGGCATCCGTCGCCTCCGGTTTGCCGTAATAACCCGAGAAGACCTGCGGACCGCGCACGACGAGCTCGCCCGCCGTGCCGGTGGGGACGTCGACCGTTGGGTTCTCCGGGTCGACCACCCGGCACTCCGTTCCCGGCAGTGGCAGCCCGACCGAACCGGCGACCCTATTGGCGGCGACGGGGTTCGCCATCAGCACGGGTGAGCACTCGCTGAGTCCGTATCCCTCGACGAGGTAGCCGCCGGTGGCCTCTTCGAAGGGAACGACCAGTTCATGGTCGAGGGCCATCGCACCGGAGATGGCGACTTCGGTGCCCGCCAGGGAGACACCCTTCTCCTTCGCCGCGGCCAGCAGCCGCTCGGCGATCGGAGGCACGAGGGGGAGGAACGTTGCCGGGTGCTTCTTGGCGACCTCGAGCACCAGGTCCGGGTCGAACTTGGGGAACAGCACCAGCCGGGCCCCCATCGACATCGCGAACGTGAGACACAGCGTGAGTCCGTAGGCATGGAACATGGGGAGCACGGCGTAGACGACGCAGCCGTCGCCCCGAGTGATAGAGGGCACCCAGGCCTTCGCCTGCGCGGCATTCGCGAGCAGGTTTCGGTGAGTGAGGGCAGCGCCCTTGGGTGTACCAGTGGTGCCGGACGTGTACTGGATGATGGCGAGATCATCGGTCTGCGGACGCGGGTGCGAGGCCGGCAGGGGAGTGGATGCCACGATCGAGTCCCAGCTGATCGCACCCCGCACGCGAGCGGTCAGCGCATCGCGGGACTCGCGCGCCTTCGCGATGGGCAGTTTCAGCATCAGCTGAGTCGCCAGCGGCATGGCCTTGGTGACATCCACCGAGATGAGGCTCGTCATGGCCAGATCAGCGGGGAACTCCTGGATCGTCTGCGCGACCTTGCTCCAGACGATCGCGTGCTTGGCGCCATGATCCTCGAACTGCTTGCGCAGTTCTCGCGCCGTGTACAGCGGATTGTGCTCGACGACGACGGCGCCCAGGCGCAGCACCGCGTAGAACGCGATGATGTGCTGCGGGCAGTTCGGCAGCACGATGGCCACCGGATCGCCGGCGCCCACACCGAGATCGCGGAGCCCGCCTGCCACGCGATCAATGGCATCCTGCATGGCTCGGTAGCTCGTCTCGCGGCCGAAGAACTGCAGCGCCGGCGCATCGGGATAATCCCGCACCGATGCATCGACGATGTCCACCAGAGAGCCGGAGACAGGCGCAAGATCCGTGGGCACCCCCTCGGCGTAGCTGTCGATCCAGGGGCGCGGAGGCTCAAACATCATCACCTGCACAGCCTATGCGTCAGCGAGTCGGACGCGCTCTCGTAGACTGTGGTGGTGTCTGAAATCACCCCCGATCTCGTGCGCCATCTCGGCGTGCTCGCGCGTATCAAACTCACCGACGCCGAAGTGACGCAGCTGACTGGTCAGCTCGACGCCATCGTCGACAACATCGCCAAGGTGTCTGAGGTGGCGACCGACGACGTCGTCGCCACAAGTCACCCCATCCCGATGAGCAACGTCCTCCGACCCGATGAAGTGGGTGAGCCGCTGACCCGGGAGCAGGTGCTGCAGAACGCACCGGATGCTGCCGACGGCCGCTTCCGCGTCACCGCCATCCTGGGAGAAGAACAGTGAGCGACATCATCCGCCTCAACGCCGCTGAACTCGGCGCGAAACTGGCCGCGGGAGAGATCTCCAGCGTCGAAGCCACCCAGGCCCACCTTGATCGCATCGCGGCCGTCGACGGCGACGTGCATGCCTTCCTGCACGTGAACGAGCACGCCCTCACCGCCGCCGCTGCGATCGACGCGCGCCGCGCCGCCGGTGACAGCCTCGGCGAGCTGGCTGGCGTGCCGCTGGCCATCAAAGACGTGCTGGTCACCACCGATCAGCCATCGACCAGCGGTTCGAAGATCCTCGAGGGCTACATGTCGCCCTTCGATGCGACGGTGGTCGCGCGCTCGCGCGCGGCTGGCCTCGTGCCGCTGGGCAAGACCAACATGGATGAGTTCGCGATGGGTTCGTCCACCGAGCACTCCGCCTATGGTCCGACGCACAACCCATGGGACCTCGACCGGATCCCCGGCGGCTCCGGTGGTGGCTCTGCGGCGGCTGTCGCCGCCTTCGAAGCTCCCATTGCGCTCGGCTCGGACACGGGCGGGTCGATTCGTCAGCCCGCGCATGTCACCGGAACCGTCGGCATCAAGCCCACGTACGGCGGCGTGAGCCGCTACGGTGCCATCGCCATGGCATCCAGCCTCGACCAGGTCGGCCCGGTCTCGCGGACTGTCCTCGACGCCGGTCTGCTCCACGACGTGATCGGCGGGTACGACCGGAATGACTCCACGTCACTGCCTGACACCTGGCCGTCGTTCGCCCAGGCAGCGCGCGAAGGCGCAACCGGTCAGGTGCTGAAGGGACTCAAGGTCGGCATCGTTCGCGAACTGCCCGACTCCGGCTTCCAGCCCGGCGTGGCCTCGTCGTTCCGCGAGTCGCTGGAACTCATGCAGGCGCATGGCGCCGAGATCATCGAGATCTCTGCACCGCACTTCGAATACGGTGTGGCCGCCTACTACCTGATCCACCCTGCCGAGGCTTCCAGCAACCTCGCCAAGTTCGACTCGGTGCGTTTCGGCCTGCGTGTGACGCCAGAAGGAAACGCCACCGTCGAAGACGTGATGTCGGCGACGCGCGAGGCCGGCTTCGGTCCCGAGGTCAAGCGCCGCATCATCCTCGGCACTTACGCGCTCTCTGCTGGTTACTACGACGCCTACTACGGCAGCGCGCAGAAGGTGCGCACGCTGATTCAGCAGGACTTCGACGCCGCCTTCGCGAAGGTGGACGTGATCGCCACGCCTTCAGCGCCCACGACGGCATTCAAGATCGGCGAGAAGATCGATGACCCGCTGCAGATGTACTTGAACGACCTGACCACGATCCCAGCGAACCTCGCCGGTGTCCCCGGCATCTCGATCCCGTCGGGGCTCGCTGCCGATGACGGGCTCCCGGTCGGCATCCAATTCGTCGCGCCTGCGCGCGAGGATGCCCGACTGTATCGCGTGGGCGCAGCGCTCGAAGCTGTCCTGCTCGATTCCTGGGGCGCACCGCTGCTCGACCGAGCGCCGGTTCTGCGCTCGGCTCAGGGACGCACGGAAGGAGCGCGCTGATGGCCGCCGCGAAACTCATGGATTACGACAAGGCGCTCGAGATGTTCGAGCCGGTCCTCGGCTTCGAGGTGCACGTCGAGCTGAACACCCGCACGAAGATGTTCTCGAACGCCCCGAACCCGGCGAACGAAGAGTTCCACAGCGCTGAGCCGAACACCCTGATCGCGCCGGTGGATATGGGTCTTCCCGGTGCGTTGCCTGTTGTCAACGCTGCCGCGGTGCGCTCGGCGATCAGCCTGGGTCTCGCCCTCGGATGCACGATCGCCGAGTCGAGCCGCTTCGCGCGGAAGAACTACTTCTACCCTGATCTGGGCAAGAACTACCAGATCTCGCAGGCCGATGAGCCGATCGCCTTCGAGGGCTCGGTGGAGATCGAGCTGGAAGACGGCACGATCATCGCGGTTCCCATCGAGCGTGCGCACATGGAGGAAGACGCCGGAAAGCTCACCCACATGGGCGGCGCGACCGGTCGCATCCAGGGCGCGGAGTACTCGCTGGTCGACTACAACCGTGCTGGGGTGCCGCTCGTCGAGATCGTCACGAAGCCGATCATCGGCGCTGAGCATCGGGCGCCCGAGATCGGCAAGGCCTATGTCGCCACGATCCGCGACATCGTTCGCGGACTCGGCATCTCCGAGGCCCGACTCGAGCGAGGCAACCTCCGCTGCGATGCGAACGTCTCGTTGCGTCCGCGCGGCCAGGAGAAGCTCGGCACCCGCACGGAGACGAAGAACGTCAACTCGATGCGCTCTGTCGAGCGCGCGGTGCGCTACGAGATCCAGCGTCAGGCGCAGATCCTCGCCGATGGCGGCACCATCACGCAGGAGACGCGGCACTGGCATGAAGACACCGGACGCACGTCGCCCGGTCGCCCGAAGTCGGATGCCGACGACTACCGCTACTTCCCGGAGCCCGACCTGCTGCCCGTGCAGCCGGCTGCGGAACTCATCGAAGAACTGCGTGCGGCGCTGCCCGAGCAGCCCGTCGCGCGGCGGCGTCGGCTGAAGGCGGACTGGGGCTTCACCGATCTCGAATTCCAGGACGTGCACAACGGCGGACTGATTGACGAGGTCGAGGCAACCATCGCAGCGGGTGCTGCGCCGGCATCCGCACGCAAGTGGTGGACGGGCGAGATCACTCGCATCGCGAACACGCAAGACCGTGAGGCGAGCGCATTGATCGCTCCGGCCGATGTCGCTGCGCTGCAGTCGCTGGTGGATGCCGGAACCCTCACCGACAAGCTCGCGCGTCAGGTGCTCGAAGGCGTCATCGCCGGCGAGGGCACTCCAGAAGAGGTCGTCGAGTCACGCGGGCTCGCTGTCGTCTCCGACGACGGTGCACTCATCGCCGCGATCGATGAGGCGCTGGCCGCGCAGCCCGATGTTCTCGCGAAGATCAAGGACGGCAAGGTGCAGGCTGCCGGTGCCGTCATCGGCGCCGTCATGAAGGCGATGAAGGGCCAGGCGGATGCTGCGCGCGTGCGCGAGCTCGTGCTGGTCCGCGCCGCCGAGTAAATCCTTCGCAGGAGTGTCGGTGCCTCGGGAGACAATGGCGTAATGGGACGCGGTGATGGTTCGGGGCGCCTGATCTCGGCGGTCGGCGCCGACGACAGTGGCACCGGCATCCTGCACGTCGACATGGATGCGTTCTTCGCGGCCGTCGAGATATTGCACGACCCGTCTCTGCGCGGGTTGGCGGTCATCATCGGAGCGCCGGACGGACGCTCCGTCGTCTCCAGCGCCTCGTATGAGGCTCGACGGTACGGCGTACGCAGCGCGATGCCGGTGTCGCAGGCGCTTCGTCTGTGTCCGATCGCGAAGGTCGTGCCTCCGAACTTCAGCAGCTATCAGGCGGCTTCGGCTCAGGTGATGCGCATCTTCGAGAGCATCACGCCACTGGTAGAGCCGCTGTCGATCGACGAGGCGTTCCTCGACGTCCGCGGCGTGCGCCGGCTCTGGGGGAGTCCGGGCGAGATCGCCGGCCTCATTCGACGGCGGGTGCAAGACGAGGTCGGCATCACGTGCAGTGTCGGCGTCGCCGCGACCAAACACGTCGCGAAGATGGCCTCGACCATCTCCAAACCCGACGGGATGCTGATCATCCCCGCCGCCCGCACGCAGGAGTTCCTCGATCCTCGGCCGGTCGGTGCATTGTGGGGCGTGGGCCCGAAGGCGGTTGAGGCACTGCATCGCCGCGGCATCCGCCTCGTCAGGGACGTTCGGGAGACACCGCCGGACGCGTTGGAGCGGGCCGTCGGCCCGGCTCTCGGCCGGCGTCTGCAGGACCTTGCCCGCGGCCTGGATGCACGGGAGGTCGAGACGACTCGCGTGGAGAAGAGCATCGGTCACGAGGAGACCTTCGACCGCGATATCAGCGATCTCGAGTTGCTGCGCTCCGAGCTTCTGCGCCTCGCAGACCGCGTCGGAGCGCGTCTTCGCACCTCCGGATGGTGCTCAGGCACCGTGGCGATCAAGATCCGCTTCAGCGATTTCAGCACGCTGACCCGTTCGGTCTCGCTGCCGGAGCCGACGGATGTCGGCCAGCGGATCGGAGAGACAGCGCTGTCGCTCTTCGATCAGATCGATCGTCGCGACCCTGTGCGCCTGGTCGGTGTGCGCGCCGAGAAGCTGCGCGAAAGCGGGGGTGGCGCGCCTGCCCTGTGGGATGACGATGAGGATCACCGGCGCCTTGAGGGCACGCTGGACGATGCGAGGGAGAAGTTCGGCGTCGGAATGATCACTCGTGCGCGCCATGTCGGTCGTCAAGAGCTGCGAGGAGCGCCGGGCAAACCCCGGCCGTTCGGCCGAGATTGACCGTCGCGGTGGAGCTCAGGCTCGGCTAGCGTGGGGGCATGCCGAACATTGCACTGGAACTGGGTAATCAAGCCGCATCCCTCGGGGTGAAGAGCGCCTATGGCGAGCAGGTGGATATCGATGGCGTCAGTGTGACTCCGGTGGCTCTGGTCTGGTCCGGGTTCGCGGGCGGTTCCGTGGAGCAGGGCGAAGGCGGCTCGGGTGGGGGTGTCACCATCCCGCTCGGCGTGTACGTGCGTCGTGAGGAGGGGCTTCGGTTCGAACCGAATCTCGTCACGCTGATCGCCGTTGCCGTGCCCTTCGTCTGGGTCGCAGGTCGCGCGCTGAGTCGCGTCATCCGTGCACTCAAGAAGTAACCCGCAGCCCGACCCGTTCGATCAGCGACTTCGCAGCGCGACTGCGCGCATCTGCGAGGCCGTGCTCGCGGTCGCGGCATCCAACCCCGTAGTGGCAATCGACGGGCGCAGCGGCGCAGGCAAAAGCACTCTCGCCGCACGGGTCGCGCGGGACTGGCCCCTGCGCACGCCTGTGCAGCTGTTGGCGCTGGACTCGATCTACCCGGGCTGGGGCGGGTTGGAGCGGGGCACCGAGATTGCTCGCGAAAACGTGCTCGTCCCGCACGGGCGTGGAGTCATCGGCATCTGGCGTCGGTGGGACTGGGAGCAGGAAGAAGAGGCCGAGGCCCATGCGGTCGACCCGTCGCTCGGTCTGATCGTGGAAGGATGCGGGGCACTGACGGCAGCATCCGCCCGTCTCGCCGACGTGACCGTCTGGGTGGACGGCCCGGCAGAGTCGCGTCGCCGGCGAGCCATGGAGCGCGACGGAGACGGATTTCGCGGTCACTGGGAGATGTGGGCCGCTCAGGAAGACGCGCACATCGCCAGCCATGCGCCCCAGGATCTGGCCGAGATCGTGGTCTTCACGCCGTGAACGGCGGCGGGTCTCCGTGCGAAGCCGACTCGTCGGCGAGCAGGACGAGCTGGTCGAGCCGATAACCGAGCCAGTCGTACACGCCGAAGCGCGGGTCATCCGGCGCGTGAGTGTCATCGCGATCGATGCCCAGGCGAGAAGCGATGACCAGGCGCATCGTCGACAGCGTGCGCAGCCACGTGTCGACCGCGGTCGCCTCGATGTGTATCATCTGTTCGCGCAAGGCCGCATCTGAGTGCGGGTCGATCTCGATGTCGAAGTCCTCGAGCGAGGTTCGTACTTCGAGCGCATCGGTCAGCCGGCGATCGAGCAGGTCATCGCGGGTCGCCTGCCGGAACTCCAGGGTGGCCGCGTCATCGTCGGCGTACGCACGCGGCGTGAGGCGTTCCAGCGCGGGATCATCTTCGCGGGTGCCGTCGAGCAGCGTGATGTAGTCATCGACGAGACCGAGCAGGTGGTGGCCCTCGATCAGCGCCAGGGGGAGGGCAAGCGCGCCGGTGCTCACTGCGGCACCTCCCTGATCGTCGCCAGCAGACCATAGTCGTGCATCGCCTGCGCGTGCACTTCCATGGTCTCGCGCGGACCCGTGGCAACGATGGCGTGCCCATCATGATGCACTGCGAGCATCAGACGCGTCGCGTGCTCTTCGGGATAGCCGAAATAGGTGCGGAACACACGAGTGACATAGCTCATCAGGTTGACCGGGTCATCCCACACGACGAGTTGCCATGGCACGAGGGGCGCCGCGACCAGTTGCTCGTCGATCGTCGGAGCGGATCCTGGCGTGCTCATGCCCACCCCAATTCGTGCAACTGCTCATCATCGATGCCATAGAAGTGCGCGATCTCGTGCACGAGTGTCGTGTGCACCTCGTCGCGGAGTTCGCCCTCATCGGCACAAGCTGCCAGATGAGCGTGCCGGTAGATGATGATGCGGTCGGGCAGCTCGCCCATGCCGTACTGCCCGCGTTCGGTGAGTGCGAACCCCTCGTACAGGCCGAACAGGTCTTCGCCGTTCTCGGGGCGATCCTCGACGACGAAGATGATGTTCTCCAGCCCGTCGACCATGTCATCGGGCAACTTATCGAGTTCGTCGGTTACGAGTTCCTCGAACGACTCGATCGACATCTCCATGCCGCGCTCTTCGCTGCCGGTCGGAGCAGAATCCGGAACGGACGGAGGGGGAACGTGCGGGGCCATGCTTCGATGCTATCGAGCACCGTCGAGGAGGACACCGGAAACAGAACGAGCGCAGTCATTTTCACATGACTGCGCTCGTTCTACCTGGGGTGAGTAACGGTGTCGGAATTCACCACATCGTTGACGGCTGATCGTGGGAAATCTGCTCATGAT
>NZ_FUKO01000013.1 GCF_900163815.1 Microbacterium esteraromaticum | reverse complement strand
ACTCACCCCGCCACCGCGCCCAGCCCCCTCAGACCCACCTCAACTCTGAAGAGCCAGCAATCCGTGCGGCAAGCTGACTGAAGCGATGGCCGGTTGCCTCGATTCCTACTTCAGCAAGCTTCTTCTCCCACTCGACTGTGGCCTGCTCCGCCTGATGTGCTTCTTGGTGCGCTTCGTCCTCCGAGTCGAGGTTTAAGAAATAGTGCTTGAAAAGGTCCGAATCCTCACCACCATTTTCCAAAATATCGAGATAGGCATCGGGATAGGCCGTCTGCAGACAAAGAACCGCAAATAGTTCACTGTTTCGAACCTCAGCGATTCGACCCTCTCCATTCTTGATGCGGTCCGCGATACCGGCGATGTCACGAAGCAGCATGAAGGTGTTTATCAACCGCTTGATTGACCGGGGGTTACTGCCGACCGAGAGTTGAATCAGTTCGAGGAAAGTTTTCGTGTCCTCTGGTTTCAGCGCAAGCCCCGTGCTCTTGATGAGTTCGTCGAGCAGTCCGCTAATTTGGTATGCCGCCGTTGGCATCTGAAACGGAACTTGAATGATCTTGTCGAAAAATGATCGTGCCTTCACACGATCCATCGCTGCGCCGTACTTAGCGCCGACACCCTGCTCGACGACAGCGAAGTCGATGGCAAGGATGAAGACGCAGTGCTCAACATCGAGGAAGAGCTTCAACGCCTCCATCAATTCCACGGCCTTGCGTGGTTCCAGACGGTCAAGATCGTCGATGAAGACGACCACCCGACCCGGCGACGCCTTCGAGTCCGCCTCGTCGGGGGTCACGAGCTCTTCGACGGCCTCAGCGAACTTGCCCTTCACCTGCATGAGTACAGCTGCGGTGTCCTCAGCCGTAACTGCGCGGTCAGCGCGGGATACGTCGTACGCGGAGTGCACGTCGTTGACGATCACCCCCAGAGGAGCGAGGCCAACCGCACCGAGCCCGGCCTTCAGAATGCTGAGGCCCGCAGTGGATGCGACCGGGACCAGAGAGCGAAGAAATGCCGCGCGTTTGTCACCCTTGCCGCGCCCAGGGTCGGCAAGCAGCAGGTGGGCGCCGATATTCTCCAGCAGGCTGGGGATGAGCCTGCTGGCCATATCGAATTGCGAGTACTGCCACGTGTTGAAGCGGATCGTGTAGATGGGCGAAGCCGGATCACCATGCGGGGTGGTTGCTTTGACCGCAGGGGCATCTTCCGGCGGATCGGACAGTCGAAAGTGGCCGTGTGGCGCAAGCTCGCGCTCCGCCAGCAACATCATGTTGGTCTTGCCTGTGCCCCAGTCACCCTGCACGGCAATCGTCATGGGAGTCTGACAGTCGGCGATGAAACGGCTCAGTCCCTCGACATACGGCTCGATGCTGAGCGAATCCACGGCGGCCGGCGTATCAACCACGCCGCGCGCCCGCTTCGCCTTTTTCTCCGTCGAATTTCCCACGCGCTTTCCCCTGTCAGTCAGCCACTGACAGACAGCGTAGTGGTCAGATCAGATCAGAACGGCAGCAGCGGGTCGACGGCGACCGACAGGAAGATCAGCGTGAGGTACGTGATCGACGCGTGGAACACGCGCATCGGACGGGCCTCGCCGCCGTGCACGGCCCGGTTGTACAGCCGGTGCGACTCGTAGATGAACCAGCCGCCGAAAACCGCCGCGGAGACCAGGTAGACGAGTCCCATCCCGGCGACCGGAACGAGCAGCAGCGAGCACGCGACCGTCGCCCATGCGTAGAGGATGACCTGCAGGCCCACCTGCGACGCGGAGCGGACGGCGCCGAGCATCGGCACATCGACGTCGTCGTAGTCAGAGCTGTACTTCATCGACAGCGGCCAGTAGTGCGGTGGCGTCCACAGGAAGATGAGCACGAACAGCACGAACGGGGGCCAATCGAGCGATCCGGTGACCGCGCTCCAGCCGATCAGCACCGGGAAGCAGCCAGCGATGCCGCCCCAGATGATGTTCTGCTCGGTGCGGCGCTTGAGGATCATCGTGTAGATCACGACGTAGAAGAAGATCGCGGTGACGGAGAGCGCCGCGGTGAGCCAGTTCGTCGTCAGCAGCAGCCAGACGGTGGAGACGACGGCGAGCACCCAGGAGAAGACGAGAGCCCCGCGGGGCGACACTTCGCCGGTCACCAGCGGACGGTTCACCGTGCGCTTCATGTGCACATCGATGTCGCGATCGAGATACATGTTGAAGGATGCCGCGGATGCCGCGCTCATCGCACCGCCGAAGACGGTGGCGAAGACCAGCCACAGGTTCGGCAGCCCTCCCGCCGCCAGGAACATGACCGGGACCGTCGATACGAGCAGCAGCTCCATGACACGCGGTTTCGTGAGGGCGATGTAACCGCGGATCTTCTGACCGATCGAGTGCTCATTCGCGATGGTCTGCGATGTCGTCGAGATCGCGATCCCCTCCTTCTGCGTGCATGTGGACACTCTCTTCAGTCTAGGCCACCGGGCGTGTCGAACTGTCGTTCCCCGCTTCGAGCGGAATGCGCGGAAATGTGCCGCCGCGGGCCAATTCACCACGGGTATGCTGAAAACAACTCGCGCGCCCGATCTCTGTGCATCTCTTCTCCGTGACGACGCGGACCGCGCAGGAGCAGACGGGCCGCCTCCGTAAGCGTCAGAAGGAGTATGGCCGTGACAGAACTTCAGTGGGACGACATCGACCGCCGCGCAGTGGATACCGCGCGAGTCCTCGCGGCTGATGCCGTCGAGAAGGTGGGCAACGGCCACCCCGGCACCGCGATGAGTCTCGCTCCAGCGGCGTACCTGCTCTATCAGCGCGTCATGCGCCACGACCCGACCGACACCGACTGGCTCGGTCGCGACCGCTTCATCCTCTCGGTCGGACACTCCTCGCTCACGCAGTACGTGCAGCTCTACCTCGGCGGCTTCGGTCTGGAGCTCGACGATCTGAAATCGCTGCGCACCTGGGGATCCAAGACCCCCGGGCACCCCGAGTACGGTCACACCAAGGGTGTGGAGATGACCACTGGGCCGCTGGGACAGGGTCTGGCCTCGGCGGTGGGCTTCGCCTACGCCGCACGCTACGAACGCGGCTTGTTCGACCCGGATGCCGCTGCCGGCACCAGCCCGTTCGACCACTTCGTGTACGTGATCGCGGGTGACGGAGACCTGCAGGAGGGCATCACCAGCGAAGCGTCGTCGCTGGCAGGTCACCAGGAGCTCGGCAACCTCATCGCGTTCTACGACTCGAACCAGATCTCGATCGAGGATGACACCAATGTCGCCTTCACCGAAGATGTCGCGGCGCGCTACGAGGCCTACGGCTGGCACGTTCAGACGGTCGATTGGAAGAAGACAGGGCAGTACGTCGAAGACGTGGCCGAGCTGAACGACGCCATCGAGGCGGCGAAGGGCGAGCAGGCGAAGCCCTCGCTCATCATCCTGAAGACCATCATCGGCTGGCCCTCGCCCGGCAAGCAGAACTCCGGCAAGATCCACGGCTCGGCGCTGGGTGCTGACGAGCTCGCCGCCACCAAGAAGGTGCTCGATTTCGATCCCGAGCAGAGCTTCGTCGTCGCTGATGACGTGCTCGCTCGAACTCGCGGTCTCGCTGAGCGCGCCGCGGAGACCCGCGCCGCGTGGCAGGAGTCCTTCGACGCGTGGGCAGCGGCGAACCCCGAGCGCAAGGCGCTGCTCGACCGTCTCGAAGCTCATGAGCTGCCCGACGACATCGCCGATGCGCTGCCCGTCTTCGAAGCCGGCAAGGACGTCTCGACCCGCGCCGCCTCCGGCCAGGTCATCAACGCTCTGGCCGCGAAGCTCCCCGAACTCTGGGGAGGCTCTGCCGACCTGGCCGAATCGAACCTCACCACCATCAAGGGTGCGCCGTCGTTCATCCCGTCGGAGTGGTCGACACACGAATGGTCGGGTGACCGCTACGGTCGGGTGCTGCATTTCGGCATCCGCGAGCACGCCATGGGCGCGATCGTCAACGGAATCGTGCTCCACGGCCATACCCGCGCATTCGGCGGCACATTCCTGATCTTCAGCGACTACATGCGCCCCGCGGTGCGGTTGGCCGCGCTGATGGATGTGCCGAGCATCTTCGTCTGGACCCACGATTCCGTGGCACTCGGCGAAGACGGCCCCACCCACCAGCCCATCGAGCAGCTCGCCTCGCTGCGCGCGATCCCGAACCTCGCGATCGTGCGTCCGGCGGATGCCAATGAGACCGCCGCCGCGTGGCTCGAGATGCTGCGTCGCCGCGGCGGCCCGGCAGGCATCGCGCTCACCCGTCAGAACGTCGCAGTGTTCGAGCGCGGCGACGGTGAGGCATCCGGCGACACGCTGGCATCGGCTGCCGGCACGGCCAAGGGCGCGTACGTGCTCGCCGAGGCGTCGAACGGCACCCCCGATGTGATCCTCATCGCGACCGGCTCCGAGGTGCAGCTCGCTGTCGAAGCCCGTGACACGCTCGCCGGTGACGGCATCAACGCGCGCGTCGTCTCCGCTCCGTCGCTGGAGTGGTTCGACGAGCAGGACGACGCCTACCGCGAGTCGGTGTTGCCAGCATCCGTCACCGCACGCGTCTCGGTCGAGGCCGGTTCCGTCCTCACCTGGCGCGGCATCGTCGGCGATCGCGGTCGCTCGATCGGTATCGACCACTTCGGCGCATCCGCCGACTACAAGACCCTGTTCCAGAAGTTCGGCATCACTGCCGAGGCCGTTGTCGAAGCGGCCCGCGAGACACTCAAGGAGAACGCATGAGCACCCCCACCGCACAGCTTTCGGCAGCCGGCGTCAGCATCTGGCTGGACGACCTCTCCCGCACGCGCATCGAGTCAGGCAACCTGCAGCAGCTCATCGACACCCGCAACGTCGTCGGCGTCACTACCAACCCGACGATCTTCGCCAATGCGATGAGCGATGACAGCGACACGTCCTACGACGCCCAGGTGCAGGAACTCGCCGCAGACGGTGCCACCGCTGAAGAGGCCGTCTTCGCGGCCACGACACAGGACGTCGGAGCGGCGCTCGACGTGTTCCGCCCCGTCTGGGAGGCGACGAACCACGTCGATGGGCGCGTCTCCATCGAGGTGTCCCCCGACCTCGCGCACGACACCGAGGGCACCATCGCCCAGGCCAAGAAGCTGTGGGACAAGATCGATCGCCCGAACCTGCTGGTGAAGATCCCCGCGACGAAGGCGGGGCTTGCTGCCATCACCGAGTCCATCGCGGCCGGCATCAGCGTCAACGTCACGCTGATCTTCAGCCTGGAGCGCTACGCAGAGGTCATCGACGCGTACCTGACCGGTCTGGAGAAGGCACAGGCGGCTGGCATCGACTTGTCGACCATTCAGTCGGTCGCCTCGTTCTTCGTCTCGCGCGTCGATACCGAGACCGACAAGCGTCTGGCCGCGATCGGCACGGATGAGGCCCTGGCGCTGAAGAGCAAGGCCGGCCTGGCCAATGCGCGACTGGCGTACGAGTTGTACGAGAAGACGTTCGCCGGAGACCGCGCGAAGGGCCTCCTCGACGCCGGAGCCAACCTGCAGCGTCCGCTGTGGGCATCGACCGGCACGAAGGATCCGAACCTCTCCGACACGCTCTACGTCACAGAGCTGGTCGCTCCCGGGGTGGTCAACACCATGCCCGAGAAGACGATGGAGGCGACGTTCGACCATGGCGTGGTGAAGGGTGACACCGTCACCGGCGGCTACGCCGAAGCGCACCAGGTCTTCGCCGACCTCAAGTCCGTGGGCGTCGATTTCGACGACGTCACCCAGGTACTGGAAGACGAGGGCGTCGAGAAGTTCATCGACTCCTGGCACGATCTTCTGAAGAAGGTCGGCGAGGGGCTGGAAGCCGCGCGATGACTATCTCGGTGCACGTGTCGCAGGCAGCCAAGGCTGCCGTCGACGAGCTCGTTCCCGGCTTGGTCGCGAGCCTTATCGCGTCACGTGTCACCGTGGGCGACGCGGGGCTGTGGGGCCCGGAAGCCGAAGCGGATGCTGCCATCCGCCTCGGCTGGGTCGAAGCCGTCGACGTCTCTCAGCCGCTGGTCGATGAGATCGTGGCGCTGCGCGAGCAGCTCGCCGCGAAGGATCTCGACCGGATCGTACTGGCGGGGATGGGCGGCTCTTCGCTCGCACCCGAGGTGATCGCCAACACCGCCGGAGCACGCCTCACGGTGCTGGATTCCACCTCCCCCGCTCAGGTGCTCGCCGCTATCGATGAGGGCCTCGAGCGCACCGTGCTCGTCGTCTCGTCGAAGTCGGGCTCGACCATCGAGACAGATTCGCAGCGCCGTGCTTTCGAAGCGGCATTCAGCGATCTCGGCATCGATCCGGCCGAGCGCATCGTGGTCGTCACCGACCCGGGTTCACCGCTGGATGCATCCGCACGCGCTGCGGGGTACCGGGTCTTCAACGCAGATCCGAATGTCGGCGGGCGCTATTCTGCGCTCACTGCATTCGGCCTTGTTCCCGCGGGCCTTGCCGGCGTCGACATCGCCGAGCTGCTTGCAGAAGCCGAGGCCTCGATGCTCGAGCTCGCGGTGGATTCTGCCGATAACCCCGCGCTGCGTCTCGCGGCTGCGATCACCGGCATCCCGCCGCGTCGCGACAAGCTCGGGCTGGTCAGCGACGGCACCCACATCGAGGGCCTTCCAGACTGGATCGAGCAGCTGATCGCCGAATCGACCGGCAAGGACGGCACCGGCATCCTTCCGGTGGTGCTGCTTCCGGTCTCCCCCGAGCTGGAATCCCAGCCGGCCGACCTGCAGATCGTCCGACTCGTCGACGATGCGAACGAGTTCCATCTCACCGAGCGTCACGTCGGCGAGATCCTCGTCAGCGGTACGCTCGGCGCCCAGTTGCTGCTGTGGGAGTACGCCACCGCGATCGCCGGGTACCTGCTCGGCATCAACCCCTTCGATCAGCCGGACGTGGAATCCGCGAAGACGGCCGCGCGCGGACTCCTCGACTCCCGTCCCGAGCCGAGCGCTCCGGCGTTCACCCAGGATGGCATCGAGGTGCGGGTCTCCGACCCCGCACTGGCCTCGTCCGGCACCATCGCCGGCGTGCTCGATGCGCTGTGGGCACGGCTGGGCGAAGACGGCTACGTATCGGTGCAGGCCTACGCCAACCGCCTCGATGTGCCGCAGCTGCAAGGGCTGCGCGAGATGGTGGCCGCAGACTCAGGTCGCCCGACGACCTTCGGCTGGGGACCCCGGTTCCTGCACTCGACCGGTCAATACCACAAGGGCGGTCCGGCACAGGGCGTCTATCTGCAGATCCTCGAGCGCACCGATGTGGACCTCGAGATCCCCGGAAGCCCGTTCACGTTCGGTCAGCTGATCGAGGCGCAGGCGGCCGGAGACGCGGCTGTACTCGGCGACCATGGTCGCCCCGTCGTATCGTTGACCATCACGGATGCCGTGGATGACGTGCTGGCGCTGTTCGAAGCAGCCCAGTAGCGCATTCCGACGACTTGGAGATATCCCCCACCGATGACTGCCCCCATCTCTCGCGGACACAATCCACTCCGCGACCCCGCTGACCGGCGGCTGAACCGCATCGCCGGGCCCAGCGCCCTGGTGATCTTCGGCGTGACGGGTGACCTGTCGCGCAAGAAGCTGATGCCTGCCGTGTACGACCTGGCCAACCGCGGCCTGCTGCCACCGGGCTTCGCGCTGGTCGGTTTCGCGCGCCGCGACTGGGAGGATCAGGACTTCGCCCACGTGGTCTATGAGGCGGTGAAAGAGCATGCCCGCACCGAGTTCCGCGAAGAGACATGGCAGCAGCTGCTCCAGGGCATCCGCTTCGTGCAGGGCACGTTCGACGACCCCGAGTCGTTCCAGCGGCTGCGCTCGACGGTCGAGAAGCTCGACATCGAGCGCGGCACGATGGGCAACCACGCCTACTACCTCTCCATCCCGCCGAAGGACTTCCCGCTCGTCGCGCGACAGCTGCGCGACTCAGGTCTGGTCGGCGAGAACAGCGACGATGAGTCCCGCTGGCGACGCGTGGTGATCGAGAAGCCCTTCGGCGACGATCTGGAATCAGCTCGCGAACTGAATCGCGCGCTCGAAGTGGCCTTCCCCGCGGACGCGATCTTCCGCATCGATCACTACCTCGGCAAGGAGACGGTGCAGAACATTCTTGCGCTGCGCTTCGCGAACGAGCTGTACGAGCCGATCTGGAACCGCAACCATATCGATCACGTGCAGATCACGATGGCGGAAGACATCGGGGTCGGCGGCCGCGCCGGCTACTACGACGGGATCGGCGCCGCCCGCGACGTCATCCAGAACCACCTGCTGCAGCTGCTCGCGCTCACCGCCATGGAAGAGCCGATCAGCCAGTCGGCCGAGCATCTGCGCTCCGAGAAGGAGAAGGTTCTCGAGGCGGTGCGGCTGCCCGACGACCTCGCGCACGCCGCTGCTCGCGGGCAGTACGCCGGCGGGTGGCAGGGCGGCGAGAAGGTGAATGCCTTCCTCGAGGAGGAGGGCATGAATCCGCACTCGAGCACCGAGACGTACGCTGCGCTCAAGCTCGAGATCGCGAACCGTCGCTGGTCTGGTGTGCCGTTCTACCTGCGCACCGGCAAGCGACTCGGCCGACGCGTCACGGAGATCGCCGTGGTCTTCAAGCGCGCGCCGCAGCAGATGTTCGGCCGCACCTCCGAGCTCGGGCAGAATGCGCTCGTGATCCGCGTGCAGCCGAACGAGGGCGTGACGATCCGTTTCGGCTCGAAGGTTCCCGGTGCCGGCTCGCAGGTGCGCGATGTCACGATGGACTTCGGCTACGGGCATGCCTTCACCGAAGCGAGCCCCGAGGCATATGAGCGCCTGATCCTGGACGTGCTGCTGGGTGATCCGCCGCTGTTCCCCCGGCACGAAGAGGTCGAGCTGTCGTGGAAGATCCTCGACCCGATCGAGAAGTACTGGGCTGCTCTCGGCACACCGCCAGAGCAGTACGCACCCGGTTCCTGGGGTCCGGCATCCGCCGACGCCCTGCTGGCCCGCGACGGACGAGTCTGGAGACGCCCGTGATCATCGACCTTCCCGACACGACGGTCAGCCAGGTCGCCAAGCAGCTGGTCAAGGTGCGCGAAGAGGGCGGCGCCGTCGCTCTCGGGCGCGTGCTCACACTCATCATCGCGGCGCGCAACGGCGTCGCAGAGGCGGCGATCGACGCGGCCAACGATGCGTCCCGCGAGCATCCGATGCGTGTCATCGTGCTCACCACCGGTGACGGTGACGCCCGACTCGACGGCCAGATCCGTGTCGGCGGCGATGCCGGCGCGAGCGAGGTCGTAGTGCTCCGTGCGTACGGCGCCGCCGCGAGCAGCGCAGAGAGTCTCGTGACCGGTCTGCTGCTGCCCGATGCTCCCGTCGTCGCCTGGTGGCCGGATGAGGCTCCGACGGATGCCTCGCAGTCGCCCCTCGGGCGCATCGCGCAGCGCCGCATCACGGATGCTGCGACATCGCCCGACGTGCGCGACCGTCTCGCGCTGCTGGGCAAGACGCACGCCCCCGGCGATACTGACCTGGCATGGACGCGCCTCACGCACTGGCGCGAGCAGCTCGCTGCGGTGCTGGATCAGCCGCCGTTCGAAGCAGTCACCGCCGTCGACGTACGAGGAGCGGCGGCGTCACCATCGACAGCGCTGCTGGCCGCCTGGCTGCAGATGGCACTGCAGCTGCCGGTGACCTGGTCGTATGAAGATCCGGAGCACTGGCAGGAGGGCATCAAGTCCGTGCGCTTGACCCGAGCCAGTGGCGACATCCTGCTCGAGCGCCCCTCAGCATCCGTCGCGGTGCTCACGCAGCCGGGCCAGCCCGACCACGAGCTGCATCTGCCGCGGCGCACCCTGCGGGAGTGTCTTGCCGAGGAGCTGCGTCGCCTGGACGCGGATGTCCTCTATGGTCGAGTGATCACTGATGGGTGGGAGCGGCTCGGTCCACCGGAGCGGGGAGAATGAAGAATATGACCGTCCAGGGTTCGATGAAGTCCGTGGTCGTGGAGTCGACACCGAAGGCGCTCGCAACGCGAGTCGCCGACCGTTTCCTCACTCGCCTGAAGGCGCGCACGCGCAACGGCCGGATCGCGCACGTGTGTCTGACCGGCGGATCGATGGGTGCCGCCGTGCTGGCGGCGACCGCTGCTGATGAGCGCTCGGAGAGCATCGACTGGTCGCTCGTGCACTTCTGGTGGGGCGACGAGCGCTTCGTCGAGCGAGACAGCGCCGACCGCAACTCGCTGCAGTCGCGTCAGGCGCTGCTCGATCACATCGCGGTGCCCGCCGAGAACATCCACGAGACAGGGGCGCCGTCTGACGGGCTGAGCCTCGATGACGCGGCTGCGGCGTACGCGGCCGAGTTGGCTCGATACGCGAGCAAGGACGATGCATGGCCGTCGTTCGCGGTGTGCTTTCTCGGCGTGGGTCCTGATGGCCACATCGCGTCGCTGTTCCCGGATCGGCCTGAAGTCACGGTGACGGGTGCCGCGGCGCTGCCCGTGCGCAACTCTCCGAAGCCGCCTCCGGAGCGCATCACCCTCACCCGACCGGTGCTGAACTCATCCAAGCGCGTGTGGTTGGTGCTGACGGGGGCCGACAAGGCTTCGGCACTCGGGCTCGCACTCGCCGGGGCCAGCTACGCCAGCGTGCCGGCGGCCGGGGCGAAGGGGCGCCGTCGCACCGTCTTCTTCGTCGATGAGGCTGCTGCCGCTGAAGTCTCTCCCGAGCTCATCGACCGCGACTACTGATCGTTCGAGGGCCCGTTCTCGGGTGATGGCTTCTCGCTCCCCCGCTGGATGTCCAGCTCCTGGCTGTGGCTGATCACCTGCGGGTGATAGCGAGCGAGTCCGAAAACACCCCAGACGGCGATCGCTCCGGCGACCCCGAACAGGACCAGAACCCAGGGCGGCGCCGCAGATGCTTCGCCGAGCACCAGTGCGCCGATCAGCACCGCGACGATCGGATCGATGACCGTGAGTCCGGCGATGACGAGATCAGGGGGACCTGAGCTGTAGGCCGTCTGCACGAAGTACGCGCCGACCACCGCGGCTGCGATGAGCGCGATCACGCAGACCACGGTGAGCCAGTCGAAGTTCGATGCCTGGATGCGGCTGATCACGGCCTTCGCGAGCGTCGCGACGAACCCGTAGAGGATGCCGGCGCCGGTGACGTAGAACAGTGCCCGCATGCGATGACGGAGGATCAGCCAGCACGCGCCCAGCACGATGATGACCAGCAGCAGGATCGTGAGGATCATGAACAGGTCGTTGTTGCTGATCGGCCTTTCGGTGGCATACAGCGCCGCCAGGCAGACGAAGAGGAAGATGCCGCCGATGCACGCGCCGATCGCGATCAGCGACTGCCTTGTCGGTGTGTGCCCCGAGATCCGCGCGTTCAGCAGCGTGGTGATCACCAGCGCCACCGCTCCCAGCGGCTGGACAACGATCAGCGGAGCGATGGCGATCGCGCTGAGCTGGCAGACTACGGCGAAGCCGAGCATCAGCGTGCCCAAGATCCACGACGGCCGCGTCAGCAGACCCTTCAGCTGCGCGGCGCTGAGGCCTGCGGTGCCTTCGGTGCCGGTGAGCTTCTCCACCTTCTCGACACCGCGGTGCTGATACTGCGCGCCGAGCGACATGAACACGGCTCCGGCCAGAGCGAGCGGGATCCCGAGCAGAAGCGCCGGGTTCTCGAAGACGCCGACCAGCTGATCGGTCACACCCGTGACATATTCCGCCCCATACTGCACCGTCTCACCATACCTGCCACCGGGCGCCCAGTAGTGTTGTGGCGTGGCTGTTCTTCCGATCCGAATCATGGGCGATCCTGTTCTTCACTCCGTGGCGACCGAGGTGACGGAGGTCACCGATGAGGTCCGCGGCCTCGTCGCCGACATGTACGAGACGATGGATCTCGCGCCCGGTGTCGGTCTCGCCGCGCCACAGGTGGGAGTCTCGCTGCGCATCTTCGTGTACTCGTATGTCGACGACGACCAGCAGCCGTGGCGCGGAGAGATCATCAATCCCGTCCTGTGGATGACGCCTCCTGAACCGGGCAGCCCGGACGAGGATGACGAGTCAGAGGGTTGCCTGTCGTTCCCCGGCGAGCGGTTCCCGCTGCGCCGCTCGGAGCGGGTCGTGGTCACCGGCACCGATCTCACCGGCGCGTCTGTGCACATCGAGGTCGATGGGTGGCGCGCGCGCATCATGCAGCACGAGTTCGATCACCTCGACGGCATCCTGTACATCGATCGGCTTTCAGACAGCGATTGGAAGACCGCCCAGAAGATCGCCCGCAAGCGCAGCTGGACGCGCGGCGATGCCTGCTGGATGCCCGGTGTCGACGGCTTCGAGAGCTGACCTCCCCGCGATGATCTCGACTTGCCGCGCACGGCCCACGGTCATTACGATGTGGGAGGCGACGCGCAGCGTTCCGTCGCCTTCTCTTCCTTCCCTTTTCTCATCCCTTCACTGAGGAGTGCACCACATGTCGTCTACGCGTATCCGTCGCGGAGTTGCTCTGACCGGAGCCGCCCTGGCTCTTTCGCTGGCACTGACCGGCTGCAGCATGGTTTCGAGCGTGATCGGCAGCGGCGGCAGCGGCGGCGATGCCAAGCGCGACGACTCCGGCCAGGTCGAAGACGCACAGAACATCGACATCTTCAACCTCAAGGTCGGCGACTGCAAGCTCAGCGACAGCGAAGGCGAGGTGCAGGCCACGGACGTCGTCGCCTGCGACACCCCGCACGATGAAGAGGTCTACTACGAGTTCGACCTCGATGGCGACGACTTCCCGGATGCTGCGGTCATCGAAGATGCGGTGCGCGACAACTGCATTCCCGAGTTCGAGACCTACGTGGGCGTGCCGTGGGAGGAGTCGTCGCTCGACATCCGCTGGCTCGAGCCGACGGCGCAGACCTGGAAGGAACTCGGCGACCGGGTCGTGCAGTGCATCATCATCGACGGCGCCGGCGGTTCGCTCGACGCGTCGATGAAGAACGCCAAGATCTGATCCACGCGAAAGGGCAGAAACCATGGACACACCGATCCGCATCGGCATCGTCGGCTACGGCAACCTGGGACGAGGCGTCGAGCGGTCGGTGGGTCTGAACCCCGATATGCAGCTCGTCGGCGTCTTCACGCGCCGCGACCCGGCATCCGTCACCACTGTCTCCTCCGATGTCTCGGTGCGTGCCGTGGACGATCTCGAGGCGATGCGCGCAGACATCGACGTGCTCGTGCTCTGCGGCGGTTCCAAGAGCGATCTTCCCGAGCAGAGCCCGGCGATGGCATCCGCTTTCACCATCGTCGACAGCTTCGACACGCACGCCCGCATCCCCGAGCACTTCGCTGCCGTCGATGCCGCCGCCCGCGCGGCGGGCACGACGGCGATCATCTCGACGGGGTGGGATCCGGGTCTGTTCTCGCTGCAGCGTCTGTATGGCGAGGCGATTCTGCCGCAGGGCGAGACGTACACATTCTGGGGACGGGGGCTCAGCCAGGGTCATTCGGATGCTGTGCGCCGCGTTCCCGGCGTCGCCGCTGGCGTGCAGTACACGATCCCGTCAGAGAACGCGATCGCTCAGGTGCGCGCCGGTGATCTGCCCGAGCTCAGTACGCGCGAGAAGCACACCCGCGAGTGCTTCGTGGTGCTCGACGAGGGTGCCGATGCGGATGCTGTCCGCGAGGCCATCGTGACGATGCCCGACTATTTCGAGCCGTACGACACCACGGTGCAGTTCATCTCCGCTGAAGAGCTCGCACGCGATCATGCGGGTGTCCCGCACGGCGGATTCGTGATCCGCAGCGGCACCACGTCGGCGAACACCGAGCAGACGGTCGAGTTCCGCCTTGCGCTGGAGTCCAACCCGGAGTTCACCGCCAGCGTGCTCGTCGCCTATGCCCGCGCTGCAGCCCGCCTGGCAGCATCCGGCGACCATGGCGCGAAGACCCCCTTCGACGTCGCCCCCGGCCTGCTCTCGCCGAAGTCTCCAGCGCAGCTGCGCGCCGACCTCCTCTGACCCGCTTCTCTCGGTTAACGAAGGAAGCCCCGTCCATGTGGACGGGGCTTCCTTCGTGTTCGCTCCCCCGGTTGGACTCGAACCAACAACCTGCCGATTAACAGTCGGCTGCTCTGCCAATTGAGCTACAGGGGAATGTGCACGCTGAGCGGGCAACTCGTCCAGCTTAGCAAAGACCTGCGCGGGGTTCGAACACGAGCGACGTCCCGGGCGTGGCGCGCTCAGCCCAGTGAATCGGCTTCCGCATTGGGGGCCCAGATGAGGTCTTTTCCGATGCCCCTGGCCACGACATGGCCCGTGCGCAGCAGAAGCGCCTCGGCGTTGAGTTCGCGGATGAAGGCCGCGTCGTTGGTCACCAGCAGCGCTGCCATCGACCCCTCGGTGCGGCGTCGGGTGATCGCGTCGAACACGACCGGGCGCACCTCCAGATCGAGGTTGGCGAGTGGCTCATCGGCGATCAGCACGCGCGGCTCCAGGACGAGGGCGCGTGCGATCGCCACCCGCTGACGCATCCCGGCGCTGAGCTCGTAAGGGAATTTGGTCGCCGCTCCCAGCGGCAGATGCAGCTCATCCAGCAGCGAGGCGACACGGAACGCCAGCGCCCGGCTGTTCACCTTCTTCTCGCGTGAGGTGATCGGCTCTCCGATCACCTCGCCCACTGTCAGTCGCGGCGGCAGATGCGCTCCGGCCGCCTGCGCGACGTAGCCGCTCAACGCTGTCAGCACTCGCCGTTTGCGCCCTGGTTTGCGGATGTTGACACCGCAGACATCGGCACGCCCGCCCGCAACCTTCAGCGACGCGTCGCCCATGCCGGCGAGAGCGGTGACCAGCGTCGACTTGCCCGAACCCGTCGGTCCGCCGATGCAGAGCAGCTCGCCCGGCCGCACCAGGAAGGTCACGCCGTCGATGGCCCGCGTCACGCCGCCGTGTCCGATCCGGTCGATGACCAGATCAGAGCAGTCGATGGCGGCGTCGGTGGCGGAAGGCATGCTTCCATCCTGCCTGCTCCCGGCCCGACCGCGGTTATGACTCGGCGAAGCGCATCCGCTCCACATCGATATCGCGCAGTCGCATGCGCAGCGCTCGACCGCCGTCGGAGTCCGCCGGAACCCGCTGCACGGCGCCCAGCAGTTCGTTCTTCTCGCGCTCGATTCCGCGCACGATCAGTCGTCGACAGAGATCAGTAGCGGATGCCACGGCCCCCGCCTCGTCGCGAGCAGGGAACGGCATCATCAGCAGCTCTCCGGCCAGAGCGCGGTAGGGCTCGCGCACGGCATCCGCTGCCGACGTCGCCCATCCGACCCGCGTGCGGTCGGCGACGGATGCGACGGATTCGCGCACAGCCTCCAGTGCCGGGCTGCGGAACGGCTCGGCAAGCGCGCGCTGCAGAAGCTCCGGCTCGACGCGATGCCCGTACTGCAGTACGCCCATCAGTGAATCGCGCTCCAGCGCGACTTCCGCCGATCGAGGCAGGTCGGCCAGGCGAACGCGGGTGCTGACCTCCTGGTCGGCGGCCGGTGCACCATGCGGATGCTGCTCCTCGTGTTTCGCTCCGGCAGCGCTGCCCCTGGCCGCACGCTGCACCTGCTGCCGCACCGCTGTCGGATCCATGCCCAGACGGCGCGCCAGCACGCGCTCATATCCGGGGCGCAGGAGCTCGTCGCGAATCTCGGCAACGATCGGCGCCGCGGCACGCAGTGCCCCCACCTGCCCCTCGACGGTGGCGAGATCATAGCCCGCGAGCTTGCGGTCGATGGCGAATTCGAACATGGGCACCTTGGCATCCATCAGCCCGCGCACGGCCGCGTCTCCGCGCTGCAGCCGCAGATCGCACGGGTCGAGCCCGTCCGGTGCGACCGCGACGAAGGTCTGCGCGGTGAAGCGGGAATCCTCTGAGAATGCGCGCAGGGCGGCCTTCTGGCCGGCTTCGTCGCCATCGAACGTGAAGACGACCTCACCTGCGGCGGAATCGTCGCCCATGACCCGGCGCAGCACCTTGATGTGCTCGGGGCCGAACGCGGTGCCGCAGGTGGCGATCGCCGTCGTGACGCCGGCGAGATGGCAGGCCATCACATCGGTGTAGCCCTCCACGATCACTGCGCGGCGCTGCTCTCCCCGTGCGATGTCGCGTTTGGCGAGGTCGAGACCGTACAGCACCTGCGCCTTCTTGTAGATGGGCGTTTCAGGCGTGTTGAGGTACTTCGGGCCCTGGTCGTCGTCATAGAGCTTGCGCGCGCCGAACCCGATCGTCTGGCCGGTGATGTCGCGAATCGGCCACACGGCGCGACCGCGGAACCGGTCGTACACGCCGCGCTGCCCGGTCGAGACGAGGCCCGCTGCGCTGAGCTCATCGCGAGAGAATCCCTGCGCCGTGAGCGCTTTGAGCAGGTGGTCCCATCCGCGCGGCGCATAGCCGACGCCGAAGTGCGCGGCAGCGCCGGCGTCGAAACCGCGCTCGCCCAGAAAGCGCCGGGCGCTCTCGGCCTCCGCGCTGAGCAGCTGCGTGCGGAAGTACTCTGCCGCAGCGGTGTTCGCCGCATAAAGCCGACTGCGTCCGCTCGTCTCGGGAGCAGGGCCGCCGTCTTCATAGTGCAGTGTGTACCCCGCGCGCCCGGCGAGCCGCTCGACGGCCTCGGTGAAGCTGACGTGATCGAGTTCGCGCAGGAAGGAATAGACGTCACCGGATGCCCCGCATCCGAAGCAGTGGTAATACCCCACCTGCGGGCGCACGTGAAAGCTCGGACTCTTCTCGTCGTGAAACGGGCACAGCCCCTTCAACGACCCGACCCCGGCGGACTTCAGCGCGACCCGCTCGCCGACGATGTCGGCGATGTTGGTACGCGACTTCACCTCTTCGACATCTGCCTGGAGGATGCGGGCCATCAGACCGCTCCTTCGACTACCACCTGAGGTTCGGGGCGACGGTGCGCTCCTGGGCGTGCATGACGCGGAGACCAGATGCCCACCTCGGCGGGATCGATCTCGCCGACGAGGCGATTGTGCCAGTCGACTGCGGTCTGGTCGGTCAGACTGGCGACCTGATCGACGACAACGCGGGCGCGCTCGGCATCGTTCGTCGCGGCGGTGAAGTCGGCAGAGAAGGCGGGTTCGAGCACATCGGCGCCGGCCGACCAGAGCGCATCGGTCGACCACAGCGCATCGGCCAGTCGAGTGAGCACCCGACGCTGCTCCTTGTAGACGCCCTTGCGCGCTTCGATCGTCACGATGGCCTGGCCCATGATGCCCTTGAGCACCGCGATCTCGGCCTCGACCACCCTCGGTACGACGACGTGCGCGCTGTAGCGCGCCAGCCTCGGCCCCGGATAGGCGTCTCTGGTCGCGGCGACGGATGCCCGGGCGAAGCGCCCGATGAGATCGCTGGTGAGGTTCTTCAGGCGTGCCAGATCTCGCCGCGAGCGGTCGAATGACATCAGCCACATCGGCTGACAGGTCAGCCGATACAGCGCGTCATCGAGCTCATCGCGGGTGAAGTCATAGCCGACCCACTGCTGGATCCTGCTGATGAGCGCGTCGTGTTCGCTCGGTGCGGAGAGTTGCGCGACATTGACGTAGCCGTTGACGATGGCGTCTTCGAAGTCGTGCACGGAGTAGCCGATGTCGTCGGAAAGGTCCATGATCTCGGCTTCGATGCAGCGCAGCCGGCCTGGGGCACCGTCGCGCATCCACCGGAACACTGCTTCATCTTCGGGGTACACCCCGAATTTCAAGCGACCGCCGGGATCGGGGACGGGACTGTCGACCGTCCACGGATACTTGCACGTGGCATCGAGCGTCGCCCGGGTGAGGTTGAGCCCGACGGAATGCTCGTGATCGTCGATCACCTTCGCCTCGAGGCGGGTGAGAATGCGCAGCGACTGCGCGTTGCCCTCGAAGCCGCCGATGTGCTCCGCCCAGTCGTTCAGCGCTCGCTCGCCGTTGTGGCCGAACGGCGGATGCCCGAGGTCGTGGCTCAGGCAGGCGGTGTCGACGACGTCTGCGGAGACGCCCAGGGCGCTGGCCAGTTCGCGGCCGACCTGCGCCACCTCGAGCGAGTGCGTGAGCCGGTTGCGCGCGAAGTCTGCGGTGCTCGCGGGGCTCAGCACCTGGGTCTTCGCGGCGAGGCGACGGAGGGCCGCCGAATGCAGCACTCGGGCGCGGTCGCGCGAGAAGTCGTCTCGCTCGGAACGGTGGGTCTCTTCGAAGAACCGCTCCGCGTCGTGATCACGATAGCCGTCGACGAGTTGGCGACGCGGCGACTCCGCGCCGGACGAGATGTCATCCGCCATTGTTCTCGACCTCTGCGCCGCGCATCATGTCGCTGATTCCCGCACCGATGTCGCGGGACTCCAGCCAGCCCTCCGGCAGCGCGGTGCGCTTGGCTGTGCCCTGCCTTCCGCGCTGGCCCTCGGCGCCGACGCCCGGATACGGCGCATCGCCGAGAGTGCCGAGCAGGTCATCGATCTCCTGCAGGGTGGAGGCCTTGGCGAGGGCAGAACGGGTCTCGCCGCCGACCGGATACCCCTTGAAATACCAGGAGACGTGCTTGCGGATGTCCTTGCAGCCGCGATCCTCATCCTCGAAGAACTCGACGAGCAGGTGCGCATGCCGGCGGAACGCCTCGGCGACAAATGCCAGCGTCGCGTCGACGGCAGGCGGTTGCGGCGCATCGGCGGGGCCGAGTGCTGCCGACAGCTCGCCGAACAGCCACGGTCGTCCGAGGCATCCGCGTCCGACGACGACGCCGTCGCATCCGGTTTCCGACATCATCCGCACGGCATCATCGGCAGACCAGATGTCGCCGTTGCCGAGAACCGGGATGCTGGTGACCGCCTGCTTCAACTCGCCGATAGCGCTCCAGTCGGCATGCCCGGAGTAGTACTCGCTCGCGGTGCGGGCATGGAGTGCGACGGCCGCGGCTCCCGCATCCTCCGCGGCGCGACCGGCGTCGAGGAACGTGAGGTGGTCGCGGTTGATGCCTTTGCGCATCTTGACCGTCAGCGGCACATCTCCTGCAGCCTTCACTGCCTGATCGACGATGTCGGCGAACAGGCCGATCTTCCACGGGAGGGCTGCTCCCCCGCCCTTGCGGGTGACCTTGGGAACCGGGCATCCGAAATTGAGGTCGATGTGATCGGCGCGGTCTTCGGCGACGATGATGCGCACCGCTTCAGCGATCGTCTTCGGGTCGACGCCGTACAGCTGAATAGAGCGCGGTGTTTCGCTCTCATGGTGCTGAATGAGCCGCATGGTGATGTCGTTGCGCTCGACGAGGGCGCGCGAGGTGATCATCTCGCTGACGTAGAGCCCCGCACCGTACTCCCTGCACAACCGACGGAACGCCGTGTTGGTGATGCCCGCCATGGGGGCGAGAACAACCGGCACGTCGAGTTCGATCGGGCCGATGCGCAGGGCGCGGGCAGGGGCTGGAGCAATAGTCATCCCCTCCATTCTCCCAGACTGAGCCGCGTTGAGCCTGCACGGATCTAAGCTGTGGAATATGACTGATTCCGCCATTCGTCAGATTCCTTTTGCCGACGCCTCCGGAGCCGAGCAGACCATCGAAGGTCTGGGTTCCGAGGTCGTTCTCGTGGTGAATGTCGCGTCGAAGTGCGGACTGACCCCGCAGTACGAGCAGCTGGAGCAATTGCAGCGCAAGTACGGTGATCGGGGCTTCAGCGTCGTGGGGTTCCCGTGCAACCAGTTCATGGGTCAGGAACCGGGCTCGATGGAGAAGATCCTCGACTTCTGCTCGACCACCTATGGCGTCACCTTCCCGGTGAACGACAAGGTGAAGGTCAACGGCAAGAACGCGACCGGCCTCTTCAAGGCGCTCAAGGAGACGCCGGATGCTGGCGGCAAGGCCGGGCGCGTGGAGTGGAACTTCGAGAAGTTCCTCATCGCTGCCGACGGCACGGTGACACGGTTCCGTCCCAAGCAGAAGCCGGATTCGCCCGAAGTCGTCGCAGCGATCGAGGCCGCGCTCACCCGCTAGTCGTGAGCGGCGCGGCCGACTGATCATTCAGCTGCTGCAGTGGTCTCCTCATTGCGCTTGGCCCACAGGTCGCGGAGGACGTTCTCGAACGCCTCCGGGGGCTGAGCGCCGGAGATGCCGTACTGACCGTTGATGACGAAGAACGGCACGCCGGTGATTCCGTAGGCACGTGCCTGTTCCTTGTCTGCGGCGACATCGTCGCGGAACTGCCCGCTCGCCATCGCGGTCCGCGCGGCGTCGCGATCGAGGCCGGCTTCGCCTGCCAACTCGGTCAGATCGTCGATCGAGCCGATTCCGCGTCCTTCAGAGAAGTACGCCGACATCAGGCGCTCCTTCATCTCTCCCTGACGGTTCTGCGCTTTCGCGAAATGGATCAGTTCGTGAGCGCGCGCCGTATTCGCGTGCTTCTGCGCGTCGAGATCGTATTCGAGTCCGGCGGCGGATGCTGCAGCGACCACCTGCTGCTGCATCTGCTCCAGCTGCGGGCGGGGCATGCCGCGGTGCTCGATGAAGTAGTCGCCGCTATTGCCCTCGTAATCCAGGGGCGTGTCTGGCGACAGCTCGTAGGAGTGGAATGTCACTGACACCTGCGGCGCGTCGGCATCCGCCGAGACGGCCGCGATGCCCTTCTCGAGGTTTCGCTTGCCGATGTAGCACCACGGGCAGGCGATGTCGGACCAGATATCGATTGAAATGGGTTCGCTCACACTGTCAGCCAACCACGGGAGGCTGGAGCGTATTCCATTGTTAGCATCAACAGATGTTCAGCGCCGATGACCCGCTGCCGTTCGCACCGCAGCGGATCCTCATTGCTGGCGTCTCGGGGTCAGGGAAGACGACGTTCGCCCGACGGGTCGGTGCGGTGCTGAGTCTGCCGACCTATGAGCTGGATGCGCTGCACCATGGTCCCGGGTGGACGCCTCGAGCGGGCTTTCTCGACGACGTTCGTGCGTTCGCCGCCTCGGATACGTGGGTCAGCGAGTGGCAGTACACGTCGAAAGGGGTGAATGACGTTCTGCCCCCGCGTGCTGACCTCGTGGTGTGGCTCGACTATCCGGACCGCGTCGTGCGCGCACGTCTGTGGCGCAGAACGCTGGGCCGCAGCATCCTGCGCCGGGAGCTGTGGAACGGCAACCGCGAGCCGACCCTCTGGCGACTGGCGATGACGACCGCGCCAGAGGAGAACGTCTTGCGCTGGCAGACGCAAACGCTGGGTCGCTGGCGAGAACTGATGCCCGGGTACGAAGGGCGCTTCCCTCATCTCGCGATCGTGCGGCTGCGGCATCCGCGAGAGACCGATCGGTGGCTGGATGCTATGCGGGCGGCATGCGAATGAGCGCATTTTCGGGCCGCTATTCGAACGCCGATTTCGTCTGAAAAGTTCTCCACACCTCTTCCCGCATTCGTAGATATGTTCTATACTGGATGCATGGCCGACGACGCGATCTCCCCTCTTGCCGAGCAGGCCGCTCTGCTCGACGAGTGGCTCGAGGCGCGTCGGCAGATCGCCGTGTGGGAGGCGAAGTCGGCAGATCTTCTGGCTCGCCGGGCTGAGTTGATGGCGTCAGATGTCGCCGACGCTCCCCTGCATCGCGAGACGATCCGACGTTCCATGGTCGCCGAGTATTCGGCCGCGGGTCGGATGGCGAAGGGCAGCATCGAGATCGCGTTCACGGATGCTGACATGCTGCGTACGTCTTTTCCCGCACTGAAGGCGTCCTTCGACGCTGGCACGGTCACTGCCGCGCACGTGCGTGAGATCCTCCGCGCCTCGCACCGCGTCATTCAAGCGGTGAACGAAAGCGCCGTCGAGCCCGACACGCTGCGCCTGTTCGAAGCCGCGGCGCTGGAGTTCGCAGAGACCGAAGCGCCATCCCGCACCCGGGCACACGTCAGAGAGCTTGCTGCAGCGCTTGCGCCGCAGACCGTCACGGAGCGCCACAAGGCTGCGCGAGCGGATCAGTACGTGAGCACTCGTCCTTATGACGACGAACTGACTTTTCTGGTCGCTCTGCTGCCGACCCATCAGGCCGTCGCCATCATGGATCGGCTGTCTCGCATGAGCCGTCATATCAAAGACAGTCCCGAAGATCGCATGCCGACGTTCCTCGAGCACGCTCCGGAAGCGCTGCCCGACGGCACCAACGACAGCCGTGCGATCTTCGGCGTCGACGACACGTACACGATCGACCCGTTCCTCTCTGGTGAGCCGGCGGCTATCGGGTCGTGGGTTCCCGAGGCGGGTCCGCTGGATGACCCGGTCGTCGCTGCAGCGTATGAAGACGCGATGGAGGACATCATCGCCGCCGGGCCGAAGCCGATTGAGATTCCCGCAGACACCCGTGGGATCGATGAAGTTCGCGCGGATCTGCTGAGCGATCTGCTCCTCAGTGCTGCTCCGTCCGACGTGTTCGGCGACGGACTCGAGAATGTCACGGCACGGATTCAGGTCACGGTCGCCGCCAGCACGCTTGCCGGGCTTGATGACAACCCCGCGCAACTCGACGGAAACGGGACACTCGACCCTGATGTTGCGCGGGCACTGGCCGGACGAAACGGTGGATGGACCCGCCTATTCCTCGACACCAAGGGGTTCGTCACAAGGACCGATACTTATTCCCCCACCGCCGGCATGTCCCGGTTCCTGATGGCAAGAGACCAGCACTGCCGTTTCCCCGGCTGCCGTATGCCTGTTCACCGCTGCGAGATCGATCACACGCACGACTATGCGAAGGGTGGCCCGACCTGCATCACCAACCTCGCGCACCTCTGCAAGTCGCATCATGTGTTGAAGCATCCGGATATTCCAGAGGAGCACCGCTGGAACGCAAGACAGCTCCCCGACTGGTCGCTCGAGTGGACCAGCCCGCTGGGGCGCACCTACCGCGATTCGCCACCGCTGCGAGTGATGTTCGTGCCGTCCGAGCCGTCAGAACCCGATTCTGAATCCGCATCCAGCAGCAGAGCGACGCCGGTGCGGTGGGAGACATTGTCGGGAGCGGTTGCGCCGTTCTGAGTGGGTCGGGCCGCGCACCAGACTGTTCCCGCCGAAACGATCATTTTCGGCTGTCTCGTAACTATGGGTGAGTACCTCGAGTTAGCCGGCAGGTTGCGAGACATAGATATGAGACTCGCCGGGACCGCGGTCCTCCCAACAGGTGTCAATGTCCGAAGTCATCGGCACTTCTGTCCGAAGTCCTCAACACTCGTGTGCGTCAGCCGATCGCGCGAGGTGGGGCGACTGTCTCGTATCCCATGGGTTAGGAGACACCGGAGTTACGAGACACTTGGCAGGCTGCGCTCAGAGCGTCCGTTACCCGTCGAATATCCAGGGCTCTCGATACTGGGCACCATCGCCGAGCGCGCTCACGAGTTTCGGGGGGCACGTAAGTTGATCCTCACCGTAATCATGACTCCGACGGAAGTCGGAAAGAGTTCCCGCCTCAAAAGAAACCTCGATCCGATAACAGGTGTAGACCCGAATCGGCCTGGAATCGAACCATCCCGGTATCGAATGATGCTTGTCGATCCCGGACGCGACAAATAGATCGAAGGCTCCATCTTTGTCGCCAGCGTCCATTTGATAGTTGTAAAGGACCGGCGTGCCCTCATCCTCGGAGAAGGAGGGCGCATCTTCCTCTGCGTCCCAGAGGATGGCGGCAGCGGACAGTCGGTCTAGGAGCGCTTCGGGCGTCGGTGCGCTCGTAGTGGGGTCAGTCATGACGCTGTAGACGACACTTTCTGCGGCGTCCAGTTGACGCGACATGGCAGGCTCGACAGGATCTGACGCACTTGAGCACCCCGATACTGATGCGATGACACCCAACGCGGCCAAGGCCAGGGCTGCACGCATCACCAATCTCATGGGGCCAGTATGGCCGCGCTCCCTGAGATACTCCGACAGCCTCGGTATCTGCTGTGTCACACCCCATGGGTTGTGAAACACCGAGGTTACGAGACACACGTGCCCGTCCGGGTTTGCGATTGCGTCAGTCGCCTGCGCTACCGGGAAGGACGTCTCGATCAGGTCTGACCGAGACGCTATCAATACGTGGGTCATTTCTTAGTTGCCTGAAGATGGGTAACTCGGCGGCAACGATCAATGAATCGGGATAGAGCCGGCCGCCCCAAGCGAGCCGGCCTTCCGCATCCCACGCAAACTCCGGGACTCGTCGTCCAGGCCCCACATCCTCAGGTCCTAGATCGGCCTCGAAGTACTCCTCACCGAACACGCGCGTTGTGGCGGCGTTGTCCGGGGTTTCACCATAACCGACCCATCGGAGGCACCGGAGTGCGATATCCCCGATCCCGTCACGGAGCGCGTCAACCGTCGAATCGTCCAGTTCTCCCATGCAGGAGACAAGCCCTCGTACTGAGGGCTGCTCATCAGCTATCGCCCCAGTAGCTTCGAACCAATTCAGCGACGCGGGCTCCTCCTCGACATCGACATACTGTGACCATCGCACTACGTCCCGACCTTGCTCAAGGGCCGGATCTCGAAACGGGAGATACAGGCGCAACATTGGTAGCCCCCTATGCGTCGCCGGGATGAAATCCCTAGCGAACTTTGCCCACCCCGACTGCGCAAATGCATCGTGCTCATGGTCCATGCTGCAAGAGTAGCCAAGGACGATTGCGTCGTAACGCATGGGTTACGAGACACCGAGGTTACGAGACGCCCGTATTCCTTGCGATCCTGATGCGGTTAATCGGGTGTCGAGGACTGGAAGACGGGTACTGTTCCTGCTCGTGAGCGGTTGGAAAGCAGGATCGCCAGGATGCCGAGCCCCAGGGTCGCGGTCAGGAAGCTGAGGGTTCCGAGTGCGGCGATAACGCCAGACATCTCCATAAAGACAGTCGGCGAGGCGACGCCGATCAGCTGTGGCAGGATCCACGCCACTGTCTGGGCACCGAGTACCCAGAGCGGTGCCCAGCACCATGGAGCTGGCACTACGTGGGCGCGAGCTACTTGCATTGCCGCGATCAACCCGACCATCAGCGGCAGCACCATCGATAGGTATTCCCAGAACACCCAGGCGTCAGCCTGCTCGAGATTGTCGGGGCCAGCGAACAGATTAACGAGAGTGTCTGTCAAGGGCCACAAGGCCACGGCGGCCGAGGCCACTATCCCCAGAGGCTTGCGCGCGACGACACTGCCCTCGCGGCTCAAGCCGACGGCCAGAACGAGGATCGCACCAGCCCAGAGCACGTCAGCTAGAAGCGTAAGGACGGTATTCGCCCCGGACACTCCTAGAACCGAGCTACGGATGACGCCAACGACACCGCAAGCGATAAGTCCGATGCCACCCACCAACCATGAAAGTCTGCGCCCGTGCATGACTCCACGCTACCGGCGACTGCCCGCCCGACGAACTGCCGACCGGAGAATCGTTGCCGTCATCCGCGCCTCGACGCCAACCAGAGCGATATCGACCACCGCACTCAATGTCGTCATGGAGCCTCCCAGCCCCCTCTCGCGGCCTTTCGATCTGACAGTTTCGGTGCATCGACGAAGTGATGACCTCGCCAAGGATTCACTGTCTCATAACCCTAGGGTTTCGCGACAAACCACATGAGACACCGGGCCGGGGGAGTGGGTGGCGGTGTGAATCGCACCGCTAGATGTCATGGTTCTCGCGGCGTAGATCGTCAGAGGAGAGGTATCTGTTGTGCGTATTGACGGCTCCCGGGTGGCGCGAGTCCACTCGCTGCCCAGCGGGCACCCTGAGGTGGATCCGGCGACTAGGCCAGTCCCTCTTGGTGGAGCATTCGTGACCGCCGTCCTCTCAACGACGTCGATATGCCCGTGCGATCCGAGCGGCGCGCACACGAATTAGATCGTCGAGCGCCAGGAGCAACGTCAAGTCGACAAGCGCCAGATGTCTGCCTCTCGAGTGAGCTGGAGTGCCTCGCTTGACTGAAACACTGCCCCTGTAGTTGCGTCACCGCTAGCAGCGCAAAGATCGATCGGGCTGCGTGGATACACTCCTATAACTTCGACCTCGCCGCCGACGAGTGCCAAGAGTGAATACTCTCCCTCGTCCAACCCGGGCAGTCGCTTGGCGTCGCTGTTGCTTTCCCACCCGTCACCGAACGCCCCATCGAGGCTATCCACTGTGGCATACGGGCAGGCCAAGACAAACTCGCCCGAGTCTGCCTCAACCGTCACCGCCTCGGAGATCGTGAGCGTTGCAGTGTTCCCGCTGACCTCGAGTCCCGACTCGAGCGAACCGAGGGCCGGCTCAGACGACGCACACCCTGTAAGTAACAGCAGAAGTCCAATGGTGCCGACTCCGCCGGCTGTCAGCTCTTTGTTCATTATTTCCGTCCTCGTGTCTATCCAATGCCGGACCGACGGCCTCAATCGATCGCGGCGGGGCTTGATGTGCTTGAGCCCCGCCGCGTAACGAAGCCACTGGCAGCAAGAGCAGCGCCCGGGAAGAGAGCGGCGTGTCCTGCACGTGGGTCTCTACAGCGTACGCAGGGACCCGTTGTACGAGGCCTGGTAGCAGTACCGTGCAATCGACTCGCGGTCGTTGTACATGTCCCCCACGCGCCTACCAAACGCATTGTTGAAAAGGTCCATGCTCTTTTCCTCGGGTGGTTGCAGGCCGTACCGTGACGCATGGTCCTCGTGGATATCTCCCATCGTTGCTGCGACGGCTGCGTTGAACTCCATCGTCATGAGTCCACTCCAGTAGCAGTGACGGAACGCATCTCCGACGCCGTTGTGGTGCGTGTTTACGGGATAGCTTGCGTTCACCCGCGCGTTCGCAACATTCGCGAGCAGGTTGAGGTCGTGGCAGGTCACTGGACCCAGTGCAGCAATGCATCGTCTAATTTCGTTCTGACTAGGCGTGTAGTCCAGATAGAACGGGGAGACCTCGTTGGCGTCCTGGGGGCTCGACTCGAGCATGAAGTCGCCGCTAGTGAAATCAGTCTGGTACTTGGTGTCAATGAGGGGCAGTAGCTCTGCAAAGTCGTCGTCACTCAGCGCGAGAACTTCGTCCTCGGGCCAGCCTGCACCGTCCAATTCTGCGAACGTGGTTTCAGCGCTGGTAGTGGATTCCGGCGTTGGCGTCGTTTCTGCGGACGCAACGGCAGGGGTCAGAATTGGTAGAGCGACAAGCACGCTGAGCGTGCCGAGTAGAAAGTTCTTCACGTTATCCCTTGGGCTATTGAGCTCCTCCGGTGGGGCTCACCATGTACCAACCTAGCCAATCATGGCCTCTCAAAGTCCACCCAACCTCCCGTGTACATCTGTTGGTAACCCAACGGCCGACCGGGGCGACGCTAGGTCTGCGATGTGGTCGTGTCGCTCTAGCCCAAAACCGACGATCCCGGGAACAGGTCGTCTTCCCACTGCGCCACAAACGACCGTTCGTGAGTCAGTCGCGGGTTGTCAGTGACCGAAGTGATCGGCACAGATGATGGCGTCGTTCAGGGGGCTGTGCGCAGGAGTATGGGGCATTTTCGCGTCACTACTTGTGCGCATGACCCGACATGTTGTCCCATAGTGGTGTGGACGAAGAGCCGGTCAAGGATGACCGAATTTCTGGGCGCGGTCTGCTGACCGTCCCCGATGCGGCGTGGGAACTGGCCGTGGAGCGGGCAGCGGTTATCGGGCCGCTTGCTGAATCCAGCACGGGCGGATACGCCGTCGACGAGGCGGCCACGAAGCTGGGCATTTCTCGGGAGCGCGTCTATTTCTTGATACGGCTGTGGCGTGGCGGTCAAGGCGCGGTGTCTGATCTCGTCCCTGGCCGCTCCAGTGGGGGCCGTGGAGGGGCCCGTCTGCCTGTCGAGGTGGAGACGATCGTTCGGGAGGTGATCCGCAAGCACTATCTGACGCGTCAACGCAAGACGATCGCTGCTGTGCATCGCGAGATCATTCGGATGTGTCGGCTTCGGGGGCTTCCTGCTCCTTCACGTGGTGCGGTTCGGCGTCGCATCGCCATGCTCGATCCCCGGACGGAGACTGTGGGTCGGGAAGGAAGAGAGGCAGCACGCCCATTGCAATCAGCGGGCGGGGATGTCCCTGCGATCGTTGAAGTGTTGGAGCAGGTACAGATCGATCACACTGTGGTGGATCTGATCGTGGTGGACGAGCAGCACCGTCTGCCGATCGGGCGTCCGTATGTGACCGTGGCGATCGACGTGCGTTCACGGAGCATCGTGGGACTGGTGATTACGTTGGAAGCGCCGTCCGCGCTCTCGGTCGGTTTGTGTCTGGCGCACATGCTCACCGACAAACGTGCATCGCTGGAGCGGCTGGGTGTCGAGGTCACGTGGCCGATGTCGGGGAAGCCGCGCGAGCTGTATCTGGACAACGCGTCGGAGTTCAAGAGTGAAGCGCTACGGCGCGGGTGCCAGGAGCACGGGATCGAGTTGAACTATCGGCCTCCAGGGCGTCCGCACTACGGCGGAATCATCGAGCGAGTCATCGGGACGCTGATGGAGATGGTGCACGAGTTGCCGGGCACGACGTTCTCCAACCCTGCTCAGCGCGGAAGCTACGATTCGGACGCCCGAGCCGTCCTGACGGTCACCGAGTTGGAGAAGTGGCTGACCTTGGCGGTCTCCAGCTATCACGGCCAGGTCCACGGCACGACCCGGCAAACCCCACTGGCGCTGTGGACAGCAGGGGTCCAGGAGGCAGTGCCGTCGATGGTCACGGATGCATCCGCGTTCCTGGTGGACTTTTTACCCGTGGTGCGCCGGAAGCTGACACGGACCGGGTTCGTGATCGACCACGTGCACTATTTTCGGAACGGGCTAAAGCCGTGGATCGCGCGCCGTAGCCAGATGGAACGATTCGTGATCCGCCGAGATCCGCGGGACATCAGTCGTATCTGGGTGCTCGATCCCGACGATGGTTCCTATATGCCTGTGCCGTACCGGACGCTGTCGTACCCGGCTGTCAGCGTGTGGGAGCACCGCGCCGCTCTGGAGCGGCTGCGCGCTGAGGGCCGAGAGCAGGTTGACGAAGATACCCTGTTCCGCACGGTCGAGCACATGCGCACGATCACCGAAACTGCAAGCTCCACCACCCGCAAGGCACGTCGTAACGCCGAACGTCGCAAACGGAGCGGAACCGCGGACGAAATCTCTATGACTCGCCCGCCGATTGACCTTCTACCGCCCGAGGGGAATAGCGGACCGGCTACTGAGGACCGCGTGATGCCCTTCGAAGAGATCGAACAGTGGTGATGGACGCGGAAGCCGTGATTGCGGACGCGGACCTCACGCATCTGCATCCCAGCGCGCAACCGATCGCACACCTTCCCGCGGATGAGCGACTCAGACATGTGCGCGCTGACCGATGGATCGGATACTCTCGCGCCTCCGAGGCGCTGGAACGGTTGGAGACTCTGTACGAGTGGCCGAAGAAGCAGCGCATGCCGAACCTGCTGCTGCTAGGGCCGACCAACAACGGCAAGTCGATGATCATCGAGAAGTTCCGCCGTCTCCACCCGCCGATCTCCCATGCCGAGCATGAACAGGTGCCAGTGCTGGCTGTTCAGATGCCTTCTGAGCCGTCAGTTTCCCGGTTCTATGTCGCGCTGCAGGCCGCACTGGGGGCACCGCTCCGCCCGCGACAACGCGTATCGGAAACGGAACAGACAACTCTGTCCCTGTTACGGGCGGTCGGAGTGCGGGTGCTGGTGATTGATGAGCTGCAAAACGTGCTGGCCGGTCGCAGTGACACTCGACGCGAGTTCCTGAACGTACTGCGATTTCTAGGCAACGAGTTGCGCATCCCGTTGGTCGGGGTCGGCACGCGCGAGGCATACATGGCGATCCGATCCGACGACCAACTCGAAAACCGGTTCGAACCGTTCGCCCTACCACGCTGGGAACCGAACGATGAGACGCGCGCGCTACTGGCCAGCTTCGCAGCAGCATTCCCTCTTCGCGATCGCTCGATAATCGACACTGAAGAAATGGCCCGCTACCTCCTCACCCGCAGTGAAGGAACCATAGGAGAACTCACGCGTCTACTCACGGACGCTGCTGTCGCAGCGATCGAGACTGGCGAGGAAGCGATCAACCAACGCACCCTCCTCATCGCGTCATACATCGGCCCCACGGAACGGCGACGTCTGTTCGAGCGCGAACTGCCATGACGCAGCGGTGGCCACTTCATCCGACGCCTGGCCACGGCGAAGCGCTGACCTCGTGGCTTCACAGGCTCGCCATTCCGTACGGGATGCACCTCGACCAGCTCGTCCGCCACGACCTCATCCCACCCGGCGCTCCCGTGCCGGGGTCACTGGACTTGGATGCGCCTTCGGAGCTGATCACGATTCTGGCGGCGCGTACCGGTGTGCCGGTGGAGCAGGTGCGTCGGATGACAATAGCTGGCTGGGTGCCGTGGCTTCTCGATTCGCTCCAGCCTGAACCGGTGCCCGGTGTCGCGTTTGACACGTATGTGCGCCAAGACTCCGTGCTCGTCACGTACAAGGAGCATCCTGACCGAGAAGTGACGAACTGGCGGGCTTGGCTGCCACTCAATTCCAAGAACAGACCGGTCAGCCGCGTGTGCCCGGTCTGTGTCGAGAGCACGACAGCGAGAGCGCTCACGTTTCCGCTGATCGTGCAACTTCCGATCACGCTCACTTGCCCGCGTCACGGTTGCAGGCTCAACGCTGCGTTCGGGCCCTACGCTTTCTTCGGGTGGGAGCACAGTAAGGCGAACGACAGGCCCGCTCCGCGACAGGTCGTCATCCAAGACATACGCACTGAGCAAGCTCTGAGGACCGGCACGGTTGTCTTACCGCGCCGGACAGTCCATGTTGGGGTGTGGTTCCGCCTGCTGCGCACCGTCATCGAGGAACTCTCGATTCCGCTCTCAAAACTTCGAGTCCGCTCACGCCGCGCCATCGAACTCATCTGGCGCACGGCCGGGCACCCTGCTCGTGCTGGCATCGTCGGTGCTGCGCGAATCTACGAGACACTACCCTGGCCGCAGCAAGAGATGTATCTCGAAGCGTCCGCGACAGCTATGCACCTGGTCGGAACCGGAGAGATTAACGCACGCGGCACACTCGGCCACCTCTTGACCCCTGAACCAGATCGCCCAGCGCACGACGGCTTGCCACCGCGCGATATCTGGGACGAGGCGCGAGAAGCGGCGGCCGAAGCGCTCACTCTCGCCCAGCACGATCCGCTTGCCGCAGAGCACATGCTCGCGATCCTGACGAGTCTCACGCGCACCGAGAAGACGTTTCGGAGCATCCGCAGCGACTTGATTGACCTCGACGTTCCCGAAGCTTTCCTTCCACCGACGCTCGCTGCCATGCGTTCACGGAGGACGGCACCGGGTTTGTCACATAACAGCCCAGTAGTCATGGTTCACAAGACATAGAATAAATGACGGGTATTGTGACGATCGAGCCGGTCTGATCCGGATCAAAAGGAATTGTCACCCAAACGGTCGTATACGTGACAACCAAAGGAGATCACATTGCTGGTGGGCTACATGCGCGTCTCGAAAGCCGATGGATCACAGAACACTGATCTGCAACGCGATGCACTCGTCGCCGCGGGCGTTGACGCCGATGCTCTCTATGAAGACCACGCGTCCGGGAAGAAAGATGACCGCCCGCAACTTGTCGCATGCGTCAAAGCTCTCCGCGAAGGGGACACGTTGGTCATCTGGAAGCTTGATCGCCTCGGCCGTGACCTGCGCCATCTGGTGAACGTCGTTCACGATCTGACCCAACGCGGGATCGGATTGAAGGTTCTTACCGGCGAAGGTTCCGCCATCGACACCTCCACATCGTCTGGCAAACTCGTCTTCGGGATATTCGCTGCCCTGGCTGAGTTCGAACGCGAACTCATCCGAGAGCGCACACTCGCTGGCCTGGCCGCCTCTCGCGCCCGAGGCCGTAGAGGCGGCCGGCCCTACAAGATGACCGCGGCGAAGATTCGACTCGCCATGGCCTCCATGGGCCAACCCGATACAACCGTCGGCGACCTCTGCAAAGAACTCGGAGTGAGTCGCCAGACCTTGTATCGACATGTTTCGCCCAGCGGTGACCTGCGCGACGACGGACGCAGAGTGCTAACGCAATCGCAAAGACGCAGGTGACGGAGCACAACGGTCTAACATCCCGTGGCCGGGCCAAGGGCCCACACAACACCGCATCGAGCGTGGCGTCACGGGACGTCCACCTAGGACTGTGCAAAGGACTTCAGACGCTCAGGTGCCATTTGTCGGCCGCACTACGGACTATGTGATTAACCGTGTCGTCGACTTCGGACACTGATATTCCCGCGCCAAATGATAGCTCGTATATGCGTTTTAATTTCACCAGTCGCGGAGCTTGTACTTATGTCCTGCTACAACTTGTGATAGACATGTGGCACAACAAGTGAAGCGGAGACAGCATGTCGCGAAATATCTTCTCGTACGGATTGGCCGAGCTTCTGGGTGCGGCCCTCACATTGCCTGCAGTGTCCTTGCTGCTCGCGTTGATCCTCACTGTGGGCATCGTCACTTTTACGAGGGGATCATCCTCGGATCATCGGCTGGCGAATCTCTCCTATGATGCGGTGATGGCGGTCAACGCTCGGTACACGCGAGAGCGTCGCGCGCTCGGTATCGCTGCGCTTGCGGTGATCTTCATCTTCATGGCTGAGAACATCGTCCGTGGCTACGTCCTGAATATGGCCGATGTCGTCTCATGGTGGCGGTTTGCCCTCCCGGTTTTTGTTGCGTTCGTGGGATTAGGTGTCCTGCTCGCTGTAATCCGCTTCGGAGGGTCGGCACGGCCTGCGCACCCTGCCGTCCTTGGTGCTCGGCGCACCTGGACAAGCTTCGGTCCGCGTGCGGGCCTGGTGGGAGCGGGTGTCGCTGTAGTCGCTCTGTTGGTGACGACGATCACCGCCGGAGTCGCATCATCGCCCGATAGCCGAGGCCGATACATCTATCTTGAAATCCTGATACCGAACGAGTCGATAGACCCGATTCGTCCGTGGTTCTACGGGTGGGCGTACGGGGTGCCTGTCCTCGCTTGTCTCGCCGCTCTGACGGCAGTGACCCTGGTAGCGCTCCACCTCAATGCAGTGCGTCCGTTCCTGCGTCCGGAAACTGCTGGTGTCGAGCAGACTGCTCGTTCGGGTATTGCTGCCGGTGCCGTGCATCTCGCGACTGCCGCGGTGCTGCTCGCACTTGCTGGCGCGTGGCGCTTCATCGCCAGCTCGGGATCTATTTCAGGGCTGGTCGTTCAAGGGGACACACCGCAATCGGGAACCTACGAGGCGGCATGGCGGTACGCAGAGTTCGCTGCCATCGCCGGCTGGCTCGCGCCCGTCGTTGAGATTGGAGGATTCGTGCTGCTGCTTCTGGTCATCCGCCAGCTTCGACGCATGCCGGTCCGCGACCAGTCACCCGCGCTCACCACGCAAACGACCGATTCAGAGGTTGTGCGATGACAACCCAGCCGGTGTTGTCGTCAACCGATGAAACCAGCCCCGCGATCGACATATACCGACAGTTTCGTGGACTCATCGCTTCCGGTCAGCTCGGCGCTGGCGAGCGGCTTCCGACCGTGCGACAAACAGCAAGTGACCTCGGCGTGGCAGCCGGAACTGCGGCGAAAGCATACAAACTCCTCGAGCGAGACGGACTGGTCGTCACCCGCACCGCCGCCGGAACACGGGTCGCCGAATCGGCGGCAATACTCCCTCGTGCCGTCATCCGACACATTCGCGACCTCGTCGCCGCAGCCGACGCCACCGGCGCGAACTCCGACGACGTCATCGATGTGCTGCGCGTCGTCTGGCAAGCATCCTCCGGCTCAAGCATCCAACCAGCAGACGATGGCGAACCACCTGCTTAAACGTCCCCAACGCGCCCAGCACGAGCGCGTTTGTCTCTCGCTGAAGGAGTATCGACGTGAATCCAACACCAATCGACCCGGCCGCAATCTCTTTACCACCCACTCAATCAATCGATATCACGGATCATCTTCCACGCCCCGAACACGTCGCTCGCGATTGAGCGAGTGGCGACGGAAGCGTCAAGTTGCGACTATGTCTCGCAACCCATGGGAAAGGAGACAGCCGCGCCGCCCCGTGGGCGGGCTGGCGGGCGCGGGTGTTGAGGACTTCGGGCAGAAGTGTCGACGACTTCGGACATTGACAATGGTTCGCGAGTTTCTCAGGCTCGGCGATTCTCACAACTATGTCTCACAAGTGATTGACAAGATACGAGTA
>NZ_FUKO01000003.1 GCF_900163815.1 Microbacterium esteraromaticum | reverse complement strand
CGGCGTGCGGTCATTAAGCCACTCCGAAACCACCCACGGTTACGTCAGGAGAGCCCGAAAATACAGGGATTGCGGGGGTTTTTCTTTCTCGGTGACAACCGCGAAAACATTCGCGGCATGGCGAGCCTGCCATGCTCGACGCGAGGCGAGGCCCTTCGGACAGGCGAATGACCCGGATCGAAGCGGTTGTCCTTCGCAGAATCCGCGCATCCAGCCCAACAAGCTGTTTTCGTCGCATACTTAGGCATCGTGCTGCTCGTCGTCGTCGCGATCGTGGTAGAAGGCACTTGCTCCGCATGAGGGAATCGAGCGCATATTTACCCGGTCGAGGCCCTGACCTCGCCGTGCGACTCGCGAATAGTCAGCACAGCGTCGAATTCTTGAGAAGGCGCAGCCAAGCCTTCGATTAGCCTCAACGCGGCCTTCGCTGTCGCGACGCCGACGTCGTAGATCGGGTGCGTGATACCGGTGAGCGGGGGATCGCTGATCCTCGCCCAAGGCGAATCATCGAATGCGATGACCGAAATATCTTGCGGAACTCGTAGTCCCCGTGCACGAAGAGCGATCAGGACGTTGAGGGCAACCGTCGCATCGGATGCAAGCATGGCCGTGGGCGGATCAGCCATCCTCAACATCTCATCAATGATCGCACCGGTCTCGGTTTCGCCGATCGCAAGATATCGAATGAGATCAGGATCGATTGCGATGCCATTGGCTTGAAGGGCGCCTATCAAACCTGATAGGCGGTCGGAAACAGACGATACCGCCGTCTCAACCCCGCTGAAACGGTCTCCGTCGGTCTTCAACGCTGAGATGAATGCGATTCTCTGGTGGCCGAGGTTAACCAGCATCTCAGTAGCTTGCGCTGCTGCTGGCGCAATGCGGACCCGGACTCCGACGGCGCCGAGTTCATCTGCCTGACGGTCCAGGAGCACCAGCGGTCGTGAGGCATCGAGGACCGCATGAAGATGTTCGGTGTCGTAGTTGGACGCAAGTGCGACAATCACCGCGTCGACACGCTTGTCGAGAAAGAACCGCACTGCGTCGCGCTCCTCAGTCAGTCGTTCCGATGTGTTCGCGAGGATGACATCGTAGCCAGCGGCCCGGGCGGTATCGGAAATTCCTCGTAGCGCCACACTGAAGTAGGGATTCTCTACATCACCGACAATGACACCAATCGAATGAGACCGCCCTGTGTTCATGCTCCGGGCGAGCTCATTCGGGCGGTAGTCAAGCTCCTCAGCGGCGGAGAGCACTCGATTTCGCACTTCTTCGCTAACCGCGCCGTATCCGCCGAGGGCGCGCGATGCCGTCGACTTGCCGACTCCTGCGCGCCGAGCCACGTCCGCGACGGTCGCGGGTCGGCGTATGGAATTCGATCCGATCATTCGGCTTCCTCCTAACAGAGATTGACAGAACGTCGATCATGCGCATATTGTCAATGGGTCCGGGCCCAGCCTAGTCCATGGGTCCGGACCCAAACCCTGATTGCAGCCTTCGCGGCCAGGGAATCAGTTCAGAGAGGAACTTCATGAGCATCTTCAGAATTCGACGGGGAGTCGCAGTCGCTGCCATTTTCGTCACTGCCATCGTCCTGACCGCGTGCTCCCCGAGTACCGGCTCCGACGGCGCGTCGGCTAACGGCGGTGACGACAACCCATACGGTCTGATCACGCCGGGGCAGATTCGTGTCGCAAGCGTTGGCGACCTGAAACCCTACAGCTTCACGGATGCGAAGGGAGAGTTCACCGGATTCGACGTCGAACTATTCACCGACGTCGCCGAGCGAATGGGATACGACGACGTCGTCTTCACTGGCCAGGACTTCGCAGCTGTTCTCCCCGCCGTTGCGAACGGTCAGTTTGACGTCGGCGTCGCGGCGATTGGAATCACGGATGAGCGTATGCAGACGGTTGACTTCTCCGATGGCTACCTCGCGGGATACCTGACCGTCCTCACGAAGCCGGACTCCGGGATCGAGGACGCAACTGGCCTTGTGGGCAAGCGTCTTGGGGTGGTGCAGGGCACGTTGCAGGAGGCCTACGCGGTTAAGAACTTCCCGGACGCCGCGCTCGTGCGGTACCCCGACAACAATGCGGGTGTCGCTGGTATCAACACAGGGAACGTCGACGCACACTTCCTGGACTATGAGTCGGCGAAGTCCTATGCAGAGCAGTACGGACTCGAGGGCGTCATCGACGTTCCGTCGTTTGATGCGCCGGCAGGCTTCGCAGTTGCGAAGGGCAAGGACAAGTTCACGGTCGCGCTGAACGACGCTTTGCATGCAGCCATGGAAGACGGCACCTGGAAGGAGCTGTACCAGAAATGGTTCCCCGGTTCGCCGATGCCCGATCAGTACCTGCCTTCCAGCGAGCAGGGTCAGGACAGCCAGCCCGAGGGCGACGAGTAATCACCTGATCGGATGTGGGGCGGCAGATCCACTGGCTGGAACGCATGTCGCCCTACATCCCGAAAGGAAACTTCATGGACTGGCTCGAAACCGTTTTCAAGACCTTTCTCGATTTCGACGCGATGCTGCAGGTGCTTCCGCAGCTTCTCGGAACCGGACTGGTTAACACATTCATCATCTCCGCCTGCGCCACTGTATTGGGAATCATCATCGGCATGATCCTCGCGATCATGGGGATTGCGCGCAGCGCCTGGTTGCGTCTGCCGGCGCGAATCTACACAGATATTTTTCGAGGGCTGCCTGCGATCCTCACGATTCTGTTAATCGGTCAGGGCTTTTCCTGGCTCAGCCAGCAGATCTTCGGACCCTCTCCTTACCCTCTCGGCATTCTCGCGCTGAGCCTGATCGCCAGTGCCTATATCGGCGAGATCTTCCGTGCCGGCATCCAAAGCGTCGAGAGAGGTCAGCTCGAAGCTTGTCGCGCGCTAGGCATGACGTACGGGTCAGCCATGCGGCTGGTCGTCGTTCCCCAGGGCATTCGTCGCGTGCTGCCTGCGCTGGTCAACCAGTTCATCGCGATCGTGAAGGATTCCAGCCTCGTCTACTTCCTCGGCCTCCTTGTCAGCGAGCGCGAACTTTTCCGTGTCGGGCAGGATGCCGCCGTGCTCACCGGAAACCTGTCCCCCCTGGTTTTGGCGGGAATCTTCTACCTCGTGATCACTGTCCCGCTCACCCACCTCGTGAACTACTTCGATAACCGCTTCCGCACCGGTCGTCGTAAAGCTACGTCGCCGAAGAGTGGCCTCGAGGAGGTCGCTGAACAGTCGTTGAGTCCAGCGCTCAACCACGGAGAGAACACATGACCTACACCTCACCTCTTCCGGTCACCGACGGCCATTTCTATGAAGGGTCACGCCTGCAGATCGAGAGCCTTGCAATGGCGTACGGTGAAATTGAAGTACTCAAGGACGTAACCCTTACTGTCGAACCCGCTACGACCACGTGCGTCATCGGCCCCTCCGGCTCAGGAAAATCGACTCTTTTGCGTGGAGTGAATCGTCTGCACGAGCCGAAGTCGGGCCGAGTCCTTCTCGCGGAAGACGATGCTCTGAGGCTGAAGCCTGATCTACTACGGCGCCGTGTAGGCCTCGTCTTCCAACACTTCAATCTATTTCCCGATCACACCGCCCTACAGAACGTCGCGCTCGCGCTGCAAAACGTCAAGCGCATGTCCAAGGGCGAGGCGGAGAGGAGAGCCCTAGCGCGACTGGCTGAAGTCGGCCTCGCCGAGCGGGCCGACCACCGGCCCCGAGACCTCTCAGGCGGTCAACAGCAGCGTGTCGCGATCGCGCGAGCTCTCGCGATGGAACCCGAAGTCATGCTCTTCGACGAGGCCACTAGTGCTTTGGACCCTGAGCTGGTCAAGGGGGTTCTAAATCTCATGGCCGAGCTCGCTCAGAGCGGTATGACCATGCTCGTGGTGACGCACGAAATGGGTTTTGCTCGCAAGGTGGCTGACCAAGTCGTATTCATGGACGAAGGTCGCGTGATCGAGACCGGCACGCCGGAGCAGATCTTCAATAGTCCTCAGAGCGAACGGTTGCGGCTCTTCCTCTCCGAGGTACTGTGATGGCGAGTTCCGTCACATGGCCGACCCGTGCGGCCGTCGTTGGGTTCGGGTCGTCTGGGCGGGTATTCCACGCCCCGTTCTTCGTCACCGACCCGGCGGACTCTCTCGACGTGATCGGCACGCCGCTGGCCACTGACGCAGACATGGCGCGGCCACTACTCGAAGCCTTCCGGCCGGACCGCTTCCACGCGGATGAGGAGCTCCGAGAGGGCGCCGTCTATGCCTGGGCTCATGTGCCCCGCGCCCTCCCTCAGGGATTCTGTGAGGGGAAGTCGTGAGCCGTGCCGTCAGTATCGCGGGGCTCGGAGACAACGTTGTCGACTGCTATATGGCGGCCGGAATAATGTTCCCGGGTGGGAACACACTCAACGTTGCGGCGTTCTCGGCGAGAGCAGGGGCTCGCGCGGCATACTTCGGCCAAGTCGCGGACGACCGCGCAGGCGATCACATCGCCCGCTCATTGGCGAACGAGGGCGTCGACACCTCGTGGCTCCGCAGGGCGCACGGTAGGACGGCGCACTGCATGATCGGCCACGATGCTCAAGGAGACCGCGTTTTCCTGTCTTTCGATCTCGGAGTGTCGCGCTTCGAACCCACTGTCGCAGATCTCGAAGCCCTTCGAGGTTTCGATGCCGTGCACGTCGGTTCGACTAGTGGGCTAGATTCGCACCTTGACACACTCTCGAGCATCACCCGTGTGTCTTACGACTTCGCCACCCACTCAGAGGCAGAGCATGTCGCGCGGATCGGGAGGAATTGCTTCCTTGCCGTCCACTCGGGCGCGGACTTGGATGATGAGGCGTTCGCAGATCTGCTCGCGTGCAGCGCAGCTTCGGGAGCCCAATGGAGTCTGGCCACCCGAGGAACCAAAGGCGCTGTGCTCAGTCATCAAGGGCAACGCTGGGTAGTAGCAGCCCGCACGGACCTTCCCGCGCTCGACACACTTGGGGCCGGCGATAGCTTCGCTGCGACGGTCCTTGTCGGGCTCCTCCGCGGCGAGGATCCACCGTCTGTGCTCGCCATTGCTGCTGATGTCGCTGCTGACACCTGCCAACGTCTCGGTGCCTTTGGCGACGGTATCCCGATCGATTCGACCATCCTTGCTGAGTGCACAGCCTCACGCGTCCTCGAACCAATTATCACAAAGGAGCACAGATGACCGACGGCACCTATGTCGGGCCCAAGCCCGTCAAACCCATCCCTCAGGAGATCCGCCCCTCGCAGGAAAACGCCCTCCGCCGATGGGGGGAGATCCGCGACTGGGTCCTGGGGCTGCCTGCTTTGGAGCGCGTCTTTCTCGTCGGAGCCGGTGGCTCGTACTCGGGGCTTCAGGCGGCGCACTACCTCCTCGATCGAGAGTCAGCCCTCCCGGTCGTCTCCGTGAACTCCGACGAGTTCTACCACCGCGCTTCGCCCAGCGTAGGACCGGGTGCCCTGGTCATCGCGCTTTCAGCCGCCGGAGCCACAGCGGAGACCGTGCGGGCAGCGTCTTGGGCGCAAGAACGAGGCGCAGCGGTGGTTGCCGTTACTCTGAAGTCCGATGGCCCGCTTGCGCAGGCGGTAAGCAATGGTTTCATCTCCCTCAACGGTGACGGCAATCAGATCGTCCTTCAGCTTCTCGTCCTCGCAACGCTCGCCCGAGAAGGCCACGATGTGAGCGCGAAGATCGACGCCCTCCACGCACTCCCGGACGCGACCGACGCCGCCCTGCGAGGGTTCGAACCTCTCGCCGCCGCAATTGCCAAGGATATGAAGGATGTTCCCGTAACGTATCTTCTTGCGTCGGGCCCGCTCCAGGGTATGGGCAGCACGTTCACGAGCTGCTTCCTTCAGGAGATGCAGTGGATGCATGCGGCAACCATCAATGCCAACGAGTTCTTCCAGGGTCCATTCGAGGTTTTCGACAAGCAGACCAAGAGCATCCTTTTCCTCGGCGAAGATGCTACCCGTCCCATGGTCGAGCGCGCCGAACGATTCCTCAGCGAGCACAGCGGCACGACACACCGGATCGACAGCCGAGACCTGGAGCTCGCCGGCGTCCCATCGGACCAGCGTGGCTTCATCGCACCGCTGGTCTTCTACCCAATGATGTTCCGGCTTGCAGAGAACTACGCTTCCGTTCGTGGCTACACACTTGAAGGACGCCGCTACATGTGGCAGTTCGCGTATTGATTGGTTGTAGTGGGGTCTTTCGAAACAACGAAAGATCCCACTACCGTTCATCCTTCACCCGACCCGAGCCCATCTAACATGTCGTTCTGCCCAATGCCGCGTATGACCGGACGATCGTGGGATCAGAACTCGTGCGGGCGGCGGCCGTATCGCCCGCGTGTCAGACCGTGATGGAGCCCCCAGCGCAGCGGCCATGCAAGCGCACCGAAAACGATCGTTCTTGCCTGCGTGGTTATGCCACCTATCCATACAACAGCCCCGAATCCGTCGGCTTGTCTGTCGAGCTAAGGGCACGAGTCACGCCTCCGATTTTGAAGCCCTCAGTCCTCCGAGTTCTTCGTCGCCTCCTCGGCCGCCTTCATCGCAGCGCGACCCTCATCCTGCGACTCGGCACCGGCATCAGCCGCAGAGTTCTCCCCCGTTGGCTCCGGCTGGGGATCGGGGTCAGCCGGCTCTCCGTCAGTGGTGGGCATCTGCTGGTCCTGAAACTGGCCGTCGGGAAGCGCGTCGTTCGCGTCGTTCTGCTTGTCTGTCATGGCACCAGTAGGCCAGACACAGCGATTCCTCGACAGGGCAGTGACGACAGAGGTGGCCAGCGGTACTATACGCACCGCGTCGCCCCGGCCGCGCCCGCAGCTGGTTCCGCGTAAGCTCGGACGCTATGGCAACAGGCGCGATGATCCACACGTTCGCAGTGCAACTGGCCGACGTGGATCGGGGCGTCTACGAAGAGCTGTCGCTGCGCGTGGCACGGCATCCGTCTGAGACCGATGTCTTCATGCTCACCCGTCTGCTGGCCTACTGCCTGGAGTTCGAAGAGGGCATCGTCTTCACTGACGGGATCGCCGCGACCGACGAGCCCGCGGTGCTGGTGAAGGACCTCACTGGGCGAGTCACGGCCTGGATCGAAGTGGGTGCACCGGATGCCGCGCGCCTGCACTTCGGCAGCAAGCTCGCCGACCGCACCACGATCTACACCCACCGTGACCCCGCCAAGCTTCTCGCACAGTGGGCGGGCAAGACCATTCACAATGCGGATGCTGTCATCTTGCACAGCTTCGATCCCGGCTTCCTCGATGACGCGGCGGCCGCTCTCGAACGCCGCAACACCATGACGATCTCGGTGACTGAGCGGCAGATCTATCTCGAGCTCAACGGCACGCACCTCAGCTCAGCCGTGCACGATCACGCCATCCAGCCCTGAACCCGTCACGGCCCCGTAGAGACTGCGACCGCGTCACAGTGCGACCCCGTGTCATCAGCATCCCCACCGGTGCGGTACGGTAATCCCATGATCACCCGTTGGTATGCGTATTTTGAGTCGGCTCTGGAGGGGCCGGCGCAGATCTAGCGCCCACCAACACCTTCAGAGCCCACAAGCCAGAGCATTTTGCTCTGGCTTTCGCCGTTTCGGCGGGCTCTGCGCGGGTCCGTCTCCACACAGACAGGACCCCTCATGACCGCAACACTCACGGCCGAGCCCACCACCGCCGATCTGCACGTCACCGGTTTCACCCCGATCCCCTCTCCGGCTGAGATCGCCCAGACGCTGCCGATCGGCGACGAGCGCGCCGCTCTCGTCTCGCGCAGCCGCGACGAGGTGCGCGCCGTGATGAACGGCACCGACGACCGACTGCTCGTCATCGTGGGCCCCTGCTCGATCCATGACCCCGAGGCGGGGCTCGCCTACGCCGGACGTCTGGTCCGCGAGGCCGACCGGCACCGCGACGACCTCCTCATCATCATGCGCACCTACTTCGAGAAGCCGCGCACGACCGTCGGCTGGAAGGGGCTCATCAACGACCCGCACCTCGACGGCAGCCACGACATCGAGACGGGGCTGCGCATGGCACGCGGCTTCCTGCGCGATGTCGCAGCCCTCGGCCTGCCTTGTGGCACCGAGTTCCTCGAGCCGATCAGCCCGCAGTACACCGCCGACCTCATCACCTGGGGAGCCATCGGCGCCCGCACGACCGAGAGCCAGATCCACCGCCAGCTCGCCTCGGGCCTCTCGATGCCGATCGGATTCAAGAACGGCACCGACGGCGGCTTGCAGGTGGCGCTGGATGCCGCATCGGCAGCATCCGCTCCGCAGGCCTTTCTCGGCATCGGCTCCGACGGGCGCGCGAGCCTCGTCACCACCACCGGCAACCCCGACACCTCGGTGATTCTGCGCGGTGCCTCCGACGGACCGAACTACGGGGCCGAGCACGTGCGTCGGGCATCCGAGCGGCTGGCGGCCGCGGGTCTCACTCCGCGCCTCATCGTCGACGCCAGCCACGGCAACAGCGGCAAGGACCACCGCCGTCAGGCGCAGGTCGCCGCCGAGCTCGCCGAGCAGATCGCCACCGACGGCGCGGCGATCGCGGGCGTGATGCTGGAGAGCAACCTCGTCGCCGGGGCGCAGCGGCTCGACGTCGCGTCCGGTCCTGCAGGACTGGTGCCCGGGCAGAGCGTCACCGATGCCTGCATGGGGTGGGATGCCACGGCTGAGGCACTCGACGTGCTGGCACGCGCTGCGCGTCAGCGCCGCGCGTGATGTTTTACGCGGCCACCGTGCTGTCCGGCGTGCTCACGTGACTCATCTGGTCGCTTCAGCTGGCGGGATGCGACCAGTTGCGTCATCTGGAGTAGCGCGGTCTGCGGGGCCCCGACGGATGCCGATCCACGAGACCACCCCGCCGAGCGCGAACAGTGCGGCGGTCACCCAGACCGCGCTGTGGAATCCGTCGAGATCGAGGGTGCCGCCCACGATCGTCGACAGCATGGCGACGATGAGCAGCCCTGCGACGCGGGAGACCGCGTTGTTGACGGCTGAGGCGATGCCGCTGCGACGCTCGTCGATCGCGCCGAGGATCGCCGAGGTCAGCGGCGCCACCGTGAGGGCCAGGCCCAGCCCGAGCACGAACATCGACGGAAGCACCTGCCACCAGTAGCTGAAATCGACGCCGACGGTGAGCAGCAGCAGAGCGCCGACGGCCATCAGCAGCGGGCCGACCGTCATGAACAAGCGCGGCCCCAGCCGCCCTGCCCAGGCACCGGCGCGTGAACTCAACACGATCATCAGCACCGTGACCGGAAGGCTCGCAAGCCCCGCGGCGGTCGCGCTGAGGCCTGGCCCCTGCTGCAGATACACCCCGATCACGAAGCCGTTCAATGACAGCGCGGCGTACACGAACAGGGTCGCGATGTTGCCCCAGCCGAAGTTGCGCACGCGGAACAGCGACAGCGGCATCAGCGCCGTCGGGCGCGTTTGACGGGTGAGGAACAGCGCCATGAGCAGGATGCCGACGACACCGGGAATCCAGATGATGGGAGCGGTCCGCCCGAACCGCTCCTGCTCGATCAGCGCGAAGACGAGCGCGCCGAGGCCGATCGCGCACAGCGCCCCGCTCCACCAGTCGACGTGCACACCTCGCTCGTGCTCGGGGAGCCGCAGTCGCGAGAGCAGCACCAGCGTCACCGCGATCGGCAGCACGTTGATGAGGAAGACGAAGCGCCACGACAGGAAATCGACGAAAAGGCCGCCCATCAGCGGACCGATCAGCTGCGCACCGGTGGTGAACGCCGTCCACACGCCGATCGCCCGCGACTGCAGCTCTCCGCGCATCGTGGCGGTGATCAGGGCGAGCGAGCTCGGCACCAGCAGTGCGCCGGCGGCACCCTGTGCGGCGCGAGCGATGATCAGAAGAAGAGGATCGGGTGCCGCCGCCACCGCGATCGAGGCGATGCCGAAGGCGATCAGCCCCACTCGCATCACCCGCACGCGGCCGTACGCGTCGGAGAGCGAGCCGGCCAGCAGGATCAGCGCACTGAGGGTGATCAGGTACGCGTCGACCACCCACTGCTGGGTGCTGATGCCGCCACCGAGTTCCCGGCTGATCGCGGGCAGCGCGACGGTGACCACGGTGCCGTCGAGGAAGGTGACGAAAGAGGCGATGATCGCGACCGTGACGACCAGTCTCTGCAAAGGCGCGAACGAGGGCACAGCCTGACACTACTCCCGCACCATCGACGCGGGCGCGGTTCTGCGGACTCTCCGCGTCGGTTGGTTAGAGACCGGTGAGAAGCAGAATGCAGGGGCCGATGATCAGCAGCCACATGCTGGCCGCGATGATGAGGATGCCGGTGGCGAACGATCGCGTCTTCGCGAAGAACATCATCACGGCAGCGGCAAGCGCAATCAGAATAAACGGCCACAAGAAGACGATGGGTGTGCCGCCACCCACGATCGACATGCCGAGGAACATGGCACCGACCCCCAGGGCATGCGCCACGACGCCGATCGCGATGCCGATTCCCAGCCCCGCACCGAAGCTGAGTCCCTTGCGCGGTGGCGGGGGAGTAGCCTGCCACGGGCCCGGCGCGTAGCCCATCGGTCCCGGCTGCCCCGGTTGCGGCAAAGAAGTGGGGGATGAGATCGCTCCGGGGGCAGGCATCGCCCCGGGTGGGGGCATCGAGCCGGAGGGATCGGGTGTCGGCGGCACCACGGGGGGCTGCTCCGGGGGCACGGGAGGCTGAGCGGCGGGCTCCTGCCCGGTGGGTTCCGGCTCCGGGGCTTCAGGCGTGCTGCTCATCGCGCATCTTCCTCTCGAGTTCGACGGTGCTGTCAGCGCGGAATCGACCGCTTCGGATCATCCATATGATTCTGGCGGCAAGGAGCGGAATAGTCACGAGCAAGAAAAGCTGGGGTCTGGTCAGTCCCATCCAAGCGATCTCGTTGCCGCGCACGAATTCGACCGTGAAGCGGAATACCGCATAGGCGCCGATGTAGATCGTCAGCGTCTCACCCGCGGCGATCGGACGATGACGCAGCCAGAACCACAGCAGCGCGAATGCGGTGACGTGAAACATGATCTCGTAGATGAAACTCGGATGCAGGGGAACACCGGCGTCAGCACCGACGCGCGCTGCAGCAGCCTCGTCGAGCACGACGCCCCATGGCAGCCCCGTCGGTGTGCCCGGCTTCTCGGTGAGCAGACAGCCGATCCGACCTATCGCCATCGCGAGTGCCACCGCGGGTGCGAAGAGGTCGCCGCTGCGCTCCGGATAGCCGCAGAGCCGCTTCGCGACGTGCACGCCGAGCCACGCGCCGACCAGCCCCGACAGCATCGACGCATTGCCGTAAGCGAGCTGATCGAACAGCCCCAGGTTCTGCGAGAAGTCGACGTGCTGCGCCCAGGTTCCCAGCCGTGCAAATACGGCCGCGCCCAGCAGAGCGCCGAGCACCAAGTAGGCGATGCGATGATCGGTGACGCGGCGGCGCTGCTTCTCGACGACGAAAACGATTCCGGCGGCGAGAATCCCGAGCGCTACGAACGTCGAATGCGTGTCGATGGCCGGCAGCCATGGCACCAGATCGCTCAGCGTAGGAAACATGTCAGCCCGCCAGCATCCGCACCCAGAGCATTACCCAGAACGGAATCGCGACGGCGGATGCCACGGCCACAATGCCCAGATAGGCGAGGACGAGTCGGGTATCGCCGAGCTTGCAGCGTGAGCGCAGCAGTCCGCCACGACGCGCCCGCGCGTAGCCCGCGATCGCGACGAGCGCGAAAGTCAGCACCGCGATCGGGCCGAGCAGGCAGGCGATCAGCGCGACCGTCGTGAAGACGCAGAGCCGAAGCGGATCGAAAGCCGGTTCGGGGTCGCCGACCGAGGGATCGTACTGGTTGAGGGCGGGGTTGTGGGGTGTCACGGCGTCACCAGCGGAAGGGCCGTGCGGCCACCGGTCTCGCGTACCGGAGTGCTGCTGGTGGCCGGACGCCCCGTCGCGGTCGATAGGCGGGTACGGCTCAGCGGTGCCCACGCCTGCAACGCGCAGAACGGGACGCACTGGTGCGCCTGCGTCGTCTCATTGACCGTCGCGACATGCACGCAGCACTGCGTGAGTCGCTCTTCGATCATCGTGTTGATGTCCATGAACGGCTTGACCGTGACGCGCAGCACGCGCTCGCCCATCATCTGCCGCATCCTGCCGTGCTGGCCGGGCAGCTTCGACGCGGCGAGTGTCGCCAGTGTGCCGATGCCGAGGTCGCAGTTGACGCAGATGTCACGCCAGATGTCGCCCATCGACGGGTGCGAGAGCGACGACTGCTCACTGAACAGGTCGAGCAGCGAGTTCTTCACCGCATCGCGGATCGCCTTGTTCACATTCGAGTCGGCGATGCGGTTGGCGAGCAGGTCGGGATTGAGATCGAGGAACCCCTTCAGCCGTTCCGGACCGATCAGCGACACCAGCGACTTCCAATCGCCCGCATCGTCCTTCAGGAAATAGCCGACCGAGCAGCAGTGCGGGTGGCTGCAGGGGAGCGCCGTGAGGTCGCGCCAGGTGATCTCGCCGCCGGTCTGCGGGCCGAGGCGCGCCAGCACCCCGGTGTGCGTGAGCCGGTCGTCGGGGTCGATGCCCGAGTTGCGGCCCGAGCCGAAAACCGGCTGAATCGTCACACCGCCGACGAACGGTGTCACCTGCGCTCGCCGGATCACATCGCCGATTTCGTCATCGTTCACGCCGAGCGTCGCGGTCATGGTGAGCGTGGTGAAGACGCCAGCATCCGACAACCGCTCCAGCGCTCGCTCTTTGAACCGGCGGATGTCCGCGCCGCGGTGATACGCCGCTGACTCCTTGCTCTCGCCGTCGTATTGCAGGTAGATCTCGACCCGTTCGCGATGCTTCTTCAAGAACGCGACGAACTCGTCGTCGTTCGCGATGCGCAACCCGTTCGAGTTGATCAGAATGCGCACGACCGGTCGGGCGACCAGATGCTCGACCAGCTGCTCCAGCCAGGGATACAGCGTCGGCTCGCCACCCGACAGCATCAGCACGTCGATGCGGTTGTTCTCACGCGCCAGGCGCTGATCGATCGAGGCGAGCACTTCGGCCAACGGCGCGACAGATGATGCCGCGGGACTCGACTCGGCGAAGCAGGTGGGGCACTTCAGGTTGCAGTGGTCGGTGATGTCTGCGAGCAGGATGCAGGTGTGCTGGGTCTGCATCTGCGGCAGGCCGTCTTCATATGCCTGCGGCACCGGCTTGAAGTTGCCGGCCACATCGGGGGTGTGCACCTTCGTCGGGGCCGTCCACTGCTCGAGGTAGCTGAGGATCTCGGTCGACTCGTCGTACATCGTCGAGATGAGACCGTGGTCAGGGCATCCGCGTTCCAGCCACACGACGCCGTCGCGGTCGGCCAGCCATCCGGAAAGTCGCCGAACCTCGCTCAGCGGCTGATCGGGCTTCTCCTCGTGGCACTTCGGGCAGAATGCGTTCACGTAGCGATGAACGCGGTAGTCGCGCAGGGGCATGCCCGTGCCGGTCTTCTGTGCCATGCGATCACCCTAGCCGGGGGTGTGTCCGCAGACCCGGCGGACGTGCTCCCATGCCGTGTCGGCGAGCTCAGTGGAGCGCATCTCGAAGGCGGCGAAACTCGCCGCCCCCGGCCAGTCCGCTGGCAGCAGCTCGGGCGGAAGACCCGGATCGATGTACGGCAGCGTGCGCCAGCTGTCGATCAGAAGCACGTACGCCGCGAACGGATTCGCGCGGGGGGTGCGCAATGACTCCTGGAAGCGGGTGTGCTCAGCCCGCAGCGCCGATAGATCCCACCAGGACGCAACGGCGTCTCGCAGCGGCCGAGCCGGGCGCGGGTCGGACGTCTCGAACAGCGTGACGAATTCACGCGCGCCGATCTCATCGAGCAGCTCCGCAACCTCGCCGTCGAGGTGCGCGGGCAGGATCCACAGGGCGGATGCCACCGAGCCGGCACCGAGGAACAGCAGCCGCTTGCGCAGCTGATGACGCAGATCGCGGCGCGACTCGGGGACCGTCGCCGAGATCAGCATCCACGGGTCACCCGCGGTCATCGTGCGCACTTCGAAGATGCGCCGGTCGCCGCGCTCCAGCATCCCCATCGCCGCAGGATTGAGCGCATACCCGCGGCCGGATGCTGCCAGCAGCAGGCCCTTCTGCTTGAGTCGCGCGATAGTGGTGCGGGCGCGCGCCGGAGCGATGTCGAGATCACCGGCGAGCTGCACCAGGTCGGCCGAGGAGATCTCGCCGCCGAGCCGCCGCAGGTACAGGGCGATCAGTGTGCGCAGCAGAGAGGTGGTGCTGCCGGGCCGCGCATCGATGTCGTCGAGAACAGGGCCTGCTGCTTCCCCAGACGCCCACACTTCGGGGGCCGTGGGTACAGATGTCGGACGGATGCCAGCATCCGGTCCGACATCTGGCGTGTCGGCCCCCGAGGTGTGCAGCGGCCCGACACGATCGCGGGTCACTGCAGGGCGTCCCGCACGGCGAGGACGCCGCGCAGGGTCTCTTCGTGCGAGGTGCTCAGCGGCGAGAGCCCGAGGCGGATGCCGTTCGGGAACCGGAAGTCGGGGATCACGCCGTCGTTCCACAGCTGCTGCGTGACCTCGCGGAACGAGTCGTGCGCGATCGTGACGTGACCGCCCCGGTGTGCGGCATCCCGTGTCGAGACCAGTTCCACTCCGAGCGGGGCGAGCACGGCGTCGTACGCGCGCACGGCGAAATCGGTCAGCGAGATCGACTTGGCGCGCACAGCGCCGATGCCCTCGACGTCGATGAGGTCGAGCATGCCCTGCATCGCGAGCATCGACATCACCGGCGGCGTGCCGCTGAGCAGCTGACGGATGCCGGCGACGGGCGCGTATTCCGGACCCATCGCGAAGATGTCGGCCGCGCCCCACCAGCCCTGGATCGGCTGCTGCACGGCACCGTGGTGCTCGGTGCGCAGGTAGCCGAAGGCGGGGGAGCCGGGGCCGCCGTTCAGGTACTTGTAGGTGCAGCCGACAGCCATGTCGACGCCCCAATCGTCGAGGTGCATCGGCACGACGCCGACGGAGTGGCAGAGATCCCAGAGCATCAGAGCGCCGACATCCTGCACTGCCTTCGTGATCTGCGGCATGTCGGCCAGCGCACCGGAGCGGTAGTCGACGTGGCTGAGCACGACGAGCGCGGTGCGCTCGGACACGACGGATGCCACAACCGCCGCGGTGACCCCGATGATCGGGTCGGGCTCCACCCAGCGCAGTGTGGTGCCGGTCTCCTCGGCGACTCCGGCGGCGATGAAGCGGTCGGTCGGGAAGTTCCCCGCCTCGATCACGATCTCGGAGCGACCGGGGCGAGCGGCGACAGCAGCGCGCATGAGCTTGTAGAGCATGACGCTCGTCGAATCGGCGACGACGGTCTGGCCTGCCGCGGCACCCAGCGTGACCGCTGCGATCCGGTCGCCGAGCTGCATCGGCAGCTCCATCCACTGCTCGTCCCACGAGCGGATCAGACGCGTGCCCCAGTCCTCTCGGATGAATGCACTCACCTTCTCCGGAATGTCGCGGAGGGGCCGGCCGAGCGAGTTGCCGTCGAGGTACGCGTCGACACCGGGGGCGTCGGCGAATTCATTCAGGTGGTGCGCCAGCGGGTCGGCGGCGTCGAGCGTGCGCGCCTCGGCGAACAGTGCTTCTGCGGGGTCTGCGGGGTCTGCGGGGGTGACGGCTTCGTCAGTCATGTCAGTGCTCCGGGTCGGTGGGGTCGGTGGTGAGTGCGTCGAGGTCGGCCGGGGTGAGCCGGCGCGACCTGTTCGGGTCGTCGTCGGGAAGAAAGAGCAAGGGGGCGCCGGGAATGAGCGGGTCAGCGGGAGCCAGGGCGGTGAGCAGATCGTCGCCCTCGATACCCGCCTCGCGCAGCGCATCGACTTCGGCCTCGTGCAGGTCGACCGGCATCGTGCCGTTGCCCATGTCGGTGCCGTAGACGACTTCGCCGCCGGCTGCGACGAAGCGGCGCACATTGTCGACGACGATCGCATAGGCCTCGCCCTCATGGATCGCCATCGTCGAGATCCATGACGTCGACACGGCTTGGGCCGCGATCTCCTCCGGTGCGAGGCGTTCTGAGAACGGTGCGTGAGCCAGTCGTCCGGCACCCAGGCGCGCCGCTCGCTGCGCTTGACCGGGGCCTTCGGCATGGGCGATCACCGGGATTCGGTGCGCGGCGGCCCGATGCACGATCGCTTCGAAGGTCGCATCGACGAGCGTCGGGCCGGCCTCGCTGTGGGCCACGATCTTGATCAGCGAGACATCGGCATCCGCAAGCTCGGCGACCACCGCATCTGCTGCTGCCGCGTCGCGAATCTCGCGCACAGAGCCGGCGGGCGCCCACGTCCGGTCCGACGGGTAGCCGCCTGGTGCGGTGAGGAAAGGGCCGGCGTAGCGCACGTTCACCGGACACGATTCGTGAGCGCTCAACTGATCGGCCACCTCACTGATCCAGTCCAGATCCGCACCCAGATCCACCACGGCACCGAGGCGCGACCCTGGTAGCAGCTTGTAGTCGATCAGCTGCAGGTGCACATGGTGATCGGTGAAGAGTCCGGTGACGAGGCCCTCGAGCCGTGGCGCACCAGCCGGAGCGGGGTCATCGAGCAGATGGACGACCCCATTGCGCACGATCAGCGTTCCTTCGAGCGCCACGGCGCCGTCGAAGAAGCGCACCGCGTGCATCAGCGGCCGATTTCGGTGCGCACGCTGTACAGCTCGGGGAAGAACGTCAACTCGAGCGCCTTCTGCAAGAAGCTCACGCCGCTCGAGCCGCCGGTGCCGACCTTCATGCCGATCGTGCGGGTGACCGTGCGCAGGTGGCGGAAGCGCCAGAACTGGAAGTTGTCCTCGACGTCGACGAACTCTTCGCACGCCTCGTACAGGTCCCAGTGCTCATGCGGGTTCTCATAGATCACGCGGATCGCGTCGACGAGCTCGGGGTGCTCGCGGTACGGCAAGCGCACATCGCGGTCGAGGATCTCCTGCGGCACGGGGAGGCCGCGGCGGGCCACGAGACGCAGGAACTCGTCGTACAGCGTCGGACGCTCCCACTCGGCGGTGAGCAGGGCGAGGTTCTCGGGGTGGTCGCGGAAGAGACCCAGCATCCGCTCGTTCTTGTTGCCGAGTGCGAATTCGACGCCGCGGTACAGCACCGATTGGAAGCCGGAGGCATTGCCGAGGGCGCCCCGGAACTCGGCGTACTCGGTGGGGGTGAGCGTCGCCAGCACCGACCACTGCTGGGTCAGCACCTCCTGGATGTGCTTCACCCGCGCGACGTGCTTCAGTGCTGCGCGCAGGTCATCCTCGGCGAGGCGGTCGCGGGCAGTACCCAATTCGTGCAGCACGAGCTTGAGCCACAGCTCTGTCGTCTGGTGCTGGATGATGAACAGCATCTCGTCGTGGTGCTCGGGCTTGGAGACCGGATGCTGCGCGCCGAGGAGCCGATCCAGGTCGAGGTAGGACCCGTAGGTCATCCGATCCTTGAGGTCGGTGACGATGCTCTCTTCGAGGGTGCGTTCGTTCTGTTCCGCAGTCATTCTGTCAACATATCATTATCTGGCCGCTCGTCACTAAAGTGAAACCAGGGTGGTGATCACCTCGACCCCCATGAGTTCGGTAGTGTCGCGGAATGGGAGACAGTGTCAGTGCGCAGAGCTTCACGCGCCAGGATCGAACGAGATTCCGCGCGCAGGTCGAGCGGTGTCTGGAAGCGCTGGCGAAGATGCTCGCCGAAGGGCAGTTCGACGCCTCCGAGCCGCAGCTCGGTCTCGAGATCGAGCTCAATCTCGTCGATGACGGCGGTGAGCCGTCGATGTCGAATGAGGAGGCGCTGGAAGCGATCGCGAGCCCCGCTTTTCAGAGCGAGCTCGGGCGGTTCAACATCGAGCTGAACGTTGCTCCCCGCCCGCTCGACGGCGACAGCATCGCAGAGCTGGAGAAGGCATTGCGCAACGCCTTCGCGACCGCTGACGACCGCGTGCGGACCGTCGGCTCACGGTTGGCGATGGTCGGCATGCTGCCGACACTGAACGAGCACCATTTCACCGAGAAGTGGCTGTCGGCCGATCCGCGCTACGGCTTGCTCGGTCGCCAGGTGCTCTCGGCGCGCGGCGAGGACATCGAATTGAAGCTCGAGGGGCCGCCGCTCGCAGAGGGGCAGCAGCCCGAGCGGCTGGACATTGTCTGCGACACGATCCTTCCCGAAGCGGCGTGCACCTCTGTGCAACTGCACCTGCAGCTGCAGCCGGAAGAGTTTGCGTCCTACTGGAACTCGGCGCAGGCGATCGCCGGCGTTCAGGTCGCGCTCGCTGCCAACTCACCGTTCTTCGCGGGGCGGGCGCTGTGGCACGAGACCCGCATCCCGATGTTCGAGCAGACGACCGACACCCGCTCGCAGGAGCTGAAGAATCAGGGCGTGCGCCCGCGGGTGTGGTTCGGAGAGCGTTGGATCACCTCGATCTTCGATCTGTTCGAAGAGAACTCGCGCTACTTCCCGGCGCTCTTGCCGGTGAGCACCGACGAGGATCCGTTCGAGGTGCTGGCTGCCGGCGGCGCGCCGGAACTGGCGGAGCTGCGGATGCACAATGGCACGATCTATCGCTGGAACCGGCCGATCTACGACAAGCAGGGCGACGGCTACCATCTGCGTCTGGAGAACCGCGTGCTGCCGGCCGGGCCCACCATGGCCGATGTGATGGCCGATGCGACGTTCTATTACGGGCTGGTGCATTCGCTGGCGCACGCTGACCGCCCGCTGTGGACCCAGATGACGTTCGACGCCGCCGACGAGAATCTGCGCTCCGCGGCACGGGACGGCATCGAGTCGCGCCTGTACTGGCCCGAGGTCGGCTGGGTGGGGCCACGCGAGCTCGTCCTCCGCCGTCTGCTGCCCCTCGCCGCTGAGGGACTGGACGCGTACGGCGTCGATGCGGAGGTGCGCGATCGCTACTTGAACATCATCGAGCAGCGCTGCCTCACCGGCCGCAACGGGGCCACCTGGCAGCGTGCGAATGTCGCCGCGCGCGAAGCCGCCGGAGAGAAGCGCCCGCAGGCTCTGCACGGGATGCTGGAGGAGTACCTCGAGCGGATGCACACGGGCGAGCCCGTGCACACCTGGGACGACTGAGCGTCAGCTGCGCGCCGCGAGCACTTCGCTGGTCGTCGTGAGGGTGAGCTGCGGCGGGTAGAGGGCCATCACCTGCATCGCCGCGGCGTGATTCTCAGCGGTCGAGCCCGCGCACGCGTCGGTCGCGATGGTGATGCGTGCGCCAGCATCCGCTCCCGCCAATGCCGTCGAGATCACGCAGCAGTCCGTCGACACACCGGTGAGCACGACGTGCGCGCCGCGACCGACGATCGCTTCGAGCTCGGGGCCCCACTTCCCGAAGGTCGGCAGGTCGAGGGTTGGATGCCGCGAGAGTGCGGATGCCGCCGGCACGAGATCGAACAGGTGATCGGATGCCGGCTGGTCAGCGAACGGCCACGCCGCGAAGTACTCGCCCCACGATGTGGAGCGGTCAGCCGTCGGCATCCACCTCGTCACGAGCACGCGCTCGCCGAAGGCAGTCGCGAGACGCGCGATGTTCGCCATCGCTTCATCGAAGAAGGGCGAACCCCATTCGGAATCCGGCGCCGCGAAGATGTTCTGCGGATCGATGACGATGAGCCAGGTGTCGTCGCCGGCCGCGCTGGTCATGCCTGCTCCTGACGACGGATCTTTCCGGCTCGGGCGAACCACGTGACGAGGAACGACAGCACCAGCGCGAAGAATACGCCGAGGTTCGCACCAGCCCAGACGCTGTCCTCACCGCCGAACAGGAACAGCAGGTAGCCCTGCCAGTTGTTCCACGCCGCGTCCTCAGCGAACAGATTCACCACGAGGCCCCAGCCGATCACCGACGTGACCACCATGGTGAGGATCGACGTCCAGTCCCAGGCGCCGTAGCGGCCGTTCGCGTCGAACAGCGCGTCGTCGTCGTAGACCTTCTTGCGGCGCAAGATATCGGCGATGAGGATGCCGGCCCAGGCAGCCAGCGGAACGCCGAGCGTGATGAGGAACGACTGGAACGGCCCGAGGAAGTCCTCGGCGAAGAACACCACCCAGATCGTGCCTGCGGTGAGGATCAGCCCATCGATCGCTGCGGCGGAGGGTCGGGGGATGCGGATGCCGAGGCTGAGCAGCGTCAGGCCCGAGGAGTAGATGCCCAGAACCGCACCGGAGACGAGGGCGAGCACGGCCGTCAGCAGGAAAGGAACGAGCACCCAGATCGGCAGGATCGCGGCCAGCGCACCGATCGGGTCGTTGCCGACGGCTTCCATCAGCTTGTCGTCGGAACCGGCGAGCAGGAGGCCGAAGACCACGAGGATGACGGGGGCGATCGCCCCGCCGAAGGTGTTCCAGAACACGATTGCGCCGTCGGAAGCCGTGCGCTTCTGGTAACGCGACCAGTCGGCGGCGATGTTGATCCAGCCGAGGCCGAAGCCGGTCATCACCATGACGAGTGCGCCGATCACCTTGCCGATGTTGCCGTCGGGGTGGGCCATCACTGCTGCGAGATCGACGTGCGGGATGGCGAGGATCACGTAGAGAATCGTCACGGCGCCGGTGATCCAGGTGAGCACCGACTGCATCTTCATGATCGTGTGGTACCCGAGAACGGATGCGGCCACGATGAGCGCGGCCACGATGATCGTCGCCGTGATCTTCAGCGCGATGCTGTCACCATCGCCGCCGAGCTGGGTGATGACGGTCGCCGTGGCGAGCACCGCCATGATCGCCAGGAACGTCTCCCACCCGATCGAGGTCAGCCACGAGACGATGCCCGGGACTTTCTGGCCGTGCACGCCGAAGGCCGCTCGGGAGAGCACCATAGTCGGTGCCGAGCCCCGTTTGCCGGCGATCGCGATGAGCCCGCAGAGGAAGAACGACACGACGATGCCGATCACCGAGACCAGCGTCGCCTGCCAGAACGAGATGCCGAAGCCGAGAACGAACGAGCCGTAGCTGAGGCCGAACACCGACACGTTCGCGGCGAACCACGGCCAGAACAGATCGCGTGGTTTCGCGGTGCGGTCGGACTCGGGAATAATCTCGATGCCAGCGCGCTCGATCAGCGCCGGTGCTGCGGTCTCAGGTGCCGTGGACATGATTGCCTCCGAAAGTGGGATTGTGCTCATCCTGGCACTGACCACTCGTCGGATGCGAGAGCCCGGCGCGGAATCCCGCTAATCACCGGGCGGCTGCCGAGGTCAGCCGGCGAAGAAAGCGTGCGCCACCCTCGAGAGGTCGTAGAGGTCGCTGACGCCGGCGAGCTCGCGAGCGGAGTGCATCGACAGAATCGGGATGCCGACATCGACCGTGCGGATGCCGAGGCGCGTCGCGGTGATCGGGCCGATGGTCGATCCGCAGGGCACCGAGTTGTTGGAGACGAAATCCTGCGAGGCGATGCCCGCGGTCTCGCACCACGCGGCCCAGGCTGCTGCGCCGACAGCATCCGTCGCATAGCGCTGGTTCGCGTTGATCTTCAGGATCGGGCCCGACCCGAGCACCGGCTGCACGACGGGGTCGTGGCGGTGCTGGTAGTTCGGATGCACCGAGTGGCCCACGTCACTGGAAAGGCACCACGATGCGGCGTAGGCGCGACGTCGGTCGGAGGCATCGGCGCCGAGCGACTCGTACACGCGCTCGAGCACGTCTTCGAGGATCGGCCCGGCAGCGCCGGAGCGCGACGAGGAACCGAGTTCTTCGTGGTCGAATGCTGCCAGCACTGGGATGACGTTTCTGGGGAGATCGGAGTCCGTCGCCTCGATCAGCGCAACCACCCCGGCGTGCACAGACGCGAGATCGTCGAGACGGCCGGACGCGAAGAATGCATCGTCCTTTCCGAAGACAGCGCCGCGAGCGGCATCCGCCACCACGACGTCGAACCCGCGGATCTCACTCGCGTCGACGCCCGCCTCGGTGGCCAGCTCGGCCAGCACATCCTCGGACTCGGGCTCGCCCAGGCCCCACACCGGCTGCGTGCCGGTCTGCTTGTCGAGAGAGAGGCCATCGTTCACACCGCGATCGAGGTGGATCGCCAGCTGCGGCAGCCGCAGCAGCGGCCCGGTCGCGGCGAGCACCACGCGCCCGTCGGCGAGAGCGAGGCGGCCAGCCAGGCGCAGTTCACGATCGAGCCAGGAGTTGAGCAGCGGCCCGCCGTACACCTCGACCGCCGCCTGCAGCCAGCCGCGTGCACCGGTCGTCGGCTGCGGCTTGAGCTTGAAGCCGGGGGAGTCGGTGTGCGCGCCGAGGATGTGGGCCGGGGTCGTCGACGTTGCATCGGCCGGCACTGCCCACGCGATCGCCGCGCCATCGCGGACGATGACGAAGCGTCCACCTGCCTGGGTGGGCCATTCGTCTGCCTCTTCAAGCCGGGTGAACCCGGCCTCCTGCAGCCGTCGGGCTGTCTCTTCCGCGGCGTGGTAGCTCGACGGCGATGCGGCGACGAAGTCGGAGAGGTCGGCGGCGTGCGTCAGGGCAAGGGAACGAGCAGACATGTCTTCGATGCTAGCCGCCGCTGCGACTCAGCCCGGCCAGCCGGCGGCCGGTGCCCCGCTCGTGCGGGCTCAGGGAGATTCCCTCGGCACGCCCTGGCTCGATGCCGTCGGATCGGGGGCGTTCGCACCGTCGTCGGTGGCGACGACCTCCACGATGGACTCGACGACGTCACCCTCGGCGTACTCGGGTCGGTTCTCTTGAAGGGGCTGATGCTCGCCTTCGCCGCCTTCACGGCCACCGAAAGGGCGGCCGTGGTCGGCGAACTCCTGACGAGAGAAGACGAGAGCCCACTCGCCGATCGTGAAGCGCGCACCGGTTCGAAGGACCTCCGAGCGCTCGCCTTCGGTGCCTGCCTCGCTGTTCGCGTTCATCGTGCCTGCGCCGATGAGGTGCAGCACGTACTCGTCACGCTTGTCGTGAACGATGGTGGCGTGCTGTCCGTCCGCTCCCTCGAGGACGAGGCTGCTCCCCGCGTCTGAGCCGATCGTCACGTTGTCGATCGTGATGTCGTAGACGAAGCGCTCGTCGTCTCCTCGTGAAATCAGCAGGTGCGGCTCGCCAGCGCCCCAGGCGGAGTGCGTCGTGGTCGGTTCGTTGCCCGCAGAGCGGTCGCGATCAGAGGTGTCGTCCATGCCTTCGACCATAGGGAACAACCGCGTCCGGCGGCAGGGGGCTTGACAACGAAGGAAACACGACGCTACGCGGGCGTAGCCTCGAAACATGACTGATCTGCGGCGGATGCTCGGCATCGAGCATCCCATCGTTCTCGCCCCGTTCGGCGGGCTGTCGTCCGTGCCGCTCACCGCGCAGGTGAGCGGGGCGGGCGGGCTCGGCTCCTACGGGCTCTATGGCTACGACGGCGAGCGGATCCGCGATACCGCGACGGCGCTGCGCGCTGCCACCTCAGCGCCATTCGCCCTGAACATCTGGCTGCCCACCGGAGACGAGGTCACGCCCGGGGTGGAGCACGACGAGTACGCCGTCGCGCTCGAGTCGTTCTTCGCCGAGGTCGGCATCGAGACGCCGTCGCGGCCGGAGAGGTACCTTCCCTCGCTCGACGAGCAGCTCGAGGCGATCTGGGCGGCGGCACCTGCCGTGCTCAGCGTGGTCTTCGGCGTGCCTTCGGCAGCACTGGTCGATGAGGCGCACCGCCGCGGCATCCGCGTGCTCGGCACCGCGACGACTGTTGCCGAGGCACAGGCGCTGGAGGCGGGCGGGGTCGATGCCATCGTCGCCACCGGCTCGGAGGCGGCAGGGCATCGCGTGTCGTTCCTGCGCCCGGCAGAGCAGTCGCTGGTCGGTCTCGTCGCGCTGCTGCCGCAGGTGGCGGATGCTGTCGCCGTGCCGGTCATCGCCGCGGGCGGGATCGGCGACCGGCGCGGTGTCGCGGCGGCATTCGCGCTGGGCGCGTCTGGGGTGCAGGTGGGAACGTCATTCCTCGCCACCGCCGAGTCGGCGGCGAACGACGCGCATCGTGCGGCGATCCGCTCCACCGCAGCCGACGAGAGCGTGCTCACCCGGGCCATGAGCGGGCGGCTATCCCGCGGAGCCCGCAACCGCGTGGTATCCGAGATCGAAGCGGCGGGGGCGATCGCTCCGTTCCCCGCACAGAACTGGCTCACCGGTCGTTTCCGCGCGATCGCGGGGCAGCGCGGCATGGGCGAGCTGCAGTCGCTCTGGCTGGGGCAGTCGGCCCCGCTCGCGCGGTGGGATGCAGCATCCGACGTCTTCGCAGAGCTCCGCGCCGGCCTCCCCGCCTGACCGTTCCGACCCCGCATCCCCCACCCGTCTATATGGCGAAATGTCTCGGTATTCCGGCAGAATTCCAAGACTTTACGCCAAATAGACGGTAGTGCCGGGGTGGAGGCGAGGGGAAGGTGGGGCGGCGCTGCTGGTCAGAGGATGACGGTGGAGCGGCCGTGCACGATCACGCGGTCTTCGGCATGCCACTTGACGGCGCGGGCGAGCACGAAGCGCTCGACATCCGCACCGCGACGCTGCAGTTCGGCAGCTGATTCGGCGTGCGTGACGCGCGTGACGTCCTGCTCGATGATCGGGCCCTCATCGAGGTCGGCCGTCGCATAGTGGGCGGTCGCGCCGATCAGCTTCACGCCGCGATCCTTGGCCCGGGCGTACGGGTTCGCCCCGATGAAAGCAGGCAGGAACGAGTGGTGGATGTTGATCACCGGGGCACCGACCTGCTCGATGAAATCGTCGGTGAGGATCTGCATGTACCGCGCGAGCACGACCAGGTCGACGTTGCCCTGCAGCATCTCCAGCTGGCGCGACTCCATCTCGGCCTTGGCGTCATCGCCCGCGCCGCGCGGGATGTGCACGAACGGCACGCCGAACGTGCGCACCGACTCGGCAAGATCCGGATGGTTCGAGACGACCATGGTCACGTCGATATCGAGCTCTCCGCGCTGGGTGCGCCACAGCAGCTCCATCAGGCAGTGGTCGTACTTCGAGACGAAGATCGCCACGCGCTTGCGCCGCGCGACATCGTGCAGCGACCACTCCATCGAGAACCGTTCGGCGACGTCACCCAGCGCTGCTTCGAGCTCGGGACGCTGCGCAGCGAAGCCGTCGACCTGCAGCACCGTGCGCTGGAAGAAGCGTCCGTCTTCGGTCGAATGCTGATCGAGCGAGACGATGTTCACCCCGCGAGCGGCCAGCACTCCCGCGACGGCCGCGACGATGCCGGGCTGGTCGTCACAGGCGATGAGAAGGCGCGCGGTATCGGTGTGCGGCATGAAAGCTCCTTGCAGATGTCTGCATCGATTCTGCCCCTCGGTCGGCCGGCGTGCGAATCGCTACCCTGTACCAATGAGCACCACGGCCGATCTGCTGGATGGCGCGCGGCGTCGGCTGGCGGCAGCACCGCGCGAAGGGCTGGGCATCGAGCGCACCTCGCGCTGGCGCGGCACCCGCATCGTGCGCGCCGGCACGGCCTGGCATCTCGGCGTTCTCCTGCTCGCAGATGAGAGCGTGATGGCCACGGGCGAGATCCTTCGTGCGGCAGCATCCGTGCGCCGCGGGTACACGGCCGAGTCCGCGCGGGCGCGGGCCGAGCGGCGAGGGCAGGCTCGGCGCGGCGGTTTCGCCGAGGGCGAGGTCGTGCATGTCGGATGGCAGGTGCTCGATGTCGTCGCGGTGGATGCTGGCGCAGCATCCGGCCCTCTTGCTCTGCTCGACGGCGTGCCGCACATCCGCTGGTCGGCGAGCGGGAGTCTTGTGCCGTTGGCGGGCTATCTCGATGAGCGGATCACGCTCGCCGGGGCGTGAGCCTAGCGGCGGGGCGCGGCCAGATCTCCGCGGCGAAGACTCCGCGGGGTCAGGCGCCGAGCAGCCCGGGGAACCGGCCGAGGAGGTCGTCGCCCTCGACGGATGCTGACAGCACAGCGGCTTCCGTCTGCGCGAACGAACTCGGATCGAAGTAGCCGGATGCGCGGTACACGGCCATCCTGTCGGCGAAGTCCTGTGGTGAAGCCTCGGGGTGGAACTGGGTGGCGTACAAGTGGGTCCCCGCTCGGTACGCCTGCACGGTGCAGGCGCTGTTGGTGCCCAGCAGCACCGCACCCGGAGGGGTGTCGCGGGCAGACTCCTTGTGCGCGGTGAATACCGACAGGCTCGGCGCGCTCGGACCGAACAGCGGGTCGGCGGTGCCGGCTTCAGTGAGGTGAACGGTGCTGGCGCTCGCCTGTTCGGGCTGGTCGGTGTGCACCTCGCCACCCAGCATCCGTGTGACGACGCCGATGCCGTAACAGGTGAACAGCGCGGTCGTCTTGCCGTCGAGCGCGCGTGCGGCGATGCGCTCGAGGTCGTGTTCGACCGCGCGTTGCGGATCGGTCTTCTCGTGCTCGGCGTCGGTGACGTTGAAGGGCGACCCGCCGATGACGAAGCCGTCGTACTGCTGCCATTCCGCCGTCTCGAGCGAGGCGTGCAGCAGATCGATGCGGTCAAGCCGTTCGATGCCCAGGCCGCGGCTGAATGAGCGGTGCTCGGCATCGGCCGCGCTGCGCTCGGGACGCACGCAGACATAGAGCACCGAAGACATGCGGCGAGTCTATTGTGCTGGCTGCCGCGACGCGGTCAGCGCGAGGAGTTGGTCGAGCGTCCGCGCACGATTCCGACGAACGTCTCGACATCCGGCGTGGTCGCATCGCGTCGCCAGGCGAGCACGACCGGGGAGACGGGGCCGGCCAGCAGTGGCCGGTAGCCCGCATCTTTACGCTGATGCAGGCGGGCGAGCGACATCGGCACCACGAGGATTCCCGCGCCGGATGCTGCGGTCGCGACCGCCTCCCCAGTGGTCGCCAGCTGCGGAAATCTCGGCTCAGCGGTGGGCAGACCGAGGGGGCCGAGCACGTCGTCGGCCGGGGTGATCAGCACCTCACCGGCGAGGTCGTCAGCGGTGAGCTCATCGACCGCCATGAGGTGAGAATCGGCGGATGCCACGACAACCGGCACTTCCTCGTACAGCGGAATCACGTGCAGATCCTCGGTGCGCTGCAAGGGCAGACGCACGATCGCGGCATCCAGTCGTCCAGACGGATCCGCCTCGTCGAGCCGCTCGCGCTGATCGGCGAACGAGAGCGGCACGAGCTCGATCGCGACGCGCGGCATCCGCTCTTTCCACGTGTCGACCCACTTGCCCGGCGTCGTCCCGGGGATGACGCCCAGACGAAAGGCGCGCGGCGGTTCCGGAGCCGTGGCGGGTGCGTCGAATCGCTTCCTCGCCGCCTTCTGGGCGGTCTTCGGCTGCCCCTTTACGGGCTTCTTCGGCGCGGGTCTGCCCGCGTGCGGCCTGCCAGTTCCGCGTGCGGGCCTGCGCCGATCGTTCTTCATCGGTTCAGCGTAGCGGCGGATGCCGTGATCAGTCTGCCTGGCGGATCGCCACGCAGCATCGGCCGTCATGCGGCTCGCCGCTCGCGCGCAGGTGCGTGCACTGCAAACCGTCGAGGATGCCGTCGACGAGCGCGAGGTTCGCCGAGCAGACGAGAGCCGTGTGGTCGCGGGCGAGAGATTCGAACGGACAGTTCACGAGGACGATGGCGTCGCCTTCGGCACGCGGCTCGTATCCGTGAGCATCCAGGACGGTGGAGATGCGGGTGAGCTCGTCAGCTGTGGCCTCCGGGCGGCTCGCCGCGGCGATCTGTCGACCTTCGTCTTGGGCGACTTCGACGACGGTTGCGTTCAGATCGCCGCCGACAGCAGCGCGCTCGATGGTGCGCGCGAAGAGGTGGCCGACCAGGTCGTAGCGCCGCTCGGGAAGCGACACCGCGATGGTTCCCTGCGCGCGGCGGTAGAGCTTGGAGGGGCGTCCGGCGCCCGGACCCGAGCGCCCGCTGAGACGGCGGAACTCGGTGTCGAGCAGACCTGCCTCGACGAGCTTGTCGAGGTGAAAGCGCGCCATGTGCGCGGCGATTCCGATTGCGGCGGCCGCCGCGTCTCGGGTCACAGCATCCGCTTGCGCGACGACGAACTCGTAGAGCTCTCGTCGCGTGTCATCGGCGAGAGAGCCGATACTCGATGCGCGTTCGGTGATGTCCATGGCGACCTCTGAAAGAAGGATCTCTGCGGCCAGAAGCCGAAGCTTCTAACTTAGAGCGTAACTTCTTTTAGAAGCTGGTGGTCGCTGATGATTCATGCGACCCGCGCCTTCAGGCTGCGAGCCACAGCCCCTTCTGGTCGGTGATCACGCGGAGTCCTGCTCCGACGCTCTCGTCGTGTCCGATACGGGTGCCGCGTGCGATTCGCGCACCTGCGCCGATCTCGGCACGCACACCGATCCATGCGCCGTCGCCTACTGCAGCGCCCGGCCCGATGTGAGCGTGCGCGTCGATCTTCGCGTTCTCGCCGATGACGGCATCCGGCTCCACCCACGCGCCCCTGGACACACGGGCGCCTGCGCCGACTCTTACTCCGGGTTCGATATACGCGCCCACCTCGATGAGAGCTTTCGGGTGCACCTTCGCGCCGTGCGCGACGAGGCCTCGTCCATTGGCGTGCTTGCGGTAACGCAGCGTCGTGCCGTGGTCGTCTTCGATATCGATGTAGTTCTTACCCACGATTCCTCCGATTCCCGGGCGGTTCCCGATATAGCTACAACCACGGTGCCGCCGGTTTCATTCCCGGAGCGCGATAAGCCTTATCTCTGGCAGTTCGGGCACCAGAATGTGATGCGCTCGCGGGTGGGATCGGCGCCGATGCTGCCGGTGCGAATCAGCGTTCCGCAGCGGCGGCAGGGGCGCTGCGCGCGGCCGTAGACCCAGTCGGTGAAGCCGCGGCGGGCATTGCCGGTGAAGGTGCGGTCGGCGCGGTCTCGGTTGGCGCGGATCGTGCGCACACCCAGGTCGAGCAGCGCGGGTGCGTCGACTTCGCACGCCGGGGTCTCGGGCAGGATGCCGCGCAGGAACAGCAGCTCTGCCGCGTACTCGTTGCCGAAACCGGCGACGTTGCGCTGGTCGAGAAGAGCGACATGGATGCTGCGCTGATCCGCCGACAGGCGCCTGGCTGCCTCGGCGGCATCCCAGTCATCGGCGAGCGGATCCGGGCCCAGGTAGCCGACGAGATCCTGCTCGTCTCGCGTGGCGATGACGCTCACCTCGGCGATGTCCACGCCCACGGCTTCCGCCTCAGCCGTCCCGACGATCGCGCGGACCTTGAACGCCGGATGCCGCCAGCGTTCGCCCGGTCGGTACAGCAGCCACGCACCATCCATGCGCAGATGGGAATGCACGGTGCGATCACCCACGCGCATGAGCAGATGCTTGCCGCGGGGCACCACTCTGTGCACCGTTTCGTGGGTCAGATCGACGGTCGCGGCCTGCGGAACGCGCAGGTCGAACCGCGTGACCGTGTGGCCGGCCAGCGCAGTGTTCAGCCGGTGCGCGGTGCGGAAGACCGTGTCGCCTTCGGGCATCTCAGCGCGCTTCCGCAGGGCCCGTGTAGGGCGGTGGTGCGGTCGGCGCGGCGGCGTGTTCGGCGAGCGCGCCGCGCTCCGCGAGATCACGGGCGAGGATTGTGGAGGCGGCGACCGCCGCTGGCATCGCGATGATCGCGCCGAGCGGCACCAGGAAGCACAGCTGCGTCGCGACGCCGAAGCCGATCACGCGCGCACGACCGGCGCCGAGCATCTCGCTTCGGGAGTAGGTCGTCAGACCGCGGGCATCGAACGCGCGACCGGTGAGCTCTCGCGCCAGGAGCCGCCCGGACAGGATCACTCCGGTGACGGTCGCGAGGAGTCCGCCGACGAGCGGCAGGAAGCCGATCACGAGGGTGAGGAGCGCCACGAGAATGCCGAGGGCCACCAAGCGGATGCCTTCGCCGATCGTCGTCCAGAATCCGGTCTTGCCCTGTGGCTCATCACCGCCGAGCGCGAGCTCGACTCCGCGCCAGATGCGCTGATAGAAGGGGTCGCCGATTGTGAGGGTGAGGGCGGTGAAGACCGCTCCTGCCAGGGCCAGGGCTGCGATGAAAATGACGATGCCCAGCCCGACTCGCAACAGCTGGCGCCATGGCTGCCCCCAACCGTCGGCGAACGGGGTGATCCAATCGGTGACGGCGCCGAGTGAGAGCGCGAGCGGCACGAGAACTGCGACGAGGAGCGCGAACGCGATGAAGGCAGGGATGAGGCCCAGGGCGAGAAGCTTCGTATGCGTGCGCCACATGCCGAATCCGCGCCCCAGAGTGCGCACGCCGGTGAAGAACTCACTGATCAATGGCGGCACCTCTCCTGCTGTTCGTGTCTCGATACGGTATCGCGGCGCCCTCGGTCTGCCGACGTCGGGTCAGAGGGCCTTGCGCAGGGTGAAACCGCGCGGGGTCGGTACAAAGCCGGCCTCTTGCAGCGCCGTCGCGAACGGGGTGCCGTAGATCGGTGCACCGTTGATCTTCTCGACGGTGAGGGTGTCGAGGCGTCGGGTTCGCGCCGTGGCCGCGAGATCGGATGCGGCAGCTCGCAGCACGTCGGCATCATCGTCGAATGCCAGCACCGTACGGCCGCCGCGCTCGAGATACAGCACCAGAGCACCGTCGACCAGTACCACCAGGCCGCCCGCCTTCCGCCCGGGGCGGTGCGAGACCTCATCGAGACGGGGCCAGCCGAGAGCTGCGCCGTACGGGTTCGCCGGATCGGTCGCCGCGAGCGTCGTCGCCTTGCGCGGCGGCGGATCGGTGAGCCCCGCGAAAGTGCGCAGACGATCGACTGTGGTGGATGCGGCGAACTGCGCAGCGCCCAGCTTTTCGATCACGTAGCCGCGTCGACAGTGCCCGGCCTCTTCGAACCCCGCCAGCATCCGGTACGCCTGAGCGAAGCCGCCTGGAACCCCCTCGGCCTGAACTGATCCACGGGTGACGACGCCGTACCGATCGAGCAGCAGGCCCGCGGTGACGGTGGCGCGCTTGGCGGCATCCGCCGGCACGGTCTGCGTGGGCGGCGGTGTCGTCTCCGGCAGGACCGCCCATCGCCCGCCGACCGAGGGCGGCCGCGCTGCCGGCCGCGCCAGCGAGACTCCGCGATAGGCGCGCGTGCGCGGAGCGCGTCGGGTGGACTTGTGCGCCTGCGAGCCACCCGCGATCAGTGCGCGCACCGGCGAGAAGGTGTCATTGGTGATGTGCCCCTCCCACGTCAGCGTCCACAGTGCATCGAGCACCGACTGCTCGTTCTCGGCATTCACCATCGCCCGCAGGCCACCCGCGAATGACGCGCCGCTCAATCGCAGAGCATCGAGTATTCGCTCTTCGAGTGAGCCCGGGGCCGGTCGCTCGTCGGGGATCGGGAGCGTGAACGGAGCCAGATCGACCGGATGCAGTGACACCCACCCGTCTCGGCCGGGAAGCGCGCCGTGCCCCGACCAGACCACCTCGCCCGCCGACGTCAACTCGTCGAGCAGGGCGGGTGTGTAGTCGCGCACCCGACTGGGCAGCACGAGCGATTCCCAGGCACTGGCGGGAATCGGCACTCCGGCGAGCTGCTCGATCACGGTCAGCACTCCGTCAAGACCTTCGAGAGGCCGAGTGAGGTGCTGCCAGTCGGGGAGGAACCGGGCGTACGCCCGTTCGGAGACCGGTTCGACGCTGCCGCGGATCGCCGCCAGCGACCGCATGCGCAGCCGCCGCAGCACCTCGGTGTCGCACCATTCGCTCTCACCCGTGCCATCGGTCGCATCAGCGGGCAGGAAGAAACCGCTGGTGAGGCGGCCCGCTGATTCCAGGCGCTGAAGCGTATGCCGAGCCACGGCGGCCCCGAGCCCGAGTCGCTCGGCGACGGATGCGGTCGTGAAAGGCCCGTGCGTGCGCGCATGTCGCGACACCAGGTCGCCGAGCGGATCGGCGACAGGTTCCAGGAACGCGACCGGGATGCCGACCGGCAGCGCCGAACCCAGAGCGTCACGGAGCCTTCCCGCGTCTTCGATCACGGCGAACCGCGACTGACCGGCGATCTGCACGGGGATCACTCGGCGTGCGGTGATGAGTTCGGCGAGATGCGCTGAGGCGCGGCGCACGTCAGCCGGGCTGACGTCGGCATCCGGCGACGACGTGGTTTCTGTCGATGACTCCTGCTCGGTCTCTGTCAGTCGGGCGGCGACTTCGGAAGCATCGAGCGGCCCGAGCATCCGCAGCAGATCGGCGACACCCTCGATGCCGCGTGCGCGTCGCTGCGGGTCGAGACGCTGCGCCTCGCGCTCGAACTGCGCGATCACGTCGGGGTCGAGCAGCTCGCGCATCTCGACCGTGCCGAGCAGTTCGCCCAGCAGTGCCGGGTCGACAGACAGCGCGGCAGCACGACGTTCGGCGAGAGGCGAGTCGCCTTCGTACATGAACGCGCCGACGTATCCGAAGAGCAGATCGCGGGCGTACGGCGACGGCTGAGCGGGCTCGGTCTCGATGAGACGGATGCGGCGTTCGGAGACATCGGTGATCAGCCGGCGCAGCGAGGGCAGGTCGTAGACGTCCTGCAGCACTTCGCGAAGCGTCTCGAGGATCACCGGGAAGGTCGGATGCCGTCGCGCGACCTCCAGCAGCTGTGCCGAGCGCTGCCGCTGCTGCCACAGGGGCGTGCGCTTGTTGGGGTTCATCCGCGGCATCAGCAGCGCGCGGGCCGCGCACTCGCGGAAGCGCGAGGCGAACAGCGCCGAGCCGCCGACTTCTGCGGTGACCATCTGCTCGATCTCGTCAGCGTCGAAGACGAACAGCTCTGCCCCAGGCGGCTCGGCATCGGCATCCGGTATCCGCACGATGATGCCGTCATCGCTCGCGACGGCGGAGCCCTCGACTCCGAGCCGCTCCCGCACTCGCGCGTTGATCGCCAGCGCCCACGGCGCATGCACCTTCATGCCGTATGGGGAATGCAAGATCACGCGCCAGTCGCCCGCCTCATCGTGTCCGCGCTCGACGGTGAGCGTGCGGTCGGTCGGGAGGGTGCCGGTGGCTTCGCGCTGCTCGGTGAGATAGCCCATCAGATTGTCGCGGGCGCGCTCGTCGAGTCCGGCATCGATCAGCCGCTGCTGCGCTTTCGCAGGGTCTGCCGTCGACACTTCTCGAGAGAACCTGCCGAGTGCCTCGCCGAGTTCGAAGGGGCGGCCGATGCCGTCGCCGTGCCAGAACGGCACCTTGCCCGGTTGCCCATATGCGGGCAGGACGTTCACTCGGTCGTGGGTGATCTCGGCGATGCGCCAGCTGGTGGTGCCCAGGGTGAAGACATCGCCGACGCGGGATTCGTAGACCATCTCCTCATCGAGTTCGCCGACGCGCGCACCCGTGGTCTCACCGGCGACGAACACCCCGAACAGACCGCGGTCGGGGATCGTGCCGCCGCTGGTCACGGCGATGCGCTGCGCACCGGGACGGCCGGTGAGGGTGCCCGCGTCGCGATCCCACACCAGCCGGGGTCGCAGCTCGGCGAACTCGTCCGACGGGTATCTTCCGGCGAGCAGATCGAGCGTCGCTTCGTACGCTGACCGGGGCAGCGACTGGAACGGCGCGCTGCGGCGCACGGTCTCGAACCATTCTTCGACCGAGATCGCATCGAGTGCGCACGCGGCGACGGTCTGCTGCGCGAGGATGTCGAGCGGGTTGCGCGGCACGGTGATCGCCTCGATCTGGCCCGCCAGCATCCGCTCGGTGACGATCGCCGTATGCAGCACGTCGCCACGGTGCTTGGGGAACAGCGATGCCCGACTGACCTCGCCGACCTGGTGTCCTGCCCGGCCCACCCGTTGCAGCCCGGATGCCGCCGACGGCGGCGCCTCGACCTGGATCACCAGATCGACCGCGCCCATGTCGATGCCGAGCTCGAGACTGCTGGTCGCGACCACGCAGCGCAGGATGCCGGATTTCAGCTCGTCTTCGACGAGAGCACGCTGCTCTTTCGACACCGAACCGTGGTGTGCTTTCGCGAGCACGGGGTCGGCTCCCGCGGTCGAACCCGCCTGTGCCGCCCCGACGGCTCCTCCAGACGGCGCATTCGCGCCGCCCGGAGCCTCTGCCGCGGGGGCCCGCGCGGCCGGGGGAGCGCTCGGAGCGGGGGCGGGCACGCCGAGACGTTCCGCATAGATCTCGTTCAGTCGGCCCGTGAGTCGTTCGGCGAGGCGGCGCGAATTGGCGAACACGATCGTCGACTGGTTCTCGAGCACCTTGTCGACGATCGCCTCTTCGACGTGCGGCCAGACGGAGCCGGTCACCTCGGTGTACTCGGCAGGATCGTCGGAGGCGACGGCGCCGGGTGCCGGAGGAGGGTTTCGCATGTCATCCATCGGCACGACGACGCCGAGCTCGAAGGTCTTCACCGCACGCGGCGCGACGATCTCGACCGGCGCGGAGCCGCCGAGGAACCGTGCGACCTCATCGATCGGGCGCACCGTGGCAGACAGCCCGATCCGCTGAGCGGGCTTCTCGGCTCCGGCCGCGCGCCGCAGCGCATCCAGCCGCTCGAGGCTGAGCGCCAGGTGCGCGCCGCGCTTGGTCGCAGCGACCGCATGCACCTCGTCGATGATCACCGTGTGCACGCCGCGCAGGGTTTCGCCGGCGCGGCTGGTGAGCATCAGGTACAGCGACTCCGGCGTGGTGATGAGGATGTCGGGCGGATGCGAGACGAGCTTGCGCCGATCGCTGGAGGTCGTGTCGCCCGAACGGACGCCGACGCTCACGGCAGGGGCGTCGAACCCGAGTCGGCGTGCCGACTGTCCGATGCCGACCAGAGGCGAGCGCAGGTTGCGCTCGACATCCACGCCGAGTGCCTTCAGCGGCGAGATGTAGAGGATGCGCGTGCGCTCGTCGTCACCGGGCGCCTTCGGCTCCTGCAGCCCGGATCGTTCACGGAAGACGCTGTCGATGGCCCACAGGAACGCCGAGAGCGTCTTGCCCGAACCGGTCGGCGCGACCACGAGCGCGTGCCTGCCCGCAGAGATCGCCTTCCACGCGCCCGCCTGCGCGGGCGTGGGCGCAGCGAAAGCGCCCCGGAACCAGTCCTGTGTCGCGGGGGTGAATCGGTCGAGCACGTCGCTCATCCCTCTATCTTCACCCGGGCCTCCGACATTCGGCTCTCGACAATGTCGGAGGGGTGCGGGATGCTGTCGACATGGCGCACACGACGAACTACACGAGCACGTTCATCGAAGTCTCTGACGACTGTTCTGTCGAGTACGGCGTCGAGCCGCCGATCGCCGAGAATCTTTCGATCGCCGCACTGCACTACCGGCTGATCATCGATGAGCCGTACCAGCGCACCTCCGATGATGTGCTCTTCGAGACCTTCGCACTGCGCAAGGGCATCGACCCGGCAGACACCGCGGCTCGCGAGGAGTTCTTCTCGAAGGGACAGGCCTGCCTGCGCTCCTCGCCGCTCAGCAAGCGCTACGGCTGGGGCACTCATCACGATGCCGAGGGCCGCGTCGCCATGTACCCGCGCGACTCCGCCGAGTATGCGGCGTTCGCCGCCGACCCGGCGCTGGCGCACACGAAGGCGATGCGCAGCAGCCGTGCCGCCTGAGCGCACAAGAGCCAAGGCCCGCGTCCAGCGCAGCAGGGCATGTCAAGCGATTTCGGTGAGGTGCCCATCGGCATCCAGTTCGAGCGTCAGCGTCAGCCCCAATCGAGTGAGGAACGCGTCGTCGTGGCTCACGATGAGAACCGCACCACGGAAAGCGCGCAGCGCCGACACCAGCTGATCGACCGTATCCAGATCGAGATTGTTCGTCGGCTCATCGAGCACCACCAGGTGCGGAGGCGGGTCGGCGAGCAGCATCCGCGCCAGGGCCACGCGGAACCGTTCGCCGCCCGATAGCGCGGCGACCGGGCGGTCCACCGCGGCGCCGCGAATGAGAAAGCGCGCCAGCTGGTTGCGCAGTTCTTTGTCGGGCACGTGCGGCGCCGTGGCGGCGACGTTCGCGGCGACCGATTCGTGTTCCGCAAGCCCGTCGACGCGCTGCGAGAGGTAGCCGATGCGGTCGGTGTGCGCCTCGGTCTGAAGGAGGTCTGCACTTCTGAAGGACTCTGCGGCAGCATCCGTCCTTGAGAATTGCAATCCTCCTTCAGAGTTGACGGCGGATGCTGGCAAACGGACGGCGGGTATTGGCAAACCGCCGGCACTCGCCACGAGCCGCTCGAGCAGTGTGGTCTTGCCGACTCCGTTGCGCCCGATCAGCGCGACGCGCTCCGGACCCTGCACGATCCACGACCGCGAACCGTCGCCGAGCGTCAGGATTCGCCGTGACGGCGGCACCTCCGGATCGGGCAGTTCGATATTCATGCTGTCGTCGTCACGGATGCGGCGTTCGGCCGTCTCGCGTGCCGCACGGGCAGCATCCTCTTTCGCACCGACTTCGGTGCGCAACCTGCCTGCCGACACCTCGGCCGCCATCTTGCGCCCATGCGCGATGATCTTGGGCACCCGCGTCTCACGCTCGGCCGTGCGGGCTGTGCGCGCCCGATGAGCGAGTTTCGTCTCGGCGTCGATGCGCTGGCGCTTCTCCTTCTTCAGCGCCTGCGTCGCCGATACTGCGGCTTGGCGGGCGGCATCCTGCTCGCTGTCCAACCACGCTCGCCACGCGGAATACGCGCCGCCGAAGACCCGCAGCTCGCTGCCGTACAGTTCGGCGGTGTCGTCCATCAGCTCGAGCAATGCGGTGTCATGGCTGACAACGATGAGTGTTCCCTGCCATGTGCGCACCAGGTCTGACAGGCGTGCGCGGGCTTCGCGGTCGAGATTGTTCGTCGGCTCGTCGAGCAGCGTGATCGGTGTTCGGCGCATCCGGATGCCGACGATCGCGACGAGCACGGCTTCGCCACCTGACAGCTCGCCGACGGTGCGGTCGAGGAAGGCCGGATCCAGGTCGGCTTCCGCGAGCGAGGCTTGGGCTCTCGCCTCGATATCCCAGTCGTCGCCGACGGCATCGAAATGCGCCGGATCGACGTCGCCGCGCTCGATGGCGCGCACGGCATCAAGCGGATCAGCGACGCCGAGCAGGTGTGCCACCCTCGTGTTCGTGTCGAGTGTGAGGCGCTGCGGCAGATATGCGACGTCGCCGGTCGTGGTGATCTGTCCGGTCGAAGCCCGCAGATCGCCGGCGATGAGGCGCAGCAGGGTGGACTTGCCGGCGCCATTGCGGCCGACCAGCCCGGTGCGTCCGGAAGCGAATGCGCCGGACACAGCCGAGAGCGCGATGGAGCCGTCGGGCCAGGTGTGAGTGAGGCGGTCGAAGACGACGGCGGCGGATGTGGATATTGACATGAGCGACTCCCGAAGATGGGTGCGCAGATGCCGACGGGCCGCATCACGTCAAAAGGCGTGGAAGGCCGGGGTCTGGAGCTCGTCGCGTGCCTGCTGAAAGGGTCCCGAGGGTCGTCGGATCAGCGCGTGGGTGGATACGCGAAGGCGACGACTCAGATCAAGGGACTTCCTCACACGGGGGACAGGACCTGACGACTTTATCCCGGGCGTGTCGCGGGTGCAACTGTCTGTAAGTCGACCGCATCAGCCAGTCAGGCGGATGCCGCGGCATCCCTCCATCGGGTCAGGAAGACATGCACATCGGTGAGCTCCTGCTCGGAGATGCTGTGCGTGAGGCCCGGGTATACCCGGCCGGAAAGTTCGGAATGCGTGGGCAGCCACTGCGCGGTGTGCTCGATGAGGTGCGCGGGAATGACGTCATCGTTGCTGCCGCGGCCCCAGAAGACCGGCGGGCGCGTCTCGGTCAGCAGTTCGTCATTCGGCAGGTCTCCGGGCGCGGCGTAACCACTGAGCGCGACCACGCTGCCGAACTTTTCGGGGGCGAGGCGCAGCGCTTGCAGCGACACGGCGGCTCCCTGCGAGAAGCCCAGCAGCGCTACGGATGCCGCATCGCCAGCAGCTTCTTCGAGCCATCGTAGCAGCGACTCGGCAGCGAGCGTGATGCCTTCGGTGGACCTGCCGTTGAGTGAATCGATCGCATACCAGGAGCGCCCCGGCATCGGCCAGGGGGGAGTGAGCGGTGCGGCGACGGCGGCCACAGCAATGCCATCGGGCAGGTGCGGGATCAGCCCGAACAGGTCGCGCTCATCAGCACCGTATCCGTGCAGCAGTACGAGGAGCGGTTTGCCGCTGCGAGGCTCGGGCGACCACAGCGTGGCGGACGAATCGATCGAGAGAGTCACGATCCCATCCTGCCAGCAGCCACTGACGCTGGTAGAAATGAACCATGAGCGTGCGCACCCCCGACCCTGACCCGGGCGATGACTTCGGGTTCGACGATGTGCCGCGGAATGCCAATCCCGCCTGGCTCAGCGACATCGAGCTCGAGGAGGCGCGTCGGCGACTGCCCATGCTCTACGTGGAGGCTGTTCCGGTGCGCACCGACGGGTCGGGGCAGGTGACTGCTGTCGGCGTGCTGCTGCGCTCCACTCCGCTCGGCGAGATCACCCGCACCCTCGTCTCCGGCCGGGTGCGCTACGGCGAGAGCATCCGTGAGGCACTCTTCCGCCACGTCGAGAACGACCTCGGCCCGATGGCCTTCCCGCTGCTGCCCTCATCTCCGGATCCGTTCACTGTCGCCGAGTACTTCCCGATGCCGGGCGTGAGCGCGTACCACGATGAGCGTCAGCACGCGGTCGCGCTGGCCTTCGTCGTTCCGGTCACCGGCACCTGCGAGCCCCGTCAGGACGCGCTCGAAGTGACCTGGTTCTCGCCAGAAGAGGCAGCATCCGACGACGTTTCCGCCGAGATGGAGGGCGGCCGGGGCACGCTCATCCGCCAGGCCCTCGCACACCTCGGTCTGCTGCGCTGAGCCCGTTGCCCGGCGCTGCCGCCGGAGCGGGCGGCAATACCACATGTCGCGTTTGACGCGACTACTTCCGACCGAATGGCGTGGGAGTTGAACTTCACCGCACTCCCTCTTGCGTAAGGACGTGAGTCGGGCTCCGGACCCTGGGACGCGGCGAAGTGCATCTGTTGCCGTGGGTATCTTCTTCAGGGTTAGATGTCTGCAATCCGGACAGCCGCAGGATCACGACGGTTACGTTCTGGATGGCACCGATGCGAGCGACGATGCATTCGGCCGCTCCGAAGAACAGTGCCCCATCGAGGCGGAACAGGGCGATGCGCTCATCCCCGGGCTGCGCGGGCGGGGAAATTCTTCGCGGTGGACGCCGGCGGAGTTCGCGAGGTGCTGCAGCTTCGAGCGCGGCGAGAGAACAGCCCCGCCACCCGGTAAGGGCAACGGGGCCGGATGTCTCGACTACCGCTTGACGTTCTCGTTAGTCGGCAATCACCGGAAGGGGCACGCCGGCGGGTGCCGGGCCTGCGGGCATCTGAAGTGTGAACATGAGAATCCCGATGATGACAGCAGCGCTGGCTACTGCGATGGGGGCCCAGTTGTCCTTTCGGTTACCTCGTAGACCGAAAACGACCCAGCCGAGCACAGCGAGGGCGAGTGCGGCTCCGACGACGGGGACGAGGAACGCGGCGGGCACAGCGATGATCGCGAGAATGAGACCGATTGTGTATGCCATTCCCGGCCTTGGTGAAACCTCTTCGGGTTCGGCCGGAGCAGGCTGCGGGGTCGCAGTGCCGGCGATCTGCTCGACTGTTCCAAGCTGATCGAGAGCGGCGCGTACTGCCGTTTCCTGTTGTCCAGGTGGAGCAGCCAGTACCGCTTGCTCGAGGTGGCTACGGACCTCATAGAGCACTCCGTCGCGCTCCGTTGTGTTTCGAAGGGCGAATGTGAGCTCTTGGAGATATGACTCTGCGAGCTCAGGGAGCTCAACCCTCTGTGTGTAGCTCACTGGCTCCTCGCCTTCTGGATAATACGACGTTGACATCCCCCGAAAAGTCCCTCCATGCGGTGGTGAACTCCTCAAGTGCTCTCAAGCCTGCTTCCGTTATCGAGTAATACTTCCGCGGAGGCCCGACGTTCGACTCCTCCCAGTGCGTGACGACCCATCCGGCATCACGCAACCTTGTGAGTACGGGGTACAGCGCTCCGCCGCTGGCGAAGAGGACACCGCCTTCGGCAAGCGTCGCAGCGAGCACGTGTCCGTAGGAGGACGCGGTAGATAGCTCCGCGAGTACACAGTACTCGAGGACTCCCTTGCGAAGCTGCGCGAACAGTTGTTCACGTGAAGGAATCACTGTGACAGTGTACGCGTGATGCCTTGGATTAGCAGCTACCTGCGATAGATAGGTACCTGCTAGCCTCAGGATCACCACCATGGTGGTGATCGAGCTCAATGAGGAGAGAACCATGAAGTTGAAGCCTGCATCTGCTTTCACCGCTGTCGTCGCGTGCGTGGCGTCGCTCGCGTTTGCGAATACCAGCGCAAGCGCCGAAGTGTTGGATGCCCCAGCGCCCCAGACTGTCGTCAACGAGTACGATGCCAATTTCGAGATCACTGCTGATCTTGAGTCCTACCTCAACACTCTTTCCCAGGGTGAGCGCACAGCTTTCGTCAACACGATGCTGCCGAGCACGACTGTCGAGACCACTACGGTCACGCCGGCGAACGCAGCCGCGAAAACGTCCCTCGAGGCAGCGGCGGCTACGGGCGACATTGTGACGCCCTTCGCTACTGGTTGCTGGACTGCGCGTACTGACTGGGAGCAGAAGAACATCTACGGCGGCGGTATCTACAGCTGGTACCACGTGGGTCGCTGGTGCGCCAATGGGTCGACGGTGACCTCGGCATCGCGAGCCGACTATGGCGGGCAGACATATGCCATCGGCTGGCGCAAGGAGGGCCTCACCGCGAGTGCCGCTGGTGTCGTATCGAACCAGGGGCGCAGCTACACCCAACAGAAGTTCGTTCTCGGTGTCGGCGGTTGGGATGTCGACACCCGATACGAGTGCGCCCGAGTTGCAGGCAAGTCGAACGCTACGGCGACCGGCACCATGACCTGCGGTATCTACTGACCGGCTTGATAGCCGGTATTCGGAAAGGAGGACATCATGCGATTACGCAAAGGTCGTTGGCGGGACTTTGTAGTTGCGCTGCTGGCGACCATCACTGGACTCGGCTTCTTCGCTGCACCGGCAAGTGCTGTGGAACTCGGATCGGGAACGCCCGAGAGTTCACATGTCGATACAACGCCTACACCGGACGGAGTATCTGAGGCCGAGTGGTTGGTCGCAATCACGGAATCCGAGGAGCAGTTCGGCGAGGGCGACCGCGCATACCTCGAGGCGCTCAAGGCGGTGGCTCCGCGGAGGGTGACATACTGCACCCAGCGAACGATTGTGAACGTGGTACCGCCGGGGATCTACGCGATCCCGACGGCGCCGGGGGTCGGGACCAACTGCGTGATGGAGTCCGGTCTCACGAACAACGCTGCGGTCCGGGTTCTTCAGACCGCGTTGAACCACTGTTACGGTCGCTCGCTGGTTGTCGATGGCAGCTTTGGGCCAGCGACGTACAACGGGCTGATGCACGCGCAGAGCGTTCACGGTATTGGAGTCGATGGCGTGTACGGCCCAACGACTCGCAGCCATCTCAAGTTCCCGGGCAGCAGCGGCTGCCTGCCTCTCTCTGCACTGTAGGGAGAACATCTCACCGGAGATCAATGTTTCGTCTCACCACGACGACAGGCCCAGCACTGCTGCTGGGCCTGTCGCTTGCTCTCGGGGGCTCTCTCACAGCAACGGCAGTCGAGTTCACTACCCCCACCCCCTCACCAGCCCCTTCCCCGGACGCATCGCTTCAGAGCTCTGTGCGGGAGCAGGAGTTTTGGCTCGAGAGCCTGAGTATCCCCGACGCATGGGGAACTACGCGTGGTGAGGGGCAAACCATCGCCGTGATCGACACAGGCATTGGTCGCGGGTCGCCCGTCTTCGAAGGCGTGGTCGGCGGCAAGGACTTCTCCGGAGTTGGGACACTCGATGGACGCACGCCAGTGGGCGTGCAGGATCGTGACCATGGTTCGCTAGTCGCCTCGGTGGCAGCGGGGAGAGACACCCTTGATGGCACTGCCATGATCGGAGTCGCTCCAGACGCGGATCTACTCTCGGCGTCGATCGGGTTCCCGGGCTCGCAGAGCAATATCCCGTTCACCCGGCAGGTGGCAGACGCAATCTTCTGGTCGGTTGACAACGGCGCCGACGTGATCAACCTGTCGTTCACAACAAACACGCTTGATTGGGACGAGTCTTGGGACGAAGCGTTCCTCTATGCGTACGATCACGACGTCGTGATCGTGGTCGCGGCGGGTAACCGAGGTAGCGGTACGAATATGGTCGGAGCCCCCGCGACGATTCCAGGGGTACTCGTGGTCGGGGGTATCGACCGCAGTGGCTTTGCGAGCCAAGAGGCGTCAACGCAGGGAATCACGATTGGCGTCTCGGCCCCGAGCGAGGAACTTGTGGGCGTCACAGCTGAGGGGGCGGTCGTGAACTGGTACGGCACCAGCGCTGCGACACCGATTGTCACGGGTATCGTTGCGCTCGTACGCGCAGCGCATCCTGAACTCACGGCAGGCCAGGTGATCAACCGCATCGAGCTCACGGCTGACCCAGTGGGTTCCGGTCCGGCTGGGGGTATCGGTAACGGACCTGATCCGCTCTACGGATACGGGATCGCCAATGCAGGTTTGGCGGTGACAGCGGATATTCTCGCCGCAGGTGATGAGCCCGGTGAACTTCTACGAGAGTGGATCAAGCTCCATCGGCGCGCGAAGACGGTACCGGCGCCTGATCCTGCCCCCGGCGCGGTCGAGATTCCGCCGCTGCCAGCTCCCGACAACCCCACGGCAGTGTCGCCTCTGCTTCCGAGCGAGGAGAGTCTCCTCTATGGCACTCTTCCGCTCTTTGCGTTCACGATTTCTGGAGTTCTTGTCGGGTTGGTCGTGACGGCGGCTATAAAGCGTGTTCGTCTCGCTCGGGAGGCTGAGCAGGGGAGAAACGCGCCCGACGAGAGGCGGCATCGGAGTACGTCCTCGGTCTGATTGCAGACGAGTCGAATAGGGAGCCCACCCAGGGTCCAGAAATCGCGGGTTGTCGTATGTGGTGCTGTGACAACGACGGGAAGGAGCATCACACAAATGACCTTAGTTACCGATCGCGTGGGCGGGACGCCGCACTGGCGGCGACCCGTCCACGTTGCAGGTCATCAAAGGCATCGGCTCCTACGGCGTTCAGCTCGCCCACGAGGTCGCCGACACCGGCTACTCCCAACGGGGATGAGTCTGCGGGCGCACAACACTTTCCCTGATTGTGGCCGACTCCATTCGAAGTGTGGAGACTACTGGTTTGGTGCGCGCGAAAGAACTCCGCTCAGGCCGCCGTTCTCATCGAGCACATAGAGCGTGTCGCCGCTCGCGACGGCGGCGACCACCGACCCCTGAAGTTCAGACTCCAGGCCGGAGCACATCATGAGTGACGTGATCATGTCAGAGAACACGACCCTCCCATCGGACACGCTCCACGCCCCGCTCATCCCGTTGCATCCGTCGCTGCCGGCGACAGTGCCATCGTCGAGGACTGTCAGGAACGCCGAGCGCTCCCCGACCTCGCCCCACTGACCCACGGGATCATCGGTCGGAGAAGCAACGATGGTCTGTATGTCAGCGCCCAGCTCGCCTGCCTCGCTGAGGATGAAGCCGGAGCTCCACGCTACGGCGGCATAGGTGACGACCGGGGCGAGCACAAGGATCACCACGCCCGCGACAGCGATAGGACGTGCCGCTGAACGCCGAAGCACGGCGGCGAGCATCGTCACGACGTAGAGCGCGAGAAGAATGATCGTCGCAACCATGCCGCTTCCCGCCCGGTAGGACGCGGAACAACTCGTCGGGGGTGGATCGATCGTGGGGCACACACCCGCACCGAAGGGCACCGCGGCAAGCCAGACGAGCGCGACAGTCCCCACCATGAGGATCGACGCCGTGACCATGAGTCCCCAACGGGGACGCACCCGCAGGCGCGCATCCTTCTCTCCGACTCTGGCCGAACCCATACACCGACCGTACCGGCTGCCCCTCACACGTCGAGCCCGGCTCTGCCCGTCTTGACCCACCAGTCCCCGCCCAACTGGCACCGCAGCTGCTCTCAAGTTCTCGCCCCGACATCAGAGAATGCACGCGGGCTACGACGTCGTAGGTCAGAATCCGATGCCGCGCTCACGATGTGGGTCGGTGTACTGGCGTTGTTCATGCTCGGCGGATGTAACTTGTGCTGCGCGTTCGGCGCGTGCGCGTTCTGCCTTGACTCGCCGGGCGTCGGCCTCCGCGTGCCGCTGGCGTATGAGGTGCGCGGCGTCCACCGGGCGCAATTCGTGTTCTTCACTCAACTCGCCGACTATGCCGGATACGCCCTCGACTCTGCCCTGTTCGCACCGGGCCAGGCGTTGCGGGACGAGTTCGTGGGGGCGAGGTTCCACACCAAGCCACCGGGCGCAGCGACAGGCTGGCTGCCGTCCTCGACAAGGCGATCACCCCGACCGAGCAGACCGTCCGCATCCACCGGGAAGCGCTGCGCGAGGCTCTCGAAGAACGAGAACGCCTGCTCGACCCGGACGAGGATGTCGCGTCTGCTCGCGAGGGACGACACCCGTATCGGCGGGGAGTGTCCGAGTCGCGTTCGGTGACGACTTCAAGCAGCCGGGTCAGCACGGCGTATCCCAGGTTGGAGTAGTCGAACGTGCCCAGGGTGTCGGTGCGTTGCTCGTCGAGGGTCGGCAGCACCTCGGTGTCGAAATACGCGGTCGTGTACTTCGCGTACGGATCACGCGCCTCCGCCAGCGTCGTGATCATGCCCTTGGGAACGCGCGGCAGACCGGAGGTGTGCGTCACGAGTGATCGAACATCGACCGCCGTCGGCAGCTTCACCTCCGGTAAGTACTCGCTGACCGGCGTTGAGAGATCGAGGGCGCCTGCGTGGGCGAGCTGCTCAGTGATCCGGGCGGTGACGGTCTTGCTGATCGATCCCCATTCGAGCATCGGGGAACCCCGGTGCAGCGGCCCGATCTGCTCGGCGGTGATATCACCGTTGTCGCGGAGCCGGTACGCCTGACTCTTCCGCCGCACCAACCAACTCATGCCATCAAGCCTATAGACCTCGACTGACGCCACCCTGTCCAGGCGTGTTCCGCTGCTGCCCGAACTCTTGGCTGGCGCGCTCCCGCTCGGTCCTCTCAGCAGCGAGGGCGGCTTGCGCGGCACGAGTCTGCTCGATCCGTGCTGCGGCTTCAGACGGGGTGAGCGAGCGCAGCAGCTCGGCTTCTTCCTTCGCCCGCCTCGCGGCGTCTGCTGTTCTCACGGCCTGCTGCGCGGGGTTCGCGCTGAGGTACGCATGCCGATTGCGGCTCACGGCCTCCGGCCCGAATATCCGCGCGTAGGTCGCGACCCGTGCAGCCTTTGCGCGTTGTGGTCTGGAGAATAGCGCGTCACGGGCTTCCTGATGTTGCTGCTCGGCATCGAGCACGCGCGGGTCGTCATCGACCCGCGAACGGGTGACTCGCTGGATCCAGCCGTCGGCTGCTTCGTTCAGCGTTGGAATCTCACCCCACTCGTTGGCCAGGCGGTGACGCGCTGTGGACGCTCGTGCTCTGGCGTGTTCGTGTTCATCGCGGGCACGCCATTTCTCGAACCACGATGCCGTCCGCGCCTGCTCTCCTGTCACACGCTCGGCGCTGACAGCCTCCTGCCATTTGGCGAGTGCGTCTCTCGCTGCGGCGGAAACATGCGCGGAGACCTCGTCGCGTACCTGCTCGGCCCGCTCTCGCGCATACTGCTCGGCTATACGCGCTGTCTCGCGCATGGTGCTCTCCGCGGCACGGAGGTCTGCAAGAACCGTAGCGACCTCTTGCCAGCGTTCAGCCTGCGCCTGAGCAAGCTCCGCGCGCTGCACAAGAGACACAATTTCCTGGTTCACGAACGACATGGGGCCGCTCTTGACGATGCCGCGCACCGCTTCTTGTGCGGTGCGGGTTGCATGGTCGAGGCCACGGTCTGCAGGGTCGCGTTCCATCGCTGCAACGAACTGCACCCGCGCATCAGCCATGCTCTCGGCGATGACGTGCAGCCGGTTGTGCTCGCGGCCTCGGGTCATGCCGACGTAGACGCCAGCCGCGCTTGTCGCGTCGGTGAGCATCATGTGAGAAGTATCGACGGTTGCGCCTTGGACGCCGTAGGCGGTGGCCGCGTAGGACAGGTGTACGTGCTCGCTCACGTACTCAGGCGAAAGGGCGACGGTGCGCGGGTTTCTGCGTCTACTGACGGCTTCTCGCGCGTAGACCGTGCCATCGTTCTCGACGTGTTGGACGATCCACTGTTGCCGGTTCGCCACGCCGAGCGCGGTGTCGTTCTTCCGCGTCTGGATCAGATCACCTCGACCGATAGGCAGATCGTCGCTGCCGGTCGCGGTCACCGTGTCGTCGACCTCGCCGGACTCGACCCGTCCTGTGCGGATGCGTTCGTTCAGCGTGGCGGCGTCGTCGTTCGTGGCAACAGTGATCGCCTCACCGTCACGGGATTGCTCGGTGATGTGCTCGCGGGCCTGCTCCTCGTCGGTGTGCAGGGTGATGAGACCCATTGCGGCGAGTCGGTCGAACACGTCGCCGGGGTTCTCCCTGTCACGCATGGTCAACGTGAGCGCCGCGTACTCGGCGTCTGCGAACCGGTGCAGTTCGGTCATGTCGTAGGTACGGCCACGAATCTGTGCGGCCATGTCGAGTACCCCGCCCCGTCCGACGGCGGGGAGTTGGGCGCGGTCACCGACGAGCGCGACCGTCGCGCCTGCCTCTTGGGTGATGGTGAGGAGGGCGTGTGCGGTGTCTTGGTCGAGCATCCCGGCCTCGTCCACGATCACCCGCTCACCCCGGCGCAGCACTGCATCCTCTGCCGGGTCGGTGTAGGTGCGCCCGGTGTCCGGGTCGGCGTCGCCGGGGCCCAGGCGTGTCCATACGCCGTCGGCGTTCCATCGCCATCCGTGCGCGTGCACGAGCGCCGCAACGCTCGTGGCCAGTACGCCGAGTTCGTCGTGCGCGACCTGCGCCGCCCGCAGTGTCGGCGCAACCACCCGCGACTCCCTGTCCTGCTCGGCGGCGACTGCAATGGCGGTGCGCAGCATCGTTGTCTTCCCGCTGCCCGCAGCCCCCTCCACGATCACCAACGGATCGGTCGAAGCGATCGCCGCAGCAGCGACCGTCTGCCCATTGTCCAGCCCTTCCGCTCGTGCGGCCTCGGTCACGTCCGGGTACACAGGCTCTTGCTCCGGTCTGGCGGCGGTGATTTGGTCGCGGAGCGTGGTTTCGGCGGCGACCACGGTGAGGCTGGTCAGGTGCGCGACATGCTCCGGGGTCGCTGCGTCCGGTGGGAGGACGGAGAAGCAATCCGAGACCGCAAGCTCGGTCGCTATCGTGATGAACTCGCGCAACTCGGCCGGGGTCGCGCGCACGCCGTGCTCGGTAGTGATGCGGGTGACATGCTCCTGCACCGCATGACGCGTCCTCGCCGACGATGCGGCGGCGCAGCGATCCAGCGCCCGCGACGCAACCTCCTGCACGACCAGATCATCCAACAGCACCCGACGCTGCACGGCCGTGCGCGCGAGGCGTTCGGAGTTGTACCCGGCGTCGCGGAGTTCCTGCACCCACCACTGCTCGTTCTTCAAATCGGCAGGCTTCTTTCCAGGCCGCTGGTGCGTCCAAGCGATGCCTTGCAGTCGGGCCGTCATGACCGGGCCGAGGGCTTCGCCGGGATGCTGCGCTTCCCATTCGGCTTCGAGCCGGTCAAGATTGCGTCTGATCTGCGCTGACCGCTTCGACATGATGCCGTTGAACGGCTGCAACTCCGTCACCTCACCGGAGACGGGATCGAGAGTCAGGCCGTGTTCTGTGAGGGTCTGAGCGAGTTGTGGGTGTGCGGCGATGACGGCGGTGCCGAGGGCACGGATCGTGCCCTGCTGCTTGAACAGGGCGGCGGTGTCTAGTGCCCGCCACTTCCCAGCGGCAAAGACTCGCGTGCCGATCTGCATGTGGGTATGACGATGAGGATCACCTGCACGCGATGTCTTGTGCCGGATACCAACGACCTGCATCTGCTCGATAGGCAGAACTTCCCGCGCGTCACGCGGGCCGACCCTGGTCACGGAGTGCTGGCCAAGCCACCGGCGTATCTCAGCCAGCGCGTCTTGCTGCGCGACGTCTAGCGCTTTCGAGACTTCGGGGTGGAGGGCGGCGGCGACCGAAAGGGACTTGGGTGCGTTGATCGTCATCTCCGCGAACAACGGAGACCCCTTCGTGCCCTCGGTCGCCGCGCGCGGGGTGCCCATCGACTCGCCTGTGATGGGCTCAGCCCAGTCCACCCACCCCTCATAGTCCTCGGCAGTCAAGGAGCGGGTAGCCGTGACCTCGCCGCTGGGGTCGAGCACCGCGTACTCGGCGACCGCGTTGTCAGCGCCGAGGTAGTACTCATCCGCACGGGAACGGTCGGCCTCGACATAGCGGCGCGCGGCGGCACCGTTGCCGCGGAACAGGATCACGCCGCCCTTCACCTTGACCTCCCTCATGAGTCGTCTCATGAGGGAGGTGCGCACGCCCCACCAACGGTGGCATACGTGCCTCACTTTGTTGCTGAGGAGTGTTTGAGCCGAGGAGCCAGGCAGTCGGGTTCTCAGGGGCGGTTCGTAGACTCGGGGGGTGCGGATTCTGGTGGAGGTAAGTGAGCGGGCTCAGGCCTGTTACGACGTGGGGTTGTCTGCCGGATTTGAGACAGCCTGGGGTCTCTCTGCGGCTGATCCCACCTTGACGCGGCTTGACGCTCAGAAGCGGGTGTCAAGCATCGACTTCGATCCGTCCTCTGAGCGGATGCGACGCGGTAACTTCTCGTCCGCACCGTGGGTGGTGTCCGCATGATCGACACAACCTCGCTGGCAGACCTCCTCATGTGCGGGCCACGGGGACGACGCCTGCTCCTCGAGTATGCGATCGCATCCGATCGCCTCCACGTCCCCGAGTACCGTGAGGACTCGTTCAACGCGGGAGTCTTTCTCGCCTCGTATCACCTTGACCCAGGCAAGGGCACATCGGTGCAGTTGATCGGCAACGTCGGTGGGGAGGTTCGGGAGGTCGCCCCCGCTGAGGTTGCAGCGCGCTTGGAAACTGTGTCGTTGGCCGAAGTGACCCCGGAACTGTTGCGTGACTGCGTCTCCGAGCCGGTCGGTTCGGCCAGGTACTGGCAGGAGGCGGACGGGAGCGACGTACTTGCGGTGTCAGATGAGTTGCAGGTTCCGCTTCGCCGCGTCGCGGAGCACATTGCCGCGTCTGCGCATGCCACGTGGTGGGGTGAGCCGGTGGCGGAGCGTTCCCAATGGCAGGTGGAGTGGGATGACGCACCAACGCACGAGATCATGGCAGACCCGATGGCATTACTCCGCAAGGTGCGGGATCAGATCGTCGAGGAAGAACTGGCTGCTCGGCGGGAGCGTCCGTCGGATGTGACCGCGAACTGGAGCGGGAACTGGTGGTCACGCCCACCGTGGGAGCTTCCCTCAACCACCAGGGCACTGTTCGACGAGAGTCCTGCCGGGTTGTGGTTCGTGGAAGACAGCCTCGGCTGGGAGCAAGCGAACACGCGGCGGCTGGGGGTACCCGCTGGGCTGCGTATCTTCGAGATTGACACCGCCGAAGCGTGGGCGGATCTATGCGCGCGGTTCCCGATCGAGGTCACCGCGCAAAAGCGTCACGACTGGTACCGCGCCACCGGGCGAGACGGTGCTTGGGTGGTCCCGGACTGGGCGAAAGTCGCCGAACACTACGACGCTGTACACCTCCAGACACAGACCTATCTCTCTGCGGCGGGAATCGCGATCCCTGTCGATGAGCAGACCGCTACCGTGATCGCGGGCTGGGACCCGGATCAGACGTTCTGGTTTACACCGAACGTGCGCTACATCGATGATCCTGTGCGGTGGGTAGTTGAAGAGAATGGCGAACGCACCGATTGGGTGAGACAGGAGAACCCAACATGATGATCGGAACACGATTGCGGTCGCGTGTCGCGCTCGGCACGGCAGCTGCCGTAGCAGCAGTGATTCTGTTGACTGCCTGCGCACCTTCACCGACAACAACCATGACCGACGCTGAGGGCAACACGGTCACCGTTGAGTGGGTCGACTACCCGGCGAACGCGGGCATCCCAGCAAACGATGTGTTGATGCTCCCCGCTGCTGAAGAGGTTGAAGCACGGGCAGACCAGCTCATCGCCGAAGTTCAGGACACTCTCGAAACCCAGTACGGCATCACCGGATGGACGGTAGAAAACGAAAGTGGCTGGTACCCGCAGGAAGGCAACGGGTACGGCGGAACATCACTATTGACGACCTTTAACTCGGCGCTCTACGAGGTGAGTGTCACCGTCTCTGTCGAACAATGGGATGCGGTCATCGACACCGTTCGGCAGGTCGCGGAACAGTACGGGATCACTGATGTAGCGAGCGACACCTACTTCGAGGAGTATCCTGTGTGGATGCGGGTGGGGAGCTTCCATCGTGGGGCTGAGTTCTTTGACGTAACGGTCCAGGATGAAACGCTCGACCCTGACTACCAGGCGGGCGAGAGCGATGACGGGCTCGTGGCGGGTGTCTCCCTGTTCTATGGGATCACGACGATCAGCGAAACAGATCGTGCCGAGTTCATCCGCCGCGCGGCTCCCTTTGAGGGAATCACGTTGCCGGAGGCGACGACCTCCGACTGACACTCACGCACGGTCCCGCCACCGTGGCGGCACCGTGGGATCAGGGGTTTTCCAGTTTGCGGGTGAACCGCGCCGGTGGAGCCACCATGGCCCCACCATGCGACCTGGGGTTTCTTGATCCTGAAGGGAACCGCGGTGCCGCCGATTCAGCGAGACCGTCTGTCCTGGGAAGCCTCTCGTGGAGTAGGACCACGGTGGTGTCGAATCGACACAACCGCCCCTTCCCAGGAAAAGTTGCTTCCTGTGAATCTCGATCTGGCTGTGCGGGGGTGTTGAATCAACACTCCCGGTGGTTGCGAATCACGACCACCGCACCGGTCTCCTGATTGAATTGCGTGAGCACATATAGTAGCTCAAGTCGCGAGTAAATACTAGATGTTGTGGTTTGGGTGACGCACCTGTCGTGTATGAACACGATCACGCACACCACCAGTACACCGAGTATTGCCCGCACCAGTCAGGTACGGACCCCATCCCGGGGACGGGCGCAGGCACCTGGCGCACTCCCGCCAGGCTTCGACCCAGAGGGGTTCACGCGAGAGGCGTGTGAGCGGTCGGGGGTGTCCTTCGCGGTCACCGACCCGGTCGCGCTGTCAAAGCTCCGCGTGCTCACCAAACTCGAAACCTGACACCGCACCCTCGATGCAGCATTCCCGGGGATCACCTGCATGTGCAGTGCTGTGGTGTCAGGCTTTGAAGGTGATCTGCACCCGTTCGGGCCTGAACCGTGCGCCGCCGTTGGGGAGGGGCAGGATCACGAGGGTGTCTACGAGGGCGGCGATGATGGCGCGTTTCTGTGGGATCGACCACTCCGACTCCCACGCCTCACGCATCGCTGTCTCGTCACCGATCG